>NZ_BAAAPW010000001.1:0-1237021 GCF_039531345.1 Agromyces tropicus | reverse complement strand
GTACTGCAGGGGCGACCCTGTGGGAGAGTAGGACACCGCCGGACACAACATCCCAGAAGAGCCACCCAACGCCGGGTGGCTCTTCTGCAGTTAACGACCGAAAGAGCCGGACGGGGGCCGCAGACGTCCTCGGCCACCAGGCATCGCGCATCGAGGGCGCCTACGCTGGGTCGATGGCGAATCGACTCGCGAACGCCCTGAGCCCGTACCTGCGTGCGCACGCGGGCAATCCCGTCGACTGGTATCCGTGGGGCGAAGAGGCCTTCGCGGAAGCCGTTCGGCGCGACGTCCCGCTCCTCGTGTCGATCGGCTATGCCACGTGCCACTGGTGCCACGTCATGGCCCGCGAGAGCTTCAGCGATCCCGTCGTCGCCGACGCGATCAACGCCCGGTTCGTGCCCGTGAAGGTCGACCGGGAGGAGCATCCGGAGGTCGACGCGGGCTTCCTGGCCGCGGCATCCGCGTTCACGCGACAGCTCGGCTGGCCGCTCACGGTCTTCACGCGGCCCGACGGCCGGGCGTTCTACGCCGGCACGTACTTCCCACCCCGCGCCGTCGCGGGCGTGCCAGCGTTCACGGACGTGCTCGACGCCGTCGACGAGGCGTGGCGGGAGCGTCGCGCCGACCTCGACCGCACGGCCGACGCCGTCGGAGAAGCGATCGCGGCGGCGGCCACGACCCGAACCGAGGGTGACCTGCCGGACGCGGTCGCGCTGGCGGCGGCGGTGGATCGGCTGGCGGAGGACGAGGACGAGGTGCACGGAGGCTTCGGCGGCGCCCCCAAGTTCCCCGTCGCCCCCGTGCTCGACTTCCTCACGGCGGCCGGGGCGTCCGGCCGCCGGATGGCCGTGCGCACGCTTCGCCGCATGGGGGCGTCGCCACTGCGCGACCCGGTCGAGGGCGGCTTCTTCCGGTACGCGACGCGCGCCGACTGGACGGAACCCCACTACGAGCGGATGCTCACCGACAACGCCCTGCTGCTCGCGGTCACGGCGGAACTGGCGACGGGCGAGGACCCCCCGGCGTTCCTCGACTCGCTCGGGGCCGGGCTCGTGGAGTTCCTCACCGAGCGCCTCGCGCTGCCGGGGGGCGGGTTCGCGAGCGCACAGGACTCCGAGAGCGTGATCGACGGTCGTCGGGACGAGGGCGGCTACTACCGCCGGGACGCCGCGGCCCGCGCGGAACTCGACCCGCCGTCGCTCGACGCCAAGCTGCTCACCGGGTGGAACGGCCTCGCGATCGGTGCGCTCGCACGAGCGGCCCAGGTGTTCGGCGACTTGTCCGCGCTCGAGGCGGCGCGGCGCGCCGCCGACCGGATGCTCGCGGAGCACGTCCGCGACGACGGCACGGTGGTGCGCGCCTCGCTCGACGGCGTCGCGTCGCGTGCACCCGGCACCCTCGAGGACTCGGGGATGCTCGCCGGCGGCCTGCTCCGGCTCGCCGCGGCGACGGGGGAGGCGGAGTACGCGGTCCGGGCGCGGGAACTCGTCGACGCCGCCGCGCACGCCGCCGAGTCGCGCGGGAACGCTGCGCCGTTCGCGGCGCCCGGCGGCGGCGACCCCGTGCTCGCGGCGCGCGGCCTCGGCTTCGCCGACGATCCCGCCGAGGGGGCGGCGCCGTCGGGCATGACGGCGTGCGCCGACGCCGCGCGCCTCCTCGCGGCGCTGGGCGGGGGGGACCGGTATCGCGAGCTCGCCGCGCGCGCGATGCGCGAGGTCGCGGGCATCGCGCCCGCGCGGCCGATCGCGTTCGGCGGTGCCCTCGGCGTCATGGCCCGGCTCGGCACGCCGCCCGTGCAACTCGTAGTGGTCGTCCCGGACGTGGACGTGACCGCCGGGGATGCCCGCGACGACGGCGTCGTCGAGACGGCACGGCGGCTCTCCAGCTCGATCACGGCGGTCGTCACCGAGTCCCAGGCGGCGCAGTTCGCCGAGGCCGGGTTCGAGCTGTTCGAGGCGCGCCGCGTGCACGAGGGCGTCGCGACCGCGTACCTGTGCCGCGCGTTCGTCTGCGCCCTGCCGGCCACCGCGGCGGCGGCGCTCAGGGCCGCAGCCGGCGCGGCCGACGCCGGTACCGACACGGCGTCGGCCGACGGCCGGTGAGCCCGACGCGACGTCCGGTCCCCGCACCGCGGACGGGACCTACGATGGTCGGATGACCCGACCCGCCCCCGCGCCGCGAGGCGCTGTTCCGGCCCGCGGCACGGCCGTGGCCGTCGCCGTCGACGCGGCCCTCGTCGTCGTCTTCGCCGTCATCGGGCGGGCGAGCCACCGCGAGGGCATCGACGCCGCGGGCGTCTGGGAGACGGCGTGGCCGTTCCTCGTCGGCCTGGCGGTCGGATGGGCCGCATCCCTCGGATGGCGACGTCCCCTCGCGCTCTGGCCGACGGGAGTCGCCGCCTGGCTCGGAGCCGTCGCCGTGGGCATGCTGCTCAGGGTCGCGGTGGGCCAGGGCACGGCCGTCGCCTTCGTGATCGTGGCCGCCGTCACGCTCGGCCTGTTCCTGCTCGGCTGGCGCGGCATCGCCGCCGTGGTGCGTCGCACGCGCTCGCGCCGCCGCGCGGCGGTCGTCTCGTGAACCCGGTCGAGTGGCTGTTCGACGCACAGCTGGTGGGCGACCAGGTCGTGCTGCGGCGCGAGATCGTCGGGAACGTCTTCGGCCTCGCCTCGGCGGTCGGCGGACCGTCGGCTCCGTGACGTGGATGCGCGGGCAGCGACGAGCGCATGCCGCCCGCACGACGGTCGCGGCCTGAGCTGCGTTCACCAGGTGGTCGGCACCCGCCCGATCATGTTCCAGACCGCGGAGCTCAGCTCCGGGTGGTCGAGCGCGATCTCCCGGAGCAGGTCGTACTCGAAGCGCTCCACGGCGCCGCGACGCGCGGTGGGGTGGTAGGCCCGGGCGCGCGCGGGGGCCCATCGTTCGGAGTGCATGCGCTCCTCGCGAAGGGTCGCGACGACCTGCTCGTCGACCGACGGCATCTCCGGGAGGAAGGACCACGGGTCTTCTCCGAGGCGGCACCGCAACTCGATGAGCGCGCTCAGTTCGTCGCGTGCGTCCTGCCGCAGGCGTTCGAGCGTGGACGGTTCACCCATGTGCGACCTCCCCTCGCTCGTCCCGATCGTAACCGACGCTACGCGGCACATGTGTCGTCCGGGTTACACGGGCCGTCGGGGCATGGACGCCCGGTGACGCGCGGATGACGATCCGGCGACGCGCGACGGTCCGGTTCGCGGCCGGGCGGGTGCCCGGCCCGACGGGCTCCGCGGTCGGATGCCGGAACGGTCGGATCCGCGACTGGTTGAATGGGTCCGTGACCAGCCAGCACGCGGGCGATCCCGCGGATCCGTCCGCTCCGGGTGGCGGAGGCGCCGCCCGCCTCGATCCCGACCTCGACCTCGACGCCGTGGACGCGCTGGCTGCGGACCTCGAGGCGGCGGGCTTCACGGTCGCGGCCGTCGAGGCGCTGTGGGAACGCGGCGCCGCGGCCGAGTCCACCCATCCCGGCGCGGCGCTCCGCCGCGGCCACCGCGTGCCCGCCCTGCGCGCCCTCGAGCACGTGCCGGCCGCTGAGCGGGCGCTGGCGACGCTCGTGCGCTGCTTCGTGCTCGGCGTGCCGGTGGCATCCGTCGACCTCGAGGCGGCGCTGCCGGCCCTCGGCACGCGCCGCGCGATCGGGCTCGGGATGGTGCGGGCGGACGGCGACCAGGTCGCGCCGGCCATGGACCTGAGGCCGTACGCGTTCGCCGACGCGGCGGGCGACGGCGCGTGGTGGATCGCATCGGACCCGGGCGAGCTCGTGACCGGCGGGCCGCTGCCCGAGGAGTACGTGCTCGGCGTGGGCGGTGCGTCGATGACCCTGAGCGGCCTGCTGCTCCAGCGCCGGGCGGGCACGACGTTCGACCTCGGCACCGGCTGCGGCATCCAGGCCATGCACGCGAGCCGCTTCAGCGAGCGCGTGATCGCGAGCGACGTCTCCGCGCGGGCCCTCCGGTTCGCCCGGTTGAACGTCCGGCTCAATCGCATCGACGGCGTCGAATTCCGCCTCGGCAGCCTCTTCGAACCGCTCGGCGACGAGCAGGTCGACCGCATCGCCTCCAACCCGCCCTTCGTGATCACCCCGCGCGAGCGCGACGTGCCGGCCTACGAGTACCGCGACGGCGGGATGGTCGGCGACGCGATCGTCGAGGCCGTCGTGTGCGGTGTCGGCGAGCACCTCGCGCCGGGCGGCGTCGCGCAGCTGCTCGGCAACTGGGAGTACCGGCGTGCGGACGAGGACCTCGACGACGGGCTCGAGCGGGCGGCCGCCTGGGCGGCGGCCGCCGGGCTCGAGTACTGGATCGTGGAGCGCGAACGCCAGGACCCGAGCGAGTACGCGGAGACGTGGATCCGCGACGGCGGCACGCGTCCGGGGACGCCCGCGTTCGAGCGCCTCCACGACGCGTGGCTCGAGGACTTCGCTGCGCGCGGCGTCGAGTCGGTCGGCTTCGGCTACCTGCTCCTCCGCCGCCCCGCCGCCGGGACCGCACCCGGGCTCGCGCGGGCCGAGCGCCTGCACGGGCCGCTCGGCGACGTCGTCGGCGGGCTCGCCGCGCACCTCGAGGCGTGCCTGGCGGCGTCCGACGTCGTCGGGTCCCTCGACGACGACGGGCTGCGCGCGCTCCGCGTCGCGGTCGCGGACGACGTCACCGAGGAGCGCCACCACTGGCCCGGCGCCGAGCAGCCGACGGTCATCCTGCTTCGGCAGGGCGGCGGCTTCGGCCGCGTCGTCGACGCCGGCACCGGGCTCGCCGCACTCGTGGGCGCCGCCGACGGCGAACTCCCCCTCGGCGTGCTCGTCGACGCGATCGCCGAGCTGCTCGAGGCCGATCGCGACGAGCTGTGGGACGAGCTCGCCATGGCCGTCCGCGAGCTCGTCGCCGGCGGGATGCTGCGCCCGGTCGCCGACTGAGTCGATCCCCGGCCCGGCTCGGCGACCACACGGATCGCGGCGGTATCCTCGTGGTCGCCCACTGAAAGCGAGCCCATGCCCGACTCCCCGCTCTCCGATTCGCCGTACGAGGTGCTCGGCGTGACCGCCGACGCGGACGCCGCCGCCCTGCGCGTCGCCTACCGGCGCGCGCTGCGCCACGCCCACCCCGACACGGGAGGCGATGCCGAGCGGTTCCACGCCGTCCAGCGCGCGTGGGAGCTCGTCGGCACGCCGGAGGCGCGCGCGGCCTTCGACCGGGGCAACGGTCCGGGCATGGCCGAGCCCGAGCACGCGGCCTGGGCACCGTCGGCCCCGAGGCCGCGGCGGGACTCGCGACCGCTCGCCCGCACGTACGGTCACCCCGGCGGGTGGTCGCGCCAGCGCTACCTCGACCTGATCCGCGAGTGGGCGGGCCGCGGGGTGACGCTCGACGACCCGTACGATCCGGCGCTCGTGCGCAGCGCGCCCCGCGACATCCGTCACGTGCTCGCCGACGCGCTCGCCGAGGAGGAGACGGCGCGCAGCCTCGCGACGCTCGGGATCGCCTACACGGTGTGGCACGACCTGGCGACGGATGCGGCGGGCGCCGGGCTCCCGCCGAAGCTGGACCACCTCGTGCTGGGGCCGACCGGGCTCATCGCGATCCAGTCGGAGGACTGGGGCGGGCCGGTCGCCTTCAAGCGCGGAGAGTTGATCGGCGAGGCGCTCGCGGGGGAGCGGCCGATCCGGGAGCTCGCGGCGCGGGCGAAGTCCGTGACCCGGCCGGCCCGGGTGAAGCCGACCGCGCTCGTGGTCGTCGTCCCCGATGAGGATGCGGCTGTGCCGCTCGAGGTCGGCGGCTCGGTGCGCGGCGCGGCGGCGGTGCTCGTGCGGCGCTCGCGGCTCGCGAGCGCGATCCGCGAGGGCATCCCGGGGGCGCCCGTGCTCGGCGGCGCGGACGCGATGGAAGTCCGTTCGCGGCTCCAGACGGCGCTGCGGTTCGCCTGACGCGTCTCGCCGCCGGCGGATCCCGCCCCGATTCGGGCGCCCGCGTCGGGTTTGGGAAGATGGAGGGATGGGCACCCCTGACGTCGACGCGTACATCGAGGACTTCACCGCGTTCGTGACGGCATCGCCGTCGTCGTACCACGCCGCCGAGGAGGCGGCGCGGCGGCTCGAGGAGGCCGGGTTCGAGCGCCTCGACGAACGCGATGCGTGGCCGACCGGTCCCGGTCGCCGGGTGGTCGTCCGCGACGGCGCCGTGATCGCCTGGGTGCAGCCCGAGGGCGCCGGCCCGACGACGCCGTTCCGGATCCTCGGCGCGCACACCGACTCGCCGTCCTTCAAGCTCAAGCCGAATCCCGCGAGCGCCGCGGGCGGCCTCTCGCAGGCGAACGTCGAGGTGTACGGCGGTCCGCTGCTGAACTCGTGGCTCGACCGCGAGCTCCGGCTGGCCGGCCGCCTCGCGACTCGGGACGGCGCCACCCACCTCGTCGCGACCGGCCCGCTGCTGCGGATCCCGCAGTTGGCGATCCACCTCGACCGCGGCGTCAATAACGACGGCCTCACGCTCGACAAGCAGCGCCACGTGCAGCCGATCTGGGGCGTCGAGCCCGTCGGCGAGCCGGCGGACATCGTGGCGCACCTGGCCGCGATCGCGGGCATCGACCCGGACGAGGTGGCGGGCCACGACGTCCACGTCGTCGACTCCTCGCCGCCCGCGCGCTTCGGCCGCGACGGGGCGTTCCTCGCGTCGGGTCGCATGGACAACCTCACGTCCGTGCACGCCGGCGTCACCGCCATCCTCGACGCACCCGCGGACGCGGGCCACATCAGCGTCGTCGCGGCGTTCGACCACGAGGAGCTCGGATCGGAGTCGCGTTCGGGTGCGAGCGGCCCGTTCCTCCAGGACGTGCTGGCCCGCATCGGCGACGGCCTCGGCGCCGGCGTCGAGGAGACCCGGCGCGCGTTCGCCGCGTCGTGGCACGTCTCGAGCGACGCCGGGCACGCCGTGCACCCGAACTACCCCGAGCGGCACGACCCCGTGAACCGGCCCGTGCTCGGCGGCGGCCCGCTGCTCAAGCTGAACGCGAACCAGCGGTACGCGACGGATGCCGCGGGCGCCGCGCTCTGGTCGGCCGCGTGCCGTGCGGCCGGCGTGCCGACCCAGGAGTTCGTGTCGAACAACGCGATCCCGTGCGGCTCGACCATCGGCCCGCTGACGGCCACGCGGCTCGGCATCCGCACGGTCGACGTGGGCCCGCCGCTGCTGTCGATGCACTCGGCGCGCGAGCTCGCGCACGTGGAGGACCTCGCGGCGCTCGGCGCCGCGATCGCGGCGTTCCTGCGCGGCGCCTGACGTCGGTCCGCCCGGCGGACCGCCGGGCCCGGACGGCCGGGAGCCGCGGATCGGCTTGGCGGGATCTCGCGCATCGCCGACCGGATGCGACCGGCCGGTGCGCGTCGGCGGATGCGACGATCGGGACATGACGACCGCGAACCCGACCGCCGCCCCGCCGCTCGCCGCCGTGCCCGCCGCGGGCCTCTTCGACCACGTCGCGACGCCCGAGGACGCGGTCCGCCACTTCCGGGGCCGGCTCGGCTTCGAGACCGACGTGTCGGACGTCGCGGGCGCGCTGGCGGAGCCGGACCCCGGCTTCGTGCTCGTGGACACGCGCAGCGAGGCGGCGTGGGCCGCCGGCCGCATCCCCGGTGCCGTGCATCTGCCGGGTCGACGCGTGGCGGAGGTCGCGCGCGAGCGCATCGCGCCGGGCACGCCCGTCGTCGTCTACTGCTGGGGGCCGGGGTGCAATGGCGCGACGCGTGCCGCGCTCGCGTTCGCGACCCTCGGGCACCCGGTCAAGGAGATGCTCGGCGGCTTCGAGTACTGGGTGCGCGAGGGCTTCGAGATCGAGCACGACGGCGGCCGCGAGCACCGGGCGGTCGACACCCTGACGAACGTGGCGAGCTCGGCGCCCGCGATCGAGTGCGCCTGCTAGGGGGCGTCGGCAGCCGGATGCGTCGGCCGGTCAGGCCTGCGGCGACGGTCAGCGCAACGGGCCGCGACGCTGCTCGAGCCAGAGCGTGTGCTCGCGCAGGCCGTTCCTGACGGCCGCCTTGATGATCACGTACGCGATCCACACGCTCAGCGCGATGAAGGCGAGGTAGACGATCAGGCCGATGACGAGGCCGAGGAGGCCGAAGGCGGTCGGGTCGAAGGAGGAGGGATCCACCCGGCTACCTTCCCAGAGGTGACGCTCGGCGTGGAAGGGACCCATCCGGGGGACACGGGCGCGTCAGCACTCGATGACGTTGACGGCGAGACCGCCCTCGCTCGTCTCCTTGTACTTCGTCATCATGTCGATGCCGGTCTGGCGCATGGTCTCGATGACGGTGTCGAGCGAGACGATGTGGGTGCCGTCGCCGTGCAGGGCGAGGCGCGCTGCCGAGACGGCCGTCGAGGCCGCGATCGCGTTGCGCTCGATGCACGGCACCTGTACGAGCCCGGCGACCGGGTCGCACGTGAGGCCGAGGTGGTGCTCCATGGCGATCTCCGCGGCGTTCTCGATCTGCTGCGGCGTGCCGCCCAGCACGGCGCAGAGGCCGCCGGCGGCCATGGCGCACGCCGAACCGACCTCGGCCTGGCATCCGCCCTCGGCACCGGAGATCGAGGCGTTCTTCTTCACGAGGCTCGCGATCGCCGAGGCGGTGAGCAGGTAGCGCCGGATGCCCTCGCGGTCGGCGCCGGGCACGAACCGCAGGTAGTAGTGGCCGACCGCGGGGATGATGCCCGCCGCACCGTTCGTCGGCGCGGTCACCACGCGGCCGCCGGAGGCGTTCTCCTCGTTGACCGCGAGGGCGAACGCGTGCAGCCACTCCGTCGACGTGTCGCGCACGTGCTCGTCGCGGTCGTACTCCTCGAGGCGGCGGCGCACTTCGGGCGCGCGTCGCTTCACGCGGAGGCCGCCCGGCAGCGTGCCCTCGGTCGTGAGTCCGTGCTCGACGCATTCGGCCATCGCGTCCCAGATCGCGTCGAGGCCCGCGACGATGCCCTCCTCGCCGTGTACGGCGATCTCGTTGCGCCAGGCGACGTCGCAGAGGCTCACGCCGTGCTCCTCACAGAGCGAGAGCAGCTCGGCGGCGGTCGAGTAGGGGAGCGGATGGCGCAGGGCCTCGGCCTGCTCGGGTGCGTCGCCGTCGCGCCGGATGAACCCGCCGCCCACCGAGTAGTACGTCGCCTCGGCGAGCGGCAGCGCGTCGTCGTCGCCCCATGCCTGCAGCGTGAGCGCGTTCGGGTGGCCGGGAAGGCGGGTCCGCGGCTCGAGCGCCACGTCGGACTGCGCCATCCGCACCGAGTGGCGGCCCGCGAGGCGGACCTCGGCGCCGTCGGCGAGCCGGGTCCAGGCGCTGCGCACGTCGTCCGGGTCGCAGTCGTGCGGGGCGAGTCCGCCGAGGCCGGCGATGACGGCGTCGGGCGTGCCGTGGCCGAGGCCCGTCGCACCGAGCGAGCCGTAAAGGGAGCACGTGACCCGGCGGACGCGGTCGAGGCGTCCGTCCGCATCGAGTCCGTCGACGAAGATCCGAGCGGCCCGCATGGGTCCGACCGTGTGGGAACTCGAGGGGCCGATGCCGATCGAGAACAGGTCGAGGGCTGAGACGAACGCTGTCACCCCTCAAGGCTACGTCGCAGCACACGCAGGGATTCGCCGCGGAGTCGAAGAATCGTGCGCGTACGGCAAAGGCGCACGGCCTCCAGGACGCCGAACTCATCGCGAAGATCGCGGACCTCATCGAGTGGCAGGAGGGCCTCGGGTCCTGACGCCGCCGGGCCGGGGACCCGTGGAGGGTCCCCGGCCCGGTGCGTGCCGCGCTACGCGCGTCGCCGGCGGTAGGCCAGCATCGCGAAGCCGTAGGCGACGACGAGGATGCCGACGAGCCACGCGAGCGCGATCCAGATGTCGGCGCCGACCGGCTGGCCGGCGAACAGGGCGCGGATGGCGTCGACGATGGCCGTCACCGGCTGGTACTCGGCGAAGACGCGGACCGGTCCGGGCATGCTCTCCGTCGGCACGAACGCGGAGCTGATGAACGGCAGGAGGATGAGCGGGTAGGAGAACGCGCTCGCGCCGTCCACCGACCTCGCCGTGAGGCCCGGGATCACGGCGAGCCAGGTCAGGGCGAGCGTGAACAGGACCATGATCCCGCCGACCGCGAGCCACGCGAGCACGTCGGCGCCCGTGCGGAAGCCCATGAGGAGCGCGACGCCGACGACGATCGCGACGGACGCGAGGTTCGCGACGAGCGACGTGAGCACGTGGGCCCACAGCACGCTCGAGCGCGCGATCGGCATGGACTGGAACCGCTCGAAGATCCCGCCCTGCAGGTCGAGGAACAGGCGGTAGGCCGTGTACGACACCCCCGAGGCGACCGTGATGAGCAGGATGCCGGGCAGCAGGTAGTCCACGTAGGGCACGTCCGACCCGGTGTCGATCGCACCGCCGAACACGAACACGAACAGCAGCATGAAGGCGATCGGCATGATCGCGGTCGTGATGATCGTGTCGAGGCTGCGCGTGATGTGCCGGAGCGACCGGGCGGTGAGGACGGCGGTGTCGCCGAGGAAGTGCGTCGTCGTGGGCATCGTCGCGGATGCGGTGGTCATGATCGTTCCGTTCCGGTCGTGGTGGTGGTGGCGGTGGTGGCGGTCGGGGCCGCATCGCCCGGGCCGTGGTCCCCGACGAGTGCGAGGAAGACCTCCTCGAGGGTGGGCTGCTTCTCGACGTACTCGACCGTCGTCGGCGGCAGGAGCCGCTTCAGCTCGGCGAGCGTGCCGTTCACGAGGATCCGTCCCTCGTGGAGGATCGCGATGCGGTCGGCGAGGTGCTCCGCCTCGTCGAGGACCTGCGTGGTGAGCAGCACGGTCGTGCCGTTCGCGGCGAGCGCCCGCACCGCCTGCCACACCTCGAGGCGTGCCTGCGGGTCGAGCCCGGTCGTCGGCTCGTCGAGGAAGACGACCGGCGGGTCGCCGATCAGGCTCATCGCGAGGTCGAGGCGGCGGCGCATGCCGCCCGAGTACTCGGCGACCCTCCGGCCGCCTGCCTCGGTCAACGAGAACCGCGCGAGCAGGTCGTCGGCGATCCGGCCCGGGGCCGGCAGGTGCCGCAGCCGTGCCACGAGGACCAGGTTCTCGCGCCCGCTCAGGATCTCGTCGACCGCGGCGAACTGGCCGGTCAGGCTGATGGACGCGCGGACCGCCGCCCCGTTCGCGGCGACGTCGACGCCGTTCACCTCCGCCGTGCCGGCGTCGGCGCGGAGCAGCGTGGACAGGATCTTCACGACGGTGGTCTTGCCCGCGCCGTTCGAGCCGAGGAGGGCGAAGATGCTGCCCTTCGCGATGTCGAAGTCGACGCCGCGCAGCACCGGCCGGTCCTTCCGGTAGGCCTTCTCCAGCCCATGCACGCGGATGGCAGAAGCCGGGTTCTGATCGATGGTCATCTGGATCTCCGTCTCTCATCGGGAACGCGGGGCACGGAGTGTGCGGCGCGTGGGTGCGGTGTTCGTGGTGGTTGCAGGCGCGCTCGACCGCCCGACGTCGGACGTGGACCGATCCGCGGGTCCTGCGGCCGCGGTGCGGCGACCTAGCGGGCGGCCGTGGAGCTCGGTCGGCGGATGAGGATGTCGCCCCAGCTCGTGCGGGCGTGCAACTCGACCGCGCTCTCATCGGCGCCGGGCGCGTCGGAGGGCTGGAGCGTGTTGCGGACGGCCCCGTGCTGGCTCGAGACGTCGAGCCAGGCGGCCGTGCCCTCGGCGACGCCAACCTCGATCCCGCCGTACCCCGCCTCGAGCTGCACGCGGCCGCCGTCGATGCGCTCGACGAGCAGGTTGCCGTAGCTGCTCTTCGCGGTGACCGAGCCGCGCGCGTCGGCGACCGTGACGTCACCGTGGGCGCCCTGCACGACGAGCGTGCCGGTGACCTCGCCGATCGTCGTGGAGCCGTTCGGGTTCTTGATCTGCGCCTCGCCCGAGAGCTCCCGGATGCGGATGCTGCCGGCCGAGGACGTGAGCTCGACGGCGCCCGTCGCGCGACCGATGACGATCGCGCCCGACGAGGTGCGGGCGGTGACCCGTTCCGCCTCGTCGACCCGCACGTCGCCCGCGCCGGTGCGGAAGCCGATGGCGCCGAACACGCCCTCGGCGAGGAGCCGGCCCGCCCCGGTGGCGCCGCGCACCTCGGAGCCCTCGGGCACCCGGATGGCGACGTCGACCTGGCCGGCGCCGCCGAACGGGGTGTAGTGCAGCCATCCCTTCGTGGTGCGCACGGTGAGCACGTCGCCGACGAGCTCGACCTTCGCGTCGGCGGCGGTCCTGACGTCGCCCGGCTTCTCGGCGTCGGCGGGACGGACCTCGACGACGGTGTCGCCGCGGTCGGAGGCGACCACGTGGAGGTCGCCCCATCCGAGGTCGGCGTCGACGACGATGGGTTCGGGGGTCTGGAAGGTGGTCATGGCGACTCCTCGGTGACGGTCGTTCAGCGGACCCAGCCGGTGACGCGGTTCGCGTCGCCCTCGGCCGGGCGGGTGTCGGTGGGGCGCTGCCCAGGAGCGGGCGCGACGGCGGCGGCGATCGCACGGACGAGCCACGTGTTCACCGAGACGCCGTCGCGGGCCGCGGCCTGCTCGACCTGGGCCTTCAGCTGGTCGGGGAGGCGGAGCGTGGTGCGGCTGGTCGCGGCCGCCTCGTCGAGCGGCACCGCCGCCGGGAGGGCCGCCGCCGCGGAGAGGTCGGAGGCGGGCTCGAACGTCGTCGTCGCGGCGGCGGTCACGACGAACTCGGGGTCGCGGCCGCGAAGACGGACGTCGACCGATCCCGGGGCGAGCTCGGCCGTGATCTCGCCGGCCGCGGCCGACAGGGCCTCGAGCAGCACGAGCCGGGTGGCCGCGTCGAGCGGCGCGCTCAGGCGACGGGCGAGGTCGAGCGCCTCGTCGCCGCCCAACTCGGCGGCGACTGCGAGACGATGCTGGAGGTCGTCGACGTACGGATTCAAGTCCATGACACCATGATGACACCATAATGGTGTCAGGTCAAGCATGGTGGTGTCACCCAGTGCGGATACGTGGTGTCACGGTGGTGTCGTGCGAAGGTCGCGACTCGGCGGAGCCTCAGGCGCGCACGCGTAGGCTGGTGCGGATGTCCACGACCGATCCGGCGCCGCGGCGCACGCCGTCCACCCCCGCCGCAGGCGCGCTGCAGTTCCGACGCATGCGCGACGACGAGTCGTCGCTCGTCGGCCGACTCGTCCGCGACGCCTACGCCGGCGACTACGAGCTGACCGAGGCCTACCTCGACGAGATCGAGGCGGTCGCGGACCGCGCCCGGGAGCACGAGGTGTGGGTCGCCGTCGACGCCGCGACCGGCGACGTGCTCGGCACCGTCACGACGCCCCGCCCGGACCGGCGCATGTCCGCGGTCGCGAGGAACGACGACGAGCTCGACTTCCGCTTCCTCGGGGTCGCGGCGGCGGCCCGCGGTCGCGGGGTCGGCGAGGCGATCGTGCGACACGTGCTGGCGCTGGCGGCGAGCCGCGGCATCCGTCGGGTCGTGCTGAACACGGGCGAGCAGATGCGCCCGGCCCGACGTCTCTACGAGCGCATGGGATTCGAGCGGATCGCGGAACGCGAGTTCACGTTCGAGCGACCCGACGGGACGCCGGTGCACATCCTGGCCTACGGCATCGACGTGCCGGGGACCGGCGGCGGCCCGGCGGTCGCCACCGCGCCCGCCGCCTGAGGGCCGCCCGGTCGGACGGCCGGCGTAGCCTCGGGTCGTGGCCACCATCGACGACCTCCGCGACACCGCCGACGGGCTGCCCGGGAGCGAGGAGCGCGCGATGACGGGCGGCGCCGCGTGGTTCGTGCGCCGCAGGCTCTACGCCTGGGAATGCCATCCGTGGCCCAGCATCCCCGCCGACGTGCGCGAGATCATCGCCGCCGAGCCCGTGGTCGGGGTCAAGGTCGCCGATCCCGTCGACGCGCTCGCCCTCGTCCAGATGGCGCCCGACGTGTTCCTCCGCACGACGACACCATGGGGTGAGCCCAAGGTCGCCTTCCGCCTGGGCGCGATCGACCGCGAGCACCTCGTCGAACTGGTCACCGAGGCGTGGCGCGTGCAGGCGCCGAAGTACCTGCGCGCCGAGTACGACGCCGCGACGGGGTGAGCCGGTGCGGGGCCGGGCGCCCCGGCGAGGGCTCAGCGCCCGCCGCGACGGCTCGTGATCTGCCCCGTGTCGAAGCCGAGCAGGTGAAGCCCGCCGTGGAAGCGCGCGTGCTCCACCTTGATGCAGCGGTCCATGACGACCGTGAGCCCCTGCTCCTCGCCGTAGTACGCCGCGTCCTCGTTCCAGATGCCGAGCTGCACCCAGATCGTCGTCGCGCCCGCGGCGACGACCTCATCGACGACCGACGGGATGTCGCTGCCGCGGCGGAACACGACGACGACGTCCGGCACCTCGGGGAGGTCCTGCAGGCTCGCGTACGCCGGCCGGCCGAGGATCTCGGTCTCGTTCGGGTTCACGAAGTAGACGCGGTAGTCGCTCGACTGCTGCAGGTACGTGCCGACGAAGTAGCTCGAGCGCTGCGGCTTCGGCGAGGCGCCGACGATCGCGACCGACTTCGCCGCGTTCAGGATGCGGAGCCGCTGCTTCGCGTCCGGCCCGATCCACGTGCGCTGCGACTTCAGGAGCTTCGCCAGCGGCGAGCTCGCGGGCAGCTCGCACGACAGGCCGTTGACGAGCCGCACGGTCTCGACGTCGGCCGCGGCATCCGTCCCGGTCACGGCCACGTCCGTCTCGCTCGCGATGCTCATCGGTCGCCTCCCACGGCGGTCAGGACGCGGTCGCGCGTCGCGGCGGTCAGGGCCTGGTCGAGGTCGGCGATGATGTCCTCGACGTCCTCGATGCCGACGGAGAGGCGCACGACGCCGGGCAGGACGCCCGCGTCGACGAGCTGCTGGTCGGTGAGCTGCGCGTGCGTCGTCGACGCGGGGTGGATGATGAGGGTCTTCGCGTCGCCGATGTTCGCGAGGTGGCTGGCGAGGTTCACCGACTCGATGAGCTTCTGGCCCACCTCGCGGCCGCCCTTGACCTCGAAGCTGAACACCGAGCCCGGGCCCTTCGGCAGGTACTTCGCCGCCCGTTCGAAGTGCGGGTGGTCGGGCAGGCCCGCCCAGAACACGCGCTCGACGCGCGGGTCGTCGTCGAGCCACTCCGCCACGGCGCGCGCGTTGTCGATGTGCGCCTGGATGCGGTACGGCAGCGTCTCGACGCCCTGGGCGAGGAGGAACGCGGAGTGCGGTGCGAGCGCCGGGCCGATGTCGCGCAGCTGCTCGGCACGGAGCCGCGTCAGGAACGCGTACTCGCCGAAGTTGCCCGACCACTGCAGCCCGCCGTAGCTCGGCACCGGCTCGCCGAACAGCGGGAACTTCTCGGAGTGCCAGTCGAACCGGCCCGACTCGACGACGACGCCGCCGAGGGTCGTGCCGTGCCCGCCGAGGAACTTCGTCGCCGAATGGGTGACGAGGTCGGCGCCCCACTCGATGGGGCGGTTGAGGTACGGGGTGGCGATCGTCGAGTCGACGATGAGGGGGATGCCGTGCGCGTGGGCGACGTCGGCGAGACCCTCGAGGTCGGCGATCTCGCCCGACGGGTTCGCGATCGTCTCGACGAAGATCGCCTTGGTGCGCTCGGTGACCGCGGGCGCGTAGTCGGCCGGGTCGGACGAGCGGACGAACGTCGTCTCGATGCCGAAGCGGCGGAGCGTGACGTCCAGCTGCGTGATCGAGCCGCCGTAGAGGTTGGCCGAGGCGACGATGTGGTCGCCCGTGCCGGCGAGGCTCGCGAAGGTGATGTACTGCGCCGACAGCCCGCTCGCGGTGGCGACGGCGCCGAGGCCGCCCTCGAGGCTCGCGACGCGCTCCTCGAACGCCGCGACCGTCGGGTTCGCCAGGCGCGAGTAGATGTTGCCGTACTTCTGCAGCGCGAAGCGCGCCGCGGCATCCGCCGTGTCGTCGAAGACGAACGCGCTCGACTGGTAGATCGGGAGCGCGCGGGCGCCCGCCTCGGCGTCGGGGATGTTGCCCGCGTGGATGGCGCGGGTCTTGAAGCCGTATTCGCGGTCTGCCATGGGGACACGGTAGTCCCGTTCGTCGCATCGGCCACCGCCGCCCGTAACCGGGTGCAATCCGGGCCGGATGCGGAGGCGGTCAGGGGAAGAGCGCCTGCCAGACCAGCTCGGCGAGCGCGGCATGCCCGGCGAGTGCGAGGTGGTTGAGGTCCGAGCTGAGCGTGTCGAGGTTCACGGGCAACGCGCGCGCGGCACCGCCGTCGGTCTCGCAATTCGATCGTGCAGCGCACTCGGCGTCGACGCGGGCCTGGTACTCCTCCACGATGGACTGGAGTCCGTCGATCCGAGCCGGATCGAGCTGCTGCGTCTCGGGGTCCAGCAGTCCGCACGGGCCCGAGTCGCCGAGCGTCGCCGGCGACACCGGGTACACCGCATCGGCCCAGGCCTGCACGGTTCCCCACTGGGAGACGATCATCACGCGCGAGTCAGGAGCACCCTGCTCGAGCGTGTCGAGCACCTCGCCGAGCCCTTCCGCGAAGGGCTCGTAGTTCTCGGCGTCCGTCCCGTCGCAGCGCATGTCGTTGTCGACGGTCACGATGAGGAACAGTTCCGGCACGTCGTCCGTCGCGACGGCCTTCCGGGCCTGGGCCTTCAGCGACTCGAGGCCGCTGCCGTCCACGGCGTAGTTCCAGGCACGTCCAGCGGCGGCCGGATTCTCCTCCGCCACGCGGGACGCGACGCTTCGGACGTCCGGGTTCGACCCGGTCGCCCAGGAGTTCTCGAGGGCATCCTGACCGGGCCGGTCCGGATCCGAGTTCGCCCCCGTCGCGGCCGAGTGCCCGAGGACCGCGACGCTGTCCGGGTACGGCGAGTCGGTGTCGACGGCGGCGACGGTCGGCGACTCGGTCGGGTCGGTCTCACCGCCCGAGCCCGAGCCCGAGCCCGAGCCCGAGCCCGCGCAGCCTGCGAGCAGGAGAACGGAGATCGAACCGATCGCCGCCAGCAGTCCGTGCATCGAGCCACGCATGGCCGCGAGCTGCGCCATACCGCGAATGCTACGCCTGAGGGAGTCCGGCGTCGACGGATCCTCGAGGCGTCGGGGGCGGCGCGCCCCGGACGCGTCTCCTACGCGGCGAGCACATCGTCGGTCGTCGTGACGGTCGCGAAGCCGCCGCCGTGCAGGTTCACCGCCGTCGCACGCGCCAGGTCCGCCGCAGCGAGGCGCACGCCGCCCGGGCCCTCGAGGTCGAACGTGTGGGTCGCGTCGATCGGGAGCACGACGTCGTAGCCGAGGTTTCCGGCCATCCTCGCGGTCGTCTCGACGCACTGGTTGGTCTGGATGCCGCAGACCACGAGCCGGCGGATGCCGCGCTCGCCCAGCCACGCGTGCAGGTCGGGGGCGCCGTAGAACGCCGAGTTGACGTTCTTGGTCACGAACAGGTCGTGCGGGGCGTCGGCGACGACGGGCTTCAACGCGTTGCCCGGCGTGCCGGCCGCGAGCGGCGAGCCCGGCTCGCGCGAGTCGTGGCGGACGAGCACGATCGGCGCCGAGGCATCCGCCCAGGCCGTGACCAGCCGGCCGATGTTCGCCTCGGCGTCGGGGTTGTCGCGTTCGCCCCAGTAGTCGGCGTCGTCGAAGCCCTGCTGCACGTCGATCACGATGAGGGCGATGGTGTCGTCGAGGTCCATGCGTCCATCGTGCCGCCCCGGACGTGCCAGGGCGCCGGCGCCGACTGCCGATCTTGCGCGAACGCCTGCCACGCCGTCGCGGGTAGCGTTGGGCGAGTGATCCTCGAGCACGCGATCCTTCCCGTCGTCCCCGGCCGCGAGGCGGCGTTCGAGGCCGCCTTCGCGGAGGCGCGGTCGATCATCGCCGGCATGCCCGGCTTCGTCGACCTGGCACTGTCGCGCTCGGTCGAGACGCCGAACCAGTACCTCCTGCTCGTGCGCTGGGACCGGCTCGAGGACCACGATCCCGGGTTCCGCGGGTCGCCCGAGTACGCGCGATGGCGGGAGCTGCTGCACGGGTTCTACGATCCGTTCCCCGTGGTCGAGCACTTCAACGGAGTCATCGACGACCGATCGAGCGAGGGGACGGCATGAGCGACGTCAGGCAAGCGGAGACCGTCGTCGTCGGCGGCGGCGCGATGGGCGCCGCGACGGCGTGGCAGCTCGCCCGACGCGGCCGCGACGTGACGCTGCTCGAGCGCTTCGAACCCGGCCACCGCATCGGCGCGTCGCACGGGGCGTCGCGCAACTTCAACGTCGGCTACGCCGATCCCGCGTACGTCGCGATGCTCGTCGAGGCGCTGCCGCTGTGGCGCGAGCTGGAGGCGGAGTCCGGGACGTCGCTGCTCGAGCTCGTCGGCGTGGCGAACCACGGTCCGGCCCCGCACTTCGACGCCGTGCATGCGGCGCTCACGGCCGCCGGGATCCCGGCCGAGTTCCTGCCGGTCGAGGAGGCGTCGAGCCGCTGGCCCGGCATCCGCTTCGACACGCGGGTCCTGTTCAACGAGCGCGCGGGCCGGGTCGACGCGGATGCGACGATCGGCGCGCTGCACGCGACCGCCGCGGCCGCCGGCGCCGACGTCCGCCACCGCACGAGGGCCACGCGGATCGACGTCGTCGACGACGACCGGGTGCGCGTGGCATCCGTCACCGACGACGGCGTCGAGGAGGTCGTCGAGGCTCGCACGGCGGTCGTGACCCTCGGCGCCTGGACCACGAAGTTCGTCGGCGGGCTCGCGCTGCCGCCGCTCGTCGTCACGCAGGAGGGGCCCGCGCACTTCGCGGTGCGCGACGAGTCGATGCCGTGGCCGAGCTACAACCACTTCCCGGGGGCCGCCGCCGACGGGTACGGCTACTGGCGCTCGCCCGTCTACGGCATGCTGACGCCCGGCGAGGGCGTGAAGGCCGGATGGCACGGCGTCGGTCCCGTCGTCGACTCCGACGCGCGCGACTTCCTGCCCGTGCCCGACCAGCTCGCCGACCTGCAGCGCTATGCGCGCGACTGGCTGCCCGGCGTCGACGCCGACGCGGTGACGCCGATCAGCTGCACGTACACGACCACGCCCGACGAGCACTTCGTGCTCGACCGCATCGGGCCGGTCGTCGTCGGTGCGGGGTTCTCGGGGCACGGGTTCAAGTTCACGCCCGTCGTCGGGCGGATCCTCGCCGACCTCGCTGACGGCTCCGGCTCGGCGCCGTCGCGCTTCGCGGCCGATCGCGTCGCCGAGGCGGGCGGCGGCTCGCCGACGGGGCTCGCCGGGAGCTGAGGTGCCGCCGCGCGTCGTCGCACCCCCAGGGGGCTAGGCCGCGGCGTGCGCGTCGAGGAACGCAAGGACCACGGGATCGGCCGGGTCGATCAGGTGACCGCCGGCCACGTCGGACCGACGCGCATCCACCAGGCGGTCGGTGATCCACTCCGCGGCCCGATGGAGCGGTTCGGGCGACGCGTCCGCCACGACGACGAGCGTCGGCGATCGCACCGCGTCGAGTTCCCCGGCGACGTAGCGCCGCGGATGCGCGGAGAGGTCGAGCCCGTCGCCCGCGAGTTCGGCGAGCACGCCCCCGCTCGCGGCCGCGAACGCGTCGCGGGCCCCGGCGGGCAGGCCGGTCCACGCGTCGTCGCCGAGCGCCACGCGGAACACGGCCTCGGCGGCCCGGTCGGGGTCGACGGCCGCCGCGGCGGCGATCCGGTCGCGCGCGTCCGCGGCCCAGGCCCGAGTGGCGGCGTCGATCGTGAAGAGCGCGGGCTCCAGGAGGACGAGCGCCGAGACGGCCTCGGGATGCCGCCGCGCCAGCTCGAGCGCGATGAGGCCGCCCGTGCTGCGGCCGACGACCGCCGCCGGCATCGCGCCGACCTGCTCGAGCAGCGCCGCGGCGTCGGCGACGTGGTCGTCGAGGCTCGTCGCGGCATCCGCTTCGGCGCCGGTGCTGCGGACGAACCCGCGCCGGTCGTAGGTGAGGCACCGCCCGTGCCCGGCGAGGCGCTCCGCGGCATCGGCCCAGAGCGCGGCGGAACTCGGCGTGCCGTGGATCCCGAGGATCGGCGCTCCCGCGCCGCGCTCCTCGACGTGGAGGTCGACGCCGTTCACGCGGATGCGCGCCATGCCGCCAGCGTACGACGCGGGCGCGCGCCTGCACAGGGCCTGATCAGGCGGCGTTGCTAGCCTTCGGACAGGTCGCCGCGCGGCGGCCCCGGACGAGGGAACCCAGTACCCGGAACGCGACAAGACTGGCCGAAGGAGTGCCGTCATGTCGTGGATCGTCCTCATCGTCTCCGGTGTGCTCGAAGCCGTCTGGGCCACCGCCCTCGGCAAGTCGGAGGGCTTCACGAAGCTCTGGCCGTCGGTCGTGTTCGGCGTCGCCCTCGTGGTGTCGATGGGCGGCCTCGCATGGGCCATGCGCGGCATCCCCGTCGGCACCGCGTACGCGGTCTGGGTCGGCATCGGCGCGGCCCTCACGGTGATCTGGGCCATGGTCACCGGGGAGACGGAGGTCTCGTGGGCGCGGCTCGCGCTCATCGCGGGGCTCGTCGGCTGCGTCGTCGGCCTGAAGCTCGTCGGCGGCGCCGACCACTAGGCCGCCGCCCGCCGCCGACCGCCGCCGACCGCCGCCGGCCGCGCGTCGTCGCGCCGAGGGTATGCCGAGCCTCGCCCGTCGAGTCCGTCGACCGCCGCTCGCCAGACCCTCGCGGGCCGCAGCGCAGCGAATGGATGCCATCTGCACCGTTGCCGGCGCCGAGCGGTGCGGATGGCATCCACCCGACGCGCGATCGGCCAGCGTGTGCTGACTGCCGCGCGGCCGCGGCATCCGCCGTGTAAAGAATGCTTGACATTGTGTCGAGAATCGTTGACACTGTCCATGTCAAACATTCTTCACATCGCCAGGAAGAGGGAGCGGATGTCGTACGAGGAGAAGGGCACGTGGTCGTTCCTCGTGGTCACGGTCGTGGTCTACGGGGTCTACCTCTGGCTCGTGCTCGCCCAGCTCGCCGCCGGCACGCCCGTCGACGAGGTCGACTACGCGATCCCGATGCTGTGGACCATCGGCGGCGCGATCGTCGCCGGCATCGTCGGGCGCATCGTGCTCGAGATCGCCTCGCCGAGCGAGAGCCATCGCGCCGACGTGCGCGACAAGCAGATCGATCGCGCGGGCGAGCAGGTGGGCAACTCGCTCATCATCGCCGGCGGCGTCGGCGCGCTCATCCTCGCGATGCTGCAGGTGCACTGGTTCTGGATCGCGAACGTGATCTACCTCGGCTTCGTGCTCGCGAGCATCCTCGCGAGCATCGCGAAGCTCGTGATGTACCGCCGGGGGGTGCCGGCATGGTGAAGCCGACGCGGGTCACCAACGACATCCGCGCCCTCCGGTTCCGCCACGGCGAGATGACCCAGGCCGAGCTCGCGGAGCGGCTCGGGGTCACCCGCCAGACCGTCATCGCCATCGAGCAGGGCCGCTACTCGCCCTCGCTCGAGATGGCCTTCCAGATCGCTCGGGTGTTCGGGGTACCGCTCGACGACGTCTTCCAGTACCCCCATGAGGAGGTGTCGGCGTCATGAGGATCGCCGCGTATCACCGGTACGGTGCCCCCGAGGTCGTCGGGGTCGAGGAGCGGGAGCGACCGGAGCCCGGTCCCGGAGAGGTCCGCGTGCGGGTGCAGGCCGCGTCGGTCGGGGCAGCGGATGCCGCGGGACGGTCGGGTTCGCCGTGGTTCGCGCGGCTCGCCTTCGGCCTCCGGCGCCCGCGCAACCCCGTGCTCGGATCCGACTTCGCCGGCGTGGTCGACGCCGTCGGCCCCGGCGTCACGCACTTCGCCGCCGGCGACCGCGTGTTCGGTGCCACGGGCGCCGAGGGCGGCGCGCACGCCGAGGCGGTGGTCGTCGGAGAGGACGGCGCGATCGTGCCGCTGCCCGACGACGTCTCCGTCGAGGCCGCCGTCGCGATCTGCGACGGCGCGATGACCGCGCTGCCGTTCCTCCGCGACGCGGGGCGCGTCGGCCGGGGCAGCCGGGTGCTCGTGAACGGCGCGTCGGGCGCGGTGGGCTCGGCCGCGGTGCAGTTGGCCGCGCACCTGGGCGCCGAGGTCACCGCGGTGTGCGGGCCGGCGCACGTCGACCTCGTGGCCGGCCTCGGCGCGGCGCGCGTCGTCGACTACACGCGCGAGGACCCGATGCGAGCGGGCGCCCCGGGCGCCCCGTTCGACGTGGTGTTCGACGCGGTCGGCAAGGCGACGTACCGGCGGGCCCGGGCCGTGCTCGCGCCCGACGGGCGGTACCTCACCACCGTGCCGTCGTGGACGATCCTCGCCCAGCAGCTGACCACGCGGCTCGGCCGCCGGCGCGCGATCGTGCGGTTCACGGGCCTCCGCTCGGCCGAGGCGAAGCGCCCCGACCTGGAGCACCTCGCCGCGCTCGCCGCCGCGGGGGAGTTCGCGCCGCTCGTCGAACGCGTCCTCCCGCTCGACGACGTCGCCGGCGCCCACCGCCTCGTCGACACCGGGCACAAGGCCGGAACCGTCGTCGTCACGCCCGCGCCCGAGTACCAGGAGGCCTGATGCGCGCGCTCGTCCAGAACGGCTACGGCGGCGCCGAGGTCCTCGCGGTCGCCGATGTCCCCGAGCCCTCGCCCGGGCGCGGCGAGGTCGCGATCGCGGTGTCGGCGGCCGGCGTGCACGCCGGCGACGTGTGGATCATGCGCGGCGAGCCGCTGCTCATCCGCGCGGCGTTCGGCCTGAAGCGCCCGAGGCGCCCCGTCGTCGGGCGCGACGTCGCCGGCGTCGTCAGCGCCGTCGGCGAGGGCGTGACCACGCTCGCCGTCGGCGACCGCGTCTACGCCGAGTGCGACCAGGGCGGCTTCGCCGAGACCGCGGTCGTCGCGGCCGCGTACGCGCGGCGCGCGCCCGCGAACCTCGACGACGTCCACGCCGCGGTGATCCCGGTGTCGGCGACGACCGCGCTGCAGGCCCTCCGCCTCGGCCGCGTCGGTCCGGG
Source organism: Agromyces tropicus (assembly GCF_039531345.1). Lineage (NCBI taxonomy): Bacteria > Bacillati > Actinomycetota > Actinomycetes > Micrococcales > Microbacteriaceae > Agromyces > Agromyces tropicus. Next base: position 1,213,961 of record NZ_BAAAPW010000001.1, on the reverse strand, counting down.
CGACCGCGTGCTCGTCATCGGCGCCTCCGGCGGCGTCGGCACGTACGCCGTGCAGCTCGCGACGGCGCTCGGCGCGCAGGTCACCGGGGTCGCGAGCGCGGCGAAGGCCGATCACGTGCGCGCGGCCGGAGCCATCCGGGTCATCGACCACCGCACCGACGATCCGACGCGGGGCGGCCACATCTACGACGTCATCATCGACCTCGTCGCCGCGCAGTCCCTCACCGCGCTCATCGGGATCCTCGCGCCGCGGGGCACGCTCGTGCTCTCGGCGGGAACCGGCTCGCGGGTGCTCGGGCCGCTGCCGCGGATGGCTGCGGCGACCCTCCGATCGCCGTTCACCCGACGCCGGCTGAAGCCCCTCGCGGCCCGGCACAGCGGCGACGACCTCGAGGAGCTCCGGGCCCTCGCCGAGGACGGACGGCTGCGGCCCGTGGTCGACGAGGTCGTGCCGTTCGACCGTGCGCCGGACGCCGTGGCCCGACTCGCCTCCGGGGAGGTGCGCGGCAAGGTCGCGATCCGCGTCGGCGCCGCTCAGCCCAGCAGCACCGCGCCGTAGGCGAGCGCCGCGACGAGCACCCACGACGCGAACCCGGTCACGAGCGCACGCCAGCCCGTGTGCAGCAGCGCCGCGACGCGGATCGACGCGCCGAGCGCGAACAGCGCCATCGCGAGCAGCGTCGTCTGCACCAGGTCGGCGGCCGTCAGCACGGCCTCGGGCACCGGCAGGAACGTGCGCACGAGCACCGCGACGAGGAACCCCACGATGAACAGCGGAACGATCGCGGGGCGCGGGCCGGAGGCATCCACCGCCCGTCGGCGCTCGACGCCCGCGGTGATCGCGACCATCGGGGCCAGCAGCAGCACGCGCGTGAGCTTCACGACGACCGCCACGGCGAGTGCCGACGCCCCGGCGATCTGCGCCGTCGCGACGACCTGGCCCACGTCGTGCACGCCCGCCCCCACCCAATGGCCGAACTGGCCGGACGAGAGGCCCAGCGGATGCCACAGCGCGGGCAGCACGGCGATCGCGAGCGTTCCGCAGAGCGTGACGAGCGCCACCGGGCGGGCCTGCTCGTCCTCGCGCGCCCGGACCGTCGCCGCCATCGCGCCGATCGCCGAGGCGCCGCAGATCGCGAAGCCGCTCGCGATGAGCAGCGGCTCGTGGCCCGGCAGTCGCATGGCGCGGCCGAGCAGCAGCGTGCCGCCGAAGGTCAGCACGACGACCGCCACGGTCGTGAGGATCGTGATCCAGCCGAGCCCCGCGATGTCGCCGAGGCTGAGCTTCAGCCCCAGCAGGACGATGCCGGCACGCAGGAGCGTGCGCGCCGAGAACGCGAGGCCGGGGCGCAGCGGGCCGTCGAGCGCGGGGCGCAGTCCCAGCACCTGCCCCACCACGATCCCGGCGGCGACCGCGACCGTCAGGAGCGGCAGCGCGGGCGCGCCCAGGTGCACGAGCCACGCGAGCGCCGCGGCGGCTGCGGCGACGCCGAGCCCAGGCATCCGCGCGCCCCACCGGCGCCGGGCGTCGCCTCGGCGGGCGGCGTTCGGCCAGGTCACCCCCACCTCGGCAGCCAGAAGTGCAGCTGGCGGAACTCGGGCGTGACCGGCATCGCCGACCAGAGCGGGTAGAAGAAGACCGACACGGCGATCGCGACGCCGAGGAAGACGGCGACGCTCGCGATGCCCTGCTGTCGTCGCCATCGTGCGTCGCCCGGGTGGCCGAGCACGATGCCGAGCACAGCCGCGAGCGCGAGCAGCACGAACGGCTCGTAGGCGATCGTGTAGAACTGGAACACCGTGCGGCCGAGGTACATCAGCCACGGCAGGTAGCCCGCGGCGACGCCCACCAGGATCGCGCCCGAGGTCCACTCGCGGTACCGCGCGAACCGGTAGACGAGGTACGCGGTCGCGAGCGTCGCCGCCCACCAGATGATGGGGTTCGGGATGCCCATGATCGACGACCAGCACTCGGCCTGACCGCACCCGCCGGAGCCGTCGTCGGTCGACGCGAAGTACATGTTGGTCGGCCGCCACGCGATCGGCCAGGTCAGCGGGTTCGCCTGCCACGGGTGCGGCGAGTGCACCCCCACGTGGTAGCCGTACGCCGCCTGGTGGTAGTGCCACAGGCTCTGCAGCGGCAACGGCACCCATGACCAGAACCCGGTCGCCGCGTTGCCCGCCTCGTCGGCCCAGTTCCGGTAGTAGCCGCCGTCGGTGACGAGCCAGCCGGTCCACGACGCGAGGTAGACGACGAACGCGACCGGCACGAGCAGCACGAACGTCGCCGGGGCCTGCCTGAAGAGCGCGCCCTCGATCCAGAACGGCAGGCCCGCGCGCCGTCGCGCCATGGCGTCGACGAGGACGAGGTAGATGCCGAACGCCGCGACGAAGTACAGCCCGGACCACTTCACCGCCGTCGCCGCACCGAACGCGACGCCCGCGGCGACCAGCCAGGGCCGGGTCCAGATGACCGGCCCCCAGTGCGGGTGCCCGCCGCCGGAGCGCACCGCCTCGATCCGCGCCCGCAGGCGGGACTCGGTCCCGTCGCGATCGAGCAGCACGAACCAGAAGCCGAGCAGGCAGAACAGCATGACCCAGTTGTCGAGGAGCGCGACGCGGCTCATCACGATCGCGTTGCCGTCGATCGCGAGGAGGAGCCCGGCGATGACCGCGACGAGCGTCGAGCGGAACAGGCGGCGACCCGCGAGGGTCATCAGGAACACCGCCACGGTGCCCGCGAGCGCCGTCGAGGCGCGCCACCAGAACGCGCTGTCGGCGCCGAAGAGCGCCATGCCGAGCCCGATCATCCACTTGCCGAGCGGAGGGTGGACGACGTACGACGGGTCGTCGCTGAAGACGTCGGTGTCGCCGCGGGCGAAGTCCTGGTCGGCGCCCTCGGGCCAGGCCGATTCGTAGCCGTTGGCGAGGAGCGTCCACGCGTCCTTCACGTAGTAGGTCTCATCGAACACGATCGCCTGCGGGTGGCCGAGGTTCCAGAACCGCAGCACCGCGGCGAGGAGCGTCACCGCGATCGGGCCGCCCCACGTCCACAGCGCACGGCGGCGCGGCGTCGAGAGCAGGCCCGTCCACCACGTGTCGAGGCGCGTGCCGACGGGCCCGCGGGCATGCGCGGGGGCGGAGGCGGCAGGGGCGGTCGCGACGGACGCGGTGTCGACGGCGATCGCGGTCGGCGCGGATGCCGCGTCCGGGCGACCCGCGCCCGGTGTCTGCTCGTCGTCGTCGGCCTCCGGATGCTCGTCGCGCGCGCTCGCGCCGACCCCGTGGAGACCCATGCGCTCCACTGTAACCGCGCCGATCGCGGCGCCCGTGCGCCAGACTGGACCGGTGATCATCCTCGCCGCCACGCCCATCGGCAACCTCGGCGACGCGTCGACCCGGCTCCGCCAGGCGCTCGAGGACGCCGACGTCGTGGCCTCCGAGGACACGCGCGTGACGCAGCGCCTGCTCGCGGCGCTCGGCATCGCGAACCGTCCACGCCTGATCGCGCTGCACGAGCACAACGAGCGCGCGCGGGCCGCCGACCTCGTCGAACTCGCGACCGACGGCGACGTGCTCGTGCTCAGCGACGCCGGCATGCCGACCGTCTCCGATCCGGGCTTCCCGCTCGTCCAGGCCGCCGTCGCGGCGGGCGTCGACGTCACGGCGATCCCCGGCCCGAGCGCGGTCGTCACGGCGCTCGCCGTCTCCGGCCTGCCCACCGACCGGTTCGCGTTCGAGGGCTTCCTGCCCCGCAAGTCGGGGGAGCGGTCGCGCCGCCTCGCCGAGCTCGCCGGCGACCGCCGCACGCTCGTGTTCTTCGAGGCGCCGTCGCGGCTCGCCGCGAGCCTCGCCGCGCTCGCCGAGGCGTTCGGCGCCGACCGTCCGGCGGCCGTGTGCCGCGAGCTGACGAAGCTGCACGAGGAGGTCCGCCGCGGGTCGCTCGCCGACCTCGCCGAGTGGGCCGAGGGCGGCGTGCGCGGGGAGATCTGCGTGGTCGTCGGCGGCGCGCCGGAGGGTCCGGTGGCGGACGCCGACGAGGCGGTCGCGCGGGTCGTGGGGCTCGCGGCATCCGGCACCCGACTGAAGGACGCCGCGTCGCTCGTGGCCGCCGAGACGGGCCTGTCGAAGCGCGACCTCTACGAGGCCGCGCTCGCTGCCAGGGCCGAGCGCTAGCCACGCGTCGCGCACCCGTCCACGCGCGCCCGTCGACGCCCGCCGCGAGGCCCCGTCGACGCCCGCCGCGAGGGCCGCGTCGAGTCCATGCGTTCGCATGCACCGAAGTCACAGGCGGCTCCCATCCGGCTCCCATTCGCCGGGCGCACCATGAGGGAACAGGACCACGCGGGGGTGGGGACGATGGCAAGGGCAGTGGTGTTCGGATCGTTCGGCGGGCCGGAAGTGCTCGAGGTGATCGAGGTCGACGACCCCGCACCCGGGCCCGGTGAGGTCCTCGTCGAGGTCTTCGCCAGCGGCATCTCGCCCGTCGAGACCGCGGTGCGCCGCGGCGACCACACCGACCACTGGCCGGTCGAGTTCCCGTCGGGCCAGGGCCGCGAGTTCGCCGGCGTCGTCGACGCGGTCGGCGACGGCGTGACCCGCTTCCACCGCGGCGACGAGGTCATGGGCTACGTCGAGCGAGGCGCCCAGGCCACGTCCCTCGTCGTGCCGGAGGCGCAGCTCATCAGGAAGCCCATCTCGGTGTCCTGGGAGGTCGCCGGCTCGCTGTACGTCGCCGGCACCACCGCGCTCGGCGCCGTCGACGGCCTCAACCTCGGTTCCGGCGACCTCGTCGTCGTCACCGCCGCCGCCGGCGGCATCGGCTGCCTCGCCGCCCAGCTCGCGCACGCACGCGGCGCCGAGGTCATCGGCGTCACGGCCGAGGTGCGCTTCGACTTCGTGCGCCAGTTCGGCATCGTCCCGCTCGAGTACGGCCCCGACCTCGCCGATCGGGTCCGCGCGATCGCGGACCGACCGGTGACCGCCTTCCTCGACTTCCTCGGCGGACAGGCCGAGCAGGCGGTCGCGCTCGGGGTGCCGGCGTCGCGCGTCTTCACGACGACGGACTGGGCCGCGGTCGAGGACCACGGGGCGGTGAAGCTGTACGCGGGCGACACCATCGGGCTCGGCCGCATCGCCCAGCTCATCGCCGACCGCCAGGTGCGCCTGCCCATCGCCGACGTCTTCCCTCTCGCCGAGGTCGCCGACGCCTACCGGCAGCTCGACCAGCGCGATTCGGCCGGCAAGATCGTCATCGGCATGAGGCTCGTCGAGTACCCCGGCCAGAAGGTGCGCGGTGCGAAGGGCCTGCGCGAGCAGGACCTCACGATCGGCGTGCCGACGCCCCACGAGCGGCTCGCCGTCGAGGAGCAGATCCCGCCGGTGCTCGCCGACGGCCGGGCACGGCGGCACCGCGCGCAGGCCCACCACGACCGGGACGACGCCGGATCGGAGCACCGCCCCGACGTCGCCTGACCGCCGCAGAGGGGCGCCGGCCCGCGGCATCCGCCCCGGCGTTACGCGCGCGTGCGCGCCCGTAGGATTGACCGCATGGCCGACGCCTCCTCGTTCTACATCACGACCCCGATCTTCTACGTCAACGACGTGCCTCACATCGGGCACGCCTACACGGAGGTCGCCGCCGACGTGCTCGCACGCTGGAACCGGCAGGCGGGTCGCGACACCTGGATGCTCACCGGCACCGACGAGCACGGCCAGAAGATCCTCCGCACCGCGACCGCGAACGGCGTCACCCCGAAGGAGTGGGCCGACAAGCTCGTCGACGAGGCGTGGAAGCCGCTGCTCGACACCGTCGACATCGCGAACGACGACTTCATCCGCACGACCGAGGAGCGGCACGAGCGCAACGTCCAGAAGTTCCTCCAGCACCTCTTCGACGAGGGCTGGATCTACACGGGCGAGTACGAGGGCTACTACTGCGTCGGCTGCGAGGAGTACAAGCAGCAGTCCGAGCTCGTGGAGGGCACCGGCGAGTACGAGGGGCAGCTCGTCTGCGCCATCCACTCCAAGCCGGTCGAACTGCTGCACGAGAAGAACTACTTCTTCCGCATGTCGGCGTTCGCCGACCGGCTGCTCGAGCTCTACGAGACCCGTCCCGACTTCGTGCAGCCCGAGTCGGCGCGCAACGAGGTCGTCAGCTTCGTGCGGCAGGGCCTCGCCGACCTGTCGATCTCGCGGTCGACCTTCGACTGGGGCGTGAAGGTCCCCTGGGACGAGACGCACGTCGTCTACGTCTGGTTCGACGCGCTCCTCAACTACATCACCGCCGTCGGCTACGGCGAGGACGACGAGCAGTTCGCGCGCCGCTGGCCTGCGCGGCACCTGGTCGGCAAGGACATCCTGCGCTTCCACGCGGTGATCTGGCCGGCGATGCTCATGGCCGCGGGCCTCGACGTGCCGAGCGGCGTGTTCGGCCACGGCTGGCTGCTCGTCGGCGGCGAGAAGATGTCGAAGTCGAAGCTCACCGGCATCGCGCCGTCGCAGATCACCGAGACGTTCGGCTCCGACGCGTTCCGCTACTACTTCCTCTCCGCGATCTCGTTCGGCCAGGACGGCTCGTTCTCGTGGGAGGACCTCGCGGCGCGCTACCAGGCCGAGCTCGCGAACGGCTTCGGCAACCTCGCCTCGCGCGTCGTCGCGATGATCGGCCGCTACTGCGACGGCGAGGTGCCCGAGGGCGCCTCGGGCCGCACGGAGGCCGACGACGCCATCGCCGCGCTCGAGGCCGAGGTGACGGATGCCGCGTGGCAGGCGATCGAGCGGCTGCAGGTCCACGAGGCCATCGCCGCCGCGTGGCGACTCGTCGACGCGCTGAACGGCTACCTCACCGAGCAGGAGCCGTGGGCGCTGGCGAAGGACGACGCGAAGCGCGACCGCCTCGAGGCGGTGCTCGCGACGGCGTACCACGGCGTCGGCACCCTCGCGGTGCTGTTGTCGCCGGTGCTGCCGAAGGCGACCGCGAAGCTGTGGACCGCGCTCGGTGCGCCCGGTACGGTCGACGCGCAGCGCATCGACCGCGCCCACGAGTGGGAGCTCGGGGAGCGGGTCACCAAGCTCGAGCCGCTGTTCCCCCGCGTGGAGGCCACCGAGTGACGGCGGGCGCCGACCACCTGCGCACCCGATCCGACGGCGGCCGCGCCGTCGAGTACCCGCCGCCGCCCGAGCCGCTCGCGGTCCCCGTGTACGACAACCACACGCACCTCGAGATCGCCGACGGGGCGCTCCCGCTGAGCGCCCACGAGCACCTCGAGCGCGCGGCATCCGTCGGCATCGCCGGTGCCGTCCAGGTCGGCACGGATGTCGCGACGAGTCGCTGGTCCGCCGAGATCGCCGCACGCGAGCCGCGCCTGCTGGCCGCGGTCGCGCTGCACCCCAACGAGGCGCCCGAACTCGACGCCCGCGGCGAGCTCGACGCGGCGATCGCGGTCATCGACGAGCTCGCGGCGCAGCCGCGCGTGCGCGCCGTCGGCGAGACCGGGCTCGACTTCTACCGCACCGGCGACGACGGCCGCGACGCGCAGTTCCGCTCGTTCGAGGCGCACATCGACATCGCCAAGCGGCACGGCGTCGCCCTGCAGATCCACGATCGCGACGCGCACGACGACGTCGTGGCCACCCTCCGCCGCGTCGGCGCGCCCGAGACGACGATCTTCCACTGCTTCTCGGGCGGCGAGGACCTCGCGCGGCTCGCGGGCGACGCCGGCTGGTACTGCTCGTTCGCGGGCAACGTGACGTTCAAGAACGCCGAGACCCTGCGGGAGGCGCTGCGGGCCGTGCCGCGCGACCGGATCCTCGTCGAGACCGACGCGCCGTACCTCACGCCGGTGCCGCTGCGCGGCCGCCCGAACGCCCCGTACCTCGTGCCGCACACCATGCGGTTCATGGCCGAGGTGCTCGGCGCCGACCTCGACGAACTGTGCGCCGACGTGGCGTCGAACACCGTCCGGGCCTACGGCTCGTGGGCGGACGGCCTCGAGGCGGGTTCGGCGTGACACGGCGTGCCGCAGCCGCCCGCGGCATCCGCTGCCCCAGCATCGTGAGCGTGCGGGGGAGCAGCGCGTGAACGCGCATCGGCACGAGGCCGACGGAGGCGGGGCGGTCACGCCGCGCCTGCTCGGACCCGCCGAGATCCGCGACCTCGCCGAGCTGCTCGACGTCACCCCGACGAAGAAGCTCGGCCAGAACTTCGTGCACGACGCGAACACGGTGCGTCGCATCGTGCAGACCGCCGGCGTGCAGCGCGGCGAGACCGTGCTCGAGATCGGCCCCGGGCTGGGGTCGCTCACGCTCGGGCTGCTCGAAGCGGGCGTCGAGGTGATCGCCGTCGAGATCGACGCGCGCCTCGCTGCGCAGCTGCCCCACACGGTCAGCGTCATGCAGCCCGGCTCGTCGCTCACCGTGGTCCGCGGCGACGCGCTGCGCGTGACCGACCTCCCGGGCGAGCCGACCCGGCTCGTCGCGAACCTGCCGTACAACGTGTCGGTGCCGGTGCTCCTGCACCTGCTCGAGCATGTGCCGTCGCTCGAGACCGGCATCGTGATGGTGCAGGCCGAGGTCGGCCACCGGCTCGCGGCCGGGCCCGGGTCGAAGGTCTACGGCGCCCCGAGCGTGAAGGCCGCATGGTACGGCGACTGGCGCATCGCGGGCCAGGTGTCGCGCATGGTGTTCTGGCCGGTGCCGAACGTCGACTCGGTGCTCGTCGGCTTCGAGCGCGGCTCGGCGCCGGGCGATCCGGCCGGCACGGAGGAGGAGCGCGTCGCGGTGTTCGCGCTCGTCGACGCCGCGTTCCAGCAGCGGCGGAAGATGCTGCGGCAGTCCCTCTCCGGCGCGCTCGGCGGCTCGGCGGCGACCGCGAGCGCGGTGCTCGAGCGAGCGGGCGTCGACCCGCAGGTGCGGGGCGAGCAGCTCACGGTCGAGGACTTCCTGCGCATCGTCCGGGCGATGCCGACGGCCGGCTGAACGGCCGCCCCGCGGCCCTCGCGCGGCGCACGCGTGGCCGGTCCGCGTCGGCTAGCGTGGTCCCATGACGTTCCCGGCGACCGACGCGGCAGTGCACGTCCGGGCCCCCGGGAAGATCAACCTGTTCATGCGCGTCGGCGCCGTCGGCGACGACGGCTACCACGACGTCGCGACCGCGTACCAGGCGGTGTCGCTCTACGAGGACGTCCGCGCGTGGCCCGACGACGAGTTCTCGGTCGGGTTCTCCGGGTCGGTCGACACGAGCGGCCTGCCGACGGATGCCTCGAACCTCGCGATCCGCGCCGCGAAGCTGCTCGCCCGCCACGCGGGCGTGCCCGGTGGCGTGCGCCTCGAGATCGAGAAGCACGTGCCCATCGCTGGCGGCATGGGGGGCGGCTCGGCGGATGCCGCGGGCACGCTCGTCGCGTGCGACGCCCTCTGGGGCACAGCCCTGCCGAAGGAGGAGCTGCACGCGCTCGCCGCGTCGCTCGGCGCGGACGTGCCGTTCGCCCTCTCGGGCGGCACCGCGATCGGCACGGGCCGCGGCGACCGGCTGAGCCCCGCGCTCGCGACCGGCTCGTTCCACTGGGTGCTGGCGATCGCCGACCACGGCCTCTCGACGCCCGCGGTGTACCGCGAGCTCGACCGACGCCGCGACGACGGCCTCGAGCCCGACTGGCGCGACGGCCACCACGGCATCCGCTCGGCGCTCGACTCGCCGACGGTCGACGCCGAGGTGCTGCAGGCGCTGCGCGCCGGGGACCCGCGCCAGCTCGCCCGCGCGCTGCACAACGACCTCCAGACCGCCTCGCTGGCGCTCGCCCCCGACCTCGCCGAGGTGATCGCGCTCGGCGACGAGTACGGCGCGCTCGCGGGGCTCGTCTCGGGCTCCGGCCCCACGGTCGCGATGCTCGTCGACGACGCCGACTCCGCGATCGAACTGCAGGTCGCCCTCTCGGCGTCGGGCCTCACGGTGCTGCACGTGCACGGCCCCGTGCACGGCGCCCGCCTCCTCACCTACTGACGCGCGCGCTCCGCGCGCCGTGCTCGCCGCGCCCGCGCGGTGCGCCCACTCGACATTCGCACCATCCGTCCGTCCGCGCAGTTCGTCGAGTGGATGCCATCTGCACCGATGCACGCGCGCGGCGGTGCAGATGACATCCACTCGCCGACGAGTGATGGAGCGAGCGGCGCGCGTTCGGCATCCGGGCGCAGCCGCCGCCGAGGCATCCTGTGGAGAGGCGCACGCGTCGGTGCCGACGAGCCGGGACGCTGTGGACGTGTCCCGTTCAGCCGAACTGCCGTGGCGGCTCCGCGGCGTACCGTCGTTCACGAGATCGGAAGCGGATCGGAGCGGCGTGCACTGGCGCCGACTCGTCGCGGCGGATCTCGAGCACGTGTTCCACGGGGTTCGGAGGCATTCGGATCCGGCCCAGCCCGAGGTCCGCGAGCTCGCTGAGGCGTACGCGAAGCGGATGCCGCGCCGTCAGGTGTTCAGCCACGCGACGGCCGCCGTGCTCTGGGGGATCCCACTCCCGGCGGATGCGCACCGACGACGCGCGGGCGGGGATGCGGGCCCTGCGCATCCGATCCTGCACGTCTCGGTTCCCTCGGGCTCGGCACGCCCGGCCGCACAGGGCATCCATGGCCATGTGATCAGCTTCGATCGCGTGGGCGTCCTCGTGCACGGCGGCCTTCGTGTCGTCGACCCGGGCACCGCGTGGGTCCAACTCGGAGGACGCCTGCGCATCGACGACCTGGTCGCCGCCGCCGAGTTCCTCGTGACCGGCTCCGAGCCGTTCGACGGGCGCCCTCCGCTCTGCACGTCCGAGGAGCTGCACGCATCGCTTGAAGCCCGACGCGGAGCGCGAGGAATGCTCGCGCTGCGGGCGGCGTTGGCGGACGTCCGGTGGGGTGCCCTCTCGCGGCGGGAGACGCTGCTCAGGCTCGACCTGGTGCGCGCGGGTCTGCCCGAGCCGGTCCCGAATCACCGGGTGCTCGGCGCCGCCGGCGAGCTGATCGCGATGATCGATCTCGCGTACCCGGACCACCTCGTCGGCATCGAGTACCAGGGCGACCACCACCGGGCTGCCGCGACCTGGCGCAGGGACGTCCGTCGCCTCGAGCGCCTCGCCGACCTGGGTTGGGCCATCGTGCAGGCGACGTCCGACGACGTGGGTTCGGACGGTCGCGTGCGGGATTCGGCTGCGTTCGCGCGGCGGGTCGCCGGACGGCTCGCCGCCAAGGGCTGGCGCGGGTGAGCGTGGCCGTCCGGCGAGGAGATGCCATCTGCACCGCTCAAGGAACTCAGCGGTGCAGATGGCATCAATTCGGGAATCGTGGTGCCCGGGCTGGACGCGGCGCGGCGCGGGGCTGGGCGCGGCGCGGGGCTGGACGCGGCGCGGGGCTGGGCGCGGCGCGGGGCGGCAAGGTGCGCAGAGCGGGGGTGGACGGCGGGGCCGCCGCCGAAGGGGCGGCGCAGCGGCGCCGACTAGGGTTGAGGCCGACATGGCTCACCTCCTCGGCGCCGAGCGCCTGCACCTCGAGTTCCCCACGCGCACCGTCTTCGACGAGGTCACCCTCGGCATCGACGAGGGCGACCGGATCGGCGTCGTGGGGCGCAACGGCGACGGCAAGTCGACCCTCCTGAAGCTGCTCGCGGGACGGCTCGAGCCCGACGGCGGCCGCGTCACCGTGCGCCGGGACGTGCGCATCGGCATGCTCGACCAGGCGGACACGGTCGACCCGGAGGCGACGGTCGCCGAGGCCGTCGTGGGCGGCATCGAGGAGCACGTGTGGGCGGGAGACCCGAAGGTGCGCGACGTGATCGCGGGGCTGCTCGGCGACGTCCCGTGGCAGGGCCGCGTCGGCGCGCTCTCGGGCGGCCAGCGACGCAGGGTGGGCCTCGCGGCGCTGCTCATCGGCGACTGGGACGTGCTGTTCCTCGACGAGCCGACGAACCACCTCGACGTCGAGGGCATCGCGTGGCTCGCCCGGCACGTGAAGGCCCGGTGGGCGGGCAACGACGGCGCGCTCGTGGTCGTCACGCACGACCGCTGGTTCCTCGACGAGGTGTGCACCGCGACGTGGGAGGTGCACGACGGGATCGTCGAGCCCTTCGAGGGCGGCTACGCGGCGTACGTGCTGCAGCGCGTCGAGCGCGACCGGATGGCGGCCGCCGCCGAGGCCAAGCGCCAGAACCTGATGCGCAAGGAGCTCGCGTGGCTCCGCCGCGGCGCCCCGGCGCGCACGTCGAAGCCGAAGTTCCGCATCGAGGCGGCGAACCAGCTCATCGAGGACGAGCCGCCGGTGCGCAACCCCGTCGAGCTGAACCGGCTCGCGGTCTCGCGGCTCGGCAAGGACGTGGTCGACCTGCTCGACGTCTCGGTCGTGTACCCGGTGGCGGATGCCGCAGCCGGCGAGCCTGCGACCCGGACCGTGCTGCACGAGCTCGAGTGGCGCATCGCGCCGGGGGAGCGCACCGGCATCCTCGGCGTGAACGGCGCGGGGAAGTCGACGCTGCTGAAGCTCGTGACGGGCGAGGTGCCGCCGACCACGGGTCGCGTGAAGCGCGGCAAGACCGTGAAGGTCGCGGTGCTCAGCCAGGAGCTCGCGGAGCTCGCCGAGTGGGCCGACGACCGGGTGAGCGCGGTCGTCGCGGCGCAGCGGACGAGCTACGTGTTCGGCAGCGGGTCGAAGGCGGTCGAGCTCACGCCCGGGCAGCTGCTCGAGCGGCTCGGGTTCACGAACGCGCAGCTGGCGACGCCCGTGAAGGACCTCTCCGGCGGCCAGAAGCGACGCCTGCAGCTGCTGCTCATCCTGCTGCAGGAGCCGAACGTGCTCATCCTCGACGAGCCCACGAACGACCTCGACACCGACATGCTGGCCGCGATCGAGGACCTGCTCGACGCCTGGCCCGGCACGCTCCTCGTCGTCAGCCACGACCGCTACCTCGTCGAGCGTGTCACCGACCGCCAGGTCGCGATCCTCGACGGCCACCTGCGCGACCTGCCCCGCGGCGTCGACCAGTACCTCGAGCTCCGGCGGCAGCAGGCGACGGATGCCGCGTCCGCGCCCACCGCGCCGGCGTCGCGTCCGACCGCGCCGACCGGGCCGACGGCGGGAGCGTCGTCCGCCGGCGCCGGCGCCGCGGCCGCGGCATCCGCCCCAGCCCTCGCCGGCGCCGACCGCCGCGCGGCCGAGAAGGAGCTCAGCTCGATCGATCGCCGGCTCGAGAAGCTGCAGGCGCAGATCGCCGCGCAGCACGAGAAGCTCGCCCGCCACGACCAGTCCGACTACGTCGGGCTCGGCGCGCTCGGCGACGAGCTGCGCGGGCTCGAGGACGCCGTGGCCGACCTCGAGACCCGCTGGCTCGAAGTTTCCGAGCAGCTCGAAGGGTGACGCCGCAGGATCTGTGACGCCTGATGACCACGTGGTCAATGGGGCGCAGATCCTACGCCTAGCGTGGGAGTGCGCCCGCGATCGCGGCACCGACGCCCCACCGCCACCAGCGGTGGGGTTCGTCATGTCCGAGGCACCACCGCCACCAGCATCCGATCGCGCGCGCCGACGCGAAAGGGAAACCCCGCCATGCCCGGCACCACCACCAAGCTCATCGCGGCGCTCGCCGCCGCACCGCTCGTCATCGGGCTCGCCGCCTGCTCGTCCGCCGGCGCCGCCGAGGGCGACGACGTCGTCCGCATCGGCGTGGTCGGCAAGTCCGACCCGCAGTGGCCCGCCTTCGAGGAGGCCGCCGCCGAGGCCGGCATCGACATCGAGCTCGTCGACTTCGCCGACTACACGCAGCCCAACCCGGCGCTCACCGAGGGCGAGCTCGACCTGAACCAGTTCCAGCACATCGTGTACCTCGCCGACTACAACGTGTCGGCCGACGCCGACCTCGTGCCGATCGGCGCGACCGCGATCTACCCGCTCGGCCTCTACTCGCTCCAGTACGACTCGATCGAGGACATCCCAGCCGGCAGCACCGTCGCCGTGCCCGACGACCCCTCGAACCTCGCCCGTGCACTCCTCGTGCTGCAGTCGGCCGGCCTCATCGAGCTCGACGGCGGCGGCTCGATCTTCTCGACCGTCGACGACATCGACGCCGCGAACTCGCGGGTGGAGGTCACCCCGCTCGAGGCGTCGCTCACTCCGACGAGCCTGCCCGACGTCGCTGCGGCCGTCATCAACAACGACTTCGTCCAGGACGCCGGCCTCACCTTCGCCGACGCCATCGCGCAGGACGACCCGAGCGACCCCAACGCGCTGCCCTACGTGAACGTCTTCGCGGCGCGCGCCGAGGACGCCGACGACCCGACCTACCTGGAGCTCGTCGAGATCTTCCAGACCGACCCCGAGGTCCAGGCGGGCCTCCTCGAGGCCTCGGGCGACACGGCGGTGGCCCTGACCACGCCGGCCGACGAGCTCGTCGCCTCGCTCGCCACGGTCGAGGACGACACCCGCGCCCAGGGCTGACCGGCCGCACGAGAGCAACCCGACGCGCCGCGGGTGGCGCGCGCCCCGACCGGGCGCGCCCACCCGCACGCGCGGGCGACCAGGAGGTACCGCATGGCGCTCGTGACCCTCGAGCACGTCAGCAAGTCATACCCCGCCGCCGACCGGCGGTCGGCCCCGGTGGCCGCCGTCGACGACGTCTCCCTCGAGATCGAGGCGGGCGACGTCTACGGCATCATCGGCTACTCCGGCGCCGGCAAGTCGACGCTCGTCCGCCTGCTCAACGCGCTCGAACCGGCGACGAGCGGGTCGATCCGCATCGACGGCCGCGAGCTCACGGGCCTGCGGGAGCGCGAGCTGCGCGGCATCCGCCTCGGCATCGGCATGGTTTTCCAGCAGTTCGAGCTGTTCGAGGCGAAGACCGTGCGCGCCAACGTCGCGTACCCGCTGAAGGTCGCCGGCTGGTCGCGCGCCGACATCCGTACGCGCGTCGACGAACTGCTCGCGTTCGTCGGGCTCGCCGACCGGGCCGACGCGTGGCCCGACCAGCTCTCCGGCGGGCAGAAGCAACGGGTGGGCATCGCCCGGGCGCTCGCGACGCGCCCGCGGATCCTGCTCGCCGACGAGGCTACGAGCGCGCTCGACCCGGAGACCACGCACGAGGTGCTCGAGCTCCTCAAGCGCGTGAACCGGGAGCAGGGCGTCACGATCGTCGTCATCACCCACGAGATGGACGTCATCCAGTCGATCGCGACGAAGGTCGCCGTGATGGACGGGGGGCGGGTCATCGAGCACGGCGACGTGTTCGACGTGTTCTCGAGCCCGCGGCATCCGTCGTCGCAGCGGTTCGTCGGCACGGTGATCAAGGGCGTGCCCTCGCCGGCCGAGCTCGCGGTCCTGCGCGAACGGCACGCGGGGCGCATCGTCACGTGCTCGTTCCGCGACGGCGACGCGTCGCAGGCGCGCGTGTTCCTCGACCTCGCCGAGGCGGGGCTCGAGTTCGAGCTCGTCTACGGCGGCATCAACGACATCCGCGGCCGCGCGTTCGGGCACCTGACCCTCGCGGTGCGCGGGGACGATGCCGCGATCGACCGCGCGCTCGCCGCCGTGGCGCAGCACGCCGACGTGACGGAGGTGCGCTGATGGACCGGCTCCTCGAACTGGGCCCCGAGTTCTGGGCCGCCGCCGGCGAGACGCTCTACATGGTCGCGTTGACCATGCTGTTCGGCGGTGCGGGCGGGTTCCTGCTCGGCCTCGGGCTGTACGCGACGCGTCGCGGCGGGCTGCTGCCGAGCACCGTCGTGAACCAGGTGCTGAACCTCGTGATCAACTTCTTCCGCCCGATCCCGTTCATCATCTTCATCGCGGCGGTCCAGCCGCTGACCCGGGCCGTGATCGGCGTCGGCATCGGCACGGATGCCGCGATCTTCGCGCTCTCGCTCGCGGCGTCGTTCGCCATCGGCCGCATCGTCGAGCAGAACCTGGTCACCGTGCGGCCCGGGGTCATCGAGGCGGCGCGGTCGATGGGCGCGGGTCCGTTCCGGATCCTCGCGACCGTCGTGGTGCCCGAGGCGCTCGGCCCGCTGATCCTCGGCTACACGTTCATCGTCATCGCGGTGATCGACATGTCCGCGATGGCGGGGCTCATCGGCGGCGGCGGCCTCGGCTACTTCGCACAGCTCTACGGCTTCCGGCAGTTCGAGCCCGTCGTCACGTGGGCGGCCGTGCTGCTCATCGTGGTGTTCGTCCAGGTCGTGCAGTTCGTCGGCAACCGGCTGGCCAGGCGGGTGCTGCGGCGCTGAGGCCGCTCCCCGGGCGCTGCGTGACGTCCGGCGGGCTCGGCCGGCCGTCGGCGCCGGCCGTCGTCGACTCAGACGAAGCCGAGCGAGAGCTTCCGCAGCAGTGCCGCGAGCCGTCGCTGCTCGGCCGAGGGGAGTCCGGCGAGCAGTTCCGCCTCCGCGTCGACGAGCCGCGTGATCGCGGCGTCGACGCGGGTGAGGCCGGCGGGCGTCATCTCGACGAGGATGCCGCGGCCGTCGTGCGGATCGGTCTGGCGCGTGACGAACCCGCGCGACACCAGCCGGTCGATGCGGTTCGTCATGGTGCCGCTCGAGACCAGCGTCTGCGCGAGCAGCGCCTTCGGCGGCAACCGGAACGGCGACCCGGCGCGCCGCAGCGCCGAGAGCACGTCGAACTCCCACGACTCCAGCTCGGAGCGCTCGAACGCCTGCCGTCGCGCCCGGTCCAGGAGCTTCGAGAGCCGGCCGACGCGGGAGAACACCTGCAGCGGCGCGAAGTCGAGGTCGGGGCGCTCGCGCTCCCAGTCGTCGACGATGCGGTCCACCTCGTCCTGGTCCGTCGTCGCCATGCCGCCAGTATCCCACCGGCCGCCGGCGCGTTCGGGCCGGCCGGGGCACCGTGGCAGACTTGGGGTGCGTTTCGGCGGGACCGTCGGCGCGGTCCGCCATGGTGTAACGGCAGCACGACAGCCTTTGGAGCTGTGAGGCCCAGGTTCGAATCCTGGTGGCGGAGCATGGACAACAATCTCGCGATCATCGTCCTGGCCGCGGGCCAGGGCACGCGCATGAAGTCGGCGACGCCGAAGATCCTCCACCCGCTCGCGGGTGCACCGATCATCGCCCACGTGCTGGCGACCGCCCGGGCGCTCGACGCCGCGCACGTCGTGGCCGTCGTGCGGCACGAGCGCGACCTCGTCGCCGGCGCGATCGAGACGGAGCTGCCCGGCACGATCATCGTCGACCAGGACGAGGTCCCCGGCACGGGCCGCGCGGTCGAGCAGGCCGTGGCCGCGCTCCCCGACGACTTCACGGGCGACGTGCTCGTGCTGAACGGCGACGTGCCACTGCTGAACGCGTCGACCCTCGCCGGGCTGCTCGAGCGGCACCGCTCCGACGAGCTCGCGGCATCCGTGCTCTCGGCCCGCTACGACGACCCGACCGGCTACGGGCGCATCGTCCGCAGCGCGGAGGGCGCGTTCGACCGCATCGTCGAGCAGAAGGACGCGACCGAGGACGAGCTCGCGATCGACGAGATCAACGCGGGCGTGTACGCGTTCGGAGTCGGGGCCCTGCGCGACCAGCTCGCGAACCTCACGACCGACAATGCGCAGGGCGAGAAGTACCTGACCGACATCATCGCGCTGCTGCGCGAGGCCGGCTCCGAGGTGAAGGCCCGGCCAGTGTCCGAGGCATGGCTCGTCGCGGGCGTCAACGACCGCGCCCAGCTCTCCGAGACCGCCGCCCGCCTGAACGCGCTCATCGTGCGCGGCTGGCAGCTGAACGGCGTCACGATCGAGGATCCCGCCACGACCTGGATCGACCTCGCCGTGCGCATCGAGCCCGACGTCACCGTGCGGCCGGGCACCCAGCTCAAGGGTGCGACGGCCATCGCCACCGGCGCCGTCGTCGGCCCCGACACCACGCTCCTCGACTGCGAGGTCGGCGAGCGCGCCGAGGTGAAGCGCACGGATGCCACGCTGGCGGTCATCGGCCCCGACGCCTCCGTGGGCCCCTTCGCCTACCTGCGCCCCGGCACCGTGCTCGATGCCGAGGGCAAGATCGGCACCTTCGTCGAGACGAAGAACGCGCACATCGGCCAGGGCAGCAAGGTGCCGCACCTGTCGTACATCGGCGACACCGAGATCGGCGAGGGCTCGAACGTCGGCGCGGGCTCGATCACCGCGAACTACGACGGCGTGAACAAGCACCGCACCACGATCGGCTCCCACGTGCGCACCGGGTCGCACGGCGTCTTCGTCGCGCCCGTTACGATTGGGGACGGAGCGTACACGGGGGCAGGCACGGTCGTCCGCAAGGACGTGCCGTCCGGGGCGCTCGGCGTGAACGTCGCCCCGCAACGCAACATCGACGGATGGGTCGAGCAGCACCGGGCAGGGACCGCGGCCGCGCAGGCGGCCGAGGCCGCGCGCGAGGCGGGTGAGACCGACGGCGAATGAGAACCCGGCTGGGCCGGCGGGAAGGACTGTGACCATGTCGGGAATCGAGACCACCGGATCCAAGCGCCTCGTCCTCGTGTCGGGGCGTGCGCATCCGGACCTCGCCAAGCACATCGCCGCCGAGCTCGGCAGCGAGCTCGTCCCGACCGATGCCCGCACGTTCGCCAATGGCGAGCTGTACGCGCGCTACGACGAGAGCGTCCGCGGGTCCGACGCGTTCGTCATCCAGTCGCACGCCGCGCCGATCAACGAGTGGCTCATGGAGCAGCTCATCATGGTCGATGCGCTCAAGCGCGCGTCGGCGAAGCGCATCACCGTCGTCTCCCCGTTCTACCCCTACGCCCGCCAGGACAAGAAGGGCCGGGGCCGCGAGCCGATCTCGGCGCGCCTGGTCGCCGACCTCTACAAGGCGGCGGGCGCCGACCGGATCATGTCGATCGACCTGCACGCCGCCCAGATCCAGGGCTTCTTCGACGGCCCCGTCGACCACCTCTTCGCCATGCCGGTGCTGCTCGAGGAGTTCAAGAACTCGCTCGACCCCGAGACCCTCACGGTCGTGTCGCCCGACATGGGCCGCGTGCGCGTCGCCGACATCTGGTCCGACAAGCTCGGCGTGCCGCTCGCGATCATCCACAAGCGCCGCGACCCGCTGGTGCCGAACCAGGTGTCGGTGCACGAGATCGTCGGCGAGGTCGACGGCCGCGTCTGCCTGCTGGTCGACGACCTGATCGACACGGGTCGCACGATCGTGAAGGCCGCCGAGGCGCTCAAGGCGAACGGCGCCACCGGCGTCGTCGTCGCGGCCACGCACGCCGTGTTCTCGAACCCGGCGACCGAGATCCTCCAGTCCGACTTCATCGACCGCGTCGTGGTGACCGACACGCTGCCGCTGCCCGAGGAGAAGCGCTGGGACCGCCTCACGGTGCTGCCCATCGCGCCGCTGCTGGCCCGCGCCATCCACGAGGTCTTCGAGGACGGCTCGGTCACGAGCATGTTCGACGGGGCGGCCTGATGGCGGATGCCACGGCGAAGCCCTGGCTCACGAGCTACGCCGACGGCGTCCCGCACTCGCTCCCCGCGCCGTCGGGATCGCTCGTCGACCTGATCCACGACTCGGTCCGGGAGTACCCCGACCGGCCCGCGCTCGAGTTCTTCGGCCGCACGACGACGTACGCCCAGCTGGGCGAGCAGGTGGACCGCGCCGCCGAGGGACTCCGGC
Source organism: Agromyces tropicus (assembly GCF_039531345.1). Classification (NCBI taxonomy): domain Bacteria; kingdom Bacillati; phylum Actinomycetota; class Actinomycetes; order Micrococcales; family Microbacteriaceae; genus Agromyces; species Agromyces tropicus. The sequence goes on along the minus strand of NZ_BAAAPW010000001.1, from coordinate 1,194,330 downwards.
GACTCGGCGTGCAGCCCGGCGACCCGGTGGCGATCGTGCTGCCGAACTGCCCGCAGCACATCGTCGCGTTCTACGCCGTGCTGCGGCTGGGTGCGATCGTGGTCGAGCACAACCCGCTGTACACGCCGCGCGAGCTGCGCCACCAGTTCGAGGACCACGGCGCGCGCGTCGTGATCGCGTGGGACAAGGTGGTCGCGTCGATCCAGGACTTCCCCGACGACCTCGCGATGCGCCACATCGTCTCGGTCGACCTGACGCGGGCGATGCCGTGGACGACACGTGCCGCGCTGCGCCTGCCGATCGCGAAGGCGCGCGAGTCGCGCGCGGCCCTCACGACCGCGGTGCACGGCACGGTCCCGTGGCGGGAGCTCGTGGCATCCGACCGCATCGAGCCCCACATCCATGCGCCGCGCTCGAGTGACGTCGCGCTCATCCAGTACACGAGCGGCACGACCGGGAGCCCGAAGGGCGCCACGCTGACGCACGCGAACCTGCTCGCGAACGCCGCGCAGGCGCGCGCGTGGGTGCCCGACATCGCGCGGGGCACGTCGGTCGTGTACGCCGTGCTGCCGATGTTCCACGCCTACGGGCTGACGCTGTGCCTGACGTTCGCGATGAGCATGGGCTCCCGGCTCGTGCTGTTCCCGCGGTTCGACCCGGACCTGGTGCTGAAGGCCGTCCGCCGGCATCCTCCGACGTTCCTGCCGGCGGTGCCGCCGATCTACGAGCGCCTGACGAGCGCCGCCGCGGAACGCGGGGTCTCGCTCGAGGGCATCAGCATCGCGATCTCGGGCGCCATGCCCCTCTCCGCCTCGGTCGTCGAGCCGTGGGAGGAGCGCACGGGCGGGTACCTCGTCGAGGGCTACGGACTGTCGGAGTGCTCACCGGTGCTCATGGCGAACCCGGTCGCCGACACCCGGAAGGCCGGGACGGTGGGCCTGCCGCTGCCCGACACCGAGTGCCGCGTGGTCGACCCGGACGAGCCGATGCGCGACGTGCCGGCGGGGGAGCGCGGCGAGCTCGTCGTGCGCGGGCCGCAGGTCTTCGGCGGTTACTGGAAGAAGCCGGAGGAGACGGCGGCGGTCTTCGTCGACGACCCGGCGGGCGGCGCCCCGTGGTTCCGGACGGGCGACATCGTCACGATCGACGAGGACGGCTTCGTGCGCATCGTCGACCGCATCAAGGAGCTCATCATCACGGGCGGCTTCAACGTCGCGCCGAGCGAGGTCGAGGACGCCATCCGGCAGCATCCGGACGTCGAGGACTGCGCGGTCGTCGGCCTGCCGGACGAGCGCTCGGGCGAGCAGGTCGTCGCGGCCGTCGTGCTCCGCGCGGGCGCGGAGCTCGACGCCGAGGAGATCCGCACCGTGGTCCGGGACCGGCTGACGCCGTACAAGGTGCCGCGCCGGGTGGTCCAGGTCGACGACCTGCCGCGGTCGCTCATCGGCAAGGTGATCCGGCGTCAGGTGCGCGACGGGCTGATCGCGGACTAGGTGCGCGACGGCCTGATCGCGGACCAGGTCCGCGCGGCGGCCCCGCCGTCAGGTCTCGCGGCCGGTGTTCGTCGGCTTCGGCGACGCCGGCATGAGCCCGAGGTTGCCGATGACGGTCGACGTGCCCGAGGGGGCGACGGCGATGCACAGCCAGCCGGGGCCGCCGCGGGCGAACAGGTCGAACTCGACGCGGGAGTCGTCGAGGAGGCTGAGGTCGGCCACGTAGGCGGCGCAGGCGCGCGCCGCGGCGGATCGCGCGACGCCGATCCCGGACAGCACGACCGGGAGCACCATGGCCGCGAGGGCCAGCAGGACGGCGATGCGGATGACGCGTCGACGCCGGTCGCCGATGACCGGGCCGTCGTCGACCCCGCCCGGGTCGTCCCAGCCGCCGCTCGCTCCGGGATTCACCATGCGCCGCTCGCGAGGATCGACCACGCCGCGGCGAGGCAGGCGAGGAGGGTGGCGCCGAGGGCGGTCCACGCCATCGGCAGGGGCAGCGGCAGCGGGGTGCCGGCGGCGTCGAGCGCGCGACGGCGCTGCCACCCGACGCCCAGGATGACGGCCGAACCGACCAGGATCACGACGGATGCCGCGACGAGCGTCGTGCGCTCGGAGAGCACGCCCTCGCGGAGCACGAGCAGCCCGTTCACCGCGATGGCGAAGGACGTGCGCGACCACGCCAGTGCGGTGCGCTCGGGCTGCAGGCCCGGGTCGCGCGGCACGGCGTGGTCGGTCACCGGGTCACCAGGAAGAGCACGGCGAGCAGCCCCGCGGCGAGCAGCCCGACGCCGGAGAGCAGCGGCAGCACCCAACTGAACGGGAGCGGGCCGTTGCGGCGCATGGCGATCTCGTTGGCGCGCCAGCGGGTGTACGCGCCGACGCTGAGCACGGCGGCCGCGATGGCCAGGACGATCGCGAGCACCAGCACGACGACGCGCGGCTCGAGCTCGGTCGCGAACTGGTGCAGCAGCACCCCGCCGGCGAGCAGCGCCAGGGCGGTGCGGATCCACGCGAGGAAGGTGCGCTCGTTGGCGAGCGTGAACCGGTAGTCCGGGTCGGCGCCCTCACGGCGCCACGACGGTTCGCGCACGGGCCTCCTTCCTCGCGTGGTCCGCGTGACGTCAGTTCGAGGACTCGATCGTGATCTCGGAGCGGTCGCCCGACCAGAGCGTGTGGAACACGCCGGGCTTGTCGACGCGCCGGTAGGTGTGCGCACCGAAGAAGTCGCGCTGGCCCTGGATCAGGGCGGCGGGCAGGCGGTCGGCGCGGAGGCCGTCGTAGTACGCGAGCGAGGACGAGAACGCCGGCGTCGGGATGCCCGCCTGCGCGGCCGTTGCGACGATGCGCCGCCACGGGGCCTGGCCGCCGGTGATCGCGTCGCGGAAGTACGGGGCGACGGCGAGGGCGACGAGCGACGGGTCCTCGGCGTACGCGTCGGAGATGCGGTTGAGGAAGCGGGCGCGGATGATGCAGCCGGCGCGCCAGATCTTCGCGATGTCGCCCTTGTGGATGTCCCAGCCGAACTGCTCCGCGCCGGCGATGATCTCGTCGAAGCCCTGCGAGTAGGCGACGATCTTCGAGGCGTAGAGCGCCTGTCGGACGTCCTCGATGAAGCCGTCGACGTCGTCGACCTTCCACTCCGTCTCGGGGCCGGGGAGGTCGGCGGCGGCCTCGCGCTGCGCGCGACGGGAGGAGAGGCTGCGGGCGAAGACCGCTTCGGCGATGCCCGACGTGGGTACGCCGAGGTCGAGCGCGTTCTGGACGGTCCACGCGCCGGTGCCCTTCGCGCCGGCCTCGTCGAGGATGACGTCGACGAGCGGCGCCCCGGTCTCGGCGTCGACCTGGCGGAGCACCTCGGCGGTGATCTCGATGAGGTAGCTCTCGAGCTCGCCGGTGTTCCACTCGGCGAACACGTCGGCGATCTCGGCCGGGGACTTGCCGGTGCCGCGGCGGATGAGGTCGTACGCCTCGGCGATGAGCTGCATGTCGGCGTATTCGATGCCGTTGTGCACCATCTTCACGAAGTGGCCGGCGCCGTCGGTGCCGACGTGGGTCACGCAGGGCTCGCCGTCGGGTGCGACCGCGGCGATGGTGCGCAGGATCGGTCCGAGCGTCTCGTACGACTGGGCGGTGCCGCCGGGCATGAGCGACGGGCCGTGGAGCGCGCCCTCCTCGCCGCCGGAGACGCCCATGCCGACGAAGTGGATGCCGCTGGCCTTCAGGTCGGCCTCGCGCCGGATGGTGTCGTGGAAGTTCGCGTTGCCGCCGTCCACGATGATGTCGCCCGGCTCGAAGCGGGAGGCGAGCTCGGAGATGACGGCGTCGGTCGGGGCGCCGGCCTTCACCAGGATGATGGCGGTCCGCGGCCGCGCGAGCGAGGCCACGAAGTCGTCGTAGGACTCGGAGGCGACGAAGCCGGCCTCGGGGTGCTCGGCCGTCAGCGTGCGCGTTCGGTCGGGGTGGCGGTTGAAGACCGCGACGGTGTTGCCCTCGCGACCGGCGAGGTTGCGGGCGAGGTTGGAGCCCATGACGGCGAGGCCGACGACTCCGATGTTCGCGGTGGCGGTGGTGGTGCTCTCGGACATGCTCACGGCTCCTGCGTCGGTGCGGTTTCCCGGCACCACGCTAGCAGGGCGGCGCCGGTGAGAAATCTGACGCCAATCAGTATCGCATCGAATAAGTATGATTTAAAACGGAGGTCGTGACGTGACGCATCCCCGTCCGATCCGAACGCCGGCGGGCCTCACGCGCCGGGCACGGACCTGGGCAGGTCGCGCCACGTGCGCGCCACGTCGTCGGCCGTCCGACCGAGCACCCGGAGCATGGCCTCGCGTGCGGCCTCCGGCCGGCCCGCGAGGATCGCATCGGCGACGTCGACGTGCCACTGCATCGCCTCCTCGCTGGGGTGCGCCGGCATGAGCCCGCTCGACGCGCGGCCGCGCAGCACCTCGCCGATCGCGTCGCCCAGCGCCGCGAACATCTCGTTGCCCGACGAACGGAGCACGGTCCGGTGGAACTCGATGTCGCGTTCGAGGAATGCCCCGGCGTCGCCCGCGCGCCCGGCCGCCCGCATCGCCGCGGCGATCGCCATGAGCTCGGTCCCGTGCTCGGCGGGCGCGAACCGCGCCGCGAGCTCGGCCGCGACCGGCTCCACCGCCGTGCGGAGCTCGGTGAGCGACCGGAGCTGCGCGCCCTTCCGCTCGGATTCGAGCCGCCAGCGGATGACCGAGGGGTCGAAGACGTTCCACGACGCCATCGGCAGGACCCGGATCCCGACCCGGCGCACGGACTCGACGAGGCCGAGCGACTGCGCGACGCGCACCGCCTCGCGCACCACCGAGCGCGAGACCCGCAGGTCGGCCTCGAGCACCTCGGTGCGGAGCACCGTGCCCGACGCGAGTTCGCCCGAGACGATCCGCGAGCCGAGGTGCTCGACGGCGAGGTCGTGCAGGCGGGAACCCATGCGGCGAGCATATCGGCGCGTCCCCGCACGGGGTTCGAGGGGCGGGCGCGGTGCGGACGGCGGGCCCGGGTGCGAAGGGCGGGCGGGGTGCGGAGGACGGACGTCGCGCTCGATCACCGTGCGCGACGCGGATATCGTGAACCGTGTCCGCGAGCGGCGGCGGTGGGAGACGGACGTGCGCGACGTGATCATCGTGGGGGCCGGCCCGGTCGGCGCCCTCCTCGCGGCCGAGCTGCAGCGCCGGGGTCTCGACGTGGAGCTGCTCGAACGGCGCGAGGTCGCGGGACTCGGCAGCCGGGCCGTCGGCGTGCACCCGCCGGTGCTCGCCGCCCTGGAGGCCTCCGGCACGACCGAGCGGCTGCTCGCGGGCGCCGTGCGGGTCGGCCGGGGCGAGGCCCGGTCTGCGGGCGAGGTCATCGGCGTCGTCCACTTCGACCGCCTGGCGGCGCGATTCCCGTTCGTCGCGATGCAGCCCCAGCACCGCACCGAGGCGGCGCTGGCGGTTGGCGGACCCGCACCGGTGCGCGGGGCGACGGTTCGCGCGGTGCGGTCCGCGCCCGACCGGGTGGTCGTGCGCGTCGAGCTCGCGGGAGCCGTCGCCGAGCGCGCGGCGCGCCTCGTCGTCGTGGCGTCGGGAGCGTCGGGCCGGACACTCGTCTTCCGACCCGACCGGGCGGTCGCGCGGGACTACGGCGACCGCTACCTGATGGCCGACGCCGACGTGGGCGAGCGGCCCGACTCCAACGTGGCGATCGTGCACCTGCATCGCACGGGCGTGCTCGAGTCGTTCCCCCTGCCCGGCGGCCGGCGGCGATTCGTCGCCTGGGACCGACCCGGTGCCGAGGCATCCGGTCCGGCCCGGGCCGATCGCCTGCGGCGCGCCCTCGACGTGCGGGGCGAGGCCGACGCCGCGGGCGCGATCTCCGAGGCCGCGTCATTCGGCGTGCGCCGCTTCGTCGCCCCGTCGATGCGCCGCGGCCGCGTGCTCGTCGTCGGGGACGCGGCGCACGAGGTCAGCCCGATCGGCGGGCAGGGGATGAACCTCGGCCTGCTGGACGCCGTCACGCTCGCGCCCCTGCTCGCGCGGTGGATCGCCACGGGCCGGGAGCCGCGGTCCGCGCTCGCCCGCTGGGAACGGCGACGCGTGGCCTCGGCGCGGGTCGCCGCCCGCCTCGCGCACCTCAACACCGCACTCGGCCGCCCCCGGGCGCTGCCGGGCGACGCCGCGCGCCGCGCGGCGCTCCGGCTGGGACTCGCGCCGCCGCTGGGGGAGCTCTTCGCGCACGCGTACGCGATGGGATTCGACCGCGACGCGTGAACCGGCCTCAGTCCGACGCGGGTCCGTGCTGCTCCCGCCATCGTCGTGCGGCGCGGGCCCGACGCGTCAGCAGCCGGTCCAGTCGCCGGAAGTCCCGGGCGAGGATCAGGTGGTGGGTCACCCAGTCGGGCAGCCATCCGACCTGCCAGCGCAACGCTCCGCCGAGCTCGCCGCGGTAGTCGGCCCGGATCCGCGTCTCGGCTCCCGATGGCCGGCACGCGTACTCGACCCGCGCGTTCCAGGGCCCGGACGAATGCCACACCACGCGGTGCTCGTCGAGTTCCTCGAGCGTGTCGATGAAGTGCGCCCGGAAGGGCCCGATGCGGTCCGTCGCCATCCAGCGCGTGCCGACGCGGACGGGGCCGTCGTCGATCTGCCGGCGGAACTCGACGGCCGGCGCGAAGTCGTGCCATCGCAGCGGATCGGTGAGGTACGGGAACACCGACTCGATCGGATGGTGCACCGTAGCGTCGACGACGATGCGGCGTTCCCACCCCCGTCGCCGCGATGCGGCCGCGGGCCGGCGTCCGTCGGTCCGGCCCTCGCCCCGAAGCGGGTGGTCGTCCACGGGCGTGAGTGTATTTCCCCGGTCCCGTCGCACGCAATCGTCCGCGGTCCCGCACGACGGACGGCCCGCGAGGCGGGACGGCGCCGGGTGTAGACTCCGGCGTGTTCGCCGCGGGTCGCGGCATCCGCCCGCTGCTCCGCGACGGGATCGGGGTTGCCGATGGCCGAGAAGCTGCCGTCGTCCGGCTCGCTGCCCGACGGAGAGGTCGCGGGATGCGACACGTCGGGCATGATCCTCGTCCACCGCATCTTCCGCTGGCTCTACCGCGAGCTCCCGCTGCTCGTCCGCGACGTGCCGGAGGGCGACGTGGAGCGTGCCGGGGTCGTGGGGGTCTACGCCAGGCTCGACTTCTTCGCCCTCCACCTGCATCACCGGACCGAGGACACCGTGCTCTGGGATCGCCTCGCCGCCCGCGAGCCCGCCTGCGCGATGCACGTGGAGCTGATGCGCGCGCAGCACGCGGAGGTCGCGTCGCAGCTCTCCCGCATCGAGCCCCAGCTCGGGCCGTGGCTCGAGACCGCCGACCCGGAGCGTCGCGACGCGTTCGCCGGCGACATCGAGGCCCTGCGGGAGACGCTCGTCGCGCACCTGGGCCAGGAGGAGGACGACATCCTCCCGGTCGCCGGTGCGGTGATGTCCCAACGGGAGTGGGACGAGCTCGAGGCGCACACGCGTGCCGAGCTCATGGCGCGCCGCAGGGACTTCCCGCGGGACGTGCTGTCGCTCCAGCTCGGACTGCTCCTCGCGAGCGTCCCGGAGGACGAGCGCGACGAGTGGTACCACGCGAACGTCCCCGCACCGATCCGGCTGCTGTACCTGCTCCTCATGAAGCGGCGGTACGACCGTGCGATGCAGGAGCTCTACCCCGACCGGCCCGTGCCGTCGATGTTCTGACCGTCGCCGTTCCGACCGCCCGCCCCGGGGCACCGCCACCGTCCGTCCGCGGGTCCCGGGTCAGGCCGCGAGCACGCGCCCGGCGGCGACGAGCTGCACGGCCAGGAGCAGGGCGGCCAGCATGACGAGCCGGAAGAGCGTGCGCGACGGCGGCCGCAGGAACGCCACGGCCAGCGTCGTCGCCGCGACCACGACGACGGCCGCGAAGCACGCCCACGAGAACGCCGGGATCGCCGACGGGTCGCCGGCCGACGATCCGACCAGCACCACCACCGCGCCCGCGACGACCGCGACCGCGGCGACGGCCGACGACACCCGCGGACCCCAGCGATGCGGGAGGCCCCGGATGCCGGCGGCGGCATCGTCGTCGAGGTCGGGGAGCACGTTCGTCAGGTGCACCGCCGCACCGAGCGCGGCGCCGGCGATCCAGGTCCACGGCGGCGCGACGGCGGGCTCGGGCGCCGACAGGGTCGCGAGGCTCGGGAAGATCCCGAAGCTCACGAGGAACGGCACGATCGACGCCGCCGTGGACTTCAGCCGCGCGTTGTAGGACCAGGCCGAGCCGAGGGCGAGCGCGTGGGCGGCGAGCATCCCCCAGCCGAGCAGCGCCGACAGCACCAGCGCGGCCGCCAGCGCGGCGAGCGCGGCCACCCAGGCGATGCGGACCGAGACCTCGCCGCGCGCGATCGGCTTGTCCTCCCGTTCCGCCATGCGGTCGCGCGGCGCATCGATCGCGTCGTTCGAGATCCCGACCGAGAGCTGCCCGGCGAAGACCGCCAGGGCGAGCACGCCCATGCGCGCCGCATCGAGCCCGGCCGACCACCCCAGCGCCACCGCGAGCGCGGTCACGATCGAGGTCGGCCCGGGGTGCGACGATCGCCACAGGGCCCCCGGGGTGCTCACGGGCACGATGGTCTCACATCCGCGTCGGCGCACGGGCGGTGGTCGGCGCCCGGTGGGGCGAACGCCGGCCGCGGCATCCGGTAGACTGACCCATTGAACTTCGGCGAGGGATGCCGCCGGAGCCGGGCTCGCCCCGGTGCGGCATCCGTGATCGACGCGGTGGAACGAGACTCACGGCTGTTCCTCACGCTGGCTGCGCCTGACGCAGTGCCGGGCGTTCGAGATGACACAACAGAAACCCACTCTGGGCCGCGAGCCCGCAAGGAGCCATCACCATGGACGAAGACAACAAGATCCTCGCCGAGCTGCGCGAGTCGTTCGGCAAGGGCGCGGCGCGCAAGATCCGTGCCGCCCACAAGATCCCCGCCGTCCTCTACGGCCACGGCAGCGAGCCCAAGCACGTGACGCTGCCCGGCCACGAGACCGCCCTGCTCATCCGCAAGGCCAACGCCGTGATCGACCTCCAGCTCGAGGGCAAGAGCCAGCTCGCCCTGGTCAAGGACGTCCAGAAGGACCCGGTGCACCAGATCATCGAGCACATCGACCTCATCGTCATCAAGCGCGGCGAGAAGGTCCAGGTCGAGGTGCCCGTGCACGTCGAGGGCGAGCCCGTCTCCGGCACCATCGCCGACCTCGACGCGCACACCCTGCTGCTCGAGGTCGAGGCGACCCACATCCCCGAGAACGTCGTCGTCAGCGTCGAGGGCCTCGACGAGGGCACGCAGCTGCTCGCGAAGGACGTGGAGCTGCCCAAGGGCGCGACGCTCATCACCGACGCCGACGTGCTCGTCGTGAACGTGCACGTGCCGCAGAAGGTCGACCTGGGCGAGGAGCCCGAGGCCGCCGAGGGCGAGGAGGCCGCTCCGGCCGAGGTCGCCGAGGGCGAGGCCGCCGAGGAGGAGTCGGCCGAGTAGTCGGTCCCCCGTCGTCGCGAGGGTCCGCGGCGCCGCATCCGGGTACGCTCGGATCGCGGGGCCGCGGGCCCTCCGCCGTTCCCACCACCACCCGCCCCGGAGGCATGCGTGAACCTCATCGACCGCCTCCTGCACCGCCGGAAGGACGAGGCCGTGTCCGACAACACCTGGCTCGTGGTCGGCCTCGGCAACCCCGGCGCCCAGTACGCCGGCAACCGCCACAACGTCGGCCAGATGGTGGCGGACGAGCTCGCGTCGCGCCTCGGCGCGACGTTCAAGAGCCACAAGACGCCGTCGCGCGTCGCCGAGGGGTTCCTCGGCCCGGGCCGGCCGAAGCTCGTGCTCGCCAAGCCGAACAGCTACATGAACACCTCCGGCGGTCCGGTCTCGGCGCTGCTGAAGTTCTACTCGCTCGACGTCGACCGCCTGATCGTGGTGCACGACGAGCTCGACATCCCGTTCGACACGGTGCGGCTGAAGCGGGGCGGCGGCCACGGCGGCCACAACGGGCTGCGCGACATCCAGAAGGCGGCGGGGTCGCCCGACTTCACGCGAGTGCGCGTCGGCATCGGCCGGCCGCCGGGACGGATGGATGCCGCGGACTACGTGCTCCGGGACTTCGCCGGCTCCGAGCGCGACGCCCTGGCGAACCTGCTGGCGGATGCCGCGGACGCCGTCGAGGCGGTCGTCGAGCACGGTCTCGTGGCGGCGCAGCAGCGCTTCCACTCGCCGGCCTGAACCGCGGGCGACTCCGCGGGGCCGCACCGGGCCTGAGGGCGCCAGGGTCTCCCGCCGACTTGACCCTGCACCGTGGTGCAGGGTCGAGCATGTGGGCATGACCACTCGAACCGCCCCCGCACCCCGCCCCGCACCCGGACCGGCCGAGCCGGCCACGACCGCGCTGAGCGCGCCGAGCCGATGGGAACGACGCGTTCCCCTGGGCCGCGCCGGGGCCGTCTACGACCTCGTCGTGACGGTCGGATTCGCCACGCCGTGGACCGCGGCCGCGCTCCTCGACCTCCAGCGCGCCGCGCATGCCGCGCTCGGCCTCCCCGGCATCCCGACGCCGGCGTTCGGGCCGGTCGAGCTGATGTTCACCGCGATGATGGGAACCGCCGTGACGATGTGGGCCCTGGCGCGCATCAGGTATCCCTTCGCGTCGCTGATCGCGATCGACACCGGCGGACGCGTAGCCTTCTCGGCGTGGATGGTGACGGCGCTGCTCACCGGGGCGAGCCCGGTGGTCCTGGGCTTCCTGGCGTTCGAGGTGCTGTGGGGGATCCTGCAGGGGATCGGCGTCGCGAGGGCCCTGCGGTGATGCACACGTCCGAACTCGCCGCGGCCGCGGGCGTGCCCGTCAGCACGCTCCGGTTCTACGAGCGGCGCGGGCTGATCGACGAACCCGAGCGCTCCCGAGCCGGCTACCGGCGCTACGCGGCCTCGACGGCGGCGCGGCTCCGCTTCATCGGCCGGGCCAAGGCGCTCGGGTTCACGCTCGCCGACATCGCCGGGTTCCTCGAGCTCTCCGACCTCGGGCGACCGCCGGAGGTGCCCGGGCTCGTGGCGGCTCGGATCGACGACCTCGACCGGAGGATCGCCGATCTGCAGCGGGTCCGGACCGCGCTCGCCGGGATCGCCGATCGGCCGCCCGAAGCCGGGGGATGCCCCGTGATCGATGCGCTGGGGTCGCCCGACGGTGCGACTGCGGAGCGGGCCGCGCCGGAGGGCGGCGCGGAACGGTCGCTGCCGGGCTGAGGCCGCGGCACCGGTCACCCGGGCTGCGTGCAGCGGCTCGTCGACCTGAGGATGACGCGAGGCGATCCGCTCTCGATGCTCGCCGTGATGTACGTCACCAGGAGTCGCCGGTCGACGAGCTTCGCACGCAGCGGCTCGGTGCGGTACTGCGGTCCGCGGTACTCCCAGCCGTCCGCCGACGTGAACTCCGTGCCGAGGGCGTTGACCCACGCCACGCGATCGAGCGCCGGATCCAGGTCGACGAGGCGGCGCACGTGCACCTCGTCGCCGCCCGAGCCGGTCACGCAGCCCTCCACCTCGCTCGACTGGGTCGAGGCCAGCACCATGTCCGCCGGAAGGGTCTGCTCGATCTGGTCGAACACCTCGGTGAGCTCGCCCTCGGCGGCCGCGGTCGTCGCGGGTCTCGGGTCGGGCACGGAGCGCGTCGCGATCCACGCGACGAGGACGAGGACGGCGACGGCGACGATCGAGATGAGCGTGATGCCGGGCCGCCATCGGGTGGGACGACGGGTCATGGGCCGACGCTATCCCACGCGGTCAGATGAGGCCGCGAAGGAACTCCTCCGGCGTGACTCCGGCCTCGCGTGCGCGCTCGACGAGGCGGGTGTGCTCATCGGTGGTGAGCTCGAGCGTCAGCGTGCGCCAGTCGGCACTGGGGTCGTCGAAGTCGAAGAGGGTCGTGTCCTCCGACTCGCGATCGGCGAGCACCGCGGCCGCCGGGACCGGGTCGGGCGTCTCGGCGGGTCCGGCGGCGCCGGCGTGCCCGGCGAGGGCGCCCCCCGCGGCATCCGCCGGGTCGCACTCGCGCGTCCAGCCGGGGCCGGCGGGGATGTCGCCGCCGCTGCGGAACGCGGTGGCCACGGCGCGGGCGCGGTCGTCGGCAGCCTCGTTGGCCGGGTGCCCGGCGTGGCCGCGGACCCACTCGAACCGGTAGCGGCGACCCGCGAGCTCGGCGTCGAGCGCCTCCATCAGCTCGCGGTTCAGTACGGGCGAGCCGTCGGCCTTGCGCCAGCCCTTGCGCTTCCAGTTGGGCATCCACTTGGTCACCGCGTTGATCACGTACTGGCTGTCGCACTGGACGAGCAGTTCGTCGTCGAGGTGCGCGGTCGCACGGAAGAGCTCGAGCACCGCGGTCAGCTCGCCCTGGTTGTTCGTCGCGCGCGGCCAGCCGCCCGCCGCCCAGCAGCCGTCGTCGACGTACCAGCACCAGCCGGCCGGGCCGGGATTGCCGAGGGCGGAGCCGTCTGCGGCGGCGATGATCATGCCGGTCCTTCCGTTCGGTGCGGGGCGGCGACCATGCTATCGGCGCGCACCGACGGGATCGGTGTCAGGGGGCGCGCGTAGACTGCTCCGGTGATCCTGCAGGGCTTGAACACGGCGCTTTCGCGCGCCTCCACGATCGACCGAGCCCTCGCCGAGGCGGAGCGGAACGCCGACTTCTCGGCACCGTCGGGGCTCGACGCGCCGCTGCTCGCCGGCCTGCTCGCCCGCCGCGCCGCCGCGGGGCATCCGCCCGTGCTGTTCGTCGTGACGGCGACCAGCCGCGAGGGCGAGGCGCTGCGCAGTTCGCTGGAGCCGTACCTCGACGACGCCGAGGTGCTCGAGTTCCCCGCGTGGGAGACCCTGCCCCACGAGCGCCTCAGCCCGAGCGCCGAGACCGTCGGGCGGCGCCTGCACGCGATCCGCCGGATGGCGACCTGGGCCGACGACGGCGCGCGGCGTCCGCTGGTCGTCGTCGCGTCGGTGCGCGCCGCCCTCCAGCCCGTCGCCGACAACCTCGCAGGCCTCGCCCCGATCGAGCTGACCGCGGGCGCCCGGGGCAACGACCTCTCCGAGCTCGCGACCCGGCTCGTCGACCTGGCGTACGCGCGCGTCGACATGGTGTCGCGCCGCGGCGAGTTCGCCGTGCGCGGCGGCATCCTCGACGTGTTCCCGCCCACCGCCGCCCACCCCGTCCGCGTCGACTTCTTCGGCGACGAGGTCGAGGAGCTGCGCGCCTTCTCGGTCGCCGACCAGCGCTCGCTGCCCGAGCCGGTGGAACGCCTCGTGCTCGCGCCGAGCCGCGAGCTGCTGCTCACCGCGCCGGTCCGCCAGCGCGCCCGCGAGATGGTGCACGAGTTCCCGAACCTGTCCGGCATGCTCGAGCGCATCGCCGAGGGCATCCCGGTCGAGGGCATGGAGTCGCTCGCGCCCGCCCTGCTGGATCGTCTCGTGCCCGTGACGTCGTACCTGCCCGAGGGCGCCGCCGTCGCCGTGGTCGGCCCCGAGCGCGTGGCCGGCCGCGCCGTCAGCCTCGCCGAGACCAACCGCGAGTTCCTCGCCGCCGCGTGGGATGCCGCGACCGCCGGGGCCGCAGCCCCGATCGACCTCGCGGCGGGCGACTTCCTGACCCTGCGCGACCTGCGCGAGTCCGTCCTGTTCAGCGCGCCGGGCGATCCCGACCCGGGATGCGTGTGGTGGACCTTCTCGAGCTTCGACCAGGGCGACGCCGTCGAGGCGGTCGGCGTCGCGCCGGGCGATGCGGACGCCTCCTACGTGCGCGTCGCCGCGACCGGCGTGCCGAGCTTCCAGGGCAACGTCGAGGGCGCCGTGGCGCACGTCGGCGAGCGACTCCGCGACGGCTGGAGCCTCGTCGTCGCGGCGGCGGGGCACGGGCTGGTCGAACGCGCGCGCGACGTGCTCGCCGAGCACGCGCTCGCCGGCCGCATCGTCGACGCCGTGCCCGAGGCGCTCGAGCCCGGCGTCGCCTACCTCGTGCAGGCACAGGCCGCGGCGGGCTTCGAGGTGCCGGACGCGAAGCTCGGGCTCGTCGCCGAGGCCGAGTTCTACGGCCGCTCCGCCGGCTACGACAGCCGCCAGGTCAAGAAGCTCGCGAGCCGGCGGCGCAACGTCGTCGACCCGCTGCAGCTCAAGGCCGGCGACCACGTCGTGCACTCCACGCACGGCATCGGCCGCTTCGTCGAGCTCGTGCAGCGCGAGGTCGCGGGCGCGCGGCCGACCGGGCCGAGCCGCACCGCGGGCATCAAGCCGCCGCCGAAGACGGTCCGCGAGTACGTCGTGCTCGAGTACGCGCCGTCCAAGCGCGGCCAGGCGGGCGACCGGCTGTACGTGCCGATGGACCAGCTCGACCTGCTCAGCCGCTACGTCGGCGGCGAGGCGCCGAGCCTGTCGAAGATGGGCGGCAGCGACTGGGCGCAGGCGAAGAGCCGCGCGCGCAAGGCGGTGCGCGACATCGCCGTCGAGCTCGTGAAGCTCTACTCGGCCCGCATGGCGGCCAAGGGCCATGCGTTCGGGTCCGACACCCCGTGGCAGCACGAGCTCGAGGAGGCGTTCCCGTACGCCGAGACGCCGGACCAGCTGCAGACCATCGACGAGGTCAAGGCCGACATGGAGCGGCCCATCCCGATGGACCGCCTGCTCGCGGGCGACGTCGGCTTCGGCAAGACCGAGGTGGCGGTGCGCGCGGCGTTCAAGGCGATCCAGGACGGCAAGCAGGTCGCGATGCTCGTGCCGACGACGCTCCTCGTCAAGCAGCACCTCGAGACGTTCTCCGAGCGGTTCGCCGGCTTCCCGGTGCACGTGCGCGCGCTCAGCCGCTTCCAGACCGACAAGGAGGTGCGCGAGACGGTCGCCGGCCTGGCCGACGGCACGATCGACATGGTCATCGGCACGCATCGCATCCTCACCGAGAAGGTCTCGTTCAAGGACCTCGGCCTCCTGGTCATCGACGAGGAGCAGCGCTTCGGCGTCGAGCACAAGGACCAGTTGAAGAAGCTCAAGACGAACGTCGACATCCTCGCCATGAGCGCGACGCCGATCCCGCGCACGCTCGAGATGGCGGTGACCGGCATCCGCGAGATGTCCACGCTCGCGACGCCGCCGGAGGATCGCCACCCGATCCTCACGTTCGTCGGCCCCTACTCCGACCAGCAGGTCGGGGCGGCCATCCGACGCGAGCTGCTGCGCGAGGGCCAGGTGTTCTTCGTGCACAACCGGGTGTCGTCGATCAACCGGGTCGCCGCCCGGCTCGCCGAGCTCGTGCCCGAGGCCCGCATCGCCGTCGCCCACGGGCAGCTCAACGAGCACGTGCTCGAGCAGATCGTCGTCGACTTCTGGGAGCGCAGGTTCGACGTGCTCGTCTCGACGACGATCATCGAGACGGGCCTCGACATCTCGAACGCGAACACGATCATCATCGACCGCGCCGACAAGTACGGGCTCAGCCAGCTGCACCAGCTGCGCGGGCGCGTGGGCCGTGGGCGCGAGCGCGCATACGCCTACTTCCTCTACGACCCGGCGAAGCCGCTGACCGAGACCGCCCACGACCGGCTGTCGACGATCGCCGCGAACAACGAGCTCGGCAGCGGCATGCAGGTCGCACTGAAGGACCTCGAGATCCGCGGCGCCGGCAACCTGCTCGGCGCCGAGCAGGCGGGCCACATCGCGGGCGTCGGCTTCGACCTTTACCTCCGGATGATCGGCGAGGCGGTGAACGCCTTCCGCGGCGAGGTCGCCGAGGGGCAGACCGAGCTGCGGCTCGAGCTGCCGGTCGACGCGCACATCCCTGACGACTACGTCGACAGCGAGCGCCTGCGGCTCGAGGCCTACCAGAAGCTCTCCGCCGCGAGCGGGCCCGCCGCGAAGGACGGCCAGATCGACCTCGTGGTCGAGGAGCTCGTCGACCGCTACGGCGAGCTTCCCGAGCCCGTCGAGCACCTGGTCGCGGTCTCGCGGCTGCGTCGGAAGGCGCAGCAGGCCGGCCTGTCGGACGTCATCGCGACGGGCTCGAAGCTGCGGCTCGGCCCGGCACGGCTGCCCGACTCGCGCCGCGTGCGGCTCGAGCGGATGTACCCGGGCGCGCGGATGTTCCCGCAGAACGACGTCATCCTCGTGCCGTTCCCCACGCCGGGAGGCGAGGCGCCGGGCGACGGCGACCTCATCGAGTGGGTGTCGAACCTGATCGGCGCGATCTTCCCGGCCGAGCAGCCCGCTCCCGACGCGGCCGCCGCCGCGCGCTGACGCCGCCCGAGCGGGGCGCGGCTCAGTGCGCGAACGCGCCGCCCGTGCCGGGCTGCGCGCCGGCCGCCCGGTACTGGCGGGAGCGCACCGACACGAGGATCGCCGAGGCGACGATCGCGATGCCCGAGCCGAGCAGGACGGCGAGCGTGCCGAGGTCGATGACCTCGCCCTTGCCGGCGAACGCGAGCTCGTTCATGAGCAGCGACACCGTGAAGCCGATGCCGCCGAGCGCGCCGACGGTGGCGAGGTCGCCGATCGTGAGCGGGACCCCGGTCCGTCGTCGGGCGACGAGGAGGCCGACGCCGCCGGCGAGGATGATGCCGACGAGCTTGCCGACCGGCAGCCCGACGAGGATGCCCCAGAACGCCGGGTCGAGCTCGCGCGGGTGCACCTGCGGGATGACGACCATCGCCGCCGAGAACGCGAACAGCGGCAGGACGACGCCGTTCGACCACGGCTCCAGGTCGTGCGCCGCACGACCGCCGGGGCGGCGGGCCATGACGAGGCCCAGGACCACGCCCGCGATGGTCGCGTGCACGCCCGACTGGTAGACGAAGTACCACGTGAGCACCGCGAGGGCCCAGAGCACCACCGCGACCGGCCACTGCGGCCGGCGGCGCAGGATCCACTCGGAACGCGGCTTCAGCAGGCGGCTCACGGCGCCGAAGAGCGCGACCGTGATCGCCGCGAAGCCGAGGGCTGCGAGGTCGGCGTCGGTCGTGAAGAAGAACGCGATGATGAGGATCGCGATGAGGTCGTCGATGACCGCCAGCGCGAGGAGGAAGACGCGCACGCGCGTCGGGATCCAGCGGCCGAACACCGCGAGCACGCCCAGGGCGAAGGCGATGTCGGTCGCGGTCGGGATCGGCCAGCCCTCGGTCGTGTCGGTGCCGATCGTGAAGGCCAGGTAGATGAGCGCCGGCACGATGACGCCGCCGATCGCGGCGATCGTGGGCAGCAGCGCCTTCGACAGCGAGTTGAGCTCGCCGATGACGAGTTCGCGCTTGAGCTCGACCGCGACGACGAAGAAGAAGATCGCCAGGAGCCCGTCGCTGATCCAGTGGTCGATCGACAGGTCGAGGCCGATCCACGGCATCGGGATGTGCGCGTCCATCAGGCCGATGACCGACGGGCCGAACGGCAGGTTCGCGATGAGCAACCCGAGCACGGCGGCTGCGAGCAGCAGCACGGAGGCGAGGCGTTCGGAACGGAGGAGGTTCATGTGGCTCCAGGTCGGACGGCGCCGGGGGAGTGGTCGGCGCTCCTCCGGGTTCGTGATGGACGGCGGCGGGGTCGTCGACCGCGCCGGCATTCCGCCGGCGCGCTCGCCTCCAGCCTATCCGACCCGGCCGTCCCGACCCGGCGCGGGCGGGCGGGACCCCCGGCTGGCCACGGCCGCGGCCGGGCGCTCAGACGAGGTAGGTGATCGCGAGCATCGCGGTCGTCGTGAGCGTGATCGTGTAGGGCAGCGCCATCCACAGCATCCGCACGTATCCGAGCCGGATGAGCGGGGCGAGCGCGGAGGTCAGCAGGAACAGGAACGCGGCCTGCCCGTTCGGCGTCGCGATGCTCGGGACGTTCGTGCCCGCATTGACCGTGATGGCGAGCGCCTCGTACTGGTCGCGCGTGATCGCCCCGAGGTCGAACGCGTGCGACACCTCCGTGATGTAGACCGTGGCGACGAACACGTTGTCGCTGATCGCCGAGAGCGCGCCGGTCGCGAGGAAGAGGAGCGTCAGCTGCTGCTGCCCCTCCTGCGCGAGGTCGAACTCGATGAGCGGCGTGAACAGGCCCTGGTCGTTGATCATCGCGACGATGGCGAAGAAGGTGACGAGGAGGGCCGCGAACGGCAGGGCGTCCTGGAACGCCCGCCCGAGCGAGTGCTCGGTGATGATGCCGTTGAACGCCGTCACGAGCACGATGACCATCAGCCCGATCAGGCCCACCTCGGCGAGGTGGAACGCGAGGGCCGCCACCAGCAGGAGCGCCGTGACGCCCTGCACGATCAGGCGGACGCGGCGGCGCGGGTCGTGACGGGCGGACTCGCGGCGGTCCCAGCGCTCCATGACCTCGCGGACGGATGCCGGGAGCTCGGCGCCGTACCCGAACCACCGCGTCCGTTCGAGCAGCAGCGTGGTGCCGAGCCCGACGATGAAGACGGGCAGCGAGACGGGCAGCATGTGGACGAAGAAGTCCATGAAGCCCCAGCCGAGCAGTTCGCCGATGACGAGGTTCTGCGGCTCGCCCACGAGCGTCGCCAGGCCCCCGAGCGCCGTGCCGACGGCGGCGTGCATCATGAGGTTCTGCAGGAACAGCCGGAACCGATCGAGGTCGCCCCGGTGCGGGTCGTTGACGAGCTCGTCGTCCTCGTGGTCGTGGTCGTCGTCGAACCCGCGGTCCGACGCGAACCGGTGGTACACGGAGTAGAGCCCGGTCGCGACCGCGATCACGACGGCGATCACCGTGAGCGCGTCGAGGAAGGCCGACAGCAGCGCGGCCGCGACGACGAACGTGAGCGACAGCAGCAGCTTCGAGCGGACCGCGACGAGCAGCTTCGTGAAGACGACGAGCAGCAGCTCGCGGATGAAGTAGATGCCCGCGACCATGAAGATCAGCAGCAGGATCACCGCGAAGTTCTGCGTCGTCTCGTGGTACACGCTCTCGGCGCTGGTCATGCCGATGGCGACGGCCTCGATGGCGAGCAGCCCGCCCGGCTGCAGCGGATAGCAGGTCAGCGCCATGGCGAGCGTGAAGATGAACTCGGCCACGAAGAGCCATCCGGTCACGAACGGCCCGAACGCGACGAGCACGAGCGGGTTGACGACGAGGAAGGCGACGATGGTCGCCTTGTACCAGCGGGGCGCGTCGCCGAGGAAGTTGCGTGCGGTCGCGCCGGCGAACTGCCGGACCGTCACCGGAGTCCGGCCCGTCTGGGCGTTCATGGGTCCCCTGTCTGGCGACGAGGTCGCCGGGTTGCGAAGCGATCGGCGCGCGCGGCGCGGATCGGCCGACCAGTCTTCCCGGCTCTCCATTCACGATCCTATCGGCGCCTAGCATGGCTGCGTGGGCCCGCGGCATCGCCGCACGACCACGCAGCGGAAGCAGGGGAGGACGCATGGGCGAGGCGCGAGCGGGCGGCAGGACCCGGGCGGATGCCGCGGAGCGGGCGCCGATCGTGCCGGGCGGCACCGCCACCGGACTGGAGGAGCTCGTCGAGACGGTGGCGCTCCTGCGCGCGCCGGGCGGGTGCCCGTGGGACGCCGACCAGACCCACGAGTCCCTCGTGCAGTACCTCGTCGAGGAGTGCTGGGAGCTCATCGACGCGATCGAGTCGGGCAGTCGCGAGGAGATGATCGAGGAGCTCGGGGACGTGCTCTACCAGGTGCTCTTCCACGCCGACCTCGCCGCGCACACGCCCGGCGAGGACTTCGACATCGACGACGTGGCCCGTCACATGACGGCGAAGATGGTGGCGCGGCATCCGCACGTCTTCGGCGATCGGGAGGCCGAGACCGCGGCCGACGTCGTCGCGTTCTGGGACGACCTCAAGGCGAGCGAGAAGCCGCACCGCACGAGCGTGCTCGACGGCGTGCCGCAGGGCATGCCCGCGCTCGCGCTCGCGCAGAAGCTGCTCGGCAAGGCCGAGCGGGTCGGGGTGACCCGGGCGCCGACGGACGCCGCGGTCGCGCCGCGCACGGAAGCCGAGCTCGGCGACACCCTGATGGCGCTCGTCGCGTCCGCGCGGTCGCAGGGCCTGGACGCGGAGCGCGCGCTGCGCGCGGCCGTCCGGGGGCTGCAGGAGGACGTGCGGGCCGCGGAGGCCTGAGCGCGGCCCGGTTCGGGGCGCGGCGTCCGCTTTGGAAGAATGGACGCATGGCCCAGACCGTGACGCCCCCGCGCGGCATGCGCGACTTCCTGCCCGCCGAGAAGTCCCGCCGCGAGCACGCCCTCTCGATCATCCGCGGGGTGTACGCGACGCACGGGTTCGACGAGATCGAGACGCCGGTCATGGAGGACTCCTCGCGCCTGCACGCGGGCCTCGGCGGCGACAACGAGAAGCTCGCCTTCGCGGTCATGCGGCGCGGGCTCACCCCCGACGACCTCGCCGCGGCCGCCGAGTCCGGCGACGCGCTCGCACTCGCCGACCTGGGCCTGCGCTACGACCTGACCGTGCCGCTCGCCCGCTTCTACGCGACCCACCGGGCCGCGCTGCCCCCGGTCTTCCGCGCGATCCAGATCGCGCCGGTGTGGCGGGCCGAGCGGCCGCAGAAGGGCCGCTACCGCCAGTTCGTGCAGTGCGACATCGACATCATCGGCGAGGCCGGGCCCATGGCCGAGCTCGAGCTGCTGACCGCGACGGTGGCCGCGCTCGACGCGCTCGGCCTCGAGGGCTGCCGCATCCGGTTGAACGACCGGCGCATCCTGGCGGGGATCCTCGGCTCCTGGGGCGTGCCCGAGGAGCTGCGCGAGCGGGCGCTCATCACGATCGACAAGCTCGACAAGATCGGGCCCGACGGGGTGGCCGCCGAGCTCGCGACGCTCGGCGTCGAGAAGGCCGACGTGGCCGCCGAGCTGCGGCAGCTCGCGACCGCCGACTGGCACCTCGCCGACGGCACCGCCCCGCCGCCCGCGTGGCTCGACCTCGAGGCCTACGGCGAGCTCATCGTGCTCCGCGACGCGGTGCCGGGCGCCGGGGTCGACTTCGACCCGACGCTCGTGCGGGGCATGGGGTACTACACGGGCACGATCTTCGAGATCGCGCACCCCGACCACGGCTACTCGCTCGGCGGCGGCGGCCGCTACGACCACATGATCGGCCGCTTCCTCGGCCAGGAGGTGCCGGCCTGCGGCTTCTCCATCGGCTTCGAGCGCATCGTCGACCTGCTCGCCGTGCGCGACGACGGCCGGCCGCGCTCGGTGGTGCTCGTGCACGGCCGCGACCTCGCGGCGCGCGACCTGCTCGCCCTCAAGCACGAGCTCGTGGCCTCCGGCACCCGGGTGCGCTTCGAGCGCCGAACCAAGAACCTGCGCGGGCTCCTCGAGCGCGTCTCGGGCGACGGGTTCGACGCGTGGGCGCCGGTCACCGCCGAGACGACGGATGCGGCGTCGCTGGAGTTCCGCGACCTCGGGGCCGGGAGCTGAGGCGCGCGGCCTCCACGGCCGTCGCGCTTCATGACATGCTCGTCGCATGACCTCGGACGCCACGATCCCGGGCCGGGCGAGCGACGCCGCCCATCCGCTCGTCACCGTCGTGATCCCGCTGCACGACCGCGGCCGGTACATCGGCGAGACGCTGCGCAGCGTGCTCGGGCAGTCGTTCGCCCGGTTCGAGGTGATCGTCGTCGACGACGCGTCGACCGACGACGGGCCGGACGTCGTCCGCGCGTTCCTCGACGACCCGCGCGTGACGCTCGTCCTGCGGTCGCACGGCGGAGTCGGTGCGGCGCGGAACGCGGGTGCCGCGCTCGCCGCGGCGTCCAGCGAATACCTGATCTTCATGGACGACGACGACGTCTGCGAGCCCGGGCTGCTCGGATCGCTCGTCGATGCGCTGGAGGCCCACACGGAGGCGTCCGGCGCCTTCGTGCGCGGCGAGTTCATCGACTCCGACGGCGGCCCGGTGCACGACGGCGCGTTCCGCGACCAGATGATCGCCCGCGAGGAGCTCGGCCTCGCCGACGGCGCGGCCTCGGACGCGTTCCGCGGGCTCGACCAGGTGTTCCTCGCGACGCCCGTGGTGCCGATGGGCACGCTCCTCGTTCGGCGCGCGGCCTTCGAGGCCACGGGCGGGTACGACCCGACCTTCGTCGTCGGACAGGACTGGGACTTCACGATCCGGCTGGTGCGGCAGGCGCCGCTCGTCGTCGTCGACCGTGCGCTGGTGCGATACCGCCGGCACGGCGGCAACGCCTCCGCGAACCGCGTGCGCGACGTGCGCACCGCGCGTCGGGTGTGGGCGACCGCCTACCACTCGCCCGAGAACTCCGCGTCGGACACCGCCCTCCTCGCGTCCGTGTGGCGCACGCACCAGCGGCGCACCTCCGCGCGCAAGGTCGCCCAGGGTCGGGCGCTGCTCGGTCGCGGGCGCGTCGTCGAGGGGCTCGGGCGGATCGCCGACGGACTCGCGCATCGCGCCCTCCTGCGCCCGCTCCGCAGCTGGCGGAAGCCGGTCCCGGGGTCCGGCGACGGCGGCGCGCAGCGCACGATCGGCATCGAGCGCGGACTCGTCGGCACGGGGCGCGGGCCGGTGCCCGGCGACGATCCGACATAGGCGAGCGGGCCTCGGAACCGGGTCCTAGACTGTCGAGCGGGCAACGACGGAGTCGTCCACGCACACCCCCATCACAGAGGAGTTCACTGTGGCATTCATCGAAGCTGTCGGCGCACGGGAGATCCTGGATTCGCGCGGCAACCCCACGGTCGAGGTCGAGGTCCTGCTCGACGACGGCACCGTCTCGCGGGCGGCCGTGCCCTCGGGCGCGTCGACCGGCGCCTTCGAGGCGTACGAGCTGCGTGACGGCGACTCGGACCGCTACCTCGGCAAGGGCGTGCAGAAGGCCGTCGACGCGGTGCTCGACGAGCTCGGCCCGGCCGTCGAGGACCTGGACGCCACGGAGCAGCGCGTCGTCGACGCCGCCCTCATGGAGGCCGACGGCACCGACAACAAGAGCCGCCTCGGCGCCAACGCGATCCTCGGCGTCTCGCTCGCCGTCGCGAAGGCCGCGGCCGACTCGGCCGACCTGCCGCTGTTCCGCTACCTCGGCGGGCCGAACGCGCACGTGCTCCCGGTGCCGATGATGAACATCATCAACGGCGGTGCGCACGCCGACACCGGTGTCGACATCCAGGAGTTCATGGTGCTGCCGATCGGTGCGCCGACGTACTCCGAGGGCCTGCGCTGGGGCGTCGAGACGTACCACTCGCTCAAGAGCCTGCTGAAGTCGAAGGGTCTGTCCACCGGCCTCGGCGACGAGGGCGGCTTCGCGCCCGACCTCGCGAACAACCGCGCCGCGCTCGACCTCATCTCCGAGGCGATCGAGAAGGCGGGCTTCACCGTCGGCACCGACGTGGCGCTCGGCCTCGACGTCGCCTCGACGGAGTTCTTCGAGGACGGCGTCTACCGCTTCGAGGGCAAGGACCGCACGGCGGCCGAGATGAGCGCGTACTACGCCGAGCTCGCCGCCGCCTACCCGCTGGTGTCCATCGAGGACCCGCTGGCCGAGGACGACTGGGAGGGCTGGGCGACGCTCTCGACCGAGCTCGGCGGCAAGCTCCAGCTCGTCGGCGACGACCTCTTCGTCACCAACCCGGCGCGCCTCGCCGACGGCATCGCGAAGCACGTCGGAAACTCGATCCTGGTGAAGGTGAACCAGATCGGCACGCTCACCGAGACGCTCGACGCGGTGAAGCTCGCGCAGCGCGCCGGCTACACCGCCGTGATGTCCCACCGTTCGGGCGAGACCGAGGACACCACGATCGCCGACCTGGCGGTCGCGACCGACTGCGGTCAGATCAAGACGGGCGCGCCCGCCCGGTCCGAGCGGGTCGCCAAGTACAATCAGCTGCTGAGGATCGAAGAAGAGCTCGGCGAGGCCGCGGAGTACGCGGGCCGCTCGGCATTCCCGCGTTTCACGGCGTGACGCGTCACTGAGACGCTCGACGGGGGTGGCCGCGGCCGCCCCCGTCGGTCGTTTCCAGCGAGGTGAGGAGGACGATGAGCGCTGCACGTCGTCCCTCGCGCGCCGCCCGCGCGTCGGGTCCGTCGCGCCCCGCCCGCGCCCGCCAGTCGATCCGGCAGGTCGCCGAGACGTGGCTCGCCGGCATCCGCTTCTCCGGCTTCTCGATCATCATGATGGGCGTGCTCGTGCTCGCGGTCGTCGTGCTCGCGCCCAGCATCGCCGCCTACGCCGGCCAGCGCCAGCAGATCGCCGAGGCGAAGGCCGAGGTGGCCCGGCAGGAGGCCGAGGTCGCCCGGCTGACCGAGGAGCGCGAGCGCTGGAACGACGAGACCTTCATCGTCACCCAGGCCCGCGACCGCCTCTACTACGTGCTCCCGGGCGAGGTGAGCTACCTCGTCATCGACGACCGCGACCCGGCCACGTCGATGCCCGCGGACCGCGCCGTGTCGGCGCAGGTCACGGAAGCCCGCGGGGACTGGATGCAGACCATGCTCCGTTCGGTGATGACCGCGGGGCTCGCGCCGAGTGTCACGGACGCGGCCGACCCCGCCGACCAGGCCGACCAGGAGCCCGCCGACCAGCCCGCCGACGAGGGGAACCGATGACCCGTCCGCCGTTCGAACCCGTGTCCGAGCGCGACCTCCGCATCGTCTCGGTGCAGCTCGGCCGTCCCGCGCGCGACGTCGTCGGCATCGCCGCGCGGTGCGTCTGCGGCGCCCCGACGGTCGTGTCGACCCGGCCGCGCCTGTCCGACGGTACCCCCTTTCCCACGTTCTACTACCTCACGCACCCGGTCGCGACGGCCGCCATGTCGTTCCTCGAGGCCGCACAGCTCATGGTCGAGTTCACCGACCTGCTCGAGGCCGACGAGGAGGTGCGCGACGCGTACCGCGCCGCGCACGAGCAGTACCTCGCCGATCGCGAGACCTTCGGCGTCGTCGAGGAGATCGCCGGCGTCTCGGCGGGCGGCATGCCGACGCGCGTCAAGTGCCTGCACGCCCTCGCGGGGCACGCGCTCGCGGCCGGGCCGGGCGTGAACCCGATCGGCGACCTCGCGCTCGAGCGCTCCACGTGGTCGCCCGACGTGTGCCGCTGCCCCGACTACGGCGTCGACGACCTACCCGCGGAGGAGCCCGCATGACGGGTGCCCGCACGACCCGGCGATCCGGCCGGACCCCGCGCCGCGGCGGGGCACGGCGGGCCGCGTGGCGCGCGCTCGTCGGCGCGGTGGCGGTCGGCGTGCTCGCGCTGGGCGGCGCCGCGCCCGCGCAGGCCGACACGGTCCGCGACCTCGAGTACTGGCTGAACGACTACGGCTTCACCCAGGCGTGGACGATGTCGCGCGGCGACGGCGTGAAGGTCGCGATCATCGACACCGGCGTGAACGGCGACGTCGCGGAGCTGCGCGGCGTGGTCGTGGGCGGCACGGACGTCTCGGGCATCGGCTCTCCCGACGGCCAGACGCCGATCGGCGAGGAGGAGGAGCACGGCACGATGGTGGCCTCGCTCCTGGCCGGGCGCGGCACCGGCGAGGGCAACGGCGTCATCGGCGTGGCGCCCGATGCGGACCTGCTCTCGGCATCGGTCGCCTTCGGCCTCGACACGGGCTCGGAGAAGACGAACGACGAGCAGATCGCCGAGGCCGTGCGCTGGGCGGTCGACAACGGCGCCGACGTCATCAACATGTCGCTCACCCGGAACACCCCGGACTGGCCCGAGAGCTGGGACGAGGCGTTCCAGTACGCGTTCGACAACGACGTCGTGGTCGTCGCGGCGGCGGGCAACCGCGGCTCCGGCACGACCCAGGTCGGCGCGCCCGCGACGATCCCCGGGGTGCTGGCGGTCGCGGGCGTCGATCGCGACCAGAACGCGAGCTTCGATGCGAGCTCGCAGGGCATCACCATCGCGGTGGCGGCCCCGAGCGAGGACCTCGTCGGCGTGCTGCCCGACGGCAGCCACGTCGTGTGGTCGGGCACGAGCGCCGCGGCGCCGCTCGTGTCGGGCCTCGTCGCGCTCGTGCGCGCCCAGTACCCGGACCTCGACGCGGCGAACGTCATCAACCGCATCATCCGGACCGCGGACCCGAAGGGCGAGGACGTCCCCGGCCCGCTCTACGGCTACGGCATCATCGATCCCGTCGCGGCGCTCACCGCGGACGTCGAACTCGTCGAGCAGAACCCGCTCGGCAGCCTCGAGGAATGGGTGCGCGTGCACCGTCGGGCCGACGTCCCCGACCAGGAGACGCCTGATGACGACACGCAGCAGGAGATCGTGCCCATCGCCGATCCGCCGCCGCCGCGGGCGGAGAGCGCGAAGACGCTCATGCCCACGCCCTGGACGCTGGCCTATATCACGGTGCCGCTCTCGCTCGTCGCGGGGTTTGGTACGCTAGCAGCGCTGTTGGGCATCGGCGCCACTCGGCACATCAGGCGGACCACGCGCACCGGCGCGTAGGCACGCAGGCATCACAGATCCAAGGAGTCCATTCACCGTGCCCAAGATTCTCATCGTCGGCGGCGGCTATGCGGGGTTCTACACGGCGTGGAAGCTCGAGAAGTGGCTGCGTCCCGGCGAGGCCGAGGTGACGGTCGTCGACCCGCTCCCGTACATGACGTACCAGCCCTTCCTCCCCGAGGTGGCCGCGGGGTCGATCGAGGCCCGCCACTCCGTCGTGTCGCTGCGTCGCCACCTGAAGAAGACCAACGTCGTCACCGCGAAGGTGACGGGCATCGACCACGCGTCGAAGACCGCGACGATCACGCCCGAGCTCGGCGAGCCGTGGGAGTTCGACTACGACGTGGTCGTGGTGACCGGGGGCGCGGTCTCGCGCACCTTCCCGATCCCGGGCGTTGCAGACCAGGCCTACGGCCTGAAGACCATCGAGGAGGCCGTCGCGATCCGCGACCGCCTGCTCACCAACTTCGACAAGGCCGCGAATCTGCCCGCCGGGCCCGAGCGCGACCGACTGCTCACGGTCGTCGTCGTCGGCGGCGGCTTCGCGGGCATCGAGGTGTTCGCCGAGCTCCGCTCGTTCGCGAGCGCGCTGCTCGAGTTCTACCCGCAGCTCACGTTCGACGACACGCACTTCCACCTCATCGAGGCGATGGGCCGCATCATGCCCGAGGTATCGCTGCCGACGAGCCACTGGGTGATCAAGCACCTCGCCCAGCGCGGCGCCGAGATCCACCTCGACACGCAGCTCACGAGCGCGCTCGACGGCAAGATCGAGCTCTCCACGGGCGAGACGTTCGAGACCGACCTCATCGTCTGGACCGCGGGCGTCATGGCCAACCCGGCCATCGTCCGCACCAGCGACCTGCCCGTCGAGGAGCGCGGCCGCATCAAGGCGCGCCCCGACCTCCGCGTCGGCGACGAGGACGAGATCGTCCCCGACGCCTGGGCCGCCGGCGACATCGCCGCGGTGCCCGACCTGTCGGGCGGCGGCGTGGGCGGCTACTGCGTGCCCAACGCGCAGCACGCGGTCCGCCAGGGCAAGCTCATGGCGAAGAACATCGTCGCGGTCCTCCGCGGCGAGGAGCCGAAGGACTACTTCCACAAGAACCTCGGCGCGGTCGCCGGCCTGGGCGTCGGCTCGGGCGTGTTCCAGTCGGGCAAGCTCGCGATCAAGGGCCTGCTGGCGTGGTTCGCGCACCGCGGCTACCACGGCCTCGCGATGCCGACGTGGGAGCGCAAGTTCCGCGTGTTCTGGGGCTGGTGGAACAACTTCTGGCTCGGCCGCGACATCGTGTCGCTCCAG
The DNA here is from genome assembly GCF_039531345.1 of Agromyces tropicus. Lineage (NCBI taxonomy): Bacteria > Bacillati > Actinomycetota > Actinomycetes > Micrococcales > Microbacteriaceae > Agromyces > Agromyces tropicus. Next base: position 1,166,564 of record NZ_BAAAPW010000001.1, on the reverse strand, counting down.
GCCGTGCAGCACCCGCGCGCCGAGTTCGAGCGATTCGCGGCCCGCCCGAAGCCGGCCGGCGAGGTCGCGGCCCCGGCCGCACCGGCGAAGGCCGACGCGAAGAAGCCGGCGTCGAAGTCGGCGAAGCCCGCGGAGAAGGCCGTCGCCGCCAAGTAGGCGCCCTATGCTGTGACGCGGCGTCGGCCATCCGGCCGGCGCCGCGCTCCCGTAGCCCAACCGGTAGAGGCAGGCGGCTTAAACCCGCCCGAGTCTGGGTTCGAATCCCAGCGGGAGCACGGTCAGGTGAGCCGGTCGATCCGCCGCAGGATGAGCCCCTCGCGGAGCGCCCACGGCGACACCTCGAGCGTCTTCGCCTTGAACGCCCGCATCGTCTCCGAGAGCACGACCGCGCCGGCGACGATCTGGAACGTGCGGTCCGCCGTGATGCCGGGCAGGTTCGGCCGTGCGTCCGCGGGGATCTTCGCCAGCCGCGGGATCCAGTCGTCGAGCCGTGAGAGCTTGAGGATGCTGCGCTCCTCGGCGCCGACTCCGTCCTCGGTGCTGCCCGCGAGCCGTGCGAGCGAGCGGATCGTCTTCGACGAGCCGACGACGTGGTCGACCTCGGGGATGCCGTCCATGTCGTCGATCGCCGACTTCAGGACCTTCCGGGCGTGCGAGCGCAGGTGCTCGACCTGCTTCTCGGTGGGCGGATCGGTCGGCAGGTACTCGATCGTCGAGCGGCCGGCACCGAGCGGGACCGAGCGTGCGGCGTCGGGGACCTCGTCGCCGCCGTGCGCGATCTCGAGCGAGCCGCCGCCGATGTCGAAGAGCAGGATGCGGCCGGCCGACCAGCCGTACCAGCGGCGGACGGCGAGGAAGGTGATGCGGGCCTCGTCGGCGCCGCTGAGGACGTCGAGGTGGATGCCGGCGGCCTCCTCGATGAGCTCGAGCACCTCGGCGCCGTTCGCGGCCTCGCGGATCGCCGAGGTCGCGAACGCGAGGAGCTCGTCGATGCCGGACTCCTTCGCCACGGCGGAGGCCTCGCGCACCGCCTCGAGGATCGCGTCGACGCCGGCCCGGCTGATCGAGCCGTCGTCGTCGAGGTAGCGCATCAGGCGGAGGACCGCCTTGTGGGAGGCCGCGGGGATCGGGCGCGCACCCGGGTGCGCGTCGACGACGAGCAGGTGGACGGTGTTGGAACCGACATCGAGGACCCCGAGGCGCATGGTGCGAGCGTACCCGGAGGCTGGTGCATCGCGCGGCCCCCGTGCATACTTGGTCGAACTGGGACGAGCGTCCCACTTTCCCCGTCTCCGGCGATGACGTCGAGAGGAGCACCGTGCCCCGCATGTCCGCCGCCGAGCGCCGCCCGGCGCTCATCGAGGCGGGCCTGCGCGTCATCGCCCGCGAGGGCATCGCCGGCGCCTCGACGCGCGCGATCGTGGCCGAGGCGGGGATGTCGCTCGCGAGCTTCCACTACGCGTTCGCGTCGCGCGAGGCGTTCCTCGACGAGCTCATCGCGAGCGTCGTCGCGCGCGAGGAGGCCGCCGTCCTGCCCGTCGCCGAGGGCGAGGGCGACCTCCGCGACCTCCTCGAGGCCGGGCTGGCGGGCTACCTCGACCACCTGCGCGCGGATCCGGCGCACGAGCAGGCCATGCTCGAGCTCACCCAGTACGCGCTGCGCGACCCCGACCGGCATCCGCTCGCGACCGCGCAGTACCGCCGGTACGCCGAGCTCGCCGAGCAGGCGCTCACCCTCGCCGCCGAGCGGACCGGTGCGACGTGGCGCCGGCCCGTCGCAGAGGTGGCGGCGGTGCTCGTCGCGTTCACCGACGGCATCACGATGACCTGGCTCGTCCACCGCGACGACGCCGCAGCCCGGGCGACCGCCCTCGCGGCCGCCGACGCCCTCGCGAGAATGGCGGACCCCCAGTGACCGGAACCGATGCCGCCGCGGCGGCCACGGCACGCGCCGACGGCGCCTTCGCCGACCCGACCCGACCCGTCGGCGCCGGCTGGATGGCCGGGTTCGCCGCCGCCTGGCTCGGCATCTGGATGGCGCAGCTGACGCCCGTGCAGCTGCTGCTCCCCGCGCAGATCGACGCGGAGCTGCACCCCGACGACTGGATCGAGTCCGTGGTGGCGTTCGGCGTCGTGTCGGGGATCGCGGCGGTCTTCGTGATCGTCGCGTATCCCCTGACGGGCGCGCTCTCGGACCGCACGACGTCGCGGTTCGGCCGTCGCCGGCCGTGGATCGCGGGCGGCGCGGTGCTCTTCGCGGCGTCCCTCGTGGTGCTCGGCCTCCAGCACGAGCTCTGGGCGATCGGGCTCGCCTGGGTCGCCGCGACCGTGGGCTTCTGCGTCATGACGGCCGCGCTGACGGCGACGATCAGCGACCAGGTGCCCGTCCGCCAGCGGGGCATCGTCTCCGGGTGGATGTCCGCGCCGCAGGCCGTCGGGATCATCCTCGGGCTCGTGCTCGTCACCATGGTCGTGACGGGCCAGCTCGCCGGGTACGCGCTCGTCGCCGCGGCGCTCCTCGTGCTCGCGGTCCCGTTCCTGCTGCGCCGGGAGACCCCGCTCGCGGCGGGCGAACGCGACCGGGTGACCGCACGGGGCGTGATCGCGAGCCTCTGGATCAGCCCGCGGAAGTACCCGGACTTCGGCTGGACGCTGCTCAGCCGCGTGCTGGTGTCGATCGGCAACGCACTCGGCACCGGCCTGCTGCTCTACTTCCTCATGTTCGGCCTCGGCGACGCCAACGCCGAGGACGACCTCATCGTGCTCACGCTGGTCTACATGGTGTTCGTGATCCTCGCGTCGCTCGGCTTCGGGCGGCTCTCGGACGCGCTCGGCCGCCGGCGCGTGTTCGTGCTCGTCGCCGCCGTGCTGCAGGGCGTCGCGGCGCTCCTGCTGGCGCTCGCCCCGGCGCTCGCCACGGCCATGGTCTCGGCCGGGCTGCTCGGCCTCGCGTACGGCTGCTTCCTCTCCGTCGACCAGGCGCTCGCCACCCAGGTGCTGCCCGACCCCGCCGCGCGGGGGAAGGACCTCGGCATCATGAACATCGCCACCGCGGTCCCGCAGTCGATCGGCCCGCTGCTCGGGGCGATCGCCGTCGTCGCGACCGGGTCGTTCACGCTCGTGTTCGTGCTGGGCGCCGTCTTCGCCTTCGGCGGCGCGCTCGCCGTCGCGCGGGTCCGGAGCGTGCGATGACGGCCGCGCGACCGCTCGACCTGGCCCTGCCGGCGGATGCCGCGACGGAGCATCCCTGGACGGACCCGGCGCACCACTGGCCGACGCTCACCGAGGCGACGCGCCACCTCGACGCGCCGGTGGGGGCGCTGCACCTCGGGGCGCTGCGGTGGAACGCCGCGGAGATGCTGCGTCGCGCCGCAGGCACGCCGATCCGGATCGCCACGAAGTCGGTTCGCGTGCGGTCGGTCGTCGAGGCGCTCCTCGCGTTGCCGGGGTATCGCGGGGTCCTCGCCTACACGCTCGCCGAGGCGCTCTGGCTCGCGGAGCGCATCCCGGACCTCGACGACCTCGTGGTCGGCTACCCGACGGCCGAGGCCGCCGGGATCTTCCGGCTCGCCACCGATGCCGACCTCGCGCGCCGGATCACGCTGATGGTCGATGCGCCCGACCAGCTGGACCTCGTCGACGCGGTGCTCCCGCCCGGATCGCGCGAGGAGCTCCGGGTCTGCCTCGAGCTCGACGCCTCGTGGGACGCGCCCGTGCTCGGGCACCTCGGGGTGCGTCGTTCGCCCATCCACGCACCCGAGGAGGCGGGGGCGTTCGCCGCGTACGTCGACGCGCGTCCCGGATTCCGCCTCGTCGGGATGATGGCCTACGAGGCCCAGGTCGCCGGGGTGACCACGCGTCCGCCCGGACGACCCGTCGGCGGTGCCGTGAACCGCTGGATGCAGTCCCGCTCGATGCCCGAGCTCGTCGAACGTCGCGCGCGCGCGGTCGCCGCGGTCCGACGGCACGCCGACCTCGAGTTCGTCAACGGCGGCGGCACCGGCTCGCTCGAGGCGACCGCCGCCGACCCGTCCGTCACCGAGCTCGGCGCCGGGAGCGGCATCCTCGCCGGGCACCTGTTCGACGGCTACGCCCAGTTCACGCCGGCGCCGGCGTCGGCGTTCGCGCTGGACGTCGTGCGCTCGCCGAGCGCGCGGCACGCGACGATCCTCGGCGGCGGCTGGGTCGCCTCGGGACCGCCCGGCGCCGACCGGCTCCCGGAGCCCGTCTGGCCGGAGGGCCTGCGGATGCTGCCGCGCGAGGCCGCGGGCGAGGTGCAGACGCCGCTGACCGGGCCGGCCGCCGCCCGATTGCGCGCAGGGGACCGGGTGTGGTTCCGCCACACGAAGTCCGGCGAGCTCGCCGAGCACCTGAACGAGTTCGCCGTGATCGAGGGCGACGACGTGGTCGGCACGGTGCCGACCTATCGAGGCGAGGGGAGGGCGTTCCTGTGACGGCGAGCGGAGCGGTCTGGCGCAACTGGGGTCGGACCGAGGCGGTGCGGCCGAACCGCATCGAGCGTCCGGCCGACGAGGGCGCGGTCCAGCGCGCGGTGCTCGCCGCCGCGGCATCCGGTCGCCGCATCAAGCCCGTCGGGTCCGGCCACAGCTTCACCGGGATCGCGGTGGCGCCCGACGTCCAGCTCGACCTGACCGACCTGTCGGGCGTCGTCGACGCGGATGCCGAGACGGGCCGGGTCACGCTCGGCGCGGGCACGCCCCTGCACCGGCTGCCGCGCCTGCTCGAGCCCCTCGGGCTCGCGATGGCGAACATGGGCGACATCGACCGCCAGACGATCTCGGGCGCCACCTCCACCGGCACCCACGGCACGGGCCTCGCCTTCGGCGGGCTCGCCACCCAGGTCGTCGGCGCGCGGCTCGTCACGGGCACCGGCGAGCTGCTCGAGGTGAGCGAGACGAGTCGGCCCGAGCTGCTGCCGGCCGTGCGGCTCGGGCTCGGTGCGCTCGGCGTGCTGACCGAGCTCACCCTGCAGCTCGTGCCCCGGTTCGCACTCCACGCGGTCGAGGCGACCGAACCGCTCGACCGCGTGCTCGAGGAGTGGATGCCGCGCGTGCGCGGCGAGGACCACTTCGAGTTCTACTGGTTCCCGCACACCGAGACGGCGCTCACGAAGACGAACACGCGACTGCCGGCCGACGCCCCGCACGCGCCGCTCGGTCGCGTCGGCCGCTGGATCGACGACGAGCTGCTCGCGAACGGCGTCTACCGCGCGATCTGCGCGCTCGGGACCGCGGTGCCCGCGGCGACCCCGCCGCTGGCGCGGCTCGCCGAGCGGTTCACGGGCAGTCGGGACTTCACCGACCTCTCGCCTGCGGTGTTCACGACCAACCGCACGGTGCGGTTCCGCGAGATGGAGTACGCGATCCCGCTCGAGGCGGTGCCCGAGGCCTTCCGGGCCGTCCGGACCCTCATCGAACGGCGCGGCTGGCGCATCAGCTTCCCGATCGAGGTGCGCGCCGCCGCCGCCGACGAGAACTGGCTGTCGACGGCGCACGGCCGGGAGACCGGCTACATCGCGGTCCACCGGTACGTCCGCGAGGACCCGACCGCCTACTTCGCCGGTGTCGAGGCGATCATGCGCGACCTCGGCGGCCGTCCGCACTGGGGCAAGATGCACACGCAGACCGCCGAGTCGCTGCGGGGCTCCTACCCGCACTTCGACGACTTCGTGCGGGTGCGCGGGCGGCTCGACCCGGAGGGGCGGTTCGCGAACCCGTACCTCGACCGGGTGCTCGGTCCGGTCGGCGCCGGCGGCCGCGCCGGGGCCGGGGCGTTCGGCGCCGCGGCGTGATCGCGCCCGGACACGTCGGCCCGGCCGGCCGCCGCCCCGGAGCCCGCCCTCCGCTCGCTCGGAGTCTCATGGGAAATCCGCCCGGTCGCAGGGTGGATCGATAGGATTCAAGAGTCCGTTCCGATCGTCGCCGAAGCATCAGGAGTCCCCGCCATGGAATGGCTCATCCCGCTCATCATCGTCGTCGTGCTCGTCCTGGTGATCGGCATCTACCTCTGGGCGACGTACAACTCGCTCGTCACCCTGAACGTCCGCGTCGACGAGGCGTGGAGCGACATCACGGTGCAGCTGAAGCGACGTGCCGACCTCATCCCGAACCTCATCGAGGCGGTGAAGGGCTACGCGGCCCACGAGAAGGCCGTCTTCGAGAACGTCACGAAGGCGCGCGCCGAGACCCTCTCCGCGAGCGGTCCTGCTGAAGCGTCCGCGGCCGAGAACCACATGCAGCAGGCGCTGAAGTCGATCTTCGCGGTCGCCGAGGCGTACCCGCAGCTGCAGGCGAGCCAGAACTTCCTGCAGCTGCAGGGCGAGCTCGTCGACACCGAGGACAAGATCCAGGCGGCCCGCCGCTTCTACAACGGCGGCGTGCGCGAGCTGAACACGAAGATCAAGGTGTTCCCGAACACCCTCTTCGTGCGCGGCCTCGGCTTCCACGAGCGCGAGTTCTTCGAGGTCACCGAGGCGGCGGCCATCGCGGAGCCGCCGCGCGTGCAGTTCTAGCCGCCGATGTACCGAGCGATCGCCCGGAACAAGCGCAACACCGTCTTCACGATCATCCTCTTCCTCGCCATCGTCGGCGGGCTCGGCTACCTGGCCGCCGTCATCTACGGCGACCTCACCATCGTGATCGTCACGGTCGTCCTCGCGACGGCGTATGCGCTCTTCCAGTACTTCACCGCCGACCGGCAGGCGCTGGCCATGTCCGGCGCGGTCGAGGTCCGCAGCGTGTCCGACCACCCGCGCCTCTGGCGCACCGTCGAGAACCTGTCGATCACGACCGGCACGCCGATGCCCCGGGTCTTCGTGGTCTCGGACCCCGCGCCGAACGCGTTCGCCACCGGGCGCGACCCCGAGCACGCCGTCGTCGCGGCGACGACCGGGCTGCTCGAGATCATGGACGACTCCGAGCTCGAGGGCGTGATGGCCCACGAGCTGGGCCACGTCCGCAACTACGACATCCGCCTGTCGATGATCGTGTTCGGGCTCGTCGTGGCGATCGGCTTCATCTCGGACCTGTTCGTGCGCATGGCGTTCTTCGGCCGGGGCAACAACAACGGCAACCCCGTGGTGATGATCTTCGGCCTCGTCGCGATGCTCGTGGCGCCGCTCGTCGCGACCCTCGTGCAGCTCGCGATCTCGCGCCAGCGCGAGTACCTGGCGGACGCCACGGGCGCGATGACCACGCGGCATCCGGACGCGCTCGCCCGGGCGCTGCTGAAGCTCGAGCAGTACGGGCGGCCGATGCGGCGCCAGAACACCTCGATGGCGCACCTGTGGATCGCCGACCCGCTGAAGCCGGGCGTCATCGACCGCCTCTTCGCCACGCACCCGCCGATCCCGGAGCGCGTGCAGCGCCTGCACGAGATGGGCCGGAGCTTCTAGGGCGCCGCGGCTACCCCGCCGCGGCCACGTCGACGTGACGCAGCGCGTCGGCCACGGCCGGCGACAGGTCGCCCCGGCCGGCGACCACGACGTCGTCGAGGCCCTGCCACGCGGCCGCCCGGCGGAGCACCGGCACGAGCCGTTCCGCGACGTCGCCGGGCGCGCCCGGCTCGGCCCACGCCGACTGCACGCGGAGCACCCGACCGGCGCGGTCGCTCTTCAGGTCGACGCGGCCCACGACGCGGTCGTCGACGAGGAGCGGGAGCGAGTAGTACCCGTACCGTCGCTCGGCCTCCGGCGTGTAGATCTCGATGCGGTAGTGGAAGTCGAAGAGCCGCTCGGCGCGCGGCCGGAACCAGACGACCGGGTCGAAGGGCGAGAGCAGCGCCACGCCCTCGACGCGCCGCGGACGGCGGGCCTCGCGGTGGACCCAGGTCGGGGTCGGACGTGACCCGGTGGTCCAGCCCGGCACCGTCACCGGCAGCAGGACGCCCGCGTCGACGAGGTCGGCGATCGCCGGACGGACCTGCGCCTGCGTCATCCGCCAGTAGTCGGCGAGGTCGGCCGCGGTCGCGATGCCCAGGGCGGCGGCCGCGCGCTCGATGAGGACCCGCGCTGCGTCGGCCTCGGCGGGGCCGTGCTCGAGCAGGTGCGGCTCGAGCCCCTGCTCGGGCAGCGCGTAGACGCGCTCGAATCGCCGCCGCTCGACGCAGACGACCTCGCCGGTGCGGAACATCCACTCGAGCGTGCGCTTGACGGACGACCAGCCCCACCACGGGCCTCGGCGCTCGTTGGCGTCGTGCTCGATCGCGCTCGCCGGCATGGGGCCGTTCGCCGCGAGCTCGCCGCGCAGCCAGTCGGCGAGCGTGCGGTTCTCGCGCAGCCAGCCGCCCCACTCGGAACCCTGCGCCCGGTACTCCGCCCTCCGGAACTCGAACAGCGGCCAGAGCTCGCGCGGGATGAACGCCGCCTGGTGGGCCCAGTACTCGACGAGCCGCCCTCGGCGGCCCCACGCCATGCGGTCGAGCAGTGCGCGGTCGTACGCGCCGAGGCGGCTGAACGCGGGCAGGTAGTGGCTGCGCTCGAAGACGTTGACGGAGTCGATCTGGAGCAGCCCGAGCCGGTCGACGACCCCGGACAACGCGCGCGTGCCCGGGGCGTCGGGGGCCGGGCGCGCGAACCCCTGTGCGGCGAGGGCGATGCGGCGGGCGAGCGCGGGTGAGACCTGATCGACCATGGTGACCCGACCCTACAGCCGGCCGCCGACACATGTCGGGACGGCCATATGGGTGCGGCCTACACTGGGATCGTGACCGAGGCGAAGGGGACCTCGCGTGCGCGGCGCGGACGCGTGCGCCGAACCACCGCGTCCGAGCGCGCGGCCGAGCGCGCGGCAGGGCCACGGCGGGACGCCGCGGACTCCGTGCCGTACGCGATGCGGGTCGCCGCCGCCTGGTCGTGGCGGCTGCTGCTGGTCGGCGGCGTCGTCGCCGTCGCGATCTTCCTCGTCATCCAGCTGCGGCTCGTCATCATCCCGGTGCTCGTCGCCGTGCTGCTGTCGGCCCTCCTCGTGCCGTTCTCGACCTTCCTGCAGCGGCACCGCTGGCCGAAGTGGCTGGCGGTCGTGCTCGCCATGGTGGCCACGCTCGCGCTCGTCGGCGGCCTGCTCACGCTCGGCATCTCGCAGATCGTGCGAGGGTCGGCAGACCTCGCCGACCAGAGCGTCATCGCGTGGAACGACTTCCGTTCCTGGCTGCTCGAGGGTCCGCTGCACATCACGCCCGACCAGTTCGACCAGGCCGTGCAGCAGGTGGTCGAGGCCGCGCAGCGCGACAGCGGCGTGCTCGTCTCGGGTGCCCTCTCGGTGAGCTCGTCGATCGGGCACTTCGTCGCCGGGGCGCTCCTCGCGCTATTCGCGACCCTGTTCATCCTCATCGACGGCCGCGGGATCTGGAACTGGCTCGTGGGCATCTTCCCGCGCCGCGCGCGGGCCGCGATCGACGGCGCCGGCCGTTCCGGATGGGCGACGCTCGAGAACTTCGTCCGCGTGCAGATCTTCGTCGCCGCGATCGACGCCGTCGGCATCGGCCTCGGCGCCCTGCTGCTCGGCGTGCCGCTCGCGATCCCGATCGCCGTGCTGGTGTTCCTCGGCTCGTTCATCCCGATCGTCGGCGCGGTCGTCACGGGCGCGCTCGCGGTCTTCGTCGCGCTGGTCTACAACGGCTGGGGCATCGCGCTGCTGATGCTGGGCGTCGTGCTCCTCGTGCAGCAGGTCGAGGGCCACGTGCTCCAGCCGCTGATCATGGGCACGGCCGTGAAGGTGCATCCGCTCGGCGTCGTCATCGCGGTCGCCACCGGGTCCCTGCTGGCCGGCATCCCGGGCGCGCTCTTCGCCGTTCCCGTCGCGGCCGTGCTCAACGTCATGATCCTCTACGTCTCGGGCGGCACCTGGAAGCAGGCCGAGCCGCCCTCGCCCGAGGAGACGCACTCTCCACTGTGGCGCACGGTACCCCAGCGACCCGGATACGGACGGTGACATGAACCACGCCCTCCACACGACGACCCCCGACGCGCCCGGGACGGTGCTGCCCCCGGTACCGGCCGATCCGCGCATCCCGGGGCCGGTGCTCGCGGACTTCGAGCACGCGCAGCGGACGGTCGCGGCGATCGCCCGGCGCACGCCGATGGAGACGTCGCGGTTCCTCGGGGCGATCGCCGGCGTGCCGGTCCACCTCAAGTGCGAGAACCTGCAGCGGACGGGGTCGTACAAGCTGCGGGGCGCGTTCAACCGGATGTCGGCGCTGTCCGCCGACGAGCGGGCGCGCGGCGTCGTGGCGGCGTCGGCCGGGAACCACGCGCAGGGCGTCGCCTTCGCCGCCCGGGAGCTCGGCATCCGCGCCACGATCTTCATGCCCGTGGGCGTGGCCCTCCCCAAGCTCGAGGCGACGCGGGCGTACGGCGCCGACGTCGTGCTGCGCGGCGACTCGATCGGGGAGACGCTCGAGGCGGCGGCCCGGTTCGCCGCCGAGACGGGCGCCACGATCATCCCGCCGTTCGACCACGCCGACGTCGTCGCAGGCCAGGGCACGCTCGGCCTCGAGATCCTCGAGCAGGCGCCGGATGCCACGACCATCGTCGTGCCCATCGGCGGCGGCGGGCTCGCCGCCGGCATCGCCAGCGCCGCGAAGCAGAAGGCGGCGGCGCTCGGCCGCACGGTCCGGGTGATCGGCGTGCAGGCCGAGAACGCGGCGCCCTACCTCCCGTCGCTCGAGGCCGGCGAGCCGGTTCAGGTGCCGGTCGTGCCGACGATGGCCGACGGCATCGCCGTCTACCGGCCCGGGGCCCTGAACTTCGAGATCATCCGGGAGGCGATCGACGAGGTCGTGACGGTGACCGAGGACGACATCGCGCGGGCGCTCCTCGTGCTGCTCGAGCGCGCGAAGCTCGTCGTCGAGCCCGCCGGCGCGGTGGGCGTCGCCGCGCTCATGACCGGCAAGGTCGTCGCGGACGGCCCGGTCGTCGTCGTGCTCTCCGGCGGCAACATCGACCCGCTGCTCATGCAGCGCGTGATCGCGCACGGCCTCGCCGCCTCCGACCGCTACCTCACGCTGCGGATCGGACTCCCGGACCGGCCCGGGCAGCTCGCCCGCATCGCGGAACTCGTCGCCGACGCCAACGCGAACGTCGTCGAGGTGCTGCACACGCGCCACGGCGCGGGGATGCAGATCTCGGAGGTCGCCCTGCAGTTGTCGGTGGAGACGCGCGGCCCGGAGCACCGGGCCGAGGTCGTCGAGGTCCTGCGGAGAGCCGGCTACGAACCCGAGATCATCGAGGAGTGAGCCGGGCGGGTCGTGCGACCCGCCCCGGAGACGCGGAACGGCCCCTCCGAGGAGGGGCCGTTCCGCGTGTCGTCCGTCAGCGCGTCACTGACCGGACCAGGTCTCGACGCCCCGGATCTCGACCGCGATCTCGCGGCCGTTGGGGGCGGTGTACGTGGTGGAGTCGCCGACCTTGAGGCCGAGGATGGCCTCGCCGAGCGGGGACTGCTCGCTGAAGACGTCGAGCTCGGAGTCGCCGGCGATCTCGCGGCTGCCGATGAGGAAGCGCTCCTCGTCGCCCGCGACGACGGCGGTGATGACGGTGCCCGACTCGACGACGCCGCTCGAGGTGGGCGCCTCGCCGACCTCGGCGTGGCGGAGCAGCTCCGTGAGCTGTCGGATGCGGGCCTCCTGCTTGCCCTGCTCGTCCTTCGCGGCGTGGTAGCCGCCGTTCTCCTTGAGGTCGCCCTCCTCACGCGCGGCCTCGATGCGCTTCGCGATCTCCTCGCGGCCGCTGGTGGAGAGGTGCTCGAGTTCGGCGTTCAGCCGGTCGTAGGCATCCTGGGTGAGCCAGGTGACGGTGGCGTCCTGCGCCATGGTGCACACTCCCGTGAATAGACGTGTCGCCCCAGCGTCTGCCGGGGCGAATCCCCAATTCTAGACAACCCAGCACTGGGAGATCAAACCCGTGTTGGCCTCCTGCGCGGTGCGGACGGTCTCGGTGAAGGTCCGGAGCGGACGCTCGGAGGCGGGGATCTCGACGACCTTCCAGCCCACCACCGTGAAGTCCTCGTTGAGCGCCTGGACGATGCACGCCGTGTCGGTCCCGGCGGGCACCGAGAGGCGCCAGGTGACCTCGACCGCGCGGGAGTCGAGCAGGCGGTGGCCGAGGTCGGTGGCCTGCACCTGCGGCCGGCTGCCGTCGAGACCGGCCCACACGACCCACGCGCCCAGGACGACGGCGAACGCGATCGCAGCGCCGACCAGGATGAGCCGCTCGCGGCGCCTCCGCCTGCGCGTGCGGCCGTAGCGCTCGGCGAGCGCCTGCGCCGTGGTGGACGTGCCCGACGGGGGAGTGGGGGTGCCGTCGAGGGCGGCGTCCTCGGCCGCCGCGTCGGCGGACTCGCGTTGGGGCACCGCCCGGCTCCTTCCCGATCGGATCGTCTAGGCTGAGGTCCAGCCTAACCCCGCCTCCCTGAAGGGAATCCGATGCTCGTCGCGCCCGCCGTCACCGTCCGCGGAGCCTGCCGATGACCCCCGCGCTCGCGTCGGTCCTGGCCCTCGTCTCCGCAGCGGAGGACGAGTTCGACCCGAACGACGTCACGCCCGGCGTGATCGGCTTCATCGTCACGATCGTGATCATGGGCGCCGTGCTGCTGCTCGTGCTCGACATGGTCCGCCGCATCCGCCGCGTGAACTACCGTGCCGAGGCGCGCGAGCGCATCGCGGCCGAGCAGGCCGAGGCCGAGGCGCACGAGGCCGACGTCGCGGATGCCGCCGACGCCACGACGGACGACCCGACGACGGATGCCGCGGCATCCGACACCCCGCCCGCCGACCGGGACTGACGCGCTCGCGCCCGCACCGCGCGGCGGAGCGCCTGGGCGGCGCTCAGCCCGCGTGGTACGCCGGGGCGAGCGCGATCAGCAGCGTGGCCGTCCAGTGGCACATGAACGCCAGCACCGTGCACACGTGGAAGATCTCGTGGAAGCCGAAGTGGCCCGGCCACGGGTTCGGGCGCTTCAGGCCGTAGACGACGGCGCCGAGCGTGTACAGCACGCCGCCCACGATCACGAGGACCATCATCGCGACGCTCGCGGCCAGCAGGTCCCCGAGGTACATGACCGCGGCCCAGCCGAGCAGCACGTAGATCGGCACGTACAGCCAGCGCGGCGCGGTGATCCAGAACACGCGGAAGGCGATGCCGATGAGCGCACCGCCCCAGACCAGGACGAGCAGCAGGATGCCCTTCTCGGGCGGCAGGGCGAGGATCGACAGCGGCGTGTAGGTGCCCGCGATGAGCAGGAAGATGTTCGCGTGGTCGATCCGCTTCAGGATCACTTTGGTCCGCGGCGACCAGTTGAAGCGGTGGTAGAGGGCCGAGTTGCCGAAGAGCAGCATCGAGGTCAGCATGAACACCGCCGACGCCCACTTCGCCGCCGGACCGTCGGCGAGCGCGATGAGCACGATGCCCGCCGCGGTCGCGATCGGGAAGGTCGCGGCGTGGATCCACCCGCGCCAGGTCGGCTTGATGTCGGCCGGGTTCTCCGGCGACGCGTCGATCAGGGGCAGGTTCGGCAGGTCCGGTCCGCGTCGCTCGTCGACGGCGACGGCGGCGTCCGCACGATCGAGCTCGGCCGCCGGCCGGTGCAGGTGCTCGGCGACGTCCTCGGGTTCGCGCTGGGTCATGCTGACAGCGTATGGCCGAGTGCATCACGGCTTGCTGTGAGTGTCCGCCCGCTCGCGGGGGAGTAGCGTAGTCGGGTGCAGACGAGCGACCAGCGCCCCGGTCGTGGCCTCCTCTACCGGCTCTACCAGAACCGGCTCCGCCGCGAACTCGACGAGGCGGAACTCCCGCGACACGTCGCGATGATCATCGACGGCAACCGGCGCTGGGCGAAGCAACTCGGCTACGACTCGGCGGCCCACGGCCACCGGGCCGGAGCGGCGAAGATGCGCGAGTTCCTCGAGTGGTGCGACGACCTCGGCATCCAGATCGTCACGCTGTACCTGCTCTCGAGCGACAACCTCGGCAACCGCACGTCGGACGAGCTCGCCGAGCTGATCGAGATCATCGCCGAGCTCGCCGAGGAGCTCAGCCACTACCGCGACTGGCGCGTGCAGCACGTCGGCTCCGACGCCGGGCTGCCCGAGCCCCTCGTCGCCGCCCTCGACGCGGCCGAGCACCGGACCGCCGGCAAGCGCGGCATGCACGTCAACCTGGCCGTCGGCTACGGCGGCCGACGCGAGATCACCGACGCGATGCGCTCGATCGTCGCCTCGCACCACGCCGAGGGGCGCAGCCTCGAGGACCTCGCCGAGTCGCTCACGCCGGAGCTCATCGGCGAGCACCTGTACACGGGGGGCCAGCCCGACCCCGACCTCGTGATCCGCACGTCCGGCGAGCAGCGCCTCAGCGACTTCATGCTCTGGCAGGCCGCGCACAGCGAGTTCTACTTCGTCGAGGCGCTGGGGCCCGACCTGCGCGAGGTCGACTTCCTGCGCGCCATCCGCGACTACACGCAGCGACACCGCCGCTTCGGCGGCTGAGCCGCGCCGCGTTCCTGTCAGGTTTCTGTCAGGATTGCCTTCGGAGACAGGGGGCACGCGACGTGAGCATGGACGACTACCTGGCCGGATTCACCGAGGAGCCCGGCTACCTCGACTACGCCCGCGTCGGGCCGATGTCCCGGGTCGCCGCCGAGGAGACGCTGGCGTTCACGCAGGTGCTCGAGCGGGCCCGGCACGGCAGCATGGACGCGTTCGGCCGCCAGGACGATCGCCTGCGGGCCGCGGCGGCGGAGGTGACCGGCATCCCCGCCGACCGCATCGTCGGCGTGCCGAACACGACGACCGGCCTCATGCACGCCATGTTCGGGCTGACCGGCACGGTGCTGCTCTCGCCGCGCGAGTTCCCGAGCGTGCCCATCGCGGCGGTCCGCGCGAACGAGGCGCTGCACTCGGTGCAGCCGGCCTGGCTCGAGACCGACTACGGCAAGGTGACGCCCGGGAGCATCCGCGAGCAGCTCGAGTCGAACGTCGCCGCGGTCGCGGTCAGCCTCGTCGACAGCCGCACGGGCTACCTGTGCGACCTCGAGGGCATCCGGCACGTGATCGGCGACCGGCTGCTCATCGTCGACGCCATCCAGGGCTTCGGCGTCGTCGACGCGCCGTGGGAGCTCGCCGACGTGATCGTCACGGGCGGGCAGAAATGGTGCCGCGCGGGCTGGGGCACCGGGCTCATGGCGCTCTCCGAGCGCGGCGCCGAGCGCCTCACGCCGGTGTTCTCGGGCTACACGGGGACCGACGGCGACGAGGTGTGGGACGAGGTCCCGCGGCCCGCGTCGGGCGCGCGGGCGTTCCGCGTGTCGAACCCGGACCCGATCGCGCAGGCGCGGTTCGCCGCCGCGCTGGAGGAGCTGGCCGGCGTCGGCGTGCCGGCCGTCAACGCGCGCGTCGCCGAGAACGTGAGCCGGGTCATCGAGCTCGCCGACGAGTTCGCGATGCCCGTCGCCAGCTCCCGGGACGAGCGCGAACGGGCGGGCATCGTGGTGCTCGAGCCCGAGCCGGAGCACGCGACCGTGCTCACGGCGTCGCTGCACAACCACGGCGTGACCGCGACCACGCGCCTCGGAACGGTGCGGCTCGCCGTGCACGCGCACCTCGACGAGGAGACCGTCGAGATGCTCCGCGGGGCGTTCGTGTCCTTCAGCACGGCCGTCACGTACTGAGCGCCGCGCCCGCGCGTCGCCGCGCGGTGCCCGGGGCGGGGCATTGTGAACAGCGCATGACGCGCCGCGTGTCGGTTCCGCGGATGTCGCCGGTCGGACGTACCGTCGGGTCATCGGGCAAGGCGCCCGGTCGAGTCGGCTCGTGAACCGCTCGTGGGAGGATCGCCGGCCGGCGTGTGAGCCGAGCGAGAGCTCGGGGCAGGAGCGGTCGTGACCTCTGTCGATCCCATCAAGCCCCTCGGACCGGTCGAGCGAGACGTGCAGCGACGTCCCGACGACCACGCGCCTGGGGGCGTCGCGCAGGCCGAACGGACGTACGTGCTCGACACGTCCGTCCTGCTGTCGGACCCGCGTGCCCTGTTCCGATTCGCCGAGCACCCCGTCGTGCTGCCGGTCGTCGTCATCACCGAGCTCGAGTCCAAGCGCAACGATCCCGAGATCGGGTACTTTGCACGCGCGGCGCTGCGCCTGCTCGACGACCTGCGCGTCCAGCACGAGCGGCTCGACTTCCCGATCCCTGTCGGCGACGGCGGCTCGCTGCGGGTCGAGCTCAACCACTCGAGCATGTCGGTGCTCCCGAGCGGGCTGCAGCTCAACGACAACGACTCGCGGATCCTCGCCTGCGCCATGAACCTGGCCAACGACGGTATCGCGGTGACCGTCGTCTCGAAGGACCTGCCGCTGCGCATCAAGGCGGCCTCGATCGGCCTCGACGCCCAGGAGTACCGCGCCGAGCTCGCGGTCGAGTCCGGCTGGACCGGCATGGGCGAGATCGCGCTCGGCTCGAACGAGATGGCCGAGCTCTACGAGCACGACCGACTCGACACGAGCGAGGCCATCGGCCTGCCCGTGAACACCGGCCTCGTCATCCACTCCGACCGGGGGTCGGCGCTCGCGCGCGTCGTCGGCGACGGCGAGGTGCGCCTCGTGCGCGGCGACCGCGAGGCCTTCGGCGTCCGCGGGCGCTCGGCCGAGCAGCGGCTCGCGATCGACCTGCTGCTCGACCCCGAGGTCGGCATCGTCTCGCTCGGCGGACGGGCGGGCACCGGCAAGTCGGCGCTCGCGCTGTGCGCCGGCCTCGAGGCGGTGCTCGAACGGCAGCAGCACAAGAAGATCATGGTCTTCCGCCCGCTCTACGCCGTCGGCGGCCAGGAGCTCGGCTACCTGCCGGGTGACCAGGGCGAGAAGATGAACCCGTGGGCGCAGGCGGTCTTCGACACGCTCGGCGCGCTCGTCTCGGACAACGTGCTCGACGAGGTCGTCGACCGCGGCATCCTCGAGGTGCTGCCGCTCACCCACATCCGGGGGCGCTCGCTGCACGACGCCTACGTGATCGTCGACGAGGCGCAGTCGCTCGAGCGCAACGTGCTGCTGACGGTGCTCAGCCGGGTCGGCCAGAACTCGCGCGTCGTCCTCACGCACGACGTGGCGCAGCGCGACAACCTGCGGGTCGGCCGCCACGACGGCGTCGCGAGCGTGATCGAGACGCTGAAGGGGCATCCGTTGTTCGCCCACATCACGCTGACCCGGTCGGAGCGCTCCGCGATCGCCGCACTCGTCTCCGAGATGCTCGACGGCGCCGAGCTCGCCTGACCCGCTGCAGCGACGACGACGGCCCCGGAACCGATGGGTTCCGGGGCCGTCGCGGCGTCGTGGCGGATGCCGCGGGCTCAGCCCTGCTGCGGCGGGCGGGTCATCGAGAGGAGGTCGAGCGCCGCGTCGAGCTGCTCCTCGGTGACCTCGCCGCGGTCCACGTAGCCGAGGTCGACGACCGCCTCGCGAACCGTGATGCCCTTGGCGACCGAGTGCTTCGCGATCTTCGCGGCGGCCTCGTAGCCGATGACCTTGTTCAGGGGCGTGACGATCGACGGCGACATGCCGGCGAGCGCGGTCGTGCGCGCCTCGTTGACCTGCAGTCCGTCCACGGTCTTGTCGGCGAGCACGCGGACCGAGTTCGACAGCAGGCGGATCGACTCGAGCAGCGCGGTGCCCATGACCGGGATCTGCACGTTGAGCTCGAACGAGCCCGAGGCGCCGGCCCAGGCGACCGTGGCATCGTTGCCGACCACCCGGCTCGCGACCATGAGCACGGCCTCGGGGACGACCGGGTTGACCTTGCCCGGCATGATCGACGAGCCCGGCTGCAGGTCGGGGATGAACAGCTCGCCGAGTCCCGTGTTCGGGCCCGAGCCCATCCACCGGAGGTCGTTGCAGATCTTGGTGAGGCTGACGGCGATCGTGCGCAGCGCGCCCGAGGCCTCGACGAGGCCGTCGCGGTTGGCCTGGGCCTCGAAGTGGTCGGCGGCCTCGGAGATGGGCAGCTCCGTCTCCTGCTGCAGGAGCTCGATGACCAGCTGCGGGAAGCCGGCGGGCGTGTTGATGCCCGTGCCGACGGCGGTGCCGCCGAGCGGGACCTCGGCGACGCGGGGGAGCGCCGAGCGCACGCGCTCGATGCCGAGGCGCACCTGGCGGGCGTAGCCGCCGAACTCCTGGCCGAGCGTGACCGGCGTGGCGTCCATGAGGTGGGTGCGGCCGGCCTTGACGATGCCCGCCCACGCCTCGGCCTTCGCCTCGAGGGCGACGGCGAGGTGGTCGAGCGCGGGGATGAGGTCGTCGATGAGCGCCGAGGTGACGGCGATGTGCACCGAGGTCGGGAAGACGTCGTTCGAGGACTGCGACGCGTTCACGTGGTCGTTCGGGTGCACGGCGGCGCCGAGCTTCTGCGTCGCGATCGTCGCGAGCACCTCGTTCATGTTCATGTTCGACGAGGTGCCCGAGCCGGTCTGGAACACGTCGACCGGGAAGTGCGTCGCGTGGTCGTGCGTGCCGGCGATGACCTCGTCCGCCGCGTCGGCGATCGACTGCGCGAGCTGCGAGTCGAGCACGCCGAGGCGCGCGTTGGCCAGGGCGGCCGCCTTCTTGATCCGGGCGAGCGCGGCGATCTGGGCGGGCTCGAGGCCGAGGCCCGAGATCGGGAAGTTCTCGACCGCTCGCTGCGTCTGCGCGCGGTAGAGCGCCGACGCGGGGACCCGCACCTCGCCCATCGTGTCGTGTTCGATCCGGTAGTCGGCGGCGTTGTCCACCACGGTGTGCTCCCCTTCGATTGGTGCGTGCGGCGCGGCGGTCGGAGGCCGCGGCGGCGTCAGATGCGACCGACGACGACGTCGGTCTCGGCGCGTCCCTCGAGCAGGCGGTAGTTCGCGCCGACGACAGCCAGCGTACCCGCTGCGATCGCGTCGCTGATCACCTCGGAGCGCTCCAGGAGCTCGCCGACGGTGTTCCGAAGGTGCTCGCGGCCGACGTACCCGGCGTCGATGCCCGCGGCGTCGACCGGCCCCTCCTCGACCCCGGCGACGCTGCGCACCGCCGGGACGATGTGGTCGACGAGTCCCTTGATGTGCGCCGGCAGCGGATCGGCGTCCTCACCTTGCGAGTCGATCGCCGCGCGGACGGCCCCGCAGTGGTCGTGGCCGAGCACGAGGATCAGCGGGACCCCGAGCACGCCGACCGCGTACTCGAGCGAGCCGAGGACCGAGTCCGACGGCACCTGCCCGGCGTTGCGGACGACGAAGGCGTCGCCGAGCCCGATGTCGAAGATGATCTCCGCCGACAGGCGCGAGTCGCTGCAGCCGAAGATGGCGACGAGCGGTCGCTGGTGGTCGGCGAGCTCCGTGCGGCGCTCGACGTCCTGGCGCGGATGCAGCGGGGCTCCGGCCACGAATCGCGCGTTGCCGGCGCGGAGCTCGCGCCAGGTCTCGGCGGGCGTACTCGGTCGTGCGGGTGCGGGCTGGCTCACGGCCGCTCCTCTCAGCGCTGCGCGGCGATGGCCGGCGCGATCGCGGCGGCCAGGGTCTCGAACTCGTCGGGGGTCGCCGTGCCGAGCAGCACGAACGTGCTCTCGCCCGCCTCGGCGACGAGGCCGTATCGCGCGTTGCCGACGTCGGCGTCGGATTCGCGGTTGTCGTACACGGTCCACGGCACGCCGTCGATGGTGGCGACGCCCGTGGCGATGGTGTTCTTCAGGAGCTCGGCGGTCCACGTCGGGTTCGCCCCGAGGCCCTGGTAGAGGCCGGCGTACTCGTCGCTCGGCGTGAGGTAGCCGGCGTACCACGCCGTGATCCCGTCGGTCGCGCGCTGGCGCAGCTCGGCGGCGTTCGAGCGCCACCCCTCCGGCAGCTCGGGCACGGCGAGTTCCTGGTCGACGCCCACCTGCGCCTGCGCGGCGACCGACGCCACGTCGACGTCGCGTTCGATGGGGGTGTCGCTGCGCGGCACGAGCAGCACGATGAGCGCCACCACCGCGACGCACGCGACCAGCGAGCCGATGAGGTTGCGCAGCGTCTGCCGCTCGCGGTGCTTGCGGGACTGCTCGGCCTTGCGGTCGGCGGTCTCCTGCGGGGTCTCGGGGCGGCCGAGCTCGGCGACCACGCGGGGCGGGCGCGCGGCCATCAGGCGTCGCCGCCGTCGAGGTCGAGCTCGTCGCCGGCCGGCTCGGCGGATGCCCCGGCGGTCGCGCCGGCGCCCGCCGACCGGCCGCCCGAGCGCGCCGCGTCGAGGCGCGCCTTGGCGCCCATCAGCCACTCCTCGCATCGCTGCGCGAGCGCCTCGCCGCGCTCCCAGAGCGCGAGCGACTGCTCGAGCGTCGCGGAGCCCTGCTCGAGCTCGGCGACGACGCGGACCAGCTCGTCGCGGGCCTGCTCGTAGCTGAGCTCGGCGACGTCGGTGGAGGAGGGGGGCATGGCAGGCATTCTATTCGGCGCTCCCGTCCGTTCCCCGCGAGACCGCCGCGAGGCGACCCTCGGCGAGCGTGATGCGGAGCGCGGTGCCCTCGGGCGCCTGCTCGGGGTCCGTGAGCACGCCGTCGTGCTCGCGCTGCACGATGGCGTACCCGCGCTGCAGCGTCGCCAGCGGCGACAGCGCACGCAGCTGCGACCGGAGCTCGGCGGTGCGCACCGCTGCCCGCTCGATCGCCCGCTCGGCCAGCTCGGCGCCGCGCGCGACCCAGCGCGTGACCTCCTCGGCGCGGCGGTCGACCATCCACGTCGGGTCCGCGAGCGCGGGCCGCGACCGGAGGTGCCCGAGCCGGTCGATCTCGTGGCCCACGAGCGTCGTCACGCGCATGCGCAGCCGCATGCGGGCCTGCTCGACCCGGACGAGCTCTTCCGCCACGTCGGGCACGACGCGCTTCGCGGCATCCGTCGGCGTCGACGCGCGCAGGTCGGCGACGTCGTCGAGCAGGGGCCGGTCGGCCTCGTGGCCGATCGCGCTCACGATCGGGGTGGATGCCGCGGCCGCGGCGCGCACGACGCGCTCGTCGCTGAACCCGAGCAGGTTCTGGAAGTCGCCGCCGCCGCGGGCGACGATGATGACCTCGACCTCGGGGTCGGCGTCGAGCCGCCGGATCGCGGCGACCACCTCGGGCGCGCAGCGGTCTCCCTGCACGGCGGCGTACGCGGTCCGGAACTCCACGGCCGGCCACCGCAGGCGGGCGTTGCGGAGCACGTCCTGCTCGGCGTCGCTGTCGCGCCCCGTGACGAGCCCGACGACGCGCGGCAGGAACGGCAGGGGGCGCTTGCGCTCGGCGGCGAAGAGGCCCTCCGCGGCCAGCTGGGCCCGCAGGCGCTCGAGGCGCTCGAGCAGGTCGCCCAGCCCGACGTGGCGGAGGTCGAAGACCTGCATCGTGAGCGTGCCGCCCTTGACCCACCAGTTCGGCTTGACGAGCGCGACGACGTGGTCGCCCGCCTTGAACTGCTCGGTGAGCTTGGCGCGCGTGGAGGACCAGATCGCGAACGACACCGTGGCATCCGCCTCGAGGTCCGTGAGCTTGCCGTAGACGTTGCGCGCGGAGACGCCCCACTGGGTGATCTCGCCCTCGACCCAGACGGTGCCGAGCCGGTCCAGGTACTCCTTGAGCTTGCCCGACAGGACCGAGACCGGCCACGGGGTGTCGCGGGTCGTGGGGCCCTCGGCCATACGCCTCCCAGCAGCCCGTCATCATCGTCCGCGTAGGATGGCAGCCGTGACGAGCTTGACGGATGCCCCGCGGATCGACCTCGGCATGCCTCGGATCCCGAGCGTGCGCGGCCGGCTCAAGGATATCCCCGTCGAGGGGACGAAGAAGGTGCTGCTCGCGGCCCCCCGCGGGTACTGCGCCGGCGTCGACCGCGCCGTGATCGCGGTCGAGAAGGCCCTCGACCACTACGGGGCCCCGGTGTACGTGCGCAAGCAGATCGTGCACAACATCCACGTCGTGACCGAGCTCGAGAAGCGCGGTGCGATCTTCGTCGACGAGGTCGACGAGGTGCCCGAGGGCGCCCACGTGGTGTTCAGCGCGCACGGCGTCTCGCCCGCGGTCGTGAACTCCGCCTCGGAGCGCGGGCTGCACGCCATCGACGCGACGTGCCCGCTCGTGACCAAGGTGCACCGCGAGGCGGTGCGCTTCGCGCGCGACGACTACGAGATCCTGCTCATCGGCCACGAGGGCCACGAGGAGGTCGAGGGCACGGCCGGCGAGGCGCCCGACCACGTCACGCTCGTCAACAGCCCCGACGACGTGCCGAACATCGAGGTCCGCGACCCCGACAAGGTCGTGTGGCTCTCGCAGACCACGCTGTCGGTCGACGAGACGATGGAGACGGTCCGCCGCCTGCGCGAGCGGTTCCCGAACCTGCAGGACCCGCCGTCGGACGACATCTGCTACGCCACCCAGAACCGCCAGGTCGCGATCAAGAAGGTGGCGCAGGGCGCCGACCTCGTGATCGTCGTCGGCTCGGCGAACTCGTCGAACAGCGTCCGGCTCGTCGAGGTCGCGCTCGAGTACGGCGCGAAGGCGGCGTACCGGGTCGACTACTCCACCGAGATCCGCCAGGAGTGGCTCGAGGAGGCCGGCACGATCGGCGTCACGAGCGGCGCCTCGGTGCCCGAGGGGCTCGTACAGGAGGTGCTGCTCGAGCTCGCCGATGCCGGCTACGGCACGGTCGAGGAGGTCAAGACGGCCGAGGAGGACCTGATGTTCTCGCTGCCCAAGGAGCTCCGCAAGGATCTCGCGGGCAACCGCGACGCGCGCGCCCTCGGCGGGCGGTCCCGCGCGGCGCAGGGCTGAGGCGGCGGCCCCGACCGGCCTGCCGCGGCCGTCGTGCCGCCGCGGAGGTCAGCCGCCGGCGATCCCGTCGACGTACGCCTGGAACGTCGGGTCGGTGAGGAACACGAACGCGCTGATCACCATCATCGCGAGGAACGCCAGCGCGCCGCCGACGAGCGGCACCCAGAAGGCGACCTTGCGCGCGCGCATGCGCAGGATGGCCCAGCCGAGGATCGCGGCGTAGAGCGCGAGCATGAAGACCGTGCCGACGAGGGTCAGCGTCGACAGCCACGGCTGCGGCGAGTACGTGCCGATGCCCTGATCGGTGTAGAGGGCCTGGACGGCCACGGGGAGCTGCTGCAGGCTCACCGACGTGTTCCACGCGCCCACGGCGCCGATGGCGAGCAGCAGGATCGTGAAGAACCGGTCCGTCGAGCGCGGAGGCCGGGCGGCCGGATCCGCCGCCGGGCCCGCGACGGGCGCGGGCGGCGGCGGGGGAGTCGGGGCGGGTGCCGCGGGCTCAGCGCGCTCGTCGGCGGGCGGCTGCCACGACCACCCCTCCGGCGCGTACTCCCCATAGCGGGGACGGGGCCGCTCGTCGCGCGGCGGCGGGGAGCCGGCGTCGTCGGCCGGCTGCCCCTGCGTCTCGTTCCGAGCGACCTCGTCCTGCGGCATCCGTCGCCCTACGCCGAGATCGAGTGGCCGGTCGAACCCAGCTGCTTCGTGGCCTCGCCGACGCGGACCGCCATCGCGGACTCCGCGACCTTGCCCCACGCGCGCGGGTCGTACTGCTTCTTGTTGCCGACCTCGCCGTCGACCTTCAGCACGCCGTCGTAGTTGCCGAACATGTAGCCGGCGATCGACCGGGTGAACGCGTACTGCGTGTCGGTGTCGATGTTCATCTTCACGACGCCGTTCGCGACCGCCTCGGCGATCTCGTCGTCGGTCGAGCCCGAGCCGCCGTGGAAGACGAGGTCGAGCGGCTTCTCGCCGGTGCCGTACTTGGCCGCCAGGCCGTCCTGGATCTCCTTCAGGAGCGCGGGGCGCAGCTTCACGTTGCCGGGCTTGTACACGCCGTGCACGTTGCCGAACGTGAGCGCGGCCATGTAGCGGCCCTGCTCGCCGAGGCCGAGCGCCTCGACCGCGGCGATGGCGTCGTTGAGGGTCGTGTAGAGCGCCTCGTTCGAGCCCTCGTGCTGGACGCCGTCCTCCTCGCCGCCCACGACGCCGATCTCGACCTCGAGGATGGCGTTGATCGCCTTCATGCGCGGGAGGATCTCCTTCGCGATCTCGAGGTTCTCGTCGAGCGGCACGGCCGAGCCGTCCCACATGTGCGACTGGAAGATCGGGTTGCGACCCGCCTTGACCTCCTCCTCGGAGGCGGCGATGAGCGGGTACACGAAGTCGTCGAGCGCGTTCTTCGGGCAGTGGTCGGTGTGCAGCGCGACGGTCACCGGGTAGGCCTTGGCGACCTCGTGGGCGAACTTCGCGAAGGCGAGGGCGCCGGCGGCGCGAGCCTTGACGGTGTGGCCGGCGAAGTAGTCCGCGCCGCCCGTCGTGACCTGGATGATGCCGTCGGAGCCGGCCTCGGTGAGCCCCTGCAGCACCGCGTTGAGCGTCTGCGAGCTCGAGACGTTGATTGCCGGGAAGGCGAACCCCTTGGCCTTGGCGGTGTCGAGCATCTCGGCGTACTGCTCGGGCGTTGCGATGGGCATACCTTGCTCCTTCGGAGGTGAAGTGGGATCGGCACGAGTCTAGCGAGGTGTCGAGTCGCGCTCAGGTGTCCAGGTGCGCTCGAGCTCCGCGGCGCAAGGGGTCACGGATGCCGCGTCGTGACCGGCAGGATGGTGCCATGACGCTCCATCCGCTCGATGAGCACCCGCTGGCGACCCGCTTCGCCGAGGCGACGCGACTGGCCGCGCTCGCCGCCCTTCCCCTCGTCGGCGCCGGCGACCGCGACGCGGTGGACGGCGCCGCGGTCGAGGCCATGCGCGCCGCGCTCGCCGGGCTGCCGGTCGACGGCCGCGTCGTCGTGGGCGAGGGCGAGAAGGACGACGCGCCCATGCTCCACCTCGGCGAGCGGTTCGGCACCGGCGCCGGTCCGGCGCTCGACCTCGCGGTCGACCCGGTCGACGGGACGAGCCTCGCGGCGGCCGGGCTGGCGGGCGCGATGGCCGTCATGGCGGTCGCGCCGCGCGACGCGTTCCTCGACATCGGCCCCGCCCACTACATGGCGAAGCTGGTCTCGCACATGCCGGGGCTCGACATCGACGCGCCCGTCCGCGAGTCCGTCGCCCATATCGCCGCGGTGCGCGGCGTGCCGGTCGGGGAGGTCGTGGTCGCCGTGCAGGACCGGCCGCGCAACGCGGTGCTCGCGGATGCCGCCGAGGCCGCCGGCGCCCGCGTCGAGCGGTTCGTGCACGGCGACGTGGAGCGGTGCCTCATGGCGGCGCGGCCGGAGGCCGGACTCGACCTCGTGATCGGCATCGGCGGGGCGCCGGAGGGCGTGCTCACGTCGGCCGCGGTGCGCGCGCTCGGCGGGTGGATGCAGGCGCGGCTCGCGCCCCAGTCGGCCGAGGAGTCGGAGCGGCTCGCGGCCGCCGGCATCCCGCTCGGCCGGGTCGTGGGCCTCGACGGGCTGTGCGCGGGATCCGCGGCGGTGTTCCTCACCGCGGTGACGCCGTGCGACCTCGGCGGCGGCGTGCGACTCTCGCCGGGGGACTCCTGGCGCGTCGGGGACGCGGCCGCCCTCGGCCCGGCGTGAGCCCGGTCGTCCGCCGCTTGGGCAGCACGACGTCGGGAGAAGAACGCCGAACCATCCGGCGCGGGCGGCGGAACACGGCCGACGCGGCGATCCGGCGTCGTTAAGAATGCACGAACTTTCACGCCGCGGAGTGCCGATCAGGGGTGCGGCGGCGCGGGCCGTCAGTAGGCTCGGAGACGTGGCCCGGCGCGGTGCGCGTCCCGGGCACTGCAGCCCACGACCGAGGAGGACATCTCGATGGCGAGCAGCGATTCCGAAAGCCTCTACCTGCACCCCGACCGCAACATCGCGCTCGAACTGGTGCGTGCGACGGAGGCGGCCGCCATCCGCTCCTACCCGTGGATCGGCCGCGGCGACAAGATCGGCGCGGACCGTGCCGCGGTGGACGCGATGCGCGCGTTCCTCAGCACGGTCGACTTCGACGGCGTCGTCGTGATCGGCGAGGGCGAGAAGGACGAGGCGCCGATGCTCTTCAACGGGGAGCGGGTCGGCAACGGCCGCGGCCCCGCCTGCGACATCGCGGTCGACCCGATCGACGGCACGTCGCTGACCGCCGCGGGGCGGCAGAACGCGCTGTCGGTGATCGCGGTCGCCGACCGCGGCACGATGCTCGACGCGTCGTCGGTGTTCTACATGGACAAGATCGTGACGGATGCCTCGGGCCGCGGCGTCGTCGACATCCGCAAGCCCATCGGCGAGAACCTGCGAGCGCTCGCGTCCGCGAAGGGCGTGGAGGTCAGCGACCTGCGCGTCGCTGTGCTCAATCGTCCGCGGCACGAGCAGCTCATCGCTGACATCCGCGAGGCGGGCGCGGGCACGCGCCTGATCAGCGACGGCGACGTGGCGGGCGGCATCAACGCGGCGCGGTACGAGTCCCGGATCGACATGTGCGTCGGCATCGGCGGCAGCCCGGAGGGCATCACGACGGCGTGCGCGATCAAGGCGCTGGGCGGGTTCATGCAGGGCCGGCTCGCGCCGAAGGACGACGAGGAGCGCGCGCGCGGCGAGGCCGCGGGCCTGGACTGCGACCAGGTGTACGAGCTCGACGACCTCGTGGGCAGCGACAACACGTTCTTCGTCGCGACGGGCGTGACCGACGGCGAACTCGTCGACGGCGTCCGCAAGAAGGGCCCGATCATCCGGACCGAGTCGATCGTGCTGCGCGGCCGCTCGGGCACGATCCGGCGCGTGCGCGCCGACCACCTCGTGGAGAAGTGGCTCGACGACGCCGACCGCTGACGACGACGCGGCGGTCGGTCCTCGAGGGAGTGGACGCATGGGCGTCGACGTGGTCAGCGAGGTCGTGATCGATCGCGCGCCCCGCGACGTCGCGGACTACGCGGCCGATCCGGCGAACGCCCCGGAGTGGTACGCGAACATCGACCGGGTCGAGTGGCTGACGCGCCCGCCCGTCCGCGTGGGGTCCAGGGTCGCGTTCTCGGCGCGGTTCCTCGGGCGCCGGCTCGAGTACACGTACGAGGTCGTCGAGTTCGACCCCGGCGAACGTCTCGTGATGCGCACGGCCGAGGGCCCGTTCCCGATGGAGACCGTCTACACGTGGGAAGCGGCCGGCGCGAACGCGACGCGGATGACGCTCCGCAACCGGGGCGAACCGTCGGGGTTCGCGCGCGCCGCTCGACCGCTCATGACCGTGGCGATGCGCAGCGCGAACCGCAAGGACCTCGCGGCGCTGAAGGCGAGGCTCGAGCGCTGAGCGCTCGCACGATGTCCGAGGCGGGGCGCAGAATGGCCCGGTGAGCACCGAATCCCGGCTGCCCCGAGCGCTCCGGCCCTTCATCTCCGGCCAGTACCGGCTGCTCGTCGTCGCGCTCGCGGCGTCGCTGCTGTCGGCGGGTGCGTGGATCGTGGCCGCCGCGTGGCAGGTGATCGAGCTCGGGGGAACGCCGATCGACCTCTCCACGGTCGCCGTCGGCGCCAGCCTCGGCCTCGTCCTCGCGGTGCTGGTCGGCGGCGTCGTCGCCGACCGCGTGCCGCAGCGCCGCATCCTCCTCGTCGTCGAGGCGACGCGGTCGGTCGTCTTCGGGGTCGCCGGCCTCCTGGCCTGGACGGGGGTCATCGAGGTGTGGCACCTCGCCGTGCTCTCGTTCGTGCTCGGCGCCGCCGACGGGTTCTTCTACCCGGCGTACTCGGCCTGGCTGCCCGCCCTGCTGCCGGAGGACCGCCTCCTCGCGGCCAACGGCGTCGAGGGCGTGCTGCGGCCGGTCGCGCAGAACGCCGCGGGGCCGGCGCTCGCGAGCGTGCTCATCGCGATCCAGGCCCCATGGCTGGCGTTCGTGGTGGTCGCCGTGCTGCAGGTGGTCGCGATCCTCGGGCTCGGGCTCATGCGCACGACGCCGCTCCGGCGCGAACTCGAGGCCGATGAGACGCACCCGCTCCGTCGGATGGCGCTGGACCTCCGCGAGGGGTTCGTGTACCTGCTCCGCACGAGGTGGCTGTTCGCGACGCTCGCCTTCGCGATCGTGCTCGTGCTCGTCATCATGGGGCCGATCGAGGTGCTCATCCCGTTCGCCATCCGAGACCAGACGGGCGGCGGCGCGGGCGAGTTCGCGCTCGTGCTCGCCGCGTTCGGCCTGGGCGGCGCGCTCGGCTCGCTGCTCGTGGCATCGATGCGACTGCCCCGCCGGTACCTGACGCTCATGATCCTGGCGTGGGGCGTCGGGGCAGTGCCGCTCGCGGTCATCGGCCTCACATCCTCGCTCTGGGTGATGGTGGTCGCCACGTTCATCGTCGGTTTCGTGTTCGACGCCGCGCAGGTCGTCTGGGGGACCCTCCTGCAGCGGCGCGTGCCGCCCGCGATGCTCGGCCGCGTGTCGAGCCTCGACTTCTTCGTCTCGCTCGCGCTCATGCCGCTGTCGATGGCGCTCGCCGGTCCCGTGGGCGAGTGGCTCGGGCTCGCGCCGGCGTTCCTCATCGCGGGGTTGGCCCCGCCCGTGCTCGCGATCGTCACCCTGGTGTGGGCGCGGCTCGGGCAGGACGAGCTGGCGCATCCGCTCGACGGCGTCCTCGACGCGACGCCGGTCACGGGACCGGAGGCCGCGGCCGGGTTCGCGCCGCCGGTCGACGAGCGATACGCCGACCCCGATCCGCCGGACGCAACGGGGTGACAGGGTCGGGCGTGCGTGGCACGCTGGCGACATCGGCGAGGAAGGGAGCGACCATGGTCGCGATTCGAGACGCGTTCTCCGGGTTCAGCGTGGACGACGTCGAGGCGGCGCGGGAGTTCTACGGCACCGCGCTCGGCCTCACGGTGGAGGATGCACCGGGCGCGGGCGGCCTCACGTTGCGGCTGCCGTCGGGGCAGGGCGTGCTCGTCTACCCGAGCCCGGCGCACGAGCCCGCCCGCTACACGATCCTCAACCTCGAGGTGGAGGACATCGACCGGGCGGTCGACGAGCTCAACGCGGCCGGGGTCGTCACGAAGATCTACTCGGGCGACGAGTCGTACGGGACCGACGAGCGTGGCATCAACCGCGGGTCGGCGTCCGGCGCGGGCCCCGACATCGCCTGGTTCCGGGACCCGGCCGGGAACGTCCTCAGCGTGCTCGCGGGTTGAGCGGGCTCGTCGCCCGGCCGGTCGCCCCGCTTGGAACGGCGGGCGTCAGGAGGACGCGGAGCGCCGGATGTGGTCGTCGAGGTCGGCGCCCTCGAAGTCGGGCTCGATCGTGAGTTCGAGGTCGGCGTCGGCGGCACGCTCCGCGTCGTCGGCATCGTCGGTGCCCGCGCTGCCGCCGTCGTCGACCGCGCCGGCGAGAGCGATGCCGTCGCCGCCCGCGCCCGCCAGGGGGGCCGGGTCGTCGGTGAGCTCCGGGGCCGACAGGCGGCGCGGCGACTCGTGGATGGGCGCCGGCTCGGCGACGAGCGAGAGCTTCGTCTCGTTGATGCCGGGGAACTGGCGCGCCGTCACGAGCACACGGGACTCCAGCGAGCTGGCGAACTTGTTGTAGCTGTCGACCGTGCGCTCGATCGCCTTCCGGAGCGAATCGGCATGCCCGGCGAGGACGCCGATGCGCTGGTAGAGCGTCGTGCCGAGGTCGAAGAGCTTCTTCGCCTCGTCGGAGACCGCCTGCTGCTGCCAGGCGTAGTCGATGGTCTTGAGCACCGCGAAGAGGTTCACGGGCGAGGCGAGGGCGACGCGTCGCTCGAACGCGTAGTTGAGCAGCCCCGCGTCGGCCTCGAGCGCGGCGGACAGCAGCGACTCGTTCGGGATGAACGCGATCACGAACTCGGGGCTCTCGAGGCCCGACCAGTAGCCCTTCTTGCCGAGCGCGTCGATGTGCGAGCGCATGGCCTTGACGTGCCGCTCGATGAGGGATGCACGCCGGGCGCCCTCCTCGCCGGTCGCCGTCTCGGGGATCGCCGAGGCCTCCAGGTAGTCGCCGAGCGGGACCTTCGAGTCGAGCGGGATGTACTTGCCGCCCGGGAGGTGCACGACCATGTCGGGTCGGCCGCGGCCGACCTCGGTCGTGACCTGGGTCTGCTCGCTGAAGTCGACGTGGTTGAGCAGGCCCGCCGCCTCGACGACCCGACGCAGCTGCGTCTCGCCCCAGACGCCGCGGGTGCTGTTGTTGCGCAGTGCGCTGGCCAGCGACTCGGTCGTCGCGCGCAGCTCGGCATCGGAGAGCTGTGCCCGCTTCAGCTGCTCGGCGATCGAGCCATACTGCTCGCTGCGCTGCTGCTCGAGCTCGGAGACCTTGCGCTGCATGTTCGCGAGCGTCTCGCGGACCGGACTCAGGGCCTGCATCACCTGGCTCTCGCGCCGCTCGCGCTCCGTGCGCTCCGCCTGGTCGCGGCGCTGCTGGTCGAGCAGCTCGCGCTGCTGCGCGGCGCGCTCCTCGAGCTGCTCGCGCAGCGCGGACGCGGCGGCATCGGCGGCGGCCAGCTCGGCGCGGAGGTTCGCCTGCACGCCCTGCTGCTCGCCGAGCAGGCGTGCGCGCTCCGCCTCGGCGGCGGCCCGCTGCTCGAGCAGCGCGCGCTCGTGCCTCGCCTCGACGAGCGCCGGATCCTCCGTCGCGAGGCCCTCGCCGGCGCGGCGCTGCGCGACGACGTGCATGACCAGGGCGCCGAGCGTGCCGCCGACGACGAGCCCGATGACGAGGAGGAGGATGTCCATGGCGATCAGTGTGGCAGCGGCCCCCGACATCCCCCCGGAGGCTCGGCGGCGGGCCGCCCGGCGCGCTACTGGAGCGCCATCGGCCCATGCTGCGACGACCGCTCGCGGGTGGCCTCGGGCCCGATCGCGCCGACGCGCACCCGGGTCACGTGCGCGAGCCGCTCGAGGTCGGGCGCCTCGTGCCGCTTCGCGGCGTGCACGACGATCGCGGCGCAGGCCTCGGCGTCGGCGAGGGCGTCGTGGTGCGCGAAGTCCTCGAACCCGGCCGCCGCCGCGGCCGCGGTGAGGCGGTACGAGTCGAGGTGGTAGGTGCGCCGCGCGACCTGGAGGCTGCAGAGGTAGCGGAAGTCCGGAACGGGCAGCGCCAGGGCCTCGCTCGTCGCCCGGATGACGCCCATGTCGAATCCGGCGTTGTGCGCGACCAGCCAGTCGTCGCCCGCGAACTCTCGGAGGAAGGGCAGGTGCACCTCCCACCCGTCGGCGTCGGCCACACGGTCGGGCGTGATGCCGTGGATGCGGATGTTCCAGGGGGAGAACTCGCCGTGCGGGAAGGGCGGGCGGATGAGCCGGTGCTCGCGCTCGACGACCGCGCCGTCGACGACCTTCACGAGCCCGATCGAGCAGGCCGAGGCGGCGGAGGGGTTGGCGGTCTCGAAGTCGATCGCGGTGAAGCTCACTGGCACGCGGGCATCCTCGCACGGTCCGCCGACCCGATCCGGAGGCGGC
Source organism: Agromyces tropicus (assembly GCF_039531345.1). Classification (NCBI taxonomy): domain Bacteria; kingdom Bacillati; phylum Actinomycetota; class Actinomycetes; order Micrococcales; family Microbacteriaceae; genus Agromyces; species Agromyces tropicus. The sequence continues at coordinate 1,135,179 of NZ_BAAAPW010000001.1, read as the reverse complement.
CCGGCGCGTCCGCGGCGACCGGCCATTGACGCCGGCGCGTCGGTGGCGTGGAATGTGCGATGGGCGGCATCCGGGGGGTGGGCATGGCCGGCGATGACGACACGGCGACCCGTGGGCGGCGCGCCCTCGTGGCGGACCCGGCCGACCCGGAGACCGTCCGCGCCGCGCGATCGTTCGGCGCGGCGGCATCCGTCTACGGCGCATCGCGGCCCGGCTACCCCGTCACCGCCGTCGAGTGGCTCGTCGCTGACGCGCGCCGGGTGCTCGACCTCGGCGCCGGGACGGGCCGGCTGACCGAGGCGCTCATCGCCCTGGACCGCGACGTCACCGCGGTCGACCCCGTCGAGGAGATGCTGGAGGAACTCGAGATCCGCGTGCCGGGCGTCCCGCGGATCCTCGGCACCGCCGAGGACCTCCCGGTCGAGGACGGCTCGTTCGACGCGGTCGTCGTCGGCCAGGCGTGGCACTGGTTCATCCCGCAGCGCGCCGTGCCCGAGATCGCGCGGGTGCTCCGTCCCGGCGGCGTGCTCGGCCTCGCCTGGAACGCGCGCGACACGTCCGTCGCCTGGCTGCGCGAGGCCGGGGAGCTCATGCACGAGCGCCACGACGCCTCGGCGTCGTTCGCGTCGTACGTGCGGGTCGGCTCGCCGTTCGGGCCGATCGAGTCGCACCGCGTCGACTGGGTCGAGCGGATGTCGCGTGCGAGGTTCCTCGACCTCGTGCGCTCGCGCAGCCACTGGCTGACCGCGCCGCCCGACGAGCAGCGTGCGGTGATCGCCGTCGTCGAGACGCTGCTCGCGACCCATCCCGACGTCGCCGGCGCGGAGGAGCTCGCCGTGCCGTACGTGACGCACTGCTTCCGCACGATGCTGCGCTGAGCCCGAGGGCCGGGAGCCGCGGCCGAGCGCGTCCGCCCCGACCCTGCTGCTCGGCGTTCAGTCCGTCGTGCGGGCGGCGGGGTGTCCGTACACGGCGTACGCGAGCGCGCACGTCTCGCCCGCGTCGCGGGCGGCCTCGCGGGCGCGTCGGGATGCCGCGTCGAGGGGCGCGCCGGACGCGAGCTCCGCCGAGAACGCCGCGAGGAAGCGGTCGGCGTGCACCCCGCCGCCCCGGCCACCGCACTCGACGACCACGCCGGCGCCGTTGCGCATCGCGGCGGCCGCGCCGCCGTCGGGCGCCCCGGTGCCCGCCCCGAGGGCGACGACCGACGCCGACGCGATCTCGGTGGCCACCCGCGGGGCGGAGACCCCGCCGTCGCCGGCCGCGAGCCGGACCGCGGCGGGGTTGGCGACATCCGTGAGCCAGCGGGTCATGCCGTACTGGCCCAGGAACCGGTCCTCAGCGGTCGCGCCGCCGCCGGGACGGCGGACGACGAGCAGCTCCCACGGGAGGGCGGTCCCCCCGGTCGCCTGGAGCACGATGCCGTCGAGCCCGTCGCGGTGCGCCCAGAGCAGGTCGCGGGCACGACGGTCGAGGAGGCGGTCCGCGAGCCCCGAGCCGATCTCGCGCAGCCGTCGCTCGACCTCGAAGGCGCCCTCAGGCCGGGGGAGCCGCATGCCCGCCTCGCGGGCGTCGGCGAGCGACCCGCGCACCTCGTGCACGAACGCCGACATGTCCGCGATCCGCATCCGGAACCGGTGCCGGTCGCCCCCGATCGACAGCGCGACGTGCAGGACGGACCGGCCGCGCGCCGTCTCCTCGTCGACGCGGATCGTGGGACGCGACGCGATGGCCGGGTCGGCCGGGACCAGGGGCGCGGTCACGCGCGCCAGACCCGCCTGGTCGTGGTCGTCCGCGGCCACCACCTCGCTCGTCAGGCGGGCGGTCGCGAGCGGCAGCTCGTCGTCGCCGCGGACGAGCACGGACACCTCGGCGGGACCGCGGTCCGTCGCGAGCATCGTGAAGCGGAGCTCGGCGGCGCCGCGGGACGGGAGTCGCACGCGGCGGCGGTGCCGGGCACCGACGAGGAAGCGCAGGCCGCGCGGCACGACCGTCACCGTGACCGGGGCGTCGGACGGCAGTTCGCCCCGACCGCCGCCGGCGGCCGTCTCCGCCCGCACCAGGCGCACGGTGAGCGTCGTCGTCGACCCGGCGGGGACGATCGGCTTGAGCTCCGCCTGCAGCTGCGCCGTGGCGGCCCCCTCCGCGACGACGCGTCGATCCTGCAGCATCCGAACCCCCTCGAGCGGCCCCTCGCCGCGCACGACATCCGGCGCCCCGGCCGAGCGCCTGAGGAGACGCTACGTGCCGTCGTCCGCGATCGCCTCAGGGTGCACCCCGACCCGGGCTCAGGCCTCGCCCTCCAGCAGGTCCGCCGTGGCGCGCAGGATCGAGACGATGGCCGCCGTGCGCCGGTCCACGCCGCGCGTCGGGCCGCCGACGGCGGGTGCGAGCGGGAGCGGCGAGGTCGCATCGGTCGCCGGGGAGAGCAGCGGACGGCCGCCGAGCACCTCGTCGCCGTGGAACTCCGGCGTCTGGCGCCGGTTCGGGCCGAGCTGCTCGACGACGGCCGCCACGAAGTCGCGGTTCGAGGTGCTGCCGACGCTCGCCGCGAGCAGCGGGAGCGCACGGCTCGTGAAGTCGCCGTGCCCGTTCGTCTCCCAGGCCACCTCGCCCGCCCGGCACGCGCTGAGCAGGACCTCGCGGTGCGGGCCCACCGGGCGTCCGCCCGGCGCCGGCGGCGTCTCGGAGTCCGCGAGCGCGGCGGCCGCGTCCGCGCGCAGCGGCGCGGCGTCCTCGGTCGCGGCGGCCCCGCGGTCCGCACGGTACGCGCGCTTGTCCTCCTCCGTGAGCCGCCGCACGCGTGCCCGGCTGCCGGCCGGGGCGTCCGGGACGTCGGGCGCGCGGTTCGCCGACCCCGAGTGGCAGCTGTCGAAGAACGCCGTCACGCTGACGCCCTCGGGGATGACGTCCCAGATGCGGGCGAGGTCGTCGTCGATGACGAGCCGACCCGTGCCGCGGAAGTCGACCGGGCAGATCGCCTCGTCGTTCGCGACGTCGCCGTCGTCCTCGTCGCCGTCGAGGTCCGGCACGAACGTGCCGTGCCCGGAGTACTGGATCGCGAGGACGTCGCCCGGCGACGACCCGGCGACGAGGTCGAGGATCGCCATCAGGATCGCGTCGCGCGTGGCCGCGGCATCCGTCAGCTCGCGCACGTCGAAGCCCTGCTCGCGGAACGCGCCCGCCCAGCCCTTCGCGTCGGCCACGCAGCCCGCGAGCCGGTCGTTCTCGTCGGGGTACGCGTCGATGCCGATGCACAGCGCGATCCGGCGGGTGGTGCCGAGGCCGGTCGTGGCGTCGCGCGAGGCGTCGGCGCCGACGGTCGGCGGTGCGGGCACCTCGACGTCCCACGGCGCGAGCGACCGCTCGCGACGGCCGATCGGGAACCTCGTCACGTCGCGCTCGGAGCGTCCGGCGATGCGCATGGCGACGCTCTCCATCGTGAGCGGATCGTCGTCGAACCCGCCGTGGGAGGTGGAGCCGCTCGCCGAGGGGCGACGGTTGTCGCGCGGCGAGATCACCAGGTCGGAGACCGCGTCGGCGGCCGTGAAGAGGCGTGCGCACGCGGGATCGGCGCGCAGGTACTTCTCCATGCCGAGGATCGGCGTGTCCTTCCGGGGCTCGAACGACGCGGCGACGAGGTACAGCAGCGACTTGCGGTAGACCTTGCAGTCGTCGTCGCGCTCGTGCTTGTCGTCCATCTCGAAGACCGCGAGGTTGCGGACCTTCCCCGACTCGACGTGGGGCACGAGCATCTTGCGGAAGGTGTCGATGCGCACGGCCGGTGCGAGGAAGTCGACGTGCTCGAACTCCGGCACGCCGGAGGCCAGCGCGCGCGGCACGAAGTGCGAGTGGAAGATCGAGCCCGCGCTGTGCCCGACGGCGCTCACCGACACCAGGTCGCTCCGGCCGGGCGCGGACATGAACGCGCCCAGCTCGGCGGCGAGCTTCGCCCCGCCGCCGTCGGCGACGGACGCCGCGGCCGCGTCGAGCTTCATGTCGTTCCAGATCGCGCCCCCGCCGAGCAGGCGCGCCGCGGTCTCGAGGAAGCCGTCCCACGCCTCGTCGACCCACCCGCGACGACCGGACGCCCAGCGCCCGAGCGCGTCCCAGAGGGCCGTGCCGAAGGCGGTCTGCCAGACGAGGTGGATCGGGTAGACGCCGTTCGCCTTCCACCAGTCGACCTGCTGCAGAGCGATCTCGAAGCCCGCGCCGCGATCGACGAGGCCGCCGTGCGCGTAGACCACGATCGGCACGGGGCCCGGCCGGTGCTGCTCGACGAACTCGGGCAGGTGGGTGCGGAAGATCTCCTCCACGTCGGCGGCGGTCGTCGTGAACTCGCCGACCGTGCGCGGATGGTCGACCTGCTCCGTCGAGAGCGCACCGTCCTCGAGCAGGACCACGTGCGGTCGCAGCGCGGCGAGTTCGGCCGGAGTGAAGTCGTGACCCGCGGCGCGGGGCGCGGAGGCGCGCAGCTCGGTGCTCGGTCCGGGAGGACGGGTCGTGACCATGGCGGTGGTTCCTTCCTGGTGGGCCGTGGCGGCCGGCTCGGTGGATCAGGTCAGGTGCAGGCGGGCGCGCGGATGCGCGTAGACCGCGAAGGCGAGGTCGGACAGGTCCGCGTCGCGCGCGGCGGCGGTGCGGGCGTCGCGGGTGGCCTCCGCGAGCGTCTCACCGGTGACGAGCGCGGCGTAGAACGCGCGGACGAAGCTGCCGGCGGCGTCGTCGCCGACCGACCACGAGCAGCCGACGAAGGCGCCGGCGCCGCGGCGCAGGAACGCCTCGGGGAACCCGCCGAGCGACCGGTCGCCCGACGGGAGGCGGCCGAGGTCGCACGCGTTCAGGAACACCAGCGGCCCCTCGGCGTCCTCGGCGATCGTGCCGAGGTCGGGCAGGTCGGCGCGCAGGTCCTCGTCCGAGTACCGCCAGTCGCGGCCGGGTGCCTCGTCGTCGAACTCGGAGAGCAGCAGCTCCTGGATGGGCGGCGCCGTCGTCGCCCAGTGACCGTGCCCGGCGAAGTGCAGGAGGTCGTAGCCCTCGGTCACGACCGTGCGCACGGCGTCGACGTCATCCGGGTCGATCAGGGTCGCCTTCAGGCGGTCCTCGAGCAGGTCGCGCTCCTCGGCGGTCGCCTGCAGCTGGAAGCGCCGCAGCTTGTAGGTCGGGCAGATGACGTGCGCCCGATCCGTCGCCACGTGCAGGTCGACCGGGTGCGCGGTGCCGTACACCCAGCGCGTGAGGCCGTAGCGGCTGAGGAACCGGCCGTCCTCGCCGGACGACGGCTCGGTCGGCGGCGGCACGAGGTGCACGATCTCCCACGGCACGTCGACCTCGCCCGTGGTCTGCACGATCAGTCCGTCGAGCTCGTCGCGGTGGGTCCAGAGGAACTCGAGCACCTCGGGCGGCAGCACGTCGGCGGCGACCGCCCGGCCGAGTCGGCTGAGCTCGCGCAGCGCCGCATCGGCACGGCGCTGCGTGTCCCGGATGCCCGCGACGCGGGAGCGGATGCCGTCGATGCGCCGGTACAGCCGGCTGACGTAGCCCCCCTTGTCGGGCAGGCGCATGGTGCCATCCGCGGAGTCGCGACCGACGCTGGCCCGGATCGAGAGCGTCGAGACCCCGTCGACGAGTTCCTCGTCGACGCGGATGCTGGGCAGCGCCAGCAGTTCGCGATCGGGGCGGGTGACCGCGGCCTCGACGGTCCGGGGAGTCGCCGCTCCGGACTCCCCGGGTTCCTCCGCGACGGCCTCCGCGGTCAGGCGCAGCGTCGCGAGCGGGAGGTCGGCGCCCTGACGGACGATGAGCGCGACCTCGCCGAACCCGGGCTCCGGCGCCACCAGCGTGAACTCGTGCCGGGCGACGTCGTCGTCCGAGCCCGGCAGCTCGAGGTCGATCGTGCGCGGCTCGTCGGCCGCCATCCGGAATCCGCGCGGGACGATCGTGACCGTCACCGCTCGCGAGACGTCGACGCTCGCGACGGTCGACGCCTGCCCGAACCCGGGCGTCGGTGCGACGGGCCGGCGCGAGAGCGAGAACCGCACGGGGAACGGACGGTCGACGACCACGGTCTGCGGCATCTCGCCCTGCAGGTGCGCGAGAGCCGTTCGCGGCGGAGGGCCGCCGCCGGCGACGGGTCCCTCGGCGCCGCGCCCGGCCGCGGGCGACTCCGCTGCCGCCGAGAATTCCGGTGCGGCCTCCTCGGCGGCCTCGGGTGCCGCCTCCTCGGCGGCCTCGTCCATCCCGAAGACCGGGCCGCGCCGGCGGCCCGGTCGAGGAGGCGTCGGCGGCTCCGCACCTCGGATCACCGGCGGTGCCGGCACCGACGGACCGGGCGGCGGCTCCTCCTCGGCGGCCTCCTCGGGCGCCTCCTCCTCCGGGGCCTCGGGCGCCGCCGTCTCCGCGCCGCCGCCCATGCCGAACGCGCCCGGGAGTCGGTCCCAGGCCCGCTGCAGCTCGTCGACCGTGGCGAAGCGCAGGAGCGCCAGGAGGTCGACCTCCGCGGGCACGTGCAGGCGCACCGTGCGACCGAGCCGCCCGTCCGTCATCCGCTGCCGCAGCACCGTCAACGGCAGGAGGGCCGGACCGGTCGGATGCCGGAACCAGACGCCGACCCGGTCGAGGTCGATCTCGACCGTCGCGCCGAACCGGACGTCGAGCACGTGCAGCGGACGTTCCGTGGGCGCGAGGCGCCAGCATCCGACGAGCTCGCCGCCCTCGATCGCCGAAGCGTCGGCCGCGTCGGGGTCGTCGGCGGACACCCGGGGCGCGAGGCCCGCTTCCGCATCGATCACCGTGACGTCCATGTCCGGTCCTTCCCCCGTGACGCAGAACTCCCGACGCGATTCCTGAGTGATGCTCTCGTTCCGGAGCATACGACCGCCGCGCGGCGACGGCCAGCGATCCTGCGGGATTTCAGGGGACGCCCTGAGCGCGCATCCGTCGCTCAGCCGCGGCCCGGTACGATGGTCGCCCGTGGCACTCACCATCGGAATCGTCGGCCTCCCGAACGTCGGCAAGTCGACCCTCTTCAACGCGCTGACCAAGAACACCGTGCTCGCGGCGAACTACCCGTTCGCGACGATCGAGCCGAACGTCGGCGTGGTGAACCTGCCCGACCCGCGACTCGAGGTGCTCGCCGGCATCTTCGGCTCCGAGCGCATCCTGCCCGCCGCCGTGTCGTTCGTCGACATCGCGGGCATCGTGAAGGGCGCCTCCGAGGGCGAGGGCCTCGGCAACAAGTTCCTCGCCAACATCCGCGAGGCCGATGCGATCGCCCAGGTCGTGCGCGGATTCGAGGACTCCGACGTCGTGCACGTCGACGGCAAGGTCGACCCGAAGAACGACATGGAGACGATCAACGCCGAGCTGATCCTCGCCGACCTCGAGACCCTCGAGCGCGCCATCACGCGCTACGAGAAGGAGGTCAAGGGCAAGAAGCTCGACCCGTCGGTGCTCGCCGCGGCGACGGAGGCGCAGGAGGAGTTGCAGAGGGGCACCCCGCTGTCGGCCTCGAAGGTCGACCTCGCGCCCATCGCCGAGCTCGGGCTCCTCACCGCCAAGCCCTTCATCTACGTCTTCAACGTCGACGAGGCGGTGCTGACGGATGCCGCGCGCAAGGCCGAGCTCGCCGCGCTGGTCGCGCCCGCCGAGGCGGTCTTCCTCGACGCCAAGATCGAGTCGGAGCTCATCGACCTCGACCCGGGGGATGCCGCGGAGCTGCTCGCCTCGACCGGGCAGGAGGAGTCGGGCCTCGACCAGCTCGCGCGCGTCGGCTTCGACACGCTCGGCCTGCAGACCTACCTCACCGCCGGCCCCAAGGAGTCGCGCGCCTGGACGATCCGCAAGGGCTGGAAGGCCCCGCAGGCGGCCGGCGTCATCCACACCGACTTCGAGAAGGGCTTCATCAAGGCCGAGGTCATCTCGTTCGACGACCTCGTCGCGGCCGGGTCCGTCGCCGAGGCGCGCGCGAAGGGCAGGGCCCGCATGGAGGGCAAGGACTACGTCATGCAGGACGGCGACGTCGTGGAGTTCCGCTTCAACGTCTGAGCGCGCGATGGTCGCCCACGTGGGAGTGGACGCACCAGCCGGGCGATCAGTCGAGCCGGCGGATCACCGTCGCCCGGAACGGGGAAGCCAGGAAGTCCGCGAGTGGGGCATAGACGCCCGTCTTCGCAGCCTCGGCCATGTGCGCCGCGCGGGCTTCGGCCGATTCCCACTCCGCGATCTCGACGAGCGTGTCCGGGTCGTCCAGCACCTCGTACCGGGCGCTGCCGAGGAACCCCGGCTGACCCGACCCGTGCTCCGCGACGAGTCCGTCCATCCAGGACCGGAGTTCGTCACGTCGGCCCGGATGCGCCGTCAGTTCCACGATCACCGTGATGGCCATGTGCGTTCCCCTCTCGCCACGGCGGGCCGACCGGTGCCGGACTCCGGGCTCAGTTCAGCCCGAACGCGTACAGCTTGTTGTTCTGCGTCGTGAAGCCGGCGCCGACGCCGAGGTCGCGGTATCCGGAGCCCCAGTAGACGCTCCCGTTCGAGATCGCCGCGCCCGAGACGCAGGAGCCGCCGCTTGCGAACTCCCAGAGCACCACGCCCGTCGCGGCATCCATCGCGTACATATACCCCTGCGGGTCGAGCGCGCACCCGAAGACGACCCCGTTGGCCGTCGTGACCGGTCCGGAGGTGGAGCCGCCGTGCGTCGGCCTGGTCTGCCACAGGATCGCCCCCGTCACGGCGTCGAGCGCGCTCCACACGCCGTCCGTGCTGCCGAAGTAGTCGATCTGATTGCTGTTGGCGTTCGCGGTGTAGACGCGTGAGCCGTCCGTCGCCGAGCCCTGCCCCAGGCCGCCGAACGTGCCGCCGGGGCCGGCCTCGGACACCCACCTGATCTGGCCGGTCCCGGGATCGAGCGCCCAGAACTTCCCGCTCTCCTGGCCCGCGCCCACGAACTCCGTGTTCTTGCCGCGACTGGTCTTCGCCGTGGCGAGCATCGGCGCCTGCGCGAAGTCGTAGCCGGGGCCGGCCGGCTCGGGGCAGTCGTCGGGGTTGCCGAGGCCGGGGATGCACGCGAAGTTCCACGCATCGAACGGCAGCGTCCGGGTGACCCACTTGATCCCACCCGTCTGCAGGTCGATGGCCATGATCGAGTCGAAGTGGTCGGCGGGATCCATGCACGCTCGTTGGGCGTTCTCGTCGGAGCCCGCCGCTTCCACGCACGCGAGCACGTCGTCCGGCAGGTCGTAGTTGCTCCCCGTCGTGACGTAGACCGACTTGCGCTTCGCGTCGATCGCGGGCGAGCCGCCCAGGACCGCGACGCCGGGGTACCCATCGGGCGTGAGGTACGTCTTCCAGAGGATCGCGCCGGTCGCGAGATCGAGCGCCACGAGGCTGCCGCGGAAGCTGCAGCAGTCGTAGTTCGGGATCACGCCGGCCAGGAGGTCCTCCGTCGAGTCGGTGCCGACGTACACGACCCCGTCGAACACGGTCGCGGACTGCGTGATGGTCGCGGCGAAATGGGTCTCGACCTGGGTCCTCCACAGTAGTTCGCCCGTCGACTTGTCGACGGCCATCACCGCGCCGCCGCCGAGGCCGAAGGGGCCCACGTCCCCGAAGACGAGGGCGCTGTCGGTGACCGCCGGCGTCGCGACGGCGAGGTCGTTCGGGATCCCGGTGTACGAGCCGATCTCCGCGGCCCACGCCTGCTGCCCCGTGGCGCGGTCGACGGCGTACAGGTTGCCGTCCCAGTCGGGCACGTAGACCCGCGTCGCGTCGACGGCCGGCGTGGCCGTGACATCCCCCTCGGTGGTGAACACCCATTCGGGAGCGAGGGTGTCGACGTTCGTCGCCGAGATCTTCCGCTCGGATGCCGCGTACCGCGTGTCCTGCCGGTCGCCGCCCGCCACCGGCCATCCGTTGCCGCCGGCGTTCCCGCCCGCGTTCCCGCCCGGCGCGGCGACCGCGGCCCCGCCGGCGAACAGGAGCGCACCGACCGCACCCGCCGCGACGACGACCCGTACCGAGTTCCGCGATGTCTTGCGCATCAGGGCGCTCCTTCCCACCGACCGAACGGCCATGCGTGGAACATCGCAACGCTACGACTCCACTGACCCCGTGGAAAGGACCCCATACAGGGGGACCCGCGATCACGGGAGCGGGGCGATCGCCACCACTCGGACGGGCACGACCATGAGCGCCGCCAGCGGGTCGAAGGCGTCCGTGCCATCGGAACATGAGCAATCGTCATGAAATCTCTTGCATCCTCCGCCGAGCGGCGTAGAATCGTCGTCACCACCGGAGGACGCTCCGGCATAGAAAGGCCCCGACGAGTCGACAGACGCCGAGGCCTTTCAGGCTGTCCGGGGGCGAATCGCCCGTCGGCGGGCCACAGGCGGTCCCATCGGTGATCGCGACGATTCCGTGATCACCCCGGGCGTCGTCGCGTGCAAGACTCGCCCCAGTCGCGACACAAGCACGGTGTGAGGATCGCCAGCACCGACGCCGCCGACGCCCGGACGACCCAGGGGGAGCCGATGCCCGAGCGCGAGCAACCGCCCGCTCCGGCGGACGATGCCCTGCAGTGGTTCACTGCGGTGGTCCGCGAGCACTCCACGGCGCTCGTGAAGTACTTCGCGCGCCGCGGCCCGCGCCAGGATGCGGAGGACCTCGCGGCCGAGGTGTTCGCGACCGCGTGGCGGCGCCGCGACGACGTGCCGCGCGAGGCCGTGCTGCCCTGGCTGTACCGCACGGCCGGCTTCACGCTCGCCAACCACCGCCGGAAGCTCGTCGACCTCCCCGTCGACGAGGTGCCCGAGGCTGACTCCGGACGCGTCGACGAGGATCCCGAGCTCAGCGCCCTGTTCGACGCCGAGCTCCGCGGCGCGCTCCTGAGCGTCGGCGAGCGCGATCGCCGCATCCTGCTGCTGCACGCGTGGGAGGGCCTCGACGGCGCGGAGCTCGCCGAGGTGCTGGGGATCTCGCGGTCGGGGGCGGATGCCGCGCTGTCGCGCGCCCGCACGCGCCTCCGCGAGGCGTGGGGCGAACGGATGTCGTTCTAGCCGGATCGCGTCGGGTCGCCCCTTGCAAGGTTCTCGATCCTCGGCACACAGGCATGGTGAGACCAGATGCCACGGAGGCGAACGACATGAACGACGACGAGCGCGACCCCATCGAGCGCCTGCGCGCCGCCGACCCCGCCGCGGACGTCGAGGCCCGTGCGGGCTTCGCCGACGACGTGGTCGCCCGAGCGACCGCGGACGGCTCGATCGCCGACGCGGCGCCCGCAGGCGCCGCGGCCGCCGACGGTGCCGCGAGCCGGGATGCTGCGCCGGTCGCCGACCTCGCCGCGGCGCGGGCCCGTCGTCGCCGCTGGCTGCAGGTCGCCGCGGCCGCGGCATCCGTCCTCGTCGTGGGCGCCGCCGGCTACGGGCTCGGCGCGAGCGCCGGGGGCGGATCCGAGCTCGCCGGTGGCGGGGCGGCGCCGCCGATCGCCCTGCAGGGCGCCGGTGCGAACGAAGGCGCCCTCCCCGGCGTCACCACCGAGGACCAGCGGATCGCCGCGCCGGATGCGGCGCTGACCGTGCCGTACGGATCCGGCCGCACCCACTTCACCTCATCCGGGCTCTCGACGGACGCCGGCACGGCGACCGCCTACGCCTTCGACCCGCGTGCCGGGTCGGTCGAGGACCGTGTCGCCGCGGTCGCCGTGGCCCTGGGCATCGAGGGTACGCCGGTGCTCGCCGACGGCGGATGGACGGTCGGGCCGCAGGACGGGACCGCACCCGCCCTGTGGGTCTCGCTCGACGGCACGCTGAGCTTCTCCTACTCCGACCCGCGGATCAGCCCCTGGCTGTGCGAGCAGGGCGACGACGTGTGCGCGCCCTCGGGCGACCTCCCGGGCGAGGACGCCGCGATCGACGCCCTCCGCTCGCTGATCGCCTCGTCCGGCCGCGACGCCGAGGGCTACGAGTACACCTCGGAGACGTGGGACGGCGCCGTGACCCGGAACGCCCAGGCATGGCCCGTGGTCGACGGGCAGCGCGTCGACCAGCCGTGGACGATCGAACTCGCGGAGGACGGCATCGTCAGCGCCTACGGCCCGCTCGCCGACCTCGTGCCCCTCGGCGACTACGCCGTCGTCAGCGAGCAGGCGGCCTTCGAGCGGCTCTCCGACCCGCGCTTCGGCGCGCAGGTGATCGCGTATCCGCTCGCGGCCCGCGAAGCGGTCACGGACGACGTGACCGAGTGGGTGCCGCCGACCGAGCCGCCCGCCGCCCCTGCGGCCGGCACGCCCGTCGCGTGGCCCGTCACCGAGGTCGAGATCGTCGACGCCCGGCTCGGGCTCGGGAGCCAGTGGCAGCCGGACGGCAGTGTGCTGGTCGTGCCGGCGTACGAGTTCACCGACAGCGCGGGCGGCACGTGGTCGATGATCGCCGTCGACGACGCGCAGCTCGACTTCTCGACCGACTGAGCGCGGCAGGCGGTTCGGGGCTGTGCGGCGAGACGACCCGGAGTAGCGTCGGACGGGCCGGTGCGACGAGGCGCCGGCTGAGGGGGAACGGGCCATGAGCAATCACACGTACCGCGTCACCGAGATCGTCGGCACGTCGCCGGAGGGCGTCGACACGGCGATCCGGAACGGCCTGCAGCGCGCCTCGGCGACGCTGCGTCACCTGGACTGGTTCGAGGTCGTCTCGATCCGCGGCGAGCTCGCCGAGGGCGGCGTCGCGCACGTGCAGGTCACGATGAAGGTCGGCTTCCGGCTCGAGGAGCCGATGTAGGGCGGATGCCGCGTCAGCGGGCCCGCTTCGCGGCGTGCTCGCTGCGCAGCCGCGGCTCGGTCCGCAGGTGGGGCCGCACCCCGGCCTTGTCGGCGTAGAACGCGCGGATGCGGTCCATGTCGGCGGGCACGTCGCCCGTGAGTTCGAAGGTGGGGCCGAGCCCGGTCGTCATGGTCGTGCGGTCGACGAAGCCGAGGGTGACCGGCATTCCCGTCTCGCGGGCGATGCGGTAGAAGCCCGACTTCCAGTACTCGTTCGCGCCGCGCGTGCCGTCGGGCGTGACCACGAGTCCGAACACCTCGCCGGCGCGGATGCGCGCGACGACCTCGTCCACCACGCGGCTCGGGTCGTCGCGGTCGACGGGGATGCCGCCGAGCCGGCGCATGATCGGGCCGCGCCATCCCGCGAACAGGCTCTTCTTGCCGAGCCAGCGGACGTCGATCCCGTAGCGCCATGCGATGCCGAGCATGAGCACGAAGTCCCAGTTCGACGTGTGCGGCGCCCCGATGAGCACCGACGGACGTCCGGGAGCAGGCTCGCCCGCGAGGGTCCACCTGCTGCAGGCCCAGTAGAGGCGTGAGGCGAGTCGTCGGAGCATCCGCCAACCGTACGCGACCGTGCATGCCCGGCACGGCATGCATCGGTCAGCGCGAGAAGAACTCGTTCGCCGCGCGGGTGTAGAGCAGGATCAGCCCGATGAGCGCGAACAGCGCCGCGACGAGGGCCGCCCAGAAGGCGCCCGGCACGACGAACATCGCCCAGACCGCCGCGCCGAGGTTCAGCACGAACACGATCGTGACGAGCACGCGCGCGGTGTTGCTGCCTCGGAACAGGCCGAGGCTCACGACGAACGTGATGACGCCGATGATGATCTGCGTCCATCCCGTCGCGGTCGCGCCGCCGCCGGTCAGGGTGAGGATGCCGCCGACGATCTGCAGCAGTCCGGAGAGCCACGCCAGGATCGCGACGATCGTGACGCCTGCGGGTCGAGTTGCCATGTCGATGCTCCGTCCGGTCCGGGCCGCGGGGGAGCGGCCGCTCGGGGTCACCGTACCGCGGGGGCGTCGGGGCGGCCGCGATGCGCGGCATCGTGTCGCGCGGCGTCCTCGACGGACGTCTCGATTCGGCCTCGGGTCGCGGATCCGACGGACGGGGCTGTCGAAGCGGAGGTGGTCGTCCGTAGGATCGCGCTGTGGACCCGAACGCCGCCCGAGAGATCCTGCAGATCCCCGCCGACCAGCCGCTGACGATGGAGGGCATCGACGCGGCCTACCAGCACGAGTTCTGGTTGCGGCATCCCTCGCGCTACCCGGCCGGCGACGGACGCCGTGCAGCCGAGGCGTGGCGCGACACCCTGGGCGCCGCACGATCGGCCCTGGTCGCGGAGCTCCACTCGCCGACGCTGGCGTCCTCCCGCCCCCGCCGCAGCCTGCCGGTCGGGGCGATCGTCGGCATCGTCGCCGGAGCCTTCGTGGTCGTGGGGGCCGTGGTCGCGGGCCTCATGATCCTCCTCGCGCTCGGTCGATCGGCCGAGGCGGTCATGGCCGAGGTGGGGCACGGCAACGGGGATGCCGCGACGTCCGACAGCGACGACGTCGAGCGCTACGAGGCTCGCGACACCGGGTTCGAGTTCCCGGCCGCGCTGGAGCTGTACGCCGACGGTCGGTACAACGGGGATTGCTCGACGGCGTACCTCGAGGGGTGCTGGCAGTCGGCGCTCTTCACCGAGGCCGACTGCACGGAGCTCGAGGTCACCCTCGGCTTCAGCGATCGGGCCACGGCCCTGCGGCCGGATGCGACCGACACCGTCGTGCTGCGCGACGTCGTGCACGGTCGGGCCGTGCCGGTCGTGTTCGGCAACGACGACTTCGACTACGGGTGGATCGACCAGGTGGCCTGCGCGGCCGGCGGCGCCTGACGAATTCGCTGTCCGGGCTCCGAGCGCCGGTCAGGCGGTCGGCGCGGGGCAGTGCAGGTGGGTCGGCGTCGTGGCGTCGCCGCGATCGATGCGGTGGTCGGCCATCAGTGCACCGCACAGCGGGCAGGTCGGGTCGGCGGGCGGCACGTACGGCGCCTCGGGGCGGCCGATGCCGACCTGGGCGGGACCGGTGAACGGGTAGACGAGCCGGTTGACGCGCGCCCAGAAGCCCGGGACGCCCTTCCAGGGATTCGGCAGATTCTGTTCGTGCACGAATCATTAGTGTACAGACTATTCTGGGCGGCATGGACGACCCGCTCGAGCTCGACCGCCAGCTGTGCTTCGCGCTCGCCGCGACCAGTCGCGAGGTGGTGCGGCTGTACCGTCCCTCGCTCGATCCCCTCGGCCTCACGCACCCGCAGTACCTCGTGATGCTCGCGCTCTGGGAGGAGAGCCCGCTGCGGCTGCGCGAGATCGCGGATCGGCTGTACCTCGAGCCGGCGACCGTGAGTCCGCTCGTCGGTCGGCTCGAGGCGTCGGGCCTCATCACCCGACGGCGCAGCGCCGCCGACGAGCGCGCCGTCGACATCGCCCTCACCGAGGAGGGCGCGGCGCTGCGCGAGCGCGCGATCGCGGTCCCGGGCGAGGTCGTCGGACGGCTCGGCGTACCCGTCGACCACCTCGAGCGGCTCCGCGACGAGCTGACCTCGCTCCTCGACGCCGCGCACCGCGCGGGGTGAGCTGAGCGGTGCGCCGCAAGCACGTGCGGCGACCGCGTGTCAAGACCCTCCCGCAAATCATCGGGAACGCATAGAACTGTCTGCGCGGGTCCCCGAAGCCCGCCACAGGCCGTCGGTCCACGCGTGGAGTTCGACCCACGCGAGTCCCGGGACACCCCGGGTCGACCGGCGGCCTGCCCCGTTCATCGCCCCCGCCCGAAAGGACCCCTGCTTGGGTACGCTCCACCTCGGCCGCATCGTGCGGATCGACCTCCCCGACGAAGTCCTCGTCCACGTCCACGTCGTCGTCATCGCCAAGCTCAGGGTGCACGAACCCGTGCTCGTCGGCTGGACGTCGCCGGAGGGCACCCACGACGAGGTCCTGGTGCATCCCTCGATGCCGGTCGCCGTGACGTTCGACGACGAGCGCGACCTCCGGCTGGACCGTCGCAGGGTCGACCTGCTCATGCGGTCCGCGAACGGGGTCGGCGGCCTGCAGCTCACGCCCGAGCTGCTCGGCGCGCTCGCGGAGCTCGACCGGGGCTCGCCCGAGCCGGGATCCGCGGCTCCCGCCGGCTGAGGCCTCGCGGATGTCGGCGCCCGGTGCGAGCATGGAGCCGTGCCCGAGATGCCCGAGGTCGAGGCGCTCGCCGGGTTCTTGCGCGAGCGCACCGTCGGGCACGCGATCACGACGGCCCGGGTCGCCGCGATCGCGGCGCTGAAGACGTTCGATCCGCCGCTCCAGGCGGTCGAGCGCCGCGACATCATCGGCGTGCGCCGGCACGGCAAGTTCCTCGACCTCGAGGTCGGGGCGACGGGTGCCGCGGCGGGTGACGACGCGCTGCACCTCGTCTTCCACCTCGCGCGCGCGGGCTGGCTGCGGTGGTACGACGTGCTCCCGAAGACGGTGCTCCGCCCGGGGCGCTCGCCGATCGCGCTCCGGGTCGGGCTCGACGACGGCTCCGGCTTCGACCTGACCGAGGCCGGCACGAAGAAGTCGCTCGCGGTGTACGTGGTGCGCGACCCGGTCGAGGTGCCCGGCATCGCCCGGCTCGGCCCCGACCCGATGACCGACGACTTCACGCTCGAGCGGTTCGCCGAGGTGCTCGACGGGCGCCGCACCCGCATCAAGGGGCTGCTCCGCGACCAGGCCGTGCTGGCCGGCATCGGCAACGCCTACTCCGACGAGATCCTGCACGCGGCGAAGATGTCGCCGTACAAGATCGCGGCGACGCTCGACGAGGGCGAGGTCGAGCGGCTCTACGACGCGATGCGCGGCACGCTCGGCGAGGCGCTCGCCGCGGCATCCGGCAAGCCCGCCGCCGAGTTGAAGGACGCGAAGCGGCGCCACCTCCGCGTCCACGGGCGTACCGGCGAGACCTGCCCCGTGTGCGGCGACACGATCCGCCAGGTCGAATTCCACGACTCGACGTTCCAGTACTGCCCGACGTGCCAGACGGGCGGCACGCCCCTGGCCGACCGGGTCCGGTCGCGTCTCGTGAAGTAGCTGCTCCGAGCCGGCTGGGTGGATGCCGCGAGGCCCCTGTGGCATCGCCCGCGACGGGCGCGGTCGTGCTTCCATGAGGAACATGGGCGCGTTCGCGATGTTCCCGCTCGGCAGCGTGCTGTTCCCGCACATGCCGCTCGCGCTGCGCGTGTTCGAGCCGCGGTACCTCGTGATGATGTCGCGCATCCTCGACGACCAGCCGAGCGAGTTCGGCGTGGTCCTCATCGAGAGCGGTCGCGAGGCGGCCGGGGCCGAGGCGCAGCGCCGGTTCGGCGTGGGCACGGTCGCGAGGATCACTGAGCTCGGCGCCACCGACGGCGACCTCGCGGTGATCGCCCGGGGCGGACGCCGCATCGAGGTCGTGGAGTGGTTGCCGGACGATCCGCATCCGTCGGCGATCGTCCGCGAGCTCCCCGAGCTCGAGTGGGACGAATCGCTGCGACCGCTCCTCGAGAAGGCCGACCTCGTGGTGCGCCGCACCATCGCCCGCGCGAGCGAGTTCGTCGAACTCCCGTGGGACGCGGACGCATCCCTGAGCGACGATCCCGCCGAGGCGGCATGGCAGCTCGCCGGCATCGCGCCGCTGACGGCGCTCGACCAGGTGCGCCTGCTCGGGTCGACCAGCCTCCGCGTGCTGCTCACCGACCTCGTCGAGCTCACCCTTGGCGCCGGCGACGTGCTCACCCTGTCGTGGGCCGCCGAGGACGACCTCGACGCCGAGATCGCCGCGGCGCTCGGTCCGGTCGACGGTGACCCGGTCGACGGGGACGACCGATCCGGCGACGGGGGCGACCGATCCGACGACGACGACCGATCCGACGACGACGGCGCCGCCGGGGCGGACGACCGCTCCACCGACCCTGATCCCGGACCCGAGGGGGGACCCGCATGACCGACCGCTGGAGCCGACTCCGATGCCCGCACTGCGGCGCGACCGCCGCGGCGCTCGTCACGGTCGTGCCGACCATGGGCGACTCCGGCCTCGCCGTGGCCGATTACCGATGCCCGAACGGATGCCGCCTCGACGACCTGCACGGCCGGATCGACGAGGCCCTCGGCATCCGCCACGTCTTCGGCTGACCGTCGACGGCACGGCACGGCACGGCACGGCGCGGCACGGCGCGGCACGGCACGGCACGGCGCCGCGCCGCGTCGACCCGGTGCCCCGCGCTCAGGTCGGCGCCGGCCCGAAGCCCTCGCTGTCCTCGTCGCGCGCCCGCTCCTGGGCGACGACCTCCGCGCGGTCCGAGAGCCGGCGCAGCCCGGCGAGGGGCTGCGCCATCCGATGGTTGCCCCGCAGGTGGGGTTCGGCACGGTCCAGGAACGCCCAGTACCCGGCCGTCATCGGGCACGCGTCGGGGCCGACGCGAACCCTCGGATCGAAGCGGCATCCGCCGCAGTAGTCGGTCATGCGGTCCAGGTAGGCGCCGCCCGCGGCGTAGGGCTTCGTCGCCACGAGCCCGCCGTCGGCGTGCTGCGACATCCCGACGACGTTCGCGGGCATGACCCACGGCGTGCCGTCGACGAAGGCGCCGGCGAACCAGTCCGTCAGCGCCGCGGGGTCCACGCCTCGCTGCAGCGCCCAGTTGCCGAGCACCATGAGCCGCTGGATGTGGTGCGCCCAGCCGTGATCGCGGACGTCGGCGATGGTCTCGCGCACGCAGGCCGCCTCGACGCCGAACGGATCGAGCGTCGCGAACGGCCTCGGCACCGGCCGCGTCGCCTCGAGCCGGTTGTTCGCCGCCACGTAGTCCGGGCCCAGGTGCCAGGAGAGGTGCCACACCCAGTCCCGCCACCCGATGACCTGCCGGACGAAGCCCTCCACGCTCGGCAGGGGCGCGCGTCCGGCGTCGTACTCGGCGGCGATCCGCTCCGCGAGCGCGAGCGGATCGAGCAGGCCGAGGTTCAGCGGCACGCTCAGCAGTGAGTGGGCCATGACCCGGTCGTGCGCGAGGACGGCGTCCTCGAACGGGCCGAAGTCGCCGAGCCGCGACTCGATGAAGTCGTCGACGGCCCGGTCCGCCTCCGCCCGGGTGACCGCGAACCGGCGCGGACCGTCCTCGCCGATCAGCCGCACGTGCCCGTCGGCCTGCCATCGGTCGAGGTCGTCGCGCACCTCGCGGTCGAGCTCGTCCTCCTCGGGCCAGACGGGCTCGGGCAGGCCGAGGGTCGTGGCGCCCCTCGGGGGCGGATGCCGGTTCTCCCGGTCGTGGTTGAGTCGACCGCCGGCCGGTTCCGGACCGCGCATGAGGATGCCGGTCCGCTCGCGGACCCAGCCGTAGAAGTCCTCCATGCGCACGCGGCGGCCCTCGCGCTGCGCCATCCAGCGCGCGAAGTCGGCCTCCGACGTGACGAAGCCGCGGCTCGGGAGCATCGGGATGCCGCGGCGGCGGAGCGCGTCACGCGCCGCGCGGGACGGCGGCGCGATCGCCTCGAGGTCGTCGCGGCCGTCGACGGCCTCGGCGAACCGTTCGACCCGGCGGAACTCGGCGCGGTCGCCCAGCTCGGCGGCGCGGTGGCGCAGGGCCGAGAGGATGAGGTGCGCCTTCTGCCGGTGCATCGGCGCCCGGCCGAACGCCGAGCGCGACTCGACGAGCAGCACCCGTCCGCCGTCGTCGAACTGCGGACCGAGCTGGCCGGCGAAGAGCCATCGAACCGGCATCAGACCTCCGACGTGCGGACGCGGAGCGAGGAGACGGCGCACGCGCCGCCTCCTCGCGTCACGTCAGGCTTCGCGGGCGTGCCGCGGGGTGTGCTGCGCGTCGTCCGCGGGCATCCGCTCGTCGACCGGCCGGGGCTCGTCGGCGACGATGCGGTCGTCCTCCTCCGAGCGGGTCGCCGCATCGGCCGTGACCGTGTCGTCGCCGCGCGAGGTGGCGTCGGTCGCCTCGACGCGCGGTTCGGCGTGCTCGGTCGGAGCCCGATGCGCGTCGTCGTCGTGCACCGACGCGGCCGCGAGGGGCTCGTCGACGCGCTCCGCCACGGGCTCGTCCGCCCGCTCCGCGTCGCGCTCGTCCGCTCGCTCCTCGGCGCGCTCGGCCTGCTCGTCGCGAGCAGCCGGCTCGTCGGCCGGAGCGGCGGCGGCCGCGGGCGCTGCCTCGGCGGGGGCCGCTTCCGGCTCCGCGGCGGGGCGGGCACCGTCGGGGTCGAGCTCGGCGGCCTGGCGCTCCTGCTCCGCCTGCTCGGCGCGCAGCTGCTCGGCGCCGGAGCGGTGCTCCCGTCCGGCATCGGCGAGGCGCTCGGCCTCCAGGCGGGCCCGGGCGGCGTCGGCCTCGGCCGATCGCGCCGCGGCATCCGCCTGCAGCGCCTGCACCTCGCGTTCGCGTGCCTCGCGGTCGGTCTGCGCCGCCTGCTCGCGGATCTCGGCGGCGCGCTCTCGCTGGGCCTCGACCCGTGCCTCGCGTCGTCGTCCGGCGGTCGCGATGAGCACGATCGCCGCGACGACGACCAGGAACGCGATGACGCCGACGACGATCCAGATGGTGGTGCTCGTGTCCACTGCGCAGGTCCTTTCGTCAGTTGCCGTCACCCAATCGCAGCGGGGCATCGGCAGGCTAGGCCTTGCGCGGCCCACGGACCTGTGGTTAGGCGCGTGGGAGCGAATTCTCGGCGATCGCTCATGTTCGCCTACACTGGGCAGCACCCTTCCCCCTGAACGGGGGAACCCGTTCAGACTGGGATTGGCATCTCACGGTGGTGCCGATCGGCTTGGAGTGTCCGTGGGACGTCATAGCGTCGCGGCTCCGGCGAAGACGCCGAGCCGCCGATTCATCCTGTCCATCATCGCCGGCGTGGCGGTCGTCGGCGTCGTCGCCTCCGGCGTCTACCTGTGGGTCGGCGGCCACCTGAACCCGCTCTTCGCGTCCGCCGGCGAACCCGCCTGCGAGGAGATCGAGCAGCTCCAGATCGTGGCCGACCCCTCGATCGCCGCGCCGATCGAGGAACTCGCCGCGGACTTCGACGCCGATCCGAAGCGCTGCGTCGAGACCAAGGTCCGCGCGCAGGACTCGGCCGACACCGCCGCGGAGCTCGCCGCCGGCACGCTCTCCGCCGACGCCTGGGTGCCCGACTCGAGCGTCTGGCTCGCGCGCACCGCATCCACGGCCGCGTCCCTCGGCCTCAACGAGCCGGATGCGGCGGCCGGCGCCTCGATCGCGAGCTCGCCCGTCGTGTTCGCCGCCCCCGCCAGCGAGGCGCAGGAACTGGCCGCCGAGCCCGTGAGCTGGGCGCGCGTGCTCAACGGCACGCTGCCGGCCCTCCTCCCGGACCCCGAGGCGTCCGCGGCGAGCCTCGCCAGCCTGTACGCCCTCCAGGGCCAGTCGTCGCCCGACGACCCGCGACAGTTCGCGGGCGCGCTGATCGCGCTCGGCAAGTCGATCCCGGCCACGGCGGATGCCGCGATGGCCACCGTCGCCTCGGCCGGCACGCCGACGGTCGTGCTCACGAGCGAGGCGAGCGTCGCGGCCCACAACGCGGACGCCTCGGCGGAACCGCTCGTCGCCGCCTACCCCGAGGAGGGCACGGTCGCCCTCGACTACCCGTTCGTCCGGATCGGCGACGCCGGCTCGAAGAACCTCGACAAGCTCGAGACGGCGCTCGGCACGGCCTCCGACCTCTTCCTCGAGGCCGGGTTCCGCGGACCCGACGGCTCCGGCGAGGTCGAGTCGCCCGGCATCACGCCGACCGCCCCGCCGGCCCAGACCGAGCTCGACGGCGCCGCCCAGGTCGAGATCCTCCGCTCGTGGAGCGTGCTCACGCTCCGCTCGCGCATGCTCGCCGTGATCGACGTGTCGGGCTCGATGGAGGAGCCGGCCGACAACGGACTGCGCCGCATCGACATCTTCCAGCAGGCCGCCGTCGGCGCCATGTCGAAGTTCTCGGGCGAGGTGGAACTCGGCGTGTGGATCTTCTCGACCGCCCGCAACGGCGACCTGGACTACGAGGACCTCTCGCCGATCGCCCCGCTCGCCGACACCGGCCACACGCAGCAGATCCAGCAGATCATCGGATCGCTGCCGAGCCGCCTCGGCGGCGCGACGGGCCTGTACGACACGACGCTCGCGGCCTTCAAGAAGGTGCAGGAGTCGTACGACCCCGACAAGGTCAACTCGGTCCTCGTGATCACCGACGGCAAGAACGAGGACGAGAACGGCATCAGCCTCGACCAGCTCCTCGGCGAGCTGAAGAAGCTCGAGGACCCGACCAAGCCCGTCGCCATCATCATGATCGGCTTCGGCCCCGACACCGACTTCGACGCGATGAAGAAGATCGCCGCGGCCACCAAGGGCGGCGCCTACTCGGCGACCAAGCCCGAGGACCTCGGCACCGTGCTGGTCGACGCGCTCTCGCAGCGCGGTTGCCGCCCGGACTGCGGCTGACGCGCCGCGCCGGACCGGAACGCGAGACGGGCCCCCTCCGATCGGAGGGGGCCCGTCGTCGTCCTGGCCGGGCGGGCGCGTTCCGGCGTCAGTGCCCCGGTGCGGCGCCCTGGACCATGTCGGCGGGGCGTCGCACGAGGGTCGCGCCGACGATCGCGAGCAGCGACACGAGCGCGCCGACGAGGAACGCGCTGCGCACGCCCGCCGCCTGCGCCGCGATCGCGGCCGTGCCGCCAGACTCGGCGGCGGCGGCCGTCGCGGTCATCACGGTGATGAACAGCGCCGTGCCGGCGGCGCCGGCGACCTGCTGCAGCGTGCCGACGATCGCCGCGCCGTGCGAGTACAGGTGCGGCTCGACGGAGCCGAGCGCCGTGGTGAAGAGGGGCGTGAACATGAAGGCGAGCGCGGTCGAGAGGACGACGTGCGCGACGAGGATCATCCACGGCGGCGTCGAGTCGGTCACGAGGGTGAGCGACCACAGCACCGCGCTCACGCCGATCGAGGCCGGCACGAGCAGCGGCGTGGGCCCGACGCGGTCGTACAGGCGGCCGACCGTCGGTCCGAGCAGGCCCATGATCAGGCCGCCCGGGAGCACGAGCAGCCCGGTGGCGAGCGGCTCGAGCCCGAGCACGTCCTGCAGGTAGATCGGCAGCAGGATGATGGTGCCGAACAGCGCCGCCATCATCACCGCCATCAGTGCGATCGACACGGCGAAGTTGCGCGAGCGGAACGTGCGCAGGTCGAGCAGCGCACGGTCGCGGTGCTGCAGGAGCAGCTGACGCAGGATGAAGGCGAGGATGCCGACGGCGCCCACCGCGAGCGCGATCCACATCGCGACCGGCTGGCCGGTGGAGCGCGCGCTCACGACCTCGCCGACGAGGCTCAGGCCGTAGACGAGCCCGCCGAAGCCGAACGCCGACAGCACCACGGAGAACAGGTCGATGGGGAACACCCGCGTCTCGCCGACGTTCTCGACGCGGCGAAGCCCGATCACGAGCATGCCCACGGCGAGCGGGAGCACGAGCCAGAACATGTACCGCCAGCCGAGCGTGTTGAGGATGAGGCCCGAGATCGCGGGGCCGATCGCGGGTGCGACCGACATCACGATCGAGACGCGGCCCATGAACCGGCCACGGTCCGACGGCGCCACGAGCGTCATCAGCGTGGTCATCAGCAGCGGCATCATGATCGCCGTGCCGGTCGCCTGGATGATGCGCGCGCCGAGCAGGACCTCGAAGCCGGGCGCGAGCGCGGCCAGCAGCGTGCCGGCGGAGAACAGGCCCATCGCGGTGCCGAAGATCGGCCGCGTCGGGAAGCGCTGCAGCAGGAAGCCGGTGATCGGGATCACGACCGCCATCGTCAGCATGAACGCCGTCGTGAGCCACTGCGCCGCCGAGAGGGTGACCCCGAGGTCGTCGACGAGTTCGGGGATGGCGACGCTCATGATCGTCTCGTTGAGGAA
Source organism: Agromyces tropicus (assembly GCF_039531345.1). Classification (NCBI taxonomy): domain Bacteria; kingdom Bacillati; phylum Actinomycetota; class Actinomycetes; order Micrococcales; family Microbacteriaceae; genus Agromyces; species Agromyces tropicus. The sequence goes on along the minus strand of NZ_BAAAPW010000001.1, from coordinate 1,111,419 downwards.
GACGGTGAACGTCGCGGCGAGCAGCAGCCAGATCACGCGCGTGTTGCGCGCCCCGTGCTCCGGCTGCGCGGCGCGGACGTGCTGGTCGATCGCGCGGTCGGCGGCCTCGTCGGCGGCCGCTGCCGCCAGCGCGGCATCGTCGGGCACGGCGATCGAATCGGTATGGGGCGGGGTGCGTTCGCTCACGGTGCGTCCTTCATCTCGTCGTCTCGTGCTCGCCGGGCGTGACAGGGATACCCGGGACCGGGCGAACATGGAATGCAACCCGCGCACGCGCGGGCGCTATTCCCGATCGGCGCGACCCATGTCGACGCATGCATCCGCCGGTTCCCCCGAGGCCCGACGCACGCGGGCGGGCCGATCAGGCGACGATATCCCGGACCGCCGACACCGCCTCGGCGAGGGCGTCCGCCGCTGCTGCGGCATCCGCTTCCGTGACGTCCGCTCCGAACGAGAACCGCACCGCGGTCTGCGCGACCTCGGGAGCGAGTCCCATCGCGGTGAGCACGTGCGACGGTTCGTCGCTTCCGGCCGCGCACGCGGAGCCGCTCGATACGACGACGTCGCGCCGCTCGAGCTCGAGCAGCACGGCCTCGCCGCCCGTGCCCGGGAACACGTACGACACCGTGCCGGGGAGGCGCCGGTCCGGATGCCCGGTCGGGACCGCGTCCGGCACGCCGACCGCCACGCGGGCGCGGAACGCGGCGGTGACGTCGGCGACGCGCGCCGCGGCATCCGCCCGGTCGTCCTCGGCGAGGCGGAGCGCCGTCGCGAACGCCACCGCGCCCGCGACGTTCTCGGTGCCCGAGCGCCGTCCGCGCTCCTGGCCGCCGCCGTGGAGCACCGGCTCGAGCGGCAGCCGGCCGCGCACGACGAGCGCACCGGTGCCCTTGGGCGCCCCGACCTTGTGCCCCGCCAGGGAGAGCGCGTCGACGCCGAGGTCGTCGACGGCGAGCGGCAGCCAGCCCGCGGCCTGCACGGCATCGGTGTGCATGAGCGCGCCGACTCCGTGCGCGACCCGAGCGAGGTCGGCGATCGGGTTCACCGTGCCGACCTCGTTGTTCGCGAGCTGGACCGACACGAGCGTCGTGTCGGGACGGATGACGCGGGCGAGCGCCTCGGGCGTCACGGCGCCGGTCGCGTCGACCTCGACGTGCGCGACCTCGAAGCCGTGCAGGCGCCGCAGCGCGTCGGCCGCCTCGAGCACCGCCTCGTGCTCCACGGGAGACACGACGACATGCCGACCGCGCGGGGTCGCGAGCCCGAGGCCCTTCACCGCCAGGTTGTCGGCCTCGGTGCCGCCGGAGGTGAACACGACATCGCCGGGCCGCGCGCCGACGACCGCCGCGACCGTCTCGCGCGCCCACGCCAGGGCGCGCGCCGCCTCCTCGCCGACGCCGTGCCGGCTCGACGGATTGCCGAACGCGCCGGTGAGGTACGGCCACATCGCCTCGAGCGCCTCGCGGCGGACGGGCGTGGTGGCGGCGTGGTCGGCGAAGATCACGCCGGACCTCCCGGTCCGGCCTCCGCGGGCGCCGCGCCGGCGGACGCCGGTTCGATGACCACGTCGAGGCCGAGGTCGAGCGCCCGGGCCGAGTGCGTGAGCGCCCCGACCGAGATCACGTCGACGCCGGCCGCGGCGATCCCCGCGACGGTGTCGAGGGTCACGCCACCGGATGCCTCCACGATCGCCCGATCGCCGATCAGCGCGACCCCCTCGCGGAGCGCGTCCAGGTCGAAGTTGTCGAGCATGATCGTGTCGGCGCCGCCGGCGAGCACCGGCGGGATCTGGTCGAGCCGGTCGACCTCGACCTCGAGGTGGGCGGTGTGCGGCATCCGCTCGCGGGCGGCGCGCAGCGCCCCGGCGAGGTCGGCGCCGCCCGAGGTGAGCACGGCGAGGTGGTTGTCCTTGGCCATGATCGCGTCGGACAGCGAGCGGCGGTGGTTGCGCCCGCCGCCGTCGCGCACTGCCTGGCGCTCGAGGCTGCGCAGGCCCGGCGTCGTCTTGCGGGTGTCGACGATGCGCGCGCCGGTGCCCTCGACTGCGGCGACGTACCGGGCCGTGAGCGTCGCGACGCCCGACATCCGCTGCACGAGGTTCAGCGCGACCCGCTCGGCGCGGAGGATGCCGCGGGCGGGCCCGGCGACGCGCGCCAGGACGTCGCCCGCCTCGAACCGGTCGCCGTCGGCGGCGAGCACCTGCACGTCGATGCTCGGGTCCACGAGCCCGAACGTCGCCTCGACCACGGCGGCGCCGCTGAAGACGCCCGGCTCGCGGGCGACGAGGTCGGCCGTCGCGGTCGCGGACTCAGGGATGAGCGTCTCGCCGGTGAGATCGCCCCACGGCGCGTCCTCGTCGAGCGCCATGAGCACGATCCGCTCGATCTCGCGGGCTTCGGTCATCAGGCGGCCTGCCTCTCGGGGGTCGGTGCGATCCGGTCCCGAGCGGCGGGCGGCGCGTCGCTCCGGGTGTGCGCGCCCACGCTGGCGGTGCGGGCGAGGGCGGCGGCGACGGTGAGCCGGGCGAGGTCGAGCAGGTTGCGGTCCTCGACGCTCCGCCGATCGACGGGGTCGGGGGCGTGCCATCCGTCGAGTCGGGCGGATGCCTCGGCGAGGCCGTGCGCGTCGCGCTCCAGGCCCACGTGCCGCCACATCAGCTGCTGCAGCGCCTCACGGTCGACGGGCTGCGTCGGCTGCGCGGGCCGTGCCTGCCCGCTCGACTGCGTCGCGGCTCGGGAGGAGATTCCGGCCGACGCGCCGTGGCCGGGGCCGCGACGGTCGGCGTGTCGCGGGATTCCTCCTCCCGAGGACGCGGCGGCCGCGCTGTGGGTGGCGGGGGAGGCGAGCGCGGCGGATGCGGCGGCGGCGGTGGATGCGGCGCCGGCGGATGCCGCGGACTCGGGCTCGGCCGCGGCGATGGCGCGAGCCGCGCGCTCCGCGAACACCGCGCCCTCGAGCAGCGAGTTCGAGGCGAGCCGGTTGGCGCCGTGCACGCCGGTGCGCGACGCCTCGCCCACGGCCCACAGCCCGGGCAGGCTCGCACGACCGTCGAGGTCGGTGACGACGCCGCCCATCGCGTAGTGCGCCGCCGGCACGATCGGCACCGGTTCGCGGGACCAGTCGAAGCCCGCGGCGCGGCACGCGCGATCGATCGACGGGAAGCGCCGGGCGAGGAACCCGGCGCCGAGCGCCGTGGCGTCGAGGCGCACCGGGACGCCGCCCTGCTCGGCCATCCGCCGCCAGACGGCGCGCGCGACCACGTCGCGCGGTGCGAGCTCGCCGCGCGGGTCGATGTCGAGCAGGAACCGCCGACCGTCGGCGTCGCGGACGACCGCGCCCTCGCCGCGCACCGCCTCCGAGATCAGCGGCGTGCCCGGCACCGCGAGCGCGGTCGGGTGGAACTGCACGAACTCGAGGTCGGCGACCTCGGCGCCGGCACGGACGGCGGCCGCGACGCCGTCTCCGGTCGCGACGTCGGGGTTCGTCGTGTGGGGGTAGAGCGCGCCGGTGCCGCCCGTCGCGAGCACCACGGCATCGGCGTGGAGCTCGCGCAGCGCCGGCGTGCCGACGACGGATGCCGCGACGCCGACGCCGTCGTCCAGCACGCGCACCCCGGTGACCCGGCCGTGTTCGACGACCAGGTCGACGAGCGTCGTGCGCTCGAGCACGCGGATGCCGCGGCTGCGGACCGTGTCGACGAGCGCCGCCTCGATCGCGGCACCCGTCGCGTCGCCGCCGGCGTGCAGGACCCGGGCGCGCGAGTGCGCCGCCTCGAGGCCGCGTGCGAGGCCGGACTCGTCGGCGTCGAACGCGACGCCGAACCGGATCAGGTCGCGGATGCGCGCCGGCCCCTCCTCGACGAGCACGCGGACGGCGTCGGCGTCGGCGATCCCGGCCCCCGCGGCGAGCGTGTCGGCGGCGTGGCGCGCCGGGGCGTCGCCCGGGTGGACGGCTGCGGCGATGCCGCCCTGCGCCCACCGGGTCGACCCCTCGCCGATCGCGGCCTTCGTCACGACGGTCACGTCGCACCCCGCCTCGGCAGCGCGGATCGCCGTCCACAGGCCGGCGATGCCGGACCCGACGACGAGCACGGCGGTCATGTCAGGCTCCGGTCGCGGAGGCCGCCGCCGCGGCATCCGTCGCCTGGGCGATCGTCGAACCGGCCGGCACGGGAACGGACGCCGGGGGCTTCGCGGCGAGCATGCGCTCGAGTGCGAGTCGTGCGGGCTCGGCGACGTCGGCCGGCACCTCGATGCGGTTGACGATGTGGCCGGCGACGAGCTCCTCGAGCACCCAGGCGAGGTAGCCCGGGTGGATGCGGTACATCGTGGAGCACGGGCACACGACCGGGTCGAGGCAGAAGATCTCGTGCTCGGGGTGCTCCGCGGCGAGCCGCTGCACGAGGTTGATCTCGGTGCCGATCGCGAAGGTCGAACCGGCGGGGGCGGCCTGGATGGCCTTCACGATGAAGTCCGTGGAGCCGGCGGCGTCCGCCGCGTCGACGACCGGCATGGGGCACTCGGGGTGCACGATGACCTGCACGCCCGGGTGCTCGGCGCGGGCCTTCGCGATCTGGTCGACCGTGAACCGCTTGTGCACCGAGCAGAAGCCGTGCCAGAGGATGACGCGGGCGTCGTCGAGGTCGGCAGCGTCGTTGCCGCCGAGGGGCCGGTTCGGGTTCCACATCGGCATCCGCTCGAGCGGCACGCCCATCGCCTTGGCCGTGTTGCGGCCGAGATGCTGGTCGGGGAAGAACAGCACGCGCTGCCCGCGCGCGAACGCCTCCTCGAGCACGGTGCGCGCGTTCGAGGAGGTGCAGACGATGCCTCCGTTGCGGCCGACGAAGCCCTTGAGCGCCGCCGACGAGTTCATGTAGGTCACGGGCACGACCGGGACCCGGCCCTCGTCGTCGACGGCCGACAGGTCGCCGTAGACCTCTGCGAGCTGCTCCCAGCACTCCTCGACGCCCGACTCGTCGGCCATGTCGGCCATGGAGCAGCCGGCGGCGAGGTTCGGCAGGATCACGGCCTGGTCGGGCCGCGAGAGCATGTCGGCGGTCTCGGCCATGAAGTGCACGCCGCAGAACACGATGGCCTCCGCCTCGGGACGGGTCATCGCGGCGTTCGCGAGCTGGAACGAGTCGCCCGTGAAGTCGGCGTGCTGCACCACCTCGTCGCGCTGGTAGAAGTGACCGAGGACGACGACCTTCTCGCCGAGCGTCGCCTTGGCGGCCCGGATGCGGTCGTGCAGCTCGGCGTCGCTCGCCTCGCGGTACACGGCGGGCAGCGCGCCCTGGCGCGGAGCGCCGGTCGGGATGACGTCGCCCATCGACGAGCCGGGGCCGTAGCCGGCGGGACCGGCGTCGAACTCCCACGGCCCCTTGGCGAGGTCAGGGGTGCAGGTCTCGCCGGTCGCGCGGCCCGTGGTGATGAGCCGGATCGCACGGTCGACGGACGCCGCGTCGCGGATGCGGCGCTCGGCGTCGGGCGTGGTGGCGGGAAGGGTGGTGCTCATGGCGTGTCCTTGCTGTGCGTGCCGGGCCTGGTCTCGGATGCCGTGGCGGATGCCGCGGGCGGCGGGCCCGCCGGCGTCGGTGAGGGCGACGCGACGGGGGAGTGGGCGGGGTCGAACCGGTAGAGCGCGGGTGGTCGGTGCCGGGTGCCGGCGAGCCGCTCGCCGGTGTCGATCAGGGTGCCGGAGGCCTCGATCGTGCGGCGGAAGTTCGCGGGGTCGAGGCGGCGGCGGAGCACGGCCTCGTGCACGCGGCGGAGCTCGGCCATCGTGAAGACCTCGCCGAGGAGGGCGTGCGCGATGCGCGAGTACTCGAGCTTGGTGCGCAGGCGACGGAGGGCGTAGTCGAGGATCGCGTCGTGGTCGAACGCGAGCTCCGGCAGGGCGTCCTCGTCGAACCAGCAGACGTTCTCGTCGGAGACGGCGCGCTCGACCTCGGCGGAGTGCACGAGCGCCCAGTAGACGACCGAGACGACGCGCTCGCCGGGGGAGCGGTCGGGGTCGCCGAAGGTGTAGAGCTGCTCGAGGTAGCGCGGGACGAGGCCCGTGGTCTCGCGCAGCGTGCGCGCGGCGGCGTCGTCGAGCGCCTCGTGGACGGGCAGCCAGCCGCCGGGCAGCGCCCAGCGGCCGAGGCCCGGTTCGCGGAGCCGGCGGACGAGCGGAACGCGCAGGCTGGCGGGGCGCTCGCGACCGGGCAGGTCGGCATCGGCCTGGTCGGGCGCGAGCGCGAAGATGACCGTGGAGACGGCCAGGCGCGCGTGCGCGTCGTGCTGCGGCATCCGCTCACCCCCTTCGTCGATGCGGATCGGACTTCGAGTCAGCATGACGCGAAGTCGTCGACGCCCAGCTTACAGTCACCGTGACACGAACGCGAATCGCATGACGAGAGCGCCCGTCATGCATCGGGAGGCCCGCCGGTCGTAGACTCGCGCCGGGATGGAGCTGCTCGAGCGCGAGGACGACGTTGCCGCGCTGGACCGCGCGGCGAACCCTGCGGCGCGTGCGCACGGCGGCACGGTCGTGCTCGTCAGCGGCGAGGCCGGCATCGGCAAGTCCGCGCTCGTGCGCCGCTTCGCCGAACGCGTGCCCGGTCGCGTCGCCTGGGGCTGGAGCGACGCACTCGAGACGCCGACGCCGCTCGCCGCCGTCCGCGACGTCGCGGCCGCGCTCGGCCTCGACGACGACCTCGTCGAGACCGCCGACGCCGCTCGGATGTCGCGCGCGCTCGCGGAGGCGCTCGCCGGTGCCGGCGCGCCCCGCGCCGTCGTCCTCGAGGACCTGCACTGGGCGGATGCTGCGACGCTCGACGTCGTCCGCTCCCTCGCGCGTCGCGTCGCGCAACTGCGGACGGCCCTCGTGCTCACCTTCCGCGACGAGCCGCCCACGCCCGAGCTGCGCGGCCTGCTCGGCGACCTGGCCGGCATGCCCGGGGTAGTGCGCATCCGGCTCGCTCCGCTGTCGGTCGAGGCGGTCGGGGTCCTGGCCGCGGGGACCGACTTCGATGCCGGCCGCCTGCACGAGCGGACCGCGGGCAACCCGTTCTTCGTCACCGAGGTGGTCGCCGCCGGCGAGGAGCTGCCCCGCACGGTGCGGGACGCCGTGCTGGCCCGCGTCGGACGACTCGGGCCTGCAGCGCGGAACGTCGTGGAGATCGTCGCCGTCGGCGGCATTCGCCTCGAACGCGGCCTCGTCGCGACCGCCGCCGGCGCCGAGTTCCCCGCCGCCGACGAGGCCGTGGCTGCGGGCGTGCTCTCGGCCGAGGACGACGCGCTCGGCTTCCGGCACGAGCTCGCCCGCCGAGCGGTCCGCTCCGACATCCCGCCCGCGCGGCTCGCGTCGATCCACCGGCGACTGCTCGACGCGCTCCGCGCCGCGCCCGCGCGCCACGACCTCGCCCGGCTCGTGGCGCACGCCATCGGCGCCGACGACCACGCCGCCGTCCTGGAGCTCGCCCCGCTCGCCGCGGCCGAGGCCGCCGCGGCCGGCTCGCACCGCGAGGCCGCCGCGCACCTCCGCGCCGCGCTCGCCGTCGCCGGAGGCGAGCCCGACGATCGGCGAGCCGAGCTCCTCGAGGCGTACGCTCGCGAGGCCGACACCATCGACGACCCGACGGCGGCCGAGGCCGCCATCGCCGACGCCGTGGCGCTCCGCCGCGGGCGCGGTGAGGACCTGCGCCTCGTCGACGACCTCGTGCGACTGGCGGCCATCGCGTTCTCGCTGGGGCGCACGACCGAGGCGGATGCCGCGAGCCGCGAGGCCGTCGAGCTCGCCGAGCGGCATCCGCCCGGTCGCGAGCTGGCGGCCGCCTACCGGCGCCGGGCCGCCCTGCGCATGCTCACGCGCGACACGGACGAGGCGATCGAGTGGGGCGACCGCGCGCTCGCGCTGGCCAGGACGATCGGTGACGACGCGCTGCTCGCCGGCGCGCTCAACGCGACCGGCTCCGCGCGGATCGTCCGATCGGAGTTCGAGGCGGGCGTCGCCGACCTGCGCGAGAGCCTCGACGTCGCACGACGCGCCGGGCTCGACTACGACGCCTGCGCGGCGTTCACCAACCTCGGCAGCGCCAGCGGCGAGATCGGGCAGTACCGGTTCGCCGACGCCGTGCTCACCGAGGGCATGGCCGAGGCGGGCACGGCCGACGTCGACGTGTTCCACCACTACATGCAGGCGTGGCGCGCGCTCACGCGCCTGCACCTCGGGGACGCCGCCGGGGCCGCGGAGGACGCGCACGCCGTGCTCGGCCGCGACGGGACGGCCGCGATCAGCCGCATCATGGCACTGCTGGCGCTCGGCCGGCTCCGGGCCCGACGCGGCGACCCCGGCGCCGACGAGGCGCTCGACGACGCGCTCGCGCTCGCGGAGTCCTCCGACACGCTCCAGCGCATCGCGCCCGTGCGCGCCGCGCGCGCCGAAGCGGCCTGGCTCGCCGGCGACGACGACCGTGCCGCGGCGGAGGCCGAGGCGGCGCTCCCGCTCGCCGTCGCCAAGCGGCATCCCGTCTTCGCCGCCGAGCTGACGTGGTGGCTGCGCGCCGCAGGCCGCGAGCCGGCCGTGCCCGAGTGGGCCGACGGCCCGTACGCCGCCATGGCGGCCGGCGACTGGGCCGCCGCCGCCCGCGGGTGGGCCGAGCGCGGCGCGGTGTTCGAGGAGCAGCTCGCGCGCGGCTTCGCCGAGGCGCCGGAGGCGATCGAGGCGGTCCGGGCGCTCGAGGCGATGGGCGCCCCGCCGGCGGCGGAGGCGCTCCGTCGACGGCTGCGCGCCGCGGGCGTCGGCAACCTGCCGAGGGGGCCGCGCGCCTCGACCCGCGACGATCCGTTCGGGCTCACCCGGAGGGAGTCCGAGGTGCTCGCGCTCGTGGCCGACGGCGCCTCCAACCAGGCGATCGCCGAACGGCTGAGCCTGTCGGTCCGGACCGTCGACCACCACGTGTCGGCGATCCTCGGCAAGCTCGGCGTCGCGACGCGCGGCGCGGCGGCAGCCCTGGCCCGTCGCGCGGAGTCCGAGACCCCGTAGCCGAGGTCCGAACATGGGCGATCCCGCCCATGTCCCGCCGCCCCGCGCGGCCGTAGCGTTCCCGCACCGGACCACGGGCACCGGGCTCGACGGCCGGTCATCGGAACACGAGGAGACGCGCATGCCCCGATACATCGTCGAACGGACCTTCCCCGACGGCCTCTCCGTGCCGCCCGACGCGACGGGCGCGGCGGCCATGCTCAAGGTCGTCGACCGGAACGCCGAGCGCGGCGTCACCTGGCTCCACTCGTACGTCACGGGCGACACCAAGCACACGTTCTGCGTGTACGACGGTCCCGACCCGGAAGCGATCCGCGCGGCCGCGGAGCTGAACAGCTTCCCCGTCGACCGCATCACCGAGGTCCGCGTGCTGGACCCGTACTTCACCTTCTGAGCACGACCGCCGCACCGCGCCCGCCCGACCCCCGATGTCGGGCGGGCGCGGTGCATGCCCGCGCGTGCATGGCGCGACGCGCGCGCGTTGGTAGACTGCCCCCGACAACCTCATACCGGGCCATCGACGCATCGCGGGAGAGCCGGCGGAATCCGTCCAGACGGAGGCCGACCGGCACCGAAGGAGCAAGCCTCCCCGCCAATCTCTCAGGTCGCATCACCGCGATGACGAGGCCGACTCTGAAAAGCGGATGCCGCCCCGGCGGACCTCCCGCCGAAGGTGAAAGCACAGCTCCCCGGGGCGTCGCGAAGCTCTCAGGCCCATGACAGAGGGGGAGTTCTTTCCAGCGGCGACCGCCGCGCGATCCGCGCGATCCAGGAGAACTCGTGACCGACGCACCCGGAACCACCGACCAGGGCACCACCGAGCGCCGCAGCCCCCTCGACGAGGTGCACCGCGCCGAAGGCGCCTCGTTCACCGACTTCGCCGGCTGGCAGATGCCGGTCCGCTACTCCAGCGACCTCGCCGAGCACCACGCGGTGCGCGAGCACTCCGGCCTCTTCGACCTCTCGCACATGGGCGAGATCGTCGTGGTCGGGCCGGAGGCCGCCGACTCGCTCGACTACGCGCTCGCCGGCAAGCTCTCCGCGATCGCCGAGGGCCAGGCCAAGTACTCGCTGCTGCTCGCGCGCGACGGCGGGGTCATCGACGACCTCGTCGTCTACCGCACCGGGCCCGACCGCTTCATGGTCGTCGCGAACGCGGCCAACCGGCACGTCGTCGCCGAGGAGCTCCGCGCCCGCACCGCGCCGTTCGAGACCGAGGTGTTCGACGAGTCCGACGACATCGCGCTCATCGCGCTGCAGGGACCCGACGCGCTCGAGGTGCTCCAGCAGACCGAGGGCTTCGGCATCGAGGGCCCCGGCAACGACGAGGAGGACTTCGTCGCCGCCGTCGCCGCGCTGAAGTACTACCGCGCCCTGCCGGCCACGTTCGAGGGCGAGCCCGTGCTGGTCGCCCGCACCGGGTACACCGGCGAGGACGGCTTCGAGCTGTACGTCGCCCCCGATCGCGCGAAGACGCTCTGGGACGCGCTGCGCGAGACCGGTGGCCCGCGCGTCGTGCCGTGCGGGCTCGCGAGCCGCGACACGCTCCGCCTCGAGGCGGGCATGCCGCTCTACGGCCACGAGCTCGGCCGCGACATCTTCCCCGTGCAGGCGGGCCTCGGCCGCGTGGTCGCCCTCTCGAAGGAGGGCGACTTCGTCGGGCGCGAGGCGATCGAGCAGGGCCCCGCGGCCGACGCGCCGGTGCTCGTGGGCCTGACGGCCGAGGGGCGCCGCGCCCCGCGCGCCGGCTACGCCGTGTTCGACGGGGACGGCGAGGACGCCCGCCGCGTCGGCGAGGTCACGTCCGGCGCGCTGTCGCCGACGCTCGGCCACCCGGTCGCGATGGCGTTCGTCGCGCCCGACCTCACCGAGGCGGGGACCGCGCTCTTCGTCGACGTGCGCGGCACGCGCATGCCGGCATCCGTCACCGCACTGCCCTTCTACAAGCGCGGCGCCTAGGCGCCCCGCCGGACCCGCACCGCACCACACGACCAGCACGAGGAGCACCTGATGACCGATCGCAGCGAACTGCAGTACACCGCCGAGCACGAGTGGGTGAAGGTCGACGGCGACACCGTCACCATCGGCATCACCGACTACGCCGCCGAGAAGCTCGGCGACGTCGTCTACGTCGACCTGCCCGACCCGGGCAGCACGGTCGCCGCCGGCACGGTCGTCGGCGAGATCGAGTCGACGAAGTCCGTCGGCGAGCTGTTCGCCCCGGTCGACGGCGAGGTCGTCGAGTCGAACCAGGCCGTGGTCGACTCGCCCGAGCTCGTCAACAGCGACCCCTTCGGCGACGGATGGCTGCTCAAGGTGACCACCACCTCGCTGCCCGCCCTCCTCAGCCACGACGAGTACCGCGCCCTCACGGGCGAGTAGTCGCCCCTCCGCCGGGCCCGCCCGGCACCGCGACCCGCGACAAGGAAACCAGCACGCACATGCCCAGCACCTCCCCGGCCTTCGACGTCGACGCCTTCGGGCGCCGCCACATCGGCACCACCCCGCGCGACCACGAGTGGATGCTCGCGGCGCTCGGCTACGACTCGCTCGACGCGCTCATGGATGCGGCGGTGCCGAGCGCCATCCGGATGCAGGAGGTCGTCGACTCGGCGATCCCGGCTGCCGCGACCGAGCGCGAGGCGCTCGCCGAGCTGCGCGCCCTCGCCGATGCGAACACCGTGCGCACCTCGATGATCGGCCTCGGCTACTCGGGGACCATCACGCCTGCGGTGATCCAGCGGAACGTGCTCGAGAACCCGAGCTGGTACACGGCCTACACGCCGTACCAGCCCGAGATCTCGCAGGGCCGGCTCGAGGCGCTGATCAACTTCCAGACCGTCGTCGCCGACCTGACGGGCCTCGACACGGCCAACGCGTCGATGCTCGACGAGGGCACGGCGGTCGTCGAGGGCATGCTGCTCGCACGTCGCGCGTCGAAGAACCGCACGAACCGGTTCGTCGTCGACGCGGACGCGCTGCCGCAGACGCACGCCCTGCTCGCGTCGCGCGCGGAGGCGGTCGGCATCGAGCTCGTCGTCGCCGACCTCGACGAGACGACGGATGTCGCGGCGCTCGGCGAGCACTTCGGCGTGTTCGTGCAGTACCCCGGCGCGTCGGGTCGCGTGTGGGACCCGTCGTCGATCATCGCCGCGTCGAAGGAGCAGGGCGCGCTCGCGGTCGTCGCGGCCGACCTGCTCGCCATGGCGCTCGTCACGAGCCCGGGCGAGCTCGGCGCCGACGTCGCCGTGGGCACGTCGCAGCGCTTCGGCGTGCCCATGGGCTTCGGGGGTCCGCACGCCGGCTACATGGCGGTGCGCAAGGGCCTCGAGCGACAGCTCCCGGGACGGCTCGTCGGCGTCTCCCAGGACGCCGCCGGCCACCCCGCCTACCGGCTCAGCCTCCAGGCGCGGGAGCAGCACATCCGCCGCGAGAAGGCGACGTCGAACATCTGCACCGCCCAGGTGCTGCTGGCCGTGATGGCGTCGATGTACGCCGTGTACCACGGGCCGCGCGGCATCCGCCACATCGCCGTGACCACCGCGGCGAAGGCGAAGGCCCTCGCCGATGCGCTGACCGGCTACGGGCTGACGCTCGAGCACGACGCGTACTTCGACGCGATCCGGGTCCACGTGCCCGGCCTCGCCCGCAACGTGGTCGAGCGCGCCCGCGAGCTCGGCGTCCATCTGTGGGAGGCCGACGAGGCGACCGTCCACGTCGCGGTCGACGAGACCACGACCGAGGCCGAGCTGTCGCTCGTCGTCGACGCGTTCGGCCTCGGCGAGCGCGTCGAGGTCCCGGTCCCGCTGCGCGAGCTGCCGGCCAGCCTGCCCGAGGCGATGCGCCGAACCACCCCGTACCTCGAGCACCCGGTGTTCAACTCGCACCACTCCGAGACGCAGATGATGCGGTACCTCAAGCAGCTCGCCGACCGCGACTACGCGCTCGACCGGGGCATGATCCCGCTCGGCTCCTGCACCATGAAGCTCAACGCGGCGACCGAGATGCAGGCCGTCACGTGGCCCGAGTTCGCGGACCTGCACCCGTTCGCGCCCGAGGCCGACGTGGTCGGCTCGCTCGGGCTCATCGAGCAGCTCGAGGCGTGGCTCGCCGAGGTCACCGGCTACGACACGGTCTCGCTGCAGCCCAACGCGGGCAGCCAGGGCGAGCTCGCGGGCCTCCTCGCGATCCGCGGCTACCACCTCGCCAACGGCGACGCCGAGCGCGACGTCTGCCTCATCCCGTCGAGCGCCCACGGCACCAACGCCGCGTCGGCGGTGCTCGCAGGCATGAAGGTCGTCGTCGTCGCGACCGACGAGCTCGGCAACGTCGACCTCGACGACCTGCGCGCCAAGATCGCCGCGAACGCCGAGCACATCGCCGCGCTGATGATCACCTACCCGTCGACGCACGGCGTCTACGAGCACGAGGTGAAGTCGATCACGCAGGCCGTGCACGACGCCGGCGGCCAGGTCTACATCGACGGCGCCAACCTCAACGCACTGCTCGGCTTCGCCCGCTTCGGCGACGTCGGGGGCGACGTGTCGCACCTGAACCTGCACAAGACGTTCTGCATCCCGCACGGCGGCGGCGGCCCCGGCGTCGGCCCGGTCGCGGCGAAGGCGCATCTCGCGCCCCACCTGCCCGGCCACCCGATGGCGCAGCGCGCCGACCACGCCGGGGGCGTCGAGCACGGCGGCGGGCCGGTCTCGGCGGCGCCCTACGGCAGCCCGTCGATCCTTCCGATCTCGTGGGCCTACGTCCGCATGATGGGAGCCGAGGGCCTGAAGCAGGCGACCGCGACCGCGGTGCTCGCCGCGAACTACGTCGCCGCACGCCTGCGCGACCACTTCCCGGTGCTCTACACGGGTGAGAACGGGCTCGTGGCGCACGAGTGCATCCTCGACCTTCGTCCGCTGACGGCCGAGACCGGCGTCACGGTCGACGACGTCGCCAAGCGCCTCATCGACTACGGCTTCCACGCCCCGACGATGTCGTTCCCGGTCGCGGGCACGCTCATGGTCGAGCCGACGGAGTCGGAGGACCTCGGCGAGCTCGACCGCTTCGTCGAGGCGATGATCGCGATCAAGGCCGAAGCCGACGCCGTCGGGCGCGGCGAGTGGCCGGCGGAGGACAACCCGCTGCGCAACGCCCCGCACACCGCGGAGTCGGTCATCGCGGGGGAGTGGACGCACCCGTACACGCGCGAGCAGGCCGTCTACCCGGTTCACTCGCTCGTGCGAAACAAGTACTGGGCGCCCGTCCGCCGCATCGACCAGGCGTACGGCGACCGCAACCTCGTGTGCGCGTGCCCGCCGATCGAGGCGTTCGCGTAGCGGACGCCTCGATGGGAAGCGCAGCGGCATCGCGCCGGGACGCAGTCTCGGCGTTCGCGTAAGCGCCGACGACTCGACGGGAGCGGGCGCGGTCGATCACGACCGCGCCCGCTCCCGTCATCCGAAGATCCCGCCCCACACCGCCCGCGCGCCCGAGTCGCCGGCCAGCACCACCGCGACCACGCTGCCTGCGCCGACGACGGCGACCGCGACGCCCAGCACGACGTTCCCGGCCACCCGGATGCCGCGACGCTCGGCGAGCGCGGGCACGCCGACCCGGAACCAGGTCCACTGGGCCGCCGCGACGACGAAGAGCGCCGTCGTCCAGATCGGCACGGCGCGACCGAACTGCTCGTGCTGCGCGGTGCCGGGGAGCGGGCCGACGCGCGCGAGCAGGTCCGCGCCGGCCTGCATCGTCACCGGGGCGAGCACCGCGACCGCCAGGGTCGCGAGGAAGGTGAGGATGCCGAGGCGCCGACGCGCCGCGGGCCACCACTGGCCGAGCATCAGGGCGAGTGCGGCGAGCGGCACGAGCACGACGAGGGCGTGGACGAGCAGCGGATGCAGCGGAAGCCCGATGAGTTCGGAGATATCGTCCATACCGAGGGCACGAGACCGATCGGCCTCCGGTTCATCCGCAGGGTGAACCGATCGGGCGCCGGCCTCGTGGTCCCGGTGGAGGTGCCATGCCGAGCGACGACGATTCCGCGCTGCGGGCGCTGCACGACGCGCACGCGCCGGCGATCCGCCGCTACGTCATGCACCTGACCGGCGGCAGCGCGAGCGTGGACGACGTCGTGCAGGAGACCCTGCTGCGGGCCTGGCGGACGCCGGGCATCATGGCGGAGGGGCCCGAGCACACCCGCGCCTGGATGTTCACGGTCGCGCGGCACCTCGTGGTCGACGAGCAGCGCAGCGCCCGTCGACGTCACGAGCTCGGCACGCCCGACCCGCCCGAGCGCGCCGTCGACGACCGGACCGACGCCCTCTTCGAGCGACTCATCGTCGAGGAGGCGCTCGCCTCGCTCAGCGAGGACCATCGCGCCGTCATCGTCGAGGCGTACTACGGCGGACGCAGCACCGCGGAGCTCGCCGACCGGTTCGGGATCCCCGAGGGCACGGTCAAGTCGCGGCTCCACTACGGGCTGCGCGCGCTGCGCCTCGCACTGCAGGAGAAGGGGGTGACCCGGTGAACGACGACCACGAGCGCTACGTCGACTGGGACGCCGCGTACGTGCTCGGCGCGCTGACGCCGGTCGACCGCCGAGCGTACGAGGCGCATCTCGATGGCTGCGAGCGGTGCCGTGCCGCCGTCGCCGAGCTCGCGCCGATGCCCGGCCTGCTCGCCAGGCTCGATGCGGAGGCCGCGGAGGCCGTCGGCGGGGCGGATGCCGCGGCCCGTCCGGGCACGGACCCGGTCGCCGGTCCGGAGGCGCCCGCCGTGCCCGCCCCGGCGATCGCCCGCACGGGCGCCCCACCCGCTCGGATCGGCGGAGCGGGGCCGCGCCGCGTGCGCCTCCTCGCCGCGATCGCGGCGTCGGTGCTGCTCGTGGCGGCCGTCGTGGCGGGCATCGTGACGGCAACGCTCCCGCGCGGCGACGCGGAGGTGGTCGCCATGGAGCCGGTCGGCGACACCCCGCTGACGGCGTCGGTCGCGGTCGCGAGCGTGCCGTGGGGCACCCGGCTGTCGATCACCTGCCGGTACGGCACGGGCGAGTGGACGGGGGAGGGCGAGACGTGGGAGTACGGCCTCTACCTGACGGATGCCGCGGGGGAGGAGACGCAGGTGTCGACCTGGCATGCGGGCCAGGGGCAGGTCGTCAGGCTCGACGCGGGCACCGCGCTCGAGCGCGACGACCTCGTCTCGATCGAGGTGCGCGCCCTCGCGACCGGCGAGGCGCAGCTCGAGGCCGACCTCCCCTGAACGGACCGCCCGCCGGACCGCGGTGAACCGCGGCGGCACCCGTCTCGTGTCTCGGGTGATCGCACCTCGCGATCCTCGAACGGAGGGGTTCCCATGGATTCCAGGATCATGCTGGGCGTCGCGGTCGCTGCGGCGGCACTGCTCGGGCTCGCCGGATGCGCCGCCGGAGACGACGGCGCATCGAGCTCGTCGAGCGTGGAGTCGAGCGAGTCGGCGCCGGGCGACACCGCGGCCACCGAGTCGCCGTCCGACGACGACACGTCCGGCATCACCGGGCTCTCGACCGCCGACTCCGACCTCGGCACCATCGTCGTCGACTCGGACGGCACCACCGTGTACCAGTTCGACAGCGACACGCAGGGCGGCGACGCATCCACCTGCGAGGGACAGTGCGCCGACAACTGGCCGGCCGTGCACGGCGACGCCGCAGCGGTGGAGCTCGACGGCGTCACGGGCGAGGTCGGCTCGATCACCGGCATCGACGGCGAACCGCAGCTCACGCTCGACGGATGGCCGCTCTACTACTTCGCGGGCGACGCGGCGGCCGGCGACACGGCCGGCCAGGGCGTCAACGGCGTCTGGTGGGTGCTCACCCCGGCGGGCGAGCCGGTCCGCGGCTGAGGGCGCGGCTCCATCCGGCCGCGCGGCGCGGCGGTCAGGCGGTCCGCGGCGCCGCGTGGCGGCCGCGCTCGACGTAGACGATGCGCGACTCCGCGGCGGCGGCCCGGCGGCGGAGCACGCGCTGCTCGGCCTCGCGGACCTCCGCCTCGGTCGCGGAGAACCGGCGCTCGGTGCGGCGAGCGGCGAGGCCGCCGGCATGTGCGGCGTGTGCGAGGTCCATGGTCTTCCTTCTCCCTGGCGGGGCCGTTCGCGACGGCCTCGGCCAGCGTGCGCCGACCGCGTCGGCGCGGCATCCGGGCGGTCCCGTCGTCGGTGCCCGGGAGTACACTGAGGATCACTCGCACTAAGGGGGGTGCGCATGATCCCGATGGACCTCGTGGCGACGCTCGCCACGCTCGGATTCGTGGGCGTGATGGTCGGCTGCACGATCGGCGCGTCTCGCATGACCGGGCTCGAGCAGCGCGCCGGAATGCTGGACCGCCGCAACCCGGGGCTCGCCGACGCGCTGCGTCGCGCCGAGTCGTTCAGCGACATGACCCGCAGCGGCTTCTACGGCGGGGCCGAGCAGTTCTCCACCGTGTGCACGCCGGGCCGGCGCAGCTGGATCGAGGGCGCGCGCGTCCGCGCGAACGACTCCGACCTGCGCGTCGAGCCGCCGGAGGAGGTGCTCCCGCCGATGCCCGCGACGGTCGTCGCGCTCGCCGGGTCGCGCCACGTCGCCGAGGCGCCGCGGCCGCGGCATCCGTCGCCCCGACCGGGCCGCCCGACGCAGCCCGTCGGTCAGTCGGCGGGCGGCGCGAACAGCGCCGGCCACCACCCGACCGCGAGCGGGTAGCCGACGAACGACACGATGTCGAGGAGCCAGTGCGCGATGACGAGCGGCATCGTGCGGCCCCAGCGCGTGTAGGCCCAGCCGAACACGACGCCCATGAGGGCGTTCCCCACGAACCCGCCGAAGCCCTGGTAGAGGTGGTAGCTGCCGCGCAGCAGCGCGCTCGAGATGATGGTCGCCCACGGGCCCACGCCGAGCTCCCGGAGCCGGGTGAAGAGGTAGCCCACGGCGATGAGCTCCTCCGTGAGGGCCGCCTTCAGGGCGGCCAGCACGAGGATCGGCACCGTCCACCAGTGCGTGTCGATCGGCTGCGGCACGATGGCGACGCTGAACCCGAGGGCTCGGCCGGCCGCGTACAGCGCGAGTCCGGGCACGCCGATGACCGCCGCGAGCAGCACGCCCGAGGCCAGGTCGCGACCCGGCCTGGTCAGGTCGAAGCCGATCCGTCGGAAGGGGCTGCGACCGGGCTGCCAGAGGAGGTAGAGGACGAGGGCGACGACCGCGAGCCCGAACGCGACGTCGAGGAACTGGTAGGTGAAGTCCAGCCACTCGCGCGCCGAGCGCGACTGGTTGAGCGCGGCGCTCTGCTGCGCGAGCGGCCGCTCGTCGGTCAGGCGGGCCACGATCGCGACGATCGAGTACACGGCCGAGGCGCCGAGTGAGAGCGCGAGCACGATGGCGATCTCGATGCGCAGGCGTCGTCGGGCGTCGGCCATGCGGCAATCCTCGCACGGGCGCGCAACGCGCAAGAATCGTGCGTCGGCGCATGCTCATCTGCGCACCGGCGGCTCGCAAGATTGCGCCTCGGTAACGGTTCCGCCGTGAAGTTTGTTCGGCCCGGAGCCGCTTATAGTCTCGATTCACCTACCAGCGCCCCCTGCTCGACCACGAATCGGACAGTCGTGCGCTCATCTCACAGGAGGAACATTGAAGATCAAGAGAATCGGCGTTGCCGCCATTGCTCTTGCGGCGGCCGGTGCGCTCACGCTCGCCGGTTGCTCGTCCAGCAGCGAGCCGACCGCACCCGCGGGTGACAGCACCGCGATCATCACCACGAACGGTTCCGAGCCCCAGAACCCGCTGATCCCGACCAACACCAACGAGACCGGTGGCGGCAAGATCCTCGACTCGATCTTCGCTGGCCTGGTCTACTACGACGGCGAGGGTGCTCCGCACAACGACATGGCGGAGTCGATCGAGACCGACGACGCGCAGACGTACACGATCACGATCAAGGACGGCCAGACGTTCACGAACGGCGAGGACGTCACCGCCGAGTCGTTCGTCAAGGCCTGGAACTACGGCGCCGCGCTCGACAACGCGCAGCTCTCGAGCTACTTCTTCGACTCGATCGAGGGCTTCAGCTACGACGAGAACGTGGACGAGCTGTCCGGCCTCGAGGTCGTCGACGACAAGACCTTCACCGTGACCCTCAAGCAGCCGGAGTCGGACTTCCCGCTCCGACTGGGCTACTCGGCCTTCTTCCCGCTCCCCGAGGCGGCCTGGGAGGACCTGGACGCCTTCGGTGAGAACCCGATCGGCAACGGCCCGTACATGCTCGACGGCGAGGGCGCGTGGAAGCACAACGAGCGCATCGACCTCGTGAAGAACGAGGACTACCAGGGTGACCGCCAGGCCGCCAACGGTGGTCTCTCGATCATCTTCTACGCCACGCAGGACGCGGCGTACGCCGACCTGCAGGGTGGCAACCTCGACGTGCTCGACGCCATCCCGGACAGCGCGCTCTCGACCTTCCAGGACGAGTTCGGCGACCGTGCCATCACGCAGGGTGCTGCGATCTTCCAGTCCTTCACCATCCCGGAGCGCCTCCCGCACTTCGAGGGTGAGGAGGGCCAGCTCCGCCGCGCCGCGATCTCGCACGCGATCAACCGCCAGGAGGTCACCGACGTGATCTTCTCGGGTACCCGTACCCCGGCCCACGACTTCACGTCGCCGGTCATCGACGGCTACTCGGAGGACATCCCCGGCAGCGACGTGCTCGACTACGACGGCGACATGGCCAAGGAGCTGTGGGCCGAGGCCGACGCCATCAGCCCGTGGGAGGGCTCGTTCCAGATCGCGTACAACGCCGACGGCGGCCACCAGGGCTGGGTCGACGCGACGACGAACCAGATCAAGAACGAGCTCGGCATCGACGCCTCGGGTGCTCCGTACCCGACGTTCGCCGAGATGCGCACCGCGGTCACCGACCGCACCATCCAGACCGCGTTCCGCACCGGTTGGCAGGCCGACTACCCGTCGCTCTCCAACTTCCTCGGCCCGATCTACGTGACCGGCGCCGGCTCGAACGACGGTGACTACTCGAACCCCGAGTTCGACGCGCTGATCCAGGAAGGCCTCGGCGAGACCGATGTCGACGCTGGCATCGAGAAGTTCCAGCAGGCGCAGGAGATCCTCTTCGAGGACCTCCCCGCGATCCCGCTCTGGTACTCCACGGTGAACGGCGCCTGGAGCGAGTCGGTGGAGAACGTCGAGTTCGGCTGGAACTCGGTGCCGCTGTACTTCCAGGTCACCAAGAGCGAGTAATTCTCGGTCGGGGCATCCGAGGGTTAGACTCTCTGACGCCCGTGGGGCGGCGGTCCGTTGGATCGCCGCCCCACTCCCACGTATCCGGGGTGTGCCGAGGCGCGTAACATCGTGTGTGCGCACTCCCTTAACGGTGAGGTTTCTTCAACAATGTCTACACACGCAGATCGCGGGGCCTGATCCATGGCCGGCTACATCGCGCGCCGACTCCTGCAGGCCATCCCTGTGCTGCTCGGCACCACCTTCCTGATCTACTTCATGGTCTTCGCCATGCCGGGCGACCCCGTCGTCGCCCTGTTCGGCGACAAGACCCCCCCGCCCCAGGTGCTCGAGGCCGTCCGTGAGCGGTACAACCTCGACCAGCCGTTCATCGTGCAGTACCTGCTCTTCCTCGGCGGCATCTTCCGCGGTGACTTCGGTGTCTCGTTCTCGGGACAGCCGGTTGGCGACATCCTCGCCGAGACGTTCCCCGTGACGCTCCGCCTGGCCGTGCTCGCGGTCTTCTTCGAGATGGTCGCCGGCATCACCATCGGCCTCGTCTCGGGCCTGCGCAAGGGCGGCATCTTCGACGCGAGCTTCCTCGTGATCAGCCTCATCCTGATCTCGCTGCCGATCTTCGTCGTCGCGTTCGTCGCGCAGTTCGTCCTGGGCATCCAACTCGGGTTGTTCCGGACCACCGTCGGACCGGGCGCACCGATACAGGACCTGATCATGCCAGCCATCGTGCTGGCGACGATCAGCTTCGCCCAGATCGTTCGACTGACAAGGGCGTCGGTCATCGATACGGGCGGCCAGGACTTCGTTCGCACCGCCGCGAGCAAGGGCCTGTCCCGTCGTCGGATCGTCCCCATCCACATCCTGCGCAACTCGCTCATCCCCGTCGTGACCTACCTGGCAGTCGACTTCGGCACGCTCATGGTCGGTGCGACCGTCACCGAGGGCATCTTCAACGTGCCCGGCGTCGGCCGCACGCTCTACCAGGCGATCATCCGCGGCGAGGGACCGACCGTCGTCTCGTTCGTGACCGTCATGGTGCTGATCTACCTCGTCATCAACCTGCTGGTGGATCTCCTGTACGCCGTGCTCGACCCGAGGATCCGCTATGCCAAGTAACACCAGACCCACCCAGGCGCACTTCGTCGCGCCGATCGACGAGACCCCGCTCGTCGCGATCGACTCGGTCAAGGCCGAGGGCAAGCCCTCGAACCTCTGGCGCGACGCCTGGCGCGACGTCCGCAAGCGGCCCATGTTCTGGGTCTCCGCCGTGATGATCTTCATCATCGTGATCGTCGCCCTGTTCCCGACCCTGTTCACGAGCCTCGACCCGCGGTACTGCCAGCTCTCGCTGAGCAACCAGGGCCCCGGCGGCGGCAGCGTCCTCGGCTACAACCGCCAGGGCTGCGACATCTACGCGCGCATCATCTACGGCACGTCGACGTCGCTGTCCGTCGGCCTCATCGTGACGTTCATCGTCGCCTTCCTCGGCATCCTCTTCGGTGCGCTGGCGGGCTTCTACGGCACGTGGGTCGACGCGGTCCTGTCCCGCCTCGGCGACATCTTCTTCTCGATCCCCTACATCCTCGCGGCCGTCGTCATCATGTCGGTGCTCTCGCAGTACGTGAGCGTGTGGACGATCTCGCTCGCGATCGGCATCTTCGCGTGGCCGGCGACGGCCCGTGTGCTGAGGGCCGAGATCCTCCGGGTGAAGAACTCCGACTTCGTCATGGCGGCCACGGCCGTCGGCGTCACCCGGTTCCGCATCCTGCTCCGTCACGTGCTGCCGAACTCGATCGCGCCCGTGATCGTGATCACGACGATCTCGCTCGCATCGGCGATCGTCGCGGAGGCGACCCTGTCGTTCCTCGGCGTCGGCCTGCCGTCGTCGACCATGTCGTGGGGAAATGACATCAGCCAGGCCCAGGTCGACCTGCGGACGAACCCGCAGACCCTGATCCTGCCCTCCATCGCGCTGTCGGTCACCGTGCTGAGCTTCATCATGCTCGGCGAGGTCGTCCGCGACGCACTCGACCCGAAGGCGAGGGCGCTGCGATGACCTCCACCGTGAACGGAACCGACGTGCAGCAGAGCACCACCGACACCGCCGAGCGCCCGCTGCTCGAGATCAAGGACCTCCAGGTCGACTTCACGACCCAGGAGGGCAAGGTCACCGCCGTCGACGGCGTGAACATCACGCTCTACCGCGGCCAGAGCCTCGCGATCGTGGGCGAGTCCGGCTCGGGCAAGTCGACGACCGCGCACGCGATCATCAACCTGCTCCCCGGCTCCGGCCGGATCGCCGGCGGCCAGATCCTGCTCGACGGCCAGGACATCTCGAAGGCGTCGAAGCGCGAGATGGAGGACATCCGCGGTCGCAAGATCGGCTTCGTCCCGCAGGACCCGATGTCGAACCTGAACCCGGTCTGGTCGATCGGCTTCCAGGTCGAGGAGGGCATCCGCGCGAACGGCATCGCGAGCGGCCGCAAGGAGGTCCG
This sequence comes from Agromyces tropicus, assembly GCF_039531345.1. Classification (NCBI taxonomy): domain Bacteria; kingdom Bacillati; phylum Actinomycetota; class Actinomycetes; order Micrococcales; family Microbacteriaceae; genus Agromyces; species Agromyces tropicus. The sequence continues at coordinate 1,088,640 of NZ_BAAAPW010000001.1, read as the reverse complement.
CGCGCGCGCCATCGAGGTGCTCAAGCAGGCCGGCCTGCAGGACGCGGACCGCCGCCTGAAGCAGTTCCCGCACCAGTTCTCGGGCGGCATGCGCCAGCGCGTGCTCATCGGCATGGGCCTCGCGGCCGACCCGCAGCTCCTGATCGCCGACGAGCCCACCTCGGCGCTCGACGTCACGGTGCAGCGCGTCATCCTCGACCACCTCGAGTCGCTGACCCGCGAGCTCGGCACGACCCTGCTGTTCATCACGCACGACCTCGGCCTCGCCGCGGAGCGCGCGGAGCAGCTCGTGGTCATGTACAAGGGCAAGGTCGTCGAGTCGGGTCCGTCGCTCGAGATCCTGCAGAACCCGCAGCACCCGTACACGAAGCGGCTCGTCGCCGCGGCGCCGAGCCTCGCCTCGCGCCGCATCAAGTCGACGGCGCAGACCGAGGCGGAGGAGAGCGCGGGCACCGACGCCGACGCCGGCACGACGACCGACGCGATCGACCTCATCGCGACCGCCGAGGCGCGCGCCGAGGCGCACGAGGCGCTCGCGTCGAAGCCGCCGGCCGTGATCGTCGAGGACCTCACCAAGGTCTTCAAGATCCGCGGGTCCGGCGAGTTCACCGCGGTCGACAAGGTGTCGTTCCAGATCCCGAAGGGCACCACCATGGCGCTCGTCGGCGAGTCCGGTTCGGGCAAGTCGACGGTCGCGAAGATGCTCCTCAAGCTCGAGGACGCGACGAGCGGCAAGATCATCGTGGGCGGCAAGGACCTCGAGCAGGTCAGCAGCAAGGAGCTCTTCAACCTGCGCAGCCGCATGCAGCCGGTGTTCCAGGACCCGTACGGGTCGCTGAACCCGCTGCGCAACATCGGCAACACGATCGCGGAGCCGCTCTCGACGCACGACGTCGGCGACCGGAAGTCCCGCCGTGAGCGCGTGTTCGAGCTGCTCGACCAGGTCTCGCTGCCGCGGACCCTGGTCGGCCGCTACCCGAACGAGCTCTCGGGCGGCCAGCGCCAGCGCATCGCCATCGCGCGCGCGCTCGCACTGAAGCCGGAGATCGTCATCCTCGACGAGGCCGTGTCGGCGCTGGACGTGCTCGTCCAGGCGCAGATCCTGCGCCTGCTCGCCGACCTGCAGGCCGAGCTCGACCTCACGTACCTCTTCATCACCCACGACCTCGCGGTCGTGCGCGTCATCGCGGACGACGTCTGCGTGATGCAGAAGGGGCGCATCGTCGAGGCGGCGGCCACCGACGAGGTGTTCGAGAACCCCAAGGAGCAGTACACGAAGGACCTCCTCGCGGCCATCCCGGGAGCGAACCTCAAGCTCGGCGCCTAGCGCCGGACGCACTGCACCGGACGCCCGGTCTCCGCTTCGGAGGCCGGGCGTCCGGCGTTTCCCGCCCGTCGCGGCGGGCGGGGCGGGCGACGCGGTAGGCTGGACGGGCGCGACCCGTGTGCATCGGTTCGTCGCGCTCCCACCGACTCCCATCCAGCGCGACCGCGCTGCCGATCCGCGCCGCCCCGGACCCCGGTCCCGGCGGCCACGCGAGGACCTCACCATGGCCAAGGCCACCCGCAACGACCTGCGCAACGTCGCGATCGTCGCCCACGTCGACCACGGCAAGACGACGCTCGTCGACGCGATGCTCCAGCAGACCAACTCCTTCGACGCGCACGCGCACATCGAGGAGCGCGCGATGGACTCGAACGAGCTCGAGCGCGAGAAGGGCATCACGATCCTCGCCAAGAACACGGCGATCTCGTACAACGGGGTTCACGCGGGCGGGTCCCCGGTCACCATCAACGTCATCGACACCCCGGGCCACGCCGACTTCGGCGGCGAGGTCGAGCGCGGCCTGTCGATGGTCGACGGCGTGGTACTCCTCGTCGACGCGAGCGAGGGTCCGCTCCCGCAGACCCGGTTCGTCCTCCGCAAGGCCCTCGAGGCACGCATGCCGGTCATCCTGCTGGTCAACAAGACCGACCGGCCCGACGCCCGCATCGACGAGGTCGTCGCCGAGAGCCAGGACCTGCTCCTCGGCCTCGCCTCGGACCTCGCCGACGACGTCCCCGACCTCGATCTCGACGCGATCCTCGACGTTCCCGTCGTCTACGCGTCCGGCCGGAACGGCGCGGCGAGCCGCACCCAGCCCGAGAACGGCGCCCTGCCCGACAACGACGACCTCGAGCCGCTGTTCGAGGCGATCCTCGAGCACATCCCCGCTCCGACCTACGACGACGAGCACCCGCTGCAGGCGCACGTGACGAACCTCGACGCGTCGCCCTTCCTCGGTCGCCTCGCGCTCCTGCGCGTCTTCCAGGGGACCATCAAGAAGGGCCAGACCGTCGCCTGGGTCAAGCACGACGGCTCGGTCCAGAACGTGCGCGTGACCGAGCTCTTCCTCACGAAGGCGCTCGACCGCTTCCCGGCCGAGAGCGCCGGCCCGGGCGACATCGCCGTGGTCGCGGGCTTCGAGGACATCATGATCGGCGACACGCTCGCGGACCCCGAGGACGTGCGCCCGCTGCCCGTGATCGCGGTCGACGAGCCCGCGATCTCGATGACGATCGGCACGAACACGTCGCCCCTCGTGGGCAAGGTCAAGGGCCACAAGCTCACGGCGCGCATGGTGAAGGACCGCCTCGACCGCGAGCTCGTCGGCAACGTCTCGCTCCGTGTCGTCGACATCGGCCGCCCCGACGCGTGGGAGGTGCAGGGCCGCGGCGAGCTCGCGCTCGCGATCCTCGTCGAGCAGATGCGCCGCGAGGGGTACGAGCTCACCGTGGGCAAGCCCCAGGTCGTCACGAAGCAGGTCGACGGCAAGCTGCACGAGCCGTTCGAGCACCTCACGATCGACGCACCCGAGGAGTACCTGGGCGCGATCACGCAGCTCCTCGCCGCCCGCAAGGGCCGTATGGACAACATGTCGAACCACGGCACCGGGTGGGTCCGCATGGAGTTCGTCGTGCCGAGCCGCGGCCTGATCGGCTTCCGGACCGAGTTCATGACCACCACGCGCGGCACGGGCATCGCGAACGCGATCTCGCACGGCTACGACGAGTGGGCGGGGCAGATCGTCACGCGCAACAACGGCTCGATCGTCGCCGACCGCGCCGGGGTCGTGACGCCGTTCGCGATCATCGCGCTCCAGGAGCGCATGACCTTCTTCGTGAACCCCACCGAGGAGGTCTACGAGGGCATGGTCATCGGCGAGAACTCGCGCAACGACGACATGGACGTGAACATCACGAAGGAGAAGAAGCTCACGAACATGCGTTCGTCGACGGCCGACACCTTCGAGTCGATGACGCCGTCGCGCCAGCTCTCGCTCGAGGAGTGCCTCGAGTTCGCCCGCGAGGACGAGTGCGTCGAGGTCACCCCGACCGCCGTGCGGATCCGCAAGGTCGAGCTCGATGCGACGGCCCGCGCGCGGGCCGCCTCGCGCCTGAAGAAGCAGGGCTGACGGAACCCGTTCGAGGGGGATGCCGCGGGGTGCAGTGGCATCCCCCTCGTCGTCTGCGGCGCCGCAGGCGGGTGCGATTGAGGAAGCTCACAGAAACGCCCTCGTATGGTTGTCGGGTTCTTCGAAACCCGATGACTCGTTACGCAACCGTTACCTGAGCTTTCATTCCCCCGCATATGAATCACCCCCAGCACGGCCGACGCGCGGCCGGACGCCCCCAGTACCGCCGCGCCGCCACCACGCCCACGCCCGTCCCCCGCACCCACGCGGCCGAGCCCGTGACCGGCGCCGCCCCCACGGCCCCCCGCCGTCGTCGCGCCGTCGCGATGCTCCGCCCGGCGATGACCCTCGGCGCCATGACCTTCGCCGGCGGCATGCTGCTCTCCACGAGCGTGCCCGCGCTGGCGGTCACGGCGACCGACACTGAGGTCCGCGCTTCGGTGTACGCGCCGGCCGAGGACACGATCAGCCAGCGGCCGCAGACGCTCGACGTCGGCTCCGAGGTCGCCCTCGAGCCCATCGACGTCGGCGGCTGGGACGTGGAGGCGGCCCCGCCGCCCATCGAGTCCAGCGTGGCGGGCCTCGGGAACGTCTCGCTCCTGCAGTCCGACCGCGTCGTCTGGCCGGTGGACCCGTCCCGGACCTCGGACGGCTTCGGCCCCCGCAACGCCCCCTGCGCGGGGTGCTCGACCAACCACGACGGGATCGACTTCAACCCCGGCGTCGGCGCGACCATCGGCTCCATCGCCGACGGCGTCGTGATCACGGCGACGGAGTCGGGCGGCGGGCTCGGCGTCTACGTCGAGGTCCAGCACAACATCGACGGCGTCGTCATCACCTCGCTGTACGCGCACATGCAGTACGGGTCGCTCGGCGTGTCGGTGGGCCAGCGCGTGAGCGCCGGCCAGCCACTGGGCGCCGTCGGCACGACCGGCCAGTCGACCGGTCCGCACCTGCACCTGGAGATGTACGGGGCCGACGGCGTGCGCTTCGACGGCATGGCCTGGCTGAACGGCCACGTCACGGGCTGACCGCGCCCGTCCGTCTCCCGGGCGCTCAGCGGCCGGAGAACCTCGGCTCGCGCTTCTCGATGAACGCGGCGACGCCCTCCCGCATGTCGTCCGTCCGGAACGCGTCGGCGAAGCCGGCCACCTCGAGATCGGACGCCGTCGCGGTCGGCGTCCCCGATGCCTCGACCAGGACGCGCTTCGCGAGCGCGACGGCCGTCCAGGCGTTCTGCGCGACCTCGTCGATCGTCGCGCGCGCCCCGGCGAGGAGCGCTTCGCGGTCGGGGAACCGGCGCGCCACCAAGCCGGCCGCCTCGGCCGTCGCGGCGTCGATCCGCCGACCCGTGTAGATGAGTTCCTTGGCGAACGACAGGCCGACCGCCCGCGGCAGGCGGACCGTGCCGCCGAAGCCCGGGATGAGGCCCAGCCGCACCTCCGGCTGCCCGAACGCCGAGGCGTCGGTCGCGTAGATCATGTCGCACGCCATCGCGAGCTCGAGGCCGCCGCCGAGCGCGAAGCCGTCGACGCACGCGATCACGGGGGCGGGGAAGGCCTCGATCACCGCGGCGACCCGGTGCCCGAGCCGCGCCGACTCGGCGCCCTCCTCGGGCGTGAGGGTCGCGAGGGAGCGGATGTCGGCCCCCGCGACGAACGCCCGACCGCCCTCGCCGACCACGAGGACGCCGCGCACGGCGTCGCCCTCGGCGGCGAGCTCGTCGAACGCCGCGGCGAGCGCGCGCAGCACGTCGGGGGAGAGGGCGTTGAGCGCCTTCGGGCGGTCGATCACCACCGTCGCGACGACGCCGTCGCGTTCCACGCGCACGGGCGGGCGCACCTCGTCGGTTCCGGGCTGCTCGGTCATCCTCGATCGTCCTTCCCGCGGCACGCGGCCGCACCGCGGACCACGCTACGGCATCGCGGCGGCCGGCCCGCCCGCGCGACGTCCCCGGCCCCGGCGCCCGGCCCCCGGCGCCCACCGCCCGGCCCCCGGCGCCCACCGCCCGGCACCCGGCGCCCGGCGAGGATCGCCGGATAGACTCCGCCCATGCCCAACCTCCGTCCGTGCGACGCCCTCGCCGTCGCCGCCCGCGTCCCCGAGCGGGTCGCCGCGGCATCCCCCTCGTTCCGCGGCGCGGCGCGCACGATGCGCACCCGGGCGTCGGCCTCGTGAACGCCGAGGCGGAGCGCCCCTCGATCGGCGCACGGATCGGGACGCTCGTCATCGCGTTCCTCGTCGGAGCGCTCTACGGCACCATCGCGACGATCGGGCACCGGCAGGCATGGCAGGTCGGCGACGTGTCGATCCCGTGGGGCCTCGTCGTCGGGCTGGTCGGCGTCGCGGCCCTCCTCATCGGCATCCGCACGGTCGCCGGCGGTCGCGCGGCGTCGGTCGCCGCGGCGGTCGGGGTGGTCGCCATGGTCGGCCTTCTCTCGCTGCCGGGCCCCGGCGGATCCGTGCTCGTCGTCGACGGCGTGGTCGGCACGATCTGGGCCGTCGGCCCGGTGCTGATCGCCGTCCTGGTCGTCGCGTTTCCCTCACTGCCGTCACGCGACGCGCGTCGCGCATAGACTGGCAGTCCAGCATCACCGAAGGGACAGCGACCCACCGTGACCTACGTCATCGCCCTGCCGTGCGTCGATGTGAAGGACCGTGCCTGCATCGACGAATGCCCCGTGGACTGCATCTACGAGGGTGAGCGGTCGCTCTACATCCACCCCGACGAGTGCGTGGACTGCGGCGCCTGCGAGCCGGTCTGCCCCGTCGAGGCCATCTACTACGAGGACGACCTCCCCGAGGAGTGGGCCGACTACTACAAGGCCAACGTGGAGTTCTTCGACGAGGTCGGTTCGCCCGGCGGTGCGGCCAAGGTCGGCGTGATCCCGAAGGACCACCCCGTCATCGCCGCGCTGCCGCCGCAGGGCCACTGACATGGCCCTCGGGGTCCTGCCCGAGTACCCGTGGGACCTCATGGTCCCGTACCGCGACCGCGCCGCCGCCCATCGCGACGGCATCGTCGACCTCTCGATCGGCTCGCCGGTCGACCCCACCCCGCAGCTCGTCCGCGACGCGCTGACCGCGGCGACGGACGCGCACGGCTACCCGGCCACGGTCGGCACCCCGGCGCTGCGCCGCGCGATCGTGGCCTGGTTCGAGCGCCGCCGGGGCGTGACCGGGCTCGACACGGATGCCGTGCTGCCGACGATCGGCTCGAAGGAGCTCGTCGCACTGCTGCCCTTCTTCCTCGGCGTGGGCGCCGGCGACGCGGTCGTGCACCCGCGCGCGGCGTACCCGACGTACGAGATGGGCGCGGTGTTCGCGGGCGCGGAGGCCGTGGCATCCGACGATCCGGACGCGTGGCCCGCGAACACGCGCCTGGTCTGGCTGAACTCCCCGGGCAACCCCGACGGTCGCGTGCTCGACGTCCCCGAACTCCGCCGCGCCGTCGAACGGGCGCGAGCGCTCGGCGCGGCGATCGTCGGCGACGAATGCTACGCCGAGCTCGGCTGGGAGGCGCCGTGGCAGGAGGGCGCCGTTCCGAGCGTCCTCGATCCTCGCGTGACCGGCGGCGATCCGACCGGGGTGCTCGCGATCTACTCGCTGTCGAAGCAGTCGAACATGGCCGGGTACCGCGCCGCGTTCGTCGGCGGCGATCCCGTGCTGATCGCCCGACTCACCACGGCGCGCAAGCATGCCGGCCTGATGCCGCCCGCGCCGCTGCAGGCCGCGATGACCGTCGCCCTGGGCGACGACGCGCACGTGCAGGAGCAGAAGGACCGCTACCGCGCCCGGCGCGACCGGTTGAAGCCCGCGCTCGAGGCGGCCGGGTTCCGCATCGACCACAGCGAGGCGGGGCTGTACCTGTGGGCGACGGAGGACCGCGACGCGTGGCAGTCGATCGAGCGGCTCGCCGAGCTCGGCATCCTCGCCGGGCCCGGCCATTTCTACGGGACGTCGTTCCCGCGGCACGTCCGGCTGTCGCTCACGGCGACGGACGAGCGCATCGGCCGGGCCGCCGCGCGGCTGGCTGCCGTCGCCGTCCGTTGACGCCCGCGTCGGCCCGAGAACCGGCGATTCTGTAGCATCCCGCAGTTGAAACGCGTCATCCGTTGGCGAATGCGACAGTGTGCGTGGGACCCGTCTAGGCTGTAGTCGGGCCGTGCGCGCCACCGGCGCCGGCTCGGAGAGCAGAGCAGGGAACGCGAACAGTGACGATCACAGGAGACGCCGTGACCAACGTCGTGAATGGAGCGGCCGGGGTGAACCCCGACACCGCGACGCTGAACTTCCCGGGCGGGTCCGCCGAGTTCCCGATCCACCCGGCGGCGCAGGGCACGTCGAGCATCGACCTGTCGACGCTCACCCGCCAGACCGGGCTCACCGCGCTCGACTACGGCTTCGTCAACACGGCGTCCACGCGCTCGGCGATCACGTACATCGACGGCGAGCAGGGCATCCTCCGCTACCGCGGCTACCCGATCGAGCAGCTGGCGGAGCACTCGACCTACCTCGAGGTCGCCTGGCTCCTCATGTACGGCGAGCTCCCGACCGCCGACCAGCTCGCCGAGTTCGACGAGAAGATCCGTCGTCACACGCTCCTGCACGAGGATCTCAAGCGCTTCTTCTCGGCGCTGCCGCACACGGCGCACCCGATGGCCGTGCTCTCGAGCGCCGTGGCCGCCCTCTCGACGTACTACGAGGACTCGTCCGACCCGCACGACCCCGACCACGTCGAGCTGACGACCATCCGCCTGCTCGCCAAGCTGCCGGTCATCGCCGGGTACGCGCACAAGAAGAGCATCGGCCAGGCGTTCCTCTACCCCGACAATTCCCTGAACTTCGTCGAGAACTTCCTGCGGCTGAACTTCGGCAACATGGCCGAGCCGTACTCGATCGACCCGACCCTCGCGAAGGCGCTCGACCGCCTCCTGATCCTGCACGAGGACCACGAGCAGAACGCGTCGACCTCGACCGTGCGCCTGGTCGGCTCCACCGGGGCGAACCTGTACGCGTCGATCTCCGCCGGCATCCAGGCGCTCTCGGGTCCGCTGCACGGCGGCGCGAACGAGGCCGTGCTCCAGATGCTCGCCCAGATCCGCGACTCCGGCGAGGGCGTGGGCAAGTTCGTCGAGCGCGTCAAGCGCAAGGAGGACGGCGTCAAGCTCATGGGCTTCGGCCACCGGGTCTACAAGAACTACGACCCGCGCGCGAAGATCGTGAAGACGAGCGCCGACGCGGTGCTCGAGGGCCTCGGCGTGAACGACCCGCTCCTCGACATCGCGAAGGAGCTCGAGCAGTTCGCGCTCGAGGACGACTACTTCAAGCAGCGCCGCCTGTACCCGAACGTCGACTTCTACACCGGCGTGATCTACAAGGCGATGGGCTTCCCGACGCGCATGTTCACCGTGCTCTTCGCGATCGGCCGCCTGCCCGGCTGGATCGCGCACTGGCGTGAGATGAACCTCGACCCGCAGACCAAGATCGGTCGGCCGCAGCAGCTGTACACGGGGTCGCTGGAGCGCCAGTACCCGGTGCGCTGACCGCGTACGACGTATGGGCCCGTCCGGACGGACGGGCCCATCGTCGTGTTCCGGTGCGAGCGCCGAGGCCCCTCGACGGATGCCGCGCCGCGGCGACCCGCTCCGGTGGCGCGGGTCAGAGGGCCGCGATCTCGCTCGCCGTCGCGTCGTCGACCGGCGTCGCCCGGTGCTCGACGAGTCCCGGGCGCGGATCGAGGTGCACGCCGGCGAGCATGCAGCGCACCGAACCGCCGGCCAGCTCGATCGTGGGCACGTCGAGCGGCAGGAGCCGGGCCGAGCGCTCGATGCGGGCGCGCTGCTCCGGTCGGAGCGCCTCGAAGGCGGTGCGCGACAGCGCGAGCACCCGGCCGTTCGCGGTCCACAGCTCGAGGGCGTTCCCGGCGAACGCATCGACCTGGTCGTTGTCGAGGGCGATGACGTCGCGGCGCCCGCGCGCGGAGAGCCGGTCGAGCACCTCCTGCCGGCGCGCCGGCGACACGAACATGTCGGCCGCGACGAGCGCGAACTCGCTCGCGATGCTGAGGATGACGTTCGTGTGGTACACCGCGACGCCACGGCCGTCGACCGCGTCGAACACCATCGGCTCGTAGCCGAAGTTCGTGCAGAAGCGCTCGAGGGCGATCGGATCGGCGCGGTTGGACCGTGCGGCGTACGCGATGCGCGCCTCGTGGTCGAGGACCATCGCGCCCGTGCCCTCGAGGAACACGTCGTCGTACTCGAGCCCCGAGTAGTCGATCACGTCCTGCACCCGGTAGGTGGTCTTCAGGAGCTCGACGATGTCGCTCCGCCGCTCCGTGCGGCGGTTCGGCGTGAACATCGGGAACAGCGCGATGTGGCCGCCCGAGTGCGTCGAGATCCAGTTGTTCGGGAAGACGCTGTCGGGCCGGTGGGCCGTCTCGTCCTCGAACAGGTGGACGGTCACGCCGGCCGCCTCGAGCGCGGCGGCGGCGCGCGTGACCTCCTCGTACGCCGCGGCGGCGACCCGGGCGGGGTCGAGGCCGTCGGCATTCGGCTGGAAGCCGTTGTCGGCGATCGTGAGGGGGTTCGGCGCGAAGCGGTGCGGCCGGACCATCACGACCGCGGCGGGGGACTGGACGGTCATCGCTCAGCCCACCGGCGAGAACGCGCCCATGAGGCCGAACAGGTCCTTCGGATCATCGGGGTCGGCCACGAGGTCGATGCGCTGCTCGTACCGCGTGCCCGCGACCTGGTCGCGCACGTACCGCAGCGCCGAGAAGTCCTCGATCGCGAAGCCGACGGAATCGAACAGGGTGATGGCGTCGTCGCCCGAGCGGCCGGCCGCGCGGCCCGTCAGGACCTCCCACAGCTCGGTCACGGGGAAGTCGGCGTCCTTGGCCTGGATCTCGCCCTCGATGCGGGTCTGCGGCGTGTACTCGACGAACACCTCCGCGCGATCGAGGATCGCCGCGTCGAGCTCCGTCTTGCCGGGGCAGTCGCCGCCGATGGCGTTGAGGTGCATGCCGGGCCGGACCCACTCGTCGGCCACCACGGTCGCGCGGGCCTTGTCGGCCGTGCACGTGGTCACGATGTCGGCGCCGTCGAGCGCCTCGGCGGCGCTCCCGGCGACCTCGATCTCGAAGCCGAGGGGGAGCATGTTGCGCACGAACTTGGCGATCGCGTCGTGGTCGACGTCGAAGACCCGCAGCCTGGTGATGCCGAGGGCGTGACGGAAGGCGAGCGCCTGGAACTCGGCCTGGCTGCCGGTGCCGATCATGGCCATCACCTCGGAGTCGGGGCGGGCCAGCAGCTTCGCGGCGAACGCCGACGTCGCGGCGGTGCGCAGCGCCGTGAGCACCGTCATCTCGGCGAGGAAGGTCGGATAGCCGTTGTGCACGTCGGCGAGCACGCCGAAGGCGGTCACCGTCTGGTATCCGCGAGCCGGATTGGAGGGATGGCCGTTGACGTACTTGAACGCGTAGGACTCGTGGTCGCTGGTCGGCATCAGCTCGATCACGCCGAAGGGCGTGTGGCTGGCCACGCGGGGCGTCTTGTCGAAGCTCTCCCAGCGTGCGAAGTCCTGTTCCAGGTACTCCATGATCCCGGCGATGATGGCCTGGGGGCCGGTGGCAGCGACCCATCCGATCATGTTGCGTACGTCGACGAAGCTGGTCATCCACAGTCCTTTCCGTTCGGTACTTCGAGCGTACGATCCGTCGATATGCAACAGCAACGACCGTCGTGTTCACGGATCGTCGGTGAGATGAGCACTCTGGATAGCGTGACGTTACGATATGCGCATGGAACAGCTCGATGAACTCGATCGACGCCTGCTCGCGCTGCTGCGGGAGGACGGGCGCGCCCCGGTGGCCGACCTCGCGCGGCGGCTCGGCGTCGCCCGGGCGACCGTCACGGGCCGGATCGACCGGCTCGTGGCATCCGGCATCATCATCGGGTTCTCGGTGCGGGTGCGCGACGAACTCGACCCGCTCGCGATCCACGCGATCTCGTTCGTCGAGGTCGAGGGCCGCACGACCGACGACGTGATCCGCCGGCTGCGCGGCTTCCCCGAGATCATCGCACTGCACACGACGAACGGCGGCTGGGACCTCGTCGCGGAGCTCCGCACCGAGACGCTGGGGGAGTTCGACCGGGTGCTCGGCCGCATCCGCTCGATCGACGGCGTGGTCAACAGCGAGACGAGCCTCCTGCTGAGCTCCGTGCTGCGCTGACGCGCTCGCCGGCTCAGCCGGCGGGGCGCATCACGAGCGCGTCGTGGGCCGCCTCGCGCACTGCGCGGATCGTGAACGGCCACTCCAGCGACTCGCCGTGCTGCCACAGCTCGGTCTGGTCGTCGTAGTGCTCGTTGAACGCGTGGCCGGAGGCGCCCGTCAGGTTCACCCAGGTCGACCGGTCGAGGTCGTCGAGGTCGACGACCATGCGCATCGAGGGCACCCAGTGCACCTCGTAACCGCGCGTGGCATCCCAGCCGTTCGCGTTCACGATCGCCGACCCGCCGCCGGCCTCGAACGGTCCGCGGTTGAAGAGCCACTCGATCGGCGCGATCCCGGAGCTGCCGAAGGTCTGGTTGCGCAGCGTGAGCGTGTGCAGCTCGCCCCAGCGCCAGTCGGCCGGCTCGTCGCCCATGAGATCGGATGCCTCGGCCCACGCCGCCTCCAGCGCCGACGCGAGCACGGCGTCGCGCCCGGTCGCGCCCGAGACCCGATCGGCCCACCACGCGTCGTCCGGTCGGTCGAGCAGCCCGTCGACGACCGCGAACCAGCGGTCGCCGCCCACCGGCCGCGCCGACTCGGGGAGGTCGCCGAACATCCGGTCGAGCACGTTCCGCCAGAACACCTCGAAGTACGCCGCCTCGGCGCTGTCCACGTCGGAGGCCGCGTCCCAGCCCGCGAGCAGTCGCGCGCCGCGCGCCGCGTCGCCGTCGAGCTGGAGCTCGGCGATCACCGGGAGGAAGGCCTCGGCGTTGGCGTTCCGGGTGTCGAACTGGATGTCCGACATGTCCTCGGCGGTGATGGGCTCGCCGGCCTCGATGAGTTCGGCGAGACGACGCTCGATGCCCTGCGCGCGATAGCCCAGGTCCCAGTCGCGGGTGAGGAGCGGGCCGCCCTCTTCCACGGCGTTGTTGGCCGTGACGAGGTAGCCGCGGTCGGGGTTCTGCACCGACGGGAGGTCGGCGAAGGGGATCCAGCCCGTCCAGCCGTTCTCGCTCGTCCAGCCGGGCAGCGGGACGGTGCCGTCGCCGCTCGCGCGGACCGGGATCCGCCCCGGCGCCTGGTAGCCGATGTTGCCGTCGACGTCGGCGTAGACGAGGTTCTGCGCGGGGACGTCGAACTGCTCCGCGGCGGCCCGGAACCCCTCCCAGTCGGGGGCTCGGTCGAGTGCGAAGATCGCCTGCGCCGTCGTGCCGGGCTGCAGCGCGGTCCACTGGAGGGACACCTCGATCTCGGCCTCGTCGACCGTCTCGGCGTCGGCGGACGCGCCCTCGGCCGTGGCCTCTTCCGCGGGCGCGAACTCCTCGGCCACGGCGGTGAAGCCGGCGCCCACATCGGTCACGATCGGGCCCCGGCCGGTGGAGCGCACCGTGATCGTGACCGGCTCGCCGCCGGCCACCTCGATGACCTCCTCGCGCGTGGTCAGCGGCACCATCGTGCCGTCGAGCTCGTAGGAGTCGCCCGTCACGCGCTCGAGGTAGAGGTCGGCGACGTCCGGGGCGAGGTTCGTGAACCCCCAGGCGATGCGGTCGTTGTGGCCGATGACGACGCCGGGGAGCCCCGAGAAGCCGTAACCCGCGACGTCGAACGAGCACACCGACGAGAGCTCCGTGCAGTGCAGGCCCATCTGCACCCAGATGGACGGCATGGCCGGCCCGAGGTGGGGGTCGTTCGCGAGCAGCGGCATGCCGGAGTCGGTGAGCGCGCCCGAGACGACCCATGAGTTGGAGCCGAGGTCGCCGCCCTCGGGGCCGAGCAGCTCGGGGATGCCGTCGATGGTGTCGGCGAGCCCGGTGAGGGCCTCGAGTCCGCCGGCATCGACGGCGGGCGCAGCGGCCGCGTCGGGTCCGGCGGCGTCGAGGCCCGGTCCGACGAGGCCCGGTCCGTCGAGGGCGCGCACGTCGAGCGCGGCCGGGGCGGCCGCGGGCGGGCCGCCCACGATCGTCGGCATCGACGACCAGGGGAAGTCGGGGTGCAGGCTCGCGACCTGCTCCGGCGAGAGCCCCGAGCCGAGCAGCACCGCGCGGTCGATCTCGTCCCCGAGGTTCGACCGCAGGTCCCACGCCATTGCCTTCAGCCAGGCGATCGAGTCGATCGGCGTCCAGGGCTCCGGCTCGTACCCGGGGTTCTGCAGCGACAGCACCGCGTACTCGAGCGAGAGCGCGGCGCCGCCGCGCTCGGCGAGGTACGCGTTCACCCCGTCGGCGTACGCCTCGTAGAGCGCCCGGGTCTCGTCGTCGAAGGCCTCGAACTCCTGCTCGGCGATGCCGCGCCAGTCGAGCGTGCGGATGAACGCGTCGGTCGCGACCTGCGACTCGCCGAAGAGCTCGGCGACCCGGCCGGCCGTGACGTGGCGGCGGAAGTCCATCTCCCAGAAACGGTCCTGCGCGTGGACGTAGCCCTGCGCGAAGAGCAGGTCGTGGTCGGTCTCGGCGACGACCTGGGGGATCCCGGCGCCGTCGCGGTAGACCGTGACCTTGGCCTGCAGGCCGGGGACGTCGATGCGTCCCGAGGTCGTCGGGAAGGACCGCTGCACCGTCCACCACCCGAAGCCGGCGGCGGCGACGCCCAGCACGAGCACCGTGGCGAGCACCACGACGAGGACCTTGGCCCAGCCGCGTCGTCGGGTCCTCGGCGCGTCGGTTCCCACGTCACTCCCTCGTGTCGTCGCAGGCGTCGGGCCGCCGTCCGGCGGTCCCGGGTGATCACTGTACCCCGAGCGCGGCGCGACGACGGATGGCGCGGCCGACGCGGCTCAGGCGTGCAGCGCGGTGTTCAGCTGGACGCCCTCGCCCGAGCGGGAGAGCACCTCGACGCTGCCGTCCAGGGAGTTGCGACGGAAGAGCAGGTTGGGCAGCCCCGAGAGCTCGACGGCCTTGACGACGCGGTCGCGCTCGCCCGCGGAGCCGCGCAGGACGACCTTGGTGCCCGCGGTGACGTAGAGCCCCGCCTCGACGACGGAGTCGTCGCCGATGGAGATGCCGATGCCCGCGTTCGCGCCGAGCAGCGCGCGCTCGCCGATCGCGACGCGCTGCGTGCCGCCGCCCGAGAGCGTGCCCATGATCGACGCCCCGCCGCCGATGTCGCTGCCGTCGCCGACCACGACGCCCTGCGAGACGCGGCCCTCGACCATCGAGGAGCCGAGCGTGCCCGCGTTGAAGTTCACGAAGCCCTCGTGCATCACCGTCGTGCCCGGCGCGAGGTGCGCCCCGAGCCGGACGCGCGACGCGTCCGCGATGCGGACCCGCTCGGGGACGACGTAGTCGAGCAGCCGCGGGAACTTGTCGAGGCCGGTGACGTGGATGCCGGCGCGCTGGAGCACCGGGCGGAGGCGGTCCAGGTCGTCGGGGTGGACCGGGCCGGCGTTCGTCCACGCCACGTTCGCCAGGTGCCCGAAGATCCCGTCGAGGTTGAGCCCGTTGGGACGCACGAGGAGGTGCGAGAGGAGGTGCAGCCGGAGGTAGGCGTCCGACGTGCTCGACGGGGCGTCGTCGAGCCGGATGACGACGCGCACGGCCTCGACGCGCACCGCGCGCCGCTCGTCCGGTCCGGTCGAGCCGGCGGGCGGCTCCCACGCGGGCTCGCCGGCTGCGGGCTCGCCGAGCCGCGGCGACGGGTACCAGGTGTCGAGCACGGTCCCGTCCGCGGCGATCGTGGCGAGGCCGTCGCCCCAGGCGGTCGCGGGCGCGGTCGGATTCGAGGAGTCGGCGGGCATGCCATCAAGGGTACCGAGCGCCGGCGCCCGGGGTCGGCGGATGACGCCGCTCCGGAGCCGCGCCGGACGCCCTCGTAGACTCGTGGGCATGGCTGCCCCCGTCCGCCCCACGGCCGCGCTCGACCTGTCCGCCGACGTCGTCGCCATCACGCAGGCGATCTGCGACGTCCCGAGCGTCTCGGGCGACGAGGGGCACCTCGCCGACCTCGTCGTCGAGGCGCTCGCCGACGCCGGCCACCTCGAGGTGATCCGCGACGGGGACACCGTCATCGCCCGGACGAACCTCGGCCGCGACCGTCGGGTCGTCATCGCGGGCCACCTGGACACGGTGCCGATCAACGGCAACGTGCCGACCCGCTTCGCGGACGAGGACGGCCGTCGCGTGCTGTGGGGCCGCGGCACGGTCGACATGAAGGCGGGCGTCGCGGTCCAGCTCAAGCTCGCCCGCGAGCTCGCCGACCCCGTGGTCGACGTCACGTGGATGTGGTACGACCACGAGGAGGTCGCCGCCGACCTCAACGGGCTCGGCCGGGTGCTCCGCACGCGTCCGGACCTCTTCCACGCCGACTTCGCGATCCTCGGCGAACCGACGCGCGGCGAGGTCGAGGGCGGATGCAACGGCACGCTCCGCGTCGACCTGCGGGCGACCGGGCGTCGCGCCCACTCGGCGCGCAGCTGGGTCGGCGAGAACGCGATCCACAAGCTCGCGCCGGCGCTCGAGCGCCTCGCCGCCCACGGCGCCGAGACCGTGCGGGTCGACGGCCTCGACTACCGCGAGGGACTGAACGCCGTGTTCGTCACCGGCGGCGTCGCGGGCAACGTGATCCCGGACGACGCGGTGCTGACGCTCAACTACCGGTTCGCGCCGAGCCGCTCGGTGGCCGAGGCGACCGAACGCGTGCGCGCGATGTTCCCCGAGTACGAGGTCGAGGTCACGGATGCCGCCGAGGGCGCGCGGCCGGGGCTCGACGACGCGCTCGCGCAGGAGTTCGTGCGCGCGGTGGGCGCCGAGGCGCGCCCCAAGTACGGGTGGACCGACGTCGCGAGGTTCAGCGCGCTCGGCATCCCCGCGGTGAACTTCGGTCCGGGCGACCCGCTCCTCGCCCACGCCGACGACGAGCGGGTCGACTGCGACCAGATCGTCGCGTGCGAACGCGCCCTCCGCGACTGGCTGACGGGCGCCGAGCGCTGAGTCGCCCGTGAGCGTCCCCGACACCGCCGCTGCGCGGCATCCGGACCCGCACCGCGTGGAGCGGTCGTCGCCGCGCGTGCGATGGCGGCTGCTGCCGTGGTGGGGGCGGGTGATGCTCGTCTACGCGGCGTCGCGCGTCGTCACGACCGCGATCGTCCTGGTCATGGCCCGGCAGCAACCCGCCAGCGCCTGGACCGACGCGAGCCCCGGGTACTTCGCCTTCGCGAACCTGTGGGACGCCCGCTGGTACGCGTACATCGCCGCGGCCGGCTACCCGACCGAGCTGCCGCTGGACGACGCCGGGCACGTCGCCGAGAACGCGTGGGCGTTCCTGCCGGTCTATCCCGGCATCGTGCGCCTGTTCACGACCGTCGGCGTGCCGTGGGAGGTCGCCAGCGTCCTCATCTCACTCGCCGCGGGCCTCGGCGCCGCCCTCGTCTTCCACCGGCTGATGTCGCGGGTGCTCGAGCCCGACCAGGCGATGTTCGCGGTCGTCCTGTTCTGCGTGGCGCCGGTGTCGCCGATCCTGCAGTTCGGCTACGCGGAGGCGCTCGCCTTCCTCTGGCTCGCGCTCGCGCTGCTGCTGCTCGTGGACCGGCGCTACGGGTGGCTCGTCCCCGTCATCGCGATCTGGGCGTTCACGCGCCCGGGCGCACTCGCATTCGCGCTCACGCTCGGCCTGCACTGGATCGTGCGGTGGGTCACCCGCCGCACCGACCCGTTCCCCGTCCGCGACCAGCTCGTCGTGGCATCCGTCGCCGTGTTCGCCGGCGTGGCCGGCCTCGCCTGGCCGGTCATCGCGTGGGCGGCGACCGGCGTGCCGACCGCGTACACCGACACCGAGCTCGCCTGGCGTGCGCCGTACATCGGCTACGTCGAACTCGTGCCGCTCACGCCGTGGTTCCAGTCCGGGCAGTGGTGGCTCGGGCAGCCGATGGGCACGATCGCGCCCGTCGTGCTCGTGCTCGGCTTCGCGGCGCTGCTCCTCTCGCCGTGGGTGCGCCGGCTGGGCGTCGACCTGCGGCTGTGGCTCGCGAGCTACGCGCTCTACCTGTTCGCCGTGTTCTTCCCGCAGTCGAGCACGTTCCGCCTGCTTGCGCCGCTGTTCCCGCTCGCGGGCGCGCTCGCCGTGCCCCGGTCACGGTGGTGGCGCGGCGGGCTCGTGCTCGTCTCGCTCGCGCTCCAGGTCGGCTGGCTGCTCATCGCGTGGCGCATCGACGGCCTGGACTGGACCCCGCCCTGATCGAGATCGGCCCGGGGATGACGCGCCGGTGCACGGAGGCGGTCCGGGACGTGAACCACGGACCCGACGAGTCCACAAGGGGTGCCCCGGTGTCCCGGCACGTCGCCCCGATGCGGGATAATGGAGATTCAGCCACGAAAGGGGTAGCTCAATGGCGGCCATGAAGCCACGCACTGGAGACGGACCGATGGAGGCTGTGAAGGAGGGGCGGCTCATCATCGTGCGCGTGCCCCTCGAGGGTGGCGGTCGCCTCGTCGTCTCGGTGAACGACGCCGAGGCCAAGGAGCTCTACGACGTCCTGGGCGGCGTCGTCAACGCGGCCTAGTCAGGCGCCCAGCTTCACGATCTGCAACAGGCCGTCCCCGGCCGGCGAGATGGCGGTGACCACGGCGGTGGAGGCCGCGAGCTCCGAGACGAGCCCGCGGAACGCCGTCGCAACGTCGTCTCGCCGTGCCGGGTCGGCCACCCTCCCCTTCCAGAGGGCGCGGGCCACCAGCACACTGCCGCCGGGCTTCGCCAGCCGGAGGCCGTGCTCGACGTACTCGATGACCGAGGCCGCGTCCGCGTCGATGACGACGAGGTCGTAGGAGCCCTCGTTCATCCGCGGCAGCACCTCGCCCGCCCGGCCGGCGATGAGACGCACGCGGGCCGGTGCGATCCCGGCATCCGCGAAGTGCTCCCGCGCATGCTGCTGGTACTCGTTCTCGGTGTCGATCGAGGTCAGGTGCGCGGACCGCGCCGCCTGCAGCATCCACAGGCCCGAGACGCCGACGCCGGTGCCGACCTCGATCACGGCGCGCGCGTCGCACGCGGCCGCGATCACCGCGAGCTGGGCGCCCACGGCGGGGGAGACGGGCTCGATGCCGAGCTCCAGCGACTGCTGGCGTGCGCGCACGATCGACTCGGACTCGACGACGGACTCGTCGACGTACTTCCAGTTCAGGTCGTGCTCGGACACGTGGCGGCTCCCGGGATTCCTTCGACCCCCAAGCCTAGGGGTCGCCGGCCGTGGTCGATCGCACGCCTCGCCGCCGACTATCCTTGAGCGCATGGGCGGCCTGACCTTCGACAAACTCCTCATCATCGGGGTGATCGCCGTCTTCCTGCTCGGGCCCGAGCGGCTGCCCCACTACGCGGCCCAGCTGGGCAAGTTCGTCCGCTCGATGCGCGACATGGCCAACGGCGCCAAGGACCGCATGCGCGAGGAGATGGGCCCTGACTTCGACGACGTCGACTGGCGCAAGCTCGACCCGCGCCAGTACGATCCGCGCCGCATCGTGCGCGAGGCGCTGACCGAGGTCGACCCCTTCGCCGAGCCGGCGAAGCCGGCCGTGGCCCGTGCGGCCGTGAACCAGAACTCGGCCTACCTGCAGCGCAAGCGCAAGCTCGAGGCCGTCACCGCGGGCGAGCCCGCGCCGTTCGACTCCGAGGCGACCTGACGCGTCCCGCCTCCGGGTCGCGCGGTCAGGCGCGACGGATGGCGCGGAGTGCCCGCGCGAGCACGATCATCAGGCCGCTGAGCCGCTCGTAGTCGCGCCCCGTGTGCGGGAGCGGGATGATGCGGCGGTTGACCGACACGGTCACGGGATCGGCGAAGCGCAGGAGCCCCTCGCGGCCGTTGCGCCGGCCGACGCCGGAGGCCTTGACGCCGCCCATCGGCGCGTCCACTGAACTGAAGCTGCCCCGGTAGCCCTCGTTGACGTTCACGCTGCCGGCCTCGAGGCGGTCGGCCAGTCGCAGCGCGCGCCGCGTCGAGCGCGACAGCACCGCCGCGTTGAGCCCGTACTCGGAGTCGTTCGCGGCGAACACCGCCTCGAGGTCGTCGTCGACGACCTGCAGCGAGGCGAGCGCGCCGAACGTCTCCTCGTCGAGCACGCGCATCCCCGGGGCCACGTCGGCGAGCACGGTCGGCTCGAACGCCCACGGGCCGACGTCCGGACGGTGCCGGCCGCCGACGAGCACGCGGGCGCCCTTGCCGAGGGCGTCGTCGAGGTGAGCGCGGACCCGGCCCAGCTGGCTCGCGGTCGCCAGGCTGCCGTAGTCGGCCTCGTGGTCGAGGCCCGAGCCGATGCGCGGCTCGGACAGGCGTGCGACCAGCGCCGCCGTGAACGCGCCGACAACGCGGCGGTGCACGTAGATGCGCTCGACCGACACGCAGAGCTGCCCCATGGACGAGAAGCAGGCGTGCGCGGCATCCGCGGCCGCCTGCTCCACGTCGACGTCGTCGAGCACGATCAGCGCGTTCTTGCCGCCGAGCTCGAGCGAGGCGCCGATGAGGCGGCGGCCGGCCTTCTCGCCGATGCGCCGGCCGGTCGCCGTCGAGCCCGTGAAGCAGATGTAGTCGACCTCGTCGGTCAGCGCCTCGCCCACCTCGGCGGCGTCGCCCGACACGACCGCCCAGAGCGACTCGGGCAGGCCCGCCTCGATGAAGGCGCGGCGCAGGGCGAGCACCGACAGCGTGCCCTGGTCGTCGGCCTTCTGCACCACCGCGCAGCCGGCGGCGAGTGCCGGGACCACGTCCATGGCCGCGAGGGAGATCGCGTAGTTCCACGGCGTGATGACGCCGACGACGCCCTTGGGCCGGTAGCGGACGCGCGCCGAGAGGGCGACGGGGATCCCCGCGCGGCGGCGCCCGCCGCGCAGCACCGACCGTGCCTTCAGCGCGTTCCAGCGGGTCACGGACAGCGCCTGGAAGACCTCCTCGAAGGCCTGGCCGCGCGTCTTGCCGCTCTCGAGCTGGGTCAGGTCGAGCAGCGCCTCGCGTGAGGCGAGGATCCGGTCGTACGCGCGCAGGAGCAGCCGCCGCCGCTCGGCGAAGCCGGCTCGCGCCCACGCGACCTGGGCGAGCCGTGCCCGCGAGACGGCGTCGCGGACGTCGTCGGCGCTCGACCGGGGGAGGTCGACCAGCGTCTCGCCGGTCGTGGGCGTCGGGATCGGGACGGTGCGGCCGGAGCCGGCGACGAGGTCGTCGAGGAGGTCTCGGGCGACGGACGGGGCGGGGACCGGCGTACGGGTGGCGGCATCGGGCACGCGGCCAGTCTAGGTGCGGGGCCCGAGCCCGCCGGGCGATCCGGATAGGCTTCCCCGCATGACTGCGACGGAGCGTCTCTCCCGCGGGGTCGTGACCCGCTACGCGATCGGATCGATCGGGACCGGCGGCTTCGCCACGCTGCCGGGCCTCGTGCTCGTGTTCTACCTCACCGACACGCTCGGCGTGACGGCCCTCCTCGCGGGCCTGGTCGTCACGGCCGCGAAGGTGTGGGACGTGCTCATCGACCCGTGGATCGGCGAGCGCAGCGACCACGCGCTCGCGCGGACCGGCACGCGGCGGATGTGGATGCGCGTCGGCGCGGTCGCGCTGCCGGTGGCGTTCGTGGTGACGTTCGCCGCGCCGGGAGCGCTCGGCCCGGTGGTCGCCGGCGGATGGGTGCTCGTCGCGTTCCTCGCGACGGCCACGGCGTTCAGCCTGTTCCAGGTGCCGTACATCGCGTTGCCCGCCGAGCTGACCGACGACTACGACGGCCGGACGCGCCTGCTCACGTGGCGCGTCGTCGTGCTGAGCGCCGCCATCCTGCTGTTCGGCGCCGGCGGTCCGCTGCTGCGGCGGGCCGGCGGCGACGACGAGGCCCTCGGCTACCTGGTCATGGCCGTCGTCGCCGGGCTCGTCATCGGGGTCGGCATGCTCGTCGCGACGACCGTCGCCCCGACCGGCGTGCCCACGACGGTGCGCGAGCGCCGCAGCATCGCGGCCGGGTACGCCGAGGGCTTCGCCGCGCTCCGCCGCAGCCGCGCGTTCCGGCTGCTGCTCGCTGCGTTCCTGCTGCAGGGGCTCGCGACGGGCGCGATGCTCGCGGGCGCCAACTACGTCGCCGTGTGGGTGCTCCACTCCGAGGACGCGCTCACGTTCCTCTTCGTCGCCCTGATCGGCCCGGCGATCCTGTGCGCGCCGCTCTGGGGTCGCCTCGCGAACCGGATCGGCAAGGAGCGCGCCTTCGCGCTCGCGAGCGCCGCGTTCGCGGTGGCGACGGCGGCGCTCGTCGGAATGCTGTGGGCTCCGGGCGCGTGGGTGTACGGGCCCGTGGCGGTGGCGGGAGCCGCGTACGCCGGCATGCAGTCGCTGCCGATGGCGATGCTGCCCGACGTCATCGCCCACGACGCCCTCACGCAGGGCCCCGGCCGCGCCGGCAGCTTCGGCGGCATGTGGACCGCCGGCGAGACCACGGGCATGGCGCTCGGTGCGACGCTGCTGACCCTCGTGCTGGCCGCCACCGGCTACGTCGAGTCGGTCGGCGCCGACGTGGTGGCCCAGCCGGACGCCGCGGTCGCCGGGATCGTCGTCAGCTTCAGCGTGCTCCCGGCGGCGATCGTGCTCGGCAGCCTCGTGCCGCTGCTGCGCTACCCGCTGCGGCGGGCCGACGTCGATGCGGCGGAGGCCGTCGAGGGGGTCGCCCGATGACCGCGTTCGAGCGCGATCCCGACGCGGTGCTCGCCGAGCTCGCCCAGCTCCGTGCGGCGGACGCGCCGACGCACGGCGGCCGCGTGCTCTCCTACGTGTACGACTCCGGCGTCGCCGAGCTCGACGATCTCGCGGCGCGCGCCGCGCGGCTCGTGCAGCCCGTCAACGGCCTCGACCCCACCACCTTCACGTCGGTCGCGGCGATGGAGTCCGCGCTGGTCGGGTTCGCGCGGCGGGCCTTCCACGGCGGGGCGGCCGGCGAGCCGGGCACCGAGGTCGTCGGTTCGGCGACCTCGGGCGGCACCGAGAGCTGCCTGCTCGCCGTGAAGACCGCACGGGACGTGTGGCGCGCGGCGCACCCGGGCGACGAGCGGATGCCGCGCCTCGTGGCCCCGACGACGGTGCACGCCGCGTTCCACAAGGCCGCCCAGGCGTTCGGGCTCGCCCTCGACCTCGTCCCCGTCGATCCGGAGACCGGCGCGCCCGAGGTCGACGACGTCGTGGCGCGTCTCGACCACGACGTCGCGCTGGTCGTCCTCAGCGCACCGTCGTACCCGTTCGCGACGCTCGACCCGATCGGCGACGTGGGCGCGGCGACCGCGAAGCATGAGATCGCGCTCCACGTCGACGCCTGCATCGGCGGGTTCGCCCTGGCGTTCCAGGACGGCCTGCCCGAGTGGGACTTCCGGGTCCCCGG
Organism: Agromyces tropicus; assembly: GCF_039531345.1. Lineage (NCBI taxonomy): Bacteria > Bacillati > Actinomycetota > Actinomycetes > Micrococcales > Microbacteriaceae > Agromyces > Agromyces tropicus. The sequence goes on along the minus strand of NZ_BAAAPW010000001.1, from coordinate 1,065,646 downwards.
CGTGACGAGCCTGTCGGCCGACCTGCACAAGTACGGCTACGCGCCGAAGGGCGTCTCGGTGCTGCTCCAGCGCGGTCGCGACCGTCAGCGGCACCAGTACTTCGCGACGACCGCGTGGCCGGGGTACCCCGTCGTGAACCCGACGCTGGCCGGTTCCAAGCCGGCCGGCCCGCTCGCGGCGGCCTGGGCGATCGTCCGGGTGCTCGGCGACCGGGGCTTCGACGAGCTCACCGCGGCGGCGACGGTCGCGACCGCGGCGCTCCGCGAGGCGATCGACGGCATCGAGGGCCTGCGCGTGGTCGGCGAACCGGTGGGGCCGCTGTTCGCCGTGCGGTCCGACGACCGCGTGCCGGAGGATCGTCGCGTCGACCCGCACCACTGGGCCGACGCCGCGCGTGCGACCGGATGGCACCTGCAGCTCCAGCCCGGCATGGCCCAGGCCGACGGATCGGTGCTCCCGCACACCGCGCACCTCACGGTGACGCCCGTGACCGCACAGGTCCTCCCGGAGCTCGTCCCGGCGCTCGTCGCCGCGGCGGACGCGGTGCGCGGCGTCGCGCCCGTGGACGGCGGCACCCTCGTCGCCGGACTCGCGGGCGGACTGCCGGGCGGCGCCGACGCGCTCGCCGCGGCATCCGCCTCGCTCGACTCGGACGGTGCGGCCGACCTGCTCGCCGCAGCCGGACTGCTCGGCGGTGACGGTGCCGGCGGGGCGCTGCCCGAGCGGCTGGCGCCCGTGCTCGCGCTCGTCGAGGCGCTGCCCGGCCCGCTCACCGAGCGGCTGCTCGTCGAGCTGCTGGCACGCGTGGTCGAACCGCGGGGCTGAGGCGCCGCGGATCCGGACCGCTCCGGTCGGCGGCGCGGCCGCACGGCGGACTTGACGCGGGTCCGCGGCGGTGGGACCCTCGGGGCACGGGTGGCGGGGCACTCGCTCGCTCCGCTGCCGCTCATCGCAGCAGGAACCCCGATCGTGAACCTCGGCCTCATCCTCGTCATCCTCGGCGCCGTCGTCGTGGTGGGGACGATCGTGGCCTTCTTCGTGCCGTACATGTTCTTCGACTGGTTCACCTACCGGTTCTGGGTGGTCCACGCGATCATCGCCGCGGGCGCGATCATCGCGATCACGGGATGGATCCTGGGCGGACCGGCGTTCGTCGCGATCATCGCCATCGTCCTCGCCGTCGGGTGGTTCGTGCTCACGACCGTGGAGAACCGCATCCCGGGCTCGCGACGGCTGGCCGTCGGGCCCGGCGACCCGCTTCCGGCGTTCCGCCTGACCACGGTCGACGGGCGCACCGTCGACGAGCGCGACGTCACGGCACGGGCGCCGGCGCTGCTCGTCTTCTACCGGGGCTGGTGGTGCCCCACCAGCCGGATGCAGATGCACGACCTGCTCGACGCGTACGACGAGTTGGCGGCAGCGGGCCTCACGATCTACGCGGCGTCCGTCGACGGCGCCGAGGAGGCCGCTCCACTGCAGGAACTGGTCGGCGACCGGATCACCATTCTCTGCGGGCTCGACGCCGCGACGCTCGACGCCGTGGGGGCGCACGACACCCGCGGTCGGCCGTGGTTCACGCGACCCTTCGTCGGCGGAACCAGCGAGATGACCGCGATGCCCACGTCGCTCGTCGTCGACCGTGCGGGCCGCATCCTGATGGCGCACCGGGCCAAGCGGGTCGACGACCGGCCCGTGCCGCTCCGGTGGCTGCGGTCGCCGCGGCTCGCGTCGAGCTGAGCCGTCGGCCGCCGGACCGAGCGCTCAGAGCGCGAGCATGCGGTCGGTGTCCCCGAACACCTCGAGGCCGGCGCACTGCGCGACGCCCTCGAGCAGCACGCGCCCGTCGGGCGCGACGTGACGGAGCGCGATGCGCGCGTCGAGCGTCTCCTCGACGCGCTGGTGCATGGCGGTCCGGAGCGGCGCGTGCAGCAGGCCGCCGCGCACGCGCTCCGCGTCGAGCTCGAGCACGCCGTCCGGTCCCGCGACGGTCCAGCGCACGTGCGCGTCGTCGATCTCGAGCCGTCGCTCCTCGGAGCGGTTGTACGTCGTCCAGCGGTGCAGCCGGCCGCCGTGGCGCAGGCCCACGATCGAGCCGCGGAACGAGCCGCCGAGCCACGGGATGATCGCGACGGACGCGATGAGCGAGGCGTCCGGATGCTCGCCGTCGACGTGGTCGACGTGGTTGCTCGCCATCCACACGTAGCCCGACGGGAAGGCCCGGCCCCAGTCCTTCTCGATGTACCCCCGGCCGCCGTCGAAGGACACCGGCGACCCCTCGACCTCGAGGGTGCCGCGCAGCCCGTGGCCGAACGACACGATGCCGTGGAAGCACTCCATGAACGGCACGAGCCCGTACCAGCCCATGATGCCCGGCTCGCGCACGGTGACCGGCCACGGCCGCAGCGGGCCGTCGTGCCGGATGCGGCCGCGCAGCTGCGGCACGTCGAGCGTCACGCCGTCGACGCCGAAGCGGTTGCCGCCGACCCGCACGTCGAACCCGTGCGCCGACGCCTCGAACGCGCCGACGGGGTAGCGGTGGTACCAGGAGCGCCCCGTGACGCCGTCGAGCACCTGCACGAACGCCTCGTCGCGCTCGCCGTCGGCGGCCTGACCGCGGAAGACGCCCGGGATCACGGCCCAGCGCTGCGCCCGGTCCGCTGAGACGAGCTTGACGTACCAGCCCTCGAAGAAGCCCCGGCGCACGCCGTGGCCGTGGAACGCCTCCGGGTGGCGCACGCCGCGCAGCCATTGGGCGGGTGTCCGCATGGGGTCAGCCTACGTCCGCGGCGGGGGTCAGCCCGCCGGGCCGAGCTCGCATCGCTCGGCGTAGTAGGCGTACAGGTCGGCCTTGAGCTCCGGCCCCGACGCGAGCTCGAGGCGTCCCGAACGCCCGTCGCCGGTCGCGACGGTGAACGGGAGGATCGTGCCCCGCTTGTCGTCCGCGAGCGCGTGCGCGTCGCATCGGGCGGGCCGCACGGCCAGCGCGACCTCCACCGGCTCGTCGCCGGCGCCGACCTCGATCGAGAGCGGCCAGTCCTGGCCGTCCTCGTTGCCGATGAGCGTCGTCGCGGAGACGCCGTCGATCCGCAGCGTGCCGTCACCGGATGCCACGGGCTCGACCCGCACGTCGATCCAGGCGCGACGATCGGCGCCCGACCCGGTCGTGCGGAGTCGCTCGGGCAGCGCGATCGTCGCGACCCCGGCGACCGACTCGGCCAGGCAGTCGGTGTCCGCGATGCGCGCCATCGTGTCGAACGGGTCGTCCGGCTGCAGCGTGCCCGCCAGCGCCGTGCCGTCCTCGGTCGTCGCGGCGACATCGACGCCGATGTCGGCCGGGTCGCCGTCGCAGATGCTCCCGGGCAGGTCGAGGCGGATGTCGATGGCGTCGTCGCGGCCCAGCTCGAACGGGTCGTCGCGCTCCATCCCCGGCTCCAGGGCGGGGGAGTGCACGACGAGCGAGGTCACCGTGAGCGGGTCGCCGGTGTTCTCGAAGTGCAGCACGAGGCGCCCCTGCGGCACGTCGAGTCGCCCCTGCTGGACCGACACGCCGAGCCCGTCCGGCAGGGGGCCGGGCTCCGCTCCCGCATCCCCGGTCGACGTCGTGCAGGCCGCGAGCGGCGCGGCGAGGGCGAGCGCGAGCAGCGCGGCCACGCGCCGGGCGCGGGAACGGGCGGCACGCGGCATCCGGTCACCGCACCGAGACGTCGAGGTGCCGACCCGAGAGCGACCGCGGTCGCCCGGCGAGGAACGCCGCCGCCTGCTCGATCGCCCGCGCGGCGGGATCGTCGGGCTCGGCCAGCACGACGGGGACGCCCTCGTCGCCGCCGCGGCGCAGCGCCACGCTGAGCGGCACGGCCGCCACGAGCGGCACCGGTTCGTCCGCGCCCTCGGAGAGCCGTCGCGCGACCTCGTCGCCGCCGCCCGAGCCGAACAGGTCGAGCAGCGAGCCGTCGGGCTGGGCCATCCCGGCCATGTTCTCGACGACGCCGACGACGCGCTGCCCCGTCTGCCGGGCGACGAGCCCGGAACGCTCCGCCACGTCGGCGGCGGCGGGCTGCGGGGTCGTGACGACGAGCACCTCGGCGTTCGGCAGCAGCTGGCCGAGCGAGATCGCCACGTCGCCGGTGCCGGGCGGCAGGTCGACGAGCAGCACGTCGAGGTCGCCGAAGTAGACGTCGGTGAGGAACTGCTGGAGGGTGCGGTGCAGCATCGGCCCGCGCCAGGCGACGGCGACGGACGAGCCGCGGCCGCCGGGCTCGGTCGGCTCGACGAACATGCCGATCGAGATCACCTTCACGCCGTGCGCGACGGGCGGCAGGATCATCTCGTCGACCCGCGTCGGCCGCACCGCCGTGCCCTGCTCGTCGACGAGGCCCAGGAGGCCGGGGATCGAGAAGCCGTGGACGTCGGCATCGACGAGGCCGACGGAGAGGCCGCGGGCGGCGAGCGCCACCGCGAGGTTCGCCGTGAGGGTCGACTTGCCGACTCCGCCCTTGCCGCTCGTGACCGCGATCACCCGCGTGAGCGTGCCCGGACCGAACGGGTTGCCCCGCGCGGCGCGCCCGCCCCGGAGGCGCTCGGTGAGCGCGGCCCGCTGCTCGGGGGTCATGACGCCGAGCTCGACGACCGCGTTGCCGGCGCCGACCACCTGCTCCGCCGCCGCGCGGACGTCGCGCTCGATGCGGTCGGACGCCGGACAGCCCACGATCGTCAGGCGAACGCCGACCTCGACGCCCGCCTCGGTCGCGGTCACCCGGTCGACCATGTCGAGCTCGGTGATCGGACGGCGGATCTCCGGGTCGATGACGCCGGCGAGCGCCGCGCGGACGGCCGCCTCGACGGATGCCGGATCAGGAGCCGGCATGCGTGGCGTCCTCCGCGTCGCGCTTGTCGAGGTCGTCGAGCACCTGCCGCAGCTCCTGGCGGATGAACTCCTTCGACGCGAGGTCGCGCACCGCGAGCCGCAGGGCGACCACCTCGCGCGCGAGGTACTCGGTGTCGGCGAGGTTGCGCTCGGCGCGCTGCCGGTCCTGCTCGATCTGCACGCGGTCGCGGTCGTCCTGGCGGTTCTGCGCCAACAGGATGAGCGGCGCGGCGTACGAGGCCTGCAGCGAGAGCACGAGCGTCAGCGCGATGAAGCCGTAGTCGGCGCGGTCGAACTGCCAGTCGGCGGGCGCCACCGTGTTCCACAGCATCCAGAGCACGACGAAGAGGCTCAGCCCGAGCAGGAACCAGGGCGTGCCCATGCCGCGCGCCACCCACTCCGTGAAGCGCCCGAAGCGATCGCGGTCGCCGGAGCGGCGGAGGGGTGCGGCGCGACGGGCGCCCTTCGGGGTGTCGAACCGGCGGTCGTCGGCGTCAGCGCGGGCCATCTCCTGCCCTCCTTCCGGGTGCGATCGGGATGCTGCCGGTGGCCAGTTGCGCCCTGGCCGTGGCGCGGCGACTCAGCTCGTGCTCATCGTCGGGATGGCTGCGCCAGTCGTCCGGCAGGAGGTAGTCGAGCACGTCGTCGATCGTCACCACGCCCACGAGGCGGTGCTTCTCGTCGACCACGGGCACCGACACGAGGTCGTAGCTGGCGAGGATGCGACTCACCTCGGCGGCCGACGTGTCGGCGGTCACCGGCTCGAGACCCTGGTCGATGAGCGAGCCCATGCGCTCGTGCGGCGGGTAGCGCAGCATCCGCTGGAAGTGCACGATGCCGAGGAAGCGGCCGGTCGGCGGCTCGTACGGCGGGAGCGTGACGCACACCGCCGCGCCGAGCGCGGGCGGGAGGTCGTGGCGGCGGATCAGCGCGAGCCCCTCGGCCACCGTGGCATCCGCCGACACGATGATCGGCTCGGTCGTCATCAGGCCGCCCGCGGTGTCGGGTCCGTAGGAGAGCAGGAAGCGGACGTCCTCCGCCTCCTCGGGCTCCATGAGCTCGAGCAGGTGCTCGCCGCGCTCCTCCGGCAGCTGCGCGATGAGGTCGGCCGCGTCGTCGGGCGACATCTGGTCGAGCACGTCGGCGGCGCGGTCGTCGCCGAGCTTGGCGAGGATCTCGACCTGGTCGGCCTCGGGCATCTCCTCCAGCACGTCGGCGAGGCGGTCGTCGGGCAGCTCGGCCGCGACCTCCTGCCGGCGACGCGGCGGCAGGTCGAGCAGCGTCGTCGCGAGGTCGGCGGGCTTCAGCTCGGAGTAGGTGGCGATGAGCTGCTCGGCGGACTGCGCCTCGCCGGCGGCCGTGGTCTCGCGCACCTCGCGCCACGTCACGTACGCCGACGGGCCCTTCGCGAACGGCGACGCGCTCGTCTTGGGGCGCCGCACGAAGAGCTGGTCGACCTCCCACTCGCCGGGCTCGCGCTCCTCGATCGCGACGTCCTCGATGGTCGCGGTGCCGGAGCCGTCGTTGAAGTTGACCTTCCGGCCGAGCATCTCGGCGATGACGCGGACCTCGCCGCCGCGCTGCTCGAAGCGGCGCATGTTGATCAGGCCGGTCGTGATGATCTGGCCGCCGCCGATCGAGGTCACGCGCCCGATCGACACGAACACGCGACGCTTGCCGGGGATCTCGACGATGAGCCCGACCACGCGTGGAGGGTCGTCCTTGCGGTACACGACGAGGACGTCGCGCACCTTTCCGACGCGGTCGCCCGCGGGGTCGAACACGGCGCACCCGGCGAGTCGGGCGACGAAGACTCTCGTGGCGCTCACGCCCTCCAACTTACCCCGCGGGGATGGCTGCAGGCCGGTGCCCGGACCAGCGTGGGAGAATGGCCGCGTGAGCACCCAGTCGCCGTTCGGCGGCCGCCTCGGCCGCACCTATCCGACGCTGCCCACGGGGGAGACCGTCGCCAGCTACGAGACCTACCTCGAGGCGCAGGCCGCCGTCGACCGCCTCGCCAAGGCGGAGTTCCCGGTCAACGAGCTCTCGATCGTCGGGCACGACCTGACGAGCGTGGAGCGCATCACGGGAACGCTGAGCTGGGGCCGCACCGCCGGCGGCGGCGCGCTCTCCGGCGCGTGGTTCGGCACGTTCCTCGGGCTGCTGTTCTTCATCTTCTCGCCGAGCGGCACGTCCCTCGGGGTGCTCGCCGCCGCGGTGCTCATCGGCGCGGGCTTCGGCATGATCTTCGCCGTCGTGTCGTACTCCATCAACCGGCGCCGCCGCGACTTCACATCGGTCATGCAGGTGCTCGCGACCCGATACGCGATCATCGCCGACCCGGCCCACGTCGGCCGTGCCCGGCAGGTCCTGGGCGTGACGGATGCCGCGGCGCCGCCGTCGCCGGCGACCACCGCGCCGCCCGCCGCCCCGACGCCGCCTCCCGCCGGCGACGGCGACGCGCCGGCCCGCGATGCGACGCAGGAGGAACCCGAGGAGCGCGTGATCGATCCGTCGCGGCCGCTCACCTACGGCGAGGCGCAGGACGCCGCCCGGCGCGCGGAGCGCGAGCGCGGGGCCGCGGAGGACTAGGGGCGACGCGTTCGGGTGCCTCCCAGCGCCCCCGCCTACGGTGACCGCATGGCCGATCCGCACGCCCCGCACCGCTCCGAGCCGGTCGCCCCGTCGCTCGAGCGCGAGGTGCGTCGCGAGATCGACGCCGCCGAGCGGCCCGATCGCCCGATCCGGCGGTGGCTGCGCGGCATCCGCGGGTGGATCGACCGCCATCCCCGCCTGCGCGTCGCCTACCGGCTGGGCGTCGGCGTCCTCGGCGGCGTGATCGCGGTCGCCGGGCTCGCGCTCGTGCCGCTGCCCGGTCCGGGCTGGCTGGTGGTGTTCCTCGGGCTCGCCATCCTCGGCACCGAGTTCGCATGGGCGCGACGACTCGCCCGCTGGGTCAAGCGCATGCTCGACCGGTTCTGGGCGTGGTGGCGCGCCCGTCGCGCCGCGCGCGACCTCGCCCGGCAGGGCTGAGCGGCCGCGCGCGGCCGCGCGTCAGCCGCGGGCGCCGCGCACCCAGGCCTCGACCTCGTCGACGGTCCGCGGGATGCGGACCGAGAGGTTCTCGGCACCGTCGGCCGTGACGAGGATGTCGTCCTCGATGCGCACGCCGATGCCGCGGAACTCCTCGGGCACGCTGAGGTCGTCGGCCTGGAAGTACAGGCCCGGCTCGATCGTGAAGACCATGCCCGGCTCGAGCACGCCGTCCATGTACATCGAGCGGCGGGCCTGGGCGCAGTCGTGCACGTCGAGGCCGAGGTGGTGGCTCGTGCCGTGCACCATGTAGCGGCGGTGGAACTGGTTCTCGGGCCGGAGCGACTCCTCGGCCGGGACCGGCAGGAAGCCCCACTCGGCCGTGCGCGCCGCGATCACCTGCATCGCGGCGGCGTGGATCTCGCGGAACACCGCGCCGGGACGCACGATGCGGAAGGCGGCGTCCGCCGCCTCGAGCACGGCCTCGTAGACCTGGCGCTGCACCGGCGAGAAGGTGCCGTTGACCGGGAAGGTCCTCGTGATGTCGGCCGTGTAGTAGCTGTCCATCTCGACGCCGGCGTCGAGCAGGACGAGGTCGCCGGGGACGACCGGGCCGTCGTTGCGGGTCCAGTGCAGGATGGTCGCGTGCGGGCCGGCCGCGGCGATCGAGGCGTAGCCCACGTCGTTGCCGTCGAGGCGCGCCCGCGTCGCGAACACGCCCTCGATGACGCGCTCGCCGCGGACCTCGCTCGTGATCCGCGGCAGCTCGGTCAGCACCTCGGTGAAGCCGCGCTCGGTCGCGTCGACCGCGGCGCGGAGCTCGGCCACCTCGAACTCGTCCTTGACGAGGCGGAGCTCGGAGAGCACGCGGGCCAGCTCGGCGTCGGGCTCGTGCTCCGCGTTCACCTCGAGGCTGAACGGCGCGTCGGACGCGTTGGTCGACAGCGCCTCCTCCGCGGCGAACCGGAGTCGCGCGTGGTCGATGCGCTCGGTGACGGCCGCGTCGGCCTCGCGCACGACGAGGGTCGCGGTGTCGACGCCGTGGAGGACGGCCTCGAAGTCGGCGATGCCGCGCGTGGCCAGCTGCAGGTCGGCCGCCACGTGCGCGAGCGACGGGCGCGGGCCGATCCAGAACTCGCCGATCGCCGGGTTGGCGTAGAACTCCTCGGAATCGCGTCCCGCGCGCTCGCGGAAGTAGACGGTCGCGTCGTGCCCGGCGTCGCCGGTCGGCTCGAGGACGAGGATCGCGCCGGGCTCGGAGTCCGAGCCCCAGCCGGTGAGGTGCGCGAACGCGGAGTGCGCGCGGAACGGGTAGTCGGTGTCGTTGGCGCGCTGCTTCATGTCGCCGGCCGGGATCACGAGCCGCTGGCCCGGGAACGCCTCCGACACCGTCGCACGACGGGCGGCGGCGAACGCGGCCTGCGGACGTGCGGGCGGGAGCGCCTCGTCGCGCTCGGCCCAGCGGCCGCCGATGAAGGACTTGAAGCCCTCGGACTCCGGCGTGGTGGACCGGTTGGCGTTGCGGCCGGTCTCCTCGGCGGTGGTCTCGTCGGTGGGGGCCTCGTGGGCCGTCGCGGTGGCGTCGCCGGTGTTCGTCATGGGCTCCATTCTCGCATCCGTCGACGGGTGCCGCTGGGCTCAGCCCGTGCGCGAGAGGGTGGCGACGATCGGGCGGTGGTCGCTGCCGGAGTCGTCGAGCGCGTCGAGCACGCGGAAGCCGTCCACCTGCCACCCCGGCGTCGCGAGCACGTGGTCGATCGGGCTGCCGAGCAGTTCGGGCAGGCCGGTCGGCCACGTGCCCACACCGCCGGCGCCGCCGGCCTTCGCGGCATCCGCGCACCGCCCCAGGTCGCCGCCGTCGATCCCGCGTCCGGCGAAGTGATCGACGGTCGCGTTGAAGTCGCCCGCCATGATCACGTCGTCGCCCGCGCACTGCTCGGCGAGCCAGTCGAGGTCGCTGCGCCAGTTGCGCAGCTCCCACCGGATCGGCGCGACCGCGTGGACGGCGACGATGCGCGGGCCCTCGCCGTTCGCCGGCTCGGCGACGACCGTCGGCAGCGTGTTGGTGTTGCCCGGCGGCCCGGGCCAGGGGACGCTCACGACTTGGTAGTCGCCGAGCTCGGGGGAGATCAGGAGGGTCGTCGACCGTGCCTTCGCGACCTGGTCGAAGAACTGCGTGTGCACCCACATGGGGCGGCCGCCGTCGCGCATCGCGATCGCGACGTCCTCGCCGAGCGGTTCGGTCGTCTCGGGCAGCACGACGACGTCGGCCTCCTGCGCGAGCGCGAGGTCGGCGATGGTCGCCGCGTCGGGCACCTCGCCCAGCGTGTTCCACGACAGCACGGTGACCGACTCGGGTGAGGCCGCCACGGTCTCGCCGCCGAGCCCGCGCACCGCGAGCACGCCGACGTTGCCGAGCGAGAACGCCGCGAGCACGGCCGCGAGCGCACCGAGCAGCCGACGGCCCGGCCCGACCAGCATCGCGATCGCGAGCACCACGGCCAAGAACCCCGCCGCGGCGGCCGCGGCACCGCGGAGCGCGACGACGTGCGCCGCGATCCACTGGTCCTGGAGGCCGAAGGCCTGGGGCCAGAGCAGGACCGCGGCGAGGGCGGTGGTGCCGAGCACGACGGCCCAGCCGAGGATGCGGGGGAGCATTCCCTCCAGCGTAGGCCAGCCGCGCGCCGCCGTCCGCGGCATCCACAGGGGGTCGGCTGGGAGTCCTCGGTGAACCGGCTGACCGTGCGAGACCTACCATGGGTCCATGGCCGACGCCCCGTTCGCCGCCGCCGCGGACCTGCACGCGCACTCCACGGTCTCCGACGGCACCGACACCCCGGCGGAGCTCATTGCGTCCGCGTCGCTCGCCGGCCTCGAGGCGCTCGCGATCACCGACCACGACTCGACGGCCGGATGGGCCGAGGCCGCGCACGCGGCCCGGGAGCTCGGCATCGCGCTCCTCCCCGGCCTCGAGCTCTCCACACGCGTGCAGTTCGCGAGCGTGCACGTGCTCGGCTACCTCGTCGACCCGACCGACGAGGGCCTCGTGGCCGAGACCGCTCGCATCCGCGACTCGCGGCTGACCCGTGCCGAGCAGATCGTGCGCCGGATCGCCGCCGACTACGACCTCACCTGGGACGACGTGCTCGCGCAGACCAGTGACGGCGCGACGATCGGGCGCCCGCACATCGCCGACGCCCTCGTCGCACGCGGCCACGCCGAGACCCGCTCCGACGCGTTCGCCGGCATCCTGCACTGGCGCTCGGGCTACGCGCAGCCGCACTACGCGCCCGACCCGCTGACCGGCATCCGCCTCATCCGGGCCGCCGGCGGCGTGCCGGTGCTGGCCCACCCGGGCACCCGCGGCGCGGAGGACGTCATCCCGGAGACGCGGCTCCGTCGGTTCGTCGAGGGCGGGCTCTTCGGCCTCGAGATCGACCACCCCGAGAACACGGATGCCGCGAAGTCGCGCCTGCGGGAGCTCGCGCGCCGCTACGGCCTCGCGGTCACCGGCTCGAGCGACTACCACGGGCTCGGCAAGCCCAACCGGCTGGGCGAGTACACGACCGCGCCGGAGGTCGTCGCGCGGATCATCGCCGAGGGCCGGGGGAGCGCCCCGATCCTGCCCTGACCCGCCGTCGTCCGATCTCGGCCCCGATGACGCGGAACGGGCCGGACACCTCTCGGCGTCCGGCCCGTTCGCGGCTGGTCGTGCGGGGTCAGGCGGTGGGCGCCTGCGACGGCGCGCCCGCGGCGCTGCCGCCCGAGCGGCCCCCGCGGCGACGCCGACGGCGGCGCGGCGCGGCGTTGCCGTCGTGGTGCTCCTTGCCCTTGCCGTCGTGCGTGCCGGCGCCGGGCTCCTTCGAGGCGGCCTCGTCGGTCGAGGTCGACGTCGAGGTCGTCGTCGCGTCGCCCTCGCCGGCCGGACGGCCGCCGCGCGTGCGCCGGCGCGACCGCGTGCGGGCTGCGCCACCGGCGGCGTCGCCGGAGCGCTCGCCCTCGCGGCGGCCCGCGGTGCTCGCGCGCGACGGCTGCGCGCTCGGCGCGGACGTCAGGCGGCCCTTCGTGCCCTCGGGGATGTCGAGGTCGGTGAACAGGTGCGGGCTCGACGAATACGTCTCGACGGGCTCCGGCTGGCCGAACTCGAGCGCGCGGTTGATGAGGGCCCACTTGTGCAGGTCCTCCCAGTCCACGAAGGTCACGGCGATGCCGGTCTTGCCCGCGCGCCCGGTGCGGCCCGCGCGGTGCAGGTACACCTTGTCGTCGTCGGGGATCGTGTGGTTGATCACGTGGGTCACGTCGTCGACGTCGATGCCGCGGGCCGCGACATCCGTGGCGATCAGCACGTCCTTGCGCCCGGCCTTGAAGGCCGCCATGGCCCGCTCGCGCTGGTCCTGGTTGAGGTCGCCGTGCACGGCGGCCGCGTTGAAGCCGCGGTCGCTCAACTCCTCGACCAGCTTGGCGGCGGCGCGCTTCGTGCGCGTGAAGATGACCGTCTTGCCGCGGCCGTCGGCCTGCAGGATGCGCGCGATGACCTCGTCCTTGTCGAGCGAGTGCGCGCGGTAGATGAGGTGCTTGATGTTCGCCTGCGTGAGGCCCTCGTCGGGGTCGTTCGCGCGGATGTGGATCGGCTTCGACATGAAGCGGCGCGCGAGCGCGACGATCGGGCCGGGCATCGTCGCCGAGAACAGCATCGTGTGCCGGACCTCGGGGATGCGGGAGAAGATCTTCTCGATGTCGGGCAGGAACCCGAGGTCGAGCATCTTGTCGGCCTCGTCGAGCACGACCTCGCGCACGTCGGCGAGCGAGAGGATCCGCTGGTTGGCGAGGTCGAGCAGGCGGCCCGGGGTGCCCACCACGATCTGGGCGCCCGCCTTGAGCTGCTCGATCTGGCCCTCGTAGGCCTTGCCGCCGTAGATCGAGACGACCTTCGTCGGCCGGTTCGACGTCGCGAGCTCCATGTCCTCGGTGACCTGCACAGCGAGCTCGCGCGTCGGCACCACGACGAGCGCCTTCACGCCGGGCTCGGGGTCGTCGCCGAGGCGCTGCACGAGGGGGAGCCCGAAGCCGAAGGTCTTGCCCGTGCCGGTCTTGGCCTGGCCGATGATGTCCTGGCCGGTCAGGGCCAGCGGGATCGTCTGCTCCTGGATGGGGAAGGCATCGGAGATGCCCTTGGCGGCGAGCGCGTCGACGATGTCGGGCGCGATGCCGAGTTCGGTGAACGTGGTCAAGTGTCTGCCTGTCCGTGTGTGAAGAAAGGGTGCGCCCTGCTTCGATCGACAGGCGCACGGCCGCGGTTCCATCGCCCGCGTGCGGGACCAAGCCTATCCGAGAGCCCTGTGAACGCCCGGATATGCTGTCCTACGTGGTGAATAGGTCGATGTCGCGCCGCCCCCGTCCGGAGACCCCGAGGCTGCGCCCCCGGGTCGCGCCGACCGACCTCACCCGCATCGACTTCACCGAGTTCACGCCCGAGCCGGTGCCGTTCCTCGGCCAGGCCGCGTACCTCCAGCTCGAGGTCTTCGAGAACCTCGCGAAGGCCGTCGCGACGGCGCCCGACCTCTCCGCGAAGGAGGGGCTGAGCGCGGCCGCGGGCGTCGCGCTGCGCAAGCACCACGAGCTCATCGCCGAGCTCCGGCGACTCGAGGTCGAGCCCGCCGACGTCATGGCCCCGTTCGCCCCGGCGCTCGACCGCTTCCGGCAGGCGACCTCGGGCGCCGACTGGTACGAGCTGCTGCTCGGCATCCACATCACGTCCGGCATGCTCGACGACTACTTCATCCGGCTCGCCGAGGGGCTGCCCCACGACCTGCGGCAGCGGGTGCGCGCCATCCTCGGCGAGTCCCGCTCGGCGCAGGTGATCGAGGACGCCCTCGTGCAGGCGATCGCGGCGGACCACACGCTCGACGACCGGCTCGCACTCTGGGGCCGGAGCCTCGTCGGCGACACGCTGCTCATCGCGCGCTCGGCGATCCGGGCCGGATCGGGCGACCAGCCGGCCGACGTCGAGCCGGTGTTCACCGAGCTCATCGCCTCGCACACGCGCCGGATGGACGTGCTCGGACTGACCGCCTAGGAGACGGCGTCGCGCCCGGTGGGAGCGCGGCCCCGGTCGGGCTAGCCCCGGGCCAGGCCGAAGCGCGCGAGGCGCTCGTAGGTGCGCACGTCGTCCTGCTCGCGCCGGCGACCCACCACGTATGCGGCGCCGGCGGCCGCGGCACCCGACAGCACGAGCGAGACGAGCCAGATCCACCCGCCGTCCCATGCGAGGCCGAGCCAGGTCAGGGCGACCCAGACCACGGCGGCGGTGCCGGCGCCCACGGCGGGAACGAGGAGCACGCCGTGGAACTCGCGCCGCGGCACGACGTAGCGTGCCGCGAGGCCCAGGATCGCGCCGCCGAGGGTGATGAAGAGCAGCTCCATCAGCCGACGAAGCCGATCTTGCGGGCCTCCTCGGAGCCGATCTCGACGTAGGCGAGCGCCGCGGCCGGAACCACGTAGACGGTGCCCTTCGAGTCGGCCAGACGGAGCACGGGCGACTGCCCGCTCAATGCCGCCGAGACGGCCTGCTCGACCTCCGCCGCCGTGTGCGAGGTCTCGAACGTGATCTCGCGGGGGGAGTTCTGGATGCCGATGCGAAGGTCCACGGTGCGCCTTTCTGTCGTTGCTAGAACCCTACGACACGCGCCACCCCGGCCCCCTCGCGTTCACTGTCGGCGGACACGGATACCGTGGGCGGCATGCAGCCCGCAGCGACCCTCGCACCGTCCGTCGCAGACCCGGTCGAGGAGCTGGCCGCCGGTGGGCACGCGGCGGTGTTCGGGGCCCCGGGCTCGGGCAAGACCGCGCTCGCCGTCGAGCTGGTCGCCCAGCGGGTCGAGCGCGACCTCGATCCGTCCGAGGTCCTCGTGCTCTCGGCGACCCGCCGGACGGCGGCGGCGATGCGCGACGCACTCGCGCTGCGGCTCGACCGCACCACGCGCGGCGCGCTCGCGCGCACCGCGAGCGCCGTGGCGTACGACCTCGTGCGGGCGCGAACCGGCCGCGCGGTCACCCTCCTCACCGGCGCCGAGCACGACCAGGTCATCGGCGAGCTGCTCGAGGCCCAGGCGCTCGACGGCGGCGGCCCGGAGTGGCCGGAGGCGCTGGCACCGGACGTGCGCGCACTGCGGGGCTTCCGCTCCGAGCTGCGCGACCTGATGATGCGCGCGGTCGAGCAGGGCGTCGACGCCGCCGAGCTCGCGCACGTCGGGCGGCTCGCCGGACGCGACGAGTGGGTGGCGGCCGCGGCGTTCCTCGCCGAGTACGCCGAGGTGAAGGAGCAGCTGCGGCCCACCCAGTTCGACTCCGCCGAGCTCGGCGCGTTCGCGGCCGCGATCGTGCGACGGAGCGTGCACGACCCCGACGACGCCCGGGCGCTCGGCGCGCTCGCCGGCGTGCGGCTGGTCGTCGTCGACGACGCCCAGGAGGCGACCGAGGCCACCGCGGCCCTTCTGGGCGCGTTCGCCGCGCGCGGGGTCGACGTCGTCGCACTCGGCGATCCCGACGTGGCGAGCAACGGGTTCCGGGGCGGGCGCGCCGACCTGCTGGGCTCGTTGGGCGCCGTGCTCGGCGGGCACGGCGTGCGCCGCATCGACCTCCCCGTCGTCCACCGCGGGCGCCGTGCCCACCGCGAGCTGCTGGGCCGGGTCACCGCGCACGTGGGCACCGCGCTGGGCGGCACCCACCGCGTCGCGACCGTGACCGACGGGCGCGACGACGATCCGCTCGAGCCGATCCTCGGGCTCGAGGCGGCGTCGCCGGCGGCCGAGGGCGCCCAGATCGCGGGCCTCCTGCGGGAGCGCCACCTGCTCGACGGAGTGCCGTGGTCGTCCATGGCGATCGTGACCCGGTCGGGCGCCGAGCTGCCGGCGATCGCGCGGGCGCTCGCCGCCGCCGAGGTCCCCGTCGCGGGAGGCGCCTCGCGCGTCGCCCTCCGCGACGCGCCGGGGTCCGCGGCGCTGCTCGCGGCCGCGGCCGTCGTGCTTGGGCTCCGGCCGCTGGATGCCGACACCGCGACCGTGCTGCTCACCGGCCCGCTCGGCCGACTCGACCGGGTCGGGCTCCGGCGGCTCCGCCTCGCGCTCCGGCACGAGGAGCTCGCGGGCGGCGGCTCGCGGAGTGCGGACGAGCTCCTCGTCGAGGCCCTCGGCGTCGCGGGCGGCTTCGCGACGATCGACGCGCCCGCGGGGCGGCGGGCGTCGCGGCTCGCGCGGCTGCTCGACTCGGCGCGACGGGCGGCCGCGCGCGGCTCGACCGTGGAGGAACTGCTGTGGCTGCTGTGGCACGACAGCGGCCTCGAGGCCGAGTGGGCCGGGCAGGCCGCCGGCGCGGGCGTGCTCGCCGACGAGGCGAACCGCTCGCTCGACGCCGTCGTCGCGCTGTTCTCCGCCGCGCGGCGGTTCGTCGAGCGCGAGCCCGGAGCGCCCGCGCGACGCTTCGTCGACGAGGTGCTGCAGAACGCGCTGCCCGAGGACTCGTTGGCACCCGAGCGCGGCGCCGGCGCGGTGGTGCTCGCGACCCCGCCGGCGCTCATCGGGCGGCAGTTCGACGTGGTCGTGGTCGCCGGCCTCCAGGAGGGGGTGTGGCCGAACCTGCGGCCGCGCGGCACGCTCCTGCACGCGGCATCCCTCGCCCGGGCCGTTGCGGCCGTCCGTGCCGGGGAGGCCGTCCCCGACGACGAACCCGCGTCCGTCGCGCGTGCGGCCGTGCGCGGCGACGAGCTGCGGCTGTTCGCGCTCGCCGCGTCGCGCGCAGCGCGCCAGCTCGTGCTCTCCTGCACGGGGAACGACGACGAGCAGCCGTCGGTGCTCATGGGTTTCGCGCCGGTGCGACCGCCGTCGCGGCGCCGGCGGCCGCTGCACCTGCGCGGCATGGTCGGCGCGCTCCGGCGCGACGCGGCATCGGGCGACCGCGAGGCCGCCGCCGGCCTGGCGCTGCTCGCCGAGCACGGCGTGCCCGGCGCGCATCCCGCCGACTGGTACGGCACCGCCGAGCCAACGACGAGCGCCCCGCTGGTCGACCTCGAGGGCGACCCCGACGCGCTCGTGGCCGTCTCGCCATCGCAGATCGACCGTGTCGAGGAGAGTCCGCTCGGGTGGTTCGTCGACCACGTCGCCCAGCCGCCGTCCGGGCTCGCGGCCTCGATCGGCACGATCGTGCACGCGGTGGTCGAGGAGGCGGCGCAGCAGTCGGGCGAGATCGACGTCGAGGCGCTCTGGGCCTCCGTCGAGCGCCGCTGGCGCGACCTGCGGTTCGAGGCCGGGTGGGTCGCGGAGCGCGAGCGACGCGGTGCGCGACGCATGACGGAGGGCGCGGCCGACTACCTCCGCAACGCCGACGACGACGGCGTCGTCGTCCTCGGTGCCGAGGGCCGGTTCACGCTCGTGAGCGGACGGGTGCGGATCACGGGCACGATCGACCGGGTCGAGTCGTCTCCCGACGGCACGACGGTCATCGTCGACCTCAAGACCGGTCGCACGCCGCCGACGGCGGCGAAGACGGCCGAGCACCCCCAGCTCGCGGCGTACCAGCTCGCTGCGCGCGCGGGGGCGCTGCCGAACGGCGGCCGGCTCGGCGGTGCGAAGCTCGTCTACGTGGCCCGCCCGGTGGGCGGGCGGCTCTACACCGAGCGCGCGCAGCAGCCGTTCGACGACGAGGCCGAGGAGGCCTTCCGCGAGCGCCTCGGCGAGGTCGCGCGTGTCATGGCGGGTGCGACCTTCGACTCGCCCGTGGAGTTCGCGCACGGCTCGCGCTTCGGCGACTGGCAGTACCGGGTGCACCTCGTCCCGGCGGTGTCCGCGTGACCGCGCCGCGCATCGGCGCCGACGAGATCGCGCAGCGGCTCGGTCTCCATCCGCCGACGCCCGAGCAGCGCGCCGTGATCGAGGCCGACCCGGCGGGCCGCAGCATCGTGGTCGCCGGCGCGGGCAGCGGCAAGACCGAGACGATGGCGAACCGCGTGGTGTGGCTGCTCGCCAACGGGGCGGTCGACGTGCCCGAGGTGCTGGGCCTGACGTTCACCCGCAAGGCGGCCGGCGAACTCGCGGACCGCGTGCGCGAGCGCGTCGCGCAGCTCGTGGCGGAGGGCATCGCCGACGTGCGGCTCGACCCGCTGGAGTCGGCCGCGGTCTTCACGTACAACGCGTTCGCGGGCGCGATCTACCGCGAGCATGCGCTGCGCATCGGCCGTGAGCCCGACGCCTCGATCCTCGGCGAGGCGGCGGCCTGGCAGCTCGCCCGGAGCATCGTGTCGGCGTCCGCCGATCCGCGGCTCGTCGAGCTCGACGCCTCCCTCGACCGGGTGACCGGCGCGGTGCTCTCGCTGAGCCGGGCGCTCGCCGAGAACGTGACCGACAGCCGCGACGTGCGCGCCCTCGCGCGCGACTTCCTCGCCATGCACGACCTGCCGATCGAGGCGCCGCGCAAGCGCACCCCGTTCGAGTCGTTCACGTCGGCCCTCGGCGTCGTCGAGGCGCTCCCGCCGCTGCTCGAGCTCGCCGACGCGTACGCCGCCGAGAAGCAGCGACGCGGCGCCGTCGAGTTCTCCGACCAGGTCGCACTGGCGCTGCAGATCTGCACCGCGCACCCCGAGGTCGCTGCCGAGCACCGCGAGCGCTATGCGACCGTCCTGCTCGACGAGTACCAGGACACGAGCGTGGTGCAGACTCGGCTGCTCGCGGCGCTGTTCCGCGACCATCCGGTCATGGCGGTCGGCGACCCCGACCAGTCGATCTACGGATGGCGCGGCGCCAGCGCGGCGAACCTGGCCCGGTTCGGACGCGACTTCGCCTCGGACGGCGCTGCGCGCGCCTACGACCTCTCCACGAGTTGGCGGAATCCGGTCGTCGTGCTCGACGCGGCCAACGCGCTCATCGCCCCGCTCGACGGCGGCATCCCGAAGGCGCCGCTGCGACCGTCGCCGTTCGCCGGGCCCGGGCGTCTCGACGTGCGCTGGAGCGAGACGATCGACGACGAGGCCGCGACGGTCGCCGACTGGCTGGCCGAGCGGATGCGGTCCGGCGGTCGCACCGGCGCACTGCTCTGCCGGACCTTCGCGCACGTCGACCTGTTCGCCACGGCCCTGCGGGACCGGGGCGTTCCCGTGCACGTGCTCGGCGTCGCCGGCCTGCTCGACCAGCCGGTGATCGCCGACCTCGTGTGCGCCCTCCGCGTCGTGCACGATCCGACCGCGGGCTCCGAGCTGCTGCGGCTGCTCGGCGGGGCACGGTGGCGGATCGGCCCTGCGGACCTCGCCGCGCTCGGGTCCGTCGCGCGCTGGCTCGCGGACCGCGACCTGTCGACCAAGCGGCTCGCCGACGAGGTCCGCCTCGGCATCCGCGGGTCGATCGCGCCCGACGAGTCGCCGTCCATCGTCGATGCGCTCGACTTCGTGCTCACCGCGCCCGACGACCATCGGGCGCTCGGAGGGCTCAGCGAGGAGGGGCTCGCCCGGATGCGGCGCGCGGGTCTCCAGCTGCAGGCGCTCCGGCGGCGCGTCGGCCTGGGGCTCGTGGACTTCGTGACGCTCGTGCAGCAGGAGCTGCTGCTCGACATCGAGGTCGCGGCGAACCCGGGCCGCCTGCTCGGCGCCGCGAGCCTCGAGTCGTTCGACGACCTGGTCGCCGCGTTCGTGGACAGCGCGGAGCAGCCGACCCTCGGCGCGTTCCTGGGCTGGCTCACGGAGGCCGAGCAGCGCGACCGGTTGAGCCCGCGTCAGGACGAGCCGGAGCCGGGCGCAGTGCAGGTGCTCTCGATCCACGGCTCGAAGGGACTCGAATGGGACGTGGTGGCGATCCCGCGCATGGTGGACCACGAGCTGCCGTCGAAGCCCCGCAGCAATCGGGGCTGGCTCGCGTTCGGCATCCTGCCCGACGAGTTCCGCGGCGACTGCGACGAGATCCCCCAGCTGATGTGGCGGGGGGTCCAGAGCCAGCTCGAGTTCGACGAGGCCGTGAAGGCGTACGCCGAGGAGAACCGCGACCGGCACGCCGAGGAGGAACGCCGGCTGGCCTACGTCGGCCTCACCCGTGCGCGATCTGAGCTGCTGCTCACGGGGTCGTGGTGGGCGACGCAGAAGGCCCCACGGTCGCCGAGCCCGTTCCTGCGCGAGCTCGCCGTGGCGGGCGTCGTCGACGGCGAGACGCTGCCGGTCGCACCCGAGGAGCCCGAGAACCCGCGGTCCGCTGAGGCGGCCCGCGTGCGCTGGCCGCTCGACCCGCTGGGCGCGCGCCGGCCCGCGGTCGTGCGCGCCGCCGATGCCGTGCGCGAGGCGGCGAGCCTGCCGACCGGCGCGGGGATCGGACCGGTGCTCGCCGACGAGCTGCGGATGCTGCTCGAGGAGCGACGCCGCCGCAGCGAGGGCCGACGAGGCGCGGACGTGCCCACGCGCGTGCCCGCATCGCGGTTCAAGGACTACGTCGACGATCCGGAGGCCGTCGCCGCCGAACTGGCGCGCCCCATGCCGCAGCGGCCGTACCGCGCGACCCGGATCGGCACGCTCTTCCACGCCTGGGTCGAGGAGCGCTCCGGCGGCTCGGCCGCGCGGCCCTCCGGACCGACCACGGCGGCCACGCCGCTCGACCTCGACGCGTTCGACCTCGAGCTCCTCGACGGTCCGGCCGCCGACGAGGTGGTGGACGATCCCGTGGAGCCGAGGCTCGACCGGTTGCGCGCGACCTTCGCCGCGTCGGAGTGGGGCGAGCGCCGACCGGTCGCGGTCGAGCTCGAGCTGCACCTGCCACTCGACGAACAGGTCTTCGTCTGCAAGCTCGACGCGGTGTACGACGTCGACGCCGACTCCGAGGAGGGTCGCCGCGGCATCCGCGCCCAGGTCGTCGACTGGAAGACCGGCGCGGCACCGCGCGACGCCCGCGAGCTCGAGCTGCGGCAGACGCAGCTGGCGCTGTACCGACTCGCGTACGCGCGCTGGTCCGGACTCGAGCCCGAGGCGATCGACGCCGTCTTCTACTACGTCGAGGACGACCTCGTGCTCCGCCCCGGCGAGCTCTACGACGAGGCCGCGCTGCGGCGCGCGTGGGCGGGCGTCCGGTCGCACGACGGCGTCGCCCGACCCGCGGGAGCCGATCGCGGCGCCCGGGCGTCGGTCCCGGAGGAGGTGCGGACCGCGATCGCACGGCGGTGACGACGCGGCCGACGCCGGCCGGACGCGCGGCGCCTACGCCGGTCGGTCCTCCGAGTCCGCGCCGGTGGCCGCGGGAGGGGTGGCATCGCCCCAGTCGCTCAGGTCCAGCGGGATGGGCGCGG
The DNA here is from genome assembly GCF_039531345.1 of Agromyces tropicus. Lineage (NCBI taxonomy): Bacteria > Bacillati > Actinomycetota > Actinomycetes > Micrococcales > Microbacteriaceae > Agromyces > Agromyces tropicus. Next base: position 1,044,443 of record NZ_BAAAPW010000001.1, on the reverse strand, counting down.
TCAGGTCCTGGTCGTCGCGATCGTCGACCGGCTCCGACCCGGCCGCATCGAGGTGCCGCCGCAGCTCGGAGACGTCGTAGCTGTCGGTGAGCATCGTCGCGCCGGTCTCGCGCTGCGCCGCGCTCCGCGGCGTCTCGTCGAGCATGCGCTCGACGTCGGCGACCGCGAGCACCGGGCCGGTGTCCGTCGTGAGCGACTCCGACGAGCGGTCGTGCACGCTCGCGACGAGGCCGTCGAGCAGTCCGACGGCGTCGGCGACGATCGTCTCGTCGTGCGTGTCGAGGCCGTGCAGCAGCCAGCGCGCGAGCTCGAGTTCGCCGTACAGGAGGGCGCGGCGCGCGATCTCGGCGTCGGCGTCGCCCGACCGGGCCTCGACGTAGGCCTCGAGCGTGCGTTCCGCGGCCTCGCCGGTGGAGGTGAGCACCCAGTGGAGGTCGTGGGCCGGGTCGTCGTGGGCGAGTCCCGCCCAACCGACGATGCCCGTCACGCGGTCGCCGTCGACGAGGAACGAGTCGGCGCCGAGCTGGCCGTTCACGACGGTCGGTGCGAAGCGCCACAGGGTGTCGTCGTCGGTGGCCTCCTCCCACCGCCGGAGGAGGGCGGCGGGCAGGCGCCCGCTGTCGGAGGCGCGGTCGATGACGGCGACGGCGGCTTCGCGCGCCTCGGCGGCGGTCCGCCGCGGCAGGCCGGCGTCGCCGACGAAGCCTGCGGGCAGCGCGTGGATGGCGGCGATCGCGCGGCCGACGTCCGCGGCGAGCTCCGGGGTGGCGGTCAACTCGTCCGCGGTCCGGCCTGCGCCGGGGATGAACTCCGTGACGACGGCGCGGGTCGGTCCGATCGGTGCCTGGCCGACGAAGGCGGGCACGTCGAACGGCAGGCGCGAACGGATGCCGGTGGTGAGCGCGCGCATCGCGACGAGGTCCGACGACTGCTCCGACTCGGCCGTCTGCGAGCGCGGAGCGCGGATCAGCAGGCGTCGGCCGTCGGTGGAATGGAGCTCGACGGCGTCGAACGCGCCGCCCGACCCACGGGTGTGCGCACGGGCCGCCCGCACCTCGAGTCCGGCCATCGCGGCCGTGGCCAACGCGGCTAGAGTGAGTGGGGGTCTGGCCATGGCACACAGCCTAAGCAGGTGTTCGCGCCTGCCCGGCGACCGCCACGCGTTCCCGACGACTCCGGCTCCGACGAGAGGTGCACCGTGCTCCACCCCGACGCGCCGATCCCGACGGATCCCGTTCCCTCGGCTGCGCCGCCGCTCGCACGCGAGCACCTCGACCGCGACGCGGTGAGCCGCACCATCGAGGGCCGCGCCGAGGCCTTCGTCGCCGACGCGGACGCGCGCGTGCTCGCCGTGCACGCCGGACGGGTGCTCGTCGCCGAGGGTGACGCGCGGCTCGAGCTGCGGCATCCGTCGACCATGCCCGTGCCGCAGGTGCGCGCCTACCTGGGCCGCACGCTCGATGCCGGAGGGGCGGCGGACGCCCCCGACCACGAGCTGCCCGCGGGCAGCCCGATCGAGGCGTGGCTGCTCGATGACGAGGCGGCGGCCGGGCTCGCACCCGACGCGCGCTGGAGCGGCCTGCGGGCCGTCGCCGCCGCACTCGACGACCGCGATGCGGGCCTGGCGGTCGAGGCCGTCGCGCTGGCGAACTGGCATGCGACCCACGCGTTCTGCCCGAGTTGCGGGAGCCCGACGGAGGTCGTCACCTCCGGCTGGGCGCGGCGCTGCGTCGCCGAGGACCGCCTGCGCTTCCCGCGCACCGACCCGGCCGTGATCGTGCTCGTGACCGACGACCGGGACCGCGTGCTGCTCGGCTCCAACGCGATGTGGCAGCCGGATCGCTTCTCGGTGCTCGCGGGGTTCGTGGAGCCGGGCGAGTCGCTCGAGGCGGCGGTCGTGCGCGAGCTCGCCGAGGAGGCCTCCCTCGTCGTCGACCGGGTCGAGTACCTCGGCTCGCAGCCCTGGCCGTTCCCGGCGAGCCTGATGTGCGCGTTCCGCGCCCGCGTCGCCGACGGTGCCGCAGCCACGCCCGTGCCCGACGGCGAGGAGATCCTCGAGCTGCGCTGGTTCGACCGCGACGGGCTGCGCGACGCGTTCGGCGGCGTCGCGCTGCCGGGCGAGACGTCGATCGCGCGGTGGATGCTCGAGCAGTGGTACGGCGGTCCGCTGGACTCGTCGCTGCCGTGGTCGACCTCATGACCTCGGACCCGCTTCTGGCGGCGCTCGACGACGACCAGCGCGTGGCCGCCGAGGCCCTGATCGGGCCGGTGTGCGTGCTCGCGGGCGCCGGCACCGGCAAGACCCGCGCGATCACGCATCGCATCGCCTACGGCGTCGCGTCGGGCTCGTACGACCCGGCGCGCGTCATGGCGCTGACCTTCACGTCCCGCGCCGCGGCGGAGCTCCGGGCTCGCCTGCGGGTGCTCGGGGCCGGAACGGTCGCGGCGCGGACCTTCCACGCGGCGGCGCTCGCCCAGCTCAACCACTTCTGGCCGCTCGTCGCGGGCGGTCCGGCGCCGCGCGTGCTGGAGTACAAGGGGCGGCTGCTGGGCCTCGCGGCCGAGCGGTGCGCCGTGAAGGTCGACACGCCGACGCTCCGGGACGTCGCCGCCGAGGTCGAGTGGCGCAAGGTCGCCCTCGTCGGCATGGACGACTACCGGGCCAGGCTCGCCTCCCGCGGGGCGCCCGGGACGCTCACCGCGCAGCAGCTGCTCGACCTCGTCGAGGCGTACGAGGCGCTGAAGGACGAGCGGCGAGCGATGGACTTCGAGGACGTCCTGCTCGCGACGGCGGGGATGATCGAGAGCGAGCCGGCCGTCGCGATGCAGGTGCGCGAGGCGTACCGGCACTTCGTCGTCGACGAGTACCAGGACGTGTCGCCGGCGCAGCAGCACCTGCTCTCCCTCTGGCTGGGCGGGCGTCGCGACGTGTGCGTCGTCGGCGACGCGAGCCAGACCATCTACTCGTTCGCCGGCGCGAGCGCGGACTTCCTGCTCGGGTTCGAGCGCGACTACCCGGATGCCACGATCGTGCGGCTCGAACGCAACTACCGGTCGACCCCCGAGATCGTCGAGGTGGCGAACCGGCTGATGCGCGGGCGTCCGGGTGCCCTGCGCCTCGAGGCGGCCGTGCCCGACGCGGGCGACCCGGCGCTGGGCGGGTCCGACGGCGCTGCCGAGCACGGCGGGGCCGGGCGCGGGGAGGGCAGGGGCCACGTCCCGCATGGGCCTGCACCCGACGTCATGGAGTTCTCCGACGAGCTCGCCGAGGCGCGCGGCGTCGCGACCCGGGTGCGGCAGCGCATCGACGCGGGCGTCCCGCCCGAGTCGATCGCGGTGCTGCTGCGCGTGAACTCGCAGTCCGCGCTCTACGAGCAGTCGCTCGGCGAGGTCGGCGTGCCGGCCCGGCTGCGCGGCGCCCAGCGCTTCTTCGACCGGCCGGAGGTGCGCGAGGCCGTGCACGCGATCCGCGCGGCGGCGCTGGCGATCACCGACGAACCGCTCTTCAAGTCGGTGAGCGACGTGCTGCGATCGCTCGGCTGGACGGTGGAGCCGCCCGACGGCCCGGGGGCGGTGCGCGACCGGTGGGAGTCCCTGAACGCGATCGCCCGGCTCGTCGACGACCAGCCCGCCGGCACGACGTTCCGCGTCTTCGCCGACGACCTCCGCACGCGCGCCGAGACGCACCACGAGCCCGCGGTCGCCGCGGTCACCATCGCGACGCTGCACTCCGCCAAGGGGCTCGAGTGGGACGAGGTGCACGTGCCGGGCCTCGTCGAGGGCATGCTGCCGATCGCGTACGCCTCCGGGCTCGAGGCGATCGACGAGGAGCGCCGACTGCTCTACGTCGGCATCACGCGGGCACGGCGACGGCTGTCGCTGAGCTGGGCCCGCTCCGCCGGTCATCGAGCGGAACGGGAGCCGTCGCGGTTCCTGCGGGAGCTCGACATCCGCACTCCGGGTGCGGCAGGGCCCGTACCGGCTGCGGGGGCTCCGGCGCGCGCGCGACGCTGACGACGACGCTCGCGGCGTCGAGCGCCGTCCGGCCGGTGTGCAGCAGGTCGTCGACGACGGATGCCGCGAGCGCCGACGCGTCGTGCCGGGCTCGCGCCCGCGGTGGCGGCGGTGCGGCGATCGCGAGCTGGGCGGCGACCGCCGGCCACGCGGCATCCGCGTCGCGCCGCGCGAGGTGGACGCAGCGCAGGCACGGGCCATCGCCCGGGCGGACGACCGGGCCGACCTCGATGCCGCGCTCGTCGACGACGACGGGCAGGTGCGGGACGTCGGCGGCCAGCCATGGCAGGTGCAGCGCGGGCGGGATGACGCGCGCCGCGACCAGCACCGCGGCATCCGTCGCCGACGGATCGGCCGCGCGCGCCGCGACGGGTCGGTGACCGAGGCGCAGCAGGGCGGTGCCGAGGTCGTCGACGAGGTCCGCCGGTCCGGCGAGCGCGACCGTGCCGCCGTGGGCGGCGAGACCGGCCGATCCGTCGCCGCGCGCGCCCGCATCGGCCTCGGGTTCGAGCGCGGGCGACAGCCGGTCGAGGAACTCGTCGATCTCGTGCGGGGCGCCGCCGAGCGCGCCGCCGATCGTGTGGAGCGTCTGCCGGGACGCGCCTGCCGCGAGCGCGGTCAGCAGCCCGGTCTCGAACGGCGCCGGGTCGTCGAGGACGACGAGTGGACGGATGCCGCCGAGCTGCAACGCGGTCGGGGATCGCCAGACGAGGGGGAGTGCGGGGTCCAGTCGGGGCGTCATGCCCGAAGCATGCCGGAGCCCGGCCGTGCCCGTTCCGGTCGTCCACAGGGACCCGCGCGGCGAAGCCCCGTCAGGGCGAGGAGCTCAGGATGCCCGCGGGCTCGCGTCGTCGTCGGGGTCGTCGTCGGCGTCGCCCGCGTCTGTGCCCGCGTCGTCCGTGCCCGACTCGTCCGCGGGCGGGAGGTCGCCGCGCAGCAACGCCTCCAGCCCCTTGTCGAACTCGGCGTCCGCCTCGTCCGCCGATTCGCCGCCGGCGAGCCGGGCCGCGAGGGGACCCGGGTCGTCGAGGTCGGCCGACGTGGGCAGCAGGTCGGGGTGCGCCCAGAGCGCGTCGCGCCCGGTGACGCCGACCGCGTCGGTCACGGTGCGCCACATCGCCGCCGCGTCGCGCAGGCGGCGCGGGCGCAGCTCGAGGCCGACGAGCGTGGCCAGGGCGGATTCCGCGGGCCCGCCGGTCGCGCGGCGGCGACGGATCGTCTCGGCGACCGCGTCGGACTTCGGCAGCCGCCCCGTGGCATCCGCCGTGACGACGTCGACCCAGCCCTCGACCAGCGCGAGCATCGTCTCGAGGCGACCGAGCGCGGCCTCCTGCTCCGGGCTCTTCGGACGGATCAGGGCGCCGTTGGCCACGGCGTCGCGCAGCTCGTCGGTGTTCGACGGGTCGAAGCCCTCGGCGAGCTGCTCGAGCCGCTCGATGTCGACGTCGATCCCCTTCGCGAACGCCGTGATCGCCGTGATCAGGTGCAGCCGCAGCCACCTGGCGTGACGGAACAGCCGCGCGTGGGCGAGCTCGCGCACGGCCAGGTACAGCTCGACCTGATCGGTCGGGATGTCGAGGCCGTCGCCGAACTCGGCGACGTTCTGGGGCAGCAGGGCCGCACGGCCGTCCTCGAGGAGGGGCAGGCCGACGTCGCCGCCGGACACGACCTCGGTCGAGAGCTGCCCGACGACCTGGCCGAGCTGCATGGCGAACATCGCGCCGCCGATGCCGCGCATCATCCGGCTCGCACCCTGGATCATCGAGCGGAGCTCCTCGGGAGCCTGCTCGCTCATGACCCGGGTGAGGGAATCGGCGATGCTCGTGGCGACCGGCTCGGCGAGCTGGCTCCAGATCGGCATCGTGGCCGCGGCCCACGAGCGACGTGTCAGCAGCTCGGGCGTGCCGGGCAGCGCGGACAGGTCCACGGCCTCGTCGAGCCAGAGCCCGGCGAGGTCGAATGCGCGCTCGAGCCGTTCCGCCTCGACCGGCTCGACCTGGCGCTGGCCGGTCGAGGCGCGCTGCTCCGCCTGGCGGAGCGCGAGCGACCAGTCGATGCCCTCGCCCTCGGCGCGCTGCATCGCCTGCTGGAGCTGACCGAAGATCGCCGCGATGCTCGCGGGGTCGTTGGGCAGGCCGGCCGCGTCGGCGAGCTTCGACGGATCGATGCCGCCGGAACCGGACAGCAGCTCGCGCAGCATGTCGCGGAACTCGTCCTCGGGGTCGCGGTCCGGTTCCTCGTCGCGTTCGGCCACTCGGGCCACCTCCCTCGCTCGGCATTCCACGCTACCGCCGGTGCTCGGCTTCCTTCCCGGGAAATGGCCTAGGCTGACCGTTCGGGTGTCCGCCCGTCGCGAACAGCGCCGGCCCGGGTCGTCGGGCCGCCACTCGCGGGCGCTCGGGAAGGACGCACGGCGGATGACGCTCTTCGGCAGCCCCAGCGAGGGCGGACGCGAGCACGAGGCGCCGTCGGCGCCCGAGGCGGGCGCGCGTCGATCGCGCCGCGAGCGCATCGGCTGGACCGCGATCGCGGTCGCCGCGGTGATCGGCCTGGGCCTCGCGCTGCTGCCGACCCCGTACGTCATCCAGAAGCCCGGACCCGTCTACGACACGCTCGGCAGCACCGAGGTCGACGGCGAGGAGATCCCGCTGATCGAGATCCCCGACGAGGAGACCTTCCCGACCGAGGGCTCGCTCGACCTGCTCACGGTGCTCGGCGTGGGCCGCCCGGGCCGCACGCCCAGCTGGCTCGACATCGCCGCCGCCTGGTTCGACCCGGAGCGCGCCGTGCTCCCGGTCGAGGCGCTCTACCCGCCGGGCATCAGCACGGAGGACCGCGACGCCGCCAACGAGGCCCAGATGGTCGACTCCCAGCAGGACGCGATCGCCGCCGCGCTCGTCGAGCTCGGCTACGACTTCCCCCGCGAGGTCGTCGTGCAGGGGGTCGCCGAGGGCGCGCCCGCGGAGGGCGTCCTCGAGGAGGGCGACGTGATCCTCGCGGTCGACGGCGGGCAGGTGCAGTCGGTCGACGAGCTCCGCACCGCGCTGCGCGAGCACGGCACGGACTCGCCCGCGCAGATCGAGGTCGAGCGCGACGGCGAGGTGCTCACCGTCGAGGCGACCCCCGAGGCCCGCGGCGACCAGGCGGTGCTCGGGATCGGGGTGCGCATGCACTACGAGTTCCCGATCGACGTCGAGATCCAGCTCAACGACGTCGGCGGGCCGAGCGCCGGCATGATGTTCGCGCTCGGCATCGTCGACAAGCTCACGCCCGGGGCGATGACCGGCGGCGAGACCATCGCCGGCACGGGCACGATCGACTCCGACGGCACCGTCGGCTCGATCGGCGGCATCCGCCAGAAGCTCTTCGGGGCGCTCGACGCGGGGGCGTCGTGGTTCCTCGCACCGGAGGACAACTGCGACGAGGTCGTCGGCAACGTCCCCGACGGACTGGACGTGTTCGCGGTCGGCACCCTCGACGAGGCCCGCGACGTCGTCGAGACCATCGGCGAGGGCGGCGACACGTCGGCGCTGCGCACCTGCGAGTCCGTGGGCTGACCCGCCCCGGGTGAGCCGGCCCGACCTTCGCGGCGGCCGACGCCGCGGCATCCGTTTCGCCCTCGGCGGACCCATGGAGGGCCCGTGCCGAGCCGTTTCCAAGAAAGCCGAACGTAGGATGGGAACCCGATCCCATCCCGACCCGAATGAGGCCGAGAGTGTCCACAGCACAGTCGCAGGAACCGAGGACGTCGCGCCGCCGCGCGCCGATCGCGATCACGATCGGCATCGTCGCCGCGCTCGTCATCGCCTTCTTCGTGTTCGCCGGTATCTACGCGGACATCCGCTGGTACGACCAGCTCGGGTTCCTCGAGGTCCTGACGACGGAGTGGATCACCCGGATCGTGCTCTTCCTGATCGGGTTCACGGCCATGGCCCTGCCCGTCTGGTTGTCCATCCAGATCGCCTATCGGACCCGTCCCGTGTACGCGAAACTGAATTCGCAACTGGATCGTTATCAGGAGATCTTCGAGCCGCTTCGGCGCCTCGCGATGTACGGCATCCCGGCCGTGCTCGGCATCTTCGCGGGCGTCTCCACGGCGAGCCGCTGGGACTCGGTGCTGGTGTGGCTCAACCGCACGCCGTTCGGCACCACCGACCCGCAGTTCGGGTTCGACATCGGCTTCTACGTATTCGAGCTGCCCTTCTACCGATCGATCGTCGGCTTCGCGTCGGCCGTCGTGCTGCTCTCGGGCCTGCTCGTCATCGCGACCAACTACCTCTACGGCGCCATCCGCGTCAGCGGCCGCGAGGTCGTCATCTCGAAGGCCGCGCGCATCCAGATCGCGATCACCGCGGGCGTGTACCTCCTGCTGCAGGCCGTGAGCATCTGGCTCGACCAGTACGCGACCGTCACCGAGCAGGGCTCGCTCATCACGGGCGCCTCGTACACCGACGTCTACGCGACCATCCCCGGGCGGCAGATCCTCTCGGTCATCGCGGCCGTCGTCGCCGTGCTGTTCCTGGTGACCGCGATCATCGGCCGCTGGCGGCTTCCCCTCGTCGGCGCCGTCCTGCTCATCATCTCGAGCCTGCTCATCGGCTCGCTCTACCCGTGGGTCGTGCAGCGCTTCCAGGTCGACCCGAGCGCGCGTGCCCTCGAGGCCCCGTACATCGAACGCAACATCGACCTCACCCGCGACGCGTTCGGCGTCGCCGACATCGAGGAGATCCCGTACGAGGCGAAGACGGATGCCGAGCCGGGCGCGCTGCGCTCCGACGCGGCGACCACGGCGAGCATCCGCCTCATGGACCCGGCCGTGATCAGCCCGGCGTTCCGCCAGCTCGAGCAGTTCCGCCAGTACTACCAGTTCCCCGAGACGCTCGACGTCGACCGCTACGAGATCGACGGGCAGTCGCAGGACACCGTCGTCGCGATCCGCGACCTCAACCTCGAGGGCCTGAACGACGCGCAGACGTGGTTCAACTCGCACCTCGTCTACACGCACGGCTACGGCCTCGTCGCCGCAGCCGGCAACCAGCGCTCGAGCGACGGCCAGCCGGTCTTCCTCGAGTCGGGGATCCCGTCGACCGGCGACCTGCCCGAGTTCGAGCCGCGGGTCTACTTCGGCGAGAACTCGCCGGACTACTCGATCGTCGGCGCCCCCGAGGGGACCGCGCCGATCGAGCTCGACTACCCGTCGGGCGGCGAGGGCGAGCCCCAGCAGACGACCTTCACGGGCGACGGCGGACCGGTGCTCGACAACGTGTTCACGAAGCTCGTGTACGCCCTCAAGTTCCAGTCGGAGCAGATCTTCCTCTCCGACCAGGTCAACGACCAGTCGCAGATCCTCTACGACCGCAACCCGATCGAGCGCGTGCAGAAGGTCGCGCCGTACCTCACGCTCGACAGCGACACGTACCCGACCGTGGTCAACGACCGCGTCGTCTGGGTGGTCGACGGCTACACGCTCTCCGACCAGTACCCGTACTCCAACAAGGTGAGCTACAGCGAGGCGATCTCCGACAGCGAGGGCGTGCAGCAGCCGCTCGCGTTCGACGAGGTCAACTACATCCGCAACTCGGTCAAGGCCACCGTCGACGCCTACGACGGCAGCGTGACGCTCTACGCGTGGGACACCGAGGACCCGATCCTCGAGACCTGGCAGAAGGTCTTCCCGGCGGCGATCCGTCCGATCAGCGAGATGTCCGGCGAGCTCATGAGCCACGTGCGCTACCCGGCCGACCTGTTCAAGATGCAGCGCGCCGTGCTCGGCCGCTACCACGTCACCGACCCGGTCACGTTCTACTCGCGCGAGGACGCCTGGACGACGCCGCTCGACCCGACGCAGAGCCAGGCCACCGCGCTGCTGCAGCCGCCGTACTACCTGACGATGCAGATGCCCGGCCAGGACCAGCCGTCGTACTCGATCTACTCGACGTTCATCCCCGAGGCGCGCGGCAGCAACAGCCGCAACGTGCTGCGCGGCTACCTCGCCGTGGACTCGAACGCGGGCTCCGTCGACGGCGAGAAGGCCGAGGACTACGGCAAGCTCCGATTGCTCGTGCTGCCGGAGGACGAACAGGTCCCCGGCCCCGGCCAGGTGCAGAACACGTTCAACTCCGACCCGACGGTGTCGCAGTCGCTGAACCTGCTGAAGCAGGGCCAGTCCGACGTGATCAACGGCAACCTGCTCACGCTGCCGGTCGGCGGCGGCCTGCTCTACGTGCAGCCCGTGTACGTCCGGTCGACCGGTGAGACGAGCTACCCGTTGCTGCAGAAGGTCCTCGTGGCCTTCGGCGACGAGATCGCGTTCCAGGACACGCTCGACGAGGCGCTGAACGTGCTGTTCGGCGGCGACTCGGGTGCGGCCGCGGGCGACGAGGAGGTCGAGCCGACCACGCCCGACGGCGGCGACACCGGTGGCGACGGCACGGGCACCGACACGCCGACGACCAGCGACAGCGAGGTCCAGTCCCTGCTGAACCGTGCACGCCAGGCGCTCGACGACAAGCAGCAGGCGCTGCAGGACGGCGACTGGGCGGCGTACGGCGCGGCCGACGCGGAGCTCGCGCAGATCATCTCGGAGCTCATCGTCCTCGCCGACCAGGGTGCGAGCACGACGGACACCCCGGCCACCGAGGCGCCGTCGACCGAGTCGCCCTCGAACGGCTGATGACCGTCGAGCTCGGCTCGGGCGACTGGCTCGAGGACAACCGCGCGAACTGGGACGAACGCGTCGCCACGCACGTCGCCTCGCCGTTCTACGACCGGACGAGGCTCCGCGAGGGCGGCAGCGTGCTCGACCCCATCGCCCGGGCCGGCATCGACCGGCTGTTCCCCGAGGGGCTCGACGGCGTTCGCGTGCTGCACCTGCAGTGCCACTTCGGCTCGGACACGCTCTCGCTCGTGAACCTCGGCGCCACCGCGATCGGGCTCGACTTCTCGCGCCCCGCCGTGGAGGAGGCCCGGCGGATGGCGGCGGAGCTCGGCGTCGCCGACCGCGCGCGCTTCATCGAGGCGAACGTCTACGACGCCAGGCACCTCCTGCCCGAGCCCGAGTCGTTCGACCTCGTGTTCACCACCTGGGGCACGATCGGCTGGCTCCCCGACGTGGCCGAGTGGGCCCGCATCATCGCGTGGTTCCTGAAGCCCGGCGGCCGGCTGTACTTCGCCGACGGGCACCCCGCGGCGTTCGTCTTCGACGGCGACGCCGGCCCGCACGGCCTGCCCGCGTTCGGCTACCCGTACCGCAACGACCGGCCCGACATCATCGAGGACCCGAGCGACTACGCCGACCCCGAGGCGCGCATCGTGAACGCGAAGACCTGGGAGTGGATGCATCCGCTCGGCGAGGTGCACGGCGCGCTCCGCGACGCCGGGCTCTCGGTCGACGTGCTCGCCGAGCACTACGAGGTGCCGTGGCGGATGTTCCCGATCACCGTGCCGAAGGGCGACGGCATGTACGGCTGGCCCGAGCAGCAGTGGCTGCCGCTGTCGTACGAGATCGTCGCATCGTCGCCCGAGCGCGACTGAGCGCGGGCTGCCGCAGGAGCCTCACCGAGGCTCGCCGACGCGCCCGGGATCCGGTCTCGATTCGACGTCCCTCCGACCCCGTGCTAGTGTTTTCTCTTGTGCCGCGGGGTGGAGCAGTTCGGTAGCTCGCTGGGCTCATAACCCAGAGGTCGTAGGTTCAAATCCTGCCCCCGCAACCAAATCGGAAGGCCCCGGTCCAGTCGGACCGGGGCCTTTCGCATGTCCCGCTGGGGCGTGCTCGGCGCCCGCGAGGTTGCGCGAATCGACCTCGGGATCGCCCGGACCGGTCGATTCGGGCGACACCGGCACGCGCGCTAGGGGCGCGAGCGACCGAGGGCGGCGACGAGTGCGTCGAGCTGCGACTTCTGCGACTGGTCGATCGTGAGCGACATGAACGACGACATCGCGAGCAGCACCTCGTAGGTGTCCGGCTTGCCGCGTCTGCCCGGCCGGTGGGTGACGCGGATCTCCCGGTACGTCGACACGGGGTTGCGCGCCGCCTCCTGCATCCCGTTGTGCCGGAACTTGGCGACCGAGGCGCCGTCGAAGAGCAGGCGGTCGCCGTTGATTCCCTCGACCTCGATGGTGTCCATGGCTGCGCCCCTCAGAGGTGCCGACGGGCCTGCTGGCCGGTGAGGCCGTTCTCGATGCCCTCGAAGACGGCGGAGAGGTCGCCGGTGACCAGCCACTCGATCGTGGCGAGGACGGCGGCGAGGGCGAGGACGCCGAGGATGACGACGGTCGAGACCTTCGGGCGCCGCGTGCGCGGGGCGGATGTCTGCGTGCTCATGTCCGACACGCTACGGATGCGGGCACCGCGAGCTCATGAGCAACGGTTGCCCATTCTCCGCATCAGGTCGGGTTGCACGGCGCGGCAGGCACCGCTCCGCCGCGGCCCCCGTAGAGTACGGGGCATGCCCGCGGACGCGGCAACGTTCCCCGCCTGGATGACGGCGATCGCCTGGACGTCGCTCGTCATCGGCTTCGCGTGCGCCGGCTGGGTCTGGCTCGACGTGCGTCGCCGGCCGCAGCGGATGGGCGTGATGAACATCGTCTGGCCCGTGAACATGCTCTTCGGCGGCATCCTCTGGCTGCTCGTCTACCTGCGGATCGGGCGGTCGGCCGCCCGCGGCGACGATCGACCGCCGCCGCAGCGCAGCATGCGCCAGGCCGTGGCGATCAGCACGAACCACTGCGGCGCCGGGTGCACGCTCGGCGACATCGTGGGGGAGTTCCTGCTCGTGCTCGTGCCGGTGCTCGCCGTGGTCACCGGCTACGGCTGGCTCTTCCAGGAGCGGATCTTCGCGATCTGGGTCTGGGACTTCGTCTTCGCGTTCGCGATCGGCATCGCGTTCCAGTACTTCGCGATCGTGCCCATGCGCGGGCTCGGCTTCCGGGACGGCCTGAAGGCGGCCGTCACGGCGGACGCGGCATCCATCTCGGCCTGGCAGGTCGGCATGTACGGCTTCATGGCCATCGCGCAGTTCGTGCTCGCCCCGATCTGGTTCGGCGGCATGATCTCCGTGCTCACCCCCGAGTTCTGGTTCGCGATGCAGCTCGCGATGGTCATCGGCTTCTGCACGAGCTACCCCGTCAACTGGCTGCTCATCCGGGCCGGGGTCAAGGAGCGGATGTGAGGACCCTGACCCCGGTGGCGGCGATCGGAGCGCTCGGCGTGGTTTTCGGGGACATCGGGACGAGCCCGCTCTACGCCCTGAGCGCCGCGCTGGCGCCGGGCGGGAAGGTCGACACCACCCTCGTGTACGGCGTGACGTCCATGGTGGTCTGGTCGATCACGCTCGTGGTGACGGTGCTCTACGTCGGCATCCTGATGCGCTTCGACAACGACGGCGAGGGCGGGCTGCTCGCGCTGCTCGCCCAGCTGCGGCGCGCGCGGCCGACCAAGCGGATCCGCGCGCTCGCGACGTTCGTCGCGATCCTCGGCGCGGCGATGTTCCTCGGCGACAGCATGATCACGCCGGCGATCTCGGTGCTGTCCGCCGTCGAGGGCCTCACCACGATCAGCCCGGACTTCGGGTCGATCGTCGTGCCGCTCACGGTCGCGATCCTCGTCGGGCTCTTCCTCGTGCAGCGCTTCGGCACCGGGCGCATCGGCCGCGTCTTCGGCCCGATCATGCTCGCGTGGTTCCTGCTGCTCGCCGTGCTCGGGGTGGTCGCCGTGGTCCGCGGCCCGGAGGTGCTGTTCGCGCTCTCCCCGCACTGGATCCCACTGCTCGTCGCCGAGCAGCCGTGGACGGCCTTCCTCGCCCTCGGCGGCGTGGTGCTCGCCATCACAGGCGCGGAGGCGCTCTTCGCCGACATGGGGCACTTCGGGCGTCGACCGGTCACGATCGCCTGGCTCGCGATCGTCTTCCCGTGCCTGGTGCTCGCCTACCTCGGCCAGGCGGCCGCCGTGCTCGAGGCAGGGGCTGCAGGCCCCAACTCGTTCTTCCTGCTGGTGCCGGGCTGGGCGACCGTGCCGGTGGTCGTCCTCGCCACCATGGCGACGGTCATCGCGTCGCAGGCGGTCATCTCCGGGGCGTTCAGCGCGGTGCACCAAGCGGGGCGGCTGGAGCTCATCCCGTCGGTCCGCGTCATCCACACGTCGGCATCGCAGCGCGGGCAGCTCTACCTCCCCGCGGTCAACCTGCTGCTGGCGGTGGCGGTCATCGGGCTCGTCGTCGGCTTCCAGAGCTCGTCGGCGCTCGCATCCGCGTACGGCATCGCGGTCACCGTGACGCTGAGCTCGACCACGACCCTCCTGCTGCTGCTGCTGCGCGCTCGAGGACGGCTGTCGGTGCTCCGCGCCATCGGGATCCTCGCGATCCTGGCGGTGCTGCTCGCCTTCCTCGCCGCGAACCTGACCAAGGTCGTGAGCGGCGGCTGGGTGCCGCTCGGCGTCGGCGTGCTGCTGCTCGTGACCATGTGGACGTGGTGGCGGGGATCCCGGCGCATGACGATCGCGCGACGAGCGGACGAACCCCTGCTCTCCGACATGATCGACCGGATCGACGCCGCGCCCCGCGTACCGGGGACGACGGTGTACCTCGCGCGGATCAGCGACACGGCGCCGGTCGCGCTCACGACCATCCTGGATCGCTACCGGGTCCTCTCCGAGCACGTGATCGTGCTGGCGATGCGGACGACGACGTCGCCGTTCGGCGTCGAGGTCTCGAGCCGCCGGCTCGCTCGGGGGCTGACGGTCATCGACGCAGGCTTCGGGTACCGGCAACGCGTCCGGGTCGCCGATGCGCTCGCGATCGCAGCGTCCCGACCCGTCTCCGGGTTCACGTCGGCGCAGCTCGAGGACGCCACCTACGTGGTCTCGTCGGACTCGCCGGTGGCCGACGAGGAGTCGGCGCTGCCGAACTGGCAGCAGCGGCTCTTCATCGCCCTCGAGCGCGCGGAGGGCTCCGCGGTCGACCTCGCCGAGCTGCCGGCTCGCAGGACCGTCATCGTCGGGCGCGAGCTCCGCGTGTGAGGTCGGCGGACGTCCCGGCCTAGGCTGGCCCCATGCAGACGGATGCCGCGCCCCTCGCCGTCGCGGTGGCGCAGTTCGCGCCCGGCGACGACCCCGAGGCCAACCTCGCCGAGATCGAGCGCCTCGCCGCGCTCGCCGCGTCGCGCGGAGCGCGGCTGGTCGTGTTCCCCGAGTACTCCAGCTTCTTCACGCCCGAGCCGGGGCCGGCGTGGGTCGAGGCCGCGCAGCCCGTCGACGGGCCCTTCACGGCCGCCCTCGCCGCGCTCGCCGACCGGCTCGGCGTGCACCTCGTCGCGGGCATGATCGAGCGGCCCGAGGGCGAGGAGCGTCGCGTCGCCAACACCGTCGTCGCGATCGCCCCGCGTGAGGGCGTCGTCGCCACCTACCGCAAGCTGCACCTCTATGACGCCTTCGGCCAGCGCGAGAGCGAGTGGGTGGCCCCGGGCGAGATCGCCGATCCCGAGACGTTCGCGGTCGGAGGCATCCGCTTCGGCCTGCAGACCTGCTACGACGCCCGCTTCCCCGAGGTGTCGCGCCGGATCGTCGACGCCGGCGCCGATGCGATCTGCATGCCCGCCGAATGGGTGCGTGGTCCGCTGAAGGAGGCGCACTGGCGCACCCTGACCACGGCGCGCGCGATCGAGAACACCGCCTACGTGCTGGCCGCCGACCATGCGCCGCCGATCGGGGCGGGCAACAGCATGGTCGTCGACCCCATGGGCGTCGAGGCCGCCACGGTCGGCGAGCAGGCGGATGTCGCGCTCGCCTGGCTGTCGACCGATCGCATCGCCGAGGTGCGGCGCCGGAACCCCGCGCTCGCGCTGCGCCGTTTCGCGGTGACCGTCAGGGAGCCGGGGGAGTCGCGGACGCCCCGCTGAGCCCGGCGAGCCGCTCGGCGGCGGTCTCGAGCACCTCGCGGCGCTTGCAGAACGCGAAGCGCACGAGGCTGCGCACCTCGTCGCGGCGCTCCGGGTGCACGAACGCGGTGACCGGAACGCCCACGACGCCGGCGCGGTGAGGGAGCTCGCGGCAGAGCGCCTCGCCGTCGTGCTCGCCGAGCGGGGCGGCATCCGCCACCACGAAGTAGCCCGAGGCGGGCACGGAGGGTGCGAAGCCGGCGCTGCGGAGCCCGCCGACGAGCAGGTCGCGGCGTGCCGCGAGCTCGGCGGCGGCATCTGCGAAGAACCGGTCCGGCAGGTCGAGGCCGGCGGCGATCGCGGGCTGGAACGGCGCGCCGTTGACGAAGGTCAGGTACTGCTTGACCGCGAGCACCGCGGTCACGAGGTGCGCGGGACCGGTGAGCCAGCCGATCTTCCAGCCCGTGGTGTTGAAGGTCTTGCCGCCCGAGGAGATCGAGATCGTGCGCTCCCAGGCGCCGGGCCGCGTCGCGATCGGGGTGTGCACGCCGTCGAACACGAGGTGCTCGTACACCTCGTCGGTCACGATGAGCGCGTCGTGCCGGTGCGCGAGCTCGACCACGAGGTCGAGGATCTCGTCGTCGACGAGCGCTCCGGTCGGGTTGTGCGGGGAGTTCACGAGGATCACGCGCGTGCGGTCGGTCACCGCCGCGCGGAGCTCGTCGGGGTCGGGGCGCCAGTCCGGGAAGCGGAGCGGCACGGTGCGGTGGATGCCGCCGGCGCGCGCCACGACGGCGCCGTAGGCGTCGTACGACGGCTCGAACGTGACGACCTCGTCGCCGACGTCGACGAAGGCGAGCAGCGTCGCCGCGAGGGCCTCCGTCGCGCCCGCGGTGACGAGCACCTCGCGTGCGGGATCGACCTCGAGGCCGTACCACCGGTGCTCGTGACGTGCGATCGCCTCGCGCAGCACGGGCATGCCGGGCCCAGGCGGGTACTGGTTCACGCCGGTGGCGATCGCCTCGCGTGCGGCGTCGAGCACCTCGCGGGGGCCGTCCTCGTCGGGGAAGCCCTGCCCGAGGTTGATCGCGCCCGTCGCGATCGCGAGCGCGCTCATCTCGGCGAAGACGGTCGGCGCCACTCCGCCGTCGGCGGCGAGCAGGCCGGCGCCCGCAGCGGTGCGCTGCCACGGGGCGAGGGTCCGGATCGCGGTGGGGTCCACGTTCACACCGTACGTCACGGTGCGACGGCTACGCTGACTCCGGCGTCCGGGCGGTTCACGGTGGCGACATAGGTTCGCCATAGGGAGCGCCGACGCGTCGCACAGATTCGCGCGGGATGCTGGCATCCGCTGGAAGGAGCGAAGATGACCGAGACCAACACCGGCGGGCCCGAGCAGACCCCCGAGACCCGCCCCGCGCCGACGGCCGAGGGCACGGGTACCGCGGATGCCGCCGCCCAGGTCGAGCACCCCCGGACCGAGTCGTCCCACGAAGACGTGACCGCCCCCGCCGCGGAGCCCGCGCCGCAGGCCGCGCCCGTGGCGCAGCCCGCGCCCGCTGCCCCCGCCGAGCAGCCGGCCGCACCCGCAGCGCCGCCCGCCGCACCCGTGCCGCAGGCCGGTGCCCCGCAGCCCGCGCCCGCCGCCCCGCAGCCCGCTCCCGCTGCCCCGGCGCCGCCCGTCGAGGCCCCGCGCCCGACCGGCACGGTCTACGCGCCCGGGCAGGCCCCGCAGCCGTACCTCGCCGGCCAGTACCGGCACGAGCCGGCCGCCGCGCCCGCTCCGGGTCAGACCGCGCCCACGACCCCGCTCGCCGGTGCCGCCGCGGCTGCCTCCGGGCACGGCGCCACGCACGCCTCCGCCGGCGGCTCGGGCACCGTCCCGCCCGCGTTCGGCGGACCCGCGCCCGCGCAGGAGCCGGCTCCCGCGCCCGCCAAGCAGCGCCGCGTCGGCCTCGGCGTGGCGGCGGCGATCGTCGCCGCCGCGCTCATCGGCGGCGCCTCGGGTGCCGGCATCACGGCCCTGATGACCAACGACGGCGACAGCGTCGTCGAGCAGACGTCGTCGGGCACCCAGCGCATCGTCGTGAACGACGACGGCTCGGTGAACCAGGTCGCGGCGGTCGCCGCTGCGGCGAGCCCGAGCGTCGTCACCATCGAGGTCTCCGGCGGCCAGGCCGCGGGCACCGGCTCCGGCGTCATCCTCTCCGAGGACGGCTACGTCCTGACGAACACGCACGTCGTCACGCTCGACGGCGCGACCGGCGATCCGGCCATCCAGGTCAAGGACGACGACGGTCGGCTGTACAGCGCCGAGCTCATCGGCACCGACCCGCTGAGCGACCTCGCGGTCATCAAGCTCGCGGACGCGTCGGGCCTGACCCCGATCCAGTTCGCGGACTCCAGCGAGCTCAACGTGGGCGACACCGCGATCGCCATCGGCGCCCCGCTGGGCCTCTCCGGCACCGTGACCAACGGCATCGTGAGCGCCCTCAACCGGAGCATCGACGTCGAGTCGTCGGCGGCACCGGAGTCCACCCCCGACAGCGGCGAGGGCGACCAGGGCGGCAGCGGCGACAGCCCGTTCGACTTCTGGAACTTCGACGTGCCCGGCCAGCAGGGCCAGTCGTCGGGTGGCGGCCTCATCTCGATCCCGGTCATCCAGACGGATGCCGCGATCAACCCCGGCAACTCGGGCGGCGCGCTGCTCGACGGCGAGGGCAAGCTCATCGGCGTGAACGTCGCGATCCTCTCCGCGGGCGGCAGCTCGGGCGAGGCCGGCAACATCGGCGTCGGCTTCGCCGTGCCGTCGAACCTCGCGAAGCGCATCTCGAGCGAGATCATCGAGAACGGGTCGGCCACGCACGGCCTCCTCGGCGCGACCGTGACCTCGGCGCAGGCCAGCGGGTCGAGCGACGTCGTGGGCGCCCTCATCTCCGAGGTGAGCGCGGGCGGCGCGGCGGAGGCGGCCGGCCTCCAGTCCGGCGACGTGGTCACCGCGCTGAACGGGATCCCGATCACGGACCAGACCGATCTGACCGCGCAGATCCGGGCGCTCGCCGGCGGCGCGCAGGCCGAGCTGACCTACGTCCGCGACGGCCAGGAGAACACGGTCTCCGTCACGCTCGGCGCGTTCGAGGGCTGACGCCCGCTCGATCGCTCCGCACCGCTCCTCGACGGGGCCGGACCGCCACGGTCCGGCCCCGTCGTCGTGCGCGGTTGCCGCGTGCCGCAGCGACCCTCCGAGGGGGCCCGACTGCTAGGCTCGATCGACCCAGTGCACGAGTGAGGACCATGCCAGACCAGCACCATCCGGCGGACCTGTCGCCGCCGATCGGCGTCTCGTATGTCATGCCCGTGTTGAACGACGCGTCGCACGTGCGCGCGGCCGTCGAGTCGATCCTCGCGCAGGAGTACGACGGCCCCGTCGAGGTGCTCATCGCACTCGGCCCGTCCATCGACGGCACGACCGAGCTCGTGGCCGACCTCGCCGCGCGCGACGCGCGCGTCACCGTGCTCGAGAACGAGGTCGGCTCCACTCCGGCCGGCCTGAACATCGGCATCCGCGCGGCGCGGTTCCCCGTGGTGGTCCGGGTCGACTCGCACTCGATGCTGGCACCCGACTACACGCGGGTCGCGGTCGAGACCCTCGTGCGCACGGGCGCCGACAACGTGGGCGGCATCATGGACGCGCGGGGCGAGACCCCGTTCGAGCGTGCGGTCGCGCTCGCCTACACGACGCCCGTCGGCTTGGGCGGCTCGGCGTTCCACGTCGGCGGCCACGAGGGCCCCGCGGAGACCGTGTACCTCGGCGTCTTCCGCCGGAGCGCGCTCGAGCGCGTCGGGCTCTTCGACGAGGCGATCAAGCGCGGCCAGGACTGGGAGCTGAACCGTCGGCTCCGCGCCACGGGCGGCACCGTGTGGTTCACGCCCGACCTCGCGGTCACCTACCGTCCGCGGTCGAGCGTCGAGCGCCTCGCCCGCCAGATGTTCTCGACGGGCCTCTGGCGCGGCGAACTGGCCCGACGGTTCCCCGCCTCGAACGGCCTCCGGTACTTCGTGCCGCCGGCGATGGTGGTCGGCGTCGTGCTCGGCACCCTCCTCGGCATCGCCGGCATCGTGCAGGCGGCGCTCGGCCAGCCGCCGTGGCTGCTGCTGGGGTTCGCGATCCCCGCCGTCTACGTGCTCTTCGTCGTCGCCGCCGCGTTCGCCTACGCTCGGGGGCGCGGTGCGGCCACCGCGGGCTGGTTCCTGCTGGTGCTGCCGACCATCCACACGGCGTGGGGGACCGGCTTCGTGCTCGGCGTCCTGTCGCTCACGAGCAACATCGCGAAGCACACGGGAAGGTGAGCATGTCGGAGCCCATGCCGGACCGCGGGGTCCCGTCGAGCCTCGCCGAGCAGCGGGCGGTGACGCAGCCCCCCGAGGTGCGCGGCCGGCGCAACGCCGAGCACTGGACCGCGTCGCTGTACCTCCGCGACCTGTCGCCGTACCTCACGTGGGTCTTCCTGCACACGCGGATCTCGGCGAACGGCGTGACCGGCCTCATGATCCTCGTCGGCTGGTCGACGGCGGCGGCGCTGCTCATCCCCGGCATCTGGGGCGCGCTGCTGGCGGTCGTCCTCGGCCAGCTGCAGATGCTCGTCGACTGCTGCGACGGCGAGGTGGCGCGCTGGCGCCGCACCTCGAGCCCGGCGGGCGTGTTCCTCGACAAGGTCGGCCACTACACGACCGAGGCCCTCATCCCGCTCGCGCTCGGCATCCGCGCCGCCGCGTACCCGCTGGAGTTCCCGGCCGACTTCCTCTGGACGACGATCGCCGCCCTGCTCGCGCTCGTGATCGTGCTGAACAAGGCGCTGAACGACATGGTGCACGTGGCCCGGGCGAACGCCGGGCTGCCCAAGCTGGCCGACACGCACGGCGAGTCCGCCCCGCGTCCCGGCCTCGTCGCGACGCTGCGCCGACTCGCGCGCTTCGTTCCCTTCCACCGCCTGTACCACTCGGTCGAGCTCACGCTCATCGCGTTCGCGGCGGCCGTCGTCGGCCTGTTCGTCGGCCAGCCGATGGTGGACCGCGTCGTGGTCGCCGCCCTGCTCCCGCTCGCGCTGCTCGCGCTCGTCGGGCACTTCGTCGCCATCATGGCCTCGCGTCGTGTCCGCTCCTGACGTCGCCGCCACGCCGTCGCGGCCCCGCGTCGGGGTCGTCGTCCTCACGATGGGCCGGCGTCCGGTCGAGCTCGCGCGCGGCATCCGGAGCGTCCTCGACCAGCAGGGCGTCGACGTCGACGTCGTGTGCGTCGGCAACGGCTGGGACCCGGCGACGGCCGACCCGCCCCTGCCGCCGGAAGTCCGCACGCTCCACCTGCCGGAGAACCTCGGCATCCCGGCGGGACGCAACCGGGGCGTGCCCGAGGTCTCGGGCGACGTGCTGTTCTTCCTCGACGACGACGCATACCTGCCGAGCCCCGACTTCCTCGCCGACGGATGCCGCCTGCTGGCCACGCACCCCGACCTCGGGCTCGTGCAGCCGCGCGTCGTCGACCCGACGGGCCTCGCCTCGCCGCGCCGGTGGATCCCGCGCATCCGCAAGGGCGATCCGGCCCACTCGAGCGACGTGTTCTCGTGCTGGGAGGGCGCGGTGCTGCTGCCGCGGGCGGCGTTCGACGCGTCCGGAGGCTGGGCGGACCCCTTCTTCTACGCGCACGAGGGCATCGAGCTGGCGTGGCGGGTCTGGGACGCGGGCTACCGGGCGTGGTACGCGGGCGAGCTCGAGGCGGCCCACCCCGTGATCGACCCGGCGCGGCACGAGTACTACTTCCGGCTCAACGCCCGCAACCGCGTCTGGCTCGCGCGCCGGAACCTTCCCGCGATCCTGGTGCCCTGCTACGTCGGGTCGTGGACGGCGATCCAGGTGCTCCGCTGGGCCCGGCAGCCGGCCGCGCTGCGCGCGTGGTTCGGCGGATGGCGGGCCGGATGGCGCGAGGACCCGGGTCCCCGGCGCCCGATGCGGTGGCGCACCGTCGTGCGCATGGCCGTCGCCGGCCGGCCGCCCGTCGTCTGACGCCCCGTCACGGCCGGTCGCGGCCGACGGCTACCCTTGGACGGTGGGTTTGAGGAGAGACGCGCGCCGCGCCGTGAAGCTCGTGCAGAACGTGATCCGATCGCGTCGGGCGCAGCGGGAGCTGACCGAGCGATTCGCCGCCCGTCCGCCGCTCGAGCCGCACCGCTTCCGCGTGGGCGTGTACTTCGCCGACGGCAAGGTCAACCTCTACCAGCTGCGCCAGTGGTACCAGCCGCTCGCGACGCTCGCCGAGCGGCACCCGGTGCTGGTCCTCAGCCGCGCCTCGGGCGCCGCGCTCGCGCTGCTCGACGAGTCGCCGGTGCCGGTGGCGTACGTCCGCCGGGTCGCGGACCTCGAGCACGTCATCCACGACCAGGACCTGCACGTGGTGTTCTACGTCAATCAGAACGCCAAGAACTTCCAGATGATGCGGTACGGGCGCCGCTGGCACGTGTTCATCAACCACGGCGAGTCCGACAAGATGTACATGACCACGAACCAGTTCAAGGCCTACGACTACGCGCTCATCGCGGGGGACGCCGCGCGCGCCCGCCTCGAGAAGGTGCTGTGGGACTACGACTTCGACAAGCGCGCCATCCCGATCGGCCGGCCGCAGGCCGACCACTACCTCGACGGGCGGCCGCTGCCGTACCCCGACGACGACCGCGAGGTCGTGCTCTACGCCCCGACGTGGGAGGGCGACCGCGGAGCGGCGGCGTACGGCTCGATCGCCTCGCACGGCGTGGAGCTCGTGCGCGCGCTGCTGGCGACCGGCCGGCACCGCGTGATCTACCGTCCGCACCCGCGGTCGGGCGTCGTCGACCCCGACTACGACACCGCCAATCGCGAGATCGTGCGCATGATCGAGCAGGCGAACGCCGCCGACGCGGCCGCGCACCACGTCTTCGACCAGGGCAAGGAGCTCGGCTGGCAGCTCGCGGCGGCCGACGTCGCCATCGTCGACATCTCGGCGATGGTCTACGACCGGCTGGCCGCCGGCAGGCCGTTGCTCATCACTCGGCCGGTCAGCCCGGACGCGCAGATCGACACCGGCGGCTACCTGTCGGCGTGCGAGTGGCTCGACGCCGGCGATGGTGCGACGATGCTCGCCCGCGTCGACGAGGTCGCGCACGATCCGCAGGCCCTCGAGCGGCTCGGCTACTGGGTCGAGCGGTACTTCGGCGACACCACCCCGGGCGTCACGACGGAGCGGTTCCACGCCGCCGTCGACCACCTGATGGCGGAGTGGGAGCGCTTCGCGGCGCTGCACGCGACCGACCCCGAGGTCGACGACCACGACGCCGAGGGCGAGGCCGCCGAGCAGTCGGACGAGATCGAGGTCGACTGACTCAGGCCGCCGGCGGCGCCTGACCGGTGTCGCCCGCGACGTCGGCGTCGGGGCCCACCGCGTCGGCTGCGGCATCCGTCGTCGCAGGGCGGTCGTCCTCGGGCGCGTCGATGCGGTCGTCGCCGGCCTCGAGGCGGTCGGGACCCGCCGTGTCGTCCGGGTCGTCGCGCCGGCGCCGGGTGAGGGCCCGTCCGGCCGTGCGGATGCCGCGGCTCGTCGCCGACGCGAGCGCGACGCCCACCGACGCGCTGCGCCGCATGCCGCGCACGATGGCCGGGTCGCCCGGCTCCCTCGGCTCCAGCTCGGCGGGCAGCATCGACGGCGCCGGGCCGAAGCCGAGCCGGGCGTGCTGGAGCACGCGTCGGCCGAGGATGTGGTTGCCGGCACCGCCGATCGCGGCGCCGATGCCGAACGGGATGGCGCGGCCGATGATGCCCGCGCCGCCGCGCACCGCGAACTGCTTGATGAAGACGTGCCGGAGCCGGTCGACGACGGTCGACATGATCGCCTTGGGGAGCCCGGTCGTGATGACCTCGCCCCAGTACGCATTGCGGCTGACCCCGCCGCCGGTGGCCTGGGCGGCGAACTGGCGCACCAGGTCGACGCCCTCGCGGCCCATCATGAGGGTCATCACGAGCGCCCGTGCCCGGTCGGGGTTCTCGATGTGCAGTCCGTGCACCTCGGCGACGGATTGGGCGAACAGCGCGGTGGCCTCGAGGAACCCGGCGGTCTCGACGCCGGAGAGGGCGAGCGTCACCCCGGTCCCGATGCCGGGGACGACGGCGGTCGCGCCGACGGCCGCACCGCCCGTGGTGACGGCGGTGAGGTAGCGGCGTTCGAGCACGCGGACCAGTTCGGCCGGCGAGGCGTTCGGGTGGGCGCGACGGATGCCCCTGAGATGGGCGACCACGATGGGACGCTGGATCGACAGCAGCCGGTCGAGCCCTCGCTCGAGGCCGACGGCCCGCTCGGTGGGATCGGGGCCCGGCGGTGGATCCGGCGGCGCGTCCGGGCCGGGCGGCGGCGCCTCGAGGGGCCCAGCGGGGCCCATCGAGGTGATCCGGTGCACGCGTTCCGACATGCCGACGATCCTAGGCGGCCCTCCTGCGGACGTCGCGGGGACCCGCCCTGCGGGGAGGGGGCTTGACGTCAGCGCGTGCCGTAGTCCGCGTTGTAGCGGTCGAGCACGTCGTCGATGCCCGCGTCGAGCACGAGGGCGCCCTTGTCGAGGTAGAGGCCGCGCGTGCAGAACCGGCGGAGGTCGCGCTCGTTGTGCGAGACGAAGAAGAGCGTGCGGCCGCCGGCGAGCAGCTCCTCGATACGGCGGTAGCACTTCTCGCGGAACGCCTTGTCGCCGACGGCGAGCACCTCGTCGACGAGCATGATCGGCTCCTCGAGCTGCGAGATGACGGCGAAGGCGATGCGCACCTTCATTCCGCTCGACAGGTGCTTGTAGGGCGTCTCGAGGAAGTCGCCGATCTCGGCGAAGTCGATGATCCCGTCGAACCTCGCATCGATCTGGGACCGCGTCATGCCGTGCAGCCCGGCGGTGAGGTAGACGTTGTCGCGCACGGTCAGGTCGTCGACGAAGCCGCCCGTGATCTCGATGAGCGGTGCGACGCCGCCGGTCACCGTGACCGAGCCCTCGTCGGGGATGAGCACGCCGGCGACGAGCTTCAGGAGCGTGGACTTGCCCTGGCCGTTGCGGCCGACCACGCCGATCGCCTCGCCCGGCCGGACGTCGATGCTGACCTCGCGCAGGGCCCAGAACTCGCCGGGGCGGATCTTCCGGCGCGACGCCGAGAAGAGGTCCTTGAACGAGCGGCGTGCCCGCCGGTTCCGGCGGAACCGGATGCCGAGCCCGTCGGTGCGGATGGCGACGTCGGCCATCAGATCTCCTTCAGCACCTGGCGCTCGGAGCTGCGGAACACCCAGAGCCCGAGCCCGAGGAACGCCAGCGACATCGCGGCTGCGACGCCCACGGCGAACCAGTCGAGCTCGCCGGGGAAGATCGCGGACCGGTAGAGCCCGAAGATCCCCGTCAGCGGATTGAACGCAGCCCAGAAGTGCAGCGACTCGGGCAGGTTCGTGGTGCCGTAGACGATCGGCGACGCGTAGAACAGGAAGCGCAGGACGAGCTTCGTCGCCCGCTCCAGGTCGCGGAAGAAGACCACGAGGGGCGCGACGATGAGTCCGAGGCCGGCGGTCAGCGCCGCCTGCAGGAGCACGGCGAGCGGGAACAGGACCAGCTCCCAGCCGACGCGGATCTCCGTCCCGAACAGGGCCGCCAGCACCACGAACAGCACGAGCACGGGCAGCGACAGGACGAACTCGATGCCCTTGGAGAGCACGATCCGGTTCACCCAGATCGTCCTCGGCAGCTTCGTGGAGCGGACCAGCTTCGCGTCCTTGAGGAACGCACGGGTCGAGTCGGAGACCGCGCCCGTGAACCACATCCACGGCAGCAGCGCCGACAGCAGGAACACGATGTAGGGCTCGGTGCCGACCGGGCGCTGGAAGACCTGCGTGAAGACGAACCAGTAGATGCCGGCCATCACCAGCGGGTCGAGCACGGACCACAGGTAGCCGAGCGCCGAGGTCGAGTAGCGCACCTTCAGGTCGCGCGTGGTGAGCAGCCACAGGGAATGCCGGTATCCGGCCCACCGCGTCCGCGCGAACGGATGCGAGTCGGCGTAGCTCATCACGGATCTCATCGTAGAGGTCGCGGAGGGGACCCTCCGAACCGGCGCGGCCCGCAGATGCGAGGAGCGGATGCCGTCACCGGCATCCGCTCCTCACGCTGTGTGCGCTTCGCAGGTCACACGAAGTGGTTCGCGCGCTCGAGGTCTTCCGCGAAGTCGATCTCGACGGCGTACAGGTCGGAGACGTCCATCGGCTCGACGAGCAGGCCGTTCTGCTCGATCGCGAGCTCGAGGCCGCGCTCGAAGTAGTCCTGGTCGCCGACGCGCTGCAGGTGCGCGAGGAACACGCCCTTGTCGCGGCTGGAGATGTAGTTGATGCCCACGGCCTCGCCGAGGCCGCCCTTGACCGTCTTCGACAGCTCCTTGATGTAGCCCTCGGCGCTCGTCGTGTACTTGACCTCCTCGTCGGAGACCTTCGCGGTGTTGACGGTCACGAACGACTGGTCGCGCGCGACGTACGAGAGCGCACGGTCGAGGATGCGCGGGTCGAAGACCACGTCGCCGTTCATCCAGAGCACGCCGCCGGGCTGCGAGGCCTGGAGCGCGCGCATGAGCGACTTCGAGGTGTTCGTCTGGTCGTACTCCTCGTTGTAGACGAAGGACGCCTGCGGGAACGCCTCGATGATGTGCTCGAGCTTGTACCCGACGACGATCGTCACGGCGGCGTTGCGGCCGAACGCGTGCTCGATGTTGTCGAACTGCTGGCGCATGATGGTGCGGCCGTCGCTGAGCTCGGTGAGCGGCTTGGGGAGGGAACGCCCGAGCCGACTCCCCATGCCGGCTGCGAGGATCACGATCTGCGTGGTCACTGCATCTCCTTCGTCGTTCGGATGCCGCGTCGCCCCCGCGTCAAGGCGAGTTCGCGCGCTGTTCACCCGTAAGTTCACTGCTGGACACGCCCTTATGCCGGGGTACAGGATACCGGAGCGCGGCAGCCACCGCTGGGGGGTTGCGCCCAGCCGTAGTGCGATCGTGATGCGACGCTCGGGTTACGCCCAGCTTCGCGTCTCCGCACGACGCGTCGTGAATTCGCTGTGCAGGTACCCGGCCTGACGCGGGGTGGTTGGTAGGTTGTCGTGGTGACTTCCGTTTCGCGATCAGCTCCTGACGACGAGACTCCCGAAGGCACCGGCACGGGGGTGTCCGCCGATCAGGGGGAGACCGCCACGCCCGGTACGGGACGTTCCGGCGCCGGATCGAGCCGCTCCGGCGGCCGTCCGGCGAGCCGCGGGAGCGCTGCCGATGCGTCGGCGGCACGGTCGAGCGCGGCCAAGTCGGCCGCGAAGAAGACCTCCGCATCGCGCTCGGCCTCCTCGAAGGGCGGCGCCAAGTCCGCGCCGAAGCCTGCGCCGAAGTCGGGCCCGAAGGCCTCCGAGGCGTCGTCGTCGAGCGGATCGAAGGCGGGGCGGTCGGGTTCGACCGCACGCACGTCGCGATCCTCGTCCGCCTCCTCGGCGGCGCGGAGCACCGCGGCGAAGCGCTCCGCGGCAGCCGCGGCCGACTCGGAAGCCCGCGAGCAGGAGGCGGGCGCGACCTCCGCGGAGGAGGGCGCGCAGGCCACGCCCGCCCCGGCCAAGGCCGCCGGCGCCAAGCGTTCCACTTCGAGCGGTCGCCCGGCAGCGGGAACGCGTTCGGCGTCCACTGCGGCCGCGAAACGAGCGTCCGCGAAGAGCGCCTCGAGCAAGAGCCCGTCCAAGAAGGGGTCGGCCGCCACGTCGACCGGGACGTCCGCCCCCGCGGACGCGCCGGCGGACGGCGGCGACGCCGCCGGCAACTCGTCGTCCTCGCGCACGAAGGCGGCGACGACCCGGAGCTCGTCCGCGAGCGCGTCGACCGCGCGGAACGATTCGGCGAAGTCGGCCCGCGCCACTGCCACCGCAGCGGCCCGGGCCCGGGCCGCCGAGGCGCGCCGAGCCGCCGCATCGGCACGCCAGCGGGTCGCCGCCGAGGTCACGACCGACACGACCGAGGCCGAGCGGCTGCCGCGCCGGGCGACCGGGCCGATCGCACCCGTCGTCGCCGAGCCCGAGGCCACGGGCGGCGACCCGGGCACCACCGGGGAACCCGACGGCTCGTCCGTGACCGAGGCCCTGGCCGCGGCCGAGGTGACGAGGACCTGGCACGGCGGCCCCGAGGACGGGCACTCCGCCTCGGACGACGCCGCGGACGGATCCGACGGTGACGCCGGCGAGTCCGTCGCCGAGGGCGCGACCGCCATCCTCGAGTCGACGTCGCCCGAGGACGCGGAGGTCGCCGTCGACGACGCCGAGTCACCGGCCGACGCCGCCGAGCCGTCCGGCGAGGGCGTGCCGACGTCGGCGACCGTCGACGGGCCCGACGACGGCGACGCCGCTGCGGCCGAGCCGGCCGACGAGGGGTCCGCCGGGCCGGACGGCGCGAGCGCGGAAGATGCCGCGACGTCGGACGGTTCCGCGACCCCGACCGACGAGGCCCGCGAGGCCGACGCCGACGCATCGGACGGGGAGCGCGGCATCGCCGTCATCCCCATCGGCGCCGTGGCCACTGCGACGTCGTCCGTCCGCAAGAAGCGCACGCTCCGCGTCGCGCGCGATGCTCCCGGCGCCGACGTGCCGACGGTGCTCTCGATCGACGGGCTCGTCAAGCGCTTCGGCGACACGACCGCCGTCGACGCGATCAGCCTCGACATCCGCGCCGGCTCGTTCTACGGCATCGTCGGGCCGAACGGTGCCGGCAAGACGACGACCCTCTCGATGATCACCGGACTGCTGCGCCCCGACGGCGGTTCCGTCCACGTGCACGGCATCGACGTGTGGAAGGAGCCGCGCGCCGCGAAGCGCATCACGGGCGTGCTTCCCGACCGGCTCCGGCTGTTCGACCGGCTCACGGGCGCCGAGCTCATGTACTACTCGGGCTCGCTCCGCGGCCTCGACCACCGCACGGTGCTGGAGCGGAGCGCCGACCTCGCCGAGGCGTTCGGACTCGAGGACGCGCTCGATCGGCTCGTCGCGGACTACTCCGCGGGCATGACGAAGAAGGTCGCTCTGGCGTGCGCGATGATCCACTCGCCGCGCGTGCTCGTCCTCGACGAGCCCTTCGAGTCCGTCGACCCGGTCTCGGCAGCGAACCTGACCGACATCCTCGAGCGCTACGTCGCGGGCGGGGGCACGGTGCTGCTCTCGAGCCACGGCATGGACCTGATCGAGCGGGTGTGCGACTCGGCGGCGATCATCGTGGGCGGCCGGGTCCTGGCGTCCGGCACGCTCGACGAGGTGCGCCGGGGCGACACCCTCGAGGAACGGTTCGTCGAGCTCGCGGGCGGACGCAAGGCAGCGGAAGGCATGGAATGGTTGCACAGCTTCTCCGACTGAAGCTGCGGCTGCTCGGGAACATCTTCCGTCGCAGCGCCTGGCAGGTGGTGGGGCTGTCGATCGCGATCGTGTACGGCCTGGGCGTCTCGGTGCTGCTCTTCCTCGTGCTCGTCGGGATGCGGAACATCGACGACGTCGCGCTCGTGCGCGACGTGCTCGTCGTGGCGGGCGCCGCGACGGTGGTCGGGTTCCTCGTGGTGCCGCTCGTGTTCGGCGTGGACGACACGATGGATCCGAGGCGGTTCGCGCTGTTCGGCATCCCGGATCGGGTCATCGCCCTCGGCCTCGCCCTGTCGGCCGTCATCGGCGTGCCCGCGCTGGCGCTCGCGATCGTGCTGACCGGCACCGTCGTCACGTGGTCGCACGGCTTCGGCGAGACCGTGTTCGCCGTGATCGGCGCGCTGCTCGCGTTCGCCACCTGCATCCTCGGCGCCCGGCTCGCGGCCGGCGTCGCGGGGCTGCTGCTCGAGACGCGCCGTGCGCGCGACGTGGGCACCGTGCTCGGCGTGCTGCTGGTCGTGATGATCGCGCCCCTCGCCGTCGCATTGACGACCGTCGACTGGGCGGCCTCGGGGCGGCGCGTGCTCGGCGCGATCGCCTCGTCGCTGTCGTGGACGCCGCTCGGCGCGGCGTTCGCGGTGCCGGGCGACGCCGCGACCGGCGACTGGGGCCTCGCCGTCCTGAAGCTGCTGATCGCCGCGGGAACCGTCGGGCTCGCGTGGATCGCCTGGAACGCGCTCGTGAGGAAGATGCTCGTGACGCCGGGCCGCGAGGCGAGCTCGCGCAGCTACCACGGCCTCGGCTGGTTCGGCCGCACGCCGTCCGGGCCGACGGGCGCGGTCGCCGCGCGCAGCACGACCTACTGGTTCCGCGACGCACGCTACTGGGTCTCGATGCTCATGGTGCCCATCGCGCCGATCCTCGTCGTCTTCCCGTTGAGCGTCGCGGGCGTCCCGTGGATGTACCTCGGCCTGATCCCCGTGCCGCTCATCTGCCTCCTGCTCGGGTGGAGCCTGCACAACGACACCGCCTACGACAGCACCGCGATCTGGCTGCACGTCGCCTCCGGCGTCCGCGGCGCCGCGGACCGGTTCGGCCGCATCGTGCCCGTGCTCATCACGGGCATCCTCGTGATCGGCATCGGCAGCTCCGTGACCGTGTTCGTGCTCGACGACTGGCGCCTGCTGCCCGCGCTGCTCGGCGTCAGCACGGCGCTCCTGCTCGGCGGTCTCGGCATCGGCTCCATCACGTCGGCGGCCATGCCGTATCCGGTCGTGAAGCCCGGCGACAGCCCGTTCCAGCAGCCGCAGTCGACCGGCGGCATCACCGCGCTGGTGCAGTCGCTCGCGATGTTCGCCGCACTGCTCGTCGCCGCACCCGCGCTCGCGTTCGCCGCGCTCGGGATCTTCGACGACCCGTCGTGGCACCTGGCCTCGCTCGCCGCGGGCGCCGGCTTCGGGCTGGTCGTGCTCGTGCTCGGCATCTGGGGCGGCGGTCGCGTCTTCGAGCGCCGCGGGCCCGAGATCGTCGCGGCGGCGGTTCGCGCGTGAGCGCGGCGTAGACTTCTCCGCATGATCCGTCCCGTTCAGGCGAGCATCGCCGACCCCGACGCACCCGGCGGCGGCACCTCGGTGCTCGATCGCGAACTCGAGAAGCTGCTCGAAGAGGAGCAGATCGAACCCGGCGACCACGAGCGGTTCTCGCACTACGTGAAGAAGGAGCAGATCCTCGAGTCGGCGGTCACCGGCAAGCCGGTCCGCGCGCTGTGCGGCAAGAAGTGGACGCCGGGCCGCGACCCCGAGAAGTTCCCGGTCTGCCCGGCGTGCAAGGCGATCTACGAGCGGATGAAGCAGGGCTGACGCCCGCGCCGACCGTTCCGGCTACCGGTACGAGGTCGGGATCACCGCGTCGCCGCGGCCGAGCCGGAAGGCCTCGATCGGCAGTTCCTGCATGACCTCGTCGCGGTGCGCGCGTGCGGCCTCGACGCCCGCATGGCCGGTGTACGCGGCATCCGCCCGGCCCTCGTGCATGAGGTGCACCATGAGCGGGCGGAGCTGGTCGTCGGCCGCGAACTCGTCCTCGCCCTCCGGGCCGTCGCCGACGAACACGAGCTCCTCGCGCGCGGTGCGCGTCGAGTCGAGTCGGCGGGCGGCGTTCTTGCGACCCCCGACGCTCAGCTTGTTCGTCGACGCCTTCGCGACGTCGACCCACTCGCCGTCGTCGCCCCGCCGGGCCACGAGCTTGTAGACCATGCCGGCCGCGGGGAACCCGGAGCCGGTCACGACGGACGTGCCCACGCCGTAGGCGTCCACCGGTGCGCTCGCGAGCGCGGCGATCGCGTGCTCGTCGAGGTCGCTCGTGACCGTGATCCGCGTGCGCACCGCGCCGAGCTCGTCGAGCTGCCGCCGCACCGCTGCCGCCACCGTGGGCAGGTCGCCCGAGTCGATGCGCACCGCGCCGAGCTCGGTGCCGGCGACGCGGACGGCGGTCTCGACGCCGGTGCGGATGTCGTAGGTGTCCACGAGCAGCGTGGTGCCGGGCCCCATGGCCTCGACCTGCGCGCGGAACGCGGCCTCCTCGGTGTCGTGGAGGAGCGTGAAGGAGTGCGCCGCCGTGCCCATCGTCGGGATGCCCCACGTACGCCCCGCCTCGAGGTTGCTGGTCGCGTCGAAGCCCGCGATGTACGCCGACCGCGCGGCGGCGACCGCGGAGCGCTCGTTCGTGCGCCGCGAGCCCATCTCGGCGATCGGGCGGCCGAGCGCGACCGAGACCATTCGCGCCGCGGCGCTCGCGACCGAGGAATCGAAGTTGAGGATCGACAGTACGAGGGTCTCGAGCATGACGGCCTCGGCGAACGAGCCCTGGATCGTCACGAGCGGCGAGCCGGGGAAGTACGCCTCGCCCTCGTGGTAGCCCCAGATCTCACCGGTGAAGCGGTAGTCGGCGAGCCAGTCGAGGGTCTCGTCGCGCACGACGCCGTGCTCGCGGAGGAACTCGAGCTCGGCGTCCTCGAACCGGAAGCGCTCGATGAGGTCGAGCATCCGGCCGGTGCCGGCGACGATGCCGTACCGCCGGCCGTCGGGCAGGCGTCGGGCGAACGCCTCGAAGAGGCTCTCGCGGTGCGCGGTGCCGTCGAGCAGGGCGGCATCGACCATCGTGAGCTCGTAGCGGTCGGTGAACAGCGCGGCAGACCCGGTCACGAGCCCAGCCTATCGACGCGGGTCGCGATGCGACGGCGGCAGACGCGCGTCAGGATGCCGCGGCGGGGGCGCCGGACGGCCGGTTCGCGTCGCGGACGCGCCGTGACCGTCCGGCGCGACGCTCGGAGGCGGCGCCGACGCCCACGGCGAGCACGTTGGCCGCGGTCACGAGGGCGAGCCCGACGACCTGCCACGGCGCGAGCGCCTGGCCGAGCACGACGAGTCCCGCGAGCGCCGCGGCGGCCGGGTGCACGCTCTGGAGCACGCCGAACCGCTGTCGCGGCATCCGTCGCAGCACCATGAGGTCGATCGAGTACGGCAGCGCCGACGAGAGCAGGCCGGCCACCGCGCCGACGCCGAGCACGAGCGCGATCGCACCCGGCTCGAGGCCGAGGAGGGCGATGATGAGGATCGGCGAGGTGAGCACGGCCGCGACCGTGCTCGCGATGGCGGTGCCCTGGACCCCGGGCAGCGTGCGGCCCGCGCGCTGGCTGAGCAGGATGTACGCGGCCCACGCGCCGGCGGCGGTCAGCGCGAACGCGATGCCGAGCGGATCCATGCCGGGCACGCTCCCCGTGAGCAGGGCCACGCCGCCCGCTGCGAGCAGGGCGGCGACGAGGTCGATCCGTCGATGCGAGCCGATGAGGGTGACCGCCAGCGGTCCGAGGAACTCGAGGGTCACGGCGGGGCCGAGCCCGATGCGTTCGATCGCGGCGTACACGGCGACGTTCATCACGACGAGCACGCCGCCGAGCAGCACCGCCGGCCGCACCGTGCGCCACGTGAGGTCGCGCCGCCGGGGGCGGGAGACGGCGAGCAGGGCGATCGCCGCGACGGCCTGGCGCAGGGCGACGACGCCGGCCGGGCCGACGAGCGGGAAGATCGTGGCGCCGATCGCGGCGCCGACCTGCACGGACACGGCGCCGCCGACGACCGCCGTCGCCCCGCCGATCCCGCTCCGTGCCATGCGACCACGGTACGCTCCGACCGACTCGCTGCGGAAATGCAATGCGGGCTGATTGATACGCTTGACGCATGGATATCGACCTGCGCCTGCTCCGCGTGCTCGTCGCCGTCGACGAGGAGCGCTCGTTCACCGCCGCCGCGGACCGGCTCGGGATGTCGCAGGCCGCCGTGTCGCGCGCGCTCGCCGGACTCGAACGGGAGGTCGGCACCTCGCTCATGCACCGCACGACCCGGCGCGTCGAGCCGACCGAGGCGGGGACCGCGCTCGTCGGCACCGCCCGGCGCGTGATCGCCGAGATCGACCGCGCGGTGGCCGCCATCCGCGGCGACCTGCGGGTCGTGCGGGTCGGCTACGCGTGGGCGGCGCTCGGGGCGCACACCACGCCCGTCCTGCGCACCTGGAAGCGGGCGCACCCCGATGCGCCGATGCGGATGGTGCGGGTGAACGGGAGGGACGCCGGTCTCGTCGACGGCCTGGTCGACGTCGCGGTGCTGCGGCATCCGCTCGAGCGCACCGACCTCGACGCCGAGGTCGTCGGCACCGAGGCGAGGGTCGTGGCCATGCCCGTCGACCACCCGCTCGCCGAGCGGAGCCGGGTGCGGCTCGCCGACCTCGTGCCGTTCGTGGTCGCCGTCGACCGCCGCGCCGGCACGACCGAGCCCGCGCTCTGGGAGCTCGCGGGCCTCGACGTGCCGCCCATGACGGAGACCGCCGACGTCGAGGAGTGGCTCGACCTCATCGCCGCCGGCGACGCCATCGGCGTGACGAGCGAGGCCACCACCCACCACTACCCCCGGCCCGGCGTGGTGTTCGTGCCGCTCGCCGACGCGCCGCCCATCGAGGTCCGCGTCGCCTGGCACCGGCACCACCGTCACCCGGCCACCGGGCGCATCGTGCGCGCCGTGCGCGCGGCGTTCGCCGGGCCGGGCTGATCTAGGCTGGTGCCTCGTGAGTGATGCACCGATCGGGATCTTCGACTCCGGCGTGGGCGGACTCACCGTCGCCCGCGCGGTGCGCGACCAGCTCCCGAACGAGGAGATCCTCTACGTCGGCGACCTCGAGCACTCGCCCTACGGCCCGAAGCCGATCGCCGACGTGCGCCGCTACGCGCTCGCCGTGCTCGACGACCTCGTCGCGCAGGGCGTGAAGATGCTCGTCATCGCCTGCAACACCGCGAGTTCGGCGATGCTGCGCGACGCGCGGGAGCGGTACGACGTTCCCGTCGTCGAGGTGATCCAGCCCGCCGTGCGTCGCGCCGTCGCCGCCACCCGCAACGGGCGCGTGGGCGTCATCGGGACCGCCGGCACCGTCCAGTCGCGCGCGTACGACGACGCGTTCGCCGCCGCGCCGCACCTCGAGCTCGTCTCGGCGGCGTGCCCCCGGTTCGTCGAGTTCGTCGAGTCGGGCGTCACCACCGGCCCCGAGGTGCTCGCCGTCGCCGAGGAGTACCTCGCGCCGCTGCGGACGGCGGGGGTCGACACGCTCGTGCTCGGCTGCACGCACTACCCGTTCCTCAAGGGCGCGATCTCGTACGTCATGGGCGAGGGCACCACGCTCGTCTCGAGCGACGTCGAGACCGCCAACGACGTGTACCGGGTGCTCGTCTCGCAGGGGCTGGAGCGCCGCTCGCCCGCGCCGCCCGCGCATCGCTTCGAGGCGACGGGCGGCTCGAGCGCCGCGTTCCTCGACCTCGCCCACCGGCTCATCGGCCCCGAGATCTCGCAGGTCGAGCTCGTGCAGACCGGAGCCCTCACGCTGCCCGCCGCCGCCGCGGCGGCATCCGCCATCGACAGGAGACCGAAGTGACCGAGACCCCCGACCTCGTGCGCGCCGACGGCCGCACCCCCGACGCCCTCCGCGACGTCGTCATCGAGCGAGGCTGGAGCGCTCACGCCGAGGGCAGCGCCCTCATCTCGTTCGGGAACACCAAGGTGCTCTGCACCGCGAGCTTCACCAACGGCGTGCCTCGATGGATGACCGGCAAGGGCAAGGGCTGGGTCACCGCCGAGTACGCGATGCTCCCGCGCTCCACGAACACGCGCAACGACCGCGAGTCCGTCAAGGGCCGCATCGGCGGACGTACGCACGAGATCAGCCGCCTCATCGGGCGGAGCCTGCGCGCCGTCGTCGACATGAAGGCGCTCGGAGAGAACACCATCCAGATCGACTGCGACGTGCTCCAGGCCGACGGCGGCACCCGCACGGCGGCGATCACGGGCGCCTACGTCGCGCTCGCCGACGCGATCGAGTGGGCCCGCGAGAAGCGCTTCATCGCGCAGAAGGCGACGCCCCTCATCGACACCGTCTCGGCGGTGTCGGTCGGCATCATCGACGGCACCCCGATGCTCGACCTCGCCTACGTGGAGGACGTGCGCGCCGAGACCGACATGAACGTCGTCGCCACCGGCCGCGGCCTCTTCGTCGAGGTGCAGGGCACCGCCGAGGGTGCGCCGTTCGACCGCCGCGAGCTCGATCAGCTGCTCGATCTCGCGCTCGCCGGCACGACGGAGCTCGCGTCGGTGCAGCGCGAGGTGCTTACCGCGTCGCTCGACGCCGGCGCGAGCGCCTGACCGACGGTCGGCCGATGTCGCAGCCGCTCGAGGTCGTGCTCGCCACGCACAACGCCCACAAGGTCGCCGAGTTCCAGCACATCCTCGGCGAGGCGCTGCCCGGGCTCACGGTGCTGCCGTACGACGGTCCCGAGCCGGTCGAGGACGGCACCTCGTTCGACGAGAACGCCTTCATCAAGGCGCGCGCCGCGGCATCCCACACGGGTCGCATCTCGCTCGCCGACGACTCGGGGATCGCGGTCGACGTCATGGGCGGGTCGCCGGGCATCTTCTCGGCGCGGTGGGCCGGGCCGGGGCGCGGGGCGGAGGCGAACCTCGAGCTCCTGCTCGCGCAGCTCGCCGACATCCGCGACCCGCATCGCGCCGCGCACTTCCACTGCACGATCGCCATGGTCGTTCCGGATGCCGCGGGCGGCGAGCCCCACGAATTCGCCGCCGTGGGCACGTGGCCCGGGCGCATCGCCACCGAGCGCGCCGGCGTCAACGGCTTCGGCTACGACCCGATCTTCCTGCCGGAGGGCTTCGACGTGTCGGCCGCCGAGCTCGCGCCCGAGGTCAAGAACGCGAACAGTCACCGGGCGCGCGCGTTCCGGGCGCTCCTGCCCGAGCTGGAGCGCGTGGCGCGATCCGGCTGAGCGGCCCCGCGCGAGCCCTCGCACGCGGCACGTCGCCGCCCGCGAGAACGCGTCTCATTCCCAACACCGGCGAGCGGCGCCATCCGTGCCTACGCTGGAGGGGATGGGACACTCGCACGACCACGCCGCCGACGCGAACGCCGCCGGCCGCCGCCGACTCGGGATCGCGATCGCGATCATCGCGTCGTTCGTCGTCGTGCAGGTCGTCGGCGGCCTGCTGAGCGGATCGCTCGCGCTGCTCGCCGACGCCGGCCACATGACGAGCGACCTGCTCGGCCTGGTCGTCGCGCTCGGCGCCGCGATCGTCGCCTCGCGGCCGGCGAACGACCGGCAGACGTACGGCTTCCGCCGGTTCGAGGTCTTCGGGGCGCTCGTCAACGGGCTGCTGCTCGTGGGTGTCGCGGTCGCCGTCACCGCCGGGGCGATCGCCCGGCTCATGTCCGGCGCCGAGGGCGAGGCGCACGAGGTCGCGGGCGGTCCCATGCTCGTCATCGCGATCGCCGGGCTCGTCGCGAACGTGGCGGCGCTGCTGGTGCTGCGCGGCGGGGCGTCGCAGTCGATCAACCTCCGCGGCGCGTACCTCGAGGTGCTCGGCGACACGATCGGCTCGGTGCTCGTGATCGCCGCGGCCATCGTCATCCTCGCGACCGGGTGGGACGCCGCCGACCCGATCGCGTCGCTGCTCATCGCCGGGCTCATCGTGCCGCGAGCCCTCGTGCTGCTGCGCGACGTGATGCGCGTGCTCAGCCAGTCGGTGCCCGCCGAGACGGACGTCGCGGAGATCCGCGACCACATCCTGCGCACCGACGGCGTGGTCGCCGTGCACGACGTGCACGTGTGGGCGATCACGACGGGCGCCCACGTCTTCAGCGCCCACGTCGAGGTCGAGCCGGAGGTCTTCGCCGAGGAGCGCGTCGGGGCCCTGCTCGACGAGCTCGGCGGCTGCCTCGACGAGCACTTCGACGTCGAGCATTCGACCTTCCAGCTCGAACCGTCGGGCCGCGGGCGCCACGAGTCGGCGACGCACGCCTGAGCCCGCGACGCCCGGGCCCCGCGGTCACCCTTCGATCGGGTGGGCGGCGGCGAAGACGCCGTCGGGATCGACCTCGCGGCGCACCTCGACGAGCCGCTCCCAGTCGTCGGCGCCGAACGCGCTCGCGACGGCGACCTCGCGGTCGGCGAAGTTGAGGAAGGCGCCGCCCGTGCTCCATGGGGAGAGGGCCGCGGCGACGGCGCTCGTCGCCTCGGTGCCCGCCGCCGCCATCTCCGGGGTCGGGGCCGGGGAGGCGGCGAAGAGCGCGTAGGCCCCGTCCAGCCGGGCGAGCGCGCCGTCGGCGGGCCGGGCGAGCGCACCGCCCAGGTGGCGGAGCTCGGCGAACATGAGCGGGATCTCGACTCCGGGACCGGCGACGCCGACGAGCGCGTCGATCGCGGCGTCCGGCAACTCGGCGAGCAGGGCGTGGTCGCTCACCGCCGGCACCGGTCCGGGCGGGTCCATGTGCACGTCGACGAGGCCGGCGGCCGGGATGCGCGCGAACGTGTCGATCTCCGGGTCGAGTGCCCGGAGCGGGGCGAGCAGTTCGGCCGCGCCTTCGTCGTCCTCGAGGATCGCCCCGTCGACGACGACGAGGCTCCGCCCGCGGAGGAAGGGCGGCATCGCGGGGTCGGGCGGGAACCGCATGAACCGCAGCGACGTGGTCGCGGATTCCGGCAGGCCGGCGGTCCATCGCGACCAGGCGCGGGCGACCTCGGGTCCCCGCGACAGGTCCCAGAGGAGCATGCCGGCGACGACGTCGGCGACGGGGATCAGGTCGAGCTCGACCGCGACGACGACGCCGAAGCTGCCGCCGCCCCCGCCGCGGAGCGCCCACAGCAGCTCCGGCCGCTCGTCCGCGCTCGCACGGACGATCGTGCCGTCGGCGGTCACGAGCTCCACCGCCCGGACGTGCGAGGACGCGAGCCCGTGGGCGCGGCCGTAGAACGACAGGCCGCCGCCGAGCGCGTAGCCGGCCACCGCGACGTCGCCTGCGCTGCCGTGCAGGGCGGCGAGTCCGTGCGGCGCGGCTGCGGCGACGACGTCGCGCCAGAGCGTGCCGCCCAGCACGCGGGCCGTGCGGGCGACGGGGTCCACCGTGACGCCGGTGAACTCGTGCATCCGCACGAGGACCGCGTCATCGAGCGGTCGGGCGGCGAGTGCGGCGGCCCCGTGCCCGGTGCCCTGCGGCGCGATGCGCAGGCCGAGTGCGGTGGCGGCGGCGACGACGCGCGCGACCTCGTCGGCCGAGCGCGGGATCGCGACGGCGGCGGGACGCTGCACGACGGCGAGGTTCCAGGGCATGGTCGCGGCCTCGTAACCGGGGTCGCCGGGCAGATGCACGGCGCCGGCGGCGCGGAGCGTCGACGTGTCGGTGAGCGACGGGTTCATGTCAGTCCTTCGGTTCGGTGGATCGGCGGGTCGGTGGGTCGGCGCGTCGGCCGGTCGGCGGGTCGGTGGGCCGGCGGGTCGGCCGGTCGGCCGGTCGGCCGGAACGTCGGCGGCGAGGCGCACGAGCGTGCCCGGCGGGTCGAGACGCGCGCAGCCGACCCAGGCGACGACCGGCGTCGTCGCGACGGTGCCGAACCGCTCGAGCACCAGCTCGACGAGTTCGGAGGCCGTCCGAGGCTCGATCGCGTGGATGCGCACCTGCGACACGGATGCCAGGCCGAGGCCGCGTGTCGAGAGCGCCGCTTCGAGGCGCACGAGCGACAGGCACAGCTGCGCGGTCGCGTCGTCGGCGTGCATGAGCTCGCCGTGGTCGTCGACGGACCGGGTCTCGATGGTCGTGGTGGTGGTCACGACGGACATCGTCCGGTGCCCGCCGGCGCCGGGGGAATCCCGTGCGGGCGGGGAATCCCGGCCCGACGCGTCCCGGTCGGCCCGACTCCCAGCGTTCTGGGATACCGCTCGCGCCCGGCCGAGCGCATACTGAGTCCGTGATTCCCCAGCTGACCGGGGCCCGAGTGCGTGGCGACCTCGATGTGCTCGCGCGCGCGGGGCTGGATCTCGACGACTTCATCGCCGAGGCGACCGACTCCGTTCGCCGCGCCGTGCCCTGGGTCGGCGCCTGCGTCGGCACCCACGACCCGGCGACGATGATGCTGACCAGCGCCCGCAAGTACGGGTCGCTGACCGCGCACAACGAGCACGACCGCACGTTCGGGATCATCGAGTACGGCTCCGACGAGCCGACCTCGTTCCGATCGCTGGCCGTGGGGGAGCAGCGCGCGATCGGCATGCACGCCGCGACCGCCGGGGACGTCGATCGCTCGGAGCGGATGACGCGGCTCATGAAGCCCGTCTACGGGTTCGCCGACGAGGCGCGTCTCGTGTTCCGCGACGCCGGTGCCGTGTGGGGCTGCCTCGCGATCTTCCGCGGGAGCGACGACCCGGCGTTCGCCGACGACGAGGTGGACTTCCTCGGGTCGCTCTCGGAGTCGTTCGCGCGGGGTGTCCGCTCCGGCATCCTCACGCGGCTGGCCCACGATGCCCTGCCCGTCGGCGAGACCGACGGCCCGGCGGTGGTCATCGTCGGCGCCGACGACGAGGTCGCGCAGATCAGCGTCGGAGCGGAGGAGCGGCTCGAGCAGCTCCGCGGGAATGCGCACGGCGGCGACCCGCTGAGCCTCGTGACCTCCCTCGTCGGCGCCGCGCGACGCACCCTCCTCGCGCCGGAGGCGCCGCCGGCCCGTGCGCGCGTCCGGACGGGTTCCGGCGTGTGGCTGCTGCTGCACGCGTCGCCGCTGCGCGGCGCGGACGGCGCCAGCGGCGACGTGGTCGTCACGATCGAGGAGGCGAGGCCGCCGGAGATCGTCTCGCTCGTGGTCGCCGCATTCGGGTTGACGCCGCGCGAGCGCGACGTCACAAGGCTGGTGCTCCAGGGCGTCGAGACCAAGGAGATCGCCTCGACGCTGCACGTGTCGGCGTACACCGTGCAGGACCACCTGAAGTCGGTGTTCGACAAGGCCGGCGTGCGCAGCCGCCGCGAGCTCGTCTCGCGGGTGTACTTCGACCAGTACGTGCCGCGCATGGGCGAGACGGTCGGCACGACGGGGTGGTTCGCCGGCTGAGCCCGGCATCCGCTGTCCGGGCGGCGACGCGGCCGATGCCGGTCGACGTCGGGCGGGTCAGGCGTCACCCGGCGGGTGCTGCGCGAGCATCCCGACGAGTTCGCTCCTCGCCGCCCGGTACTCGGTCGTGGAGAGGTAGTCGTTGTGGCGGGCGACCGCCCACAGGTACGAGCGCGGCGACCGCTCGGTCGCGCCGCGGTCGATGGGATTCCCGACGGCGCCCTCCGTGCGGCTCCAGTACGAGAACGCCGGGAAGCCGAGGTAGTCGGTGCGCCGCCACAGGCTCCGCCACCGCGGCGGCACGTACGCGGCCGGATCCCGGAGGTCTCCGCCGAGCAGCGAGACGACGGTCGGCGGGCCGTCGTCGGCACTCCGGAAGGGCGCGGAATCCTCCGCGATCACCTGGGGCGACCAGGGGTCGGAGCGGAAGAGGCTCGGTCCGCGCGTTCCGCGGATGCCGAGCACCCGCCACCCGAACACCTCGGGGAAGAACCGGCTGAAGTAGGCGCGCAACTGGATGCCGTGCGTGAGCAGTGCGAGCCGTTCGGTGCGTGCGCTCGAACCCGGCCGGCGCACGCCGTGCGCGTCCTCCTCGGCCAGCGCGAAGATGGCGGCGACCGCGATGGTCGCGCCCATCGAATGCGCCGAGATCACGACCCCCGGCGTCCCGCCGTCCGTTCCGGCGCGGTCGAGGTGGCGCATGATCCGCTTCTTGACCTCCGGGACGGCGCGCTCGGCGTAGCACGGCGGCGCGAACGGATGACCGGCTCGCGGGAAGAAGCAGACGATGTCCCAGATGATGCCGAGCGGGCGCTCGGACGAGGTCAGCGCATTGGTGACGACCCATGCGGCCGAGCCGAGCGCGACCAGCCCGACCGCCCAGCCCGAGAGCGCGGACAGCCCGGCCCAGGCGTCGCGGACCGCCTCCCAGAGCGGCTTCATGGGGTCGGTATCGGGGACGGCGTCCGCGTGCGTGCCGTCCAGCAGGCCTCCGAGGAAGGGGATCCCGAGGAACACGAGCGACGCGGCGGTGAGCATCGCGAGCAGTGTGAGCACCGGTTCGCCGCGGTGGGCGAGCGCGGCGACCCGCCGCGCATCGGCCACGGCGCGGAGCCGACCGGCCGCCTTCTGCTCCCGACGCGGGTAGTCGCGCCGCGGCACCACCCGGGGGTCGAAGGGGACCCGTTCCCCCCACCAGTCCCTCGGCTCCGGCCCGAGCGTCCGCCTGGCGGCGTCGGCGGCGTCCGCGGTCCGGTCGTCGAGCAGCATCCGCGCGCCGCCGAGGCCCGCCTCGCGGGCGCGCTGGGTGGCCGTCACGTCGGACGGGAAGCGGAGCTCGGGCAGGCTGAAGGCCGCGAGCCGACGCTGGCTCGTCGCGAGCGCGATGCCGATCACGATCACGAGGATCACGAGGATCACCACGAGCATGCCCGCGAAGCGGTCGTAGAACGCAGGCCGTGCGATCTCGTCGGCGTACTCGGCATTCCCTTCGACGCGCCACATGCCGGCGACCTTCGATGCGCCGGTGTCGGCCGTGAGCCATGCGTGCACGCCGAGCACCAGCAGGCTCGTCAGCACGAGCGACGAGAACCACGCCGTGAGGAGCATGACCGCGGCCGCGTTGCCGTGCCAGCCGAGCTCCCGGCTCCGCTCGCGTTCCTCGCGGTCGAACAGCAGCGGGCTGTACGAGACGGCCACGGCGAGCGCGACCCCCACGAGCGCGATGAAGGAGAGGTCCATGCGCAGCTCGTCGCCCTCGTCGGACCGCAGCTCCGCGGCGACGACGGAGGTGAGGGCTCCGATGATGAGGATGCCGGAGATGATCCGGTACCGGCGACGGAACCCCCAGCTGAGGCTCGCGAGCGCGATGAGGGCGCCGATCGCGGCGAGCGCCGTCGGAACGACGAGCATGCCCGCGAGCACCTCGTCGCCGCTGCGTCGCGCGTCCCCGCGGTGGACGAGGATGGCCCAGAGCGTCCAGGCCGCGTAGGCGGAGGCGCTGACGATCAGCAGGGCCGTCGCGAAGGCGCGCTTGACCCGGTTCCCGACGTACCGGCCGCTGAGCCCGCCCAGCGCGGCCAGCACGAAGGCCGCGAGGAGCAGGACGCCGCCCCCGATCGTGGCGACGAGCGGCACCGCGTCGTCGAGCGTCGCGGGGGTGGGGCCGAAGAGCCGTTCGAGGGGCGGGCTCCCGGGCGGCGAGCTGCCCGCGGTCGTCTCCATGCGGGCGTCGGCGGCCAGGATCACGAGGACGAACGCCAGCACCGCGGCGAGGTGGGTGCGCTCGGAGAGCTGCGCGGACCGGGTGCGCTGCCAGAACGCCGACGTGGCGAGCAGTGGCGGTCGCGGGGGACCGATGCGGTCGTCCTCGCCGGAGCGTTCGCGCGACGTGAGCGGCTCGTCGTCGAACGAGCGGTCCGGGTTGAAGCTGCCGCGTGCACGCGAGCCCACCACGTAGATGAGCAGCACGACCGCGACGGGCGCGAGTCCGAGCAGTGCGGACCGGGCGATCGGGCTCCATTCGCCGAGGCCGGCCATCCAGGCCGGGAGGACGGCGCACGTCCGGTCCGGTGCGGGGAAGCACTGCAGCGCGACGAGGTTCACCGACACCGCCAGCATCCCGGCGGCGTAGAAGAGCGTCTGCAGCACGCCGAAGACCCGGATCATGAGCGCACCGGCGCCGCCGTCCCAGATCTTCTCGTGCTCCTCGGCGCCCTTGATGTCGCGGCGCCCCCAGTACGCGAGGTTGCACAGGCCGAAGGGCAGCACCAGCAGCCACGCGACGTGGACGAACGCGCGGCCGATGAGCACGAGGGCCGAGCCCCCCGACCGGGCCTGGTTGCCCCACGAGTACGCCTCGGTCTCCAGCACCGGCTCGGGCGGTCCGCCGGTGCGACCGGTCGCGGCCGTCTGCGGACCGGTCGGGTCGCCCGGCTCGCCCGGGTCGCCCGGGTCGTCACCCGCGGCGGACGTGCTCCTGATCCGCCAGAACGACCCCTGGTCGTCGCCGTCCTCGCGGACGACCCGCTCGGTCGTGGTGCACAGCGTCTCCGCGGGCGGCGCGTTCGCCACACCGTGGATGCGCAGTTCGAGGATGTGCGCCGGCTCCATCATCGCGTCCCCCCAGACCTGATGACGGTGCCGAGTGTAGGGCCGGAGCGCCATCGGCGGCGTGCCCCGTTCGAGGGTGGATCCGCATCCGAGCCGGGCGCGGCCGAGCGCGGGCGAGGCGGAGGGTCAGGACCTGCGGGTCAGGGCTCGTCGCGCGGAGGGTGCTCGTCGTGCCCGTCGCGGCGGTGACCGTGGTCGCCGTCGAGGTGCGGCGGGCGGTCGAACACGTCGGGGTCGAGCACGAGTTCCTCGGCCTCGGCGTGGTCGGTGATGACGTCTTCGCCCGCGGCCGCGGCCTTCTTCGCCCTCGAGCGCTCGCGCAGGTAGTGCCAGATCGTGACGAGCGCGGTCCCGCCGACGGCGGCGAGCAGGATGAGGTCGATGTAGGACTTCACGAAGTCGGCGATCGGCGGGATGAACCCGATGAGATAGCCGAACATGGTGAGGCCGAAGCCCCAGAGCACGGCGCCGGCGAGGTTGTAGAGCGTG
The DNA here is from genome assembly GCF_039531345.1 of Agromyces tropicus. Classification (NCBI taxonomy): domain Bacteria; kingdom Bacillati; phylum Actinomycetota; class Actinomycetes; order Micrococcales; family Microbacteriaceae; genus Agromyces; species Agromyces tropicus. The sequence goes on along the minus strand of NZ_BAAAPW010000001.1, from coordinate 1,000,019 downwards.
TACTTGCCCTTGTGCATGTGGCCCACGCCGGCTGCGACCGGGGTGAACGTCCGCACGATGGGCACGAAGCGGGCGAGGATGACCGCGAGTGCGCCGAACCGCTCGAAGAACGCGTTCGTGCGCTCGACGTTCTTGACGCTGAAGAGACCCGATTCCTTGCGTTCGAAGATGGCGGGGCCGGCCTTGTGGCCGATGTAGTAGCCGACCTCGCCGCCGACGAACGCCGCGAGTCCGATGAGGAGGGACACCCACCACACCGAGATGCCGAACACGCCGTCGGGCGAGCCGGGCAACGGGTGCGAGAGCAGGCCGGAGATGACGAGCAGCGTGTCGCCCGGCAGGAGGAACCCGACGAGCAGTCCGGTCTCCGCGAAGACGATGAAGCAGACGACGAGGAGCGCCCACGGACCGGCGCCCTGGATGATCGTCTCGGGATCGAGCCAGGGGATGAGCGCGGTGTGGATCACGGCGTGGGGCTCCTGTCGTCGGACGCGGCGACGGCACGTCCCGGTCGGCTGGGGTGTCCGTGAAGTCTATCGAGCGGATGCCTCGCGGCGATCGGGGCAGCCCCCGAATCCGCCGTGAGATCGGCGGGCCGATCGGGGGCGGAGTCGGGACCCTTGACGTCGCTCGTGAGCGGATGTATCGTGACGCGATATAGACCACCGAACGACCGGATCGAGGGACGATGCACGCCGAACGCCAGCCGAAGGACCTCCTCCCGCTCAGCGAGCCGGTGTTCCACATCCTGCTCTCGCTCGCCGACGAGGAGCGCCACGGCTACGGCATCATGCGCGAGGTGCGCACCCGCACCGGCGACGCCATCGTGCTGGCGCCGGGCACGCTCTACGGCGCGATCAAGCGCCTGCGCGGTCTCGGCCTCATCGAGGAGACGGCGACGCGCGTCGACCCCGAGCTCGACGACGAGCGCCGCCGCTACTACCGCCTCACGGGCCTCGGCGAGCGCGTCGCCGCCGCGGAGGCGTCGCGCGTCGCCGCGCTCGCCGAGCAGGCCGCCGCCAAGCGGCTGCTCCCCGGATGGAGCGCCGTCTGATGTCCGCGCCGATGCTCGAGGGTCGTGCGGTCGACGTCGCGCTGCGCGCGTTCCCGGCGGCGTTCCGCGACCAGTACGGCCACGAGATGCGCGTGCTCGCCCGCGACACCGTCCGCGACGCCCAGGCCGACGGCACGCGTGCCGTGCGCGCCGCCCGTGCCCGCATCGTCTTCGACCTGCTCCTGGCGGCGGCCATGGAGCACACCCGGAAGGAGTCCGCCATGCACGTCAACGGTCCCGGAGTCGGCTACGGCATCGCCGCAGCCATCGGCCTGCCCCTCATCATCGCCAGCTACAGCAGCGCCGGGTTCTGGAGCTTCCTGTCGTCGACCGGCGTCGCGATGGGCGTCGAGTCGAGTTCGTACCTGGTCCACCCGTCGATCGTGCTCATCGGCGGCATCCTGATGACGGTCGGCCTCATCGGCCTGGTCGGACGGCTGTCGCTCGGCGACGGTCCGCTCCGCTGGCTGCGGGCGGCCGCCATCGTCGGCGGGGTGCTGGTCACCCTCGGCGGCGCGTCGATGTACGCCTACGGGCTGCCGTCGACCTCGCCGTGGCGAGGCGCACTGGATACCGCGGGCGTGATCCTCCTCGGGCCCGGCCTGCTCCTCGTGCTCGGCCTGCTCGTCGCGGCCGGCGTCATCGCCCTCCGGACCCGGTCGCTCGGTGCGCTCAGCTTCGCCCCCATGGCCGTCGCGGCCTGCCTCGTGCTCGTGTTCGCCGTCATGATCACCGTCATGGCGATCGGCGTGCCGATCGAGGTCGGGTTCCGGCAGCCCGCCATGGTCATCGCCGACTGGCTGCTCTTCGGCAGCTCGATCGTGCTCGGCGTCGCGCTCGCGCTCGCACCCCAGCCGGCCACGCACCGGCCTCGTCGCCCCGCTGCCGCCACCGCCTGACGCGCCCGCGAGGGCGGGGCGCCCGCGAGGGCGGGCCCGGACCCGGCCGTGCCCGCCCTCGGACCTTGCGCACCCGAACCGCCTGCGGCAACGTCGTCCGGGAGGGGGCGATCGGCATGGCGGATGCGGGGGAGTCGGGGCCGAGCGACGGCGTCGACTCGATCGAGGGAGCGCGCGACCGCGACGCCTCCTGGCTGGCCGACGCGGTCGTGTACGAGATCTACCCGCAGTCGTTCGCCGACGCGGACGGCGACGGCGTCGGCGACCTCCGCGGGGTGATCGACCACCTCGACCACCTCGAGTGGCTCGGCGTGGACGCGATCTGGCTCAACCCGTGCTTCGCATCCCCGTTCCGCGACGCCGGGTACGACGTCAGCGACCACCTCCGCATCGCGCCCCGCTACGGCACGAACGACGACATGGTCGAGCTCATCCGCGAGGCGCGCCGCCGAGGCATCCGTGTCCTGCTCGACCTCGTGGCCGGTCACACCTCGATCGACCACCCCTGGTTCGTCGCATCGGCGGACGACCCCGAGGACGTCCGCTACATCTGGTCCGATCGTCCCGGCGAGGGCTTCGTCCCGTCGCCGGGGGACCGGCCCGGCTACTACCTCAAGAACTTCTTCCCCGAGCAGCCGGCGCTGAACTTCGGGTACGCGCGGCAGCACCCGGACGAGCCGTGGCGGCAGCCGCCGAACGCGCCCGGCCCACTCGCGAACCGGCGCGCCCTCCGCGAGATCATCGGCTTCTGGCTCGATCGGGGCGCCGCGGGGTTCCGGGTCGACATGGCCTTCTCGCTCGTCAAGGACGACGGGGATCTCGCCGAGACGACCGCGCTCTGGCGCGAGATCGCGCGCTGGATGCATGCCGAGTACCCGGGAGCCGTGCTGCTCCCCGAGAGCGACGAGGGCCGCACCGCCGACGCCGGGCTGCGGGGCGGGTTCGACGCGGACTTCGCGCTCGTCATCCACCCCGAGCACAGCGCGCTGTTCAACGACGGGACCACCGGCGTCCTGCCGTGGCAGGCGCATCCGGAGCCGTGCTACTTCAGCGCCGACGTCGACGTCGACGCCGATGACGCCGCCGCCGCGCTCGAGCGGTTCCTCGGCCTCTGGCGGCACCGGGCGGAACTCGTCGGCGAGCATCGGCCGCTCGTGCTCCCGAGCGCCGACCACGACTTCACGCGGCTGGCCACCGGTCCGCGCACCGGACGGCAGCTCGCCGTCGCGTTCACCTTCCTCATGACCTGGGGCACCATCCCGTCGATCTACTACGGCGACGAGATCGGCATGCGGAACCTCGGCGACGCGCCCACGACCGAGGGAAGCCGGTGGAACCCCGGCTACGACCGGGCCGGATGCCGCACCCCGATGCAGTGGGACGACGCCCTGCCGAACGCGGGATTCTCGGAGGCCGATGCCGACCGGCTCTACCTGCCGCAGGACCCCGACCCCGACCGGCCCACCGTGGCCGGCCAGCGCGACGACCCGGGATCCCTCCTCCACCACGTGCGCGAGCTGATCCGGCTCCGGCGCGCGGTCCCGGCCCTCGGCACCGCCGCGTCGCGCACGGTCGTGGCCTCCGGCCACCCGTTCGCGTACCTCCGAGGCCGCGATCACCTCGTGGTGCTGAATCCCCGGCGGGAGCCGGCGCGGGTGCGGCTCGACGCGTTCGAGCCGGGATCGGGTCGGGTGCTCATCGGCGAGGGCGTGCGGCTCGACGGGTCGGAGGTCGTCGTCGAGGGCCTCGGCCACGCGGTCATCGCGCTGGACGCCTGACACGCCGGGGGTGCGGGCGGCCGTGCCGGGTCAGCGGCTCCGGACGAATCGGATCTGGCGTACGTCGGTGAGCAGCGGCGCGATCGCCCCCTCCGGCTCCTCGAACGGATCGAGCGCCGCCAGTGGACCGAACGACAGGCCGGCCCGGGACTCGATCGCGGCGATCGAGCCCTGCGCAGTCTCGTGCGCCCCGAACACGAACTCCTCCTCGCTGAGGAAGGCGCGCTGCGACATCGTGTACCCGGTCGCGCACAGCTCGCCCGTCTCGTCGTGGACGAAGGCGATGACCTTCCAGAACTCGACCGGCACCCGGACGCCGAACCGCACCGGGTCGTCGTCCTCGAGGAACGGCCCCGTGAACACCGTGATGCGCATGTCGTCGCGGCGCGCGTTCTGCAGGGCGTAGTCCTCGAGGTCGAGCCAGACCCCGGCGTTGAACGGCTGCATCTGCGGCACGGCGTTGGTCACGTGCATCGAGTCCGAGTTGCCGCGTGCGGCGTCGTCGTCCGAGCCCCACACCGGGTCCTCGCGGCGGGTCATGTGCCCGCGTGAGAACTTCGGCGCGTTCCCGTAGCACTCCTTCGAGATCTGGGCGTCGCGCGGAATCCGCGGGTCGATGCGCCAGCCGACGCGGGCGAACCGCTTCTCGTGCAGTCCGTCGACGTTCACGGCGCTGAAGCGGCACATGCGTCGCGCGGCGCTCATGACGACCGAGAAGTGCTCGTAGTCGAGCACGTGCCGCTCGGTGCCGTCGAACTCGAACGACACGACGTCGTCGGCGTGGTCGGTCAGCTCGGGCAGCGGCACGGCGAGGCCTTCGCCGAGGAACGACGGGTCGTATCCCGCCCGGTCGGCGTAGTCCTCGGGGACCGCCTCCGCGAGGACGTCGACGTCGTCCTCACCCGCCCCGATCGCGCCGGTGCCGACCGGGAGCCCGCCGCTGCGGGCCGGGTGCGGATCGCCGATCCGCACGGTCACCGACACGGGCACCTCGAACGTCACCTCGGCGGACGTCGCGCCGGCGGCCGCGGCCGGCAGGCTCGCCGTCAGCGTGTGCTCCCGCGGTTCGGCGGGGCGATGCGGTGCCGTCACGCCCCGCTGCACCTCGTCGAGCCGTCGCGCGACCGCGGCGCTCGGCACGGCGTAGTTGGACTCGAGGAAGCGGCCGGCGAAGTGCAGGCCCACCGCCGCGCCGGTGTCGAGCGAGAGCACGACGGATCCCGAATTGCCGCCGAGCGTCGAGCAGTCGTGCTGCACCGAGCTGCCCGCCGACGGGCGGATCATGCCCGGCGCCAACCGCTTCCGGTCGTAGACGTCGCCGAAGATCCGGTCCATCAGGTCGGCGTCGGGGATCCGGCTGTCGCGGGCCGGGTACCCGATCACGGCGACGAACTCGTCGTCGTGCGCGGCGTCGGCGAGGACGACCGGCTCGGCGGCCTCGTCGCCGTCGACCTGCTCGACGCGCAGGAATGCGACGTCGGGGCCGCCGTCGTCCTCGATGTGGAGGATCTCGCGGAGCACGAAGCTGCGGCTCTCCGTGCGGTCGAGTTCCTCGAGGAAGTCGATCGACGCCTGCATCGGGCGACCGTCGAGACCCTGTCGGAAGCGGAACCGCGCCCCGGTCCTGCGCCCGAACTCGCCGGCGACGTGGCGGTTGGTGACGACGATCTCGGGCGCGACGAGCCATCCGGTCCCGAGCCACGCGAGCTGGTGGCCCTCGACCTCGATCCGCCCGACGGCCTTCGCGGCGTGGACCAGGTGCGGCCGCGCCGCGACCAGACGCGACCGCCACACCTCGCTGTCGGCGTCGGCGAAGGTCAGGTCCGCCTCGTCGTGCCGGATCGCGAGCACCGGGCGGCCCGTGCGCATGACGATCGTCTCGACCTGGAAGTCGTCGGGCGGCGGTTCGGGCGCCCGCGGCGCACGGGCGGCCGCTTCGCGGCCCGCGGGCGGCGCTTCGGGCAGCTCCGGATGCAGCTCCGCCCGATCGGCCGCGATGCGCGCGAGTTCCTCGTCGAGCGTGCCGTCGCCCCGGCGGATCGCGGCGTTGGTCGCGCGGAGTCGTGTCAACCTGTCCATGAGCCCGTCACCCCTGCTCGGCTCGCTCGGCGGGAGCCACACGGCCGATGGCGGGCGGGCGCGGCATCCCCTCGACCTCCGTCTACTCCTCATCGGCGGAGGCGAGAAGTCGTCATTTCTGCGGACCGGCGTCGATCGGGCTCGCCGCGACCGGGCTCGCCGCATGCGCACGGGGGCGGATGCCACGGCCCTCGGCACGCGGCATCCGCCCCCGTCGCATCGGCCGGGGTCAGGCCGACTCGGCGGCCTCCTTCGCGAGGATGTGCTCGCGGCGGCGGTCGAGTTCCGCCTCGAGCGCGCGCCGGTCACGCCGGTACGGGCGGTAGAGGAACGACAGGAACAGGCCGTTCGCCGTCATGACGACCACGACGAGCCAGAACATCACGGCCTGCATGCCGATCGCGTCGGCCAGGAAGCCGGCCGCGAGCGTGTAGATCGCGAACGCCACCGACTCGATGACCGAGACGAAGATCGCGAACGCGGCGCCGCGGAGTTCGGGCGGCACGACCGCCATGACGAGCGGGCGGTTCACGCCGGGGTTCAGGCCCATCGTCAGCCCGACGAGGCCGAAGAGCACCAGGAACGGCACGATGCCGCCGTACGCGACCTGGGTCCCGAAGAACGCGACGATCGCGAACAGGAACTGCGCCGCCTGCAGCAGCCCGACCCGGCCGAAGTTCGGGCTGAGGCGGTTCAGCACGTCGGCGACGTAGCCGCCGATGATCGTGCCCACGAGGTACCCGATGCCGAACGGCGCCATGACGGTCGCAGCGACCGCGGTGTCGAAGCCGTAGACCTGCACGAGCATCACCACGCCGAACGCGGCGAGCAGCAGGTGGCTCGACAGGAGCCGGCTGCCCAGGAGGATCAGGTAGCTGGGGATCCTCAGCAGCGACCGGACCTTCGCCCAGGTGATCTTCGATTCGGCGTCGCGCTCGGCCTGCGTGAAGCCGCGCAGCTGCGCCTCGCCGTTGCCCGTGCCGGGGTCCTTGAAGAACAGCACGATCAGCAGGCCGAACACGACGTTGATCGCGCCGAAGACGAAGAAGCCGTAGCGCCATCCGTCCTCGACGTTCGCGAGCTGGCCGATGAGCGGTGCCAGGACCGCCGAGCCGGCGGCGACGCCGCCGTAGAGCCAGCCGACGACGCGGCCGCGCTTGCGGTCTTCGAACGAGTCGCCGATGACCTCGGGCACGATCGCGTGCGCCGCGGCAGGACCGGCCGCCATGAGTGCGTAGAGCACGAGCAGCTGCGCGAAGTCCTGCGCGAACCCGGCGGCGATGCCCCACAGGCCCCAGAAGCCTGTCGCGATGGCGAGGATCCACTTCCGCGAGAACCGGCGGGCGAGGTACACCCACAGCGGCCCGGCCACCGCGCCGACGATGCGGCCGACGGCGGCGAGGATGCCGAGGGCGCTCGTCGCGAGGCCGAGCGCGGCCTGGATGACGGGGAAGAGCGTCGTCGAGATGCTCCCCTCGCCGCCGTCGACGAGCATCGAGCCGCCGAGCACCACGAGGTTCGTCTTGCGTCGCCGCGGCGCGGACGCCGGCGGTTCCGCGGCCGACATCGGACCGTTGTCCGGGCCGGATGCCGGATCGGCGAGCGCGCTGGGCGCGGTGCGGACGTCACTGGACATGGATCACTCCTTTGTGAGGGTACTGCGGTGGGGGTCGGGCTCGGTCGTCGAGCGGAGGTGGTGGAGCGGAGGTGGTGGAGCGGTCAGGCGGGGTCGAGGGCGACGGATGCCGCGGCATCCGCCTCGGTCAACTCCTCGGCGAGGGCGGCGAGCAGGGGTCGCGGCAGGAGGCCGACCATCATGGCGGCGACCTGCAGCAGGGTGAGGCCTCCGGCGATCGCGGCGACCGGACCGCCCGCGAGCATGGGCGCGTGGCGGGCGAGCACGGCCTTCGTCGCGTCATCCGCCAGCAGTTCGCCGAGCGGGCGATCGAGGGCGGCGCCCGCGTCGCCGAAGTCGGCCGCCGAGGCCGCCGGGAGCAGCGAGAGCTGGAGCATCGGCCACTGCGCGGCGACCAGCAGGTGCTCGTCGCCGAGCGCGCCCGTCTGCGGCAGGCCGAGGCGCACGAACTGCTCGGCGGGCGCGTCGGAGGCGACGAGCAGGTCGCGGAGCGCGGTCGCGAGCTCGAGCTCGAGGGCGTCGTCGCGGAGCGGGTGCAGCTGCTCGGGATCGGCGGCGAGGTCGAAGATCTGCGTGCCGAAGGCGTACGGCGAGACGAACGCCTGCGCCGGCGTCTTCAGCACCTTCAGGCCCTTGGTGAACCCGAATCCGTCGACGAGCTCGGCGCGGGCGAGCTCGCCGGCGTGGAAGAACCCGTTCATGTGGGTGGGCATGAGCGTGTGCTCGTGCAACGGCTGGTTCGCGGGCGTCGCGGAGGCGCGCAGGTAGACGTGGCGGCCGTCGGTCACGCACGCGTGCCCGCCGAAGACGCCGAACAGGCCGTACTCGCGGATCGGCTGGTCGGACGCGACGACGGGGGCGAGTGAGGCGCCCTGCATGTCGTCGGTCGGCGCGACGCCGAAGAGGTCGAGCAGCGTCGGCCCGACGTCGATCGTCTGCACGAGCGAGCCGCGACGCTCGCCGGCGACGCCCGAGCGCGGGTCCCACACGAAGAGCGGGTTGTGGATCGTCTCGTCGTACCAGGGCTGCACGTTCTTGCCCCACCAGCCGTGCTCGCCGAGCATGAAGCCGTGGTCGGTGTTGACGATGAGCATCGTGTCGTCCCACATGTCGTGCTCGTCCATCACGTCGAGCACCCGGCCGAGCGACCGGTCGCACATGGTCAGGAGGGCGGCGTACTCGGCCCTCGCGTGCTCGACGGCCTCGGGGACCTCGGTGACCTTGGCGTAGTCCGGCCAGTCGAAATGCGGTCCGTCGTAGCCCGTGTCGTAGTGGCGCTTGTGGTCGGCGTAGCTGAAGAACGGCTCGTGCGGGTCGAAGGTCTCGATCTGGACGAACCAGCCGTCCTCCGCGGCGTTCGTCTGCAGGAACTCGATGCCGGCGTCGAACGTGCGCGTCTGCGGGTGGTCCTTCTCCTCCTGCAGGTGGCCGCGGTTGACCCAGTCCTGGCGCCAGAGCTTCGCCTTCAGTTCCTTGGACATGCCGAGGGACTCGGGGATCTCGGGGTCGGCGACCTGGCCCTTCCACGGGTCGCCCTCCTGCCCGCGGAAGAACTCGTACGTCGAGTAGCGGGAATGGTAGGTGGCGCCGCCGTCCTCCCAGTAGTGCTGGTGGTCGGTGGCGAGATGGGTGTGGATGCCGGCTGCCGTGAGCATCGCGGGCACCGAGTCGTCGAACGGCTCGAGCGGCCCCCACGACCGGTGCAGGAAGTTGTAGCGGGCGGTGTGCAGTTCGCGACGGGCGGGCATGCACGGCATCGACCCGCCGTAGCAGTGGTCGAACGTGACGCTGCGGGCCGCGAGGCGCTCGAAGTTCGGCGCGTGCACCCAGTCGCTGCCGTACGGCGGCAGCATCCGCCGGTTCAGGCTGTCGAACATGACCATGATCGCCCTCATGCGCCGGCCTCCTCGGCCTGACGAGCGGTGACGGATGCCTCGGACCCGTCGCCGTCGGCGTCGGCGTCGGCGAGCTCCGCCACGAGCGCCGCGCGCATCTCGACGAGCCAGTCCATCCAGCGATCGACGGCCTCCTTGCCGAACTCGTGCATGGCGAGCCCGATGCGCTCGGCACGGCCGAGGTCGACCTCCGCGATCGGGTCGGGGTCGGACATGGTGAGGGACCGGGTGCGGCTGCGGAGCACCTGGGCGCGCCGGTACTCGAGTTCGGTGTCGATGACGACGATCGCCGCCGCGGGGTCGAGCTGCGCGGTGAAGATGAACCGGGCGTTGAAGTCGGCGTCCTGGAACCGGCTCGTCGGCTGGTACGGCGAGTGCACCCACTCGAGCAGGGCGTCGCGGCCGATCTCGGTGATCCGGTAGACCTTGGCGTCCGGCCGGCCTTCGCGGGCGTCGACGTGGAACTCGACGAGGCCGTTGGTGACCATGCGGCCGAGCTCGCGGTAGATCTGGCTGTGATGGGTGTTCGACCGCAGGAACTGGCCCTCGGTATCGAGCCACTTCATCAGCTCGTAGCCGTGCAGCGGCTTCATGGCCAGCAGCCCCAGCAGGACGTTCTCGAACTTCATCATTGCTCCCTATGTGCATCGTCACACATGTAACTAGTGTTATATCCGGGAGTGAAAACCGTGTCAAGGTCGGATTTGAATTGCCGCATGCGGGGCGCCTCGGTCGAGCGGTGGAAACCGGGGACCCGCGGCGACGCGCGCCCGCTACGCTGCCAGTGGTCCGGTGCTGCCGAGGCCCATGGTGCTGCCAGAGGCGGTGGTGACCACGTCGACCGGAGCAGCATCGGACCACCTCTTGATGGCTGGATGCCGCGGTCGCTAGGCTCCGCACGAATGGGGCCGGACGCGACGCAGCCGGCCATCCCCCGAAAGCCCGCCAGCGAACGCACCCCCTGCGCGCCCGACCCCATTCGCCCGCGGCGGTCTGCTCGGAGGTGGCGCTGCGACCGTGCCGATCCGCGCCGAGTCCCTGCGAGCCGCGCACCCGGATCGACCTCGGCTGAGCCGTGCTGAGCTGAGTGCGGAAGGTGGGACTTGAAATCTCCTCGACCTCCGCGCGATCTCGGGGGAGTGGACTCGATCACCTGATCAGGTATCGAATCCCTGATCTCGTTCGATCTCGTTCAGTGCTGTTCGCTGCCCACAGAGTGTGGGCAAAGGTGTGGTCACGCGAAGCAGTCGCACTCGATCTCGTCGGCGAGGTCGGCGTGCGTCACGCGAAAGGCGATGGGATCGACCTCGAACAGGATGCGCGAGGCATTCTGAAACTCGATGACTCGATGACGTTCAGAATCTGAACGTGGCCATTCCGAATGGCCAGTCACTGGCCAGACCCCCACCCTCGTGAATTCCGATCTTGGCTAGGGATTGAGTGCCGCTCATCACCCTGGCGGATGTCCCGAGTCCACCAAACCTTCCGTGCTACAAGATCAGCCTTCCGATGTTCGTTACGTCGAAGACACGAAACGGAGGCCGGTCGCCCATATGCTTGTGATTCCGTAGCACCGATCCAGCACCACCCCCAGTCTGGAGTTCCCATGGGCACTGAGAACCGCCCTGAGCCTGTCGAGCGAGGCTCGTCACGACGTAGCGTGCTGAAGGCCGCAGCATGGAGCGTGCCCGCCATCGCCGTCGCGGTGCCCGCCCCGGCGTACGCCGCGTCGCAAGTGCCGATCGAGGGGCCGGTCGTGACCTTCGGCCCGCTTCAGATCTTCGGGTTCCGACCGCAGTTCGCCGCGTCGACGCTCGTCTCGTATCACCCGGACCGCTGGATCGGAGTCCCGCCCGGCGCCACGATTCCTCCGAGCGTGCCCGGCTCGGGGACGTTCCGCATCTATCAGGGCGACACCCTGGTGTCCACGGCGGCCACGCCGGCCTTCGCGGCACTTCCGGGTAATGCCGGAGTGACCGTGCAGCGCCCGCCGCTGCCGCCGGGGATGTATCGTCTCGAATTCCAAGCCACGCTCGTCTCGCAGGAGATCGACGGAATCCAGTTCGTCCCGAACCCGGTTCCCACGCTGACGCTCGACTTCGAGGTCCCCGCCGGACCCTGATCTCGGCGAGTCCCGACCCCTCGGTCGGCTGACTCTCCTACGCTCGCGATCGTGAACGTCTGGGCGACCCTCGCGGCAGTGATCCCGATCCTCGGTGCCCTGATCGCGGGGGTCCTCTACTTACTCGATCAACGAGGCTTGCGACGCGAGCGTGCCCTACGCAGGCGCGTGCGCGACGAGGAGGCCGAGTATCGCGAGCAGATGCAGGCATCCCTGATCGAGAGCGGTGCGAAGGAGTCCGCCGCCATGATGCAGGCGATCGGCCTTGGCATGGAGTTCCGCGAGCGCAGGCTCGCCGAGCACGGGATCGCCAAGCCCGGCCCGACGAACGATGACTTCGACATCGGCCTCGCCATGACTGGTCCGGTAGCGGGCTGGGGCGAGATAACCCGACAGACGATCGTGCTCGTGTCGGCGGCACTGGGCATGGCCTGCCTCGCGATCCAGTACATCGAGAGCGCCGCCTGACCTCGGCGAGCCCCGGCCCGTGCGGCACCCGGCTCTCGTACGCTCACCCCTGTGAACGTCTGGGTCGTCCTCGCCGCCGTGATCCCGATCCTCGGTTCGTTGTGGGCGGGTGCCGACTACCTGATCCACCAGAGCAAGTTGCGACGCGAGTACCGCGCGCGCAAGCGAACCCTCGACGCCGCGGACGCGTACGCCGCGAAGTACCACCGCTCGCGCGAGCAGAGGCAGCAGTACCGCGTCCGGCTGCTCTCCATGTACGGCGTTCCGCGCACTGAGGCGACGTGGGGAAGCGTCCAGATCGGCGGCGATGACGCTGGACGTGTACGCCGACCTGTTCGACGACGATCTCGACGGCGTCGCGAGCCGTCTGGACGAAGGTGCGGCGCGCGCTGGTGTGGGCAAAGTGTGGGCACGAGCCGCATCGGGGGCATGAGCAAGGCCCCGACTTCCGCGTGATCACTGGGAAGTCGGGGCCTCTGATCTCGTGCGGAAGGTGGGACTTGAACCCACACGCCCGAAGGCACAGGAACCTAAATCCTGCGTGTCTGCCGATTTCACCACTCCCGCGAGTGCCCGTTCAGTCTAGGCGGCGGTCAGGCGGGGGCCGGGCCGCGTGACCGGCCGCCGCGGCATCCGCCCCTTGTCGGCATCGCCGCATGTCCGCAAGACTGCCGCCCATGGGGGCAACGGATGACGTGACCGCGCGTCGCGACGTCATGGTGATCTTCGGCATCACCGGCGACCTCGCACGCGTGAAGACCTTCCAATCGCTGTACCGGATGGAGCGGCGCGAACTGCTCGAGTGTCCGATCGTCGGAGTCGCGTTCGAGGACTGGACGAAGGACCGGCTCGTCGAACGCGCCCGCGAGAGCATCTCGGCCGAGGAGGACCATCTCGACGAGCGGGTCTTCCGGCGTCTGGTGGATCGCATCTCGTACGTGCACGGCGACTTCGGCACGCCCAACACGTACGACCGCCTGCGGGAGGCGATGGGCGGGGCGGAGCATCCGCTCTTCTACCTCGAGGTGCCGCCGAACCTGTTCGCGACGGTCGTGAAGGGCGTCGCCGGCGCCGGCCTCGCCGGGAACGCCAGGTTCGTCATCGAGAAGCCGTTCGGGCACGACCTCGACTCCGCGAACGCGCTCGCGGATGAACTGCACTCGGTCGTGGACGAGTCGCAGCTGCTCCGCGTCGACCACTACCTCGGCAAGGTCGGACTCGAGGAGATCCCGTTCCTGCGCTTCGCGAACACGCTGCTCGGGCCGGCCTGGAACCGCGACCACATCGACCACGTGCAGATCTCGATGACCGAGGCGTTCGGCGTGTCGGACCGCGGGCACTTCTACGATCCGGTGGGTGCGCTCCGCGACGTCGTCGTGAACCACCTGATGCAGGTCGTCGTCGCCGTCGCGATGGAGGCCCCGGAGCCCGGCGACCGGTCGTCGATCGGCCGCCGGCGCACCGAGCTGCTCCGCGACGTCGTGCCCGCGGACCCGGCGCGATACGTGCGTGGGCAGTTCCGCGGCTATCACGACGTCGACGGGGTGGCGGCCGACTCGACGACCGAGACCTACGCTGCGCTCGAACTCCGGATCGACAACCCGCGCTGGCGCGGCGTCCCCTTCTTCATCCGCACCGGCAAGCGGCTGCACGTCACGCAGACCGAGGTGCGCGTCGTCTTCCGCGAGGCGCCCTCGCTCGGGTTCGGGCTGCGCGGCGAGCACCCGCCGTCGAACGAGCTCGTCGTGCGGCTCACGCCCACGTTCGGCGTCCGCGTGGAGCTCACGGCGCAGCGCGTCGACGCCGCCGACCCCGAGCTGGCGGAACTCGACGTCGGGTTCGCCGCGCCGCCCGGTGAGGCGCCGACGCCGTACGAGGTGCTCTTCGAGGCGGCGCTCGCCGGCGGTGGGGTGCGGTTCGCCAGCCAGGGGACGGTCGACGCCGAGTGGCGCATCATCCAGCCCCTGCTCGACTCGCCACCCGAGGTCCACGAGTACGAGCCGGCCACCTGGGGCCCGGACCAGGCCGACGCGCTCCTCGCGGATCGGGGCGGATGGCGCAGCCCCTGGCTCGGCTGACCCGCCCGCCGTCGCGGCGGCTCAGCGGGTCGGCACGACGTCGCCCGACGAGAACCGCTGCACCAGCTGCGTCTTGCGCCGGATCGTCTCCTCGTCGGTGGGCAGGTCCCAGATGGTGAGCTGCTCGTCGGGCGCGACCGTCTCGACGCCGCGCGACGTCGTGATCTCGATCTCGTCGTGCTCGACGCCGAAGAGGTCGGTTCCGCGCCGCGCGCCCCAGCGCACGATCGTGCCGAGCGGTTCGCCGTCGGGCCGGGCCAGCACGTGGCCGACATGCTGCGGGCCGAGGCTGCGCGCCGACAGTCGCCGCAGCGGTCGCGGCTCGTCGCCCGTCACGTTCGGCCAGCAGAGCTTGCACGAGCGCACGCCCGAGAGGTCGCGCGCGGCCTGCCGTGTCACGAGCGCCGGCATCGGGAGCCGGTAGCCCGGGTCCGTCGCGAGGCGGCGCCGGTGCGGCGTGGTCCAGCGGGACGGCCGGTCCAGGTGCGACTCGATCGAGGCGCACTCGAGGCGGTGCAGCATCCGCTCGCGGGCGGAGCCGCCGCGCGTGACGGCGTACTCGGCGCCGGCGTCGAAGCCGCGGCGGAGCTCCGCCACCTCTTCGGCGACGATCCGCGTGACGAGCTCGTCGACGGCGTCGCTGCGGAACTCGGCACTTTCGCCGGTGCGGGCGGCGTCGACCTCCTCCTGGGTGCGTGCTCGTTCGGGTCCGGTCATGCGCGTTCGCTCCGTTCTCGTCGCCCCCCGCGGCCGTGTCTCGAGCCCGAATGTACTGAGGCGCGTCGCCGCGGCGCACGGCGACGCGCGGGCGTGTCGAGCCGTTGGCACCCGAACGCGGGGTCCGTGCCGTGCCGGGCCGCGGCATCCGGTTCCGGGGCGGCGACGCGTGCGATTGACTGGGGGCATGGCGCAACGGCAGCGTGGACGAACGGCGGACCCGACGTGAGCGGGGGATTCGGCGGCGGCTTCGGCGCCCGACGCGGCATCCCGGGCGACGACGGGCCGACCCGGCGGCCGTCGCTCGCGGCCATCATCGGCGTCGGGCTGGCGGTGCTCGCGTTCGCACTGCCGTCCTGGTTCGCCCTGCCCGTCGGCGCCGCCGCGATCGTGCTCGGCGTGGTCGCCCGCCGGCAGTTCCGCGCCGATCCGGCCACGGGCCCCGGCTGGCTCTCGATCACCGCGATCGTGCTCGGCGCCTTCGTGCTCATCGGGCAGGTGCTCATCCTCCTGACCGTGCTGTCCACCGCGCCCGCCTGACCCGGACCGACGGCACCCCGTACGGGGGACAGTCCGACGTGCATCCCCGTCGATAGGGTGGCGGGACACGACCAGCGACGACGACGCGGACCCGGAGAGGAGGCCTCCGTGGCCCAGCTCGGCTCGATCCTCGTGATCTCCGACGATGCCGGCGCGATCGCCGACCTGAGCGGCATCCTGGAGGAGGACCGCTACACGGTGGTCACGGCCGAGGGCGACCTGGCGCACGCCCACGCCGCCCTCGCGCACGGCCCCGACCTGATCGTGCTCGACGCCGGACTGCACCACGCCGACCCCTTCGCCATCGCGGCCGAACTGCACGGTGCCGCCGAGACGCATGACCTGCCGCTCATCTTCATGGCCGCCGACGCCGACGTCGAGACGCGGGTCCGGGGCCTCGAGGCCGGCGACGACCTCATCGGCATCCCGTTCGACGCCCGCGAGGTGCTCGCGCGCATCGAACGCCAGGTCACCGTCTCGAAGGTGCGGATGGCGCTGCGCGAGTCCGAGGCGAAGTTCCGCTCGGTCATGGAGTCGGCGATCGACGCGATCATCTCCGCCGACTCCGAGGGCATCATCCGCAGCTGGAACAGCGCCGCCACCGCGCTGTTCGGCCACAGCGAGGCCGAGGCGATCGGGCAGAAGCTCGAACTCGTCATCCCCGAGCGGTTCCGCGACCTGCACCGCACCGGCATCCACCGCGTCAGCACGGGCGGCGAGACCCACGTCATCGGCTCGACCGTCGAGCTGGCCGCCATCCGCGCCGACGGGTCGGAGTTCCCGATCGAGCTGTCGCTGGCGACCTGGTTCCTCGACGAGGACCGCTACTACACGGGCATCATCCGCGACATCAGCGAGCGCAAGCAGGCCGAGCAGAAGTTCCGCTCGGTCACGGAGTCGGCGATCGACGCGATCATCTCGGCCGACCACACGGGCCGGATCGTGTCGTGGAACTCGGCGGCGTCGCGCATCCTCGGCTACGCGGAGGAGGAGGCCGTCGGGCAGCAGCTCGAGCTCGTGATCCCGCCGGAGTTCCAGGACCTGCATCGCGCCGGCATGAAGCGGTACACCGAGACCGGCGAGGCGCACGTCATCGGCACGACCGTCGAGCTCTCCGCGATCACGAAGTCGGGCGAGCAGATCCCGATCGAGCTGTCGCTGTCGACGTGGACCGTGCACGAGGACCGCTACTACACGGGCATCATCCGCGACATCGGCGAACGGAAGGCCGCCGAGGAGGCGCTGCGCCAGAGCGAGCAGCAGCTGCGCGAGCGTACCGACGAACTGCGCGGCAAGAATTCCGTGCTCGAGCAGACGCTCGCCCAGATCGGCCAGATGCAGGACCAGCTGATCCTGCAGGAGAAGATGGCCTCGCTCGGCAAGCTCAGCGCCGGCATGGCGCACGAGCTGAACAACCCGGCCTCCGCCGCCCAGCGGGGTGCGTCGCAGGCGATGGCCGTCTTCGCGAAGCTGCAGGACGCGCAGCTCCAGCTCGGGCGGCTCGGCGTCTACGGGTCGAAGCTCGAGCAGCTCCGCGAGCTCGACCGGCTCGCCGTCGAGCGGGCCGACCAGCCGATCGAGCTCGGTGCGCTCGAGCGCAGCGACCGCGAGGCCGACGTCGAGGACTGGCTCGACGAGCACGACGTCGACGACGGCGGCGAACTCGCCCCGGCCGTCGTGAGCCTCGGACTGTCGGTCGACGACCTCGACGACCTCGCCACCGCGTTCGCCGACGACGAGGCGCCGGTCGTCGTCGAGTGGCTCGGCCTGAAGTTCCTCATCTACACGCTGCTCTCCGAGGTGGCGGTCGGCACGACCCGGATCGTCGACCTCGTGAAGGCGCTGAAGACGTACACGTACATGGACCAGACGCCCGTGCAGGATGTCGACGTGCGCCGCGGCCTCGACAACACGCTGATCATCCTGCACAACAAGCTCAAGGGCGGCGTGCACGTGGTCCGCGAGTACGACGCCGACCTGCCCGCGATCCAGGCGTACGCGAGCGAGCTGAACCAGGTGTGGACCAACCTCATCGACAACGCGATCGACGCCATGGGCGGCAGGGGCACGCTCACCGTCCGCGCCCGGCGCGACGACGACGTGGTCGAGGTGCAGATCGAGGACGACGGACCCGGCATCCCGCCGGACAACCTGGGCGTGCTGTTCGACCCGTTCTTCACGACCAAGCCCGTGGGTGAGGGCACCGGGCTCGGGCTGCCGATCTCGCGCAACATCGTGGTGAAGAAGCACCACGGCGACATGACGGTCGACTCGGTGCCGGGCCGGACGTGCTTCACGGTGCGCCTGCCGATCGACTCGACGCCGACGCCCGGCGACGCCGTGCCGGACGACGACGGAGAGGGCTGACCGTGGCGAAGCCGGTGATCATGACGGTCGACGACGAGCCGCAGGTGCTCAACGCGATCGCCCGCGACCTCCAGGCGCGCTACCGCGGGGACTACCGCGTCGTGAAGGCGTCCTCTGGCCAAGAGGGGCTCGACGCGGTCGCGGAGTACCTGAAGCGGGGCACGCCCGTCGCCCTGTTCATCGTCGACCAGCGGATGCCGGGCATGACGGGCACCGAGTTCCTCGAGCAGGCGCTGAAGCTCGTGCCCGAGGCGAAGCGCGTGCTGCTGACCGCCTACGCCGACACGAACGCGGCGATCACGTCGATCAACGCGCTCGACCTCGACTACTACCTGCTGAAGCCGTGGGACCCGCCGGAGGAGCGGCTCTACCCCGTGATCGACGACCTGCTGGACGACTGGCGCGCGTCATCCCCGCCGGTCTACGAGGGCATCCGGGTCGCGGGCACGCTGTGGTCGCCGACGACCCACGCCGTGAAGGACTTCCTCGCCCGCAGCCAGATCCCGTACCAGTGGCTCGACATCGAGAAGAACGAGGGCGCGCGCGAACTCGTGGACGCCGCCACGAGCGGCACGACCCGGAAGCTGCCGGTCGTCTTCCTGCCGGACGGCACGACGCTGTTCTGCCCCGACCTGCACGAACTCGCCGAACGCATCGGCCTGCGGGCGCCCGCACAGCAGCCGTTCTACGACCTCGTCGTCGTGGGCGCCGGCCCTGCCGGCCTCGCGGCGGCGGTGTACGGCGCATCGGAGGGGCTGCGGACCGCGGTCGTCGAGCGCGAGGTGCCGGGCGGGCAGGCCGGCACGAGCTCGCGCATCGAGAACTACCTCGGCTTCCCGAACGGCATCAGCGGTGCCGACCTCGCGCGGCGCGCGGTGACGCAGGCGAAGCGGCTCGGCGCCGAGATCCTGAGCCCGCAGTCGGTGACCGGCATCCGCCTCGAGGACTCGTACAAGATCGTCACGCTCGACGACGGCAGCGAGCTGCGATGCCGGGCGCTCGTGCTCGCGACGGGCGTCTCCGCCCGCACCCTGGGCGTGCCGGGGGAGGAGCGCCTGCTCGGGGCATCCGTCTACTACGGCGCCGCGGCGTCGGAGGCGGTGGCGTACAGCGGATGCCGCGTGGCCGTCGTCGGCGGCGCGAACTCGGCCGGGCAGGGCGCGATGTTCCTGTCCCGGTACGCCGCCGAGGTGACGATCCTGGTGCGCGGCGACGGGCTGGAGTCGTCGATGTCGCGCTACCTCATCGACCAGATCGAGGCGGCGCCGAACATCACCGTGCGGCCCCACTCCCGGGTCGCCGCCCTCACTGGCGAGGAGCATCTCGAGTCGGTGACCGTCAGCGACATGTCCACGGGCGGCGAGGAGGAACTGCCGGCCGACGCGATGTTCGTCTTCATCGGTGCCGTGCCGGGCACCGGTCTCGTGCGCGGCCTGGTCGACCTCGACGACCACGGCTTCGTGCTCACCGGGCAGGACCTCGTGCGCGACGGCAGGCGCCCGCACGGCTGGACGCCCAAGCGCGACCCGTTCCTCCAGGAGGCGAGCGTGCCGGGCATCTTCGCCGCCGGCGACGTGCGACACGACGTGATGCGACGCGTGGCGTCGGCGGTCGGCCAGGGGTCGGTCGCGGTGAGCCTCGTGCACAAGTACCTCGAGACGGTGTGACGGGCGCGCGGCGCCGGGGGAGGTTGCCGCGGACTGCGCGCCGGAGTACAGTCGCGCCGGTCGGTCCCGGTCTTGAAGTGACACGTGTCGAGACCGGGACGGGTTCGATCGGCGCTGGGGGGCGACGATGAGGTACTCGACAGGTGCGGTGAATGTCTACGTCGCGAACGGATGTTCGGGGCCCGATCTGAAACTGTGCATCAAGGAGGCGAACGCGTTCGCCGCTTGGTACCAGGTGTCCGGTCACACCTCGGTCTCACGTTGGCAGGACGGCAATGTCTGGGGATCGGACTTCCGCGACGGGGGAGGCGACCTCGATCCCGGCGGCGGTGCCGACATCACGGAGATCTACTTCTACTCGGGCCACGGCACGTGCCAGAACCCACCGACGTCGACGAGTCCTGACTTCATCTCGACGTGCGGCAACTTCGGCAAGCCCAGCCGGGTCGACATCGGAGCCGAATGCGGATTCGGCAACGGTTCCGGCACCCTGCAGTTCCTGTTCCTGGACGCATCGTGTCCGATGGACCTGGTCTCGATCACGACGAACTGGTTCGCGCCGTTCGCCGGACTGCACATGGCGGTCGGGCACTCGGGGACTTCCAACGCCGACACCCTCGACAGCGTCGACCGAGGCTCGCAGTTCGGCGCGCGGACCGCGGGCCTTCCCGACCCGGCGGGATGGCTGTTCCCGCAGCAGAGCGTCGGTGACGCCTGGATGGCCACTGGAACGATCGATATCCAGTCAGGATGCTCGGCAGTGGTCGTCGCCGCTGGACGCACCGAATCGGAGGCGGTCGATCGGCGCGAGCACGAGCGGATCGACGACCATCGCGCGGATCCCGACTCGACGTGGATCGCGTGGCGCTGGCGCACGCGCTGAACCCCGCGTGGCCGGGCGGGCTGGGACAGGGATGATCGGGTCCGGGGAAACGGAGTGGTGAGATGCCTGACGCGAACGAGAAGCTGGCGGAACTGAACCGGCGCATCGAACGACCGCGACTCCTGGAGGAGGCCTCTGCGATCGTCGGCTTCGACCTCGGCGCGAGGCCCGAGGTCGGTGTCGCGGCGAACGCGGTCGGCATCCGATCTCGCGCATACTCGTACAGCCGACGGGTCGACAGCCTGACGGTCTTCGCGCGCGACGCCGCGTACGGGATCGATGGCCGGGCCGGCGCGTGGACCGGCGCGGCTCGCCCACTGGAGGCCGCGTGCCGTCGGATCGCTCGTGCTGCCGGGGTGCCACCACGGGAGATCGCCGCGATCGACATCCTGACCGATCTCGGGCAGTCCGCGCGACGGGACGCGTCAGAGGACCTGAGTGAGCCGACGGTGCTCCAGCGGGTCGCCGTGGCGCGTCGGGTCGTCGACGGCGTCCCGGTCTGGTCGTCGTTCTGCAGCGTCGCGCTCACCCGCGAGGGGGAACTCGGCGAGGTCGAACTCCACTGGCCGCAGATCACCGCGGTCGCCCTCCGCGAGGCGCAGCATCTGGGCGAGCTGAGTGGGCGTTGGAAGCCCGACCCGCCGGAGGGGGCCGTGGTCGAGGAGGTCGACGCCGGAATCATCCATTCACCGGCCATCGGCTTCATGATGGACATCGTCCCGGTGATCCGGGTGATCTACGGTCCCCGGGACGGCGAGCACGGACGCAAGGCCGTCGACTACCTCGACCGCCACGGCTCGTCCGTCGCGATGCCACGGGACATCGACGGGATGCCGGCGAAGTCGTACGAGCGGAGCTCGCCTCCGACCTCGACCGCGAGCTGATCGTCCGTCCGGAGCTTCGATCCGAGAACGCGGCCGGTCGTCGCAGGCGACCCGGCGGCGCGCCATGATGGACGCATGGCGACCGACCCCGTGGCGGAGGCGGCCGACGCGCTGTACGCGCTCGTGCCGGAGGAGTTCACGGCGGCGCGCAACGCGCGCGCGGGCGACGCCCTGGCCGGCGGCGACCCGGTCGTGGCGAAGGCCATCGGCGCACTGCGCCGCCCGTCGCCGTCGGCGTGGATCGTGAACCGCCTCGCGCGCGACGAGCCCGACCGCGTGGGCGACCTCGTCGGACTCGGCGGCGAGCTCGCGGACGCACAGGCCGCGGGCGACGGCCGGGCGCTCGGAGCGCTGGTCGCGGAGCGCCGCGAGCTCATCGGCGACCTCCTGCGACTCGCGTCCGGGCTCGCGGAGGCCGCCGACCGCTCGCCGTCGCGCGCCGTGCTCGACGAGGTGGAGCAGACGCTCGTCGCGGCGAGCGTCTCCGCGGAGGCGGGCGCCGCCGTCGCGAGCGGGCGGCTCGTGCGGGGCCTCCGCGCGGTGGGCGTCGAGGTCGACCTCGCGGGTGCGGTGGGCGGTGGCGAACCCGGCCCGCCGCGCCGGCTCGGCCGGAAACGCAGCGACCGCGAGGGACGATCGGATGCCGCGGGCCGCGCGACGCAGACGGCGCGCGGCCGTGGCGGTGGCGATGGCGATGACTCGAGATCGACGTCCTCCCGCGCCGACCGATCGGAGGCGGCCGCGCGTCGTGGACGCGAGCGCCGGGCCGCTGAACTGGAGGCGATCCGTCGACGTGCCGAGGCCGACGCGGAGGCGCTCATCGAGGCATCCGATCGCCTGCGCGCCGCGACCGAGCGCGTCCGCGCGCTCGAAGCCGAGCGCGACGAGCTCGATCGGCGGATGGCGGAGGTGCGCGCCGAGGTACGCCCTGCCGAGCGCGAGGTGCGTTCCGCGACGCGTGCCCATGAGGCCGCCGAGGCGGAGGCGAGCCGGTCGCGTACGGCCCTCGAGGCGGCCCGGGCCGACGCCGACGGCGACCGCGACGACGACGCCGGCTGATCCCGGCTGCAGGTGCTCCCGAAATGCCACCGGTACTGGGGGTTGAGGCGTCCCCGGCGAATCGGAATCGTGTGCCGCAGGTGCGTCGCAGGGTCGTCCACCGAGGGGCGGTCGGGTCGCGCACGGGATGGACCTCGCGATGTCTCGCTCCTGGTACCGCCGCCTCACCGTCATCGGCGTCAGCGTCGCTCTCGCCCTCGGCGCCTCGCTCACCGCCGCGGGTGCCCACGCCGAACCGCCGCCCGCTGAGCCGGTCGACCCCGACGCCGTGTCGATCGTCACGCTGACGATGGCGGACGGCGACCTGCTCGGCGCCGTGGTGAGCGCCGGGTACGACCTCGACCACGACGTCGTGCGCACCGCGGACGGCTTCGCGGTCACCGGCATCGTGACGAATGCGCAGATCGCGGAACTCGAGGCGATGGGCGTCGGCATCGACGTCGTGGCCGACGAGGCCCAGATCGAGGCGACTCGCGAGGCGCGGATGGCCGAGCGCGACGCGGCGATCGAGGCGGCGGCCGAGGCCGAGGCCGAGGCGAACCTGCTCACGACCGACGAGGTGGTGATCGCCCGCGCGGATTACTTCACCTCGACGGATGACACCGAGTTCCTGTCGGTCGAGGCGAAGAGCAGCGACGCCGACGCCGCCGACCTGACCGTCGAGTGGGACGCCGGGCCGGGCACCGCCATCGGCGACGGCGGGAGCGCGACGATGGATGCGTTCGTCGACGCGGGGGAGTACCTGTACCACCGTGTGCAGGTCGAGCTGAGCAACCGGGCGGCGCTCGTGATCGCGGGCGGCTCCGCAGGCGGCAGCTACACGGCGGTGGGCGCGGCGTTCGGTGCCCCGCTCGACGAGACCGGCGTGGCCGGCGCCGTCGAGCTCGTCCAGGGCGGCGGCGGATCGACGCTCGCGTGCGACCCGCTCGTCGGCTTCACGCCCGGCAGCATCGCCCTCGTGGATCGCGGGTCGTGCGCCTTCGTCATCAAGGTCGCCAATGCGCAGGCGGCCGGGGCGTCGGCCGTGGTCGTCGCGAACAACAATGCGAGCGCGCCGTTCGCGATGACGGGCAGCGACCCGTCGATCACCATCCCATCGGCGATGATCTCGCAGGACGACGGCGCGATCATCCGCACCGGCCTGCCGGCCGCCGGCACCCTCGGTCTCCTGCCGCCGATGCCGCCGCCCACGCAGGTGCGTGTCACGAGCTCCGGCGGCGGATCGGCCGAGGCCGACGTGACCGAGTGGCTCGCCGACACCGAGCCGGGCAGCGCGCCCGCGGCGCCGCCGGGCCTCGGCTACGAGTCGGGTTTCCTCGACCACTACCCCGACGCGTACGAGCTCATGGACCTCATCGAGCAGCTCCACGCCGAGTTCCCTCACCTGACCGACGTCATCGACCTGCCATACGAGACCAACGGCTATCGCCGTTCGGCCATGCACCTCTCGGGCGGCGCGGCGTCGCAGCGCGTCGTGCTGACCTCGCTCGCATGGGGCCACGAGGGCGGCAACGACCTCACCATCGAGTACGCCGACCCCGGTCAGGCGAACTCTCCGCTGAGCGTGTCGGTCACGGGCGACGCCATCCTGGTGTCGCTGGCGACGGACGCGACGGGCGCCCGTACGTCGACCGCGGTTCAGGTCGTCGCGGCCATCATGGCGAATGGCACCGCGGCATCCCTCGTGGAGGCGAACACGTACCGCGGCAACGCCGGCGGCGGGGTCGTCGTGGCCGCCGGGCCCGAGCCGCTCTCCGATGAGCTGGACGCGCCGTCGAGCATCCCGCGCGAGCCGTTCCAGGTGAAGGCGCTGCGCATCGGCAAGCACCGCGACGGATCGAAGACCGGCGTGCTCACCTACTCGCAGGAGCACGCTCGCGAGTGGCAGACGCCGCTGGTCAACATCGAGACGGCGTACCGGATGCTGCACAACTACCAGACCGACGCCGACACGCGCCGACTGGTCGACAACCTCGACATCTTCATCGTGCCGACGGTGAACCCCGACGGGGCGCTGTACAGCTTCTACGACTCCGCCTTCCAGCGGAAGAACATGACCAACTACTGCGGCCCGGGCGAGCCGAACGACGTCAACGCGCGCAACGCCTGGGGCGTCGACGACAACCGGAACCAGACGTACGGGTCGCTCTTCGACGGATACGAGGGTGCGTCCACGGACTGCACCTCAGCGGTGTACGCCGGCCCGTACGAGCAGTCCGAGCCGGAGTCGCGCAACCTCGACTGGATCGCGAGCACGTACTCCAACATCGACTTCGCGATGAACATCCACAGCTCGGGCAACTACTTCATGTGGTCGCCGGGCGCGTACTCGATGCCGGGACGCATCACCCTGCCGCGACCGAGCTTCGGGACCGAGCAGTACTTCTACGAGTCGTCGGAGCGCATCCTCTCGGCGATCAAGGAGTGGCGCGGCCTCAGCGTGACTCCGGCCCGCACCGGGCCGATCGCCGACGTGCTCTACTCGGCCGCCGGCAACTCGGGTGACCAGCTCTGGTACGTGCACGACATCTACGCGTGGAACTTCGAGGTCGGCACGTCCTTCCAGCCGGAGTGGAGCGAGGCATTCGACGAGATGATGGAGTTCTCGAACGGCGTCGTCGAGCTCTACCAGGTGGCGAAGGACTGGTCCGACGACCGCACGAAGCCGCGTTCGTGGCTCACGCAGCCGGGCTCGAGCCCGTACTCGGGGCCCGTGGCGGTCGGGTTCGACGCGACCGAGCCCGTCACCATCCACTACACGCTCGACGGTTCGAATCCGACGTACTCGTCGCCCGTGTACGAATCGGCCGGGATCCGCGAGGGCGGCGAGGCGATCCTGATCGACGCCACGACGACCGTGAAGTGGTTCTCGGTCGACGAGTCGGGCAACGTCGAGCGCAACTACAAGCCGGGCAAGAAGGGCTCGAACCAGGAGCAGGTCGTCATCGCCGTCGAGTGACGGCTGCGCCCGGTCGGTGGGAGTCGCCCGGGTGCAGTGGATGCCGCGGCATCCGCCGAACTCGTCGGTGCCGCGCTCGCCCGGCGGGAGTACCGTTGATCCGTTCCCCCGGGTTCGGGAGAGGGGAGCGGGCGATGGACGGCAAGTCGTTCCGGTGCCGGATCGGCATGCATCACTGGGTGCTGCAGCACGAGCCCGAAAGCGGCGGTGCGTTCTACGAGTGCTCGAGGTGCGGGAAGGACCGATCGCCCGACGGGCCGTCGGTGCCGCCGGTCGTTCCGGGCTGACGAGCGCCCCGAACCGGCCGCGATCCCGGCACGCGGCACGCGTCGCGACGCGTGCGCCGCGGCATCCGTCGCGCACGGCGTGCGTGACCGAACCGTGATGCGGGCTTCCTAGGGTGGACGGATGTCCCAGCAGACCTGGCAGAAGCTCGTCGAATGGCCCCTGTTCGCCGCCGCCGTCCTGTTCCTGGCGGCCTACTCCTGGGAGGTGATCGCCGACCTGCAGGGCCCCGACGCCGTGCTGGCCGAGTCCGTGATCTGGGGCACGTGGGGGCTGTTCGCGCTCGACTATGTCGTGAACCTCGCGCTCGCCGAGGACCGCCGGCGCTGGTTCGTGCGGCACCTGCTCGACCTCGCGGTCGTGGTGCTGCCCATGCTGCGGCCGCTGCGGATCCTGCGGGTCGGGACGATCATGGTCGTGCTCGGTCGCACCGCCGGCGCGATGCTGCGCGGCAAGGTGATCCTCTACGCAGCTGGCGCGTCGGCGATGCTCGTGTACGTGGCCGCGCTCGCGGTCCTCGACGCGGAGCGCGGGCAGGACGGCTCGATCCAGACCTTCGGCGAGGGCCTGTGGTGGGCGTTCGTCACGATCACGACCGTGGGGTACGGCGACTTCTTCCCGGTCACGCCGACGGGCCAGCTCGTCGCGGTCGGCGTGATGGTCGGCGGCATCGCGCTGATCGGTGTCGTCACGGGCACGCTCGCGTCGTGGATCGTCGAGCGCGTCAGCGTGAACAACGAGGCCGAGCAGGTCGCCACGAAGGCGCACATCGACCAGCTCACGGCCGAGCTGCGGGAGCTCCGCGAGGAGCTCCGACAGCGGGCCTGACGCGCCATCCTGCGCCCTCGCGAGCCGTTGCGTGGGAGTTGGCTGGGAACCTCCACGGATTCGCTAGACAGCCTCTAAAGTCTGGACTTGGAAGCATTCTTGCAGCCGAGTCGAAGGGGACCGAAATGCTGAAGAAGGCGCTGATCACGCTCGTCGTCGCGGGAGGACTCGTGGGTGCGGTGGGGGCCGCGCCGGCGATGGCACTCAACCCGGCGGTCTGCAACCAGGGCGTCGCGACCGCCGGCCACACCACGCCGGCCGGGCCGCACCTGGCGAAGTTCGCCGAGTACTGCCACCCGTGATCGACGGCCGCTGACCACGACGCCTCCGGATTCCAAGCCCACGGGCCGGGGGCGTCGTCATGCGCGCGGGAGGTCGCGTCGCCGCGTCCACGCCCGACCCGTCGAGGAGGTCGCCGTTCAGTGGCCGCACGGATGCGGCCGATGGCACGGCCGCGCCACACTCGGAGCATCGAGGAGGCGATGGCGATGTCCGAGATGGGGCCGATCATCCTGAAGGCCGACACGTGGCGCACGCTCGAGACCGTGTGGGGGAAGGTTCCGTCGATCAGGCACGTCTTCCGCTTCCCATCCGGGGTCAAGCTCCGAGTGCGGTACGGGGCCGGCTGGTTCAGCGTCTCGCGTCAGAAGAAGACCACGGACGGCGTGAACGACAAGACCCTCTCGGTCAGCGGTTGGGTCGGCCGAGCGCGATTCCAGGCGAAGGCGTCGAAGGAGGTCCAGCTGGTCTGGACCCGGTTCCCCTGACCCGGCCGGCGCTTCTCCGTCGCACACGGCCATGTGGATAAGTCCGCGGCCGGCGGCCGCCGGCTCTCCAAGATGGTCAGCATGTCCGACGCCGTCCGCACGATCGCCGAGCGCGTCCGCAGCCGGGTGCTCCGCGACGGCGTCGAGCTCGAGTCCGATGCCGGGCTCGCCGAACGCCTCGCCGCAGAAGAGGTCCGCCGGTACGCGGAGCGTGCGCTCGCGGGCGCGCACGCGCCGCTCGGCGACGAGCACGGCACGGTGCGCGAGGTCGCGGCATCCCTCACCGGCTACGGCCCGCTCCAGCCCTTCTTCGACGATCCGACCGTCGAGGAGGTCTGGATCAACTCGCCGACCCGCGTGTTCGTCGCCCGCGCCGGCGTCGCGGAGCTCACGACCGTCATCCTGTCGGACCGCGAGGTCCGCGACCTCGTCGAGCGGATGCTGCAGCACTCCGGCCGTCGGGTCGACCTGTCGTCGCCGTTCGTCGACGCGTCCCTGCCCGACGGGTCGCGACTCCACGTCGCCATCCCCGACGTGACGCGATCCCACTGGGCGGTGAACATCCGCAAGTTCCAGCAGCGCATCCGGTCGTTGCCCAGGCTGGTGGAACTCGGCGCGCTCACCCGACCGGCGGCCGAGTTCCTGCGGATGTCGGTTCTCGCCGGCGCGAACGTGCTCGTCTCCGGGGCGACCCACACGGGCAAGACCACGATGCTGAACGCGCTCCTCGCCGCGACGCGGACCGGCGAGCGCGTCGTGACCGTCGAGGAGACGTTCGAGCTCGACGCCGACGTGCGCGACCTCGTCGCGCTGCAGTGCCGCCAGCCGAACCTCGAGGGCACAGGCGCGATCACGCTGCGGCGACTCGTCAAGGAGGCGCTGCGGATGCGGCCCGACCGGCTCGTCGTCGGCGAGGTCCGGGAGGCCGAGAGCCTCGACCTGCTGATCGCGATGAACTCCGGCATTCCCGGGATGTGCACCATCCACGCGAACTCCGCCCGTGACGCCATCGCGAAGCTCTGCACCCTGCCCTTGCTCGCCGGTCGCAACATCGACTCGGCCTTCGTGGTGCCGACGGTGGCGAGCTGCGTGGACCTGGTCGTCCACCTCGAGATCGATCGCGACGGTCGGCGTCGCGTCGCGGAGATCGCCTCGATCACGGGCGAGGTCGATGACACGCGCATCGACGCCTCGACCCTGTTCCGGTTCGACCGCGACGGCGGGGAGCTCGCACGGACGACGGAGTTCCCTCGTCGGCTCGCCAAGTACGAGGCCGCCGCGCTCGATCCGGTCATCGTGCTCGGGGGAGCGGCGTGAGCATCGCGCTCGGCGCGTCGCTCGGCCTCGGACTCGTCCTCATGCTGTCGCCGCTCATCTGGCCGCGCCGCGTCGAACTCGAGTCGTCCCGTCGTGGGGCTGCCGCGGCGATCCGGGACGAACTCGCGCTCGCCGGCATGCCGGGTGCGCCGATCGCGGCGGTCGCCGTCGTCTGCGGCGTGATGGCCGCACTGAGCGGCGCGATCGCGCTGGCGGTGTTCGCGGTGCCGGTGATCGCCCTCGTCGCCGCGAGCCTCGGTGCCGGTGCGATCCCGCTGCTGGTCCGCGCCCGGGCGAATCGGCGTCGGGCGGCGAACCGCGCGATCTGGCCGGACGTGGTCGACCACCTCGTCTCGAGCGTCCGCGCGGGAATGGGCCTGCCGGACGCCCTCGGCGCGCTCGGCGAGCTCGGCCCAGCGGCGACCCGTCAGGCGTTCGCCACGTTCGACGACGAGTTCCGACGGACGGGCGACTTCGCGTCATCCCTCGACGCCCTCAAGGATCGGCTCGCCGACCCCGTCGCCGATCGCATCCTCGAGACGCTCCGGATGGCGCGCGAGGTGGGCGGAACCGACTTGACGGCCGTGCTCCGCGGACTCGCGGCGTACCTGCGCGAAGACGCGGCGCTGCGCGCCGAGGTGGTGGCGCGCCAGTCGTGGATCCGCAACGCCGCACTGCTCGGCGTCGCCGCCCCGTGGCTGCTCCTCTGCGTGCTCGCCACGCGCCCCGAGACGCTCACCGCGTACGACTCGCCCGCCGGGACGGCCCTGATCCTCGTCGGCGTCGGCGTCACGCTCCTGGCATATCGGGTCATGTCGGCCCTCGGCCGGCTGCCGGAGGAACGTCGATGGTTCAGCTGACCGCGACGCCGGTGATCGCCCTCGCCCTCGGCGCCGTGTTCGGCCTCGGGCTCTGGTCGCTCGCCGCCTCGATGCCCAGGATCGGCCGGCCGCGCCTCGTCGACCGGGTCGCCCCGTACCTCACCGACATCTCGGCCGAAGCGCGTGCCATGCGTGCTCGCCCTGCGGGCGATCCCGGTTCCGTGCTCGGGGCGCTGATCCTGCCCGCGGCACGGTGGGCGCGTGGCGCGATGACCTCGGTCCTGGGCGGCAACGAGACGGTCCTGCACCGTCTCCGCCAGGCGGGTTCCAGCGCCACGGTCGAGCGCTTCCGTGGTCGGCAGCTCGTGTGGGCCGCCGTCGGCTTCGTCCTCGGGGCCGTCATCGGGTTCCTCACGCCGGCACTGCAGACCCTGCCTGCGCCGGGACGGATGCTGATCCCGGTGCTCGGTGCGGCCTGTGGCGCCGTCATGGCCGACTGGATGCTGCAGCGCACCGCTCGTCGTCGCCTGGCGCGCATCACGGGCGAGCTCCCGACCGTGCTCGAGTTCCTCACCCTGAGCCTCACGGCCGGCGAGGGGATGGCGGAGGCCCTCCGGCGCGTCGCCCGAGCCGGCTCCGGGGAGCTCGCCGGAGAGTTCCGTCGGGTGATGGCCGCGGTCGGCACGGGCGTCCCGCTGGGGACGGCGCTCGCCGCGCTCCGCGACGAGCTCGCGCATCCGGCGCTCTCCCGTGCGATCGACCAGGTGCTCGCAGCGCTGGACCGGGGAACGCCGATCGCGGAAGTGCTGCGCGCGCAGGCCGGCGACGCCCGGGCCGAGGCCAAGCGCACGCTGATCGAGTTGGCCGGACGCAAGGAGATCGCGATGCTCGTGCCGCTCGTCTTCCTGATCCTGCCGGTGACCGTCGCCTTCGCTCTGTTCCCCGGGTACCTCGTGCTGCAGTCGGGCTTCTGATGACCGCTCCGACCGACCCGATGCCCCTGCCCTCAGTGCACGACTCGATCAGCGACCGTACGACCGACGAGAGGACCACGCATGCCCCGACCGATCACCCGACGCCTCGCCGACGAACGCGGCGACGTTCCCGGATGGGTGCTGATCACCCTCATGACCGCCGGACTCGTGATCGTGCTCTGGGGCCTCGCGGGGCCGGCGTTCTCGGGGGTGTTCGAGCAGGCGATCGATCGCGTCGTCGGCTTCTGAACCGGCTGGGCGAGGAACGCGGATCCGCCGTCGTCGAGTTCTCGCTGGTCGGCGTCCTGCTCACGGCGCTGCTGCTGGCGGTCGTCCAACTCGCGCTGTCGTTGCACGTGCGGAACACCGTGCTCGACGCGGCCGCCGAAGGCGCGAGGTACGCGGCCCTCGCCGGCTCCTCGCCCGAGGCCGGGATCGCGCGCACTCGTGCCCTCATCGACGCCGCGCTCGCCGCGGGGTTCGCCGACGACGTGACGGCCGGGCGGACCACGATCGGCGAGACGCCGGCGATCGCGGTCACCGTGCGCACCCCGCTGCCGGTGATCGGGCTGCTCGGCCCGCCTCGCGGGCTGGAGGTGACGGGCCATGCCGCCGTCGAGACCCTCCGCTGAGCCGCGACGTCCTCAGCTCCGCGACGGCGGCGGGGAACGGGGGTCCGCGTCGCTCGAGTTCCTGACCGTCGGGGTGATCCTGCTCGTCCCGCTCGTGTACCTCGTCCTCGCGATCGGGTCCGTCCAGGCGGCGGCGCTCGGCGTCGAGGGCGCCGCGCGTCAGGCCGCACGGATCGCCGTGCTGGACGGCGGCGGTGCCTCGGGTTCCGTCGAGCGGTCCGTCCGCGTGACGTTGGCGGACTACGGCGTCGAAGCGGCTGCCACGGCGGTGCGCGTGGACTGCGCTCCGGCCTGTGCGGTGCCGGGTGCTCGCGTCACGGTCCACGTCGAGGCCGACGTCGGGTTGCCGCTCGTGCCGGCACTGCTCTCGTCGAGCGGCATCGGCATGATCCGGGTCGGAGCCGAGGCCACGCAGACCGTCTCGCGCTTCGCGGTGTCGACGTGACCGATCCCACCCGGCGGCTGCCCGACGACGAGACCGGCTCCACGCTCCTCCTCGCGATCCTCTACGGCGCGCTCGCCCTCGCGCTGGTGCTCGTGGTCGCGTCCGCGACCTCGCTCTACCTCGAGCGGAAGCGGCTCCTCACGATGGCCGACGGCGCGGCCCTGGCGGCCGCGGAATCGTGGGGGCTGGGCGATGTGCGGCTCGAGGGCGGCGGCCTCGTGGTGGGACTGGATGACGCCGCGGTCCGCGACGCCGCGGAGGCGTACCTCGGCGATCTCGGAGCGGCCGACGACGGCGTCGTGCTCGTGGGTGCGCGCTCGACGGATGGACGCAGCGCGACCGTGACGCTGCGCACGCACTGGCACGCCCCGATCTCGACCGAGTTCGTGCCCGTGCTCGTGCCGATCGAGGTCACCGCCGACGCGCGGTCGGTCTTCCACTGACGCCGCGCGAGGCCGGTTCGGGGAACACCCCGGGGCCGGGCGCGGGCTCGCCCTGATGCGCGCCCACGGCGCCCGCGCGACGCTGGGGGCGGTTGCAGAACGCGGGCCACGGCCCCGGCGTTCGAACGACGGGGCCTGACCCGATCGGACGAGTCGATCGGGGGGATCGCATGTCCGGAACGAGAACACGTCGCGGGGCCGCCCGCGCGCTCACCGTCGCACTCGCGGCAGCGGTCGCGGCCGTCGTGCCCGCCATCGCCGCCGGAGCGGCCGAACCCGACGTCGAGACGCGCGTCATCACGTTCGAACAGGTCGCCGACGAGCAGATCGACGACCAGCACGTCCGGGACCTTCCCGTCGACGACCGATTCGAGCGGTTCGGCCTCGCCGCCTCCGCCGGGGTGGTGCATCGACTGGACGACGGCGATCACGTGCTGCTCTTGGCACCGGACTGCTGCCTGCCCTCCGAGCATCGCTTCGACCACGCCCTGGACGTGCGTGCCATCACCGTCGAGGTGCTGCCGACGGCACCGCCGGTCACGGCGTCGCTGCTCGTGCGCCTCGAGGCGTACGACGCCGACGGCGCGCTGCTCGACGCCGACGAGCGGGTGTTCGACCAGACACTGATCGACCTCGTCCCCAAGCTGCGAGCGGGGCCGCTCGTCGCGGTCCAGAGCGTCGTGGCCGCCGCCCGCGGAGAGCCTGCCGTCGTGCCGGCCGTCGGGACGCCCATCGACCTCGACATGCACGTCGAGACGCCCGGCCCGCCGATCGCGTCGATCAGCTTCCTGACCGAGGGTCCGTCGACGATCGGCCTGGTCCTCGACGACCTCGCGCTGCAGGTCGTGCGCCCGCCGACTGCTCCGTCGATCGAGCTCACCGGCGACTTCGCCGGTGGCGAGCCCGTCGAGGTGGTCGTCGACGCCGAAGCGGATGCCGACGGCGAGATCGTGCAACGATCGTTCGCCGGCGCCCAGCCCGTCATCACCGGGGTGATCAGCTCGGTCGACGCGCTCGAGTCGGTCGTGGTGGAGTACACCCTGCCTGGCGGCGCGACCGTGCCGACGGTGCTCTGCACCGCGTGCGGCGGCGGCGAGGCCGGCGACGTGCCGCTGCAGCATCCGTTCTTCGCCGAGGGCATCGAACCGCTCGACGGACTCACCGTCGCCACGATCATCGCGACGACCGACCGCGGCGCCGAGGCGCGCACGGAGGTCGCCGCGGAGGTCGCGGTCGAGGTGACGGGGCCGCCGCCCGCGCCGCCGGAGCCCACGGACTCAGAGGATCCCACGGCGTCCGAGGACCCGACGGAGCGTCCGGTGGGCCCCGATCCGGATCCGCCCGACCCGATCGCGCAGCTGCTCGCCTGGCTCGGCGACCCCGCGCACGGCGGCCCGACCGCGCTCATCGTGATGCTCGTCGCCGCGATCGCCGCACTCGTGCTCGCGCGCAGCATCAACTCGTCGAGCTCCGACGCGCAGCGCCGGCGACTCGCGAAGCACCTGCGCGTCGTCGTCGGTGCGAACCCCGCGGTCAGCCTGGGGCCGCCGGTCCGCGCACCCGGCGAGGCGTCGACCCGCGGCATCCGCCTGCGACCGCATCCGGGCCACTGGATCTCCGGACCGATCACCGAGGAGCGTGACGAACCATGAGCACCATGCGACTGACCATCCGGGCACTGACCGTCGGCGAGGAGGCGTCGGCACGGTCCGACCTCGCGCGCGTCGCCGACGAGCAGGGCGTCGGCGCCGCGGCCACCGAGGCGATCGCGCGACTCACCGCCGCGGGCGGGGGGTTCGTGTGCGACGAGGTCGGGAAGATGGCCGACTCGCTGCTCGACCTCGACGTCACCGACGTGCTCGCGCACGCGTGGGATCGGGCGAAGGCGATCGACGAGGCCCGGGCCACCTCGCGGGTCGAGCCCGGCACCGAGACCATCGTGCCGCTCGCGACGCACACCGCGACCGCGAAGTACGAACCGCGCGTCGACGTCGTCATCGACGAGGTGCCGATCACGAGCGTCGACCTCGAGGCGAAGCTCGAGCTCACCCTCCGCGGGGCGCTGCTCGCGTTCCGCGGCGGCGAACTCGCGAGCGTGCGCTCCGGCGACCTCGAGGTCACGGGCACGCTGAGCTGCGAGGGCGTGCGCATCGGCCGGCGCACGACGACGCTCGACCTGCCGATGCTGATGCGGATGACGCCGAAGCTCGAGCCTGCGGGCGCCGGCGGCTGAGCGGCTCGGCTCCTGTGGCCGGTGCCGGATGCCGGCGCGCCGGGTGCCGGGCACCGGCATCCGCTCGGGAGGAGAAATCATCCGACACGCCGTATGCAGGATGCCGGCTCGCCGGGGCGGGGGCGGAAGTTCCTCCCGAACGAGAGGCCAGCCGTGCGCGCGGCCGGGGTGGGCCGGCGCGTGCGCGCGGCCCGGGCGCGAGACCGAGCCGTCGCCGGCGCGTTCAGCCGCGCGTCAGCGCCATGCCGAGGATGAGGACGGCGACGAGCACGATCGGCACGCCGACGACGCCGAGGATGATCATGCGGCGGAGCCGGTAGATCGAGTCGTCGTCCCACATCGCGGTGGGTCTCATCCCGTCGCGATGCACGCGTCGGAAGCGGGTGCCGCAGTCGACGCATTCCCAGACGGTGCCCACGGCGTGGTCGCTCGCGGCGGGGAGCCTGCATCGGTGCAGATCGGGTGGCGGTACGCGTTCAGCGGACGGCATGCGCCTCACGATACGGTCCGGGCGGCCGCCGTGGGGCGGATCGCGCGGGCTGTGGATGACCTGGTTCCGACCGATCCGCTCAGCGGCGTTCCCGGTCGTCGGCGTCCGACGCGGACCGGTGCGAACGGCGCCGCACGAACCCCCAGCGGAGCGCCGCGACGAGCAGCACGCACACGGCCATGAGCAGCACGGTCGACGGGCTCGAGGCGAGCTGCTGCACGACGAGCGTCACGAGCGCCGCGGTGCAGGCGAGCGCGCCGATGCCACTGACCGCGCGGCTGAGCGCACCGCGCAGCACCAGGAACGCGAGGGCGTTGGTGACCCCGAACACCATGAGGAACATCGCCGAGCCGAACGCGAGCAGCGACCCGATGTCGGGCAGCATCGCGAACGCCGCGCCGAAGACCGCGAGCAGCACCAGCGCCGACACCGGAAGGCCGCGGCGCGACCGCGCGAACACGGCGGGAAGCTCGCCGGCGGAGGCGACCTCGTGCATCTGCCGCGCGGTCGAGAACAGGGTCGCGTTGATGGCCGAGCTCGAGGCGAGCAGCGCGCCGAGCGTCGCGATCCAGTAGCCCGCGGTGCCGAGCGCCGCCTGGCCGGCGGTCGCGAACGCCACCTCGCGCTGCGCGACGATCTGGTCGTCGCTCACGAGCATCTGGGTGCCGATCGTCACGACGACGTAGATCACGGCGACGAGGCCGACGGAGAGGTACAGGGCGCGGGGGAGCGTGCGCCGTGGCCGCTCGATGTCGTCGTAGTCGTACGAGAGGAGCTCGAAGCCCTCGTACGCGACGAAGATCGAGCTCGCGGCGACGAACACGCCCGCAACGGTGAGATCGGAAGCCGGAGCCAGGCGTTCGGGTGAGAAGTGCGCGAGCCCCACCCCGGCGATGAGCGCGAGCACGAGCAGCTTGACGGCGACGACCAGGTCCTCCGACCAGGCCGACGCGCCGACGCCGCGCAGGTTGATGAGCAGGAACACGGCGAGCACGAGCACCGACCCGGCGTCTGCGGCGACCTCGGGCAGGCCGAGCACGTTCGCGGCGTAGTGCCCGAAGGTGAACCCGTAGACCGCGAGCGCGATCACGTAGCCGAACATGAGCAGCCACGACAGCATCGCGCCGAGCGAGCGGTGCCCGGCGTCGGCGAGGAACACGAACAGGCCGCCCGAGCGCCCCGCCCGCATGGAGAGGGCGCCGAACGAGTGCGCGGTCATGAGCGCGATGAGCCCGCCGATCGCGAACGCGACCCAGGCGAGGTGGCCGGCCAGGCCCACCGTCACGCCGAGCACGCTGAAGATGCCGCCGCCGATCATGCCCCCGACCGCCATCGCGGTCGCGTCGCGGAGGCGCAGCTTCCGGTCGCCGCGGGCTGCGACCTCGACCCGCGGGTGGAAGGGGAACCTGCGTGCGGAGTCCATCCGACCGATCTCCTTCCGCTGTCACCGTCCCTCGGTCATCCTCGCACCGCCGCCACGCGCAGGGGCGGACGCCGGAGCGGCCGGCGACCCTGAGGTCGCCGGCCGCCCCGTGTCGGTGTCCCGAACGGGAGTGCGCGTCAGTCCAGCAGGTGGCTGAGCGCGGCCTCCATCCAGTCGGCCCGGGTCGCGGCATCCGTGATGCCCTCGAACCCGAAGCCCGCGTAGAGCGAGCCCGGCGTGGCCACGACCGCGGCCTCCGGGAACCCGCCCGCCGTGGTGCGGATGAAGTTGTTCGGGTTGGGCGAGCTGCCCGGAGGCGGCCCCGTGATCTCCCAGCCACCGAGGTCCGTCTCGAACGAGGTCGTACCCTCGCCCGTCGAGACCTCGACGTCATCGAAGAACACGCCCAGGCCCTGCGTCGCCCAGTCGCTGGCGTACGACAGCGCGACCTCGACCTGGCCGCCGGCCCACGGGCTGAGGTCGACCTCCCACTGCTGCCAGCCGCCGGAGTTGCCGGACGCGGCGTTCCACGAGCCCCCGCCCGACCCGGTGGGGTCGCACGTGTTCTCGTCGATGAACGTCTGGTAGTAGTCGAGCTGCGGGTGCAGCTGGTCACCCCACCCGGCCGGACAGCTCTGGCCGGTGTCCTGCGACGTGTGCCCGTTGGCGTCGGGCAGCGTCGTCCAGTCGTCCTGGCCCGGCGTGTGCGCCTCGACGAACGTGAAGTCCCAGTCCGCCTCGGTGTCGTACGACGTCCAGAACGAGAGCGTCGCCCCGCCGGCCGGCACGTCGATCGTGCGCATGACCTGCTTGTACGACACGTCCCCGAGCTGCGAGTACAGGTAGTAGTCGCCCGTGTGCGGCGCGTACGGTCCGCCTGGGCGATCCCACTTGCCGGCGACCCAGCTCTCGAACTGCGGGTAGTCCGCCGGAGGCAGCACGCCGCTCGTCGTGATGAACGAGTTCGTGTGGAACTGGTTCTCCGCGCTGTCCGTGCCGTTGAAGCCCCAACTGAGGCCCTCGAGCGGGACATCCACGCCGAGCGCGTCGAGCACGTCGCCCTGGTCGTCCAGGCCGGCCGAGTCGACCGCCACGTAGGCGCCGAGCCAGTACTGCAGCACGTCGTTCGTCGCGTCGCCCGAGCCGAACAGCGCCTTGCATCGAACCAGCACGGCCGCATCGGCACGACACTCGGCGTTCGCCGAGGTCGGGTCGAAGAACTGCGTGCCGAGGTTCGGCGTGTACTGGCTGCCGGCCCAGTCGCCCGTGTAGAGCACCTGGCCGCCCTCGTTCATGAAGTCGCGGACGTTCAGGAGTTCGTCCATCGCCAGGCGCGACGCGTTGCCGCCGCCCCAGCCGACCTCACGGGTCACGATGTCGTCGCCGGTGTACCAGACGACGGCGTCGAAGTGCGAGAGCACGCCGAGCGCGTCCGCCGCGACGCGACCGCGGGCGTCGACGTCGTAGACGTCGTAGCTCGTGCCGTTCGCGTCGAGCGCGTCGGTGTAGTACGACAGGTAGTTCGGGCCGCCGGCCTGCCCCGGCGAGGCGCCCGTGTAGTCCTCGGCCGCGAGCACGAGCACGTCGGCACCCGACTCGGAGACGGCCTCGTAGGTGAACGAGTCGCTCACCTCGCCGCCGCCCTCGAACCAGACCTCGACCGAGTCACCGGGATCGGTGCCCGTCACCATGCCGCTCATCACGTGGTAGTACACGTCGGTGTTGCCGCCGTAGCGGTCGCCGCCGTTCCACTCCGACGTCGACGCGCTCTGCGCGGCGCCGCCGTTGATGGAGTACTTCACGGTGACGTCGCCGAGGCTGCGCTTCGCGAGGACGCGCACCTCCTGCGGGTCGCCGTAGGAGTAGTCGAACGTGAAGTTCGACTGCGGGAGCCCGACCTTGTAGTCGTCGTCGCTCTGCAGGTAGAACGGCTCCGTCGTGATGCCGAGGTGCGACACCGGGTTCGCCGGGTCGACGGCCGACTTCGCGACGTCCGTCGAGAACGGCAGGATCCGCTCGAACTCCGCCTGCACCAGTGCCTCGTCGTCCGGGAAGACGAACCCGGCACCGCTGCCGCCGTCGCTGAGCTCCGGCGTCCAGGCGAGCGTGCCGTGCGACACGTGCGCGAAGTCGGTGGTCTCACCGTTCGTCACGTACAGCACGTCGGAGGACAGCCCCGGTTCGAAGTCGTCGATCGCGGGGTTGTCGAGGTTGCCCGAGAGTGCGTAGTAGATCGGATCGTCACCGCTCGGCGTGGCGATCTGCCATCCCTCCGGGTACAGGAGCCACTGGCCGAACGAGTGGTAGTTGATCTGGAACTCCGGGTGCGCCCGGTCGAAGAGCGCCATCATCGCCTGCGTCTCCGGCTCGGATGCCGGCGACGGTCCGCGATACGTCTCGCTCGAGGTCTGCGCCGACGAACCCTCCTCGTCGTACCCGAAGTGCTCCGGGTAGTTGCGGTTCGGGTCGACGCCGTCACCGCGGGTGATCTCGCCGTTGCCGTCGTTGTCGCGCAGGTTCTTCCGCCAGAGTCGCTCGTTGTCGAACGTGTATTGGTAGCCGTCGGGGTTGGCGACGAGCAGGAACCACAGCTCGGTGGACTTCAGGAGGTCCTTGACCTCCGTGTCGTTGGCCCGCCACTCGTCGATGTACCAGTTCAGCAGGCGCCGGTTGGTCTCCGCCGCGATCCACTCGCGCGCGTGCTGCGTCGAGCTGTAGACCACCGCGGGACGCGAGCCGTCCTTCTGGCCCTTCGCGCCCTGCGTGAGCTTGAGCGCGATGATCTCGCGGCCCTGGTACGTGTGCCCGAGGACGACCAGCTTGACCAGCTGCGGGTTGTCCTTGGCGAGCTGGTACATCTGGTCGCGGAAGCCGCCGGGCTCGTCGTACGAGCGCCAGACCGTATAGCCGGACGCCGCCTGCTCCTGGGCGGACTGCTTCGCGGACTTGCCGTTCTTGCCCTTCGTCAGCTTGACGTCGATGCCGCGCTCGGAGAGCCCTTGGGCCTCGTCCTCGGAGAGGATGAGCTGCATCTCGACTCCGCGTCCGGAGGCCTTGCTCGCGGCGATGTCGAGCCCGGAGGCAGCCATGTCGGCCGCCTGCTCCGCGCTGACCTCCGCGGTGTACATGTCGAGTTCACCCACGTCGTCCTCGGCGGCGTTGGCGCCGAGGGGACTCAGCATCGCCGCGAGGACCGCGACGGCCGCGGTTCCGAGGGCGATCCGTGTTCGGGTGGGACGGTTTCCAGTCATGACGACCCCTCCGGTCCGAATCCGGCCAGAGGGGATTGGTGACGACGTCGTTGTTCGTACCAAGCTCGCCACGCTTCTGGCGTTGTGCGGACCCAAGGGACACACTGCTGCGGTTGCGAGCAGCCTGTCAAGATCCAATTCGAGGGATCATCGGCTCCGCCACCAGCCGGGCAGGTCGGCGACCGAGTCGAGCACGGCGTCGGGTGACGCGTCACCGTCGAGATCCGCCGCGTCGAACTTGCCGGTGCGGACGAGCACGCCCGTCATGCCGGCGCGCTGGGCGCCCTCGACGTCCGAGCGGATGTCGTCGCCGACCATGACGAGCTCGGCGGCGTCCTCGTCGAGCGACCGGGCCGCCGCGAGGTAGAACTCGCGCGCGGGCTTGCCGAGCACGACCGCCTCGCGGCCCGACGCGTACTCGAGCGCGCGGACGAACGCGCCGACGTCGAGGCGCAGGCCGTCCTCGGCGCGCCAGAACCGCGTGAGTCCCAGCGCGACGAGCGGCGTGCCCGCGTCGGCCATCAGCAGACGGAACGCCCGGTTCAGGGTCGCGAAGTCCCACGCGTCGCCGAGGTCGCCGACGACGACCGCGTCGACCGGACCGTCGGTGTCGGCCGACCGGGTCGCATCCGTCCTTCCGGCCGAGGGCGCCGCCTCGACGCCGAGCTCGCCGAACTCGCGCGCCGTGGCATCCGGCACGAACAGCGCCGGGCGACGGCGACCCTCGCGATCGAGCCATGCGGCCGCTGCGGTGACCGGGGTGAGCAGGTCGGCGGCGTCCACCTCGACGCCCAAGCGCCCCAGCTTCGCGACGAGGTCGGGACGGGGGCGCGAGGTCGTGTTCGTGAGGAATCGGTGCGGGATGCGCTCGCGCACCATCCACGCGACCGCCTCGGCGCCGCCGGGCACGGGCTCGTCGCCGACGTAGAGCACGCCGTCGAGGTCCAGCAGGATGCCCGCCATGGCTCAGACGCCCGTCGTGCCCTTGAGCCCCGTGCCGCCGGCGATGGAGCGCATCACGATGGTCTTGACCACCGGCAGCGACGAGCCGCGCAGCGCCCACCGACGCATCAGCAGGTGCCACCGGTCGGGCGGGAGGAAGGTGCCGGCCGCGCGACGCCCGGCGGCCTGCTTCTCCTCGACGACCGGGCGCCACCGGCGCTCGTACTCGACCATGGCCGACTCGATCGCCGCGGCATCCGTGCACGGGCCGATGAGGCTCGTGAGCAGCTCCGCGCCGGCGATCGCCAGAGACGCGCCCTGCCCGGCGAGCAGCGACACCGCCTGGCAGGCGTCGCCCGCGAGCACGGTCGACCCGCGATGCCAGCGCGGCAGCACGACCTGCGCGACGACGTCGTCGTACGGGTGCGGCGGGCAGCGGTCGAGCAGCCGGTCGATCGGCTCCCACAGGCCCCCGAACACGCGGCGGAGGCGGGTCGGCGCGTCCTCGCCGGCCGGCGGTTGGCCGGCCGCGTCCTCGCGGTAGGCGAGGAAGGCCGCCACCCGACCGTCGCGCAGGCTGTAGATGCCCGCCTGCCGGTCGATGGTGTCGGTCAGCACGAACCGGCCGTCGTACTCCGCGTGCAGCTCGGGTGCGCCGTCGATCACGTACGCCGCTGCACGCAGGCCGAGCGGGCGCAGGTACTGCGACTCGTCGCCGAACAGCGACGCGCGCACGCTCGAGTGG
Source organism: Agromyces tropicus (assembly GCF_039531345.1). Lineage (NCBI taxonomy): Bacteria > Bacillati > Actinomycetota > Actinomycetes > Micrococcales > Microbacteriaceae > Agromyces > Agromyces tropicus. Next base: position 959,338 of record NZ_BAAAPW010000001.1, on the reverse strand, counting down.
ATGCCGTCGGCACCGATGACGACGTCGGCGCCCTCGAGCAGCCGCGCGACCTCCTCGGGGTGCTCGGCGCCGTCCTCCTCGGCGAACCGCGCGCCGTAGTGCACGCGCACCGATCCCTCGGGGGCGTCGCCGAGCGCGTCGAGCAGCACGAGCTCCAGGTCCGGCCGCATGAGGCTGAGCAGCCGCCCGTCGAGGGCCGACGCGAACTGGTCGTAGTCGATGCTCGCGGTCCGCTTGCCGCGCTTCGCGTCCACGTACTCGACGGCCCCGATCCGGTAGGCGGCGTCGCGGAGCCGTGGGAGCAGGCCCATCCGCTCGGCCGCGTCGAACCCCAGGCCGAAGAAGTCCATCATGTAGCCGTCCGCGCGCGGGCCGTCCGCCCGCTCGAGCACGTCGACCTCCCAGCCCGCGAGCGCGAGCTGCCGCGCGCTCGCGAGGCCCGCCATCCCCGCACCGATCACCGCTGCGCGCACCCTCGGCCTCCGCTCCCGGCGCTCGATCGCGCCGCCTGATCCCGACGCTACCGAAGCCCGTGCGGAGACCGCGGGCCTTCGGTCGCGCGGCTGACGGGGGGCAGGTCGCCGCCCCGCGGCGAGCCACGGTCAGAGGTCTGCGGTCAGAGGTCTGCGGTCGGCGTCCACGCCTCGTCGGGCTCGCCCGGGTCGGGCGACGGATGCCGCGGAGCGCGCGGCACGTACCGCGGGATCCAGCGCCACAGCATGGCCGCGCCGACGAGGCCCAGCACGCCCATCGCCGCGCTCGCCGCCATGAGGGAGAGCGCCGAGGTGATCGCCGAGATCGCGAGGGGGGCCGCGGCGCCGCCGGCGTCGGCGAGCGTGCGGAACGCACCGAGGAACGGCGCCGGGTTCGCGGCGGGAGCGAGGTCGGCCCCGAGCGTCAGCACGACGCCCGACGACAGCCCGTTCGCGATGCCGAGCAGGATCGCGACGCCCGTGAACCACGCGACGGCCCCGGGCACGTCGTGCGTCGCGGCGAGCACGAGGTGGCCCGCCGAGAGCCCGACGAGCCCCGGGATGGCGCCCCACATCCGCCCGTGCCGGTCCATCACGTGGCCGCTGACGGAGAAGAGGGTGAAGTCGATCGCCGCGGCGATGCCGATCACGAGCGCCGCGGCGTCCGGCCGCATGCCGATGGAGACCGCCCACAGCGGGACGATGACCATGCGGCTGGCGCGCAGCGCCGCGAGCAGCCCGATGCCGGTGCCGATCCGGGCGAGCACCCCGCGGTACGTCACGATCGCGTGACGGATGCCGCCCGCGGCATCCGCTGCGGCCCGGTCGCCCGCCTCGTCCGTCGGCGTGCCGTCGCCGGCGACCGTCGTGCGCGCACGGAGCGCCGCACCGAACACGCGCTCGGGGTCCGGCAGCACGAGGAGCACGGCGACGACCGCCGCGCACGACGCCACGAGCACCCAGAACACGGCTGCGGCCGAGCCCGTCCACGCGATGATCGCGGCTGCCGTGAAGGGCCCGATCGCCCACCCGCCGCGGAAGACGCCGGCGAGCGTCGAGAGCGCGCGGGCGCGGATGCGCGCGGGCACGTAGCTCGTGAGGAACGCGTGCCGCGCGAGGCCGAAGACGGCGCTCGCGAGGCCGAGCAGGAACATCCCGACCGCGAGCGCCGGATTGGTCGGCACGAGCACCGCCAGCAGGCTGCCGAGCGCGGCGACCGCCGACGCCGCGATCATGGCGGCGCGCTCGCCGATGCGGGCGACGAGCCACCCGGCGGGCAGGTCGCCCACGAGCCCGCCGACCAGGAGCATCGCCGCGATGAGCCCCGCGAGCGCGAGCGAGGCGCCGCGATCGGTCGCCACGACCGGGATCACCGGGATGAGCGCCCCCTCGCCGAGCGAGAACAGGAGCGTCGGCAGGTAGGCCGGAAGGATGATCGACCGCCACGAGAACGCGTGCGCGGTGTCGGAGGTCATCGTCCCGATCGTACGCCCGGCCCGCGACCCGCCTCGCGCAGGTCGCTCCCGGCCGGGGCCACTAGGCTGGACGGGCCATGTTGGATCTTGACCTCTCGCAGGAGATCGCCGCCCTGCGCACCACCTTCCGCGACATCCGCTCCGTCGTCGACGTCGACGCCCTCGAAGCCGACATCGCGCGGCTCTCCGAGGAGGCCGGCGCTCCCGACCTCTGGGACGACCCCGCCAACGCCCAGAAGGTGACGAGCGCGCTCAGCCACCGCCAGTCCGAGCGCAAGCGCATCGCCGAGGTCGAGCAGCGCATCGACGACCTCGAGGTGCTCGTCGAGCTCGCCACCGAGATGGACGACGAGGAGGCCGCGCAGGAGGCGCGCCGCGAGCTCGCCGCGCTCGAGGACGTCGTCGGCCAGCTCGAGGTGCAGACGCTGCTCGACGGCGAGTACGACGCGCGCGGCGCCGTCGTCACCATCCGCTCCGGGGCGGGCGGCGACGACGCCACCGACTTCGCCGAGATGCTCATGCGCATGTACCTGCGCTGGGCCGAGCGCCACAAGTACCCGGTCAAGGTCATGGACACCTCCTACGCGGAGGGCGCGGGCATCAAGTCCGCGACGTTCGAGATCGACGTGCCCTACGCCTACGGCACCCTGTCGGTCGAGGCGGGCACGCACCGTCTCGCGCGCATCAGCCCGTTCGGCTCCGCCGACAAGCGGCAGACGAGCTTCGCCGCCGTCGAGGTCATCCCGGTGATGGAGGAGGCCCAGGAGGTCGACATCCCCGAGAACGACATCCGCGTCGACGTGTTCCGTTCCTCCGGACCCGGCGGCCAGTCGGTCAACACCACCGACTCGGCGGTGCGCCTCACGCACCTCCCGACCGGGATCGTCGTGTCGATGCAGAACGAGAAGTCGCAGATCCAGAACCGCGCCGCCGCCATGCGCGTGCTCCAGACGCGCCTGCTGCTGCTCAAGCGCGAGGAGGAGGCCGCGAAGAAGAAGGAGCTCGCGGGCACCATCACCGCGAGCTGGGGCGACCAGATGCGCTCCTACTTCCTCTACGGCCAGCAGCTCGTCAAGGACCTGCGCACCGGCTACGAGGTCGGCAACCCGGCGACCGTGTTCGACGGCGACCTCGACGGCCTCATCGCCGCCGGGATCAAGTGGCGCAAGCAGAAGCACGACGACTGAGCGCCTGAGCCCGCGGTCCGGCTCGCGGATGCCGCGGGGCGGGACCTTCGGCACCGCGCCGACCCGCGGCGGCGCCTAGCCTCACCGATGTGGGCGCCCGTCGAGGGGTGCCCGCGAGGGGAGTGAGCATCATGCGCGTCCTGGTCGCCTACTCGAGCAAGTACGGCGCGACCCGCGGCATCGCCGACCGGATCGCCGACCGCCTGCGGGACGCGGGCCACGAGGTCGACATCGAGCACTGCCACGACGTCGAGTACCCGGAGGGGTTCGACGCGTTCGTGATCGGCAGCGCCGCCTACCTCGGCAAGTGGCGCAAGGAGGCGCGGCGGTTCGTCCGCCACAACCACGCGCTGCTCGCGACGCGGCCCGTGTGGCTGTTCTCGAGCGGACCGCTCGGCACGGAGCGCATCGACAAGGACGGCAACGACGTGCTCGTCGCCGCGCAGCCGAAGGAGTTCCCCGAGTTCGAGGCGCTCATCCACCCGCGCGGCACCACGGTCTTCTTCGGCGCGCTCGACATCGAGCACCTGGAGGGTCCGGACCGAATCGTGAGCTGGATGCCCGCCAACGAGGCGCTGCCCGCAGGGGACTTCCGCGACTGGGACGCGATCGACGAGTGGGGCCGCATGGTCGCGGCCGACCTCGCCGAGCAGGACGCCTGACGTCTCGGGATCACCAGGGCGAGGGGCGCTCCGGGTCGCGTCGGCCGTCGTCGGGCAGGTGCGGCAGTTCCTCGCCGCCCGCGCGGATGCAGAGCCAGCGCAGCTGCTCGGGGCTGTCGGGCGTGCACCGCCAGGTGCGCCACACGTCCTGCCCGACCCGCACCACCGTGCCGGGCCCGACGTCGACGACCTCGTCGTCGAGGCCCATCTGGCCGCGCCCCGCGAGGAAGACGTAGACCTCCTCGATGCGGGCGTGCGTGTGCCAGTACCCGGCCTCCTCGCCGGGTTCGAGGGCGTTCGCGGTCATCCCGATGAACTGCATGTCGAGGTCGTGGTCGACGACCCGCCGCCCGTCCCGCGAGCTCTCGGGCCGGAAGCCGCCGTAGTGCCCGCGCCACGCGTCGAGGCCGCCCATCTGGAGTACCTGGAAGTCCGTCACGTCGGTCACTCTATCCACGCGCGCACGGGCGGGGGATTTCCGGTGTCGCTGCCCCATTTCGGGCCGATGCTGCCTAGGCTCGAACGCGATGATCCGCTTCGACTCCGTCACCAAGTCCTACCCGGGGCAGACCCGACCCGCGATCGACGGCGTCACGGTCGAGATCCTCCGCGGCGAGTTCGTCTTCCTCGTCGGCGCGTCGGGGTCGGGCAAGTCCAGCTTCCTCCGGCTGATCCTCAAGGAGGAGCGGCCGACCGCGGGTCGCATCCACGTGCTCGGGCAGGACCTGCGCACGATCTCGACGCGCAAGGTGCCGTACTTCCGGCGCAGCCTCGGCGTCGTGTTCCAGGACTTCCGGCTGCTGTCGAACAAGAACGTGTTCGAGAACGTCGCGTTCGCGCTGCGGGTGATCGGCAAGTCGCGCGGGTACATCCAGTCCGCCGTGCCCGAGACGCTCAAGCTCGTCGGGCTCGACGGCAAGGGCAAGCGGATGCCGCACGAGCTCTCGGGCGGCGAGCAGCAGCGCGTCGCCATCGCCCGCGCGATCGTCAACAAGCCCCAGGTGCTGCTCGCCGACGAGCCCACGGGCAACCTCGACCCCGTCACGAGCGCGGGCATCATGACGCTCCTCGAGCGCATCAACGCCGGCGGCACGACGGTGGTCATGGCCACGCACGAGGCCGGCATCGTCGACCAGATGCAGCGCCGCGTCATCGAGCTGAGCGCCGGCGAGGTCGTGCGCGACGAGCGCAGCGCAGGCTATGCGGTGGTCGGCGAGACGGTCGCCGTGACCTCGGTGGTCGGGGCCGTCCCGGCGGATCGCGCCGCGATCGCGCTGGCCGCGGTCGACGCGGAGGCCGACGAGGAGGCGGAGGCGCCCGTCGCCGCGCCCGCGGTCGCGACCGACGGCGCCGTGGCCGACGAGCTCGTGGCGTCGATCAGGGCCGACGAGGCCGCGCAGACGACGGATGCCGCGGACGGCGCCGCCGAGCCCGAGGCGCTCGCGGCCGCGGCATCCGTCGCCGACGAGGAGGCGGCGGCCCAGCCGGCCGAGCGCGCGCGCTCGAAGAAGGGCGCGGCGAAGGCCGCGGCGGCCGAGGCGGCCGAGGCGGCACCGGCGCCGGAGCAGGGCGCCGACGCCGAGGAGGAGTCGGGCACCGTCACCGTGGCGGCGCCGAAGGTCACCCGACAGGGCATGCGCGATGCGCAGCCGCTCTACGTCGAGCCGGAGGAGCGCGACGAGGTCACGGACGAGGCCGCCGAGATCACGGCCGCCGCCACGATGCCGGTCGAGCCGCTGCCCGCCGCCGACGCGGAGGGCGACGCCGACGAGACCGCATCAGGCCCGCCCGGGCGGCCCGCGGTGCCGGCGGCGTCGAAGTCCGCGCACCTCACGCTCGCCGAACGTCTCGGCCTCCGCAGCCCTGCCGGGCCGCGAGCGGGCGACGACGACCAGGAAGTGGGGCCGGTCAAGTGAGGTTCGGTCTCGTGCTCGCGGAGGCGGCCAACGGCCTGCGCCGCAACGCCACCATGGTCATCTCGGTCGTGCTCGTCACGTTCGTCTCGCTCACGTTCGTCGGCACGGCGGCGCTGCTGCAGCTGCAGATCGCGCAGATGAAGAACTACTGGTACGACCGCGCGCAGGTCGCCGTGTACCTCTGCACGGCGGTCTCGACCGCTCCGGGCTGCATCGACGGGGAGGCGACGCCGGAGCAGAAGGAGGCCGTCGAGGCGCAGCTGCGCGGCGACACCCTCGCGCCGTTCATCGACGAGTACTACTTCGAGGACCGCGAGCAGGCGTACGAGAACTTCCAGGAGCAGTTCGAGGGCACGCCGGCCGCGGACTACGTGACGCCCGACGTGCTGAACGAGACGTTCTGGGTGAACCTGGTCGACCCCTCGCAGTCGGCCGTGCTCGTGGAGAGCCTGGCGGGCATGTCGGGCGTGGAGCAGGTCGTCGACCAGCGCCGCTACCTCGACCAGATCTTCGACGTGCTGAACGCGGCCAGCTACACGGCCGTCGCCGTGGCGGCGATCATGCTGGTCGCCGCCGCACTGCTCATCGCCACGACCATCCGGCTGTCGGCGTTCTCGCGCCGCAAGGAACTCGGCATCATGCGGCTGGTGGGCGCGTCGAACCGCTTCATCCAGACGCCGTTCGTGCTCGAGGGGATCTTCGCGGGCCTCATCGGCTCGCTCCTGGCCGGGGGCGCCGTCGTGGCGATCGTCTACTTCTTCGTGCAGGGCTACCTCTCCGAATCGCTGTCGTTCACCTTCGTCGGGCTGGGCGACGCCCTGCTCGTGGTGCCCCTGCTCGTCGCGGTGGGCGTGCTGCTCGCCGCGATCTCGGCGGCGATCGCCATCCGTCGCTACCTGCGCGTCTGAGCCGCGCCGCCCCGGGGGAGGCGGGCGGATGTCGCCCGCGCCGGTAGACTGAAGGGCTGGCCGGCGTCCGCCGCCGGCATCCGTCATCGAAGCGAGGAGTGTGGCCGTGCCCAGGGAACGCGGTGAGAAGGTCGTGGCGACCAACCGCAAGGCGCGCCACGACTACCTGATCGAGGACACCTACGAGGCCGGCATCGTGCTCTCCGGGACCGAGGTGAAGTCGCTGCGCCAGGGGCGCGCGTCGCTCGTCGACGGCTACGCCTTCATCGACGGCGGCGAGATCTGGCTCGATGCGGTGCACATCCCGGAGTACACCGAGGGTACCTGGAACAACCACTCGCCCCGGCGCAAGCGCAAGCTGCTGCTGCACAGGCAGGAGATCGTGAAGATCAGCCACAAGACCAAGGAGGGCGGCTACACGCTCATCCCGCTGTCGCTGTACTTCAAGGACGGCCGGGCGAAGGTCGAGCTCGCGATCGCGAAGGGCAAGCGCGAGTACGACAAGCGGCAGGCGCTGCGCGAGCGGCAGGACAAGCGCGAGGCCGAGCGCGCCATGGCGTCGCGCCGCCACCTGGGGGAGTAGCGGTTCAGCCCGCGATCTCGCGGAGGGTCGCGAGGTGGGCAGCGAACGCGGCCCGGCCCTGCGGCGTCATCGACAGCCAGGTGCGCGGGAACTTGCCGACGAATCCCTTGCGGACCGCCACGTAGCCGGCGGCCTCGAGCGCGGACGCCTGCTTGCTCAGCGCCGAGTCGCTGAGCTCGACCGAGTCGCGCACGAAGGCGAACTCCGCCTCGTCGGCCGCCGCGAGCAGCGCCGCGATGGAGAACGGCACGGGTCGCTGGAGCAGCGGGTCGAGCCGATGCCTGGGGTGCGCCGCCTCCGCGGCATCACCGGCGCGGTCGCGCGCCTCGCCGCCCGCGGCGTCAGGCACGGACGACCACCAGCTCGCGCAGGGAGCCCCACAGCGGCGGGACCGCGGTCGCGATCGCGGCGATCGCGAAGTACACAGGGACGCCGGGGAACACGAGCAGGCCGAGGGTGAGCGAGACGGCGAAGACCCCGCCCCACGCGCCCACTGCGAGGCCGAAGCGCCGCGAGAACCCGAGGCTCGCCGCGCGCATCCGTCGCAGGTGCACGACCGAGAGCACGCCGAGCGTGACGGCGTACGCGATCGACAGGGCGAGGATCGGTCCCTCCTCGCTGCGCGCGTACCAGCCGAGGGCGAAGAGGTACATGGCGGATGCCGCGGCGAGCCCGGTCAGCCAGGCCGAGGCCGACGCCGAGCCCTCGACCGCGACCCGACGCGCTGCGCCCTCGGCCTCGCGGATGAAGGCGGCCGCGGCGGCGGGCTCGGGGCGGTCGGTGCCGGGGGAGTCGTGAGGGTCCATGGCAGCATGCTAGCAAGTACTTGCCAGTATAGAAAGTACTTGCGCTCGGCCCCCGTCTCCGCCTCCTCACGGCGTGCTGACGGCGACGCGGGCTAGACTCCGCCGCGTGGAGATCTCGACGCGCATCCCGGTGCCGGGCACCTACAACTTCCGCGACGTCGGCGGGCTCCCGGCCCGCGGCGGCATCGTGCGCTACGGCCGGCTGTACCGCTCCGACGGGCTGCACCGGCTCGGCCAGGACGGGCGCGACGCGCTCCGACGGCTCGAGGTCGGCATCGTCGTCGACCTGCGCGACGAGAACGAGGTCCGCATCATGCCCGACGACCTCGACGGCCTCGAGGTCGAGGTGCTGCAGCTGCCCGTCTTCGAGGGCTCGGGCGCGTCGCAGGGCGAGCGCGGGATCTCGCTCGAGGCGCTGTACCACCGGATCGTCACCCAGCACTCGCACGTGGTCGTCGAGGCCCTCCGCGAGATCACGGTGGCCGGTGATCGGGCCGTCGTGGTGCACTGCACCGCGGGCAAGGACCGCACGGGCATCGTCGTGGCGCTCGCGCTGCTGGCCGCGGGCGTCGAGCGCGAGTCCGTCATCGCCGACTACGTCGTGACCGAGTCGCTGCTCGCCGGCGAGTGGCTCGAGGAGATGGTCTCCCGCATCGGCGCCTACGGCATCCCCGACACCCCCGAGCTGCGCACGCTCATGGGCGGCAGCCCGCGCGAGGCGCTCGAATCGGCGCTCGACGAGGTCGAACGCCGCCACGGCTCCGTGCGCGAGTACCTCGTCGCCGCCGGACTCGACCGCGCCGAGCTCGCGGCGCTCGAGGCACGGCTCGTCGAGCGCGACTGACCTCGACGCCGCGCGCTCAGCCCGCGGTGAAGCGCGCGTCGACGGAGGCCTCGACCACGAGCGTCGCCGGCGCGAGCTCGGGCGCCGGCGGCCCGCCGGCCTCCATCGCGAAGCCCCGCACCGCGACCGCCTGGTGCGCCTTCGGCATCGGCTGCTCCGACAGCATGCCGTGGTCGGCCAGCTCCACCGGGGCCGGGGCGCTGAGCCCCAGCGCCTCGGCGTAGACCCTGGCCTTGCGCACGGCGTCGGCGACCGCCGCGCGTTGCGCCGTCTCCTGCACGCGAGCCCGCGTGGCATCCGTCAGACGCCAATCGACGCCGTCGACCGTGATCTCCTCCGAGGACGAGGCCGGGCCGACCCAGGCGCCCAGGGCATCGAGGTCGCGGAAGACCACCTCGAGCTGCGCCGCGGCCTGGTGCACCAGCGGCAGCTGGCGCCCGTCCGAGTTGAACGGCCGTCGCGACCACACGCGCAACTGGCCGGCCGACCACGACTCGAGCGACCCGGCGCCGTCGAGGTCGCGGATGCCGGCGAGCAGCCGCTCGTGCGCCACGCGGACCGCGTGCAGCACCCGATCGCGGTCGCCGCCGTTCGACGTGACCGTGAGTGCGACGGCCCCGAGCTCGGGGTCGATGCGCTCCTCGGCGCGACCGGTGACGGCGATCGTGGTCGGCATGCGGGACCTCCCGGGGTGCGGCCGCGTCGCGGCGTCGGACGGCCGCGCGACGCGGCGCGGCCGCCCTCAGCATACGTCGGGGCACGAGCCCCGCGGGAGGCCCTCGCGACCGTCAGGCGACGGCGCGCAGCGGCAGCACCCCGGCCGCGTCGAACAGCCGCTCGAACACCGCGCCGCGGTCGAACTGGAGCGCGTACGCCCGCGCCCGCTGGGCCCGGAGCGCGCGCTCGTCGGCCGGCAGGTCGAGCGCCCGGTCGATGGCCGCGGCGATCGCGTCGGGGTCGTCGACCGGCACGATGAGCGCGTGCTCGCCGACCGCCTCGCCGATGCCGCCCGTCTCGGTCGTGATCACGGTGCCGCCGCCCGACAGCATCTGCTCGGCCAGGGCGATGCCGAACGTCTCGACGAACTCGGGCCGCGGCTTGCTCGGCAGCACGTACGTCGCGCACCCCGCCATGAGGTACGGCTTCTCGGCGTCGTCGACGTCGTCGAGGAACACGATCCGGTCGGCGACGGGCGACGCGGCCGCCCGCTCCCGGAACTTCCCGGCCGCGGGGCCGCGCCCGACGATCACGAGCTTCAGCCGCTCGTTCGCCGCGGTGCGCTCGAACCCCGCGATGAGGTCGTCGACGCCCTTCGCCTCGGTCAGGCGCGACAGGAAGAGCACGTAGCCGTCGGGTTCGAGGCCGCGCGCCGCGAGCACGCCGCGGACGACCTCCCGGTCGAGGTCGAGGTACTGCGACGTGTCGATCGCCGGGTACGAGATGCGGATGCGGGCGCGGCACTGGTCGGCGAACCGGGTGCCGTGGAACGCGTCGATCTCGGCCGCCGCCGCCACGATGAGCTCGCGCGTGTACTCGGAGACCGCCACGCAGTGGTCCTGCGCGAGGTAGCTCGAGAGGATGTGCGCGGCGGCGCCGAAGCGCCCCTCCTCGACGCACGAGCGCACCACGTTCGTGACGTCGGAGCCGACGGCCTCCGCGATCGTCGTGACGTTCACCGGCAGGCCCGTGCTCCACGCGGCCCGCACCGCGTCGGTGACGGCCACCGTGTGCGGGCTGAGGTAGAGCGAGAGGCACACCGTCGGCACGCCGTCGGTGAAGAGCTCGACGAGGCGCCCCGTGATCCCCGCGAGGTAGCGCCCGTCGGGCACCTTGTAGTCGCCGACGGGTTCCGGGCGTTCGACGATGATGCCGTCGCTGTACGGCAGCATCCGATCAAGGGGCTTCAGCGGCAGGCCGGCCGCCTCCAGCCGGTCGATCGGCCAGGTCACGATGCGCACCTCGTCGAACCCGCGTTCCAGCGCGGCCTCGGCGAGGTTGCGACCCTCGACCGAATGGCCGCAGATCACCGGATCTGCGCGGTTGACGATGACGAGGCGGTTCCGGGGAGCGTTCATGGCTCCTCCTTCCTGGTGGGGCGCGGGTGCGCGTCCTGATTGCAGGTCGTGGTGGTGGCGGATGCCGCGGGTCAGGTGTCCGACGCGGAGGGCGGCCTCGAGGCGCGACCCCATTCGCTCGGTTCGGACCCGAGTCGGACCAGCAGGGTGCCGCCGCGGTGCACTTCGTCACCTCGGAGCCACGTGCGCTCGAGCGGGTCGCCGTTGAGCTCGACCGACTGCACGTACTGGACCGGGCCGCCGGGTTCGGGTTCGACGAACCCGGCGGTCTCGATGCGGAGCGTGTCGCCGCCGACCCGGAGCTCGGATTCGGCGAACGACGGGGCGTTCACGAGGAACAGGTTCTGGCCGGCCACGGGGAACAATCCGAGGCTCGCCCAGACGTACCAGGAGCTGATGCCCCCGGAGTCGTCGTTTCCCGGCAGACCGCCGCGCCCCGTGCCGAACTGCTGGTGCACGGCCGCGTGCACGATCTCGGCGGTCCGGTCGGGGCGTCCGGCGTAGTGGTAGGCCCACGGGGCTTCCATGTCGGGCTCGTTGTTCAGGCCCTCGAAGCGGCCCAGTGCGTAGCCCGCGGCGAGCTCCTCGACGCCGGGGGCGACGCCGGGCTGGCGCACGGGCTCGGCGCCGTAGCCGAAGAACGCGTCGAGCGCCCGGACGAAGCCGTCGTCGCCGCCCGAGAGCTCGATCCGTCGCCGCATGTCGTGCAGCAGCCGGAACGAGTAGTTGTAGCGGCTGCCCTCGTAGAAGGTCGAGTCGTGCAGCAGGCCCGTCTGCTCGTCGAATGCGTTGACCCAGCCGGCGGCGAGCCCGGTGAACTCGTCTGCGAGCGCGCGGTCGCCGACCCGGGCGGCCACCTTGGCGGTGCACCAGTACCCGTAGGCGAGGTCGAGCGTGTGGCTGATCGGGTGGGCCACGCCGCGCAGCAGGAACTCCTCGCCGTAGGTGCGGCGGAGGTCGGAGTGCATGTTGACGAGCGCCCACTCCCAGTCGATGCCGGGGAGTCCGAGCTGGCACAGGTCGGCGAGGAAGGTCTGCGCGAGCGCGCTGCCCTGCCGCGAGAAGCGATCGCTTCCGCGGGCCATCCGGTACCCGATGGGGAAGTTCCCCTCCTCCTCGCAGATGGTCAGCAGCGCGTTCGCGAGTTCGACCGCGCGCTCCGGGAACAGGGTCGTGATCAGCGGCAGCTGCGTGCGGTAGATGTCCCACATCGTGCAGAGGTCGAACACGAACGGGCCCTCCGTGGGCCAGAACGGGCTCTCCTCCGGTGCGAGGCAGGGCTTGATGAGCGAGTGGTAGAGCGCGGTCGAGAACACGGTCTGGCGATCGGTCGAGGGCGTGTCGACGGCGATGGTCTTGAGGTGGCGGCGCCAGGCCTTCTTCGTGCGGTCGCGGCGGTGCGGGAAGCGCGCCGGACCCGTGCCCTCGTCGGCGCGGAGGTTCGCGCGCGCCTGCTCGAACCCGCGCAGCGAGAACCCGATCCGCAGCTCGATGCTCTGGCCCGGCTCGCTCGGCCCTGCCCACATCAGCCCGAACGGGCGCAGCGTCGTCGGCCGGATGTGGTCGAACGCGAGCCGGGTGCCGCCGGGCATGAGCCGGCGGTCGTACCAGAGCATCTGCCGCCAGGTGTGCGCGTCGCACTCGAGGTACACCGACAGCGGCGCCCCCTCGACCACGATCTCGCCCTGCGCGATGCCCGGCGCGACCTGCTCGAGCTTCGCCCGCAGCGGGATGGTCTCGCCGTGGGGGATGCCGAGGCCGCCGAGTGAGAAGTCGATGACGACTCGGGCGTTCTGGTTGCGGGGGAACGTGTAGCGGTGCACGGCCGACTTCGGCCCGACGGTCAGCTCGGCGCGGATGCCGGAGTCGAGCGTCGCGGCGTAGTAGCCGGGCTCCGCGGCCTCCTCGAGCAGGTCCCAGGTGCGGCCGAGCACGTCGAGCGGCTCGATCATCGGCGTGACGCGGAAGTAGTTGTAGTACTTTCGGATGGCGCCCGTGCCGGACTGCTGGAAGTGCGTGAACCCGGATGCCACGCCATGCTCGTGGATCGTCGGCGGCACGCCTTCGGTCGCCAGGTCGTAGCGCCCGTATCCGGTGGGGTAGGCGCCCGAGTAGGCGCAGGCCGAGACCATCCCGAGCGGGTAGGTGGCCCCGGGATGCGTGTTGCCGACCTGCGGCTTCGGCCACCACCAGGTCGCGGCCAGCCCCGTCTGCGGGGGCAGGTCGACGGCCTCGGTGCCGATGAACGGGTCGACCCGCGCGATCATGCGGCTCCCGGGCGCCGGCGCGCGGCGATGGGTCGAGCGGCGTCGGGTCGAGCGGCGACGGCGCGGCTCGGGCGGGTCTCGGGAGGTGCCATGCCGGGACGCTACGTGCTGGCGGGTCCCGGCAGGTTACGGCCGTATGACAAGTTCGCGTCATGGCTCGTCGATCGGCGCGGTCGCGTCCGGCGGCGGGAATGGTCCGGCGGGTCGTGCCTGTTGTATCCTGTAGGGCCGCGCTCCCATCGGTGGATCGCGGGATGGCAACTCAACAGCGTGCGATGACGACCCGCCTTCCGACCTCCGGTCGGAGCGCGTCTCATGGGGATGATCGGTTTCGACATCGCCTGCGAGACTGCGTGAAGCGGGCCGAGGATGCAGGGTTATCTCGTGAACGCTCCCTGCGAAACAATAACTGCCAATAAGTCGCAGAACGACTACGCCCTCGCTGCCTAAGCGAGTCCGTTAGTCCGTCAGCCCGGGTTCGTTCCCGCCCCGGTCGCTGGCGTCATCTAGGGAACTTGCTGCACGGCGTCGCCTGAGCGTCGTGCGGGACTCTTTCAGGCTGGGCCCGTCGACCTGGCTGCCTGTGGCAAGGGCCGGGGCCGAGCAGAACGCATCACAGGCTGCGCCCGGAGAAACCGTGGAATCCCAGCGATGGACGGGGGTTCAATTCCCCCCATCTCCACCACCGGTCGTCATCGCACGCCGAGTCCGCCCCTCGACGGGCGCCCTCGGGCGGCCGTCGTCGTGTCCGGCGGCATCCGCCGGCGGACGGGCTCAGGGACGCAGCAGGTCCACGAACGCCGAGACCTGCGCGGACATGTCGACGTCGGGATCGTAGATCCACTGGTTCTGCAGGCCGTCGATCAGCGCGAACAGCATGCCCGCGGCGGCCTCGGGATCGACGTCGGCGCGGATCTCGCCGCGCTCCTGCAGACCGGTGATCCAGTCCCGTCCGAGCGACCTGAGCTGGGCGTAGCGCTCGCCGAAGAAGGCGTGCGCCGAGTGCTCGGGCTCGGAACCGTCGGCCGTCAGGCGCACGAAGAGGTGCACGAGCCCCGGCACGTCGGCGTTGTGGTCGACGATGCCGATCAGGCCGCGACGCAGGCCGTCGAGGTCGTGCGGCGCACGCTCCTGCGTGCCGTCGGTGCCGTCTGCGCCGTCGGTCGGCGCGCCGCCCGCGGACGCGCCGCCCGCGGCATCCGACGGGCCGAACTCGGCGGCGTCGACCTCGTCGCGGCGACGGAGGACCTCGACGAAGAGGTCGTCCTTCGAGCCGAAGTAGTGCATCAACCCGTTCTGGCTGAGCCCGACGGCCTCGGCGATCTCCTTGACGGTGGCTCCGGAGTAGCCGTGCTCGGCGATCACCTGCAGGGCGGCGTCGAGGATCTCGCGCCGCTTGGCCACGCCCTTGGCGTACGGTCCGCGCGTGCTCACGGCATCCGATCGTAGCGTTGCGCATTGAAAACCGTATGGCATACTGTTTTCACGACGACGGGATCACGGGCATCCAGTGCTCCGCGGGCGGCGCCTCGCCGCCCTCATGATCCGAACCGTGCGCGAGGAGGCACACGATGACCGACATCCACGACACCACCGCGACGCCCGAGGAGCTCGCCGCATCCGCGGTCGAGGCGCTCGACCTCGCCGATCGCGCCGCGCTCGGCGGCGGAGCGTCGTTCTGGCGCACCAAGGACGTCCCCGGCGTGCCGAGCGTCACCATGAGCGACGGCCCGCACGGCGTGCGCTACCAGGCCGCCGCCGGCGACCACCTCGGCGTCGGCGCGAGCGACCCCGCGACGTGCTTCCCGCCCGCCGTCGGGCTCGCGCAGAGCTGGGACCCGGAGCTCGCCGGCCGCGTCGGCGCGGCGCTCGCGGACGAGGCGCAGGCCGCCGGGCTCGGCGTGCTGCTCGGCCCGGGCATCAACATCAAGCGCGACCCGCGCTGCGGCCGCAACTTCGAGTACTTCAGCGAGGACCCGCTGCTCACCGGCGTGCTCGCCACCGAGTGGGTCCGGGGACTCCAGGCCCGCGGCGTCGGGGCGTCGCTCAAGCACTTCGCCGCGAACAACGCCGAGCACGACCGCATGCGCGCGAGCTCCGACGTCGACGACCGGCCGCTCCGCGAGATCTACCTCCGCGCGTTCGAGCGCGTCGTGCGCGACGCCGCCCCGTGGACGGTCATGTGCTCGTACAACCGCGTCAACGGCGTGCTCGCCTCGCAGAACCACTGGCTGCTCACGCAGGTGCTGCGCGAAGAGTGGGGCTTCGAGGGCGCCGTCGTGAGCGACTGGGGCGCCGTCGCCGACCGCGTCGCCGCCGTCGCGGCGGGGCTCGACCTGCAGATGCCGGGAGACACCGCCGCCGACGACGCGCAGGTCGTCGCCGCGGTCGAGGCGGGCGAGCTCGCCGTCGCCGCGGTCGACCGCGCCGCCCGCGCCGTGGCGCGCGTCTCGCACCTCGCCCGCACCACGCGTCGCGACGTCGTCGTCGACGTCGACGCGCACCACGCGCTCGCTCGCGAGGCCGCCGGCCGGAGCACGGTCCTGCTGAAGAACGAGGGCGGCCTCCTGCCGCTCGCGCCGAGCGGCACGATCGCCGTCGTCGGTGCCTTCGCCTCCGAGCCGCGCTACCAGGGCGGCGGCAGCTCGCACGTCTCGCCCACGCGCGTCGACGTGCCGATCGACGAGATCCGCAGCCTCGCCGGCGACGCCGACGTCTCGTTCGCGCCGGGCTTCACGACCGACGGCACCGGCGACGCCGACGCGCTGCGGGCCGAGGCCGTCGAGGCCGCGTCGGCGGCCGACGTCGCCGTCGTGTTCCTCGGCCTGGCGGCGTCGCAGGAGTCGGAGGGCTTCGACCGCGAGCACATCGAGCTCCCCGACGAGCAGGTCGCGCTCCTCGAGGCCGTCGCGTCGGCGCAGCCGCGCACGGTCGTCGTGCTGTCCGCGGGCGGCGTGCTGCGCCTCGCGCCCGTGGACGCCGTGGCGCCCGCCATCCTCTCGGGCTCCCTGCTCGGGCAGGCGGGCGGCGGCGCGATCGCCGACGTGCTGTTCGGCCACGTGAACCCGTCCGGCCGGCTCGCCGAGACCATGCCGCTCCGGATCGAGGACGCCCCGAGCTTCGGCAACTTCCCCGGCGAGCACTCGCGCGTCCGCTACGGCGAGGGCATCCACGTCGGCTACCGCGGCTACGACCTCCGCGCCCGCGACGTGCTCTACGCGTTCGGCCACGGGCTCTCGTACACGACCTTCGCCTACGACGGCATCGCCCTCGAGGCCGACGCCGAGGGCGTGCGCGCCCGCGTCGAGGTCCGCAACACCGGCGACCGTGCCGGTCGCGAGATCGTCCAGCTCTACGCGTCGCTGCCGGGCTCGTCGATCACGCGCGCGCCGCGCGAGCTCGTCGGCTTCGGTTCGATCGACCTGGCGGCGGGGGAGCAGGGCACGGTGGAGATCCGCGTCGAGCGGCGCGACCTGGCCTACTGGGACGACCGGCTCGACCGGTGGATCGTCGAGGGCGGCACGTACCGCATCGCGGCGGCGGCATCCTCGCGAGACCTCCGCCTGGAAGCCGACGTCGAGGTCGGCGGCGACGACGCGGCCGTCCCGTTCGACCTCGAGTCGACGATCGGCGAGCTCATGGCCCACCCGGTCGCGGCGCAGGTGATCGGCGCCGCGTTCGCGCCCGTCATGGAGCAGTTCGATGCCGGCGGCGATGCGCTCGGCATGGACATGGCGCGCATGATGGCGTCGGTCCCGATCGGGCGCGCGATGAAGAGCTTCGGCGGCGCCGACCCGGCCGCCCTCGCCCAGGTGCAGGCGATGCTCGACGGCATCAACGCCACCCCGCGCAACGACTGACGCCTCCGGCGGCACCGGCGGGTCCCCGCGCCCCGCCGGTGCCGCCGGCCCGCGCCCGCGCCCGCGCTCGGACTCCCGGCGCGGGCGCGGACCGCTTCCGATCGCGCTCGCCGCGCGCCACACTGGGGCGCATGCAATGGCGAGTCACCCCGATCCGCGGCTTCCGCGTCTCCGACGAGGACCACCGGGTCACGACCTTCGAGCTCTTCTTCGACCTCGTGTTCGTCTTCGCGTTCACGCAGGTCAGCCAGTACATGGCGCACGCGCACAGCGCCCTCGGGATCCTGCAGGCCCTGACGATCCTGGGCCTGCTCTGGTGGTCGTGGGTGGCGTACGCGTGGCTCGCGAACCAGACGCACGCCGACGAGGGGTTCGTGCAGGTCGGGCTGTCCGTCGCGATGATCGCGATGTTCGTGCTCGCGCTGGTCATCCCCGAGGCGTACGAGGACCTCGAGGGCGGCCTCGACGGGCCGATGGTGCTCGTGGTCGCCTACATCGTGGTCCGGCTCGCGCACATCGGGCTGTACCTGCTCGCCGCGGCCGGTGACGCGCCGCTGCGCGGCCAGATCCTCCGCAGCTCGATGGCGCTCGTCGTCGGTGCCGCGTTCCTCATCGCGGGTGCGCTGCTCGGCGGCATGCTGCAGACCTGGCTCTGGATCATCGGCCTCGCGCTCGACGTCCTGATCACCTACGTCACGTCGACGGGCGGCAGCTGGCGCATCCACTCGGCGGGTCACTGGGCCGAGCGGTTCGGCCTCGTGGTCATCCTCGCCCTCGGCGAGTCCGTCGTCGCGATCGGCGTGGGCGCCGCGCAGCTGCCCATCAGCGTGCCGATCATCGTCGGCGCGGTGCTCGCCGTGCTGCTCTCGATCGCGCTGTGGTTCCTGTACTTCGACACGACGTCGCTCGCGGCCGAACACGAGCTCTCCCGCCTCCGCGGCGTGCCGCGAGTGCAGCTCGCGATCGACGGCTACACGTACCTGCACCTCATGCTCATCGCCGGCATCGTCATCACGGCGCTCGGCGTCGAGGACGTCATCGCCCACGTCGACGAACCCGAACCCCTCGGCCTGTTCGGCGCCGCCGCCCTCTTCGGCGGGTTCTCGTGCTACCTCGCGGGCGTCGCGTTCTTCTGGCTGCGGGTCTCGCGGAAGGTGAAGTGGCTGCGCTTCGGCGCCGCGACCATCGCCGCCGCCGCGGTCCCGGTGGTCGCGTTCGTCACGCCCCTGGCAGCGATGGCGATCCTCGTGCTCGGATGCCTCGTGCTCATCGCCGTCGAGTCCGTCCGGTACGCCGAGCACCGACGGGAGATCCGCGTCGAGGGCGGACACGAGGGCTGACCCACGAGGCCCCGCTCAGCGCCCGCGCGATCCCGCCCGTCCGCCGGACGCGAGCCGTCGCAGCCACGATCGACGCGGCGTGCCCGGGTCGTCGGCGACCGGCTCGGCGGCCTCGTCGGCATCGCCCTCCGGAGCCTCGGCGCGCGCCGCGGCATCCCGCTCCTCGCGCCAGATCAGGTACGCCTGGTACGGGTCGTCCTCCGGCCCCAGCGGTGGCCGGTCGTCCTGCTGATGATGTCGCCTGCGCGCCGTCGCCTGCATCGCTTCCCCCTCGAGGCCCCCCGGCCCTCACCTACGAGGGTACGCGACGTCGGGGCCACCCGAGGCACGCGGACGTCACGCGCCGTCGTGCGGCGCTCGCAGCCTCAGCCCACGTGGGGCAGGACCTCGGCCGCGATGAGCTCGACGTGGTCGAGGTCGCGCACGTCGACGAGCTGGAGGTACACGCGGTCGGCGCCGAGGTCGGCGAGCCGGCCGAGCTGCTCGACCACCCGCGTGGGGCTGCCCGCGATGTTGACGTCGGCGAACGTGCCGGGGTCGGCGTCGATCTCCTCGAGGCGGCGCCGGTAGATCGCGTCGTCCGTGGCGACGACCGTGGGCAGCGCGACGCTCAGCCGCATCGTCGCGGGATCGCGGTCGATCCGCTCGCACGCGGCGCGCACCCGCTCGAACGACGCCGCGATCTCGTCCTCGCCCACGAACCCGCGGTTGAACTCCGTCGCGAAGCGCGCAGCGAGTGCGGGCAGGCGGGTCCGCCCGCCGCCGCCCATGATGAGCGGCATGGGGGACTGCACGGGCTTCGGCAGCGCCGGCGCGTCGGCGAGCCGGTAGTGCTCGCCGTCGAACGAGAAGCGCTCGCCGACGGGCGTCTCCCACAGCCCGGTGACGACCTGCAGCTGCTCCTCGAGCACGTCGAACCGCCGCTCGGGGAACGGGATCCCGTAGGCGGCGTGCTCGGCGGCGAACCATCCCGCTCCGAGCCCGAGCTCGACTCGCCCGCCGGACATGGCGTCGACCTGCGCGACCTGGATCGCCAGCAGGCCGGGGTGCCGGAACGTCACGGGCGAGACGAGCGTCCCGAGACGGATGCGGCTCGTCTCGCGTGCGATGCCGGCGAGTGCCGTCCACGCGTCCGACGGGCCCGGCATCGGGTCGCCGGGGCCCATGTGCAGCAGGTGGTCGCTGCGGAACCAGCCGTCGAAGCCGAGGCGTTCCGTCGCCTGCGCCTGAGCGAGCTGCTCGTCGTAGCTCGCGCCCTGCTGCGGCTCGGTGAAGATGCAGAGTTCCATGGCTCCTCCTCGGGGCGTCGTGCCCGCGGGCGGGCGATCGGGTCGGACGTCGCGGATGCCGCGGCTCAGCGCAGCGCTTCGAGCACGGCCTCGTGCAGCAGGCCGTTCGTCGCGAGTGCGCTGCCGTGGCCCGCGCCCGCGTCGCCGTCCACCGAGGTGAACCGGCCGCCCGCGCCCTCGACGATCGGGATGAGCGCGGCGAGGTCCCACGCCTTCACGTCGAACTCGCCGACGACGTCGACGAGCCCCTCTGCGAGCAGGCAGTACGACCAGAGGTCGCCGTAGGCCCGGTCGCGCCAGACCCGCTCGCCGAGCGAGAGCAGTCGGTCGAGGTAGCCGGCGTCGCGCCACTGCGCGATGCTCTGGAAGCTCAGCGACGCGTCGCCGAGGTCGGCCACGTTCGACACGCGGATGTCGCGCGGCGCCTCGCCCGCGGCATCCGTCGTCTGCGCGCCGAGGCCGTGTGCGCCCCACCAACGCCGGCCGATCGCCGGCATCGAGGCCACGCCGACGACGGGGACGTCGTCGACCGTGAGCGCGATGAGCGCGCCCCACACGGGCACGCCGCGGAGGAAGTTCGACGTTCCATCGATCGGGTCGATGACCCAGCGTCGCGAGCCGGTGCCCTCGGTGCCGTACTCCTCGCCGAGGATGCCGTCGTCGGGCCGCCGCTGGGCGAGCAGGTCGCGCACGCCGCGCTCGACGGCGAGGTCGGCCTCGGTCACGAACGTGCGGTCCGGCTTCGTGTCGACGCGGAGGTCGACGGCGCGGAAGCGGGCCATGGCGGCCGCATCGGCGAGGTCGGCGAGGTCGAGGGCCAGGGCGAGGTCGTCGGCGTACGTGGCATCCGTCACCGGTTCAGCCTACGACGGCCGCCGTTGCCGGCGTCGTTGCCGGCGTCGTTGCTGGCGTCATCGGGCGTTCGCGTTCGCGCTCGCCTGCGGCCGGGTCGTCGCGCTTCTCAGGAGCCGCGCCGGCGTGTCGCCGCGGCCCACGGCGTGTCCTCCTGAGCAACGTGCGGAATCGGCGCCGCGCTCCTGAGAAACGCAACGGGGAGGGCGGGGCGGATGCCGCGGGGCGGCGGCTCGCGTGCCGGTGGCGGGCACGACGCGCCCGAGCGGGAGCCGATTTCGCGTTCGACCCCCGGACCTGCTAACTTTGATCCTCGGTTCGGGGTTACGGAAATCCCGCCGAAACGCACCTCTAGCTCAATCGGCAGAGCAACTGACTCTTAATCAGTGGGTTCAGGGTTCAAGTCCCTGGGGGTGCACCAGCAAGGCCCCGGCGAGTGATCGCCGGGGCCTTCGTCGTGTCGCCGCTGCCCACCACGTGCCGCTCCGGGCGATCGCGTCGGTCAGTAGTCGCTGACGGCGGTGATCCCGCCGTCGACGGCGAGCTCCTGGCCCGTGATCCCGGCCGCGCGTGACGAGCAGAGGTACACGCAGGCGTTCGCGACCTCGCGGGGGTCGACCGGCCGCCCGGACGGTGCGCGCTGCGACCAGCGGGCGAGCCCGTCGGGCCAGTCCCGCTCGAGGCTCGCGCGGTGGACCAGCCCCGGCGCGACCGCGTTCACCCGGATGCCGCGAGGGGCCAGCGCGACCGCCGACGTCCTCGTGAGCGAGCGGAGCGCCGCTTTTCCTGCCGCGTACGCGGCCTGCTCCGGGACGGCTCGGTCGGCCGAGATCGAGGTGATGTTGACGACGGCGCCGCCGCCGTGCGCCGCCATCGCCCGCGCGGCGTGCGTCGTGCAGAGGTACGCGGCGACGACGTTGAGGCGGAAGTCCTCCACCCAGTCGTCCGCGGTCAGGCTGTGGAAGTCGGCCACGGGGTACCGCCCCGCGTTGTTCACGAGGATCGTCGCGCGTGCGGCGGGCGAGCCGTCGGCGAACATGCGACGGAGGTCGGCCTCGTCCGCGAGGTCGGCCCTCACGGCATGCGCCGTCGTGCCGTGCTCGGTCGCGAGCGCCCCGGCCAACTCGGCGGCCGCCTGCCCGTTCGACCGGTGGTGCAGGACGAGCTCCGCGCCCTCGCGGGCGAACGCCTCCGCGATCGCGGTGCCGAGACCGCCGGTGGCGCCGGTCACGAGCACGATCGTGCCGTCGAACTCCCCGGGCATCCGCGGGCCCTCAGTCGCAGCCGATCTCGTACGGCCCCGCGTCGGGGTCGACGGGATCCCAGTCGGCGTGGACGAAGCCGTCGAAGGCGGCACCCTCCATCCGGCACACGTCGCCGAGGGACGCCTCGTAGAACTTCACGTGCGTGTAGTCGTCGAAGAGCCGGTAGACCGGGGCGCAGAACCGGCTCTGGAACTGCTGCCCCGTGAGCACCTCCCGATGCCGGTCGATGAACGCGCCGTGCTCCGGCCCGACGACGAAGCCGACGTGCTCGAGGCCCATACGGTAGACGCGCTGGTGGAACGGGGGGATGAGCTCGATGAGCGGGATCCCGATGCCGTCGGCCACCTCGATGGGCTCGGCGAGCACGAGCTTCGAGATCGGGCGACCGTTCCAGACGTTCTCGAGGTTCGACGTCGAGTAGGCCTCGATCGCGTCGCGGGCGCGGACGTACTCGCGCCAGGTGGCGGTGCGGATCGCGAGGTGGCTGATGTCGAGCCCGCCGGCCTCGATGCCGAGTTCAGCGCAGCGGGCGACCTGCTGGGCGACGAAGGCTCGCGCCCCGGGTGCCAGCCGTTCGCGCGTGTACGCTCCGTCGGATTCCATCGTGACCTCCTCGTCGTGCGGTGACCTCACGATAGGCTGCGGGATTGCGCCGTGTCACGCGAATGCGCAGATCGGCCTGCATATGAGCAGGGGCATGCGGTCGGGGGCCGCAGGTGCGCACGCCCTGCGCCACGATCGGGCAGTGCGTCCGAGCCGTCCGGTCGGGCCCCGATATCGTCGCTGGATGACCAGTGGCCCGGACGTGACGCCGAACACCGCGGAGCGGAGCAGCGGCGGTTCGGCCCGGTGGAACCCCGTGCGGTGGTGGGCCCAACTCGTGGCCGCCTCGATACCCGCGGTGTTCGGGATCGGCCTCCTCCTCGGGTTCGCCGGTGTGACTGGCACCGAGCACTTCGACGTCCTCGGTGCGGCCTTCGTCTACGCGATCATCGGCACCGCGGTCGCGTGCGCGCTCGTCGCCGTCAGCGCCGGCGACGTTCCGCGCTCACGGGGGTACATCGTGGCGGCGAGCATGATGGGCGTGCTCGCGGGACTCGCGCCGATCTCCGCGATCCTGTTCATCCGGCTGTCGTCTCGGGCGTGCGTCGTCCTCAACGTCCTGGGCCTGCCGTGGCCGGAGCCGTGGCGCGAGGCCGCGCACCTCGGCGGGGGACTCATCTGGTCGGCGTCGACCGTGTTCCTGCTCGTCGCGCTCGCCGCACCACGCCTGCGTCGGGCCGCAACGGCGATGTGGATCTGGAGCGGCATCATCACGATTCCAGCCGGTGTGCTGTTCATGCTGATCGTCGGCGACGTGCCGGCGACCGGGTGCACGCCCGTCTAGGTTCTGGCCGTGATCGAGGCCGCGCCGATCGGCTGACGTGGCTCGCGGCAGGTCCTGATCTGCGAGAGTGGGCGCGTGAAGTTCAAAGGCCCATTCCGCGACCCCGTCCACAACGCATGGTGGAACATCACGATCTGCGGGGCGCTCGTCGTGGGATTCGCGAGCGCCGCCGTGCGTATCGGTGATGAGATGCCCCATCTGTGGGGGATGCTCGCCGGCGCCGTCGTGCTCGAGGGCCTCTTCGTCTACTCGTTGTTCAAGGCGCGCCGAGACGTCGAGTAGGTCGGTGCCCATCGGGGCGCGCACGCCCTGCACCCGCTCACCAGAACATGAACGGATTCACGCCGATCAGGCGCAGCACCTCGTACGTCGACCCGATGAAGCAGTAGGTGCCCAGGAGGGCGCCGAGGATGGTCTCGCGCAGCGACCCGGTGTCGCCGAGCACGGGCAGTGCGACGTACCCGTTCGGCAGCCAGATGCGGTTCACGACCGGCACGGGGCGGAGGGCCCGCGGCGGGCGGAAGCGCCACGGCCAGAGCAGGCCCGGCAGCCCGCCGGTCGTGAGCAGGTCGCCGACGAGGTGCGTGAGGAAGCCGACGAGCACGGCGAGTGGGAACCACGCGACCTGCTCGGGCGCGAAGACCACGATGAAGGCGCCGAGCAGCAGCCCCACGCCCCAGGCGGCGGGCCAGGAGCGGACGAGGTCTCGTGCCTTCAGCCCGAACGCGGTGAGTGCGGCGGTGCCGGCGCCCGCACCGACGGCGAGCGTGCCGACCTGGTCGGTCGGGATCGCGACGAGCGTCAGCGCCCACGCCGCGGCGACTGTCACGAGCACGCCGACGGGGGAGTGCGCGCCCTGCCGGTGCCCGCCCGACGCCGCCTCGACGACGCCGGTCGCCACCTTGCCGAGCAGGGGGACGGAGTGCGCGATGGTCGCGCTGTGGTGGTCGGCGTCGGGCAGCAGCGCCGCGCCCGCGCAGACGGCGGTGCCGGCGAGCACGCCGACCGGGTCGAGCGGGTACGCGCCGGCCGTCAGGATCGGCATGGTTCCGGTGATCGCGAGCCACGCGGCGGCGCCGCTGGTGGCATGGGTGATGCCCATCATCGGGTGTGGTGCTCCTCGGGTCGCCGCGGTCGCAGGGGGAGGAGGGGGCGCGGCAGCCCCAGTCTGCCGTGCGCCGCGGACATCGCCGCGCGGCGCGCCCGGTCTGTGGAGGACGGTCGTCAGTCGTCGACGCCGCGCGCCATCAGGGCCTCGCCGAGGTGGTCGGCCGTGCGCAGCGTCCGCACGATCACCGGCACCGCGAGCGCGGTCGGCGACCCTTCGGCACCGCGCGCCTTGCGTGCTTCCAGCACCTCCCGCACGAGGTCGGCGAGCAGCGGCACGCAGCGGATGGCGAGCGCCAGCGCCAGCCCGACCCGGTCCGGGTCGATCCAGCGGGCGAACGGGCGCAGCAGCACCTGCATCGCGTCGAGCGTCGCCGTCACGGTGGTCGTGAGCGTGTAGACGGCGGCCAGCGCGACGGCGAGGAGCAGCCGCGCGCCCATCGTCGCGGCGGCCTCCCACCCGGCGAAGAACCATTGCACGGGCACGGCCAGCGCGAGCACCCACAGGATCGGCGCGACCTGGCGCCATGCCAGCCGCACGGGGATGCGGGCGAGCGCGAACAGGGCGACCGTCACGAGCGCGACGACGCCGAGCGCCGGCAGCGAATGCAGGAGCGCGGTGATCGTCACCGCGACCGCGAGGAGTCCGAGCTTCGCGAGCGCCGGCATCCGGTGGATCACCGAATCGCCCGGGTGGAAGACGCCGATCATGATCGCCTCACCCGATCAGGGCCCGGTACGCGTCGAGGGCGACCGCCGGCACGTCGTCGGCGACGACGCGGCCCGCCTCCATGACGATGACGCGGTCGAACGACTCGAGCAGTTCGAGCTGGTGGCTGACGACGATGACCTGCTCGTCCAGGCTCGCGAAATGCTCGGCGATCAGGCGCGCGTTGCGCGCGTCGAGCAGGGTCGTGGGCTCGTCGGCGATCACGAGGTCGGGCCGCCCGACGAGCACCGACGCGAGCGCGAGCAGCTGCTTCTGCCCGCCCGAGAGGCGATGCGCGGGTCGGTCGGCGAGTTCGGCGAGGCCGAACCGGTCGAGCACGGCGTCGACGCGTGCGGCGGCGGTCGCGGCATCCAACCGGTGCCGGCGGAGCGTGAAGGCCACGTCCTCGCGGACCGTCGGCATCACGATCTGCGTGTCGGCGTTCGTGAAGACGAACCCGACGCGGCGGCGCACCTCGCGTCCGTGGCGCGACACGTCGAGGCCGTCGAACGTCACGGTGCCGGTGGTCGGGGTGACGAGGCCGTTCACCATGCGGGCGAGCGTCGACTTGCCGGAGCCGTTCGCTCCGACGATGCCGATGCGCTGCTCCGTGAGTTCGAGGTCGACGCCGTCGACGACGAGCTCGTCGCCGAACCGGTGGCCGACCCCGTCGAAGCGGATGACGCTCATGCGACGCGCTCCACGATCATCGCGACGCCCTGGCCGCCGCCGATCGAGCACGCGGCCAGCCCGGCGCGCGCGTCGTCGGCGGCGGCCATGCGCGCCGCCAGGCGGACGAGCAGCACGGCGCCCGAGGCGCCCCACGGATGCCCGAGCGCGATGGCGCCGCCGTCGCCCGACACGGTCTCCTCGTCGAGCGCCAGCTCGTCGGTGACGGCGAGCAGCTGTGCGGCGAACGCCTCGGTGATCTCGACGAAGCCGAGGTCGCGAGTCGTCATGCCGGCACGCTCGAGCGCACGCCGGCCCGCCCACGCGGCCCCGAGGCCGGGAAGGGCCGGGTCTCCCGCCGCGACCGAGGCCGCGCGCACGCGCAGCGCCGGAAGCCCGGCCGCGGCGGCGAGCTCCGTCGTCGTGACGGCCATCGCGGCGGCGCCGTCGGAGAACCCGCACGAGTTCCCGGCGGTGACGCTGCCCGCGGCATCCGTGCTCATCGACGCGTCCAGTGGGAACGCCGGCGCGAACCGCGCGAGCATGGCGACGTCCATCGCCGCACGCGGGCGGTCGTCGCGCGCGATGCCGTCGACCGCGACGATCTCGGCGTCGAACCGACCGGCGTCGCGCGCCGCGGCCGCGAGGGCGTGCGAACGCGCGGCCCACTCGTCCTGCCTGGCGCGCGTGATGCCGCGCACGCGCGCGAGGTGCTCGGCCGCCGGTCCCATGTCGGGGTCGGGCAGGCCGGCCGGGGTGAACGGCGCGCGGTCGTAGCGCGCGCCGGTGTCGGGCCAGCTGCGGTGCGGAGCGGTCGACGCCGACTCGGCACCGCCCGCGAGCACGAGCGCGGCGTCGCCGGCACGCACCCGCGACGCCGCCTGCACGACGGCGTCGAGCCCGGACCCGCACTGCCGGTCGACGGTGACGCCGGGCACGTGGGCGCCGAGTCCTGCGCGCAGCGCGCTCACGCGCGCGAGGTCGCCGCCGGGGCCCATGCAGTTGCCGAGCACGACGTCGTCGATCGGGATGCCGGCGGGCGCGACCTCGGCGGCGACGGCGGCGAGCACGGGGGCGGCGAGGGCGTCGGCGGTGGCGTGCGCGAGACCGCGGCTGGCGGTGCCGATCGCGGTGCGCCGGGCGGCGACGAGGACGGGAGTGCGGTCTCGGTCGGTCACGGTCGGGCTCCGTCCGGTCGTGGGGCGTCGGTGGGCCGCGGGCGCGGATCGGCGCTCGCGGTCGGGCCGGGCGTGGCGGCCACGGCCGATGCGGTGGCCGAATCGAAGGGCAGCGGATGCCCCGTGCCGCGCCGTCCGGTGACGATCTCGTCGCGCAGCACCCCGCGCGCCGGCTTGCCCGAGGCGGTGCGCGGCAGCGTGCCCGCGAACCAGCGGCGGGGGAGTTCGACGGGGCTGAGGCTCGCCCGTGCGGCGTCGGCGACGGCGCGGAGCGCGACGCCGGGCTCGAGCTCCACGAGCGCGACGACGCGCTCGCCGAGCAGGTCGTGCGGCTCGCCCACGACGGCGGCGTCCCGCACGCCCGGCAGCGCGACGAGGTGCGCCTCGACGTCCTCCGCGAGCACCGTCGCCCCGGCCGTGGTGATCGCGGCCTCGCCTCGGCCGAGCACCCGCAGGAGGCCGTCGCCGGTGCGCTCGGCGAGGTCGCCGACGGTCGCGAACCCGTCGGCGTCGCGCCGGAGACGACCGCCGACCACGTCGAGGGCGAGGTAGGGCGAGCGCGCCCAGAGCTCCAGCCCGGCGTCGACCGGGCGCAGATCGATCTCGACACCCGGGAACGCGGTCAGTCCCGTGGCGGAGCCGACACGACCGCCTGCCAGTACGAACGACAGCTCGGCGGCGCCGTAGTACTCGACGAGGCGGATGCCGCGGGCGTCGGCCGCAGCACGGACCCGCTCCGGCAGCGCGGCGCCCGCCACGACGGCGGTCGTCCCCGCCGCGAGCGTGCCGGCGTCGAGCAGGCGCGCGAGCCGCGTCGGCGTCGCATGCACCGCCGTCGCCGTCGCGAGGTCGTCGGTCACGGACGCGCCGATCGACAGCGCGTGCAGTGCGCCGTAGAGGTGCATCGACGCCGCCAGCGGACCCGTGATCGCGATGCGGTCGTCGGCGCCGAGGCCGGCGAGCTCGGCGAGGGCCGGCGCGGACGCCAGCCAGGACGCCGAGGTGCGGGCGATGATCCGCGGGCGGCCGTCGACGGTCGTCGAGCCGGAGGACGCGAGCGCGAGCTCGGTTCCCGGCGGCGGGTCCGCGGCGAGCCGCTCGACGTCGTGCCGGTCGCCGCCGACGAGCACCGGCCGACCCCGCTCGAGCGCGGCCAGCACGGTCACGAGCACCGTCGTGGGATGGCCGTCAGCGCGGCATCCGATCGGGCCGTCGCCCGCGGGGAGCTCGGCGTCGCCGACCGCGCGCGCGAGCTCGTCGTAGCGGACGGTCCGTCCGCCGAACGAGAGCGCGATGCGGTCGCCGGTGCCGCCGAGCCAGTCGGTCATTCCGCGTCGGTCACCGCCTCGCGCCGCCACGGCCAGGGCTTCGGCTCGATGAGGCCGGGCCAGGCGCGGTGCACACCCTTGGCCACGAGCACGGTGACGACGACCTTGGCCAGGTCGCCGGGCAGGAAGGCCGCCGAGCCGACCAGGACGGCACCGAGCGGAAGCCCGGTGATCGCGGCGGACACGGGCACGCCGACGAGGTAGATCACGACGATGCCGCCGAGCGCCGTGGCGCCGAGGGCGGGCAGCACGCGGTAGCGCGGGAGCAGACGGGCGGTGAACCAGCCGATCACGAGGGCGCCGAGCACCCACCCGATGAGGTAGCCGACCGACGGCCCCACGAACACGCCGAGGCCGCCGCGACCGCCCGCGAGCAGCGGCAGGCCCGCGGCGACGAGCACGAGCAGCAGCAGCACCGAGAGCGCGCCCTTGCGGGCGCCGAGGATCGCGCCGGCGAGCATGACGCCGAGCGTCTGGAACGTGATCGGGACGGCGCCGTTGCCGAAGTAGAGGGCGCCGGGCAGGCCGAGCGCGGCGATGAGCGCGGCGAAGACGGCGATCTGCGCGAGGTCGCGCGCGGAAGTGCGGACGCGGCGCCGCTCGGGGGCGGCGACGGGGGTCGGTGCGGAGGACATTCGGCTCCCTGGTGTTCGACGTGGACGGGCGCGATGCCCGTGCGTTCACGCTACGAATCGCGGGGGAGCGGCCGCGCGAGGTGGCCGTACAAGAAACCGCGGGGGATTTTGGAGTGCGGTCGGTCGGGGTCCGCACGCCGCCGTTGCAGATAGGGCCCCGATCCGAGACTCCGATTGCGGGCGGGTCAACTGCGAATCACGGGTCCCGAGTCTGCTGACAGCTGGTCTGAGTCGTTCCGTTCGCTGCGGCGTCGCCGGCGGACCGGCTATCGGGCGCAAGCGGGTTGCGGCGCCCTGGTCGCACGACTCCGATCCGAAGCCGCTTCGTTTGAGCCGCGCCGAGCCCGATCGGGCATGATGAGCACGTCGAGAAGGGACTGGCTAAGTTGCCATCAGAGACGTATGTTCCAAACGAGCTGCTTTCGCGCCTCGTCGGCGACCGGATGTATTCGGTCGAGTTTGTCCTCAACGACTATGTCCAGTTTCGCTTCGACGGCGCGCCAGGTGCGGGAAGTCCCGTCACCCTGAACAGCTACGTGTGGCCGGTTGTCGAGGTGGACGCGCGGTCGTGGCGCGAGTCCGACTTGGGCTACGCCGACGCTCTGCGCCGACTGACACCCGGAGTCGTGCTGTCCACGACGGAAGCAACAGGTACCGGGCTTCGTGTTGTTCTCGACACAGGTTCCCTGCTTATCAAGCCGAACGCGAATGAGGTCTACGTCGAGATTGCGGAGATCATGGGCTTTCACGACGGATCGTGGATGGTCTGGCGCCCCGGCGAGGACACCTTCGAGAGCCTCGGATAGGCGAGCCGCGCGGCAGGCCTCGCCCCGTGGAATCGATGTACTCGCCCGCTGAGGGATCGCGAGTGTGTCTCGGGACGGACCGGCAAATGGTGTGGACGCCAGCAGACTCAGCTGATCGTCAGGCCCTTGATGCGATCGCCGACCGGGAGTCCGCGCGTGCGTTGCCGGAGTTCGGCGGTGAGGCCCAGATAGACGCCGATATCGAGGACCTCGAGGTTCGCCACGTCGTCGGTGCCACCGAGGAACAGCGGCGTGCGGTAGCCGACGCACTTGGCGAACCCGGGCGCTGGTCCGCCCGAGTCCAACCAGTCACGGTAGAACTGGAGCGCCAGGGCGGCGTCCGGCTCGTCGACCAGTTCCTCGTCGAAGAATCGCGAGAACGTCGTCGGTATCTCGAGCGCCTCCGCGGTGCCGGGTTCGAACATGAGGATGCCTGGATCGTCGTAGTCTCCTCGGGTTGGGTCGAGGGAGAACTGGCGCCCGAGCCAGTCGAAGGCGAATGTGTGGATCCTCCCGGAGAACTCGGGAAAGCCGGCGGCGAGGTATTTGTCCGCCTCGCGTGCAGATTCGGCGGTATGTACGCGCAACAGGCCGCCGCCGAACACCACTCCACCGAGACCACGCTGTAGCGCGGCCGGCGTGAGGTGCGAGGTTGGCGCCACCGCTTCTTCGGCCGAGAAGGTGCGCAGGAATCGTTCAAGCACGACCATCATCCTTGCAGCCGCGTGACAGGACGCAGCCGCACGCGCAACAGTCCGGAGCTGACGGCACCTCTTGCGTCAGTGAGGGATCGGGGGTGACCGCGAGTGGCAGCAAACCCGGCCGCCTCCGCTTAGGCTCTGGGCTGTGCACGGCTCGTCAGCGCCGATACCCCCGAACTTTGGAGCAATGGTTGATGAGGTGGATCGTCCCGCGGGCCGTCGGACGCGTCGCGCGCGCTGTTGGGCTCGGCGTCGGCGTTGCCTGGGTACTCGCCGCATCCATCGGTCTCATCAACATCGGTGCCGAACTAGTCGATCTGATCACACGACCCGCATCACTCATCGTTCTGATTCCGGGCGTCCTGCTCGCATCGCGCGCTTTGATGCTCCGGGTGAAGGTCGACGCAGGGACCTTGATCATCGTGAGTTGGTGGCGCACATATCGGTTCGACAGCCGCGAGGTCGAAGAGCTCCTCGTCGAGCACTACTCCGGGTACATCAACCGATGGGCGGACACCGACATCACGGCCCGGAACGTGAAGATCATCGGGGTCGCAGTCGCCGGCCGCGACCGCTTCTTCCCCGCGACCGCCATGACGAATGCAACCGCAAGAAATCTGCTCCCTGAACTTGCTCGAGCGCTAGATGCTCCCCTCGAAGTAATGCCTCAGTGAGGGATCGTGCGTGCACCGTCAACGGGAGGAGGTCAAGCATCTGGGGTCGAGCCTTCATCGCGTGAATCACCAGTTCGTTCCCGCTGTCGAAGACCAGCACGACCGTGTCGAGCAATCGACCACGCGTGTCGAATCCGAAATGCAGCTGTCGGGGCGGGCGAATCGTCATCCAGGTACTCGATCCAGGTCGGCCAGGACACTGCCTGAATCGCGTCCTCGGAACTGATGCCCGGCTTGAGTGCTGAGTCGTGGACGTTCACACGGCGTACGCGGCCAGCGCGTCTCGGATGAGCTCCGATCGCGTTTTGTGCTCGCGTGCGGCGCGCGCATCGAGTGCAGCGAGTTCGTCGCTGGTCAACCGAAGCGCGACGACCTGTGACGGCTCCGCACCACGCCCAGGGCGGCCACGACCGCGCTTCTTCAGCGTCTCGACGTCGTAGCCGACCTCGGCCTCACCGACCCACTCAGATATCCGCTCCTCGGTGACGGGTACACCGTTGATCGTCTCGCGCTTGCCCATGACAATAGCGTCATACGTAAATGGCTGCGGCAACAGCGTCGATATCGCCCTGAGGGATCGCTGTTGCGTCGATCTAACCGAGGTCCACGCGTCGTCTCACGTTCGGAACCGCCTTCACGCTGCGAGGTCGGAGCTTGCCCACCAGGCGGGTGCCTGCACGATCAGCAGTGCGACCGCACCCAGGACTGCGGCCGGCGCGATGACGATCGCGCCCGCGGGCGCCTCGAGGCCAAGAGGCGGCGAACCGACGTCAAGCGCCTGCGCCGCCCGCCGGGCGACTGACCCGGTAGCGTTGTACGACTACTCCCGACCGGAACTCGCGGCGATCCACGAGCTCGAGTGGAATGCGCTCGCCGAGCCCGGCGAGCAGCGTCGGCCCGCGTCCCACGAGGACCGGCTGGACGACGAACACGTACTCGTCGATCAGCCCCAGGTCCGCCAACGCTCGCGGGAGCGTCACGCCACCCACGGACAGGCCCTCGCCCGGTTCCTCCTTGAGTCGCCGGACCGTGGTCTCGAGATCGCCTCCCACCAGCTCGGCATTCCAGTCGACCGCACTCAGCGTGCTCGACACGACGTACTTCTTCGTGCGGTCGATGGCCTCGGCGAACGGGATCTCCCACTCCCGCATCCAGTCGGGCCACTTGCCCCTGGCCGGCCGCCGCCAGGCCGACTCCATCATCTCGTAGGTCGTCCGGCCGAAGAGCATGGCATCAGCTCGTTCCATCTCGGCGGTCCAGAACCGCATCGACTCCTCATCTGGGGCGACTCCCGCCTCGTGATGGACGCAGCCGTCGAGCGTGACGTTGATCGAGTACCGAAGCGGTTTCATCCCTGAGGCTCCCCTCGTGCACGCAGTGCGACCTGCTCAGACTACGGTCGGCGCCGCTTCTCCTCATCCCCCGGCAGCCACCCACGTCGAGGCGATGCCAACGCGACGACCTCCGGCTCATCCCGGCGCGGACGGTTCGGCGCCATCCCGGACGGACGCGTCGACCGTAGGGTCGAGCGAATAGACGATCGGCTGCGTGCCGGCCCCGCCGGTATACTCGGAGTATGACCACAACGATCAAGGTGAGCGATGAGCTCCGGGACCGGCTCAAGGAGCAGGCGGCACGCGACGGGCTGACGCTCGGCGCGCACCTCGCGCACCTCGCGGACGCGGAGGACCGCAGGTGGCGGCTGAGCACCTTGAAGGCGGCGGTCTCCGCGTCGACGGCCACGCAGGCTGACTCGCACGCTCGGGAGTCGGCGGACTGGGAGCGCACCGAGCTGGCTGACGCCCAGTCGTGACCGAGGCGGAACTCGCCCCCGGCGTGATCGCCTGGGCATCGCTCGAGCCGGTTCGTGGTCGGGAGCAGGGTGGACACCGTTCCGTGCTGATCATCGCCTCGGCCGGATACCTGGACGCGGTCACGACCCTCGCGATCGTGCTACCGATCACAACCACTTATCGCGGATGGCCCAACCACGTCCGGGTCGACGGGCACAGCGGTCTCGATCGGCCGTCGTGGATCATGACCGAACAACCGCGGACCCTCTCACGTGACCGGCTCACGAAGGTCTCGGGTCAGGTATCGACCGACTGCCTCGCAGCAGTGCGGATGTGGCTGGGCGACTTCCTCGACCTCTGACCACTTCCGGCACTCGACATCATCGGTGGCCTCCACGTCGCGCTGAGCGATCGCCCGTGCGTCGCCGACGGACCGGGAATGGTGCGCGGATCAACGTCCGCGGTACTCTCGGGGCCGTGATCATCGCGATCTTTCGTCGCCGCCTGCGCGACGGCGCGACCTTCGACGACTTCATCAGCGCGTGGGAGGCCGACAAAGGCTTCGGCGTCCCGGCTCGGGTGTTCAACGCCGTCTCCGTCGACGACTCCCGCGAGATTCTCTCGGTCGGTTTCGTCGACATCGCCGCCAACGACCTCGAGGCAGACGTCGCGCAAGTCAGCCTCCAGGAGGCGGTGCGGCACTCTCGGATCGACGAGGTGATCGAGAGCACATTGATGCACGCCTATTACGACCTCTACACCGAACACGACTTCACTGCGGATCCGCGTACCGTTGAGATCGGTTCGCTGACGAGCATGCTGTCCGCACTCGCGCCGAAATCATCGGCCAGCGACTGATCAGCGGACGGTCTCACTCCGCGGGAACCGACAACGCTTTCAGCGGTAGCCGGACGCGACGCTGTAGCGACCGGCTACGGGCCGTCGGTAGGAGTCGAAGTACCTTCGGGTCGTGGACACATGGAATGGCTTGCGGATCGATCTCTCCGAGCTCCGCGAAACCGTGACTCGACCCCCTCGATGATCTCGAATCGACGCGTGGCGACGCGGTGATCCTGCCGGAGGACTACTTCTACTCGGTGCCGTTCCCTGGGCTGTACGACGTGCTGAGTGAGGCACCGGAACTCACGATCGGTCAGCTCACCGAGTCGTGGGAGAACCTCCACCGGACTGATCAGGGCGTTCGGTGGGAGCTCGTGTTGCTTGGCGACGTCCTGAAGGCCATCGGTCATCTTGCCTAGCGCGATGGCTGGCAGGGGTATCCGGCTCGCCGCTGGCGTCCCGGCGGGCATCGGCGTCGTGTCGTCGCTGTCGGGGTGCGTCCTCGAAGCTCAGGGTGGTCCGTACAGCCTCGGCTGGGACGGAGATCACCTCCTCATCGGGATAATCCAGGCGATGGAGATCGATCGCGTGCGACTGTTCGAGAGCCGAAGCCCGGGCCGTGACGACGGGTACGTGTGGATGCAGGAGGCTACATCGAACCGGATGCTGGCGACGTGCTGACGGTGCGGGGGTCGAATGCCGGTTTGTCAGATCAGCTCGCATCGGACCTCGTGCGCCCGTTGCCTGATGTCAAGTTCGACCCCCTCGTCAACGACCGGCCCGATGCAGACGAGGTCGCGGTCTTCGTCATCCCAAGCGAAGGACTCGCCCCGGGAACTTGGTTGACGTCACGAGGAAATGAAATAAGGTCCGCGACGCGCCGCGCGATCAGGAGTTGCCCTGAGGGATCGCTCTCCTCAGAAGCGAAAGTGCGCAGGCGTGATGAGTTCCTCGAGCGCTGCGACTCTCTGGTTCCGATTGCCGACGATCTCGACGACGTTCGTGTTCGCACCGACGATCTGGTCGTCGTCGACGAGGTCCAGCAGGACGTCGTTCATCAATTCGCGCAGCGGAAGGTGCTCGTCCCGGGGAACGAAGATCTCAGCGTCCCTATCGAGGGGCAACACGACGAGGAGGTCGACATGTCGCATCGCGCCCTGTGTGATCTCGATCGACCGCGCGAAGAGCTCGCGTGAACCGGGTGCACTGTTGAATTCGTCCAGCGCCAGCAGGTAGGCGAGGAAGTCGATCGGGCCACGCTCAGAGAGGAGATGTCCCGCGGTCTCGTCCGGATGAAGCCGGGCAGCCGAGAGGCGCAGTTGGGTCGCGAACAATTCGGCGCTCGGGAAGTCCCATGCCTCGTCGACGAGCTCGAACGGGTCTGGGAGCACGACGAACTCCGGATGGCGAGCGGCGAAGTCGGAAACGAGTGTGCTCTTCCCGCTCGCGTGGGTCCCGGAAACGACGATCCGCATGTCGCGACTCTAGGACGAATACCGAGCCCTGACCCACCGCTCACACAGGATCATCACCGCGCAATGCCCGAATACGGATCCGATCACGTGCATGCTTGCCAGATACTTGGCTCATGCCGCAAAGATCTCTCGAGCCACGTGCTGCGCACAGACTGTTCGTCGTAATCCTGTGGGCGACGCCCGTTTTCGTCACGCTCGCGGGTTTCGCCATTCTCGCGTGGGGTGGAAGTCGGCAGTGGGTTGCGTACGTTGCGTTCGGACTCGCCGCGATCAGCGCGCTCACAGCAGTGCGAGCGCAGCGGCAGTCGCAGGCGCGACTCGAGAGCAGGCCGAACGATTAGGTCATCGGCTCAGTTCCTATGAGACGGATCTCAGCCCTCGGGTTGGGCTGATCAACCTCCGACAATCAGCATCTCGTCCGGGCCCACGTGGGTGACTTCCCTGAGCAGTGAGGGATCGTAAGCGAATCCACAGTGTGGTCGCGGCTCAGATGCCCATGACGAGGCGAATGCCGTCGGCGATCTTCGTCTGAACGTAGCTCGGGAGGTGCCCGACCGGGAACGCGTCGAGGAACTCCCGGCTGACCGGACCGACTTGCGACACGACCGCCACCGAGTCCTTCTCGAGGCCGGACGCGTCGACGGGTACGAGCACGTTGCCGGGGAACGCTTCCAGCGCGACGTTCGATGTCAACGGCACGACCAAGACGGTGGCGATCTGCGTGGCGAGCAGCCAGTCCTCCTGCATCACGACAGCAGGACGCCGCTTCGCCGGTTCGGATCCGCGCGGCGGGCGCGCACCGAAACTCTCTACGGCGCAGCAGGAACTGCTCATGCAGGTCTATCGGGACGGCACTCACACGTCAGCCGAGCTCAGCGAGATCTTCAGGGTGTCGCGAGCGACGGTCTATCGCACGATTCAGCGCAACGCTGGTGGAGTTGATCCAGGAGACGATGCGTCGGTGACGTGATCTACCCACGGCGACGAATCTCGCAGGCGTGACCTCAATTCACGACCGGCTTGCCGTACCGCTCACTGGCCCCCAACCTCACGGGTGCGGACTGCGATGGCGATGATTGCACGGGGTGCGCCGTAGATAGACTTCGGATGCCGATCTGCACGGCACCTCGCTGCCGCGGCCCGTCCGAATGGATCCTGATCGCCTGGAGTCCGATGCACACCGTCTACGACGTTCCCGCCACTGAACCCGCCACGCTCGACCTTCCGTTCTACGGCGCCTCGTTCGGCGCATCGGTGCGCAGGTTCTTCCGCAAGTACGCCGTGTTCACCGGACGTGCGAGCCGAAGCGAGTTCTGGTGGGCGATGCTGTTCCAATACATCGTGGGCACGATCGCCGGACTCGTCCTCACGGTCGTCGTGATCGTTGTGATGGCATTCGTCATCGTGGGCGCAGACCAGACCGACCCAGCCGCTCTCATGCTCAACGCAGCCGTGGCGTCGACCCTGGTCACGCTCGTCGGGCTCGTGGCGATCACGCTCCCGCTGCTCCTCCCGTCGATCGCGGTCACCGTCCGCAGGCTCCATGACACGAACCGCTCAGGATGGTGGTGCCTGCTCTCCCTCATCCCGTTCGGCGGGTACGCCCTCTACGTCTTCGCGGCCTTGGAGACCGATGAGGCCGGCAGACGGTTCGACTCGCCGAACAACTGACCGATGCTGCGACTGCGTTCGCCCGGGTGGTCGCTGGGCTCGACGCGATGATCGGCGTGACCGAGGCGTACTCCCGCCGCGCTGTGGAATACACCGGCCCTTCTTGGGTCGATGGATCCCTGAGCCCCTCAGGCACCGGCTTCCGCTGGTCGTCACCCAGTCGCCGGACAGGACCGAGCGCC
This sequence comes from Agromyces tropicus, assembly GCF_039531345.1. Lineage (NCBI taxonomy): Bacteria > Bacillati > Actinomycetota > Actinomycetes > Micrococcales > Microbacteriaceae > Agromyces > Agromyces tropicus. Next base: position 922,381 of record NZ_BAAAPW010000001.1, on the reverse strand, counting down.
GCCCGCACCTCGCGGGTCTGCTCGGTCGTGCCCATCGACGCGATGATCGGTTCCCAGCCTCCGACGTTCGATCGCGCCGACCAGCGGTGACCTGGCCGGGCAGTCGGGTGGGGTTGGCGGAATCGCTTGCGACAGCGTCGGGATGTCCGCGTGCGGGTGATCCGTCTTCGGCGCAGAATGGCGGCATGGCATCGCAACTGGCCATCGTCCGGATGTGGCGGGGCAGTGTTCGCAGCGAGGATACCGACGAGTACGTCGCCTACATCGAACGCACCGGTATGAAGGAGTATCGCGAGACGCCCGGGAACCTCGACGCGTGGATGCTGACACGCGATTTGGGTGATGGCACGACCGAGATCGTGACCGTGTCGCGCTGGCAGAGTCTCGAGGCGATCAGAGGCTTCGCGGGCGCCGACATCGAGGCGGCCGTGTACTACCCCGAGGACGATCGCTTCCTCGTCGAGCGGGACGACATGGTTCGCCACTGGACCCAGGTGTCGTAGCTCCCGACCGGCGTTCGGGCGCAAGTCGCAGTGACCCGGCGAGCGGTCGAGGGCGACGTCGACCGTCTCAGGTGTTCGACTGCATGGGAGCCCACTCCAGGCCGCTCGGCGCCGGGACGCCGCGGGCGTGCCTTCCGGGAACAGCCGGACTCCCGCCGGCAGGAATACCTCTCGACTGGCCGACGATCTCTCTGCCACCCGGCGTAGGCTCGCCGCATGGGCATGCTGACGCCGCTCGGCGAGGGCCTGTTCGTCGTCGACGGACCTGCGACGCGCGACATGGGCATGCCGTTCACGACGCGGATGTCGGTGGTCCGGCTCCGTGACGGCTCGGTATGGGTCTCGTCTCCCGTTCCGGTGCCCTACGAGACGCTGACGGAAGTGACGTCGCTCGGACCCGTGCGCTATCTCGTCAGCCCGACTCCACGGCACCTGTGGCGGCTCGCCCGGTGGCACCTGCTGTTCCCAGATGCCGAGCTCTGGTCGAGTCCGATCACTCCCTTCACGCTGAAGCGCGGCGACCTCCCGCTCGCGGGGGTACTGGGCCCCGCAGTCCCGGGATCGTGGACGCCCGAGCTCGACCACGTCGTGCTCGGCGGCCCGGTGCTGCAGGAATCCGCGTTCCTCCATGCGCCGAGTCGCACCCTTCTCCTCGAGGACGTGATCCAGGTTCACCACCCGCTCCCCGGGCATCCGATCAGCAACGCGGTGTTCCGCCTCGGCGGAGTCATGGCTCCTGACGGCGGCGTTTCGCGCGACATCCGCCTCACGTTCCGGCCGCGGACGACGGCGCGAGAATCGGTGCTCCGGATGCTCGATTGGCCCTTCGACGCCGTCGTCCTCGCGCACGGCCCGATCATCACCGAACACGCCAAGGACTTCGTCGCGAGGGCATTTCACTGGCTGATCGACTGACGTCGCGGAGGCACGATCAGCGAAACGCATCGTCTACAACGACGGGCTGGGCGCAAGGCCCGTGCGTTGGGACGACGCGCTCCCAGCTCGCCGGCGCGTGGGGGGAGAGATCATGCCTCACGCTGTCGCGCCCTGCTCGGTCGTCGCGGGATCGGCCGCGACGGCGGGGGTTCGCGGCCACGTCCATGCGGACCGCAGGACGAAGGCCAGGAGCAGCAGCTCGAGTCCGATGGAGAGGGCGTAGAAGGAGGCCCAGTCCCAGGTCTCGCCGACCGCATTGAATGCCGTGACGGGGAGGTACAGCGATGCCACCACGAGGTTCGCAGCGCGGTTCACCCGGGCGGGGAGCGTCATCGAGAGCATCACCATCAGGGACGGGATCGCGATCAGCGCCAGGAACGCGGTCAGCAAGGCCGGGCTGACGTCGAAGGCGAAGACGACGCCGGCCAGGATGTCGTCGACGGTGCCGGGCCGGTAGAGGTGGAGGTAGTCGACGTAGATGTAGAGGAACATGAAGCTGGTCCATGCGGCGGCGAGCTTGGCCTGCACGGGGATGGGCGGGGTGTCGAGCGGGTTCGGGGTGTTCGTTCGGATGGTCATCGGTTCTTCTTTCGAGAGGAGCGGTCCGTCCGCCGGAGCGGCGGCAGGTCTGGGCGTGCGAACGCACGGGTTGGGTCGGTCTGCTCGGTCCGGTCGTCAGATGGCGATCACGACCTTCCCCCGGGTGTGGCCGGCACCGACGTGGCGGAGCGCGTCTGCCGCGTCGTCGAGGGCGTAGGTGCGGTCGATGACGGGCGTGACCTTCCCCGCTGTCAGCAGTTCGGCCAGCGCGAGCAGGTCCTGACGCTTCCCGAAGGACGTGAAGGGCTTCAGTCGCTGGCGGGTGAACCCGGACCGCAGGCGCGCGTCGACGACCCGTCCGATCGGGCCGAGCCATCGACCGCCGTGACCGCTGTTCGGGATGAGGGTGCCGGTCGGCATCAGCGCTCGGCGGACCGCCGCCAACGGCTGGGCTTCCACGTTGTCGAGGATGACGTCGTACCGCTTCCCGGTGCGGGTGAAGTCGGTCCTCGTGTAGTCGACGACGTGGTCGGCACCGAGCGATCGGACCAGGTCGACGTTGCGGGCGCTGCACACGGCCGTCACCTCGGCGCCGAACGCCTTGGCGATCTGCACGGCGAACGAGCCGACGCCGCCGGAGGCGCCCGTGACCAGCACCGACTGGCCCGGTCGGACGTTCGCGATGTCGCGCAACGCCTGCAACGCGGTCGTGGCCGAGGTGGGCACAGCGGCCGCGGCGACGACCGACAGGCCGGCGGGCGTGGACACGAGATTGCGCGCCGGGACGCAGGCGTACTCCGCGAGCGTTCCGGCGGTGCTCCAGCCGAACACCTCGTCACCGGGTCGGAGCGCGGTGACCTCCGTCCCGACCGCTGCAACCACGCCCGCGAGATCCCTGCCGGGGATCCCGTGGCGCGGCCGACGGAGTCCGAACGCCAGGCGCACCACGTACGGCTCGCCGGTCATGATGTAGGAGTCGCCGGGATGCAGCGAGGCCGCACGCACCCGGACGAGCACCTCGCCTCGGCCGGGTGACGGTCGCCTGAGCTCCGCCATCTCGAGCACTGAGGGCGGGCCGTAGCGGTACTGGATCGCGGCCCGCATCGTCGCCGCCCCGGCCCGCTCCGCCTCCGGCACCAGGCGCGCTCCGGCATCCGATCGCTGTTCGATTCCCATGGCGGCCTCCTCACCTCCGAGCCGCGGCTCCCGCCGGCTCGTACACCGTACGTCGTACGCTGTACTATGACCGTACGCTGTACGATTGTCAAGCCGTTCGAGCGAGGAGAGCCGTGTCTGCGAGGGAACAACGCCAGGTCGCGTCCGACGCGGGCCTGAGCAAGGAGCGGGTGGTGGTCGAGGCGATCCGGCTCGCCGACCGCGAGGGGGCCGAGGGCATGAGCATGCGTCAGCTCGCTCGCACGCTCGGCGCGGGGGCGATGTCGCTCTACCACTACGTGGCGAGCAAGGAGGAGCTGCTCGACGCCATGATCGACGTCGTGTTCGACGAGATCGAGCTCCCGCGTGAAGGGTCCGACTGGCAGCCGGAGATGCGACGCCGGTCGGCATCCGCTCGACAGGTGCTCGCACGTCATCCGTGGGCGATCGGCCTGATGGAGTCGCGGACCTCACCGGGACCCGCGAACCTCCGGCACCACGAAGCGGTCCTCGCCTGCCTGCGAACGGCCGGCTTCACGGTCTCGATGGCGACGCACGCCAACTGGCTCCTCGACAGCTACGTCTACGGCTTCGCCCTGCAGGAAGCCAGCCTGCCGTTCGACACCGCCGACGAGTTCGCGGACGCCGCCACGGACGTCTACCTGCCCCAGCTTCCCCCTGAGCAGTTCCCCTACCTCAACGAGTCCGCCGCGGCGCTCGTCACGGCCGGATTCGACCCGGCGGACGAGTTCACCTTCGGCCTCGACCTCATCCTCGCCGCCCTCGAGCCCCTGCGAACCTCCGCGTAGCCGACGGCCTCGTCGCCCTGGGGTGCGGCCGGCGCCTCCCGGGCCGGTGCCTGCCGTCCGTTCCGGATGATGGGCATCACGGAGACCGCGTGTCGCCCACCTGCTTCGACGCGATGAAGAGGTGCACGCTGCCCCATCCGCCGATCTCCCGCTCCTCGACCTGGAAGCTCGCTGCGGAGAGCACGGCAGGCATGTCCCGTACGAGATCGCCGAACGGCTTCCAGACCCGGTCGACGAGGAACGTGCCCCACCGATTGCGGTCCCTCGGGTATCCGATGTCGACCAGCACGAGCCGACCGCCCGGCTTGAGCACCCGCGCGAGCTCGGATGCGGCGGCGGACGCATCCGGGTAGCCGGTGAACGCCATCGTGTTGACGACGGTGTCGAAGGTCGCATCCGGGTAGGGCAGCGCCTCGACCGGCCCCTGACGCAGCTCCGCCCAGACACCCGCCCTCGCGAGGTTGCGCCGTGCCACCGCGATGAGCGCCGGATTGAGGTCGATCCCGTCGGTGCGGAACCGTCCCGCGTAGCGGGTCAGCAGCCAGCCGGTGCCGAATGAGACCTCGAGCACCCGTGGACCCCGGATCTCGGGCAGCACGTTGCTCAGCCAGCGTCGCCACACCGGAGACGCCTTGACCGCCGCGTCGTACACGCCCGCGAACCGGGTGTACAACCGATCGTTCCGGCGCGTGTAGGCGTCCCGATCCGCCGGTTCGGTCGAGTACCGCGGTTCCCGGGTCATGCGATCATCCTCCCGCGGACCTCGCGCGCGAACACGAAGCCGGGCAGGGGCCCCGATCGAGGCGGCGCAGAGGAATGCGCGGCCGGGGCTGACCGCTCGGCGGGGCATGCCCCGCCGGATGTGGGCGTCGTACCGCGCCTCGCGGCGTGCACTACATGGGATTGTTCGCGAAGAGCAGCGGCTTCAGGTAATCCTGCTTCGAGCAGCGCACGCACTCCAAGAACGGATCGGCGTCGGGCTCCCGGTGAACCACCCACTTGTGGACACCCAACCGGCATCTGAATGGCTTCGGGTTCATGTCGCACCTCACTTCAGAACGACTCCCGCTCGGCAGCAGCGTACTCCGCGCGCCGTTCCGTCGCACTCGGTCCGGATCCCACTTCCGTCCCTGATGCCCGCTCGATCGTCCCAACGCCCCGCGGTCCCGCGTGGTCGCCTCCCAGGGTCGAGCCGTGTCGTGCGGTGGCCCGGCACGCCGCGGAGCGCACCGAGTACGATCGCGGGATGTCGAGGCGCACTGGATCTGGCGGATGAGCACGATCTCGCCGCGAGTGATCTTCATGTGCGGGCCGGCGGGGGCCGGCAAGTCCACCGTTGCCCGGCGGCTCGAACGCAACGGGATGGTCCGACTCTCGTTCGACGAGGTGGCGTGGGCTCGTGGCATCCGCTCGATGCCACTCTCGAGCGAGGTTCATGCCGAGATCGAGTCCGGGCTCCGCGCCCGACTGCTCGAACTCGTCGGTTCCGGCACTGATGTCGTCCTCGACTTCTCGTTCTGGTCGCGCCGTGCGCGCGGGGAGTACCGCGCGCTGCTCAGGCCGCTGGGAGTCGAGCCGGAGACGATCTACCTGGCGACCCCGAAGGAGACCGCGCTGGCGCGGGTGCGAGCCCGCCGGCTCGACCACGGTGACGACTTCGCGCTTCCAGAGGGCGTCGCCGAGGCGTACTTCGACCACTTCGAGCCGCCCACGGACGATGAGGGTCCGCTCACCGTGCTCGGTCCCGAATCGATCGACGAGCCGAACGTCGGCTGAGCCCGAGGTCGCCGCGTATCGCGGCGGGTGCATCGCCTGCCACGTCGGACCAGCGATACCGTCGGGGGATGGACCGCAGCGGCACGGGCATCGCGCCCGTCGTGTTCGCCGCCATCTTCATCGCGCTCACGTGGGGCGGCATCTCGGTCGGCGGCGGGATCGTCTGGTAGGTCGACACGACGGGGGTCCGCTTCGGTTCGCCTGCCGGCGGAGGTCCGGGATCAGCCGTTCGACTCCTCGCGGCCTGCCGCCCGAGCGACGTGGCTGCGGGCGTGCGCGACGGCATCGGGGAGCGTGGCGAACAGGTGCCGGTGGTGGCGAAGCGCGTCGAGGACGCCGACGGTGCGGAACAGCTCCTCATGGCCCTCGCGCACGCCCTTGATGAGCACGGTGACGCCGTCGCGCTCGAGTCGCTGGACGATCTCGGTCAGGATCCGGGCGCCGGTCGCGTCGACGAGTTCGATCTGCGACATCCGCAGGATCACCACTGAGACGTCCGCGAGCGAGGCGACCTCGTCGGCGACGCGATCGGCGGCGGCGAAGAACAGCGGTCCATCCAGTCGCACGATCGCGATCCGATCGTCGCCAGGCTGCGGCGGGCCGGCGATCTGCTCTCGGTGCACGCCCGTGGCGCGGGCCAGGTTGCGGATCGCGAAGACGCCGGCGACCGCGATGCCGATGACGACGGCGACGATCAGGTCGACCGAGACCGTGACGATCGCCGTGATCACGAAGGCAGCGGCATCCGCCCGGGTCGAGCGCAGGATCGACCGCACCGTCGCGGTGTGCACCATGCGGACGGCGGTGATCATCAGGACCGCGGACAGGGCGGCGAGGGGGATGGCCCCGACCGGCCGGGCCACGAGCAGCACGACGGCCAGGAGGACGGCGGCGTGCGTGACGGCGGCGAGCCGGGTCCGGCCCCCCGCCCGGACGTTGACGGCGGTCCGGGCGATCGCGCCGGTCGCCGGCATGCCGCCGAACAGTCCCGCAGCGACCGATGCGAGTCCCTGCCCGACGAGTTCGCGATCGGGGTTGTAGGGACCGGTGTCGGCGAGCGAGGCCGCCACGCGGGCGGACAACAGCGACTCGATCGCGGCCAGCGCGGCGACCGTGACGGCGGGCAGGGCGAGGGCGCCCAGGGTCGCCGCATCCCACTCGGGCACGGCGGGCGCCGGGAGGGTCTGCGGCAGCTCGCCGATCACGCGCAGCGGCGACGGGAGGACGAGCGACAGCACCGTCACGACGAGGATGCCGATGAGGGACCCCGGAACACCCGGATGCAGGCGCGGCAGGGCCAGCATGCACGCCGCGACGATCGCGACGGCGCCGAGCGACCAGGCCAGGTACGCGGGATCCGCGCCGAGGAGCGACTGCCACGCCAGGACGGCGACGTTCGTGTGCGACGCACCGTGCAACTCCGGGCTCGCGAGTGCGGGCACCTGCTGCAGGAAGATGATGACCGCGATGCCCAGCGTGAAGCCCTCGATCACGGGCCAGGGAATGAACGACACCGCCCGTCCGAGTCGGGCGGCCCCGGCAACGAGGACGAGGATTCCCGCCATCACGCTGACCAGTGCGACCGCCCCGACGCCGTGCGACGCCACGATCGGGGCGAGGACGACCACCATGGCGCCGGTCGGGCCGGACACCTGCACGTTCGAACCGCCGAACACGGCGGCGACGATCCCCGCGACGATCGCCGTGATCAGGCCCGCCTCCGCTCCGGCGCCCGACGAGATGCCGAATCCGAGGGCGAGCGGGAGCGCGACGATCCCCACGGTGACGCCGGCGAGCAGGTCGCGTCGCCAGGTCCGTCGCACGGCACGGGAGTCGTCGACCGAGGGGAGCAGGTTGCGGAGGTGCGCCCAGGTCCGCCGACCCGCCGACCGCGCAGGGACCTCCGTCACCGCGCCGACCCCGAACCCCCGGGAATCGCCGGGAGCGCTGCGGCATCCGCGAGCAGGCCCGTGTCCTCGTCCAGCAGGTCGAGCAGGAGCGCGCGAGCGACCGCCAGCAGGTCGGCGACCCCGCGGTTCGAGAGCCGGTAGTACACGTGACTGGCCCGCCGCTCGGACGTGACCAGTCGGTGCCGTCGCAGGACCGTCAGGTGCTGCGACAGGTGCGAGGCCTCGAGGCCGGTCTCGCGCTGGAGGGCGGCGACGCTCACCTCGTCGGCGGCCGAGAGGAGCTCGAGGATCCTGATGCGGAACGGATGCGCCAGCCCCTTGAAGAGGTTCGCCTTCACTTCGTAGAGCGGACGCTCCGCATTGCTGAATGGCATGATGAAATCATCATATCGCGTGCGGTTCACCGCCGTGCCGACCTCGGTGGATCACCCGAGACCCGGACGTTCCCCGGCGGCGTGCTCCTGACCAGGTACGAGGCGCGGCGCTGAGCCGCACGGTTTCCCGATCGACATTCGGGTGACGTGCATCCGATCGCGCCCTTCGGACCGAAGTAGGGGTGAACGGGTGAACACGCACCCGCCGATCGAAGGGGAAGTTCCATGAAGCGCATTCTCGCCACCGGATTCATCGCCGCGCTCGCCACGTTGGGTGTCGCCGCTCCGGCCCACGCCGCGCCCAACGCCGCCGCCTGCTTCGGCCAGGTGCACAAGACCATCAACACCGAGGGCGCGCTCGGGTTCACCAACGTCGGGGACGTCGTCAAGGCCATCGGCGGCCAGGGCAAGAACGACACCGCCCGGGGCCTCTGCGCCGACTGAGCCCCGACGGGGCGGGATCCGTGGTCGGCGGCTCGGAACCGTGGGTTCCGAGCCGCCGCCGCGTCACGCCCGCTCGACGGGCAGCCACAGCTCGCACGTGGCGGTGCTGAAGTCGGGGGAGCGCTCGAGGACCGCGACGATCGAAGGGCCGGGGCGCAGGCGCCAGGGGTTGGAGGGGAACCAGTCGGTGGCCGTCGCGGCCCAGGTCTCCTGCAGCGCGGCCGGGTGGTCGCCCGTGCTCCGGAACACCGCCCACGCGCCGGCCGGGACGTCGATCGCGTCGAGGTCGTCGGGTCGTGCCGCGGCATCCGTCACCGCGACGCCGTGGAGGTAGGTGAGCTCGCTGCCCTCGGCGGCGTCGGGGTCGACGTCGGCGGTCACCTGGAGCAGGCCGGCCGGATCGGTGCTGCTGAGCGCCTTCAGCCGATCGTGCTCGGACGCGGGCAGGCCCGCGATGTGCGCCTGGATGTGCGGATTGACGCCGTGGTGGATGAGCGGGACGCGGGCGGCGTGCCCGATGAGGCGGAACGCGGGGCGGTCGGCGATACGGGTGTCCATGGGGGTGTTCCCTTCGACGGTCAGGCGGAACCTGAGCTGCGGTTGCGAGCGAAGGGGACCGCCGTCGCGACGGACGTCGCCGGGGCCGACACCGTGCACGGCGCGGAACGCGCGGGCGAACGCCTCCGTGGATCCGTATCCGTACCGCACGGCGATGTCGAGCAGCCCGTCGTCGCCGAGCAGGTCCGCGGCGGCGACGGTCATGCGCCGGCGCCGGACGTACTCCGACAGCGGCATGCCCGCCAGCGACGAGAACATCCGGCGCACGTGGTACTCGGTCGTGCCGAGGCCGGCAGCCAGGCCGGCCAGGTCGACGTCGTCGGTGAGCTGGCGCTCGACGTGCTCGACCACCTGATTGAGCGTCGCGATCACGGTCCCTCCTTCGTCCACCCAGCTTCGTCGCAGGCAGCGGCGCGCACCCGATGATCGCGGACCGGATCGATCGGGGGGCGGTTCAGCGCTCCGACCCGTCCGCCCCGATGATGCGCACGGTGCGCTCGGGCAGGGGGCGCGTCGCGATCAGGCGGCGCGCGCGCCGTCCTCGGCGACGACGTCGGCGACGAGCACGGGCTCGGCCGCCGGCGTCGCGGCATCCGTCTCGTCGGTCTCGACCGGATCGACCGCATCGACCGGGTCGGCCCACACCACGAGCGGCGCCGGGCTCCAGCTCAGGGCGAGCGACGCCTCCTCGGCGGGCACCACGACGGCCACCTGCTCGCGCTCCTCGAGGATCGCGCGGGTCACCTCGGCGGCGATCTGGTGGGTCAGCATCGACTGGAAGATGTGGTCGGAATCCTCGGCACTGCGGCGAACGAGGGACCACTGGCCGTCCGGGCCGATGAATCGCGACAGCCGCGCGTTGACGAGCTCGAAGATCTGCTCGCCGCGGAGGTCCGCGGCCGTCGCCCGGGGCGACGGGGCGGGGGCGGTGTGGGCTGCGGCCTGTGCGGCGAGCCGCGCGCGACGCCAGCGGCGGAACATCGGTGTCCTCTCGATCGGAGCAGGTGGCGGACTCGGCGGACGGCGGTTTCGTCCAGTGTCCGTCACGCGGCGACCCCCCGGGCTCGGACACGCCGCTGGGGCGCGGAGCCGTCGGACGCGGACGGTGCGGGTGCGGGCGGCTACTCGGCCAGCTCGCGGCGCTTCTGCTCGTCGGCGACCGTGCCGATCGCGATGGCGAGGGTGGCGGCCCAGGAGACCCACATGAGCAGGAGCCTCCAGTCACGCGGTCCCGCCTTGGTGGCGCGGATGACTCCGACCGCGCCGAACAGCGAACTCAGGACCGCTCCACTGAAGAGGTACTTGCGCATTCCGCAACGCTATCGCGTCGAACTCGGGCCGCGCGACCGGTTGACGGGCGCGTCCGGTTGGGGCCGGGGTCGCAGCCGCTGACGGGTGGCGGCGCTCACTAGGCTGAGGGCGCGAAGCGCGAGTTGTGCACCCAGGAGGCGACGATGCCCGAACCATCCGCAGACACGACCGACGGCGCGACGGCGGGCGGCGCATCGGACGGGAAGGCCGGGGCCCGCGGCCCCGTCACCCCCGCATGGGCGGCGCCCCCCGGCGCGAGCGCCCCCATGACGTGGGCGCCCGACGGTCATGAGCCCATCTCGCTCACCGCGACCGCGGACTGGACGGTGCTGCGCCGGGAGGAGTCGCCGGCCGCCGAGGTCTTCGCGGTCTCGTACCTCGCCACCGACGAGGCCGCCGATCGTCCCGTGACGTTCGTGTTCAACGGCGGACCGGGCGCCTCCTCCGCGTACCTGCACGTCGGGGCCATCGGGCCCCGACGTGTCGTCCTGCCCGACGACGGCTCGACGGCGCGGATGCCGGTGCGCATGGTCGACAACGACGCCTCGTGGATCGCCGACACCGACCTGGTGTTCATCGACCCGGTCGGCACCGGGTTCTCGCGTCCCATCCCGTCGGAGCCGAAGCCGGGCGAGGCTGCGCCGACCTACTGGAGCTACGACCGCGACCTCGCGGCGATGCGCGAGTTCATCAGCCGCTGGCTGTCGCGCAATCGCCGGTGGTCGGCGCCCGTGTTCATCGCCGGCGAGAGCTACGGCGGCTACCGCGTCGGGCGGCTCGCGTGGTCGCTGCCGAAGGACGAGGGCGTGGGGCTCGCCGGCGCGGTCCTCATCTCGCCGGCGCTGGAGATCACCCCGCTCACCTTCACCGACTACGCGACCGACCCGTACGTCGACACGATTCCGACCATGGCCGCGGGCGCGTTGCACCACGGGCGCTGCCGGGCGCCCGAGGCGGCGGACGGCGCCGATGCGGTCGCGGCAGCCGCTTCAGCGTTCGCGACGACCGACTATGCGACGTTCCTGATGCGCGGCGCCTCGGTGCCGGCCGAGGAGCGGTCCGCCGTGCTGGCGCGCTTGGCCGACCTGGTCGGACTCGCCCCCGCCGTGGTCGAGCAGCTGCAGGGCCGCATCGGCATCGACCGCTGGGCCCGCGAGATCCTCCGCGATCGCGGCGAGGTCGCGGGACTCTACGACGTCACGCAGACCGTCGTCGACCCGTTCCCGGATCGCGTGTCGTTCGAAGGCGGCGAGCACACCCTGGCGGGCTCGACGGCGGCGTTCACCATGGCCATCAATCACCTGCTGCGCGCCGAGATCGGGGTGGAGACCGACCGGCAGTACGCGGTGCTCAGCTACGAGGTGAACAAGAAGTGGGTCGCCGACGACGACCACCACGCCCTCGAAGCCCCTCCGGGGTCGGTCGACGACCTCCGCAGGGGCCTGACCCTCAATCCGCACCTGGGGGCGCTCATCGTGCACGGTCGCCACGACCTGGTGACGCCGCTGCACAGCTCCCGCCGGATCGTCGACCTCATGCGACTGGCTCCGGCCACCGGCGATCGCGTGCGCCTGCGCGCCTACGACGGCGGGCACATGTTCTACACGCTCAGCGAGAGCCGCGAGGCCTTCACGGCCGACGTGCGCGAGTTCTTCGCCGCGTGCCTCCCCTGAGACTGGGAGAACACCCCGAGTCTGACCGATCGGGCAGGATCTGACCGATCGGTCAACTAGCGTCGATCGCATGCCCACCGAAGTCACGCCCGTCCCGCGTGCGCGCGCCGCCGACGAGCTGAAGCAGGCCGCCCTCGAGCAGTTCGCCACCGTCGGCTTCGCCGGCACGTCGCTGCAGCACATCGCCGACGCCGCCGGGTACGCGAAGTCGAGCGTGCTCTACCACTACGGGTCGAAGGAGGCCCTCCTCGAGGCGGCGATCGAGCCCGCCGTGGAGGGCTTCGAGGCCGTGCTCGAGGAGTTCCTCGCCGGCCGCGGCTCCGGCCGTCGGCGCACGCTCGTCGATCGCGTCGTCGACCTGCTCCTGCTGCATCGGCAGGCCGTGCACGTGTTCCTCATCCAGGGTCCGAGCCTCTCCGAGCTGCCGATCATCGCCCGCGCCAACGTCGCCGTGCGCCGCCTCGCCGCCGCGGTCTGCGAGGAGCGCGAGAGCGTCGAGGACCAGGTCCGGTTCGGCATCGCGCTCGGCGGCGCGGCCTTCCTGCTGACCGCCGGCCGCACCTTCGCCGACGAGCAGATGATCCCGTCCGACGACGAGCTGCGCGACGCGCTGCACCGGATCATCTCCGAGATCCTCACCCCCGTTCGCACCACCGGCAACTGAGAGAGAACCGTGGCACTGCTCCTCCACCGCATCGGACGCTTCGCCTACCGTCGGGCCTGGGTCGTCATCGTCGCCTGGGTGCTCGCCCTCGGAGGCCTCGTCGGCGCCGGCATCGGCCTGGGCGGCCAGCTCCAGGAGTCCTACGCGATCCCCGGCACCGAGTCCCAGGACGCGATCGACCAGCTCGCGGCGGTCTTCCCGCAGACCGCCGGCGCCTCCGCGAAGGCCGTCGTCGAGGCCCCGGACGGCGACTCGGTCGAGAACGCACCGTACCGCGACGCCATCACCGGGATGGAGGGCGAACTCGAGGGCGTCGACGGCGTCGCGAGCGTGCTCGGACCGTTCGACGAGTACGCCGGCGACCAGGTCTCCGGCGATGCCCGCACGGCGTACATCCAGGTCCAGTTCGACGGACCCGTGACCGAGGTCACCCAGGAGCAGATCGATGCGGTCCTCGCGACCGGCGACATCGGCCGCGACGCGGGACTGCGGGTCGCGTTCGGCGGCGAGGTCTTCCAGGAGACCACGTTCGGCCTCACGATCACCGAGGCGTTCGGCGTGCTGTTCGCGGGCGTGGTGCTGCTCATCACGTTCGGCTCGCTCCTGGCGGCGGGGATGCCGCTGCTCACCGCCATCGTCGGCGTCGGCACCGCCTTCGGCGGCATCTCGCTCGTCGCCGCCTTCGCGACCGTGTCGAGCACGGCGCCGATGCTCGCCGTCATGATCGGCCTCGCCGTCGGCATCGACTACGCGCTGTTCATCCTGTCGCGGCACCGGACCCAGCTCGCCCGGGGCATGGATCCCGAGGAGAGCGCGGCCGAGGCCGTCGCGACGGCGGGCGGCGCCGTCGTGTTCGCCGGACTCACGGTCATCATCGCGCTGCTCGGCCTGCTCGTCGTCGGCATCCCCTTCCTCAGCGTCATGGGCGTCGCCGCCGCGTTCGCGGTGCTCGTCGCCGTCATCGGCGCGACGACGCTGCTGCCGGCCCTGCTCGGCCTCGCGAAGGGCCGGCTCGCGCCGAAGCCGGGCAGCCGCGCCCACCGCCGCGGGGTCGCCGCCGACGACTCCGGCACGCGCACCCTCGGCCGCCGCTGGGTCGACACCGTGCTGAAGGCGCCCGTCGTCTTCGTCCTGCTCGTCGTCGGCCTGCTCGGCGCCGCCGCCGTGCCCGCCGCGAGCCTCGACCTCAACCTCCCCGGCGGCCAGGGCGAGGAGGGCACGAGCCAGCGCGAGGCGTACGACATGATCGCCGCGGGCTTCGGGCCGGGCTACAACGGACCGCTCATCGTCACGGTCGACATCACGCAGACGACCGACATCTTCGGGGACCTCGACGCGATCGGCGCGCGACTCGCCGACGTCGACGGCGTCGCGTACGTCGGCCAGGGACTCCCGAACGAGACCGCCGACACCGCCATCATCCAGGTGATCCCGGAGTCGGCCCCGAACGATCCGGAGACCAAGCAGGTCGTGCAGGACATCCGCGCGCTCGAGGAGTCCGTCGTCGACGACTACGGCACGCCCATCGCCGTCACCGGCTACACGGCCGTCTCGATCGACATCTCGCAGCGGCTCAACGACGCGCTCGTGCCGTTCGCCCTCATCGTCGTCGGCCTCTCGGTGATCCTGCTGCTCGTCGTGTTCCGGTCGGTGTTCGTGCCCTTCAAGGCCGCGCTCGGCTTCCTGCTCTCGGCGTTCGGCGCCATCGGCCTGACCGTCGCGGTGTTCCAGTGGGGATGGCTCGCCGACCTGATGCACATCGAACCCGGCCCGATCCTCAGCTTCCTGCCGATCCTGCTCATGGCCGTGCTGTTCGGCCTCGCGATGGACTACGAGGTGTTCCTCGTCTCGGGCATGCGCGAGGAGTACGTGAAGACCCGCGAGCCCCGCACGTCGATCGTGCACGGCTTCCAGCACGCCGCGCGCGTGGTCACGGCGGCCGCGCTCATCATGTTCTTCGTCTTCTTCGCCTTCGTCCCGGAGGGCACGGGGGTCATCAAGGGCATCGCGTTCGCGCTCGCCGTGGGCGTCGCGTTCGACGCGTTCCTCGTCCGGATGACGTTCGTGCCCGCCGCGATGGCGCTCGCCGGACGGGGTGCGTGGTGGCTGCCGAAGTGGCTCGGACGCATCCTGCCGGACGTCGACATCGAGGGGGAGGGCCTGCGCGCCCATCTCGCGGAGTCCGAGTGGGCGGCCGGCCGCGACGCCGACGTGCTCGCCGAGGACCTGCTCCTCGGCGACCCCGAGCGTCCGCTCGGCCCCGTCTCGGTCGCGGTGCCGCGCGGCGGCGCGCTCCTCGTGCGCGGGCGACCGGCCGACCGGCGCCTGCTCGGCGCGACGCTCGCCGGCCGGGTGCTGCCCGCGGGCGGCCGCCTCGCCGTGCTCGGCCGGCCGCTGCCGACCGACGCGGGCGCGGTCATGCGCCGCGTCGCGGTCGCCGACACGGTGACGGATGCCGCCGCCGGCGCCACGGCGGGCGACCTCGTCGCCGCACGCATCGACGCGACCCGCGCCTGGTACCGCCTCGACTCCAGCCGCGGTGCCGTCGCCACGGCGCTCCGCCGCGTCGCCGAGGCGCGCACGGCCGCCGCGGACCCGCTCGCCTGGCGGGCGCGTGCACTCGACCCCGAGACGCCGTTCGCCGAGCTCGACACGCTCGACCGCGTGCTCGTCGCCGTCGCCGCAGCGCTCGCCGAGCGGCCCCGGGCCGTGGTCGTCGAGCTCGACGGCGCCTCCCGCATCCCCGACCGGCTGTGGCCCGCGCTCGCGCGACTGGTGCCCGCCGACGTCCTGCTCATCGCGACCACCGCGCCCGACGCGGACCTCGACCACGCCGACGCGGCGTTCGAGCGTCGCGGCATCCGCTCCCTCGACCTCGTCGTCCGCCCCCAGGAGGCCCTCCGATGACCCGCACCGACTCCGCCGCGCGCCCGGGTTCGCGGCGCATCCGCCGCGCCGCCCTGCTCGCGGCCGTGATCGCCGTCCCGCTCGCCGTCGCCGGCCTCGTCGCCGGGGCGATCGGCGGCGCCGACGATCGCATGGACGCGATCCCCGCGATCGTCGTCAACAACGACGAGATGGTGACCACGACGACCCCCGACGGCGAGGAGCAGCCCGTGCTCGCCGGCCGGCTGCTCGTGACCGAGCTCACTGGCGAGGCCGACACCGGCTTCGACTGGACGATCTCGAACGACGAGGAGGCGGCGGCCGCGCTCGCCGACGGCGACGCGTACGCGGTGCTGACCATCCCGGCCGACTTCTCCGCCTCGGTCACCTCGCTCGCCGGGGACGCGCCGACGACCGCCTCCCTCGACATCCGCACCGACGACGCGCACAGCTACCTCGCCGGCACCGTGGGGTCCGCCGTGGGCGACGCGATCGCGACGACCTTCGGGCACGAGCTCACGACCCAGTACCTCGAGGGCCTCTACGGCAACCTCGTGCAGGTCGGCGGGTCGCTCGGCGACGCCGCCGACGGCGCCGGGCAGCTGGCCGAAGGCGCGGACTCGCTCGCGACCGGGCTCGACCAGCTCGCGGGCGGCATCGGCTCCGCGGCCGACGGCTCCGCGCAGGCGGCCGACGGCGCCGCGGCGTACGCCGCCGGCGTCGACCAGTACACGTCCGGCGTCGACCAGCTCGCAGGCGGGCTCGGCTCGCTCGACGCGCAGGCGGGCGGCCTCGACGGCATCACGTCCGGCGTCTCGCAGTACGTCGACGGCGTCGCGCAGGCCGGCTCCGGGATCGATGCGGGCATCGCCGCGTACGTCGACGGCGTGGGTCGGGCCGGGACGGGCGTCGACGGCGGTATCGCCGCGTACGTCGACGGCGTGAGCCAGGCCGGCGACGGCCTCACGGCGGCCACGACGGACTACGTCGCCGGTGTGGGGATGCTCGCCGACGGCGGCGAGCAGCTCGCGGCGTCGGTGCCGGCGCTGCTCGCCGCCGATCCGACCGGCGCGATGCTCCAGGCGGCGATCGACGAGTACGTCGCGAACGTACGGGCCACCGCCGACGGCGGCGCGGGCCTGATCGCCGGCACGTCGGACACGTTCGACTCGCTGCTCGCCGGTGGCGCGGACCTCCGCACCGGCACGGCCGACGGCTTCTCGCAGCTCGTCGCCGGCGGGAACGAACTGCGCACCGGCACCGCCGGCGGATTCGACGAGCTCGCCGCCGGCGGCGCGCAGCTCGTCGCAGGGACCGGCTCCGGCGTCGACGGCCTCCAGTCCGGCATCTCGCAACTGTCCGGCGGGGCCGCGCAGGCAGCGGCCGGCTCGCCCGCACTGCGCGACGGTGCAGACGGGCTCGCCTCCGGCGTCAGCGGGATCGCGAGCGGCCTCACCCGGCTGCAGGACGGCGCGAGCGCGTCCGCCGCCGGCGCCTCGCAGCTCGCCGACGGCACCACCGACCTCGCCGACGGGCTCGCGCAGGGCGCCGAGGGCACCGCCTCGCTCGAGGGACTCGACCCCGAGGAAACCGCCGGCGTCGTCGCCGACCCGGTCGTCGCCCAGGCGACACGCGACAACGAGATCACCTCGCTCGGCCAGGTCGTCGCGATGCTCATCGGCCCCATCGGACTGTGGCTCGGCGCGATGACGCTGTACCTCGTCTTCCGCCCGTTCACGCGGGAGGCGCTCGCGAGCACCGCGCCCACCGCACGCCTCGTCGGCCGCACGCTCTTCCGCGGCTCGCTGATCGGGCTCGCGCAGGCCGCCGCCGTCGTCGCGCTCATGCACACGGTGCTCGGCGTCGACTGGGCGCTCCTGCCGCAGACGCTCGCGTTCGCCGCGCTGCTGGCGGTCGTGTTCACGGCGATCCACGCGTTCCTCAGCGCCTGGCTCGGCCGGATCGGCACGGTCGTCTCGCTCGTGCTCGTGGTGCTGCAGCTCGCGGCATCCGGTGGCCTCTACCCGCTCGAGGTCGTCAGCGGTCCCTACCAGGCGATCAGCCCGTTCCTGCCGCTCACCTGGGCGGTGCAGGGCATGCAGCTCATCGTCGCCGGGGTCGGGGGAGCGGGCGTGTGGGCCGCGGCGGGCGCCCTCGTGCTGTTCGGGGTGCTGGGGGTCGCCGGAACGGCGATCGTGGTCGCGCGGAGGCGCGGCATCCGCGCGGCCACGCGATTCGCAGCCGCCCCGGCATGACGCACGCGGCGGCGTCGGGCGATCGCTCGGCGCCGCCGACCGAACCGGCGCCGTGAGCGCCAGAGGCGACGCCCGAGCTAGGACTGGCGGCCGGGCACGATCGCGTCGATGACGCGACGCAGCGGCGACCCGTGCTCGGCGGCGGCGTCGACGGCGACGTGCTCCCGCGCGTACGCGACGGTCTCCCGCAGCATCTCGAGCCGCTCCGCCTCGGTCTTGGCCTTGCGCGTGTTCACCTCGGCGACGATCGAGCCGTCCCATCCGCGATCGGCGAGCATGCGCAGCACCTCCGCGACGGGCTCGCGTCCGCGACCCGGCAGGAGGTGCTCGTCGAAGATCTGCCCCTCGCCGATCGCGCCCGACCCGTCGCACAGGTGCACGTGCCGGAGGCGGTCGCCGAGGTCGTTCGCCAGCGTCATGCTGTCGGTGCCCGAGAGGGCGGCGTGCGAGAAGTCCAGCGTCACGGCGTCGCAGTCCATGGCGCGCGGGTCCCAGCCGGGGGCGTACGCCTTCACGTTCCGGCCGGCGGCACGCCACGGGAACATGTTCTCGACCGCGATCTCGACGCCGTGCTCCTGGGAGAGCTCCCGCACGATCGACAGGAACTCGAGCGCATAGCTCGCCTGCCAGCGGAACGGCGGGTGCACCACGACGCTTCCTGCACCCACCGCCTTCGCCAGCTCCGCGGTCTTCGCGAGCTTCACACGCGGATCGCGGCCCCAGACGAAGTGGGTGAGCAGCAGCACCGGCGCGTGGATCGAGAGGATCGGGAGCCCGTACCGCTCGGCCATCTCGTTGAGCGCCACGGGGTCCTGCGTGGTCGCCTCATTGGTGACCATGATCTCGACCCCGTCGAAGCCGGCCTCCTTCGCGATGCGGAAGGCGTGCTCGGGCTCGAGGGGGTACACACAGGTGGTGCTCATACCGATGCGGATCATGAGGCTCGAAGTCTAGCCCCGACTGCTGGGGATCAGGTGGGGACGTTCGGACTGTTAGCCTGAATCCCGTTCCGCGAGGAGGTTCCGACGACGTGAAGCCCGCCACCGACTCCGAGGACGCGCCACTGGTCGCGCCGATCTACGACATGGTCGTGGTCTCCAACCGACTGCCCGTCGACTACGTCGGCGGGGAGGGCGCCGAGACGCAGTGGAAGTCCTCGCCCGGCGGCCTCGTGACCGCGCTCGAGCCCGTCATGCGCGCGAACGACGGCGCGTGGGTCGGCTGGGCCGGCGTCGCCGACCGCGAGTTCGACCCGTTCGAGCACGACGGCATCTCGATCGTCCCCGTGCCGCTGTCGGCCGACGAGCTCGAGGAGTACTACGAGGGCTTCTCCAACGACACGCTGTGGCCGCTCTACCACGACGTCATCGCGCCGCCGAGCTTCCACCGCGAGTGGTGGGACGCGTACGTCACCGTCAACCGCCGCTTCGCCGAGGCTGCCGCGAGCGTCGCCGCCGACGGCGCGGTCGTCTGGGTGCAGGACTACCAGCTGCAGCTCGTGCCGCGGATGCTGCGCGAGAGCCGCCCCGACCTCGTCATCGGCTTCTTCAACCACATCCCGTTCCCGGCGTTCGGCATCTACTCGCAGCTGCCGTGGCGGCGCCAGGTCGTCGACGGCCTGCTCGGCGCCGACGTGATCGGCTTCCAGCGCGCGGCCGACGCCGGCAACTTCTCCCGCGCGGTCCGCCGCCTCTACGGCTACAAGACGCGCGGCACGATCGTCGAGGTGCCCGAGGAGGACGGCGAGGTGCGGCACGTCGTCGCACGCCACTTCCCGATCTCGATCGACGCTGCCGCGTTCGAGGAGCTCGCCCGCAAGCCCGAGGTCCAGGAGCGCGCGCGGGAGATCCGCCGCAGCCTCGGGGACCCCGACATCGTCATGCTCGGCGTCGACCGGCTCGACTACACCAAGGGCATCCGCCACCGCATGAAGGCGTTCGGCGAGCTGCTGCGCGACGAGCGTCTCTCGGTGCAGCAGGCGACGCTCGTGCAGGTCGCGAGCCCGTCGCGCGAGCGCGTCGAGACCTACCGGCAGCTGCGCGACGAGATCGAGCTGACCGTGGGGCGCCTGAACGGCGACTACTCGACGCTCGGCCACCCCGCGATCACCTACCTGCACCACGGGTACCCACGCCAGGAGATGGCGGCGCTCTACCTCGCCGCCGACGTGATGCTCGTGACCGCGCTCCGCGACGGCATGAACCTCGTCGCCAAGGAGTACGTCGCCAGCCGCTACGACGACGACGGCGTGCTGCTGCTCAGCGAGTTCACGGGTGCGTCCGACGAGCTCCGCCAGGCGATCCTCGTGAACCCGCACGACATCGAGGGCCTGAAGGACGCGATGGTCGAGGCGGGCAGCATGCCCAAGCGCGAGCGCGCGCGCCGCATGCGCGCCCTCCGCAAGCGGGTGAAGGAGAACGACGTCGCCAACTGGTCGGCCACCTTCCTCGAGACGCTCACGGGCGTCGGCAAGATCGCCCCGGGCGTCTCCGGCCCGCTCCGGTCGGCCGTCGCGAAGCTGGCCGAGGTCGAGCGGCTGCTCGTCGCACTCGACTTCGACGGCACGCTCGCGCCGATCGTCGACCGCCCCGAGGACGCCCGCGCCACCGAACGCGCCCGCGCCGCGGTGGAGCGGCTCGCAGAGTCGGACGACACGCGCATCGCGCTGGTCTCCGGCCGAGCGCTCGACAGCCTCAAGGACGTCGCCTCGCCGCCCGTCGCCGCCCTCCTCAGCGGATCGCACGGCGTCGAGCTCCAGCTCGACTCGGGCGGGGTCACGCTCGACCTCCGCGACGGCGAGCTCACCCGCCTCGAGCAACTGATCGAGATCGTGGAGGACGCGGCATCCGCCGCCGACGGCGCGTGGGTCGAGCGGAAGCCGGCCGGCATCGCCCTGCACACCCGCCGCCTCGGCACGAGCGCCGGCGCCGCGCTGCAGCGCACCGCACGGGAGCGCGTCGAAGAGGCGCTGCCCGGGCTCCCCACGCGGGGCGGCAAGAACGTGCTCGAGTTCGCGGTGCGCGCCAGCGACAAGGGCGAGGCGGTCACGCGCCTCCGCCAGCATTCCGGCGCCGACGCGGTGATCTACGTCGGCGACGACGTCACCGACGAGGATGCGTTCGCGACGCTCGAGAGCGACGACGTCGGCGTGAAGGTCGGCCAGGGCAAGTCGCTCGCCGCCTACCGCCTGCGCGGACCCGACGACGTCGCGGAGCTGCTGGAGGTGCTCGCCGAGCTGCGCGACGCCGCCCGCTGACCGTCGCGCAGGCGGCATCCGCCCCGCGGTCGACACGTCGGCGAGCGGATGCCGACGGATGCGCCGCAGCAGCGGGAGAAACCGCTCGTTCGCGGCCCGTAGACTCGACCCATGTCGGAGATCGATCCCAAGCCCCGCAGTCGCGTCGTCACGGATGGCATCGAGGCCACCACCAGTCGGGGGATGCTCCGTGCGGTCGGCATGGGCGACGCCGACTGGGACAAGCCCCAGGTCGGCATCGCCAGCTCGTGGAACGAGATCACGCCCTGCAACCTCTCGCTCGGCCGCCTCGCGCAGGCCGCGAAGGAGGGCGTGCACGCCGGCGGCGGGTACCCGCTGCAGTTCGGCACCGTCTCGGTCTCCGACGGCATCTCGATGGGCCACGAGGGCATGCACTTCTCGCTCGTCTCGCGCGAGGTCATCGCGGACTCGGTCGAGGTCGTCATGCAGGCCGAACGCCTCGACGGCTCGGTGCTGCTCGCCGGCTGCGACAAGTCGATCCCGGGCATGCTCATGGCGGCGGCGCGGCTCGACCTGTCGAGCGTGTTCCTCTATGCGGGCTCCATCGCCCCCGGCTGGGTGCGGCTCTCCGACGGCACCGAGAAGGACATCACGATCATCGACTCGTTCGAGGCCGTCGGCGCGGTCAAGGCCGGGAAGATGAGCGAAGCGGACGCCAAGCGCATCGAGTGCGCCTTCGCCCCCGGCGAGGGCGCCTGCGGCGGCATGTACACGGCGAACACCATGGCCTCGGTGGCCGAGGCCCTCGGCCTGTCGCTGCCGGGCTCCGCGTCGCCCGCCTCGGCCGACCGCCGCCGCGACTACTACGCGCACCGCTCCGGCGAGGCCGTCGTGAACCTGCTGGAGCAGGGCATCACCGCGCGGCAGATCCTCACCAAGAAGGCGTTCGAGAACGCGATCGCCGTGGGCATGGCGCTCGGCGGCTCCACGAACATCGTGCTGCACCTGCTCGCGATCGCGCGCGAGGCCGAGGTCGACCTCACGCTCGACGACTTCAACCGGATCGGCTCGAAGGTGCCGCACGTCGGCGACCTCAAGCCGTTCGGCAAGTACGTGATGAACGACGTCGACCGCCGCGGCGGCCTGCCCGTGCTCATGAAGGCGCTGCTCGATGCGGGCCTCATGCACGGCGACGCCCTCACGGTCACGGGCAAGACCATGGCCGAGAACCTCGCCGAGATGGACCTGCCGCCGCTCGACGGCGAGGTGCTGCGCACGCTCGACGACCCGATCCACGAGACCGGCGGCCTCACGATCCTGCACGGCTCGCTCGCCCCCGAGGGCGCGGTCGTCAAGACCGCCGGCTTCGACGCGGCGACGTTCGAGGGACCGGCCCGCGTGTTCGAGCGCGAGCGCGCCGCCATGGACGCGCTCACCAACGGCGAGATCAGCCACGGCGACGTCGTCGTCATCCGCTACGAGGGCCCGAAGGGCGGCCCCGGCATGCGCGAGATGCTCGCCATCACCGCCGCCATCAAGGGCGCTGGGCTCGGAAAAGATGTACTACTCTTGACGGACGGTCGATTCTCAGGCGGCACAACCGGCCTGTGCATCGGCCATCTGGCACCCGAGGCGGTGGACGCAGGTCCGATCGCCTTCGTGCGCGATGGTGATCTGATTCGGGTCGATATCGCAGCTCGTTCCATCGACCTACTGGTCGACGAGGCCGAGCTGGCAGCCCGCCGTGACGGCTGGGCGCCGCTTCCTCCGCGCTACACCCGAGGCGTCCTCGCGAAGTACTCCAAGCTCGTGCGCTCCGCAGCCGAAGGCGCGACCACGGGCTGAGGCTCTCGCCTGTCCCGAACTCACCATCGCACCATGAACAGGAACCGAATGACCACGGAAGCCAGTCCCGTGCCTTCGCCCGCCACCCTGTCGCAGTCCCAGAGCGGCCCCGAGATGCTCACCGGCGCCGAAGCGGTCGTGCGCTCGCTCGAGCTGATCGGCATCACCGACGTCTTCGGGCTGCCCGGCGGCGCGATCCTGCCCGTCTACGACCCGCTGCTCGACAGCCGCCGGCTCCGGCACATCCTCGTCCGCCACGAGCAGGGCGCCGGCCACGCGGCAGAGGGCTACGCCTCGTCGACGGGCAAGCTCGGCGTCGCGATCGCGACGTCCGGCCCCGGAGCGACGAACCTCGTCACCGCCATCGCCGACGCCCACATGGACTCGGTGCCGCTGCTCGCGATCACCGGCCAGGTGTTCTCGAACCTCATGGGCACCGACGCGTTCCAGGAGGCCGACATCGTCGGCATCACGATGCCGATCACGAAGCACTCGTTCCTCGTGAAGCGCGCCGAGGAGATCCCGGCGACGATCGCGGCCGCGGCGCACATCGCGTCGACCGGCCGCCCCGGGCCGGTGCTCGTCGACATCACGAAGGACGCGCAGCAGGCGACCTTCCCGTTCCACTGGCCGCCGAAGGTCGACCTGCCCGGCTACCGCCCGATCACGAAGGCGCACGGCAAGCAGGTGCTCGCCGCGGCGCAGATGATCGCGGAGGCGAAGCGCCCGGTGCTCTACGTCGGCGGCGGCGTCATCCGCGCGGGGGCGTCGGAGGAGCTGCTCGAGCTCGCCGAGACGACCAAGGCGCCCGTCGTGACGACGCTCATGGCGCGTGGCGCGTTCCCCGACTCGCACCAGCAGCACCTCGGCATGCCCGGCATGCACGGCACCGTGCCCGCGGTGCTCGCGCTGCAGGAGTCCGACCTGCTGATCGTGCTCGGCGCCCGGTTCGACGACCGCGTCACCGGCAAGGCGGCGCTGTTCGCGCCCGACGCGAAGGTCGTGCACGTCGACATCGACCCCGCCGAGATCGGCAAGATCCGTGCGGCCGACGTGCCGATCGTGGGCGACGCGAAGGAGGTCCTCGTGGACCTCACGGCCGCGTACCGCGACGTCACCAAGCAGGGTGCGCCCGACCTCGAGGAGTGGTGGGCCACGCTCGACGGCCTGCGCACCGAGTACCCGCTCGGGTTCGCGCCGACCTCCGACGGGCTGCTCGCCCCGCAGTATGTGATCCAGCGCATCGGCGAGCTCACCGGACCCGAGGGCGTGTACGCCGCGGGTGTCGGACAGCACCAGATGTGGGCGGCGCAGTTCATCAAGTACGAGCGTCCGAACTCGTGGCTGAACTCCGGCGGCGCCGGCACCATGGGCTACGCGGTGCCCGCCGCGATGGGCGCCAAGGTCGCCGAGCCGAACCGCACCGTGTGGGCGATCGACGGCGACGGCTGCTTCCAGATGACGAACCAGGAGCTCGCGACCTGCACCCTGAACGACATCCCGATCAAGGTGGCCGTCATCAACAACTCGTCCCTCGGGATGGTCCGCCAGTGGCAGACCCTGTTCTACGACGGCCGGTACTCGAACACCGACCTGAACACGGGGCACGACACCGTGCGCATCCCGGACTTCGTCACTATGGCGGAGGCGTACGGCGCCCTCGGCATCCGCGTGACGAAGGAGGAGGAGGTCGACGACGCGATCAAGCTCGCGCTGGAGACGAACGACCGCCCGGTCGTCATCGACTTCGTCGTCTCCGCCGACGCCATGGTGTGGCCGATGGTCCCGCAGGGCGTCTCCAACTCCTACATCCAGTACGCCCGCGACCACTCGCCGGCCTTCAGCCAGGAGGACTGAACATGTCGACCCACGTGCTCTCCCTCCTCGTCGAGGACAAGCCCGGCCTGCTGACCCGCGTCGCGGGACTGTTCGCGCGCCGCGGCTTCAACATCGAGTCGCTCGCGGTCGGCCACTCCGAGATCGACGGCCTCAGCCGCATCACCGTGGTGGTCGACGTCGAGGACCTCCCGCTCGAGCAGGTGACCAAGCAGCTGAACAAGCTCATCAACGTCATCAAGATCGTCGAACTCGACCCGACGCAGTCGGTGCAGCGCGAGCACCTGCTCATCAAGGTGCGCGTCGACAACACGACCCGCTCGCAGGTGCTCGAGGCCGTCAACCTCTTCCGCGCGCGCGTCGTCGACGTCTCGACCGACGCGCTCGTGATCGAGGTCACCGGCGACTCCGGCAAGACCAACGCGCTGCTGAAGGTGCTCGAGCCCTACGGCATCAAGGAGATCGCCCAGTCCGGCCTCCTCGCGATCGGCCGCGGCGGCAAGTCGATCACCGAGCGCGTCTTCAAGAACTAGCACGACGGATGCCGCGGCCGACACGCCGCGCATCCGCCACCGAACCACACTCAAGGAGAAAGAACAGCAATGGCTGAGATGTACTACGACAAGGACGCGGACCTCTCGCTCATCCAGGGCAAGAAGGTCGCCGTCATCGGCTACGGCTCGCAGGGCCACGCGCACGCGCAGAACCTCCGCGACTCCGGCGTCGAGGTCGTCATCGGGCTCAAGGACGGCTCGAAGTCGGCCCAGAAGGCCGAGGAGGCCGGGTTCGAGGTCAAGAGCGTCGCCGACGCGGCCGCCTGGGCCGACGTCATCGTGATCCTCGCGCCGGACCAGTACCAGCGCCACATCTACGCCGAGTCGATCAAGGACAACCTGAAGACGGGCGACACGCTCGTGTTCGGCCACGGCTTCAACATCCGCTTCGGCTACATCGAGGCGCCCGAGGGCGTCGACGTGATCCTCGTCGCGCCGAAGGCCCCCGGCCACACGGTGCGCCGCGAGTTCGTCGCCGGCCGCGGCATCCCCGACATCATCGCCGTCGAGCAGGACGCCTCGGGCCAGGCCTGGGAGCTCGCGAAGTCGTACGCCAAGGGCATCGGCGGCACCCGCGCCGGCGTCATCAAGACGACCTTCACCGAGGAGACCGAGACCGACCTGTTCGGCGAGCAGGCCGTGCTCTGCGGCGGCGTCTCGCAGCTCGTGCAGTACGGCTTCGAGACCCTCACCGAGGCCGGCTACCAGCCCGAGATCGCGTACTTCGAGGTGCTCCACGAGCTCAAGCTCATCGTCGACCTCATGTGGGAGGGCGGCATCTCGAAGCAGCGCTGGTCGGTCTCCGACACGGCCGAGTACGGCGACTACGTCTCGGGCCCGCGCGTCATCGACCCGCACGTCAAGGAGAACATGCAGGCGGTCCTCGCCGACATCCAGGACGGCTCGTTCGCCAAGCGCTTCATCGACGACCAGGACAACGGCCAGAAGGAGTTCCTGGAGCTCCGCGCCAAGGGCGAGGGTCACCCGATCGAGACGACCGGTCGCGAGCTGCGCAAGCTGTTCGCCTGGACCCAGGCCAACGAGGACGACTACGTCGACGGCGAGGTCGCTCGCTAGTCGGTCGCGTCCTCGCGCGTCCAGACTCCACCCGCACGGCGGGGCCGGCTCCGGTCGGCCCCGCCGTCGGCATTGCCGCGATCGACGAATGCCGACTGCATACTCCTCGAACGGTGCTCGCATACCGGTGGGGCGCACGGTCGAGGCATGAACACCGCAACCGCACTCATCCGCATCACCGCTGCCGCGTCCGCCGTCGCGTTCGGCGTGGCGCTCACCGGGTGCCAGAGCACCCGCTCGGAGGACACCTCCGAGTCCGCGACGACGTCGGTGTCGTCCGTCGTCCGCGACGACCTCAGCCCGCTCCAGGCCCGGCAGGCGGCCGAGCAGTTGCGACTCCCGGTATCGAGCGTCGACGACGATCTCAGCCCGAACGGAGCGAACGCGACGTCGACGCCGTCCCCGGTCGCGGTCGACGACGACGCATCCGTCGACCCCGTCGACGACGACCTCAGCCCGCTCGGCGCGCGCTGATCGCTCTCACCCGGGTGGCGCGGAGGCGACTCGCCTCCGCGCCATCCGCGTGCGCGGGCAGGCGTCGCCGGGCGGTATGCCCGGTGCATACCGCCCACATCTCGGGGCCATACCGGGGGGCGAGACGCTGCGGACATGAACACCGACACGAACTCCCGCTTCCAGCACCGCGCCATCGCCGCCCTCGCGGCTGCGGTGCTCATCGCCCCCCTCGCCGGCTGCGCCGGCGTGGGCTCCCGCTCCGACACGTCGGTCGAGCAGCGCTCGCTGACGGATGTCGCCGAGCGGCGCCTCGCACTGCGCGAGACCTCCAGGACGGATGTCGCCGAGCGCCGCCTCGCGCTGCGCGAGACCTCGCGAACGGATGTCGCCGAGCGGCGCCTCTGGATGGGCGCCGCCGCCTCGGCTGCCGGTGCCGCACCGGTCGGAGCCTCCGTGACGCCCGACGTCGTGGAACGGCGCCAGTGGATGGCCGAATCCGCCGACGAACCCATCGACCTTCCCGACGTCGTGGAGCGACGCCTGTGGATGGGACGACTCGCACGAGGGTGAACGAGCTCGGCCCATCCGCGTGCGCGAATGAGCAGACGGAATTCACCGGGGACCCCTTGTCCGAGGGGTCCCCGTTGTGGTCACATCTGATCCCATGACCCGACACTCGCACCCCGATCACGAACCCACCCCCCGCTGGTGCTCCTGCGCCGTGCCCGACGAGGAGGTCGCGCCCGCGGCATCCGGTGTCAGCCGACGCAACCTGCTCATCGGCGCATCCGCGGCCAGCGTGCTCGCGGCGGCCGGATGGCCCGGCGCCGCCCAGGCCGCACCGCGCGACGACACGCTCGCGATCACGATCATGGGCACGTCCGACCTGCACAGCAACGCCGTGAACTGGGACTACTACAAGGACGCCACCTACAGCGACAGCGCCGGCAACGCGATCGGCCTCGCCCGCGTCTCGAGCGTCGTCAACCAGGTCCGTGCCGACCGCGGCCGCGAGCACACCATGCTGTTCGACGCCGGCGACACCATCCAGGGCTCCCCGCTCGGCTTCTACTACGCGCTGGTGGAGCCGGTGACCGAGACGGGCGCGATCCACCCCATCGCCGCCCAGATGAACGCGATCGGGTACGACGCCGTGGCGCTCGGCAACCACGAGTTCAACTACGGACTCGACTTCCTCCGCAACTGGATCTCGCAGATGGACGCCGACGTCCTCGCGGCGAACGCCGTGCACGCGGGCACCAAGGTCCCTGCGTTCACGCCGTACGTGATCAAGACGATGAAGGTGAAGGGGCGCCCGCCGGTGCGCGTCGGCGTACTCGGCCTCACGAACCCCGGCGTGGTGATCTGGGACAAGGCGAACGTCAGCGGCGAGATCGAGGTGCAGGGGCTCGTCGAGGCCGCCGCTCGCTGGGTTCCGGTGATGAAGCACGCGGGCGCCGACATCGTCGTCGTGAGCGCCCACTCGGGTGACAGCGGGATGTCGTCGTACGGCGACGACCTCCCCGTCGAGAACGCGGCCGCGCTCGTCGCCGAGCAGGTGCCCGACATCGACGTGATCCTGTTCGGCCACGCGCACCGCGACATCCCGGAGCGGATCGTCGTCAACCCGCAGACGGGCCGCCGGGTGATCATGAGCGAGCCCAAGAACTGGGGCCAGCGGGTCAGCGTCTTCGACCTCCGGCTCGAGTTCGCGCGCGGCAGCTGGAGCGTCGCCGACGGGTCGGCGCTGACCGTCGACACGCGGACCGTGGTCGACGACCCGGCGCTCGTCGCCGTCGTCCGCTCCCAGCACGAGGCCGTCGTGCGGTACGTCAACACGCCCGTCGCCACGTCGACCGAGGCGATGTCGGCCGCCGAGGCGTGCTGGAAGGACACGGCGATCCTCGACTACGTCAACGCCGTGCAGACCGACACCGTCGCGGCCGCCGTCGCCGGCACCCCGGAGGCGTCGCTGCCGATCGTGTCGATCGCCGCGCCGTTCAACCGCGGCGCCACGTTCCCGGCGGGCCAAGTGACGATCAAGGACGTCGCCGGTCTCTACATCTACGACAACACGCTGCTCGCGTCCGTCCTCACCGGGGCGCAGATCCGGGACTACCTGGAGTACTCGGCCAAGTACTTCGCGCAGGTGGCGCCGGGCGACCCGGTCGACCCGGCGTCGTGGACGAACGCCGGCGGCACGCCCGACTACAACTCCGACCAGTTCTCGGGGATCGACTACGACGTCGACATCGCGCAGCCCGTGGGCTCGCGGATCGCGAACCTCACCTACGACGGCGCGCCGGTCGGCTCCGACCAGCAGTTCCTCGTCGCCGTGAACAACTACCGCCAGTCGGGCGGCGGCGGCTTCCCGCACATCGCGACCGCGCCGGTCGTCTACAACGCCCAGGTCGCCATCCGCGAGGCCATCGTCTCGTACGCGTCGGCCGCCGGCGTCATCGACCCCGCCGACTTCCACGTCGAGAACTGGCGCCTCGTGCGGGGCGGTGCGCCGGTGTTCTAACGGCCGCCCGCAGTCGGGCGCGGCGCGCTCCGCCCGCACGGCGGGGTCGGCTCCGGTCGGCCCCGCCGTCGGCGTCCGCGCCGGCGATCCGGTCGCCCCGGTCAGGCTCCGGCCGTGAGCTCCACCATGCGCGCGCGCCCCGGGCCGACGGCCGCCTTCAACCGCGCGACGGCCGCGGCGACGGCAGGGTCGTCGGCCAGGCCCGGGGGGATGCCGCCCGGGTTCAGGGTCGTCGTGTTCGCGAACGCCTTGAGGTCCGGGTGCCGTGAGAGCGCCCGCGCGGCATCGCCGCCGATGACCTGCATCGTCAGCCAGTCCGCCGGGGTGCTCGAGTAGGGCGACGAGCGACACGCGTCGTTCTTCTCGTCGTCATCGGCCCGCGTCGCCTCGACGTAGCCTGCGATCGCCGCGCCGAAGCACGGGAATCCGACGCGCACCGGCTGCGGCCGGATCGCGTCCCGCTGCCAGATCGGCACGAGGGGCGGCGACGGCAGTCCTGCCGCGGCGCAGTGGACGATCACCGCCTTCGGCGAGACGCGCACGTCGCCGTCCGCGAACCGGAGACGCCCCGGCGAGACGGCACGGACGTGCCCGCGCCGGACGACGTCGGTCACGCGGCGGACGAGGTCGAGCTCCCACCGGCCCAGGGTGGGGGTCTTCGCCACCCTCGGCGTGACCTTCGGGTCGATCCGCATCATGATGCCCCGATCCTCGAGCCGGAGGAACAGGTCGTCGGCCGACGTCGCGACGCCGGCCGCCTCCATGGTGTCCGCCGCCATGCCGGTGAAGACCGCCGGGTCCGGCTGCACGACCGCTCGGTCGATCATCCACGGGTCCCGCGAGCGGACCCAGCAGATCGCGCCGGGGTCGACCCCGTTCTGCTGCAGCCAGACGACCGCGTCCGACGCCGTCTTGCCGGCGCCCACGATGACGTACTGCTCGGGTGCCTCGGCGAGGTGCACCAGCTCGTTCGGAGGGATGACGGTGGCACCGTCCGCCACCGCGAACGGGGGCGGCGTGGTCGCCGGGATGTTCCCGGAGAGGTACGTGGCGTGGACGAGCCGGGCCCGCGACGCCGTGAACTCGGTGCCGCTCACGCGGGAGCGGAACGTCCGGTCGCCGACGTACTCGCACACCGGGTGGAACGAGACCCGGCCCGTGCCGAGCAGTCGCTCGAGCACTTCCGAGTAGTACGCGCAGATCTCCGGCGCGGTCGCACGTTCCTGCAGCCCCGCCTCGGGACCTTCGCGCTGGCGGAGGCCGCCGCCGAGGCGCAGGGATGCGACGCCGTAGAGGGCGGACGCCTGGTGGAGCCTGACGAACGGGTACGCGTCACGCCAGTGACCGCCCGGCGCGTAGCGACGGTCGACGATCGCGACCGTCGCCTCGGAGTTCCGCACGAGGGTGTCGGCGAAGGCCATGCCGATGGCCCCGGCACCCACGATGAGGTAGTCCGCGTCCACTTCGACGACCGCTGGCATCGATCCATCGCAGCACCGCATGCCGACGGGCGTCAAGGGCGTGCGGCCGCGCATTCGCGGTCGACGTCCCCGTCGCCCCTAGTCTGGGGGAATGGCACGCGATCGCGACGGCGATGACGAGGACGCCCTCCGGTGGGAGGGCGATGAGGACGCGACGCTCGCGCCCGGGTGGAAGGCGGTCGGACCGCCGACGAGCGCGACCGGCGCCGGTGACGGGTCCGGTGAGGCGGATGCCGCGGCATCCGCCGGCGACGACGACGCCGTCGCGGAGAACGGACCGCAGCTCGGATCGACCGAGCTCGTGCTGCTCGGCGTGCTCGGCGGCGCCTACCTCCTCTACACGCTGGGCTGGGTCCTCACGGTGCTCCGCGTGCAGAACCCCGCGGCCGACCCGGTGGGGCAGTTCATGTTCGCGCTGGGACTCTGGCTCGCGGTGCTCGCGCCCGCGCTCTGGTTCGGCGTCACGTTCGCACTCACCCGCGGTCGCGTGCGGCTCCGCTTCACCTGGCTGGCGATCGGGGCCGTCGTGCTGCTCCCGGTCGCGTTCGTGGCGGGGGTGAGCGCGTGAGCGGGGACGAGGCGGCCGTGGAACCGACGCACGCGCGTCGCACGCCGTTCTGGCTCGAGCTGACCCTCGCGATCGTGTTCGGACTGTTCTTCGCGTACGACGCCTGGGAGGCGGTGGGCAACCTCGTCGGCATGGCCGGCGTTGCGGCGGCGCTCGGCACGATGCTGAGCACGACCGGATGGATCGTGCTCATCGGGGCGATCCTCCTGCCGGTGGCGATCTTCGCGATCGCGTTCCTCATCGGGCGGCGTCGCGGCGCGGTCGTGCAGGCGGCCCTGTACCTCGCGGGACTCGCCGTCTCGGCGGCGCTCTACCTCGACATCCTGCTCATGTTCGGACCCGGCGCCCTGCTCGCCTGAGCGCCCACGGCCCGCGCTCGAGCGCCGGCCGGCCGGTTCACTGCGGTTCGCGCTCCCACGGGACGGTCCAACCGATGCACGGCGGGATGTACTTGCCGAGGTAGCCCAGATGGGTCTCCCATTCCGCCGGCTGGAGGACGCGGCCGGGGACGGTGCACACGGCCGAGAACCAGTCCGCGGGATCCAGCGTCCACCGTGCGATGCCGCCCTCGGCGTCCGCGATGAGCCACTCGCCCGAGTGGTGCAGGCTGAACGGCGTGCGGCCCGACCCGCCCGCCTGCAGGTGGTCGCCCATGACCGTGCCGCTGCCGAGGTCGTACAGCGTGCCGCCGTGCCCCTCCGTCGTCACCAGCAGCAACGTGCCATCGTCGCTCAGCGTCATCGTGTCGGGGCGACCGGACGGAGCCGGCAGCGTCCCGACCGCCTCGAGGCCGAAGTCGAGCCGGGTGAGGCTGCCGGAGCCCGCCGCGATCACCTCGTCGGGACCGGAGACGACCGCCGCCGGGCCGAACCCGACACGATGCTCGAGGACCGTCCCGGTCGCCGGGTCCACCAGCGAGAGCACGTCGAAGGTGCGGACGGCCCCGTCCGTCCCGGAGCCCGGCGCCGACGTGATGGTCGACGACACGAGGACCGTGCCGCCGTCGGGCGCCTCGGCGACGCGGGTCGGCATGCCGTCGACGGTCAGCCCGAGGCCGATCCGCTCCCAGGTCTCGAGGTCGCGCGCCCAGACGGTTCGCGTGGGCGAGTCGAGCTGGTACTGCACCTCGCCATGGACCGGTGCGAAGAACACCGTGTCCGACGCGGCGATCGGATGCTCGCCGCCGTCATCGACCGACAGCAGCCGCCATCGACCGTCGGTCGACCGCACGCGCACCATGCCGTCGCCCGCCCAATCGGCGTCCGCGACGTCCTCCGGCAGGTCGCGCACCGCGGCATCCGCCAGGGGGTCCCACACGGCGAAGTCGGAGAGGCGTTCGCCGTCTCCGGCGCGACGCGCGACGATGAGGTGCTCGCCACCCGGTGCGAACCCCGCCACGAGCTCGTATCCGTCGGCGATCAGCTCGGCCGCCCCGCCGACGCCGTCGACGTGCCAGCGCCCGATGCGCGGCTCGCCGACGGTCAGGTATCTGACCTCGCGATCCGCCTCCGACCACCAGAGCTCCCGGACGGCGCCGACCTGCGTATCGAGGAGGCGACCGGTCGGCGTGCCGTCCGCCAGGTCGAACTCCGCGATCGCGCCGGACGGACTCCCGCAGAAGAAGGCCCCGCGCGACGGTGCGGCCGCCACGGGGTCGCAGGCGGCGCCGGTCGCGGGTCGCTCCCAGAGGATCGCGCCGTCGATGCCGAGCGCCGCCGTCCCGTGGACGCCGGACACGAGCACCTCGCCGTCGCCGAGGGCGGCGATGCGGAGCCCGCCGGAGGCGGCGGTGAGCGCCGTCCTGCGGAGCACGGCTTCGGATCCCGTGTCGATCCACGCCACCCGACCGTCCTCCGCGGCGACGACGAGGGTCGACCGGTCGACGAATCCGACGGTGCCCGTGTGCTCGGGGCCGCTCGTGTCCTGCCCGACCTCGCCGCGGAGGCGCAGCACCTCGCCGCCGGCCGCGTCGCGCACCACCACGTCGCCTCGCCCGCGGTCGACGTATGCGAGTCGCGTGCCGTCGGGAGCGACCGCGAGGTCCTCGATCCGGTCGCGGAGGTCGACGTGCTCGGTGAGCACCTCGCCGTTCTCCAGATCCACGACGTCGAGGCCCGAACCGATGCCCGGTTCGGACCACCCCGCCTCGGCCGCGACGGCGTCGTCGGTCACGTCGCTCAGCGTCGAGACCGCCGCCACCCGCCCGTCGGCGCTGACGCGAACGATCGGCTGCCGGATGACGTCGGGCAGCGCGTCCACGGCGGCCGGGCTCCAGGCGATGTGCGCGCCGGTCGCGAGGCTGCGCACCTCCAGGTCCCGCGCGAGTCCGGCGACGACGACCAGGTCCGAGCCCGGGACTGCGGCCGCGCCCATCCACGTGCCGGACGAGGGGAGGGACGTGGACTGGACGAGGCCCTCGGGAGCGGCGAGCGTCGCGAGCATCGCGGACTGGGTGCGCGGGTCGTCGGGCCAGCGTCGATAGGCGACCGCGGCGAGCAGTGCGGCGAGATCGCGATCGGATGACCGGAGCGCACGCGCCGTGCTCGCGATCGCCTCGACGCGGGCGTCGTCGAGGGCCTCCTCCGCCTTGGCGGCGTTCGTCTCGGCCTGCCGCGCGTTCGTCGCCGCGAGCCCGGCGCCGCCGAGCGCCCCGACGAGCAGCACGGCGATGGCGGCAACGGCGAGCCGCAGCCGGCGATTCTGACGGGCCCGCCGCCGTGCCTCCGCGACCAGGGCGGCGCGCTCGTCGCGCGCCCGCACGGTCGAGCGGTCCAGGAAGGCGCGCTCCCTCGCGGTGAGGTCCGGATCCGTCCGCTCGCACCACTCCGCCGCCGCCTCGAGTCGAGCCCCGTGCAGCAGGTCCTCGTCGCTGCGCCCGGCGGCGTCCCACTCGTCGGCGCCGGCGCTGACGACGGCCATGACCCGCAGGTCGTCGCGGCCCTCGGCGAGCCAACCCGCCAGCCGCGGCCAGGCGCGCGCCAGCGACTCGTGGGCGACGACGACGGTGTCGCCCTCCACGCTCACCAGGCGGGATTCGGCGAGTGCGTCGACGACGCGCGACCACCCGGCGTCCTCGCGCAGCGCGTGCAGGTCGATCCGTCGGCGGACCGGCGTGCCGTCGTGACTGGGCGCGAGCAGCCGCAGCATCATCGCGTGGCAGATGCGCCGCTCCGCGTCATCCAGGCCGTCGTAGGCGCGCTCCGCCGACTTCGCGATGGCGCCCGGGATGCCGCCGGCGTCGAGGTACCCGGCGAGGGTGAGCGTGCGCCCCTCGCGGCGACGCCACGTCTCCGTCAGCGCATAGGAGAGGTGCGGCAGCACACCGGGCGCGTCCTCGGCGTCGCGCAGGACGAGTTCGACGAGGCCGGGTTCGAGCCGGAGGCCGGATCGGATCGCCGGCTGCTCGATCGCGCGCCGGAGCGCCGCCGGGCCGAGCGGGGTGACGACCAGCACGGACCGGGTGAGCAGGGGACCGAGTCGTGCATCGGCGGCGACGACGTCCAGGTAGTCGGAGCGCACCGTGACGACGACCTCCGCACGGAGCGACTGTCGCGCCAGCAGGTCGCCGATCGCGTCGGGCACGGGCGAGGTCGGCCCGCCGCCGAGCTCCTCGAGCTGGTCGACGATGATCACGTGCGGGCGTCGCGCCTCGACGGCCGCGCGCAGCTCGCGCTCGAACCCGGGGCCGGCCGTGAGCACGGCGACCGTTCGTCCGCGCCGGCGCAGCGCCGGCACCACCCCGGCGCGCACGATCGACGACTTGCCCGACCCGGACGGACCGGTGACGGTGACCACCGCGTCGGCCTCGAGCCGTTCGACGATCGCGGCGATCTCGTCCTCCCGTCCGTGGAAGTCCTCCGCGTCCTCGGCGTCGTAGGCGCGCAGTCCGCGGTACGGGCAGTCGGTCCGCATCGCCGACGGGCCGTCGGTCGCGTCGAGCGCCTCCTCGTGGCGCAGCACCGCCTGCTCGAGCTCGTCGAGCTCGCGGCCGGGTTCGATCCCCAGCTCCTCCCGCAGCGCGCCGCGCGTTGCGCGCAGGAGCGCGAGCGCGTCCGCCTGGCGGCCGGCCCGGTAGAGCGCGGTGGCGAGGAGCGCGCGCGGCGGTTCCCGAAGCGGCTCGCGGGCGACGAGTCGCTCCAGGTCGGGGATGACGCTCGCGGTCTCGCCGGCCTCGAGCCTCGCGCGGGCCAGGTCCTCCTCGGCCTCCTGCCGGATGCGCTCGAGTCGCTCGGTCGCGGCCCGCCCGTCCGGCCAGTCCTCGACGTCCTCGAAGGGGGTGCCGTGCCAGAGGGCGAGCGCGCGGCGATACCCCTCGACCGCGCGCGCGGCGTCGCCGGACTCGCGGTGGGTCCGCGCCGCGTCGACGAGCCGTTCGAAGCGCACGGCGTCGATCTCGTCGGGGTCGATGTCGAGCGTGTACCCGGCTCCGGTCGTGCGGACGTGGGACGGGCCGATCGATCGGCGCACGTGCCCGATGTCGGCCTGCACCTGCTTCACCCAGGTGGACGGCCGTTCGCCGTCCGGCCAGATCGCCTCCGCGAGTTCCTCGACCTGCACGGACTCGCCCAGCCGGACCACGAGCGCCGCGAGGACGAGACGTTCGCGTGGCCTGAGAGGCGGCCCGTCCGATCCGATGGGGCCGATCACGTCGATGCCCACGTCGTCATCGTTTCGAGCATGCCTCAGGTTGTCAACGGTGCCCGCCCCGACCGCATGCCGGACGCATACCGCGCGAGCGGGCGCGCATACCCACCCGGCGAACCCGACGGGTCGTGACGGCGCGTCACACGATTCGGGAGGCGCCTCGGGGCTGAAGTAGGCTGGCCGCGTCATCCGCGCCCCGACGACGCCGGCGCGACGTTCCGCGGTGCGGTCGCACCGCATCTCCAATCGCAGTGAGGATCCGTCCGTGACCAAGCCGGTCGTGCTGATCGCCGAAGAACTCTCGCCCGCCACCGTCGACGCCCTGGGGCCCGACTTCGAGATCCGGAAGGTCGACGGCACGGACCGGCCGGCGCTGCTCTCGGCACTCGCCGACGCGAACGCCATCCTCGTCCGCTCCGCCACGAAGGTCGACGGCGAGGCGATCGCGGCCGCACCGAAGCTGAAGGTCATCGCACGCGCGGGCGTCGGCCTCGACAACGTCGACATCAAGGCCGCGACGACCGCCGGCGTGATGGTCGTGAACGCGCCGACCTCGAACATCATCTCGGCCGCGGAGCTCACCGTCGGGCACATCCTCAGCCTCGCCCGCCACATCCCCGCCGCGCACGCCGCGCTGGCCGACGGGGAGTGGAAGCGGTCCGCGTACACGGGCGTCGAGCTCTACGAGAAGACCGTCGGCATCATCGGCCTCGGCCGCATCGGCGCGCTCATCGCCGCGCGCCTGCAGGCCTTCGGCGTCGAGGTCGTCGCCTACGACCCGTACATCACGGCCGCCCGCGCCCAGCAGCTCGGCGTCCAGACCGTGACGCTCGACGAACTGCTCGAGCGGAGCGACTTCATCACCATCCACATGCCGAAGACGCCGGAGACGACGGGCATGATCGGCGCCGAGCAGCTGGCGAAGATGAAGCCGACCGCGTTCGTCGTGAACGTCGCGCGTGGCGGCCTCATCGACGAGGACGCGCTGCACGACGCGCTCGTCGCGAAGACCATCGCGGGCGCCGGCCTCGACGTGTTCGTGCAGGAGCCGCCGAGGGAGTCGCCGCTGCTCGCACTGCCGAACGTCGTCGTCACGCCCCACCTCGGCGCGTCGACCGACGAGGCGCAGGAGAAGGCCGGCATCTCGGTCGCGAAGTCGGTGCGCCTGGCGCTCGCGGGCGAGCTCGTGCCCGACGCGGTGAACGTCGCCGGCGGTGTCATCGACCCGTACGTGCGCCCCGGGATCCCGCTCGTCGAGAAGCTCGGCCAGCTCTTCGCCGGCCTCGCACAGGGCCCGCTCGAGAGCCTCGACGTCGAGGTGCACGGCGAGCTCGTCGACTACGACGTGAGCGTGCTGAAGCTCGCCGCGCTGAAGGGCGTCTTCACGAACGTCGTGAGCGAGACCGTCTCCTACGTCAACGCGCCACTGCTCGCCGAGCAACGCGGTGTCGCGGTGCGCCTCATCGCGGACGCCGAGAGCCCCGAGTACCGCAACGTCATCACGCTGCGCGGCGCGCTCGCCGACGGCACGCAGGTGTCGGTCTCGGGCACGCTCACGGGCACCAAGCAGATCGAGAAGCTCGTCGGCATCAACGGCTACGACGTCGAGGTGCCGATCGCGGACCACCACATCGTGATGCTCTACACCGATCGGCCCGGCATCGTCGCGGTCTACGGCAGCGAGTTCGGCGAGGCGGGCATCAACATCGCCGGCATGCAGATCGCGCGACGGGAGGCCGGCGGCCAGGCGCTCAGCGTGCTCACGGTCGACTCGCCCGTGCCCGGCGAGGTGCTGGAGCGGGTGCGCGCGGCGACGGACGCCGAGGTCATGGTCGAGGTCGACATCACGGAGTCCTGACCCGAGACGGATGCCGCGGGGCGGCGGGCGCGCGATCGCCCGCCGCCCCGCGGCGGTTCCGGGCGTGATCCGGGGCTCGACCTCGCGTCGATGCCGGGAGCGGGATCAGCCGGCCGGCGCCGGCGGCTCGTCCGCGAGTCGTTCGAGCAGGGCGACCAGCGCGTCCATGTCGGCGCCGTGCGGCGCGTCGACGCCGATCTCGGGGTCGACGCCGTGCAGCGCGGAGTCGTAGTAGAGGCCGTCGCCGATGAGGGTGATGGCGAGCGCCGTGGTCGGGTCGGGGACGTGCCGTCGGATCGTGCGCAGCCAGCGATCGCGCACGTCTCGGATCACCCGCACGGCGGGCGCGCTGCCGGCCTGCGCGAGCCGTGCCGCGGCGACGCCCGCCCGCTCGAGCGGCGAGTCCTGCGACACGCTCGTGCGCACGTAGTAGGCGACCGCTCCCTCGGGCGCGCGTTCCAGGCGTTCGATGTCGGCGTCGACGAGTGCCGAGAAGCGCTCGAGCACGCCGTCGACGAGCGCGTCCCGGCTCGCGAAGTGGTAGAGCAGTCCGCCCTTCGAGACCCCGGCGGCGCGCGCGGTCGCGTCGAGCGTCGCCGCGCGGACGCCGCCGTCGATGA
Source organism: Agromyces tropicus (assembly GCF_039531345.1). NCBI lineage: Bacteria > Bacillati > Actinomycetota > Actinomycetes > Micrococcales > Microbacteriaceae > Agromyces > Agromyces tropicus. The sequence goes on along the minus strand of NZ_BAAAPW010000001.1, from coordinate 883,907 downwards.
GCAGTCGCTCGAAGGCGTCGAGGACGGCGTCGCGGGCGGCGGGCGGTCGGCTCATGGCTCCGATCGTAGCGAGGGGAGGGAATCGGCGGCATCTGATACTCTACCGTCCAGCCGGTACAGTTATAGGAATCCAGAATGTTCGACCAGACCACGCCCACGCCCACCGTCGCCCTGCCCGAGCGGGGCGCGCCCGCGGCATCCGCCGCCAACCGACCCGACCCGGGCCGGCGCGCCGGGCGCGGCCGGCGCTGGATCGCGCTCGCGGTGCTCATGCTGCCCGTGCTCCTCGTCGCGGTGGACAACACGGTGCTGAGCTTCGCGCTGCCCGCGATCGCGCGCGACCTCGGACCGACCGCGGCCCAGCAGCTCTGGATCATCGACGCCTACCCGCTGGTGCTCGCCGCCCTGCTCGTCTCGATGGGCAGCGCCGGCGACCGGTGGGGGCGCCGTCGGATGCTGCTCATCGGCTCGGTCGGGTTCGCCGTCATGTCGATCGCGGCGGCCTTCGCGCCGACCGCGGAACTGCTCATCGCCGCCCGGGCCGCACTCGGCTTCTTCGGCGCGATGCTCATGCCGTCGACGCTGTCGCTGCTGCGCTCGGTCTTCACCGACCGCGAGGAGCGCCGGCTCGCCATCGCCATCTGGGCGTCCGGCTTCGCCGCGGGCGCCGCGCTCGGCCCCATCGTCGGCGGACTGCTGCTCGAGCACTTCGCGTGGGGATCCGTGTTCCTCCTCGCCGTGCCCGTCCTCGTGCCGCTCGTCGTGCTGCTCCCGCTGCTCATCCCCGAGAGCCGGGACCCGGCGCCCGGCCGCATCGACGTGCTCAGCATCCTGCTCTCGTTCGCCGCGATGGGCTCGGTCGTCTACGGCATCAAGCACCTCGCGACCGAGGGCCTCGACGCCCTCGCCGTCGCGGCCGTGCTCGGCGGGTTCGCGGCCGGTGCCTGGTTCGTCCGCCGCCAGCTCCGCTCGCCGGTGCCCATGCTCGACATGCGGCTCTTCCGCGTCGGCGCGTTCGGCGGCGGCGTGCTCGTCAACCTGCTCAGCGTCATCGCCCTCGTCGGCTTCCTCTTCTTCGTCTCGCAGCACCTGCAGCTCGTCGCCGGCCTGTCGCCGGTCCAGGCGGGCCTCGCACTCGCGCCCGGGCTCGTCACGATGATCGCGGCCGGCCTGGCGGTCGTCCCGCTCGCACGGCGCATCCGGCCGCGGGTGCTCGTGCCGGCGGCGGTGTCGGTCTCGGCCGGCGGGTACCTGATGGTCGCGCTCACCGCGGGTCAGGAGGGCATCGCGGGCGTCATCGTCGCGTTCGTGCTGCTCGGGCTGGGCATCGGCATGGCCGAGACGGTGTCGAACGAGCTGATCCTGTCGGCGGCCCCGCCGGCGAAGGCCGGCGCCGCGTCGGCCGTCTCCGAGACGGCCTACGAGCTCGGCGCGGTGCTCGGCACGGCCCTGCTCGGCAGCATCCTCGCGGCCTGGTACCGGGCGACGCTCGAGGTGCCCTCCGCGCTCACCGCGGCGCAGGCGGATGCCGCGCGCGAGACGCTCGCGGGCGCCGCCGCCGTCGCCGAGGTCCTGCCCGCCGACCTCGGCGCGGAGCTGCTCGCGTCGGCCGCGCACGCCTTCGACGGCGGCGTCGTGGTGACCTCGATCATCGGCGTCGCGCTCATGCTCGCGGCCGGCGTCGTCGCCGCGTTCACCCTGGACGACGCGAAGGGCGCCACCTCGGAGTGAGGCGGCGCCCTTCGGGGGACGGTCGGATCAGACCGTCGTGGTGTCGTCGGGACGCGAGGTCTCGTTGCGCGTGACGCGATCACCCGTCGCCGGGTCGACCGTCGTGCGCGACGTGGAGACCGAGCTCCGGCGGCGCGCGAGCAGCACGATGCCGAGGATGATCACGATCGCGCCGGCGATCATCAGGATGATGCCGACCATCTGCAGGTTGATCCAGTCCACCGACAGGTTCAACGCGAACGTGAGGACGGCGCCGATGGCGAACAGGACGATTCCGAGGCCGAGACTCATGTGTGTGTGCCTGCTTTCACTCGGGCGGCGCGGAGGCCGCGGAGGCCCGAGGCGGGGTGCCGCCCCGGTGCGCCCGAGTGTAGTGATCGCCGCTCACGGCGGACAGTACGCTGGGAGGGCTGGCGTACGAAGGAGTGTTCATGGTAACGACGGTCAGGCTCGCGGTCATCCCGGGCGACGGCATCGGCCCGGAAGTGGTGGGTGAGGCGCTCAAGGCGCTCGACGCCGCGACGTCCGGAACCGACGTGCGGTTCGAACGGACGCCGTTCTCGCTCGGCGCCGCGCGGTACCTCGAGACCGGCGACACCCTGACCGACGACGACCTCGAGGCCATCAAGGGCCACGACGCCATCCTCCTCGGCGCCGTCGGCGGCGTGCCCGGCGACCCGCGCCTCGCGGGCGCGAACATCGAGCGCGGCCTGCTGCTGAAGCTCCGGTTCGAGCTCGACCATTACGTCAACCTCCGCCCGAGCATCCTGTACCCGGGCGTCGCGAGCCCGCTCGCCGAGCCCGGCGACGTCGACTTCGTCGTGGTCCGCGAGGGCACCGAGGGCCCGTACGTCGGCAACGGCGGCGCCATCCGCGTCGGCACGCCCGCCGAGGTCGCGAACGAGGTCTCGGTGAACACCGCGTACGGCGTCGAGCGCGTCGTGCGGTACGCGTTCGCCGCGGCATCCGCCCGCCCCAAGAAGAAGCTGACGCTCGTGCACAAGACCAACGTGCTCGTGTTCGCCGGCTCCCTCTGGAAGCGCCTCGTCGACGAGGTCGCGGCGGAGTACCCGGACGTCGCCGTGGACTACCTCCACGTCGACGCCGCCACCATCTTCCTCGTCACGGATCCTGCTAGATTCGACGTCATCGTCACGGACAACCTCTTCGGCGACATCCTCACCGACTTGGCCGGCGCGATCAGCGGCGGCATCGGACTCGCCGCCTCGGGCAACATCAACCCCGACGGGCGGTTCCCGAGCATGTTCGAGCCCGTGCACGGTTCGGCTCCGGACATCGCCGGGAAGGGCATCGCCGACCCGAGCGCCGCGATCCTCTCGGTCGCGCTCCTGCTGGACCACCTCGGTCACGCGGACGCCGCCGACCGGGTGCGCGGCGCGGTCGCCGCCGACGTCGCCGAACGCGGCGACGTCGCACGAACGACCTCGGAGATCGGCGACGCCATCGCCGCACGAATCGGCGCCACCGTCGGCGCCCACTGACCCGCACCCGTTCCGAAGGAGGATCCCTTGACCACGACGAACCTCACCCTCCAGACCCCGTCGCCCGCCGGCCTCACCTGGCAGGTCACCCGCAACGAGGAGGCGAAGTCCGCAGAGGCGCGCGAGGCCGTCCTCGCCGACCCCGGCTTCGGCAACCACTTCACCGACCACATGGTCGACGTGTGCTGGTCCGAGAAGGGCGGATGGCACCGGCCTCGCGTGCAGCCCTACGGCCCGCTCCAGCTCGACCCCGCCGCCGCCGTGCTGCACTACGCGCAGGAGATCTTCGAGGGGCTGAAGGCCTACCGGCACGCCGACGGCTCGATCCGCACCTTCCGTCCGTACGAGAACGCGGCCCGCATGCAGCGGTCGGCGCGACGGATGGCGCTGCCCGAGCTGCCCGTCGAGTACTTCATCGACTCGCTGAAGCAGCTCATCGCGGTGGACGCGGACTGGGTCCCGAGCGCGCCCGAGACGAGCCTCTACCTGCGGCCCTTCATGTTCGCCAAGGAGGCCTTCCTCGGCGTGCGGCCCGCGAAGAAGGTCGGCTACTACCTCATCGCGAGTCCGGCGGCGGCGTACTTCCCGGGCGGCGTGCAGCCGGTGAACATCTGGCTCTCGACGCAGTACGCGCGCGCCGGCAAGGGCGGCACGGGCGCGGCGAAGACGGGCGGCAACTACGCGTCGAGCCTGCTGCCCCAGGCCGAGGCGTACGAGAAGGGCTGCCAACAGGTGCTCTTCCTCGACGAGGGCGAGTACCTCGAGGAGCTCGGCGGCATGAACGTCGTGCTGGTGCACAAGGACGGCACGCTCGTGACGCCCGAGTCCGACTCGATCCTCGAGGGCATCACGCGCGACTCGATCCTGCGGCTCGCCGCCGACCGCGGCCACCAGGTCGAGCAGCGCCGCGTGACCCTCGCCGAGTGGCGCGAGGGCGCGGCATCCGGTGAGATCGTCGGCGCGTTCGCGTGCGGCACGGCCGCCGTCGTGGTGCCCATCGGGCGCCTCCTCGGCGAGGACTTCGAGATCGTGCACTCGGGCCCCGAGGCCGAGGCGCTCGCCCTCTCGCTGCGCGAGGAGCTCACCGGCATCCAGTACGGCCGGGTCGAGGACCGGCACGGCTGGATGGTCCGCCTGGACGCGTGAGCCCGGACGCCGGCCCGGATGTCGCGCCTGCGGCGCGCATCCGGGCGTTCGAGCCCGCCGACACCGAGCCCGTCGTCGCGCTGTGGCGGTCGGCGGGCCTCGTCGTGCCGTGGAACGACCCGTACCGCGACATCGAGCGCAAGCTCACGGTGCAGCCGGAGCTGTTCCTCGTGGCCGAGGCGGCCGGCGAGGTCGTCGGGACGGCGATGGTCGGCTACGACGGCCACCGCGGGTGGGTGAACTACCTCGCCGTGGGCGCCGCGCACCGCGGCGGCGGGCTGGGTGCCGGACTCATGCGCGAGGCCGAGCGCCTGCTGCTCGAACGCGGCTGCCCGAAGCTCAACCTGCAGGTCCGGTCGACGAACACCGCCGTGATCGAGTGGTACCGCCGGCTCGGCTACGAACTCGACGGCGCGGTGGGGCTCGGCAAGCGGCTGATCCCCGACGGCGTCCGGCCACCGGTTCCCGACGCGGAATAGGCTGGTGGGCATGAAGGTCGCGCGCTTCGCCCACGGTGAGTCCATCTCGTTCGGCATCGTCGACGAGGAGGAGCACGACCTCGTGGTCCTCAAGGCCGATCCGATGTTCGCCGGCTACGACCCGACGGGGGAGCGGGTCCCGCTCGCCGAGGCGAAGCTGCTCGCGCCCGTCATCCCGAGGTCGAAGGTCGTGGCCGTCGGCAAGAACTACCACGACCACGCCGAGGAGATGGGCGGCGAGGCGCCGCCCGAGCCGCTGCTCTTCCTCAAGCCGAACACGGCCGTGATCGGTCCGGGCGACGCGATCGTGCTGCCGCCCGAGTCCGACCAGGTGGAGTTCGAGGGGGAGCTCGCCGTCGTCATCGGCCGAGTGGCGCGCCGGGTGAGCGAGGCCGACGCCGACTCGGTGATCTTCGGCTACACGATCGCGAACGACGTCACCGCACGCGACCTGCAGCGCCGCGACGGGCAGTGGACGCGGGCGAAGGGCTTCGACACCTTCTGCCCCCTGGGGCCGGTGATCGAGACCGACGTCGACCTCGAGCACGGCGAGCTGTCGACGAGCGTGAACGGCACGCGGCATCAGCACGGGAGGCTGGCCGACATGGTCCACCCGGTCGCGAAGATCGTGGCGTACGCGTCGAACGTGTTCACGCTGCTGCCCGGCGACGTGATCCTCACGGGCACGCCGGCCGGGGTCGGGCCGATCGTGGACGGCGACTCGGTCGACGTGACGGTCTCCGGGCTCGGCTCGCTCGTGAACCCGGTGCGCGCGGCCGCGACGCGGTGAGCTCGGGAACCGTGCGACCGTCGTCCGCCGGCGACGCGACGACAGGCGTCCGGGACGTGGGGGACCAGCACGACCTGCGCGACCGCGGCGACGTCGAACGGCTCGTGCGGGCGTTCTACGGGCGCGCGTTCGCCGACCCCCTCCTCGGGCCGATCTTCACGGACGTCGCGCGGATGGACCTCGAGCACCACCTGCCGATCATGTGCGACTTCTGGGAGACGGTCCTGTTCGGCGCCGGGTCGTACCGGCGCAACCCGTTCGCGTTGCACGAGGCGCTGGACCGCCGCGCGCCGCTCGGCGCGGCCGAGTTCGGGCGGTGGCTGGAGCTCTGGACGTCGACCGTGGACGACGGGTTCGCGGGGGAGGCCGCCGAGCGGGCGAAGGCGCAGGCCCGGCGGATCGCCGCCTCGATGCAACGGCGCCTGGCCGGCGGCTCGGGCAGTGCGCTCGGCACCATCGGCACTCGCGAGCGGCTCGCCCGCGCGGGCGAGATCGACGAGCTCGACCGCGGCTGAGCGGCGCGGACGCGACGGACCGAACGCTTCAGCGACCGAGCGCGCGCGCCGCGAGCTCGACGTCCTCCGCGTCGTTCCAGACGTGGAATGCGAGGCGCGCACGGCCCGCCCGCCCCGATGCCACGAGGCCGCCCGCGGTGAGCGCGGCGAGGTCGCATCCCTCGGCGTCCGGCCAGGTCACGATCGCGCTGTCGCTCGGCGCGAGGTCGAGTCGCGCACGGAAGTCGTTCGCGAGGCCGACGTCGTACGCCTGCACGGCGGCGGTGTCGCGTCCCGCCGCGATCCCCAGCGCCGCCTCGGCGCCCGCCCACGCGTGCCACGCAGGGGAGACGTCGAAGCGTCGCGCGCCCTCCGCCAGGTAGAGGTCGGGCCCGTAGCACGACGCCCAGGGGTCGTCGCCCGAGTACCAGCCCGCAGTGAGCGGCGTGATCTCGTCGAGCGCGCGGTCGCCGACGGCCAGGAACGCGGCGCCGCGCGGCGCCGAGAGCCACTTGTAGGCGTGGCAGACGACGAGGTCGGCGTCGAGGCCGGTCGTGGGCAGCCACCCGGTCGCCTGCGTGGTGTCCACCAGGGTGAGCGCCCCGGCCGCCCGTGCGGCGGCGACGACGGATGCCGCGTCCGCGACCTCGCCCGTCGCGGACTGCACGAGCGAGAAGGAGACGAGCCACGTCGAGGGCCGTACCTCGTCGGCGAGGCGTGCGAGCGGCACGTGCCGGACGCGCAGGTCGTCGCGGGCGAGGAACGGGGCGACGATCGAGCTGAAGTCGCCGTCGACGCACAGCACCTCGGCGCCGGCCGGGGCCGAGGCCGCGGCGAGGGCGGTGAACACCGAGACCTGCGAGCCCAGCGCGACGCGTTCGGAGGTCGTGCCGAGCAGGGTCGCCGCGTGCCCGCGGGCGCGCTCGACGACCGCCGTGTACTCCGCGGCCGACGCGCGACCGTCCCGCCACCGCTCGAGGTCGCGGGTGACCGCGTCGACCGTCGGCTGCGCGGGGATCCCGAGCGTGCACGCGGCGAGGTAGCCGCGGCCCGCGGCGTAGCGGGGGTCGGGCAGCTGCTCGGCCGTCGGGACGAGGACGTGGGTCGCGGGGATCATGCTTCCACTGTCCGCCGCCTCATCCGATCTGTCGAGAACAGGTCTGCGATCTATCGCATAAGCAAGGCTTATGATCGAGACATGGATGCCACGCCTGCCGAGACCACCGGGCTCGCCGACCTCGACGCCGGGAGCCTGCTCGTGCTCCGCGAGATCGCCGAGCACGGCTCCATCACCGCTGCAGCCGGCGCCCTCGGCTACAGCCAGCCGGCGCTCAGCCAGCAGGTGCGGCGCGCCGAGGCGCGCGCCGGCGTCGCGCTCGTCGAACGCACCGGCCGCGGCATCCGGCTCACCCCGGCCGGGCGCATGCTCGCCCGCCACGGCGGTGCCGTGGCGACCGCCCTGGAGGCCGCGCGCGGCGAGCTCGCCGAGCTGCGCGGGCTCCGCTCCGGGCGCGTCCGCATCATGGCGTTCCCCTCCGCCTCGCCGTCGCTCGTGCCCGAGCTGATGGCCGAGATGGCCGCCCGGCATCCCGGCATCCGCGTGAGCTTCGTCGAGGCCGAGCCGCCGGAGGCCGTCGCCGCGGTGCGGGAGGACCGCGCCGACCTCGCGCTCACGTTCAGCTATCCCGGCGACCGCAGCGATCCGCATCGCGAGAGCGCCCGCGGGCTCGAGGTCACCACGATCGGCAGCGACCGCATGCACGTCGTGCTCCCGGCGCGGCATCCGCTCGCCGCCGGTGACGCCGTCGACGTCGCCGGCCTGGCCGGCGAACGCTGGATCGCCGGCTGCCCGCGGTGCCGCGGCCACCTGCTCGAGCTGTGCGACGCCGCCGGCTTCGCGCCGCGCATCGCCGTCGAGACCGACAACTTCGTCGCCGTCGAGGAGCTGGTGGCGAGCGGGCTCGGCGTCGCCGTGCTGCCCGGGCTCGCGATCGAGTCGGCCGGCGTCCGTGCCGGCGTGGCGGTCCGGGCGACGGCGAACGGCGACCGCCGCACGCTGCACCTCGTGACCGCGCGGGGCGGTCGCGGCGTGCCCGCCGTCGCGGTGGCCGCCGAGGCGCTCGAGCGGCTCGTCGCCGGACGCGACGGCGGCCCCGCTCGCGCGGCGCCGAGCCGTACCATTGAGGGCGATGCCTGACACGACCCATCCCACGACGACCGCCACCGGATCCGACGTCCGCGTGCGGTTCTGCCCCTCGCCCACCGGCACCCCGCACGTCGGCCTCGTGCGCACCGCCCTCTTCAACTGGGCCTACGCGCGCCACACGGGCGGCACGTTCGTGTTCCGCATCGAGGACACCGACGCCGCGCGCGACAGCGAGGAGAGCTACGCGCAGATCATCGACGCGCTCACCTGGCTGGGCCTGCAGTGGGACGAGGGCGTCGACGTCGGCGGCCCGCACGCGCCCTACCGCCAGTCGCAGCGCGGCGAGATCTACGCCGACGTCATCGAGCGGCTGAAGGCCGCCGGCCACGTCTACGAGAGCTACTCGACGGCCGCCGAGATCGACGCCCGCAACGAGGCGGCCGGTCGCCCGAAGCAGCTCGGCTACGACAACTTCGACCGCGACCTCACCGACGAGCAGCGCGCCGCGTTCCGTGCCGAGGGGCGCGAGCCGGCGCTGCGTCTCCGCGTGCCCGACGTCGACCTCGGCTTCGACGACCTCGTGCGCGGCCGCATCGACTTCCCGGCCGGCTCCACCACCGACTTCGTCGTCGTCCGCCCGAACGGCGCCCCGCTGTACACGCTCGTGAACCCCGTCGACGACGCGCTCATGGGCATCACCCACGTGCTCCGCGGCGAGGACCTGCTGAGCTCGACGCCGCGTCAGGTCGCGCTCTACCACGCCCTCATCGACATCGGCGTGACGAGCTTCGTGCCGCGCTTCGGCCACCTGCCGTACGTCATGGGCGAGGGCAACAAGAAGCTCTCCAAGCGCGACCCCGAGTCGAACCTCTTCCACCACCGCGACCGCGGGTTCATCCCCGAGGGCCTCGTGAACTACCTCGCCCTCCTCGGCTGGGGCTTCTCGGCCGACCGCGACGTGTTCAGCCGCGACGAGCTCGTCGCCGCGTTCGACGTCGAGGACGTCAACCCGAACCCGGCACGCTTCGACCAGAAGAAGGCCGACGCGATCAACGGCGACCACATCCGCCTGCTCGAGCTCGCGGACTTCACCGCCCGCACGGTGCCGTACCTGCAGGCCGCCGACGTCGTCTCGACGCCGATCACCCCCGGCGAGGAGGCGCTGCTCGTCGAGGCCGCGCCCCTCGTCCAGGAGCGCATCACCGTGCTCGGCGAGGTGCCCGGCCTCCTCGGCTTCCTGTTCACGGATGCCGCGGGGCTCGAGGTCGACGACGCCGCCGTCGGGGCGCTGACCGCCGATGCGCCGGCCGTGCTCGCCGCCGCGCGCGAGGTCCTCGAGCGCGTGCCGGGCGAGTCCTGGACGCACGGCGAGATCGAGGAGGCGCTGCGCTCCGCGATCGTCGACGGCCTCGGGCTGAAGCCCCGCGTCGCCTTCGGTCCGGTCCGCGTCGCCGTCTCCGGACGACGCGTGTCGCCGCCCCTGTTCGAGTCGATGCAGATCCTCGGCCGGGTCGAGTCGCTCGACCGGATCGACCGCCTCGCGGGGCTGCTCGGCTGACCTCCGGCGGATGCCGCGTTCGGCGCGTTCGGCGCGCCCGCGGCATCCGCTCGCGAGGCCCCCTCGATTTGGCCGGGCCCCGGCGATCGGCTACAGTTACATGTCGGCCCGGGAACGCGTTCCGGGGCCATTGGGGTATGGTGTAATTGGCAACACGGCTGATTCTGGTTCAGTTGTTCTTGGTTCGAGTCCAGGTACCCCAGCCATAAGAGGCGCGGAATTCCGCGGCAAAGTCACCCTTTGCCCCTCCTTCCATGCGGTCGCGTTTCGGGTCGAAAGACCAGAAACGGGACCAGAAACTCGGCGCGATGCGCCATCTTCGCTCGCCCGTACCGGTCGGTGCGAGTCCGCCCCGACGTCGTCGGGTTGCTGCGGGCTCGGTTCGTGCACCTGCTCGGTATGAACGAGTCGACGACGCAGACCGCCCCCGCTGGTCAGCCTCGAGTCCTTCGCGGCCGACCACACGATGACCTGGAACTCCGACCCGGAACGCTGGCGCGAGACCGTCCTGAGGTGGCTGGCTCCTCGAATCTGAGACGTCGGTCGGTCCATTGCTCGAACTCAAGGCATTTGAGAAGAGGCGCCTCGTGCGCGGCAACCTGAAAAGCAGGGCGAAGCTCGTCCGCATGCTGCGATGGTGCTCGCTGCCCAAGATCAGGCACGTCACATCGGCAATCGAGCCATTGAAGTGGCGGCCGTGATCATGCGATGGATGCAACGGCATCCGGTGCCGTCGACCGACAGGGCTGAACGGTCGGTTCTTGCCGGGCGGCTCTCTCGCCGGTTCAGGGGAGCCCGTCGAACCGTGCTGCGTCTACTGCTGGTCTCATCTCTGCATTCGTGCAGAAGAGCGGAAGTCCGACTTGCGAATGCGGGCGTGCACCCCGGTGACCAGATCCACGACCTGGGTGATCTCGAAGTCCGTGGCGGCGCTGAGGTACGCGTACGCCAGGTGCGGCGCCATGCCGTATCGGGAGCCCAGCAGTGCGATGGCTGCCCGGACGCAGTTCTGCATTGCGACGTCGAGGGTGTGGTCGAGCCCAGTGGGGATCAGGTGGTCAGCGGTTTCTGCGAGTGGCGATGCCAGCGTGCCGAACTCGCGCAGCGCCGTCTCGGCGGGAATCGCGTCGAATTGGAGGGTCGCCCGCAGCGACGCCTCCAGCGCCGTCAGGGCCACCTCTCCGCCTCCCTGGGCGAAATGCGGATCGCCGACGTAGGCGAGGGCGCCCGGCACCTGCACCGGCAGGTAGAGCGACGAGCCCTCCACGATGAGATTCAGATCGATGTTGCCGCCGTGCGCGCCGGGAGGCACGCTGTGCGGGCGCTGTTCCGCATCGACCGCGACGCCCATGATGCCGAGGAATGGTGCAAGAGGAATGGCGACCGAGCGCTCGCCACCGTCGACGAGCGGCAGCCGCCCGCTCCAGGACCCGTCCTTAGCTCGATCGATGGGTGTGAAGACGCTCACCGCGTTCGCTCCCCGCGGGAACTCCCCGGGAAGGGCTCCGCGACCATGGCGGTTCGAGATGACGCCGTAGGGGACCCGAGGCGTCGTATCGAGGACGGTGATCCGCAGCAGGTCGCCGGGCATGGTGTCGGCGACCTGGATCGGACCGGTGATGACGTGGGGGCCCTGCCGCTGCGGGTCGCGGGTGCGCTCCGATCTCGCGAGCGCGACCGCCTCGTCGAGCACGAGCTCCGGATCCACGTCGTGAGACCCGAACCAGCGGAGGGGATCGCGCCCTTGATCCTCGAGCAGGCCCTCGTGGCTGACCGTGTCGACCATGACGACGTCGCCCGAGTCTATCGACAGGCGAGCGCGGTCGCCGCGAGCCGGCAGCTCCCCCCAGAAGAGGTCTTCCGCGGTCGACGGCAGATACCGTGCCGCATGGTGAATGCCGTCTCCGACCTGCAGGACCCCCGTGTAGTCACCCATGGTCGTCCTCCTCACCGATCGTGAGATGGCCGGCGATGGTGACCGCGATCGTGAGCACCGCGGAGACCGTCACGCCCAACCAGAACCCGACGTGGAGCGTCGCCGCGCCGACGGACGCCCCCGCGCAGATCAGGACGACCGCCCCGACACGCCGACGCCACGGATGGGCGCTCGCGCGCCCGCCGAGCCAGGAGTCCGCGGCGAGCCCGGCGAGCGTCGACGTGACGACCACTGTCGTGACGTCCTTCACTGCGAGGTGGCGCGCGGTGCCGGCCTGCATGCCCATGGCGATACCGAGGCTCGTGGTCACCGCCAGCGCGACCGGTTCCGGGGGAGTGCCCATGGCCCCGGCGACGATCGCGACCGCCGCGAGCACCGCGGCGGTCGCGCCGAAGACAGCGGTGGACCGTCTGGACCATCCCGCGCATTCGCCGCGGACGGCGCGACCTGCGATCGCCGCTCCAGCCACGAATCCCACGAGCGCGAGCGCCGGGCCGGCGACCGGCAGCCCGTCAGCCCCGGTGAGCGCCATACCGAGAATGACGACGTTGCCCGTCATGTTCGCAGTGAACACGCGGTCCAGGGCAAGGTACCCGACGGCATCGATCACCCCGGTCGAGAACGTGAGTACCAGCATGAGCGTGAGGTGCACATCTGCCCTGCGGGTTCGAAGGCGGTGCTTCACGGACGTCGGGCGGTTCATGCGTGATCTCCGGCCAGGAGAATCACCGATTCGGCTAGGGCGCGGATGCATCGGCTCACATCGTCCTCCAGCACCGATTCATCGGGGTGATGACTGACGCCGTCGGCGTTGCGGACGAACAGCATGCCGACCCGGGTCAGCTTGCCGAGGCTCATCGCGTCGTGTCCGGCCTTGCTGAACAGCGCGGCAGGCGCATTCACAGACGTGCTCGCCGTGCGGATGCCGCCCTCGATCGCACCGATCAGATCGGGCGAGCAGAGGACCGCGGGCGCGTTGTGGACGTCCTCCACGGTCCACGTCAGCCCCCGGCGTTCACCGATCGCCGAGATCTCGGCACGGATCTCCGACCAGACCGCGTCGCGGTGCGCATCGAGCTCGCCGCGCAGGTCGAGGGACAGGCGAGTCTCACCCGGAACGATGTTGACGGCTCCGCCGACCGTCTGGAGCCGGCCCACGGTCCCGACGACGTGGTGCTGTGCCCGGGAGATGCGCTCCACTGCGAGCGCGATCTCGCTCGCGCCGAGGAGCGCGTCCCGACGCCGCTCGAACGTCGTCCCGCCCGCGTGGCGACGCTCCCCGTGGACGGAGATCTCGAAGCGGCGAGCGCTCGCGATCGAGGTCACGACGCCCAACGCCTCGCGTCCGTCATCGAGCCCCGTTCCCTGTTCGATGTGCGCCTCAAGATACCCGACCAATTCGTCAGCGCGCCGCGCGGCGGCGCCGATCTTCTCGGGATCGAGCCCGAAGGCGAGGGAGGCGTCCCGCAGCGTCGTGCCGTCCGCATCGGTGAGTTCCCACCAGTCCGTGTTCCAGTCGCCCGCGACCGCGGACGAGCCGAGCAGCGCGCGGCCGAAGCGCGTCCCTTCCTCATCGGCGAAGGCGATGACCTCGAGCGCGAAGGGGAAGGGTGAGATCGCGCGGCCGTCTTCATCTCGCCGGGCGAGCAGCCGGACCACCTCGATCGCGACCAGGACGCCGAGGATGCCGTCGTAGCGGCCCGCGTCCGGGACCGTGTCCAAGTGGGACCCGAGCATCAGGGCCGGGGCATCCGGGTGCCCGGTGTCGAGCCTGCCGAGGAGGTTGCCTGCGGCATCCACCCGCGTCATCATGCCCGCCTCTGCCATCCACCGAGCGGTCAACTCGTTGGCCCGAGCGTGCTCGCTCGACAGGTGGACGCGTTCGATGGCGGTGGTCGATGCCGAGATCCCGGCGAGGATGTCGCACCGAGCCATGACGCGCTGCGCGGTGGCTTCCACGAGCGATGCGGGAAGGCCGGAAGACTGCCCTGTCACGAGTCCGCTCCCTCGTCATCGGCGTACACGTCGTCCGCCGCATCACTGCCTCCGCCGCGCGGGACGGAGGCGCCCAGGCGGCGCAGAACGTCCTCGAGGGCGATCAGCGTCGTCATCACGGCCTCACGGCGGGCGTTGAACCCCATCGTTCCGATCCGCCACACGCGGCCGTGCAACGGGCCGAACGACGTGCCGATCTCGATTCCGAAATCGTCCAGCAACGCGGCGCGTACCGCATCGCCCGATACGTCCTTCGGGATGTGCACGGCGACGACGTTGTTCAGCTTGTGCTGGGGCTCACCGAACACGCGCAGGCCGAGACCGATGAGGCCGGCGAGCATCGCCTCGCCGTGGAGCCGATGCCGCCGGATCACGGCATCCCGTCCCTCGCTCAGGTTCACGCGAGCGCACTCGCGCGCGGCGTACAGCATCGAGGTCGCCTCGGTGTGATGGTTGAGCCGGCGGGGGCCCCAATACTCCAGGAGCATGCCGAGGTCGAAGTAGTTGGAGCGAATGAAGTCGGGTGCCGAAGCATCCGTCGACTCGCGGATGCCCGCCTCGATGCGTGTCCGTCCCCGCACGAGGTCCGCGGCCCGATCTGAGAGAGTCAGCGGCGCGGATCCGGAGGGGCCGCCCAGACACTTCTGAAGTCCTGCTGTCGCGGCATCCACGTTCCACGCGTCGGCGTCGAACTGGTTGCCGCCCAGCGAGGCGGTGGCATCCGTGTAGAGGAGGATGCCTTCGCGCCGGCAGTACGCGCCCAGCTCGTCAAGTGGTTGCCGCATCGTGGTGGACGTGTCGCCGTCGACCACGGCGATCAGCGTGGGACGAAGCCGTCGCGCCGCCTGCTCGATCAGGGAGAACGGCACGACGGTGCCCCATGGCACCTCGATCGTGTGCACCTCGGCGAACGCGCGTCCGGCGATCTCGGCGAGCAGATGGCCGAAGCGGCCGAATACGGGGACGAGCACGACGTCGCCGGGGCGGATGAGCGAGATCAGTGCCGCCTCGATTCCCGCACGCGCCGTTCCGTCGACGAGGAGCGTGGCGTCGTTGGTCGTCGACCAGACCGCGCGGTAGAGCTCCTGCGTCTCACGCATGAGGTCAGTCATGTACGGATCGAACTGCCCGACGAGTGATGCGGACATCGCCGAGAGCACACTCGGGTACGCCGTGATCGGCCCCGGGCCCATCAGCAGCCGTGGCGGCGGCTGAACGGGCACAACGTCATGGGTTGCGACGGCGGTGACCGCGGGCGCGGCACCGGGGGCGGGTGCGGTGATCACTGATCCTCCTGGGGGTCGAGCGCCCGCGCGACGGCGCGTGCGAGCTGGACGAGTGGGCGGTCGTGATGCAGGGAGCCGACGAACGAGACGCCGACCGGCTCATCGCGTGCGGTGCCAGGGACGCGGAGCAGCGGCGCCGAGACGGCGGGCGCGCCGGCGATGGCCGCCACCGTCGTCAGGCGGAGGGTCCGGACGCGGGCCCTCTCGACGTCAGGTCCACTCATGCCGAGACGCGGTGCCGGACCGGTGGTGGCCGGGAACATGAGCACTCCGTGCTCGAGCGCGGCGTGCGTGCGTCGGCGCAGTCGCTGCATGCGCCGACGGGCCGCCGACTCCTCTGAGTCGGTCACCGCCGCGCCGGCCCGGAAGCGTGCTTCGATCGCGGAATCGAGGGCGCCGGGGTGACGTGTGATCCAGTCGCCGTGGTGGCGCCAGGCCTCGGCGGACTGGATGAGGCTGAACGTCTCGCGGCGCTCGTCGACGTCCCCGAGCCGGATGGTGCGGATGCCCGAAACGGCGGCGGATGCGGTGAGAACGCCGAGGAACGACTCGAACGCCGACACCACCGAGGGCTCGCACTCGGCGAGCAGGTCGACGGGGACGACGAGGTCCGTCGGCGACGAACAGTCGCGACTGGGCGCGAACTGATCGGCCAGCAGCTCGAGGGTCGCCGCGTCACGCGTCAGCCATCCGACGGTGTCGAAGGAGTCCGCGAGCGGCAGCAGCCCGCGCGTGCTGAGGGTGCCGTGCGTCGTCCTGATTCCCCATATCCCCTGGTAGGACGCTGGAACCCGGATCGACCCCGCGGTGTCGGTCGCGAGGCCGATGTCGGCGAGCCCGAGCGCGACCGCGGAGGCCGGCCCGCTCGATGAACCGCCGGGAAGTGCGCCCGGAGCGGCGGCGTTCGGCGGCGTGCCGTAGTGGACGTTCGCGCCGTCGAGGGAGAAGGCGAACTCGTCTGTCCGTGCGATGCCCAGGATGTCGGCCCCCGCGTCCGTGAGCTGGACGACCGCATCCGCCGAACGCTGCTGCGGTGCCGCCTCGCGCAGACGGGCGGGGTTGCCCGCGCCGATGGGGTTGCCCGCGACGGCGAAGACGTCCTTGACGGCGACGCGGTGGCCCACGAGCCGCCCGGATGCGGTTCCGGCGACCAGCGGATCGCCGGCCACCCGCCATATCGTCCCGTCGATGGTGGCGGGGCGCGGCATCACGTGCGCGACGGCGATACGCCATCCCGACTCGGAGCGCACCCACACCTGCGTCTGCGTGCCGAACCCGCCTGCGGCGTACTCGGACCGCGCCACCATCACCGCGACGTGCTCCGCCAGCGGGCGGTACTCCACCTGAGCGAGCGCCCGCGCGCTGATGCCACCGCGACGCGCGCGGAATGCCGAGATGGCGGCGTGACCCACGAGTATGCCGTCCGGGTCGGTGCGCGTCGTGGACTCATCGTCGAGGAAGAGCTCGTCGAGCACCGTGAGGTCGTTCTCGGCGAGCGCGCGCTCGTAGCGGAGGAACGATCTCGTCAGTTCCAGCGGCACGCCGGGCGGCAGCACAGGCTCAGCCACGGCGTGCCCCATCGGCGCCGATGAGCACCTCGCGTCCGAGTCGCGGATCGCGCACGCCGGCATCCCGCGTGTACGTCAGGTGGCCTCTGACGTACGTCGCCATGACAGCGCCGCGAACGCGCGCACCGTGCCATGGCGACAGCGGCTGGCGATAGAGGAGGCGCTCGGCGTCGATCGACCACTCGACATCCGGGTCGAACCGCACGAGGTGGGCCGGTGTTCCCGCCTCGATCGTTCCCACCCGCTCCAGCCCGGCGACGCGAGCCACGCCGGTCGTGAACCACGGAACGACGTGTTCGAGATTGATGCCGCGGCGCCGAGCTTCGGTCCACACGGTGACGATGCCGGTCTGCAGGCCCGAGATGCCGCCCCATGCCGCCCCGAAGTCGCCCGAATCGGGGCGCTTGAGCGCGACGCTGGCGGGGGAGTGATCGCTGACCACTGCGTCGATCGTGCCGTCGACCAGACCGGCCCACAGCGCGTCCCGGTTGCCCGCATCGCGAATCGGTGGACAGCACTTGTACTCCGTGGCGCCCGAAGGCACATCACTGGACACCAGCGTGAGGTAGTGCGGGCAGGTCTCGACGGTCATCCGTACACCGTTCGCCTTGGCTTCGCGGATGAGGGGGAGCACGCCGGCATCCGACAGGTGGACGATGTGCGCGCGTGCGCCAGTCGTCCGCGCGGCGTCGATGACGAGTCGCACGGCCTTCTGCTCGCTCGCGGGAGGCCGGGTGGCCTCGAATCGACGGTGGTCCGGCCCGATGGGGCCCTCATGCTCGAGCAGATGCGCTGGATGCTCGGCGTGGACGAGGATGGGCCGGTCGAGGGCGGCAGCCTCGGTCATCGCGTCCATGAGCTCTCCGGCGTCGAGTTCGCGGAATTCATCGATGCCCGACGGAGCGAGGAAGCACTTGAACCCAGCGACGCCGGACTCCGCGAGATCGCGGAGGAAGCCGAGGTTTCCGGGGATCGCCCCGCCCCAGTACCCGACGTCGACGGCGAGTCCGCTCGCCGCGGCCGCAGCGCGCTTGAGTGCCAGCGCCGCGAGCGTGGTCGTCACGGGTGCACTGTTGAGCGGCATGTCCAGCAGCGTGGTCACCCCACCGGCAGCGGCCGACGCGGTTCCCGACGCGAAGCCCTCCCACTCCCGACCGGGATCGTTGAGGTGCACGTGCGAATCGACCAAGCCGGGCAGGAGCACCTCGTGGCCGGGCAGCACGACGTCCGCCGTGTCCCGGAACCCGGAAACCGCGGTCACGAGGCCCCCATCGATCTCCACGGTGGCGGCGCGCCAAGCGCCTTGGACGAACGCCCGTCGAGCTGCGATCGATGCAGGGGACGTCATGCCGCAGTCCCCCGGGGCTCGGCCGCAGGGTGGGCCGACACGAGGAGTGATGCCAGGGCGAGATCCTGCAGTCCGCTGCCGAGGGAGTTGAACAGCGTGATCTCGTCAAGGTGACGACGACCGGGGGTGATGCCGAGGAGGACCTCCCCCAGTTCGGGTCCGAGATGCGCCTCGTCGATCGAGCCCTCGCGCAGGGGGATCAGCACATCACCGGACTCGGCGAGTGCAGCCGATCGCGTGTCGAGGATGACCCGGGCGCGTCGAACGGCTTCGCTGTCCACTTCGCGATGATCCGCACGCGGCGGCGCTCCGACGGCGTTGACGTGCTGACCGGGCCGCAGCCATGCGCCTTCGAGCACCGGCTCCCGTGACGGGGTCAAGGTGCAGACGATGTCGGACTGCTCGACGGCATCGCGTGCGGATCCCACCACGGTGGTCGGGATGCCGCGCTGCGAGAGCACCGCAGCGAGCGATCCCGCGCGTTCGGCGGTTCGACTCCAGATCACGACGCGCGTGAGAGATCGCACCAGGGAGATCGCCTCCAGGTGAGCCTCAGCCAGCACTCCCGCACCGATGAGGCCGAGCACGCGGGCATCGGGACGAGCGAGCGCATCCGTCGCAACCGCAGAAGCCGCTGCGGTGCGGATGCGTGTCACGGCGCCGCCATCGATCAGCGCCAATGGGGCGCCGTGCAGCGACGAGACCATGATCATCGAGCGCTGGGTCGGCAGCGCCCGCTCGCGGTTGGCAGGAATGTCCGCAAGGAACTTCATGCTCGCGAGGCCGCTCACTGAATCGACGGCACTCATGCCGAGGAACTGCGCGTCGGATCCCGGTGCTGCCACGGAGGAAGGCGCCGGCGCCGCGGCGGTTCGGGCCGCGAGCCTGCGATGTGCGGTAGCCACAGCCGCGATCGCGTCGGGCATGCTCACGCATTCGTCGACTTCAGAGGAGGGGATCAGCCGGATCATCGGGCGCGTCCGAATGCGAAGGCTGCCACGGAGGAGTGAGAAGCGGAGGTGGTCACGAGAGCCCTTCTTCCAGTTGGTATACAAACTACCAAAAGGATTACCAGACTTCAGCCGGCGGGTCTCTTCGCCCCTCAGCATCCCTAGGAAGGTTGCGAGTGGCCGCGGTGTATGATCTACCAACGGATCGGAGCTTGATGCCATGCAGGAAGTCGCGTATCGCTCGATCCCGGAGCTCGTGTACGAGGAGATCCGCCAGCAGATCGTCAGCGGAGAACTCCAGCCGGGTACTCGCCTGAAGGAGCGGGAGATCTCCGCGAGCCTGAACGTATCGCGAGTGCCCGTGCGTGAGGCCTTTCCGCTCCTGGAAGCCGACGGGTTCATCCGCATCATTCCCCGACGTGGGGCGATCGTCAAAGAGCTCGCGGTCCGCGATGTCGAAGAACTGTTCGATGTACGCGAATCGCTCGAGGTGCTCGCCGCCCGCCTGGCTGCGCAGCGTTCCGGTTCCGCGTCGTTCGACAGTATGGAACAGGTTCTAGCGAGCGCACGCGATGCCATCGCGAGTGGCGATGAGCGGGCGCTCGTACAAGCCAACGTCGCGTTCCACGAGGCGATGGCGGAGCTGTCTGGGAACGCACTGCTCATCGGGGTCGTCCGGAGCATCCTCGGCCGGATGGAGTGGCTCTTCCGCTTCACCGTCGACCGCGACATGCGCACGCAGTGTGAAGAGCACGAAGACCTGTTCCGGGCCGTGAAGGCCGGCCATGCCGAACTCGCCGGTTCGCTGGCCTTCGCACACGTCGCCAGTGGGCGACTGCCGACGCTCGAGAAGATCCGGCTCGCGGACGGGTCGTCCGCGGCAAGCGAGGCGACGGGCAAAGACGTGGACTCCACCCGATCCGGCGCCTCCGCCTAGTCCCCTTCGTCGGTGACGCCGCTGCCTCCGCCCCGGTAGCGCGCGGACGCCGCGGCGAGCCGATGCCGTGTGAGTGGCTGCGGCCCCGCGCGGGCATACCGTATACCTCTGTCCGCTTCTTGGGGCGCGTGGTCGTGTTTCGGCCGCGTGACAGTGCAGTCACGCCCGAGTAAATCCTCCGCTGCGCACGGATGATCCTTGGAAGGGAGCGGGAATCCGGCTCGATCAGCGGAAACACGGGTTCGAACGCGGTTGGTCGGCCAAGAATCTCGGGGTATGTCGTCGCGTCCTCCGTTTGACGCCGGGAATCGCGTTGGTTTGTATACCAAACGGGTCGAGCGACCCGACCGATTCGACAGGAGCCTGACGCATGAGCGACACCACCACCTTGGATTCCCCGGTAGCGCGGATCGCCCGCGAAGCGGCGATCACGAGCTCCCGGGAATCGGACGAGGGCCCCGCGTCGCGTACGCGGCGAGGAGCCACGCGATCGGCTCGGCCCCCCAGGCTCGTGTTCGGATCCTGGTGGTGGGCACTCCCCGGGGTCGTCCTCGTCGTCGCCGTGCACTATGTCGCCACCGCGGCGGGCGGAGTCTTCGCCTTCACGAATTGGAGCGGCATCGGCGGCTTCGAATGGACCGGTCTCGACAACTTCACCCGCATCATGCGAGAGCAGGCGAGCCTGCGGGCCGTCGGCAATACCCTGCTGCTCGCATTCGGCTCTGTCGTGTTGTCCAACGTCACAGGCCTGCTGCTCGCACTCGGCGCGAACCGCGTCGTGAAGACGCGTCACGTGCTGCGGCTGCTCTTCTTCATGCCCGTGGTGCTCAGCCCGCTCGCCGTCGCGTTCATCTGGAAGTTCGTCTTCGACTACGCCGGTCCGGTGAACGCGGTGCTCAGCTCCGTCGGCCTGGATGCGTGGGCGCGCGCGTGGCTCGGCGACCCGGCCACGGCGCTCTGGGCGATCCTGATCGTCCTCGTGTGGCAGAACACGGGGTTCGCGATGGTGATCTACATGGCCGGTCTCGCCGCGGTCCCAGGGGAGATCGAAGAGGCGGCGGCTCTGGACGGGGCGGGCCTCCGGCAGCGGTTCTGGCACGTCGTGCTGCCGTCGATCATGCCCGCTGTCGCGATCTCGACGACGCTCGGGCTGGTCAACGGCCTCCGCGTGTTCGACCAGATCCTGGCGCTCACCGGCGGCGGCCCGGCCGGCGCGACGGAGACGCTGGCGACCGCGGTGTACAGGCAGGCCTTCTCGCTCGGGGACTTCGGGTACGGAGCGGCGCTCGCGCTCATCCTCACCCTCATCATCCTGGCGCTCGCGATCACTCAGCAGTACCTGACCGGCGCGCGACACGAGGAGGACTGACATGTTCCGGTACACCAAGCTCACTCTGCTGCGTGAGATCGTCCTGTGGATCGTCGCGATCGCCTTCCTGCTGCCGTTCTACTTCCTTCTGACCACCGCGTTCAAGACGGACGCGGAGGTCTATGGATCGTCGCCCCTGGCGCTGCCTCAGTCCCCGGGGTTCGAAGCGTTTCTGGACGTGCTCTCGGCCGGGGATCGTGCTGTTCTCCGGGGGCTCGCGAGCAGTGTGCTGATCACTGCGGGCAGCATCGGCGGACTGGTGCTGCTCGGCTCGCTCGCGGGATACGTCATCTCCCGGAGAACGGGCAGGCGGAGCCGGGGCGCCTACTACCTGTTCCTGGTCGCGATCCTCCTCCCCACCCAGCTCGGTACCGTGCCGCTCTACATCGGTGCTCGAGCGCTCGGCTTGACCGGAACGATGTGGGGGATGATCGTGCTCTACACCGCGATGCTGCTCCCGCTGGCGATCTTCCTCTATGCGGGCTTCTTCCGCAGTCTCGGCACCGAGTACGAAGAAGCGGCGGCCGTCGACGGTGCGACCCGTGCGCAGATCTTCTTCAGGATCGTGCTGCCGCTGATGTCGTCTGCCACGGGGACGGTGGCGATCCTCGCCGGTCTCATCATCTGGAACGACTTCTTCACGTCGCTGATCTTCCTCGGCGGCTCCGAGAGTCAGACGCTTCCCGTCGCGATGTACTACTACATCGGCTCCCTCGTCTCGAGGTGGAATGCGATCTTCGCGATCGTCATCATCTCGATGATCCCGATCCTTGCCTTCTACCTGTTCGCCCAGAAGCGGTTCATCACCGGGTTTGCCGGCGGGCTGAAGGGGTAGTCGGGCGGTCCTCGCTCCCCTTGCATAAGCATCATCTATTCCTCACATCACTCACATCTCTTGCTTGGATATGACACTTCGAGTGAACGATATGGCATGTTGTATACCAAGCACCCGGACAATGTAGAGCGGAGCAGTCTGATGACGATCATCGACGTCCACCATCACCCCACGCTGCCAGGGCTCATCGCCCACCAGGAGCGGCGCGGACTGCCCGTCTTCCGTGGTGGCCCCGCCTGGAGCCCCGACATCGCGCTCGAGCAGATGGCCATCACCGACACCACGATGTCGGTCCTGTCGGTGCCCGCGGACCTGTCGTGGGCGGGCCGTGATCTCGGTGCAGTGACCGGTGACCTCAACGAAGAGCTCGCCGAAATCGTGCGGAACGCGCCCACTCGATTCGGCGCATTCGCCACGCTCCCGCTTCCCGACCCCGACCTGGCGACCGCCCACGCGGTCGCAGCGCTCGACAGTGGCCGCTTCGAGGGCGTTGCGATGCTGACGAGCTACCAGGGCGCCTACCTGGCACAGCCCGAGTACTCCGCCCTTCTGCAGGAGCTCGATGCTCGCGACGCGGTGGTCTTCATCCACCCCATTCTGGTGTTCGACGCGCCCGCTGGACTGCCGGGACCGCTGCTGGAGGGGACCTTCGACACCACGCGGGCGGTCACCGCACTTGCCGCCGCTGACGTGTTCGCGCGGTTCCCGCGAATCCGGTTCATCTTTCCCCACACCGGCGGCATGGTTCCGTACATCAAGTGGCGCATCGCCATGCACGCCCTGCAGGGTGGCGACTGGAACGTGCCCGTGACTGCCGAGGCGCTCGACGCTGAGATCCGCAAGCTGGACGGCCTCTACTACGACACGACGCTCAATCTGGGCCCGCTCCTCCAGCTCGAGCGCTCGGACCGCATCCTGTTCGGCACCGACGTGCCGTGGGCGAACGAGTCCATCCTGCCGCTCGAGCGCGAATACGCCACTCGGGTGCGCGACGGTTGGACGACGGAGCAGGTCGCTGCGGTGTCGAGCGAGAATGCCCTGCGCATCCTTCCCCACGCGGGTCGGCGCCTCGCTGCGGAGGTGTCTTCGTGACGCGGATCGGCTCCGACATCAGTCTCGCCCGCGTCGGTGATCTGTGGGGCCGCGGCCCGGCGCTCCTCGACACGCTGCACGCTCAGGGCCTCGAGGGCGTCAACATTCGCACGCTCACCGACCTGTCCCCGGATCTGGACGCTGCGGAGCTGGATTCCTTCCGCCGGCGCGCAGGCGAGCTCGGAATGTACGTCGAGATGGGCGTGGGCAAGATCAACCCCTTCATGACCGCGGAGTTGCCCGCGGTGCGGCAGCTGGGCGATGGGGACTACGTCGCCGGTATGGAGCGAATGTTCGCGGCGTGCGCCGAGATGGGTTGGACGACACTGTGGACAGCCTGTGCCGGGGTAAAGGAACACGCCGCGCCGTTCGACACCGACCGCGGCCGGCGAGAGGCGCCGTGGCCGGACCAGCTGCGCGCCATCCGTGCGCTGGTCGACAAGCTGCTGCCGGCCTTGCGCCACTTCGATCTGGTGCTGGGTATCGAGACCCATGAGGAAATCACCACGCACGAGCTCGTGCGCATCGTCGAAGACCTCGACGACCCGCATATCGGCATCTGCTTCGACCCCGCGAACCCGATCGCTCGCGGCGAAGACCCTCGCGCCGCGCTCGAGCGGATCGCGCCGTATGTCGTCAGCACCCAGTTGCGCGACATCCAGGTCTTTCCGTCGCCCTCTGGTACGGCGCTGACGCGCTTCCTGCGCCCGTGCGGCGACGGCCAGCTCGACTGGAACGAAACCCTCGGCATCCTCCTCGCGGCCAACCCAATGTTGAACCTCACCATCGAAGGCGTCGGCGGGTGGTCAGGACGCAGCGACGTGCCGACCGCCGACCGGTTCTGGCGGAGCCTCCACCCCGACCTGAGCGAGGACGAACTCGCGGCGCTCGGCGTCCTCGGCGCCAGGTCGGTGCGGGCATCGGCTGACGGCGAGGAGCCGTCGCTCAGCGCCCTCGACGTCTTCCGGTCCGACCAGCGTGCGGCGCATGACGCCTTCGTCGCCCGTTCCGCCGCGCATCTTCGTTCCGTGCTCGCGTCGCTCGCAGCATCCAACCCCTCCCGATAGGAGCATCATGTCCTCGACCCTTACGATCACCCCGATCACACAGCTCGCCGACGCGGTCGACTGCGTCGTGCTCTACCCGGGCTCGCCGGAGTACGACCTCGCCCGTCGACTCTGGAACGCCGACATCGACCGCCGGCCCGCCGCCATTGCGAGGGTTCGCAACGCCGAAGACGTGTCAGCGGTCTTGCGGTGGTCGACCACCAACGGCTACCCGATCACGGTCCGCAGCGGCGGACACAACCTCGCCGGCACTGCGGCGATGGATGGCGCGGTGCAGATCGACACACGGCTGATGAACGACATCCAGATCGACGAGGAGGCGGGGGTCATTCACGTCGGCGGTGGCTGCAACTGGGGCCAGGTCGATCGTGCCTGCGAGGGGACAGGACTTGTCGTGCCGGCCGGCGTCGTCTCGCACACCGGGGTCGCCGGTCTCACGCTCGGCGGCGGCTTCGGCTACCTCGCCCGCCAGCATGGCGCGACCGTGGACCACCTCGAGTCGATCCAGGTCGTGGTCGCCGACGGTGAGGTCCTGGAGGTGAGTGCGACCTCGCATCCCGACCTCTTCCGCGCGATGAAGGGAGCCGGACACAACTACGGGGTGGCGACGCGCTTCACGTTCCGCCCGCAGCGCCTGGCAGGCTTGGCCACCGTGCGGTTGGCGCTGTTCGCCGCGAAGGACCGCCGTGCGCTCATGCAGCGCTTCGCGCAGCGCGGCATCGGCATGCCGTCCGAGGTCGGCACCTACCTTCGGCTCTATCGTGCACCCGAGTTCTGGACGCAGATCCCCGCTGAGCACCGCGGCCAGCCCATCGTGTCGGTCGCAACCATCCGCTACGGCGATCCGGCCGACGAGCCGGCGGCCACCCTGCCGATCTTCGAGGGCTTCACGCCGATCTACGTCGACGTGCGGACGATGCCGCACGTGACGCTGCAGCACCAGACCGACGACGAGTTCCGCTACGGACTGCGCCACTACTGGAAGCACACCTTCATCGAAGAGCTCACGGACGACGTGATCGACACGATCATCGAGCAGGCCGACCTGTATCCCGGTCGCACGCTCAACTCCAGCGCGTACATCTCGCACCAGGTGATGTGCCCGTTCGAGATCATCGCCGGACCCGGCACGGCGCGCGAGCCCGGTGATGACGCACTGCCCAGCGGTCGCGTGCTGAACTACTCCGCCAACATCGGCGCTGATTGGGAGTACCCGTCCGAGAAGGCGCCGCTGGTGGAATGGGCGCGCGGATTCTCGGACGCGCTCGCGCCTTCCAACCGCGGCACGTACGTCAACTTCACCTCAGTGCAGGGCGACGACGCGGTGGCGCGGGCCGTCTACGGGGAGAAATACGAGGACCTCGCTGCCACCAAGCGCCGTTACGATCCCGAGAATGTCTTCCGCCGCGGACTGGTCGACCTGTCGGATCCCGGCGACGAGGCAGGCGCCGGCGCATGAGCGGCATCCGAGTCGGCACCGACTCCACGAAACTGCCGGGTGCGATGACCCACGACGCGATCTGGGTGATCGAACGAGTGGCGGAGCTCGGTCTGGACGGGGTGTTCTTCAGGGACATCCTCGACCTCAGCCGCACGCTCGATCCCGGCGAGCTCGCCGAGGTTGCCGCAGCGGCTCACGGGCGCGGGCTCTACCTCGAAGCGGGCGCAGGCAAGGTGAATCCGTTCGCGATGCCCGAGGACCCCGGGATGAGGGGCCTCGGCGACGGCGACTGGCTCACCGGCATGGCCCGCAAGCTCGAGGCGGCAGCCGGGTGCGGCATCCGCGAGGTGTGGGCAGCGACGGCGAACTACCAGTTCCGACTGCGCGGCCTCCGCGCGAGCGACCGATTCCGCACGGACGTGTCGTGGCCCGAGCAGCTGGCCGCCACGGCTCGCGTGCTTACCATGCTCGGCCCGATTCTGCGCGACCTCGGCCTGCACCTCAATCTCGAGACCCATGAGGAGATCTCGAGCTTCGAGGTCGTGCGGCTCGTCGAGGATGCCGGCCCGGACGCGTTCGGCATCACCTTCGACTCGGCCAACGTCGTGATCCGCGGCGAAGACCCCGTTGCCGCCGCCCGTCGCGTGGCGCCGTACACGCGCCAGACGCATCTGCGCGATGTGATGCTCGTACCCAATGAGCACGGGATCGGGCGGCTGATCGCGCCGATCGGCGAGGGCGTAATCGATTGGGACGGGATGCTGGCTGCCCTGGAGGCAGCGCCGGTGCAGAACTACTCGATCGAGGGCGTGTTCACCGGCATGCGCGAGCACCCCGGCGCCGAGATGTCGCTGTTCATCGGCGACCCCGAGTGGCGTGCGTCGCACGTCGACCTGACCGACGAGGAGCTTGCCTGGGCGCGGCGCCACGCCGACGCCCATGCCGACGCGGACGCGGGTCGCGAAGAGCTGTTGCGGGCCACGGTGACGGACGCTGCCGCGACGGCATTCATCGTCGACAGCGCGTCCAGCCTTCGCAGACTCTTCTCCACGAGGCGGCCGGAGCCGGCCTCGGCGGCCTGAACCCACAGCACCCGACCCCTGCGATCCAACTGACAGAAAGGCACGACCATGGCAAGACCACACGTATCGCGACGCATCCTCGCGCTCGCCGCCGCACTCTCCACCGGCGCGCTCCTCTCCGGATGCGCCGGCTCGGCCGGCGTTGGGGAGGGTGACGAGCCGCAGACGATCACT
Organism: Agromyces tropicus; assembly: GCF_039531345.1. Classification (NCBI taxonomy): domain Bacteria; kingdom Bacillati; phylum Actinomycetota; class Actinomycetes; order Micrococcales; family Microbacteriaceae; genus Agromyces; species Agromyces tropicus. Next base: position 856,981 of record NZ_BAAAPW010000001.1, on the reverse strand, counting down.
TTCGCATATTCCATCGCGGCCGACGCGCAAGACTGGTACGAGCAGCTCGCGCAGAGGTACATGGACGGTCATCCCGGTGTCACCATCGAGATCGAGAAGTACGGCCTCGACGGCTATCCGTCGTTGCTGAACACCCAGCTGAACGCTGGCAACGGCCCGGACGTGTTCTACGCCCTGTCCGGTACCGGCCAGAACCCCTCGGTCGGTCCGCTCGCCGACGCAGGCCTGGTGCTGCCGCTGGACACCGAGGTTCTCGAGGAGGCCCTGCCCGATGCGGTGCAGGCCGGTTGGATGTTCGACGGCACGTTCTACGGCGTGCCGACGTCTGTCCAGATCAACGGGCTCGTGATGAACGCGCCGCTGGCCGAGGAGTCCGGAATCGACTGGACCGCCGAGACGACCGTCGAGGAACTCGCGGCGCAGTGTCGGGCTGCCGCGGAGGACGGACTCGCCGTCCTCGGCCTGGCCGGCGCGGTGCCCACGGCACCCGCCATCACGGCGCTCGGCTTCGCTGCCAGCACGGTGTACGGTCCCGAGCCCGACTGGAACGACCAGCGTGCCGTGGGCGACACGACGTTCGCCGAATCCGAAGGGTGGCAGGAGGCACTCCAAGCGGTCAAGGACCTGTACGACTCCGACTGCATCCAGCCGGGCGCGGCGGGCGCCGGCTTCGACGCGCTGACGAACGGTGTAGCGGGTGGCACGATGCTTGCATTCGCTGCGCCGAGCAGTGCGAACGTCACACTGGCCAACGCCTCCGGCGGCGCCCTGAAGATGGTGGTGCTGCCCATGCCCGCGCCGGAGGGGCTCGAACCGAAGCTGCTGCTCACGAGCACCGACGGAATCGCGGGAAACGCCAAGACGAAGAGCCCCGAACTGGTCAAGGACTTCATCCAGTGGTCGGCCGAGCCGGAGCAGGCTGCGATGATGGCCGAGCTCCAGGGAACGCTCCCGCTGGGCGGCGACACGGCAGAGCTTCCGGAGGCCTACCAGAGCGCGCAGGCGCTCCTGACCTCGGACGGCACGCGACCGTACCCGCCCGTGGACTGGCCGAACGGCGCCGTGTTCGACGCGCTCGGCACCGGTATGACCGGCATCCTCACCGGACAGCTGACGATCCAGCAGGTGCTGGAATCGATGGACACGGCTTGGGGTTGACCCGCCCGGGGAGAGGGCGCGCCGACGTGCCCTCTCCCCGACCCGTTCCCGACGCTTCCCCAACAGAAATCACGGAGATGTCCCAGCCCCGAGGACCATTCCCTGGCCTGAGCCTGCGAGAGCGTGACCGTCGGTGGGCGGTCGTGCGCGAGATGATGGATGCTGAGGACCTCTCAGCCGTCGTGGCGTTCGGCAGCACGTTCGACCGCACCGATGTCTACCTCAGTGGGGAGGCGATCCCCGGCGGCATCGTCGTGCTTCCTCGGACGGGTGAACCCACGCTCATCACGGGAGTCGGCGCTGTCGCCCTGCTGAGGTTCGACGACCAAGGCGAGCGGCTGGCCGACTCGCGATGGATCTCGGACCTTCGCACCGGGCCGCCGCCGCTTCTCATCGCCCAGGCCGTCGGTGGCAGGGCTCGCGTCGGCGTGATCGGCCTAGGCGGTGCTTCGCCGTTCGGCGGCGGTATCCCGCACGGCGCTTGGGAGATGATCACGTCTGCAACGGCGGAGGTCGAATGGGTCGACATCACGCTGTCCTTCGCCCGCGCACGATTGGTGAAGAGTCCGGAGGAGCAGGAACTGTTCCGGCACGCGGCCGAGATCGGCGAGCACGCAAGCCGCGCATTCCTCGATGCTGCGCGCGTGGGTGCACGCGAGAGCGACGTGTTCGCAGCGGTCGAGGCCGAGATCACGCGCCGCGGCGGCCACAGTGCCGGGCCCGGGATGATCCTGCGCAGCGGCAATCCCGCCTTCGGCGGACCCATCGAATGGGGCTGGGCAGGCGGCGAGCCGCCGATTCTCCGTCCCGGCGACGCGATCGGGGCGGAGATCTTCGCGTGCTGTGCGGGACTGGAGACCCAGCAGCAGATGCACGTGCAATTCGGATCCGACGATATCCATCGCCGACTCGCGGACGCCGCGCGTGCCGCCTACCAAGCGGGCGTCGCAGCCACGCGCCCCGGCGTCATGTTCTCGGACGTCTACGCCGCGATGCACGCCGAGATCGTCGCCGCCGATGTCTGGAGCCGGCCACCGGTCATCCAGACCGTCTCACCCGGCCTGTTCAACAGCCCGATGTGGGTGAACGCACAGGGACGTGCCGACCTCGACGGTTATCCGATCCCGGGTGTCATTCCCGCCGACGGCGACTTCGAGCTTCGCGCCGGCATGACCTTCGCGTTCCAGCCCGCAGCCCTCCTCGGACTCCGTCAGGTGTGCGTCGGTGGAGCGGTCCTCGTGACAGCGGACGGATGCGAAGAGCTCAACGCGCTTGCTACCAGATCCCACGTCTTCGACGACTGATGCAGGCTCGCCGTCGTGCGGAGATGAGCGGCGGTCGCTGGGAAATCGATCGCTTCTCCCGGCGATGAACGAGAAACGAACGGTGGCGCGGCCGGTGGAGCGGGTCAATGCGCGAGCGGCCCTGCGGGAACGCCGGCACGTTCGCTCAGTCGGCGGAGATCCTCGCAGCGTGCGGCGGAGGGAACCGGGACGCATAATGCTTCGGTGCATGGCCGACCCTTCAGCTTCGGCCCGTCCGTGCATCCAGTTCGAGCACGAATCCGGTGTCGGCCTCTGACTCGAGAGGTCCTGGACGATGAGCGCGACCGGGCCCGTTGGCCATATCGGCATCGCCGATCCTCGCCGATTGTCCGTTTCGCGCAGTTGCTGACGCCACCCCCACCAACGCCGCCACGCTGCCACGCCTTTCAGCTGCGGTCGCGATCAACGTCGTGCGGGGATGGGGATGCCTCGGGGCTCGGGCGACCGGACGCACCAAGCTCGGCGCAGAACAGGGCGATGGCGCGAGTCCCGCGCTCGAAGTTGTCCTCGAGCAGCCATTCGTTCGGGGCATGCTCGTTGCTGCCCGGCTGCATGAACCCCATTGACATCACTGGAAGCCCGAGGGTTTCCGTCATCACGCCCAGGACCGGAAGACTGCCACCGCCGTGCAGCTGGACGGGTTCCCGCTCGAAGGACGTGCGGAGGGCCGCCAGAGCTGCGGAGATGGCGGGATGCTCCGCGTCCATGCGGGTCGGAGGGGAGAGGAGCTCGATCGTCGTCCGGATGTGCGTATCCGGCGGAGCTGCACGCTTCAGGTGCTCGACGACGAGGTGGGCGACGCGCTCAGGGATCTGATTGGGCACCAGTCTGATCGATACCTTCGCGCTTGCACGTGCCGGGATCACGGCTTTCGGGCCGGGACCGGTGAAGCCGGCATGAAGCCCATTGACATCGAGCGCAGGTCGACCCGTTCTCGATTCGAGAACGGACCACCGGGGGTCCCCGAAACTGGTGACTCCTGCCGACCTGCGGAAGGCCGGAGCATCGAACGGCGTCGCGGCGAGACTCGTCCGGACAGCGGGGTCGAGGGCCGCGACATCGTCGAGCACGCCCGGGATGGTGATCCGCCCGTTCCTGTCGACCAAGCCCGCGAGAACGTGTGCCAACGCATTCGCGGGGTTCTGCACCGCACCCGCGAAATTGCCCGCCAGCAATTCGCCGTGCCCGGTCTCCACCTCGATATGAAGGGAAACGATGCCTCGGAGGCTGGACGTGATCGCCGGCACGTTCCCGTCATGGAACCCGAGCTCGCTGACGACCGCGAAGTCCGCGCGCAAGCGGTGGACGTGCTCTGCGGCCCAGCTCCGGAACGTGGGCGACCCAGACTCCTCTTCGCCGTCCACGACGAACGTGATGTTCACCGGGACGCGCGGCGGGGTCGCACCGGCCGTCGTGGACGGGGAGTCGTGGCGAATCGCGGGTGTGAGATATTCGAAATCGTATACGATATGGAGGATCGGACGAAGGCGACTGACAGGAGACGACGGTGACCGAGAAGCGCGAGAACGAATTGCTGGCGAAGGTGCCGGGGCGTCTCTTCATCGGAGGTGAATGGCGTTCAGCGGTCGGCTCGCGAGAGTTGGACGTGAGCGATCCGGCAACGGGGGAGGTCGTGAAGGCGATATCCGATGCGTCGCCCGCCGACGCCAGGTCGGCGCTCGATGCGGCCGTGGCGGCGTTCCCGTCTTGGTCTCGCACGCCCGCGCGTGAACGGGCCGAGGTGTTGCGTCGCGCGTTCGACTTGCTGCAGGAGCGCAAGGAGGAGTTCGCGCTGCTCATGACGATCGAGATGGGCAAGCCCCTTGCCGAGGCGCGCAGTGAGATCGCGTACGGAGGGGAGTTCCTCCGCTGGTTCGGAGAGGAGGCCGCCCGCGTCCAGGGCAGGTACGGGTCGAACCCGGAGGGCACGGGTCGGATGATCGTCACACAGCATGCCGTGGGCCCCTGCTACCTGATTACGCCGTGGAACTTCCCGCTCGCGATGGCGACCCGGAAGATCGCCCCGGCGCTTGCGGCCGGCTGCACGGTGGTGATCAAGCCGGCAGCGCTCACGCCGCTCACCACCCTCTACTTCGTGAAGCTGCTGGAGGATGCCGGCGTCCCGCCCGGAGTCGTCAATGTCCTCACCACGAGTGCCTCCGCCGCGGTCTCCGAGGTGGTCATTCGCGACCCGCGGCTGCGGAAGCTGTCGTTCACCGGGTCGACGCCGGTCGGCGTGGCCCTGCTCGAGCAGGCCGCCAGCGGCATCCTGCGCACCTCCATGGAACTGGGAGGCAACGCCCCCTTCGTAGTGTTCGACGACGCCGACCTCGACAAGGCAGTGGAGGGGGCCCTCGTGGCGAAGTTCCGCAATGTCGGGCAGGCCTGCACTGCGGCGAACCGATTCATCGTGCACCGATCGGTTGCGGACGAGTTCGCACGGCGCGTGACGCAGCGTGTCGAGGAATTCAAAGTCGGACGAGGTACGGAGGAGGGCGTCGTGATCGGGCCGCTGATCGACGATCGCGCGGTGGCGAAGGCGTCCCAGCTCGTGCGGGACGCGGTGACGCGCGGCGCGACCGTCACCACGGGTGGGTCGGCGATCGACGGTCCGGGCACGTTCTACCAGCCGACGGTCGTCACCGGTGTACAGCCCGGCAGTGAGATCCTGCGGGAGGAGATATTCGGGCCGGTACTGGCGATCATCCCCTTCGACACTGAGGACGAGGCGATGAGGATCGCGAACGACACGGAGTACGGGCTCGTCTCGTACGTGTTCACCGAGAGCCTGTCGCGAGGACAGCGGATGATCGAGCGACTCGAGACCGGGATGATGGGGCTGAACGCCGGTGTCGTGTCCAACGCGGCAGCACCGTTCGGAGGCTGGAAGTCGTCAGGTCTGGGTCGTGAAGGTGGATTCGAGGGTATCCACGAATACCTGCAGACGAAGTACACCCTCACGGCGGACCCGTTCGCATGAGGTCGTAACCGCCCTGCGACGTACGTCCGTCGTGGCCGGTCAGTGCACCGCGGCGGAGGTACGACTCCGTGCGCTCGCGGTCTCGAACCGCCCAGCGCCCGCGACGTCGCCTGAGCGCGAGCACCGTCATCGGGGATCGGCGCCACGCATGAACTCCGCGATCCTCTCGCCGACGATGATCGCCGAGGCGAACGGACCCCTGGTCGGCACCCGCGGAAGGATCGACGTATCGGCGATTCGGAGGCCCGACACGCCATGGACTCGCCCCTCCCAGTCGACGACCGATCCGAGCGGCGCCGTTCCGCACAAATGGATGGCCGTGCCGAGATGGGCGAGCATCCAGGCGTTCAGTGCGTCGTCGTCTCCCAGCACGGCGTCGCTGAGTTCGGACAGCGAAGCGAAGACTGATGAGAATGCACGACTCTCGAGGAGGTCGACGGCCGTGCGAACGCCCAGCCTCGCGCGAGTGAGGTCGTGCGGATGCTGCAGGTACCGATAGTCGATGCGCGGTGGCACGTGCGGGTCGGGAGACTCCAGGGTGATCGTCCCCGTGCCGACGGGGGCCTGCAGGCCGACGATGAGCTGGAAGTCATCGCGATGCCGGATCTGCTCGGTCGCCCGGCGACGCGAGATGGCGGACAGGGCACTGAGCGTCCGGATGGGATGCCTGAGAGATGCGCCGAGCCCGGCGGCCAAGGGGTGCACCGAACCGGTCAGGAGATATCCGATGGGCTTGACCGCGAGGAGGATCTCGAGATCGCCTTCGGGCGCCGACCCGATCTCCGAGGAGAAGTTGAGCGCGGTGGGAAACGCGAACCGTTCATCCGGATCGAACACCGCCTGCTTCGCACGCCACCCGACGGGGATGTCGGGGTGGTCGGTGAATGCGCTCCCCACTGGAAGGTCGGCCACGACGGGTATTCCGAGCGCGCTGAGTTGAGCGCCGGGACCGACCCCGGATGCGAGGAGAAGGTGCGCCGTGCCGATGGCGCCTGCGGCCAGCACGACCTCGTCGCCGAAGACCGGGCCCGACGTCGTCTCGACCCCGATCGCCCTGCCGTCTTCGATCAGGACCCGCAGCACGTGGTGGCGACCGAGGATCTCGATTCGTGACCGCTCGGATGTGCCGAGGTACGCACGCGCAGTGCTGACGCGCTCACCGGCGACGATGTTCGAGGGCACCGGGCCGACGCCGATCGGCCCTGGGCGGTTCTTGTCCGGTTCCATGCCGAAGCCCAGCTCGGTCGCCGCGGCGATGAACGCTACCGCCGCGGGATTGGTCTGCGGCGGGCGGCTGATCGGCATCGGCCCGGCCGAGCCGTGCAGCGGCGAATCGGGGTAGTCGGCATCCGTCTCGATCCTGCGCATCGTGTCCAACAGCGCGGGGTACGACCAGTCGTCACCGCCGGCGGCCGCCCAGAAGTCGCAGTCGGTGGGGCGGGGGCGCACGAAGTACGAGCCGTTGATGGCGCTGGAACCACCGAGGATGCGACCACGCGCGATCGAGTAGGGCAGGTCGGGTGTCAGATGGCCCAGATGGGACCAGTTCGCCGGATGCCCCGGCATGGCCCCCTCAACGGTGGACGCGTCGCGAAGTTCCGCGGGTGGTGCGGACTCCGTCTCGCCCGCCTCCAGCAGGACGACCTCTCGGCGCGGGTCCTCGCTCAGACGCACCGCGAGGGGGATGCCCGAGGCGCCGGAGCCGACGACGAGCGTGCGCATCATCGATCCAGAGGGCGGCGCATTGAGTGATCGGCACAGGACGAGATGGGTACCATCGCGATACGCGCGGCATCCGTCACCCGCGCCCCGCCCGGAAGGAGCTTCCCGAGATGCCCGTTCGGACCGCTGCGACAGACCCCGTCGAGGGCGAAGGCGCGCAGCGCCCCCGCGCGCTGGTGGATCGACCCTGGCCGATCGTGGGCCGACCGGTGCTGTTCATCCCGGTGGGGTCCACGGAGCAGCATGGCCCGCACCTTCCCCTGGACACGGACACGGTGATCGCGGCCGCCGTCGCGGAGGAACTCGCCGAGCGTCGACGGGCGGTCGGCGAGGACGCCGTCGTGGCGCCGGCGGTGGGCTTCGGGGCGAGCGGCGAGCATCAGGCGTTCCCCGGCACGATCTCGATCGGAACGGCGGCCCTGGAGGCAGTGGTCATCGAACTGTGCCGATCGGCGACCACGTGGGTCGACCGCATCGTGTTCGTGAACGGCCATGGTGGGAACGTGCCTGCGCTGACCGCCGCCGTCAGCCGGGTCCGCGTGGAAGAGGATCGTGACGCGGCCTGGCTCTCCTGTGTCCCGCGCGAAGGCATCGACGAGACCGATACGCACGCGGGCCGGCTCGAGACCTCGGTCATGCTCCACCTCGAACCGATGCGCGTTCATGAGTCCGCCATCGAGCGCGGGGTCACCGAACCGCTTCCCGACCTGATGCCGAGCCTTCGGGCGGACGGCGTGTCGGCGGTCTCGCCGAACGGCGTCCTCGGTGACCCGACGCACGCGACTGCGGCCGACGGCGCGCGCATCTTCGAGTCGATCTGCGATCGGGCATGGCACCTCGTCCGCGGTGGGCATGTCGATTCAGCCGGCCGACTCATGGGTGCTCGCCCGGCGTGATCGAACGCCGGCTCGGCGTGAACTGCCGGTACGGGCGAGGGAGGGCAGGAGCGCCGCGATGCTCCGGCCGCGAATGACGCTGGCCCACACGCCGGCGCCGTAGGCGAGGTCGTCGAGTCGACGGGCCGCGGCGAAGCGGATGGGATCCAGACTGGGCCGCAGGCGGAGGTACTCCCATGTCGAGTCGAGGATCGCTGCGGCGATGACGAGTCGGCGCGCGCGTCGCGAAGCCGTCGCGGCGACCGCGAAGGCCGGCCACCAGTGGCGGAGGACGAGCGCCGTGCCCTGGCCCACCATCCCGAGCACGCCGTACGAGGTCAGTTCGGCCGACAGGCGCCATGGGTGCGCGGTGTGGCCGACACGTCGGGCGATCGAGACGAGTGCGGTGGCGACGACGCCGCCCGCAGCCCAGGCCGCCCATGGACGTTGCACCGAGACGAGTGCCAGCGCGGCCATGCCCCAGCCCGGCAGGACCGCCGGTGCGATGTCCCGAGGATGGCGGGTCGCCAGTGGGTGCGCGCCCGTCCCGTAGAAGTACTTGCGCCCGAGCCACGCTCTCATCGTCTCGCGGGGTGCGTGCTGGACGACCGCGTTCGGCTCGAACCGCACATGCCGGCCCTCGCCGACGAGGCGCCAGACCAGGTCGACATCCTCGCCGACGCGCATCGATGCGTCGAACCCCGGGCCGAGCTCGGACACCCTCGCGACGAGACAGGTGCTCGAGACCCACGCGACTGGTGTGCGGGGGCGTACGAGGGCTGGATCCGGCCCGAGGTCCAGAGATGAACGCGCGCCCTCGTATCGGGCGATCCAGCTGGAACGTGGCGTTGCCGTGCTGATGACCCGGGGTGCGGCCATCGCCAGACGTCGGTCCGCGAAGTGACGGAGGAGCAGTTCGAGCGCCCCCGGCTCCACTTCCACGTCCGAGTCGATGAACGCGACGAACGTGGTGGTCACGATTCCGAGACCGGCATTCCGTGCCGCGGCCGGTCCGGAATTCGTGTCGAGGCGAAGGAGACGTGCGCCGTGCTCGCGCGTGACCGCCGCGATGGCATCGCCGTTCGGTGACGCATCATCCACGACGATCACCCCGGCGACCCGGTGCGGGAGGCTCGCGAGGAGACGCCCGAGCGCTGCTGCTCGCTCGTACACCGGGATGACGACGGTCAGGCCGTCGAGGGGGACTTCGGGGAGTGTCGTCGCCGCAGGATTCCCCAGTCCGGACTCGATCAGGTGGGTTCCCAACCGTGACGTCACGGCGTCGGTGACGACCAGGTCGCCGTCGACGATGCCGCTCCGAGCTGCGTGCGTGAGTCGCGCCACCCTCGTCGGCACGCCTCCGACCAGCACCCGTCCGCGGTCGCGCACCTTCGTGCGTCGCGCGAGCCGCACGGTCGAGCCGATCGGCACGCTTTCCGCGGGGGTGGTCATCGCTGCCTCCGGCAGGTCTCAGTTGAACGTCGAGACGCGATTCGGCTTGACCACGAAGAGGCTGCGGATCTCGCCGCTCGGCGCCCGCAGGGTGTACGCATCGGTGCCCATGTAGGACTGCGCCATGGTGTCGATGCACGAGGTGGCTCGGTGTCCGTGCTCCGCGTCGTCCTCGTCCACGATCTCGACCACGGTGCCCTGGATCGAGATGTAGTGGTACTGGTTGTCAGGATCGACGACGCACAGCGAGACCTGGGGTCGAGCGCGCAGGTTCCGATCCTTCAGTCGACCGCGTGCGCTGTTCACGAGGAGGTTCTCGCCATCGTGCAGCAGCCAGATCGGTGACAGCTGGACCGTGCCGTTGGCGTTCAGCGTCGCCATGACTGCGGGGTGGGGCTCGTCGAGAAGTCGCCGATGATGCTCGGGCAGGTCGGCGATCCGCCCCTCTCCCTTGGCGGTCACCGTGAACGCGTCGTCGGTTCCGGGCGTCACCACTTCGCCGATCTTCATGAGGTCTCCTTGGGGTGTTCGTCGGTTGTGGGGGTCGTACGGGTGGAAGTGCGTTCGAGCGTCGGTGCGGTCACGCCCGGCGCACCTTCGTGCGGGTCGGCGCCTCCTGCTCCGCGCCTAGGGGTCGTTCGAACCCCTTCGGAATCCAGAGGTCGGCTCGGCCCAGTTCGTGGATCGACGCGTGGCCGAGTCCGAGAACTGCGGAGTCGAGGCCCATGCGAAGCAGGTCGAGGACGTTCTCCACGCCGGTCTGTCCGTTCGCGGCGAGGCCCCAGAGGTACGCCCGTCCGATCATCACCGCGCGCGCGCCGAGGGCGAGTGCCTTGGCGACATCGCCCCCGCGTCGGATTCCACCATCCATGAGCACCTCGAGCTGATCCCCGACGGCGTCGGCGATCGGTGGGAGGCAGCGGATGCTCGCAGGGGTCGTGTCGAGGTTGTTCCCGCCGTGGTTCGAGACGCTGATCGCATCGGCGCCCGCATCGACGGCCCGTTTGGCATCGTCGACCCGCGTGACGCCCTTCAGCATGAACTTCCCGCCCCATTCCTTGCGCAACCACTCGACGTCCTCCCAGCTGGGCGGCGGGGTCTGCATCCACTCGTAGTAGGCGCCGAAGAACGTCGGTGCCGCGCCGCCGGGAGGCTGGAGGTTCGGCGCGGTGAGGTCGGGAATTCCGGCCTTGGCCCAGTCCAACAGCCAATGCGGCCGGACGGCGACCTCGGGCGCGAGCCGGATCATCGACTTCACGTCCATCTTCTCGGGGATCTCCGGGCTGCCCCAGTCCCGGCCGATCGAGAAGGACCAGTCGAGCGTCGCGATGAGCGCCTTGGCGCCCGCTGCGCGGGCCCGGTCCATGCGCTGGACCATGTCCGCCTTCGAGCCGGTCCAGTAGAGCTGGTAGAACGTGTTCTCGTTCGCGGCGGCGACGTCCTCGACGGGCTTGCTCGCGAACGAACTGAGGCCCATGATCGTGCCGCGCGCGGCGGCGGCGCGCGCCACCGCCAACTCCCCGTCCGGGTGGACCGCCTGGACGCCGGTGGGGGAGATCAGCACCGGGAGCGAGATCGGGATGCCGAGCACGCTCGTCGCGAGGTCGCGGGGCGACTGGTGGCCCGCGACGTGCGGGGCGAACTCGAGTTCGGCGAACGCATCGGTGTTGTCGCGCGGGGTCGTGCCGCGCTCGGAGCCGGCGACGAGCGCCGCGTACACCGATCGAGGAAGTCGCTTCTCAGCACGACGCTGCGCCTCGCGGACGGTCTCGAACCACGGGTTCTTCTTCCAGGGCCAGTACATGGGATCCTCTCTGATCTGCGGGTGCTCAGTTCGTGCGTTCAGCGCTCGGCCGGGAGCCCGACCGGGCGGATGCCTCGGGGTGGAAGCCGGCGAGGGGATCCTCAGCGCAGGCGCTCACGGGTGGGGCACTCAGGTCCGCTCGACGCGTGAGGGTGAGCCGCACCGGGCCCATACCGGTCCGGGGGCGGGGCGGACTCGTGCGGTGGGAGTGGTCGCCGGAGTGCTTCGGCAGACCCGAGGCATCCGCGCGCTGCGCGAGGAGCTGCTCGCCGTACCCCTGCACGCATTCCGGGTCGGGGCCGTCGAGCGGCAGTCCGGTGAAGAACTTCGCCGCCATGCACCCGCCCTTGCACGTGTCGAAGAACTGGCACGAACTGCACGCGCCACCGGACTGCGGCTGGCGCAACCGGGCGAACAGCTCCGACCCGCGCCACACCCCGGTGAACCCGCCGGCCTCGCGGACGTTGCCGGCGAGGAATTCCTCGTGGATCGCGAACGGGCACGCGTAGACGTCCCCGACCGGGTCGATCAGGCAGACCACCCTGCCCGCACCGCAGAGGTTCAATCCGGGCAGTGCCTGCCCGTACGCGGAGAGGTGGAAGAACGAGTCGCCGGTGAGGACGTCCTCACCGTGCGCGAGCAACCAGTCGTACAGTTCCCGCTGCTGCCCGGGAGTGGGGTGCAGTTCGTCCCACACGTCCGCGCCGCGACCCGACGGTCGCAACCGGGTGAGCCGGAGTTGCGCCCCGTATCGGTCCGCGATCGCCTTGAACTCGTCCAGCTGCGGGATGTTCTGCCTCGTGCAGACCACGGAGACCTTGAAGTTCCGCATGCCCGCGTCCGACAGGTGCTGCATGGCGCGGATCGCGGTCGCATAGGAACCCGGCCCGCGAACGTGGTCGTTGACCTCCGCGGTCGCGCCGTCGAGCGAGATCTGCACGTCGACGTAGCCGTTGGCGGCGAGGCGCTGCGCGATCTCGGGCGTGATCTTCACTCCGTTCGTGGAGAACTTCACCCCGACGTGGTGGGCGGTGGCATAGTCGAGCAGTTCCCAGAAGTCGCTGCGGACCGTCGGCTCGCCGCCGCCGATGTTCACGTAGAACACCTGCATCCGCTCGAGTTCGTCGATGACGGCCTTGCACTCCTCGGTCGTGAGTTCGCGCGGATCGCGGCGGCCGCTGCTCGAGAGGCAGTGCACGCATGACAGGTTGCACGCGTACGTGAGCTCCCATGTCAGGCAGATCGGGGCATCCAACCCCCGCTCGAAGTGGTCCACCAACCGCAGCGGTGTCGGGGGCGGTGCAGTATCCACGAGGCTCATGCGGTCCTCTCCTCGATCATGTGCGATGCGGCCAGGGTCTCGAGTGCGCGCAGGTAGGTCGCGCGATTCTCGGCGGCCACCCCCGCGCGGTCGCACGCGGCGATCGCGTCGGGTGCCTGCAACAGCTCGTCCACCACCCGCACGAGCGTGCGATCCTTCAGGAACGAGAGCTTTCGCGTGCCGAAGTGGTAGAGCAGCGCGCCGAACGGCTCGGGCCGGACCGAGACCTGCGGATGCAGCCGCCACTGTGCGGAGGGATCCACCGTTCGCTCCTCAGTAGACGCCGCACATGCCGTCGATCGAGACCTCCTCGACGAGGACGTCCTCGACGACCACGGGTGCGTCGACGGTCTCGGACTGGTCGCCGTGGCCCTTGTCGTGCTCGGGGTTCATATGATGCTCCTTCTCTCCAGGCCCCGGGTGTGCGGGGGCGTCCGTGTCGCGGCGGCTGCCGCCTGCTCAGAACGTCGTCTCCAACTCGAGGGACTTCTCGGCGATCAGCCAGCCGTCCGAGGTGCGCACGACGGCGTCCGTGTACGTCCCGACCGTCTTCACCGTGGCGGTGCCGCCCTCGACGGCCGACACGATGACGTAGGACCGCACGATGGCGTGGTCCGCGTCGATCGGCTCGATGCGAACGTTCGTGATGTGGTGCCGGCGGATGTCGCTCTGCTGCGCCTTGAACGACCGGATCTGCGCCACGATCGCGTCGGCCCCTTCGTGCGGGCCATACGTCGTGCCACCGGCGACACGCATCACGTAGGTGGCACGGTCGGTGAAGCAGGCGCGAAGCGAGGCGAAGTCGCGGCGGTCGTGGTGCATCCCGTAGCTGCAGGTGAGATCCTCGATCTCGAGTCGGTCGATCGCCGACAGATGATCCGTGCTGAACGTCATCACGCGTCGCTCACGCCGCCGCGACCGCCGCCGCAGCGGAGGCGCGGTGGTCCATCTCGGTCGGCTCCCAAACGCCCTGCGGGACGTCCGGGCCGGACGCCAGTGTGGCGTCGTCCCACGAGATCAGGTCGGTGGTCTCGTCGATCAGGTCGACCCATTCGCGGGACAGCATGGCCAGGGACGCGGCCTTCGCGGTCCGGAAGCGGAGGACGCAGGCGCCGCCGGCCGTGCCGTCGGCGCCGACGGCCGCGGACTGGCGGCTACGGACGAGTCCTGGGATGCATGCCACGAGCGAGGAGTGCACCGATGCGTACAGGCGCTCGAAGTGCTCCCGGTCGACGCCGGTCGCAGCGGGTGCGGAGATCAGCAGATCGTACATGTCAGGCTCCATTGCCTTGCGATGTGTGGACTGGGTCGAGTATCCCGAGGTGCGCACGCAGGTTCGGGGGTCGTGCAGAAAATGCGCACTGTTCTGCACTCAGTGCAATTGAACTCGCCCCAGCGGGTTCGCCGCCTCCGCGGCCTCCCGAGGTGGAGGGACACCGGTGCCGCGTGGGACGATGGGTGGATGGACCCAATGCGGATCCAGCACGCCGACGAGTGGCAGCGACGCATCAGCGAGTCGTTCTTCCCACTCGCGCTGAGTGCCGCCCCTGACGGGTTCCACGCCACGATCCGGACGACCGACCTCCCGCGCGGCATGCGCATCTCCGAGGTGCACGTCGGCCGCACGCAGGTTCGCCGCACCGAGCGACAGGTGCGGACCCAGCCGTCCGACCATGTGCTCGCCCTCTTCCAGTACGAAGGCCACGCGATCGTCCGGCAGGCCGATCGGGAGGTGCACCTTGAGGGAGGCTCGGCGACGATCGCCGATCCGACCGAGCCCTACGACGTCACGATGACCGGCGATTCGCACCAGATGGTGTTCCTCGTTCCGACCGCGGCGCTGCGCGCGGCAGGCGCCGATATCAGCGTCATCCGCACGAGGCTGCTCCCCGGCACCTCGCTCTCGGTCCGCAGCCTCTCGGCGCTCGCGAGCTCGCTCGTCGCAGCGGACGTGGATCCCGCCGAGGCGGAGGGCATCGCCGCGGCGGCGTTCGATCTGTTTCGGGGGGCGCTGAACAGCGTGGGAGCGCTGGAGGCCCCCACCCGCTCCCTCACGCACGAGGCCCAGCTGCGCGTCATCAAGGACTTCATCGAGGCGAACCTCGGCGATCAGGAGCTCGACCTCGAGCTCATCGCACGCGCCCACCATGTCTCCGTCCGACACCTCGCCGACCTGTTCGCGCCGGAGACGCCCGGGGCGTACATCCGCCGCGCGCGGCTCGAGCGGGTCTATCGCGACCTGACGGACCCGGCGTTCGCCACCATGACGGCGCAACAAGTGTCCGGACGTTGGGGCTTCGCCAGCTACTCGACGATGCTGCGCGCCTTCCGGCGCGAGTTCGACGCGTCGCCGGCGGACGTGCGTGCCGTCGGCCTGCCCGGCTCCCGGAAGGTGCCGTGAGTGCGGTCAGAAGCCGCGTTCGTAGGGACCGGTCGCGCGCGCATAGGTGGGGATGGCGAGTGGGAGGTCGATTCCGGCCTGCTTCGCCGCGTGCAGTGTCCAGTGGGGGTCCCTGAGCAGGGCTCGACCGACGAACACGAGGTCGACGGCGCCTGAGGACACCAGGTAGTCCGCGAGTTCAGGGCTGCTGACCGATCCCACGGTCGCCGTCGCGACGCCGAGCGCGTCCTTGAGGCGCCGCGCATGGTCGGCCTGGTACGCCGGATACACCGTCCCCGCATAACCGGGAGTGATGTTGCCGGTGGAGATGTCGAAGAGGTCGACGCCGGCGTCGACGAGTCGTGAGGCGACCCAGGTGGCCTCCTCCTCGGTCAGCCCGCCGGGGACGACGTCTTCGGCGGACAGTCGGACGAACAGCGGCACGGACTCAGGGATGGCGTCGCGGATCGCGGCGACGACCTCGAAGACGATCCGGGCCCGGTTCGCGATCGACCCGCCGTAGTCGTCCTCCCGCGTGTTGGCGATGGGAGAGAGGAACTCGTGGAGCAGGTAGCCGTGCGCGACATGGAGTTCCAGGCAGTCGAAGCCGGCGCGGACTGCGCGTTCGGCGGCCGCGCGGTAGTCCTCGACGATCCGAGCGATCTCATCGGGCTCGAGGGCGTGCGGAACGGAGAAGTCCGAGTACGGCAGCGCGCTCGGGGCGACGATCCGTTCCTGGGCGGTCGACTTGCGACCCGCGTGGGCCAGCTGGACACCCGCCTTCGCTCCATGCGCGTGGGCGAACTCGGCGATGCGCGCGATGCCGGCGATCTGGCCGTCCTCCCATAGCCCGAGGTCGGACGTGCTGATGCGGCCATCGGGGGAGACGGCGATGACCTCGGTCATCACCATGCCGACGCCGCCGAGGATCCGGGCGCCGTAGTGCACGAGGTGCAGGTCGGTCGCCGTGCCGTCGGGACCGGCCATGTACATCAGCATGGGCGACATCACCACGCGGTTGGGCACGGTCATGCCCCGGATCGTCAGGGGTTCGAACAGCACGCTCATCGAACGTCCGTCCAGGAGGCGCGGGGGCCGGTCGGCGTGTGCATCGGTGCTCTCCGTTCGTCCCTGCGGAGGCTCGCGAGCGAGGCTCCGCGCCGAGTGCTCATGACGAACATATGCAAGCCCGGGTTGAATTGTCAAGGGTTTTACGATTGGCTGTGGGCCTCGGAAGGGAGCAATGACATGAACGTGATCATCTTCGGGGTGACCGGGTACGCCGGCGGCTGGATCGCGAGGGAACTGGTCGACCGCGGCCACCGGGTGACGGGGGTGTCACGGAACCCGGGGGAGGTGCCTGACGGCGTCGACGTGGTCCAGGGTGACCTTCGCGACTCGGACTTCGCGAGCCGGATCGCGGGCGGTGCCGACGTCGTCGTCGTCGCCGTGCGGCCGTCCGTCGTCGCGACGCCGGACCGGTCGTTCGCGGACGTCCTGCTGACCACGGCCATCCCGGCCGCCGAGCGCACGGGCGCCCGACTGGCGATCGTCGCCGGCTCGGGTACTCTCGTGGCACCGACCGGGCAGCGGGTGATGGACGCCCCGACGTTCAATCCCGCCTTCCTTCCGGAGTCGACGCAGCACGCCGCAGCGCTCGAGGCGCTGCGGGGGCTCGACGACGGTCCGGACTGGTTCGCGCTCAGCCCGCCGGCGCAGTTCGGCGCGGCGTTCGGCGGTTCGCGAACCGGGCGGTACACGGTCGGGGCGGATGCCCTGCTCGTCGACGAGCACGGCGTCTCGCGGATCTCCGGACCGGACTACGCCGTCGCCTTCGTCGACGAACTCGAGCGTCCACGACACCATCGGACGCGGTTCACCGTCGTCGGCTGAGCGGAGGGCGCCCGGTCCCACCCCACACGGAGCGGGACCGGGCGCTCGTCAGAACGGGCGGTCGAGTCCGTCCACGGCGCTGAGGATGAGCCAGCGATCGTCACGCTTCACCAGCGAGAAGACGTACACCGTCGTGGTCACGAGCTCGGCGACATCCTCGATCCCCACGATCGCGGAGTAGCACACGACCGTCGCCCGGTCCGCGGTGAGGTGCTCGACCAGCACGCTCCCCACGAGGTGGCGTCGCTGGTCGGATTGCGAGGCCATCACGTCCTCGAGCCAGGCGAGTACGTTCGCACGACCGGTGATGGTCTCGAGCGGTCCGGTGCCGACCCGGTACGCGAACGACACGTCGTCGACGACGAGCGCATCGATGACGTCGAGACGACGCTCGTCGTACGCGACGGCGTACCGTACGGCGGTCTCCTGCGCCAGCATCCGGTCGGCGAGCTCGGTGACGGTCGTGGGGACCCGGCTCGGCGGCTGCAGGTCCATGAGCCCGACCGTGTGCGCCCACGCGGGCGCGCACTTCTCCAGCCGATCACTCATGGCGGGCTCAGTTCCTGGTGTTCCGGCCGCCGTCGACCGGCAGTTGGATGCCGGTGACGAATCGCGACGCGTCCGAGGCGAGCCAGAGCACCGCCTCGGTGACGTCCTCGGGCTCCACCCACGGGATCGGCATGGCGTGCACCGACGAGAACCGTGGTCGCAGCGCCTCCTCGGTGCGCTCCTCGGGTGCGAGGTCGGGCGCGAAGAGGGCGTCCGTCATCTCGTTGCGGATCATCGGCGTGTTGGCGTTGGTCGGATTCACGGTGTTGACGCGGATGAACTCGGGAGCGAGCTCCAGCGCCATCGTCTGCATGAGCCCTACCACCGCATGCTTCGATGCGATGTAGTGGCCGAAGTTGGGGTCGGCCTTCATTCCCGAGATCGAGCTCGTGAGGACGATGGACCCGCCGCGACCGCCGGCGCGGATATGGGGGATCGCAGCCTTGCAGGTCTTCCACACGCCGGTGAGGTTCACGTCGATGACCTCGTTCCACTGTTCGGAGGTCAGCTCCTCGGCACGGCCCACTGAGAAGATCCCGGCGTTGGCGCTCACGATGTCGAGTCGACCGAACCGATCGACGCCCTCGTCCACGGTCGCCTTGACGGCGGCATAGTCGCGCACGTCGGTCTTCGTCGCGTGGATCCGGCCGCCGGCTTCCTCGACGAGCCGGACGGTCTCAGCGAGGTCGGCTTCGGTGGCGCCCGGGTAGCCGATCGTCGGGAGCGTCTCGGCGACGTCCAGGGCGATGATGTCGGCACCCTCGCGTGCGAATCGCACGGCGTGGGAGCGTCCCTGGCCGCGTGCCGCTCCGGTGATGAAGGCGACCTTGCCCTCGAGCTGTCCCATGTCGGTTCCTCTCACTTCAGCACAGCGCCGGCGTCGACGCTGAGGTTGATGCCGGTCACGTATCGCGCCTCGTCCGATGCGAGCCAGGCGACCGCATTCGAGACGTCGCGGGGCTCGACGAACGGGATGGGCATGGCGTTCAGGCCCTGGAAGCGCGGGTAGATCACCTCGGGCGTCCGCTCCTCGGGCGGCAGTTCGGGTGCGAAGAGAGAGTAGATCGCCTCGTTCTGCACCATCGTGGTGTCGACGACGGTCGGCGCGACCGTGTTGACGCGGATGAACTCGGGGGCGAGCTCGAGCGCCAGCGTGCGCATGAGGCCGACGACGCCGTGCTTGGCGGCGACGTAGCCCCCCGCGTTGGGAGCCCCCATCAGGGCGTACGTGGAACTCGTGAGGATGATGGCGCCTCCGCGGCCGCCGGCGCGGACGTGGGGGATCGACGCCTTCACCGCGTGCCAGACGCCGGTGAGGTTGATGGCGATCATGTTCGCCCAGGCGTCCTCCGTGAAGTCCTCGACCCGGGCGAAGCCCATGATGCCCGCGTTCGGCACCACGATGTCGAGCCGGCCGAACTCGGCGACGCCCGCGTCGACGGCGCCCTTGACGGCGTCGAAGTCGCGGACGTCGGCCTGTGTCGCCATGATCCGGCGACCGAGCGCCTCGACCTGGCGCACCGTCTCGGCCAGGTCGTCCGGTGTGGCCAGTGCGTACTGCATCGTCTCGATGTCGTGGGCGATGTCGATCGCGATGATGTCCGCGCCCTCTTCGGCGAGTCGGATCGCGTGCGACCTTCCCTGCCCTCGCGCCGCCCCCGTGATGAAGGCGACCTTTCCCTCCAGCGTGCCCATGACCGTCCTTTCTCCGGTTGGCGCGCGCTGGCCGCATTCGCGCTCACGGAGTCGGGCCGGCGTGGCCCCTCAGGCGGGCGCAGCAGCGCGCGTTACCCAGTAGAGCGATCAAAGCATTGATTGTCAAGACTTTGATTATCTAGTCGCGGAGGTTGACCCACTCGTCAGTGGCGACGTCGCCGAGTTTGCGGAGCAGCCGCACGAGTTCGGTTGCCTCGTCCGGTGCGAGGCCGGCCGTCCACTTCGATTCCTGGACGTTGTTCTCGCGCAGGGCGGCCTCGAGCGTGACCCGACCGGCGTCGGTGAGATCGAGCAGGATCTTCCGCTTGTCGCTGGGATCAGCGGTGCGCGTCACGAGGCCGAGGTTGTCGAGCGTGTTGGTCAGGCTCGAAACCGCCGCTCGGCTCATTCCGCTCTGGGAGGCCGCGGCCTTCGACTCCATCGTGCCGCTGACCCAGATCGTGAACATCAGCCGGAACGCCGGCCAGCTCAGTCCGCGCGGCCGGTGCACCGACGACTCGAGGTCGTAGGTGATGACGTTCGCGACTCGGTGCAGCCACAGCACGATGCTCATCGCATCGGCGTCCGTCTCGGGGAAGCGCTCCTTGGTCCGCTCGACCGCCAGGTCGGCGATCCCGAGGGAGTCGGAGCGCTCCGCAGTCTCGTGGCCGCCGCTCATGTCGTGAACCATAGCATCCCGATACCGACTCGGAAGTAGAGGTTGTAAAGACTTTGATGATCGGCTATCGTCACCGACACAGTGGTTGATAAAACCTTGAACTAGTTGAGTCGAGCAGTGCGGCCCGATCCCCGATCCCGGCCTCCGTCGACTCGGAACGGAGATCGTGATGACCGCATCGCTGACACCGGGCTGGGCCCACTCGGGCGGCTTCCTCTCGCTCGGCGACGGAGCGAACGCCGGCGTCGATGCGGGCGGCGCGGACCGCCTCGAGATCCTCAACGTCCTCAGTCGATACGCCTGGTCGTACGACGAACGGCAGCTCGACTCGCTCGGTTCCGTCTTCACCGAGGACGCGGTCTGGTTGGGCAGCGTCAAGGGCGACTTCGAGATCGAGCCGATCCGGACACGCGACGGCATCGTCGACTGGCTCCGCGGGCACATGGACTCGCAGGCGGACCAGCGACGGCACAACATCATCAATGCCGTGGTCACCGAACAGGCGGACCGAAGCGCACGGGTGCTGTCCTACCTCCTGCTCACGTCAGCGACCGATGAGGGAGTGCGCGTGGTCACGACCGGCGTCTACGACACGGAGCTCATCAAGGACGACTCCGGCGCCTGGCGCATCTCGCGCTTCTTCGGCGGCTTCGACTTCCCCTTCTGATCATGGACCGCATCGACGGCGCGGACGCCATCCGACTGGAGCACCTGTCGGTCTCGTTCGCCGGCCAGAAGGCACTCGACGACGTCTCCGTCTCCATCGGGCGAGGGAAGGTCACCGCGCTGCTCGGCATGAACGGCTCCGGGAAGTCCACCCTCATCAAGGTGCTCGCGGGAATCTATGCACCGGATGACGGCGCGCAGCTGTTCCTCGACGGCACCCGGATGCATCTCCCGCTCACGCCCAAGCTCGCCCACGAGCACGGCCTGCGGTTCCTCCACCAGGACGTCGGGCTCGTGCAACAGCTCACCGTGGCCGACAACTTCGCCTTCGTCGACCGATTCCAGACGAACCCCCTCGGAGCGATCGAACGGCGACGGCAGCATCGGCGGGTCCAGGCGGCCCTCGACCGGTTCGGCCTCCCCGTCGAGCCGGGGCAGCTCGTGAGCGACCTCAATCCGACGCTGCAGACGATGGTCGGCGTCGCGCGGGCGTTCCAGGGAGACGACGGCGAGGCCTCCGCCTTCGAGAAGAACATCCTCATCCTCGACGAGCCCACCGCGTCGCTTCCCGGCCACGAGGTCGAGGCACTGCTGCAGATGGTCGAAGACCTGCGCGCGCAGGGGGGCACCGTCATCTACGTCAGCCACCGTTCCGAGGAGGTCAAGCGCCTCGCAGACCAACTCGTCATCCTGCGCGACGGCCGGCTGGTCGCCGACGAGCCCGCCGGCGACCTCACGATCGACGAACTCGTGACGCGGATCGTCGGCCACCGCGTCGAGAAGAACGCCGGGGCGCAGCGCTCCGCAGCGCGGGACCAGGTCGTCCTGGAGACCCGCGGCCTGTCCGGACCCAGGCTGCGCGACGTCGACCTCACCGTCCACGCGGGCGAGATCGTCGGCGTCACCGGGCTCGTCGGCTGCGGTCGCAGTGAGCTCGTCCGCATCCTCAGCGGCGCCCAGCAGCCGACGGGGGGAGCGGTGAGCATCGACGGCACGGCGTTCAGCCCGCGCTCACCCTTCCAGGCCATCGGCGAGGGCGTCGCATCCGTACCACAGGAGCGGCGGCGCGACGGGGTCGTCCTTCCCATGTCGGTCGTGGAGAACCTCACCCTCGGCAACCTCGGGCCGGTCCTCTCGCGCGGCTACCTCGGCGCCGCACGCGAGAAGCGCGTCGCCGACGGGATGCGACGCGAGTACTCGATCAAGGCCGCCGACATGGATGCCCCCGTCGGCCTCCTCTCCGGAGGGAACCAGCAGAAGGTCGTCGTCGCCCGTGCCGCGTCCCATCGCAGCGCCCTGCTCCTCCTCGACGAGCCCACGCAGGGCGTCGACGTGCACGCGAAGGAGGAGATCGCCGACATCATCCGACGCCTCGCCGCGGACGGCGTGGCGATCATCCTCGCCTCGACCGACTTCGAGGGATTCGTCGGCCTGTGCGACCGCGTCGTCGTCCTGGACCGCGGGGCCGTGTTCGGAACCCTCGAGGGCGCCGACATCACCGAGGCCGGCATCGCGGCGCTGTGCGCACGGTCCGGAGCCCTCGTCGAAACCTCAGGCTCATGAACCCGCTAGCGAAGGAGCTCGGCATGTCCACCACCACCCCGCCCCCCGGCGCAGCGCCGGCGACGGCCCCCGAGGCGGAGCGCGCGGCACCCAAGCGAACGCGGCGTCGCGGCTTCTCGACCATCGTGCGCAATTACGGCGTGGTCGGGTTCCTCGTGCTGCTGGTGCTCGTCTTCTCGCTCCTGCTGCCCGCGACGTTCCCGACGGCGGCCAACTTCCAGGCCATCCTCACGGACCAGTCGATCCCGATCATCCTCGCGCTCGCGGTCGTGCTGCCGCTGGCCGCCGGCGAGTTCGACCTGTCGATCGGCGCCGTGCTGGGATTCAGCGCCATCACCGCGATCGGCCTGTCGAACCTCGGCCTGCCGATGGTCGTCGCCATCGCCGGAGCCTTGGCCGTCGGCCTCGTCGCGGGCGCCATCAACGCGTTCTTCGTGGTGAGGGTCCGCATGAACGCCTTCATCGCCACCCTCGCGCTCGCGACCGTGCTCTCGGGACTGAACCTGCTCGTGACGGCGAGCTCGTTGCTCGTGCTCGACGACTCCGCGTACGGCGCGATCACCAAGACGAAGGTGCTCGGCATCCAGGTCGTCCTTGCCTACGCGATCGTCGTTGCGCTCGTGCTCTACTACGTCCTCGAGAAGACGCCGTTCGGGCGGTACCTGCGGGCGACGGGCATGGGCCGGGATGCCGCGCGGCTCAGCGGGGTCAGGGTCGACCGGTACCTCGCGCTCGCCTTCATCATCGCAGGCGGCCTCGCCGGCTTCGCCGGAGCGCTCCTCGCCTCTCGCGGAGGCACCGCAGCGCCCACGCTCGGCCCGGAGTACCTCCTGCCGGCGTACGCCGCGGCGTTCCTCGGTGCGACCACGATCCGCCCCGGCTACTTCAACGTCTGGGGGACGGTGATCGGGGTCTTCCTCCTCGCCGTCGGCAGCAACGGCCTGACCCTCATGGGCGCGGCGACCTGGGTCACCAACATCTTCAACGGCCTCGCCCTGCTCGCCGCCGTCACTGTCTCCCTGATCGTCGGACGTCGCCGAACGTCGTCCTGACCCGAGCGAACCAACCAGATGTCCCCCCGCGGGACGATTCCACACGAACAGAAAGTACCGACATGAAGACACAGCATCACAAGGTCGTGACGGGTGCTCTCGGCATCCTGGCACTTCTGGCACTCTCGGCCTGTTCGGGCCAGGGAACCTCGGATTCGGGCGGCGGGGACGCCGCCGGCGGGGACACCTCGGCCGCGGAGGAGGTGGTCGCCGAGGCGACCGCCGAGATCACCGGAGGGGCGATCCCCGAGTCGTCGCCCGCGATCGCCGAGGACAAGCTCGTGATCGGCATCCCGTGCGCCTACGCGGCGGAAGGCTGCAAGCGCGGCGTCGACGCCGTCGAGGAGGCGGCCGGCGAACTCGGGTGGGAGTACCAGATGATCGACCCTGCGGGCGACCCCGAGCAGATGCGCGAGGCCGTCCGCACCGCGATCCAGCTCGGAGCCGACGGGATCTTCCTCGGCGCGCTCCCTTCGGCGGTCGTCGCCGACGAGGTCGCCGACGCCCGCAGCGCCGGGATCAAGGTCGTGAACATGTACGAGCCCGCACCCGACGACTTCGCCGACGCGAACTCGATGTCGGACCACTACCAGGCCGGCTACTGGAACGCCGCGTACGTGGCGGTCGCGACCGAAGGTGCGGGCAAGATCATCACGGTGAACGACCCCGAATTCCCGTCGGTGACCACGTGGTACGAAGGCTTCACCGACGGTCTCGCCGAGCTCTGCCCGGGCTGCACCGTCGTGCGCGAGCTGACGTTCCAGATCGCGAACCTGCAGAGCCAGGTCCCGGTCGACTTCCAGGCCGCGCTCACCGCGAACCCGGACACCGACGCCGTATGGACGGCGTACGACCCCGTCTACGCCGCGATCCAGCCCGTGATCGAGCGCTCGGACAACGCCGACCTCATCGTCGTCTCGCACAACGGCGACCCGTTCGCGGTCGATGACATCGAGTCCGGCGACAAGCCCCTGAAGGCGTCGGTGGCCTACTCGATCGAATGGCAGTCGTACGCGGCGGTCGACCAGATGAACCGGTTGTTCGCCGACGAACTCGAGGGGGAGCAGGCCGACTTCGTCGTCCCCCAGAAGCAGCTGACGATCGACAACATCACGTCGAACCCGTTCGACGGGGACTACGACTGGAAGGCCGACTACCTCGCCATCTGGGACTCGGCGAGCTGACACGCATCGGGTGGGGCGACGTGGAGTTCGATCTCGTCGCCCCACCGGTGATCGGGCAGTCGAGGACCGGAGACGGGGCATGACGCAGGCGGGCACGGTGCAGCGCCGACGAGGGCGGGCGCAGGTCACCGATCGCGGCGAGCTCGGCCGGATCGGCCTGGACCTGATGATCGAACGCGGCTTCGACGCCGTCTCGGTCGAGGACATCGCCTCCGCCGCGGGGATCGCCCGGAGGACCTACTTCAGCTACTTCTCCTCGAAGAGCGAGGTGGTCTGGGGCGACTTCGACGGCCTCCTCGCGCGATTCCGTGCCGACCTCGACGGCACCGACACCGCGACGAGCGCGATCGAGTCGATCCGAGAAGCCGTTCGGAGGTTCAACCGGATCCCGGACGCGGAGATCGTGCGGCACCGCCGCCGCATGCGGATGATCATCGAGACGCCGCAGCTCGTCGCGCACTCCGCGGTGCGGTACGCCGACTGGCGCGCCGTCATCGTCGACTACCTGGCGCGACGCGAGCGCGTCGCGAGGAGCTCCGTCGTCCCGGTCGCGGTGTCATGGGCCTGCCTCGGCGTCTCCATGGCAGCCTACGAGCAGTGGGTCGCCGAACCGGATGCGGATCTCGCCACGCTGATCGACGAGGCGTTCCGAGGACTGCGCGATGCCTTCGCCGAAGTCCTCGACCCGGACCCCGCGCAACCGCGCGCAAGCGCGGAGCGGCGGCCGCCGGACCACTGACACCGGGTGGATGGCGGAACCACGAGAAAGGGCGGACATGTACACCATCGCGTTCTTCACCCGGCGGGTGCCGGGTATGTCGAGGGAGCAGTTCTTCGACCACTACCGCGGCACGCACTACGACCTCGCCGTCCGGATGCCCGGGCTCGTGTCGTACCAGCAGTCCGAGCTCGCCCACGGCGACGAACGGTGGCCCCCGTCGGCGCCGTTCGAGCCGTTCGACGCGCTCTCGCTCTACACGTTCGAATCCCGCGAAGCCGCGGTCGCGGCGTTCACGTCGGCGGAGGGTCTCGAGGTGGATGCCGACACGCCGGGATTCATGGAGTGGTCCTCGATCCTGTCCGCACCTGCCGAGGTGATCCGACGGTTCGACGCCGACACAGGGTGATCGGCGTTTCCGCCGCGCGATCGGCGTTCTCGACGCGTGAGCGTTTCGGAATCGTGAACTCGCGCCCTGCCGTCGCTCCACGGCTGGCGGCGTCGACGCGGTCCTCCTATCCATGGAGGACGAGTCCCGGCGCACCGGCGCCGGAGCCGCCCCCGCTCCCAGACTGAAAGGAGTCGTCATGAGTGATCGACCAGCCGTCATCGAGACGCACTCGTTCGACTACATCCCGCCGACCGAACGATCCGGCACCATCAGCTCGCAGGTGCGCTTCTGGTTCATGGTCAACGCGACCCTGATCACGGCGTTCACCGGAGCCGTCGGGCCGCTGTTCGGGATGAGCCTGTCGTGGACGCTCGTCGCAATCGTCACCGGCACCATCGCCGGCACGCTCTTCCAGGCATTCCACGGTGCGCAGGGCCCGCACATGGGGCTGCCCCAGATGATCCAGAGCCGGGTCCAGTTCGGCTCCCGCGGCGCGATCGTCCCGATCCTCGCCGCGACGATCGTCCCGATCGGGTTCGCGATCTTCTTCGTGCAGACCGGCGCCGCCGCGTTCACCGACCTCGTGCCCGCTACCGGCTTCCAGCTCCCCCAGGTCGTGATCGGCGTGCTCGCCATCGTCCTGGCGATCGTCGGCTACCGACTCATCGTCCGGTTCGAGGGGATCCTCGCGTACATCATGGGCGCCAACCTCGTCCTGCTGACCGTGGCGGCGATCGCCGTCCTGCCCCTCGGGGAGCTCCTCTCCGTCGGGACGGTGACGGTCGTCGCCTTCCTCGCGCAGTTCGGCGCCTCGGCGAGCTACCAGATCGCGATCGCCCCGATCGTCTCCGACTACACGCGGTACCTGCCCGAGCGGATGCCTGCGGCGGCCGTCTCCGCGTCCGTCTTCGTCGGCACGACCCTCTCGGCCGTATGGATCGAGAGCCTGGGCGCCGCGGTCTCGCTCTCGTACCCCGACACGGACGTCATCTCCGGCATCCGTCTCATGGGTGACGAATGGGGCTTCGGACTCGGCATCGCCACGATGGCCATCGCGATCGTCGTGTGCCTCGTGACCGCGTCGATCAGCTTCTACAGCGGGAGCGTCTCGTTCCTCAGCGCCCTCGAGGCCTTCCGGCCGTTGAAGCCGACCGCGCGGCTGCGCGGCTGGACGATCTCCATCGCGGGCGCGCTCGCACTCGTGGCCGGGCTCGCAATGCCCGACGACATCCTGACCGGCTTCTCCACGTTCCTGCTGCTGCTCGGCTACCTCCTGATCCCGTGGACCGCCGTCAACCTCACCGACTACTACCTGGTACGCCGCGGCCGCTACTCGATCAGCGACATCCTCCGCAGCGACGGAGGCATCTACGGTCGCTGGGGCGGGCGCGGGCTGATCGCCTACGCGCTCGGCATCGTCGCGATGGTCCCGTTCTTCAGTACCGGCTTCTACACCGGCCCGGTGGCCGCTGCCCTGGACGGCGCCGACATCTCGTTCGTGATCGGACTGATCGTCTCAGCTGTCGCCTACCTGCTCCTCATGCGGTCGGTCGACATCGACGCCGAACTCGTCGCCGTCAGGACGGCGCCCATCAACACCCTCGGCTTCGCGGAGACCGCCTCGCCGCGATCGCCCATCATCGGAACGGAATCGTCATGAGTTCGATCGAGAACACGCCGGGGGCACGCGCCGCGGCATCCGCCGGGACCACCCTCCGGCTGGTCTGGCCCTCCTGGCAGGGAGCCGGCGCGGCAAGCGTGGAGCACTTCGCGTCGGAGTTCCCGCTCGACGTCGCGCGCAGGGGCTACTCGGTCGGCACCGCCGTGCTCGAGGCGGTGCTCGGCCCCCACGACGGCCCCACCGCACGCGTCGAGGTGCCGATGGGCGACGAGGGGCTCGAGCTGCGCGACGGCATCGAGGCGAAGGACGCGGTCGTGGCCCAGCTCGGTCGTGCGCTCGACGTCCTCGCGGACCATGCGCCCGACCGCGTGCTGACCCTCGGCGGCGACTGCGCAGTGAGCGTCGCGCCGTTCACGGCGCTCGCAGAACGGTACGGTGACGACCTCGCCGTCGTGTGGATCGACTCGCACCCCGACGTCGGCACGCCGGCGAGCGAGTATCCGGGTTATCACGCGATGGCAGTGAGCGCGATCACCGGCCACGGCGATCCCGATATCGTCGCGCTCCTGCCTGCCACGGTCGCGCCGTCGAGGGTCGCCCTGGCGGGACTGCACTCGTGGACCGAGGACGACTTCCCGAACGCCGCGGAGTGGGGGCTGTCGACGTTCAGCCCCGCCGACCTGCGGGCCTCGACCGCGCCGCTGCTCGAGTGGCTCGCCGTCACCGGGTGCGCGAAGGTCGCGATCCACCTCGACGTCGACGTGGTCGACAGCAACGAGGCGGTGTTCGGGCTCGGCGTCGAACCCGACGGGCTGACGACCACGGACGTACGTCGCATCATGACCGACCTGGGGTCGAG
This sequence comes from Agromyces tropicus, assembly GCF_039531345.1. Classification (NCBI taxonomy): domain Bacteria; kingdom Bacillati; phylum Actinomycetota; class Actinomycetes; order Micrococcales; family Microbacteriaceae; genus Agromyces; species Agromyces tropicus. Next base: position 829,094 of record NZ_BAAAPW010000001.1, on the reverse strand, counting down.
GGCCGACGTCGTCGCCGTGACCGTGGCGGAGTACGTCCCGAGGCAGGTGATCCGGATGCAGCGTCTCCTCGACGGTCTGCCGCTGATCCCGTGATGCAACCTCCAACCTTCTCGAAACAGGCCTGTGATCTGGGGGTCCGATAATCGCATCATGGAGATCGTCTCCGTCGTGGATCGTGACGGATGGGGCTCGGCAGTCGGCCGGAGCTTCTATCCGCTGTCGGTGGTGACGACCGGGGAGCGATTCGAGGCCGTCATCCGCCAGACCCAGCTCGGCCGCGGAGTGCGCATCGCCGAGGTCGATTGCGGGCCGAACGACCTCCTCCGCACCCGACGCCTGCTGCGCGATTCCCCATCCGATGACCTCCTGCTGCTCGTACAGCTCGAAGGGGTGTCGGAACTCAGCCAGGCGGATCGCGAGGTGCGACTGGCGGCTGGAGTGGCCACGCTGTGCGACCCGCTCACCGAGTACCGGGTCCGGTCCGCGGAGTCCTCGCACCAGTTGGTGATCCTCCTGCCGCGCGAGGTCATCCGGAACCTCGCGATGCCGATCAGCTCCACCCGGCTCCGCCCGCTCGATCCGCGACTCGTCTCCCTGCGCGCGCTCACCTCCGTCGTCGGGGAAGCGATGTCGCAGGGGGACGACCTCGACTTCGCCGAATCGGACGCGATCGCGGGCGTCGTGGTCGACCTCGCGCGCTCGATGCTCGTGAAGGCGACCGGAGCCTCCCGCCGCCCGCGCTCGCGGGAGGAGCTCACCGCGACCGCGCTCGCGTTCATCCGGGACCACCACGCCGACCCTGCGCTCACGCCGCAGGTGCTCGCCGACGCCGTCGAGGTGTCGCCCCGGGCGTTGACGACGCTCCTGCGAGAACACGGCTCACCGAGTCGCTTGATCCGCGACGAGCGCCTGCGACAGGCGCGGGCGATGCTGGCCGACCCCCGATTCGACCGCGATTCCATCGGTCGGATCGCGCTCCGCACCGGATTCGCAGACCAGACGACGTTCATCCGAGCCTTCCGTCGCGCGTTCGACGACCTTCCGTCCGACGTGAGGAACCACCAGTCGGTGTGACTTCTCGCAACGCCGCGCTCCAGGGAGCAGGCGTGTATCCGCCGGCGATCCGCGGTCCGCCGCGGGTGCCGTCGCGCGTCGCCGAAATCGCTATTGCACAGAGCGCAGCTGATGTGGCAGTCTCGTGGTGCCTCGCCGCTGAATCGATTCACTATCGGTTCAGGTGAGGCATCCCTGCTCAGCGTCGAGCATCATCGGCGCGGGCGAAAACTGCCGAACAGAGAGGACAAGCGATGTTGCTTGGACAGAGGCATCGATCACGGTCGATCGCACTCGGGTGCGCCATCACCCTGGGCGCAACCCTCATCGCCGGGGCGTCGATCCCGGCGCTCGCCGCAGGCGAGACGCAGGCGCCGACCGGAGTCGAGGTGTTCCAGAACCCGCCGACCGACGCGAAGCCGATGGCCCGGATGTGGTTCCCGGACGGCGGCGCGGGCGCCACCGAGGAGGGGCGCGCACAGGTGGCCGACGAGATCCGGAAGCTCGCCGAAGGCGGCTACGGCGGCGTCGAGATCCAGTACCTCGCCGACTCGGGCCGGTACAACAACGCCGAGGCCGCCGAGTTCGGGTTCGGCAGCCCCAACTGGCAACGCGTCCTGAAGACGATCCTCGCGACCGCGAACTCGATCGAAGACGGCTTCAAGATCGACATCACGATCACATCGCACTGGCCGCCGGTCGTGAACACCATCGACCCGAACGACGACGATCAGCAGAAGCAGGCCACGCAGGCCTACGCGAAGATCACGCAGGAGGCGCTCGACGCGGGGTCGATCAACGTGCCGGTGCCGGCGCAGCGCGTGAAGGACTTCTCGAACACCTCGTCGCTGATCGCCGACTTCCTGTCCGTCGACGAGCTCACCGGCGTTGCGATCGCCCGCGTCAAGAGCGTGACGAACAACACGCCCCAGTTGGAGCTGGTCACCCTGGCCGACCTCACGGATTCGGCCGAGAAGCGCACCGTCACCGCCGAGGAGATCGAGAGCGGCGCCAGCTACCGGACGATCGACGGCGTCGACTTCGCGGGGTACCCGGGCGGCATCCCCGACGAGGAGTACGCCGCCGCCAAGGGCCTCAACTACGCCGACATCCTCGCGAAGTTCGGACCTGAGCCGAGCGACCCCGACTTCGACGGCAAGATCGACGAGGACGGCAACCGCAAGCGGCTCGCGGACTGGCAGTTCCTGTACAGCGTGGACGTCGACGCGGCCGGCCTCGGGTCGTACTCGCCGTCCGCCGGCGCCGGATACGCCGTCGGCGACTACGTCATCATCGGCAACTACTTCCGCGGAACCGCCCAGATCATGTCGGGCGGCGAGTCCGTGACCATGAAGAACCGGACCTACGCGACGGACTACTTCCGCGAGGAGGGTGTCCAGCGCATCTTCGACTTCTGGTCGGACAACATCCTCGACGACGAACTGCGCGCACTCCTGCTCGAGAACGCGGAGGCCAACGGTGCGAGCATCTTCGAGGACTCGATCGAGGTGAACCGGCAGGGCCCGATCTGGACGGCGGACCTGCTCGACGAGATCGAGGAGTACAAGGGCTACGACGCGCAGAAGTACGCGTCGGTCCTCTCGACCACCTCGACGACGCTCTTCGACGACAGCTCCGCAGTCACGCGCCTTCGCGAGGACTACAACCTCACGCTCGGCAAGCTCTTCGAGGAGGAGCACGCCGCTCCGATCAGCGAGTGGGCGTCGGAGTTCGGCTACGACTACCGAGCCCAGGCGTATTCGCTCACCGGCCTCGACATCGCCGCCGCGGCCGCCGCGGTCGACATCCCGGAGGGCGACAACTCCACCGCGGGAGACGGCCTCCGAACGCTCGCCGGCGCCGTCAACCTGACCGGGAAGAAGTTCCTCTCGATGGAGTCCTTCACCGACGGCAACACGACCTACAGCGCGACCTGGCTGCGGGTGCTCAAGGCGAACAACCGCTACATCTCGTCCGGCGTGAACCGGAACATCCTCCACGGCACGCCGTACCGCACCGCCTTCAACGGCAACGCGAGCGCGTGGCCCGGCTGGACGTTCCGCGGCACCTACGGCGCGTTCTCACCGCGGCAGGCGTACTGGGAGGACTTCGACCAGTTCGCCGGCTACCTCTCGCGCACCCAGGCCGTCATGCAGAGCGGCACGGCGGACGTGGACTTCGTCGTGCTCCAGGGCACGAACTCGTCGTTCTCGCTGCAGGGTGGCAACTCGCTGTCCTCGCTCCTCAACGTGGGCTACAGCTACAACATCATCAGCCCGAGCCTCCTGAACGTGGAGTCCGCGGTCGTCAGCGACGGAGTCCTCGCCGCGGACGGTCCGTCGTACAAGGCGCTCGTCATGAAGGACGCCACGACGCTGGATGTGGCATCCGTCCGGAAGCTGAACGAGTACGCGGAGGGCGGCCTGCCCGTCGCACTGCTGAACAGCAACGTGACGCGCGTCTACGGGACGAGCGCCGGTGGCAACACCGACGCTTCGCTCCTCGCGGAGCTCGCCGAGCTGACCGATCGGCCGAACGTGAAGGTGGTCGCCAACCAGAACGACCTGCTGACCTGGTTCCGTGAGATCGGCGTCGCGTCGGACGTCGCGTACGACACGCCGAACCTTCAAGCGAGCAAGCGCGTGACCGAGGAGGCCGACTACTTCTACTTCTACAACGGCAACCAGGGCACCTCGCCGAACAATTCGCCGAGGGTCACCGCCGGACCGGTGAGCAGCGTCGTCACGCTCGACGGTGTCGGCGTTCCGTTCGAGCTCGACGCCACGACGGGCGAGGTGACGCCGATCGCCGAGTACTCGATCGCCGACGGTGCGACGACCTTGGAGATCAGCGTCGAGGAGGAAGGGGCGAAGATCATCGCGCTTGCGAAGGATGCCGACGCCTTCCCGACCGCGCCGACCCTGTTCGCGACGGCGTCGTCGGGTGGAACCGTGCGCTACGAGGACGGCGCGGTCCGACTCGCCGTCACCGAGCCGGGAACCTACACGGTGGACCTCTCCGACGGTGGGACGACGACGGTCGACGTGCAGGACGTCGCACAGCCGATCGACCTCGCGAGCGGCTGGGACCTCGAGATCCAGGGCTTCGGTCCGGATGCCGCGGCGAACACCGTGGATCCGACCGTGTCGAAGCGCACGACCGTCTCGTTCGACGACGTCGCCCTGCAGTCCTGGTCGGCGCTCCCCGCGACGCCGGAACAGCTGAGCGCGCTCGGAGTGGCGGCCATGAACAAGGTCTCAGGCATCGGAACGTACACCAGGACGTTCACGCTGCCCGACGACTGGTCGGGGACGGACGGGGCTCGTCTGCGGCTCACGCACGGCTGGGACATGGTCACGGGAGTGTCGGTGAACGGGGAGTCCGCCGGCGCGGTGAGCCAGTGGACCAACGCGGTCGACATCGGCGACCTGCTCCACGCGGGCGAGAACAGCATCGAGATCAAGGTCGACACGACACTGGCGTCTCGGGTGAGCAACACGATCCAGGCGTACGGGCTGACTGCAGCAATCGTCACTCCGACCGCCGAAGCGCTCGTCGACCTCGCGCTCGATGTCGCCGCGCAGTCGAAGTGCACGGGCGCCCGGGCCGTGGTGACCGTCACGGCGGAGAACACCGACGACTTCGCCTTCGACGTCGAGTTCTCCACTCCGTACGGGGACAAGGCCTATGACGACCCCGTCAAGGCGGGCAAGTCGGTGTCCAAGCCGTTCAGCACCCAGAAGGGCGCGATCGAGGCCGGAGCGGCCGTGGTCACGGCCAGCGCGGAGTTCGACGGCATCTCGGTCGTGACCGAACGCAGCGCGGAGTTCGAGGCCGCGACCTGCAAGTAGGTCCACGGAGGGCGGGGGCCGCCTGCCGATCAGGCGGCCCCCGTCGCGGGCCGGACGCTTCCGGTTCGCCGCATCCCCGCTGCGCGCCCGCCCAGCGCGCCTGCGAGCCGTGCAGTGGGGGCGACCAGAAGGGAGGGACACATCAGATCGGCAGTTCCACTGCCTTGCCTGCCTCGAAGTGAAACGTCTCACTTCGCTCGGCGCCCGAAGTTCGATGAAGCACGGAAGGACATAGCAATGATGCACTCGAAGACCGGACCGGTGAGCTCACTCGGTCCTCCGATCGATCCCACTCGACGTGGGATCCGGCGTTCCCGGCTGGCCGCCCCGGTGATCGCCGCCGCACTCGCGGTCGGCCTCGCGGTCCCCGTGACCGCCGCCCAGGCCGCGCCCGCGGGCAAGCTCGACGTCTCCGGGCTGACCGCCGAGCACATGACCAACCCGCTCGGCCTCGACGAGACGGCCCCCCGCCTGGGCTGGATCGTCGGAGCCGACTACAACGGCGCCCGACAGACGGCGTACGAGATCCGGGTCTCAAGCGCGAACGACAACTCGGGCGACGTGTGGTCGTCCGGGAAGGTGACCTCCGATCAGTCCTACGACGTCGAGTACGGCGGCCCGGACCTCGATTCCCGCACGCGGTACTACTGGAGCGTCCGCGTCTGGGACGACTCCGGCAAGAGCTCGCCGTCGGCCTGGAGCGACCGAGCGTGGTTCGAGACGGCGTTCCTCGATTCCGACGAGTTCGAGGGCGAGTGGATCGGCCGGACCGATGTCCGTCCTGCTTCCGAGACGCCCGAGGCCCTCCTGCGGAAGGAGTTCGATCTCGACAACAACGGGATCCGGTCCGCCCGGCTGTACATCGCCGGGCTCGGCCTGCACAAGGTGTACCTCAACGGCGAGCGGGTCGGCGACCACGAGCTCGACCCGGCGTACACTCCGTACGACCAGCGCGTGCTCTACGTCACGCACGACGTGACCGACCTGCTCGAAAAGGGCGAGAACGCGATCGGCGTCAGCCTCGGACGCGGGTGGTACTCGGCCTACGGCGAGAGCGACATCACCCGAGCCGCCTGGCTCAGCGAGCCCGAGCTGAAGCTCGAACTCGACGTGACGTACGCCAACGGCGAGACCGAGCGCATCGTGAGCGACGGGAGCTGGACCGCGGACGACGGCCCGACGCTGAAGAACGCATCGAAGTTCGGCGAGACCTACGACGCCAGGCTCGAGCAGCCCGGCTGGGCCACGGCGGACTTCGACGACGCAGGCTGGGATGCCGCGGTGCTCACGACCGGCCCGACCGGCCGGCTCGACGCGCAGGACACCGAGCCCATCCGGGTCGTCGGCACGCTGGGAGAGCCGGAGATCAGCGCGGTGAACGACACGACCACGCTGTACGACTTCCGGACCACCGAGGCCGGCTGGGCGACGGTCGACGTCTCCGGGCCTGCCGGTGCGCAGGTCGTCATCAAGTACGGCGAGAAGCTCAAGGCCGACGGTACCGTCAACGACACCTGGGGCAACTCGGGCGCGCTGCAGACGTACACCTACACCCTGAAGGGCGACGGCGTCGAGAGCTACACGCCGAGCTACAGCTACGCCGGGTATCGCTTCGTGCAGATCACCAAGCCGGACAGCGTGGAGGTCCACGACGTCGTCGGCAAGGAGCTGAACACCGACGTCGCCAAGACGGGCGGCTGGTCGAGCTCGAACGAGCTCCTCAACCGGTACCACGACGCGATGGTCAAGTCGACGCTCAACAACCTGCACGGCATCCCGACCGACACGCCCATGTACGAGAAGCGCGGCTGGACCGCGGACGCGCACCTCATCGTGGAGAGCGCCCTCAGGAACCTCGGGACCGAGAGCTTCTGGGAGAAGTGGATGCTCGACCACAAGTACAACCAAGGTGCAGACGGCGGCCTGCAGACCTTCATCCCGCATCAGACGAAGGGCGGCGAGGACGTCGTCTGGAGCGCCAGCTACGTGTTCGTGAACCACGCGCTGTACTGGGAGCGCGGCGACATCCGCACGCTCGAGCTGAACTACGACGGAATGAAGAAGTGGCTCGAGAAGTGGATGACCACGGCCGCCGGCACTGGGTACATCGTCACCTCCCGGACCTGGGGCGACCACGAGCCCGCATACGGAGGCGGAATGAACAACCGCATCGTCTCCACGGCGTTCCTCTACGAGGGCGCCCAGAAGATGACCGAGATCGCGGAGGTCCTCGGTCATGACGACGACGCCGAGGCGTTCGCCGCCTTCGGTGCGCAGGTGCGCGACGCGTTCAACGCCGAGTACTTCGACGAGTCGACGGCGACGTACGACTTCCCGTACGCGGGCGGCGGGTTCGGCCCGGCGCCCACGCCGGAGGAGATCGTGCAGATCAATGCGAACCAGTTCCAGACCGACAACGTGCTCCCGCTCGAGCTCGGACTGGTCCCCGACGAGTACCGCGACCAGCTCTGCGAGAACCTGATCGAGGACGTCGTGGTCACCCAGGACAACCACGTCACCACGGGCGCGACGGTGCTCAGCGACGTCCTGCCGAACCTCACCGAGTGCGGCGGCGCCGAGGCGGCGTTCGACGCCGCCGTGAACCCGACCTTCCCGGGCTGGGGCTTCTGGTTCCTCACGCTCGACGGGAGCACGGGGCTCGGCGGTGAGGAGATCATCGTGGACACGCACTGGGAGGCCTGGTACGAGGGGGCACGGTCCCACGACCACGCGTTCCGCGGAACGATCGACGACTGGTTCTACGAGTACGTCTCGGGCCTCACGGCCACGGCGCCGGCGTACCGCGAGGTGCAGGTCAAGCCGTACGTGGTGGGCGACCTCACCACGGCCTCGGCGACGACGACCACGCCGCTCGGCGAACTCAGCTCGAGCTGGGAGATCGTCGACGGCCGGTTCGTCCTGAAGGTCTCCGTGCCGGTCGGATCGAGCGGCACGGTCCTCGTGCCGGTCCAGGCCGGCGCGGCGGTCGAGCAGACCGGCGGGGCATCCGCGTCCGGCGTCGAGGACGGCTACGCCGCGTTCGAGGTCGGGTCCGGGGAGTACACCTTCACCACTGCCCACTAGCGGGAGGGAGACGCGGAGGGGCGGCTGCGAACGCGGCCGCCCCTCCGTCGTGCCGGCATCCGCTCCAAGCCGCTCGGACGTCAGGACATGCGAGTATGGTCTGAACTGTTCAAGCGGCGGAGGCACGATGTCCACGAGCGCAGCCGAGACGAGTCTGGCTGAGCAGGCCTACCGGGACCTGCGCGCGCGCATCGTGCGCTTGGAACTGCCGCCGGGGGCCAAGCTGAGCGAGCGCACCCTCGCAGTGAAGACCGGATTCGGGATCACCCCGATTCGGGAGGCCCTCGCCCGACTCCGGCAGGAGCATCTCGTCGAGAGCCTCCCGCGGGTGGGCACGAGGGTCGCGCCGCTCACGCTGCGCGACATGCGCGAGATCCTCGACGTCTGGTCCCTCATCGGTCCCGAGGTGTTCCGGCTCGGCGTCGCGCGTCTGGGGCCCGACCAGGTGGAGCACGTCCGACAGCTCGCCGAGGACGCCGTGCGCCTCCGGACCGACCCGTCGCGGGAGCCCCACGAGTGGACGGCGCCGTCTTCGGAGATCTACGACCTCCTCTGCCGCATGTGCGGCAATCAGCGTCTGGCGCGGCTCGCCAAGGACGCCGAGGCCGAGGTGCAGCGCGTGTTCTCGGTGATCATGAGCGACCGGGCCGCAGCTGAGAAGCTGCGAAGCGCCGAGATGCCGCCCTTCCCGCCGCTCGAGCCCGAGCAGGCCGAGTTGGCGGCGACCCAGATGGCCGAGTTCCACCGTCGCTTCGCGGACCAGATCCTGCAGATCGGCGCGACCTGGCCCTCGGTGCTCGACGCCGAGGTCGGGGTGCCGACGGTGCTCGCGACCGGCAGCTGAGCCGGATCCGCCCCCCGTGCGGGCCGGCCGGGAGGTCGGCCGGCCGCCCGCTCGGATGGTCCCGTCCGCCTCGGATCCGGAACGCAGGGGGACGTGATCGTCTCCGTGTATCTGCCATGGCAGTAACATCCTTGACGCATAGCAGGGAGGTGGATACCTTGGTGCGTACGCGCGGATGAATCCTTTCAATCCGATTTCGCACGGACCAGATCAACGACGATCAAGGAGCAGCCATGAGACCCGACCGGATGATTCCCGACCCTGAGCCCGGCGGAGCGCTCCGCGGCAGGCCTCGGCGCGGACGAGCCACGATCGCCACAGGCGCCGCCGCGGGCCTCGTGCTCGCGCTGCTCAGCATCCCCGCGGCGCCGGGATTCGCGGCCGACGATGCCATGGCCGAGGTGGAGCAGGTGTTCACGGAGCCTGCGCTGGCCGCCCGACCCATGGCGCGCATGTGGTTCCCGGATGCCGGAGCAGGCGCATCCGAGGAAGGCCTCGCACTCGTCGAGAAGCAGGTCCGCGACATGGCGCGAGAAGGCTTCGGCGGCGTCGAGGTGTCGTTCCTCGCGGACACCTCGGACTACGACAACGACGATGCGGCTGAGATCGGCTGGGGCACCGAGAACTGGCAGCGCGTGCTCAAGCGGTTGCTGACGACGGCGAACTCGATCGAGGAGGGCTTCAAGGTCGACATCACCATCACCTCGCACTGGCCGCCGATCGTCAACTCGATCGACCCGAACGACGACGAGCAGCAGCAGGAGGCGGCATCCGCCTACCGCAAGCTCACCGCGGACGACCTCGGCGACGTCGCCTCGATCCCGCTTCCTCCACAGAAGACCCGCGACTACCACAACGAGTTCGGCACCGACAAGAGCGCGCCGTTCCTCTTCGTGGACAAGCTCGCCGCGGCCACGCTGATCCGCGTCGAGAGCGTCGCCGCGAACGGGACGCCGGTCTTCGACCTCGAGAGCCTCACGGATGTCACGGACGCTGCAACCGCCCTGAGGGACGGCGACGACGACGCAGGGTACGCGGCGGGCATCCCCGATCGCACCTATGCGGACGCCAACGGCATCGACTACGACGCCGAGGTCCTGGCCAAGTTCGGTCCGGAGCCGGCCGATCCCTCGTTCGAGGGCAAGATCGACGAGGAGGGCAACCGGAAGCGGATGGCCGACTGGCAGTACGTGTACGCGGCCGACCTGAACGGCGTCGCCGCGCTCGACGGCTACGAGCCGAGCGCCGGCGACGGCCTCCAGGCCGGGGACTGGGTGCTGTTCGGCAGCTACCATCACGGGACCGGCCAGGTGATGTCTGGCGGAGCATCCGTGACGATCCACAACCGCTCCTACGCCACCGACTACTTCAGCGCGGGGGGAGTGCAGAAGGTGTTCGACTTCTGGGACGACCACATCCTCGACGCCGAGATGGTCGTCCTGCTGCAGGAGAACGGCGAACAGGGAACCAGCATCTTCGAGGACTCGATCGAGATCCACGCCGACAGCCCGCTCTGGACCGCCGACCTGTTGTCGGCGATGGGCGCCGACAACGGGTACGACGCGTCGGAGTACGCGCCGATCCTCGCGCTCGGCAGCGCCCAGTCGTTCGACGACCCGGCGATGGCCACCCGGATCCTCGAGGACAAGAACCTGACTCTCGGCGACCTGTACGCCGACGAGCACGCCGCTCGCATCAGCGACTGGACGTCGACCTTCGGGTACACCTACCGCGCCCAGGCGTACACGCTCGCGGGACTCGACATCGCCGCGGCCGCGGCCGCGGTGGACATCCCCGAGGGCGACAACTCGACCTCCGGAGACGGACTCCGCAACATCGCGGCGGCGGTCAACCTGACCGGCGGTGAACTCCTGTCGATGGAGACGACGACGTTCTCGGCCGACATCAACTCCACCTGGCAGACGGTCGCGCGAGAGGTCAACCGCGACCTCTCGCACGGGGTGAACCGGTCGATCTTCCACGGCTCGGCGTTCGCCCGGACGTTCAACGACTACGCCGACGCCTGGCCCGGGTGGAACTTCGTCTGCTGCGGCAACCGGAGCTTCTCGTCGTACAACGCCCGCCAGGTGTGGTGGGACGACGCCGATACGTTCAGCGACTACGTGGCGCGCAGCCAATCGGTGATGCAGGCCGGACGGGCGGACGTCGACCTCGCGGTCCTCCTCGGGACCGACACCGGCTTCCAGATCCAGAGCGGCAACTCCCTGCAGCAGCTCCTCGACGAGGGGTACTCGTACAACCTCCTCAGCGAGTCGCTGCTCGACGAGCCCTCGGCCGTCGTCGAGGACGGCGTCCTGGCTCCCGACGGGCCGGCCTACGGTGCACTCATCGTGAAGCAGGCCCAGCGTCTCTCGGCTCCGGCCGTGCAGAAGCTGGTGGGGTACGCGGAGTCCGGCCTCCCGGTGATCCTCTACGGGACGGACCTGACGAGGGTCTACGGCACCGAGAAGCCCGGGAACACCGACGCCGATCTGCAGGCGGCGCTGACCTCACTGCTGGCGATCGGGAACGTCGCGGAGGCGTCGACGCAGGCCGAGGTCTCGTCGCTGCTGGCGGGGTGGGGCGTCGAACCGGACGTCGAGCACCAGGTCGCGTCGCTCGAGGCATCGCACCGGGCCACGGATGCGGCGGACTACTACTACCTGTACAACGCGAGCACCTCCTCGGTGCTCTCCGGGGCGAGCGTCGCGCTCGAGGGTGAGGGCGTTCCGTACGAGCTCGACGCATGGACCGGCGAGATGACGCCGATCGCGGAGTACGGGGTGGTGGACGGTCGCGTGATCGTCGACCTCGACCTCGAGGTCCGCGACGCCGCGATCATCGCCCTGATCGGGAATGGTGCCGCGGACCAGCTCCATGCGGAGTCGGTGAGCGACTCCGGAACGGTCGCGTACCAGAACCCGAACACCGTCGTCCTTCGGACCTCGGAAGCCGGCACCTACGTCATCGACGGATCCGGGCAGCGCGATCCGAGCGTGACGGTCGGCGCCGCACCCGAGGCCGTCTCGCTCGCGGACGGCTGGGATCTCGAGATCGAGAGCTGGGGTCCCGACCCGGAGCGGAACGACGTGGACCCGACGCTGTCGAAGACGACGACGGCGGCGTTCGACGACGTGGCGCTCGGCTCGTGGAGCGACCTCCCGGCCACCGCCGAGCAGCTCGCGAGCCTCGGCGTCGACAGCATGAACGACGTCTCCGGCATCGGCCGGTACGAGCAGACGTTCACGCTGCCGAAGGGCTGGTCGGGCAAGGTCGGTGCGGTGCTCGAGCTCACGCACGCCGACGACATGATCGCCGAGGTCACGGTGAACGGGAAGACCTTCGACGACGTCGACCACTTCACCTCCACGATCGAGCTCGGCACGGTCCTGCACCAGGGCACCAACACCATCCAGGTCAAGCTGGACTCCACGCTGGGTCGCCGGATGGTCGCAGAGGGGCGCATCAACTCCTCGCAGACCTACGGCCTCCGCGACGTGAACCTGGTGCCGTACCTCGAGACGAAGGTGAGCCTGCAGGGCAGGTAGCCCGAGACCCGGGGCGTCTGCGCCCGACGCGCGGACGCCCCGGACCCGGATCACGCGGACGGCTGCCGTCGCGTGGTCCTCCACCTGGAATCACACAGAGTCGGTATCCGGCACCAAGGAAGGAAACAACGATGTTCACCAAGCAGCGCTCGCGTCGTTTCGGCGTGGCGATCACCGCGGCGGCTGCCGCGACGGTCCTGGCCCTGACGGGCTGTGCCTCGGGCGGCGGCGATGGCGGGGGTGACGGCGGCGATGGCGGAGACGCGAACCTGTCGGTCACGTTCCTGCCGAAGAACCTCGGCAACCCGTACTTCGACACCTCGTCGGCGGGCGGCCAGGAGGCGGTCGAGGAGTTCGGCGGCGAGTTCGCGGAGGTCGGCCCGTCTGAGGCGTCGCCGACGTCGCAGGTCAGCTTCATCCAGACCGCGGCGCAGCAGGGCGTGGGCGCCCTGGTGGTCTCGGCGAACGACCCGGAGGCGATCTGCGACGCCTTGGACGAGGCATCCAGCGCCGGGGTCAAGGTCGTCACGTTCGACTCGGACACCAACCCGGAGTGCCGTGACCTGTTCATCAACCAGGCCACCTCCGAGGGCATCGCGAAGGTCCAGGTCGACCTGATCGCGGAGCAGATCGGCGACGAGGGCCAGATCGCGGTGCTGTCGGCGTCGGCGAACGCGACGAACCAGAACGCGTGGATCGAGATGATGGAGGAGGAGCTGGCCGCCAGCCACCCCGACATCGAGCTCGTCGAGGTCGTGTACGGCGACGACGACGACCAGACCTCGTTCGACAAGACCGCGGCGCTGCTGCAGACCTACCCGGAGCTGAAGGGCATCATCTCGCCCACCACGGTCGGCATCGCGGCCGCGGCCCGCTACCTCTCGACCTCGGAGTACCAGGGCCAGGTCGCGCTGACCGGCCTGGGCACCCCGAACCAGATGCGCGAGTACGTCGAGGACGGCACTGTGACCGCGTTCGCGCTGTGGAACCCGGCCGACCTGGGCTACCTGGCCGCGTACGCGGCGCAGGCGCTGATCACGGGTGAGATCACCGGTGAGGAGGGCGACTCGTTCGAGGCCGGCAAGCTCGGCTCGTACGAGGTCGGCACCGACGGCACCGTGCTCCTCGGCGACCCCTACGTCTTCGACGCCGACAACATCGGCGACTTCGACTTCTAAGGAGTCACTGCACGCACGCGAACGGGCCCGGGGCGAACGCCCCGGGCCCGTCCCGTATTCGCCGTTCGAGTGCGCCATCCGGGGTCGAGTGCCGACCTTGTCGGCGCCGGAGGCGGCGCGCCGGCTCGATCGCCGGCAGCACGATGGGCAGGCGCGCCGGGAGCACAGTGGCTAACGCACGTTCGCCCACCGGGTAGGATCAGGTACTCGGTCACACGGTCCGTTCCACAGCCAAGGAGTGAGATGTCCGACGAGGTCAGCGGGTGGCGTGCAGCTGCGGTTGCGCTTCGGCAGCGAGTCGACGCGTACGACGGCGCTGCCCAGACCGAGGGTCGCATGCACATCCTGCGCGCTTTCCTCGGCCTCGCGACGCGTGACGGATACACCGCGGTGACGATGCGCTCGCTCGCCCGAGAGTTGAACATCAAGGCCCCGAGCCTGTACAGCCACTTCCCCGGTGGGCGTGACGAACTGGTCTCGGAGGTGCTGCGTTGGCACCACAATCGCTTCTACCGTTCGATCCTCGAGGCTATCGAAGGGGCCGAGTCCGCGGATGCGGCATGGGAGACATTGGTCTCGGAGCACGTCGAGCGTCAGTTGGAGATGCCCGAGTACGACATGATCGACCTGCTGATCTGGACCGATCGCCTCAGCAACATCCTCGCCCCGGACGTACGCGAGGAGGTCGCCGAACTCCACCGCCTCTACGCGCTCGTGTTCGTCGCCACGGCGGTCGACGTGGGGCACCGCGGCGACACGTCGCAGGCGGTCGAGATGGTGATGACGATGCTGGACGGCGTGAGTCGCTGGAGCGGGTGGGATGGCACGGCCGAGAGCCTGCACGGGGCGGTGGAGTCTGCGCGCTCGGTCGCCCGCGCCATCCTCGACGCGCCACTGGCGGGGTCTGCAGACCCCGTGGGCGCGGTGGGCATGCGTCCTGCCGCGAATTAACACCTGCGAAACATCGGCGTGACACCTGGTTTCCCTAGCTAACGTAAGTTAGCAGCCATCCAACCGGAGAACATCCTCTGACCGCCGTCATGATGACCCCGGAGAAGTCCTGCCGGTGGCTCTCGGAGTCCGGCCGAACACGAGGTGGCTCCTCATGAGAAAGCACGCAGCAGCACCGGCCTACCGCTCGACGGTGGCCATCGTCGGCAGCGGTCCGTCCGGGTGCTACACCGCGCAGTTCCTGCGCAAGTCGTGGCCCGGGTCCGAGATCACCGTGTTCGAGGCGATGCCCATGCCGTACGGGCTCGTCCGCTACGGGATCGCCGCCGATCACCAGGGCGCGAAGGCGGTGACGTCGCAGTTCGACCGCGTCTTCACCCGCATGGACGTCATGTTCGCAGGCAACGTCGAGATCGGATCGTCGGTCACGTTCGATGAGCTCCACGACGCGTTCGATGTCGTTGTTCTCGCGACCGGCCTTCCGGATGACCGAGGGCTGGGCGTGCCGCAGGATGACACGGCGCGTGTCGTGGGTGCCGGCGAACTGGTTCGCGCCCTCAACGGACACCCCGACGCCGGCCGCACGCTCGAACCGGTCGGCGAGGCAGTGATCGTCGTCGGGCAGGGCAACGTGTCGATGGACGTCGTGCGCATGCTCAGCAAGACGGGGGCGGAGCTCGACGGCTCCGACATCGAGGACGCCGTGCTTCAGCGCCTGCGGCCCGAGCCCGTGCGCGTCATCCATGTCGTCGGTCGATCCGGGGCAGCCGCGGCGAAGTTCGACATCGCCATGCTCCGCGAGCTGGGTACGCTCTCCGACGTTTCGATCGGCGTGACCGGGCTCGGCGACGACGAAGGAGCCATCCCGGAGCTCCTGTCCGAGCTCGCCGCTCGCGACGCTGCGGCGGTCCCCGAGCGGCGCACGCGCGTGATCTTCCACTTCGGGGCGACGCCGGCAAGCATCGGTCACGACGGCCAGAGGACCGTGCTCACCGTCGTCGACAGCGTATCCGGGGACGAACGTGCCCTGCAGGCTGACACCATCATCACGGCGATCGGCTTCTGCAACGCCGACACGACGCCTGCCACGGTGCCGGACGAGGAGTGGAGCGGCGACCGCGTCTACCGCGTCGGATGGCTCGGCCGGGGCCCGCGCGGCACGGTCGCCGAGAACCGCAAGCACGCACAGTCCGTCGCGCAGACCATCGTCGCGGACGCCGCAGCCGGGCGCTTCCTCCTCGGGCGGCCCGGTCTCAGAGCGGTGTGGCCGCGCATTCAGCACGACGCCGTCACGTTCGACGACTGGCGCCTGATCGACGAGGTCGAGCGCACCTCCGCCGGGCCCGGACGGTGCAGGCGCAAAATCACCGATCTCGCCGAACTGCTCGAGGTCGTCGCGACCAAGGCAGCGATCAGCGCCTGAGCGCGCTCATCCCGACATCGACCACCCCACCGCACGAAGCGAGACAGAGACATGAGCGCTATTCCGA
This sequence comes from Agromyces tropicus, assembly GCF_039531345.1. Taxonomy (NCBI): domain Bacteria; kingdom Bacillati; phylum Actinomycetota; class Actinomycetes; order Micrococcales; family Microbacteriaceae; genus Agromyces; species Agromyces tropicus. Next base: position 813,094 of record NZ_BAAAPW010000001.1, on the reverse strand, counting down.
TCATCTTCGGGACCGAATCCGGCAACGCCGAGATGGTGGCCGACGACATCGCCGAGGCCCTGACCGACGCCGGTCACGACGCCGAAGTCGTCCCCATGGAGGACTTCGAAGTCGCGGACCTGCCGGACCACGAGGTCGTCGTCGTCATCACGTCCACCTACGGCGAGGGTGAGCTTCCCGAGACGACGGCCCCGTTCCACGCGGCGCTGATCGAGCAGGAGCCCGACCTCTCCTCGGTGCGGTTCGCGGCATTCGGGCTGGGCGACAGCACGTACGAGACCTACAACAACGCCATCTCGATCCTTCAGGCAGAACTCACCCGACTGGGTGCCGCCCAGATCGGCGAGACCTGCCGCCACGACGCCGCCAGCGGCCTGGACCTCACGATCGTGGCGACCGAGTGGGTCGACACGATCGCCGGCGAGCTCTGACCGCCTGACCAGCACGGGAGACACGACATGACCATCATCGACGACGCGCCCGGCGCCCAGCTGCCGTGGGGGGACCCGGGCTTCCGCCTCGACCCCTACCCGCTCTACGCGCGGGTGCGCGAAGAGCACCCTGTCTACCAGGACGACGACGGCGCGTGGGTCGTCAGCCGGTACGACGACGTGATGCACTTCGGCAAGCTCCCGATCATGAGCATCGTCGAGCCGGCGGATGGCGCGATCGGCCCGTGGACGGCGATGGCCAACACCGTCTTGTCCCATGACCCGCCCGCCCACACCGGACTGCGTCGCCACAGCAACAAGTGGTTCACGCCGAAGCTCGTCAAGGAGTGGGTGAAGTACACCGCGCAGGCCGTGAACGAGGCTCTCGATTCGATCGGCGAGGACGGCGTGATCGACGCGCACGTCGACCTCGGCACGATCCCCACCCACAACACGATGTGTCGCGTGATGGGTCTGCCGGACGACGATCCCATCCCCGCCGTCGAGGCCATCGCGGATGCCGTGAACGCGCTGAGCGCCGTGCCGACTCCCGAAGACATCGACAGGGGCGTGCGCGGCTTCGAGTACATGCTCGAGCGCGCCCAGCGCATGGTCGACGAGAAGCGGAAGAACCCCGGCGAGGGGATGGCCGACGCGCTGCTTGCCGCGGTCGACCGCGGCGAGCTGAGCGAGCGCGCGGCACTCGAGACGATCACGGTCTTCTGGGCATCCGGCGGTTCGAACCCGGCGTACCTCATCACGACCGGCATGGAGGAGTTCGCCAGGCACCCCGAGGTGTTCCACGCGTACAAGTCCGACCCGTCGGTGCGGTCCGCGATCATCAACGAGATCGTGCGGCTGCACCCGCCGGAGCTGTCGTTCCCGCGGTTCCCCACCGAGGACGTCGAGATCCGCGGCCACCGCATCCCGGCCGGCTCGCAGATCCGGTTCATGATCGGCGCGGCCAACCGCGACCCCGAGGCGTTCGAGCACCCCGAGGTCTTCGACTACCGGCGGCCGCCCGGGGCGAGCATGAACCTCTCGTTCGGTATCGGCCCCCACAGCTGCGCAGGCCAGGTGATCAGCCGGGCCGAGGCGGAGGTCATCTTCACCGCCATCGCCGAGCGCTACGACCACGTCGAACTCGTCGGCGAGGCCACCCATCTCTACACCGACCGGGCGCGGTTCTTCGTGAGCCGTCCCATCAAGCTCTCCTGACCCACCACCCTTCGGAAAGGCACCATCATGAGCATGTCGTTCTCATCCCTCGACGCCGACGTCATCGTCGTCGGCGCCGGCCTCTCGGGCCTCACCGCCGCGGCATCCCTCGCTGAGGCGGGTCAGTCGGTCATCGTCGTCGAGGCGGATGACCGTGTCGGAGGCCGCACGTGGACCACCCACGAGCTCCCCGGCGGAACCCTCGACTACGGCGGCATGTTCATCGGCAGCACCCACGACCGCTCCCGAGAGCTCGGCGAGAAGCTGGGCTTCGTCAAGACCCTGCCAGGCAGCGGCAGCGGCGGCGGCGAGATGCGCTGGGTCATCGACGGCGAGGTGCTCCAGCCGGCGCCCGCAAGCTATTACCCGTACCGCCTCGACGCCGACGGCACGAGCCTGCACGAGAAGCTCACCGACAGCTTCGGCCTCATCGATACGCTCGCCGAGTCCGTCGGGGCCATCGAGCCCTGGAACGCCCCGGATGCCGTGGCGCTCGACTCCATCACGGCGGGAACGTGGATGGCGGAGAACATCTCCGACCCGCTGGCCCGCAAGATCAACGCGGTCGACTTCAACATCGTCACCGGCTCCGACCCGAGCGAGTGCTCGATCCTCTTCTGGGCGTTCAACGTCGCCCAGTGCGAGGGGCTCTACTCACTGCAGGTCCTCGCCAACGACACGGTCTGGCTCGGGGGATCCCAGCAGATCTCGGAGCGGCTCGCCGCGGACCTCGGCGCGGGCCAGGTGCACGTGAACGCCCCCGCCACCCGGATCGAGCATGAGGACGATGTCGTCCGCGTCCACACGCCCGACCGCATCTTCTCCGCCTCACGGGTCATCCTCGCCATGCCGCCCGCAGCAGCGAGCAAGATCGCCTTCGAGCCGATGCTCCCGCTCAAGCGCCGCCAGCTTCAGGCGCGCACGCCCATGGGGCGCTACGTCAAGGTGCAGTCGCGCTACACCCGTCCGTTCTGGCAAGAGAAGGGCCTCTCGGGCGAGATCTTCAACATCGACTTCGGCGCGCTCAGCTTCGACGTCACCCGCCCCGGCGACGAGGTCCACACCCTGGTGACCTTCATCGGCGGCGTGTACTACGACGCGTGGGCCGCAGGCTCCGACGATGAGCGCCGCGCAGCAGTACTCGAGCACCTCTCGGCTGTGCTGGGCCCCGACGCCGCGGAGCCGATCGCCTACTACGAGACGAACTGGTCCGACCACCCGTATGCGCAGGGTGGCCCGGTGGCCGGGTTCCCGCCGGGCGTGCTCAGCTCGGTGGGATCGGCCCTGCGCGAGCCGATCGGACGGATCCACTTCGCCGGCACCGAGGCGGCACCGGGCTGGTACGGCTTCATGGAGGGCGCTGTCCGCGCCGGCGAGGACGCGGCGGCCCAGATCGTCGACGCGCAGGTCCCGGCCGACGAGGTGCTCGCATGAGCAGCGTCACGCCGACCGGCGCTCGCACCGACCGTGTCGTCATCCCCGCAGGGACGGAGGGTGGTGTCGCTCGATACCGCTCGGTCCCGGCGCGCATCACCGGCGATCTGATGTTCATCTCGGGCCAGATCGGCTCGATCGGGTCGGACGGCGAGCTGGTCGCGGATGCCGCCGAGCAGGCACGCAATGCCATCGCCGGCCTCGGCGACGTCCTCGCGGAGGCCGGGTGCACGTTCGCCGACGTGGTTGAACTCACCACCTACCATACGGGCGGATGGCAGGCGGCCGAAGACACGTTCGTGCCGGCGAAGGCCGACGTCTTCCCCGAGCCGTACCCCGCCTGGACCGCCGTCGGGGTCACCGACCTCGCCTACGGCGCCGTCATCGAGATCGCCGCGGTCGCCCGCATCCCGCAGAAGGACTGCTCATGACCCTCGCGCCCGACCTGATTCCTGTGGACCTCGGAGACGAGTACCTGCCCTGGACGGACCCGCAGTTCTGTCTCGATCCGTACCCCTGGTACGCCCGTCTGCGCGAGGAGAACCGCGTCCACCTGATGGCCGACGGGACGTACGTGCTGTCGCACTATGAGGACGTGCTCGGCGTCGCGACCTCACACGACATGAGCGTCGTGCCCGGCTGGGACGAGGCAGGGCCGTGGAAGGTCAACCGCGACACCATCATCGGGCAGGACGTCCCAGAGCACACGCGGCTGAAGCGTCAGACCAACAAGTGGTTCACACCCAAGCTCGTGCGCCAGTGGGTGGAGACCACGCGTGAGCAGATCGGGCTCGCGCTGGACCGTATCGGCGATGACGGACTCGTCGACGGCTGGATCGATATCGCGGTGCGTCCCACCCACGTCACGATGGCGCGCGTCCTCGGCCTGCCCGAGGACGCCGCCGAGGACGTCGCGAAGGCGATGGCCGAGACGATGCCGATGCTCGCCGCGGGGCACACACCGCGCGACGTCGACCGCGCAGCGGCCGGCTTCGCCTGGCTGGGCGAGCACATCGACGAGATGCTCGAGGCGCGCAGCGCGCAGCCTCAGCGACACCTGGCCGACGCGCTCCTGGCGGCCGTCGACACGGGCGACATGACACCCACGCAAGCCCGCGCGACCATCATGCTGTTCTACGGGCTCGGCCACCTCGACGTGGGCTACCTGATCGTGTCCGGCCTGCAGCAGTTCACCCGCATCCCCGGGCTGTTCCAGGCGTACAAGAACGACCCGAGCGTGCGCAAGGCGATCATCAACGAGATGGTCCGCATGGATCCTCCCGAGCTGTCGATCTTCCGGACCCCCACCGTGGACGTCGAGGTCGGCGGAGTGACCATTCCCGCCGGGTCCACCATCCGGTGTCTCCTCGGATCGGCGAACCGGGACGCCTCCGTATTCGAGCATCCCGACGAGTTCGACTACACGCGCCCGCCGCAGGCGAGCATGAACCTCAGCTTCGGCGCGGGCGTCCATCATTGCGCCGGACAGGTGATCAGCCGGGCCGAGGTGGAGGTGATCTTCGACGCGATCGCCGACCGGTTCGACTCGATCGAAGCCACCGGCGAGCCGGTCCTCGACCACAACGACTTCGCGCGGGCCTTCCACACCCTGCCGCTGCGCCTGAGCTGACCGATCGCTCGACCCGACCGCCCCGGGCGGTCGGGTCGACCCGTACCCACAGAAGGCCTGAACGAGTATGAGCTTCCGCGTCCGCAAGAACGTCATGGTACCGATGCGCGACGGCGTGCGCCTGGCGACCGACCTGTGGATCCCCGAGGGCGACGGTCACGAGAATGACATGCCACGGCCGACCCTGCTGGTGCGCCTGCCCTACACCAAGGATCTGTTCCCCGCCAACGAGTTCGACTACCCGACGATGCCCAACATCTTCCGCCTGCTGGAGGCCGGCTACGCGATCGTCTACCAGGACTGCCGCGGCACCGGGAGCTCGGAAGGGCGATTCGTTCCGCTGGCGAGTGAGGCGGAGGACGGCGCAGACATGATCTCGTGGCTGCGCGACCAGCCGTGGTGCAACGGGTCCATCGGCACCTTCGGGCACTCTTACCTGGGAATGACGCAGTGGGCGCTGGCGACCGAGGCACCGGAAGGCCTGAAGGCCATGGTCCCCACGATCACAGCGATCGACGCGTATCGCTCGTTCTGGTACTCCGATGGCGGCGCCGTGTCGTGGCACACCGTCTGGTCGTGGACCGACCTCATGCTGATGCTGCCGACACGCGATACCGCCGATCACCCGCGTACCGCGCCCGTGATCGCCGGTGAGGCGGCGGGGATGCTCGCCCAGGCGGAGGGGGAGATGGCCCACCTGCCGCTGATCGACCACCCGCTCTATCGGGAGGTCTGGCCGTGGTGGGCGGAGTTCCTCGCACACCCCACGTTCGACGATCACTGGCGCTCGCAGCTGGCGGTGGACAAGCTCGACCGCGTGACCGCGCCGGCGCTCCATATCGCCGGGTGGTTCGACATCTTCGCGCCCGACATGGCGCGCGCCTTCGCCCGCGCCACGACCGAGACGGGAACGGGCGCCGCACGCGCCGGCCAGCGGCTGATCATCGGGCCCTGGGACCACATGCACTTCACCGGCGACTACGCCGACCGCAGCTTCGGGCTCGAGGCGGGGCTGACCGCGCTCGACCTCACGCAGTCGTACCTCGACTACTTCGACCGCCACGTTCGGGGAATCGACGATTCCGCCGACCTGGCCCCTGTGCGCATCTTCGTCATGGGTGCCGATGAGTGGCGCGACGAGCCTTCGTGGCCGCTTCCCGACACGGCCTACACGGACTACTTCCTGTCCAGCGTCGAGGGAGCGAATTCCTCGCTCGGCGACGGCCGGCTCTCGCCCGATGCGCCGCAGGTCCAAGGCGCCGACACGATCGACTACGACCCGGCCGATCCCGTGCCGACCCTCGGCGGCCGGCTGATCGCCCCGGCCAGCCTCAACGCCGTGGGTCCCGTGGACCAGCGCGCGGTCGAGGAGCGGGCCGACGTGCTGTGCTATTCGACCGAGGTCCTCGACGAGCCGGTCGAGGTGACCGGGTTCGTGTCGGCGTCGCTGTTCGTCTCGTCGACGGCTGTGGACACCGACGTGACGGCGAAGCTCGTCGACGTCTTCCCCGACGGGCGTGCGATCTACCTGACCGACGGCATCCTCCGGCTGCGCTACCGCGACTCGCTGTCGGAGCCGGCGCTCCTCGAGCCCGGGCGCGCCTACGAGGTGGAGATCGACATGGGCGTGACCTCCAACGTCTTCCTCGCCGGTCACCGCATCCGTCTGGAAGTGTCCTCGAGCAGCTTCCCGCGCTACGACCGCAACCTGAACACGGGCCGGGATGTCGCAACGGACGCCCACGGCATCGCCGCGACGAATCGGATCCACTTCACGTCGCTTCAGCCGAGCCGGCTGACGCTCCCCGTGATCCGCCGCGACTGAGGGGATGGCGCGCAGCGCGGCGTGGGATTTACATGCCCGACACACTCCCGTCCTTCGGATGACTCGTGCCGAACATACGTTAGTTAGTACCTCGCTCCACCTCCCGCTCTCCTGCATAGCGAAAGGTCTCCTTATGACTGAGAACACCGTGGCGCCGGACTCGGCGCCCGCCGCACCGCCCAGTGCCGACCTCGAGGGCGCGCCGGCGCTGCGAGGGAAGATCGGCGTCCTCGAGATGGTCCTCATGGTGCTGGCCTGGTCCGCGCCGATCGTGGTCGTCTCGGGCGTCACGGCCTTCATCATCGCCTTCGCCGGCAACGCCGCGCCGATGGCGTTCGGCGTCTCGATGGCGATCCTGGTGATCTTCGCCGTCGGCTTCGTCACGATGACGCGCTACGTCGAGAACCCGGGCGCCTTCTACGCGTACATCACGGCAGGCCTCGGCAAGGCGGTCGGGCTCGGTTCGGGCTTCCTCGCCTTCGTCGGCTACTTCCTCCTCGGTCTCGGAACCGTCGCGTTCTTCGCGGTGTCGACCAAGAGCGTCGTCGAGGACGTCTTCCACGGTCCCGATGTGCCCTGGTTCGTCTACGCCGCGCTGTGCGTCGTCATCGTCGGCGTGCTCGGCTACTTCCGCATCGACCTCTCCGCGAAGGTGCTCGCGGTCGCGATGCTGCTCGAGGTCGGCCTCGTCGGTCTGTTCGACGTCTCCGTGCTCTACCAGGGCGGGGCCGAGGGACTCTCGGCCGAGCCGTTCTCGTGGGAGGCGTTCACGTCCGGCTCGATCGGCCTCGGAATCCTCTTCGCCGCGACCTGCTTCTCGGGCTTCGAGACCACGGCCGTGTTCCGCGAGGAGGCGAAGGACCCCAGGAAGACCGTGCCCCGCGCCACGTTCCTCGCCGTGATCTCCATCGGTCTCCTCTACGTCATCTCCACCTACGCGCTGATCATCGCGTACGGCACCAGCAACGCCACCCAGGTCTCGTACGACAGCCCGGCGACCATGTTCCCCGACGCCGTCGGCGCCTACGTCGGCGCGTGGGCACAGGATGCCGTATCGGTGCTGGTCGCCACCTCGGCGTTCGCCGCGGTCCTGTCGTGCCAGAACATCCTGGCTCGGTACGGCTACTCGCTCGGCCGAGACGGCGTGCTCCACGGCGCGCTCGGCGAGGTCCACTCCGACCACGGCTCGCCCCACCGCGCGTCGATCCTGGTCACGACCTTCTTCGCGGTCGGCACGATCCTCATGCTCGTCTCCGGCGGGGACGTGGTCTTCATCTACAGCCAGATGCTCGGGACCGGCGGATTCGCGATCCTGACCCTCATCGCACTGACCGGCATCGCGATCATCGTGTTCTTCCTGCGTCGTTCGCACATCAAGGAGAACAAGCTGCGGACCCTGGTCGCACCCATCGTGAGCACGCTCGCGGTGCTGGTGGTGCTGTACCTGGCGATCACGAACTTCACCCTCCTCACCGGCGGCTCCGAGCTCGACGCGGTCCTGCTGCAGGGTGCGCTGTGGGCGATGTTCGGTCTGGGGATCGGCCTGGCGCTGTACTACCGCCGCCGCAAGCCGGCCGTGTACGCCCGGATCGGACGCCAGTAGATCCGGCGGCCCGTCCGCCCCGACGTCCGGCCGCGTCGCTGCATCGCAGCGGCGCGGCCGGTGCCACGCCCACGAGAACGAAAGCGACCCCGACATGAACCGGCGCGATTGCTCCGTCGCCCTCCTGGTCGTGGCACTGTGGGGCCTCAACTTCCCGGCGACGGCGTTCGCGCTCCAGCAGTTCCCTCCGATCCTGATGGCGGCGCTGCGCTTCACGCTCATCGCGATCCCGGCACTGATGTTCGTCCCGCGTCCGCGCGTGTCCTGGAAGCTGGTCGTCGCGATCGGCGCGACGCTGGGCATCGTCCAGTTCTCGTTCCTCTACGCCGGCATCGCCGCCGGCATGCCGGCCGGGCTCGCGTCGGTCGTCATCCAGGCTTCGGCGCCGCTGACCATCGTGTTCGCCGCGGTCGGCCTTCGCGAGCGCCTCTCGCCCTGGCAGGCCGTCGGCGTCGGGGTGTCGGTCGTGGGGCTTGCTGCCGTCGTGCTGCGTCAGGGGATGGTCAGCGCCGTGCTCCCGACGATCCTCGTGCTGTGCGGCGCCGCCGGGTGGGCGCTGGGGAATGTCGCGACGCGGGTGGCCGCGGCGTCCGATGCGTTCCGGCTCACCATGTGGTGGTCGGTGGTTCCCCCGATCCCGCTGGCGCTGCTCTCGTGGGCGATCGAGGGCTCCGAGCGCATCGGTGCCTCGTTCGCGACGATCGTGACCCCTGAGGCGGTCCTCCCGGTGCTCGGACTGCTCTACGTGGTCGGCTTCTCGAGCGTCGTCGCCTACGCGCTGTGGGCGTCCCTCCTCGGCCGGCATCCGTCCAGCCGAGTCGCGCCGTTCTCGATGCTCGTGCCGGTCGTCGGCATGCTGTCGTCCTGGCTCGTTCTCGGCGAGGTGCCGCATCCGTTCGACCTTTCGGCAGGTGCACTGGTGATCGCGGGTGTGCTGTGGGCGTCGCGGTCTCCGGGGCTACCGCCCTCCCTCGCCGCGGTCCGGCCCTGAACAGCGATCGGAACGCGGTGTGCCAGGCGAGCGGGGTCGACGTAACTCCGTCGAAACAATCCTGTGGCTAGATAGAGCTACCTAACGTACGTTCGTAAGTCACACCGATCAGAGGAGACGCTCGATGCCACCGCAGACCGACCCCCGTCACGGCGAAGCCTGCCTGATCGTGCACGGTCCGGACCAGCCGGGGCTGGTCGCAGTGGTGACCGGGCTCGTCACCCGTCACCAGGGCAACATCGTCACGCTCGACCAGTACTCGGACAACCCCGAGGGGGGTGCCTTCTTCCAGCGGGTCGTGTTCGATCGACCTGATCTGCACGCAGCGATGCCCGCCATCGAGGCTGACCTCGACAAGACGCTCGCTCCGTACGGGATGGCGTGGACGCTCACGGACCGATCGGCCCCGAAGCGGATGGCGGTCCTCGCCTCGACGAGCGACCACTGCCTGCTCGATCTGCTGTGGCGTCACCGCCGCGGCGAACTCCCGGTGACGATCCCCATGGTGGTCTCCAATCACACCAACACCGCCGAGGACGTGCGCTCGTTCGGCATCCCGTTCTTCCACGTCCCCTCGCAGGGGCCGGACAAGTCCGAGGCCGAGGCGAAGATCGTGGAGCTGCTGAAGGGCAACGTGGACTTCGTGGTCCTGGCCCGCTACATGCAGATCCTCTCGGACGGATTCCTGGAGGAGGTCGGGGTGCCGGTGATCAACATCCACCACTCGTTCCTGCCCGCCTTCATCGGCGCTGCCCCGTACCGCAAGGCCAAGGAACGCGGCGTGAAGCTCATCGGCGCGACCAGCCACTACGTCACGAAGGACCTCGATGAGGGGCCCATCATCGAGCAGGACGTCACCCGCGTCGACCATGCGATGACTGCGGCCGACCTTCAGGCTCGCGGCGCGTACGTGGAGCGTGAAGTCCTGTCCCGCGCTGTGCAGTGGCATGCCGAGGACCGCGTCATCCGCCACGGCAACCACACCATCGTCTTCGAGTAAGGAGAAGAACCCATGCCCATGCCAATCGGACTCGAGTCGAGCCCAACCACCGCGCGCTTCGCCGACCGTGTGTCGGAGTGGGAGGACTCCTTCGGGATGGCCTTCGCCATGGACTACGGCGACCCCGAAGCCGAATACGCCGCGCTGCGCGAGAACGTCGTCGCCCTGGAGTGGTCCACCATCCGCAAGTGGTACATCGAGGGGCCGGATGCAGTCGCCGCGCTCGACGCCGCATTCTCGCGAAACGTCGCCGCCGCGCCGGTCGGCCGTGTGCTGTATGGGGTGGTGGTCGATGCAGACGGTCTGATGATCGAAGACGTCACAGCCGTGAAACTCTCAGACGAGCAAGTGCTCGTGTTCGGCGGAGATCCACTCACCGAAGCGCGGTTGCGGTCCGCCGCGCCCGCGGGCACGTCGGTCGTCGACCGCCGCGCTGAGATCGCGGTGGCGTCGCTCCAGGGCCCGCGCAGTCGCGACCTGCTGCAGCGCCTGACCTCCGCTGATGTGTCGGGCTCGGGCCTGCCCTACTACGAGACGCTCACCGGCGTCGAGGTCGCGGGAGTCCCCGCCACCCTCCTTCGGCTCGGCTTCACCGCGGAGCTCGGCTTCGAGATCATGGTCGCGCGTGAGAACGCCGATGCGCTGTGGGACGCGATCCTCGGGCAGCAGGACCTGGACGTCGTGATGATGGGCATGACCGGGATCCTCGTCGCGCGCATCGAGGCGGGCATGGTGATCGGTGGTCTGGAGTACGACCGGACCGTCTCGCCGTTCGAGTGCGGCCTCGGCTGGACGGTGGACTTCGGCAAGGAGGAGCTGTGGGCGCGGACGCCACTCGCGGAGGCGAAGGCGAACTCGTCGAGGCGGCTCGTGAGCATCGTCAGCGAGGCGCCCGTCGCGCAGCTCGACGGTGCGGCGCTCGTCGTCGACGGCGCCGAGGTGGGGCGGGTCACAGCCGCCACCGCCTCGCCCGCGCTCGGCGGGCGCTCCCTCGGGCTCGCGCGTGTCGAACGGCCGTTCAACGCGATCGGCACCCGCCTGTCGATCGTGAGCGACGGAGCCGCAACGTCAGACGACGCGGAAGTGCTGCGCACTCCCGTCTACGACCCCGAACGCTCGCGCGTGAAGGCCTGACGGGCGTCGTGAACACGATGACGGCACGGATCCTCGATGGCATCGCCGCCGCGGCGGACGTCAAGAACGACCTCCGACGGCGCGTGGACGACCTCTCGAGGGAAGGCGTGGTTCCCGGGCTCGGGACGATCCTGATCGGCGACAACTCTGCGTCGCGGTCGTACGTCCTCGGCAAGCACCGCGACTGCGCGGAGGTCGGCGTGGTCTCCGCCTCGATCGAGCTCCCGGCCGATTCGACGGTCGACGATATCGAAGCTGCCGTCGAGCGCTTCAACCGTGATCCCACTGTCACGGGATTCATCGTCCAACTCCCGCTGCCCACGGGCATCGACGAGCAGCGCATCCTGGAAGCCATCGACCCCCGAAAGGACGCCGACGGACTGCATCCGATGAATCTCGGGCGTCTCGTCCTCGGCGTCGACCGCGCCGGCGTCGACTCGCCGCTTCCGTGCACGCCCGTCGGCATCGTCGAGCTGCTGACCCGCAATGGGGTCGAGCTCGAGGGCAGGAGGGTGACGGTCGTGGGTCGTGGCATCACGGTCGGTCGACCACTCGGACTGATCCTCAGCCAGAAGGGGATCGATGCCACCGTGTCGATCGCGCACTCACGCACACCCGACCTGGGCGAGGAGGTTCGTCGTGCCGACATCGTGATCGCCGCGGTCGGACGTCCGCACCTGATCCGGCCCGAGTGGATCAAGCCTGGTGCGGCGGTGCTGGATGTCGGCGTGACGAGGGTCGGCACGACGAGCACGGGGAAGGCGCGGCTGGCTGGGGACGTGGACCCGGGCGTCGCCGAAGTGGCGGGATGGCTCTCGCCGAACCCTGGTGGGGTTGGCCCGATGACACGCGCGATGCTCGTCGCGAACGTCGTCCAGATGGCCGAGCGCTCGCACCGATCGGCTGCCGGCGATCCGCACGTGGCGTTGCGATGACGGTCACCCGGAACTGAGGGGTGACGCGATGTCCCCCGGTCGCACGACCGGGGGACATCACGCGCCTCAGACTGTGACGGGTCAGTCCTTCGGCTTCGCCTTGTACTCGACGTCGACGAAGGGAACGAGCTGTGCCTGCTCGGGGCCGAAGTCCAGGTACACCTGGTCGTTGCCCCACCAGCGCGTGTCACGGCGTCGGACCAACGGGGTCTGCTCAGTGATCACCCCTCGATCGAGTTGGACGTTCGCAAGCACCGAGTTGTACTCGATGACGATGTCGTTCTCGCCATCGACGAGGTACTCGCTGACGTCCACGATCGGCTTGGTCCAGCTGACACCGCCCGAGTAGAGGTCCTTTCCGACGAGTGGAACCTGGTTGCCCGTCCCGTCGTCGATGGTCGCCTTGCCGACGCCGCCGACGTCCTGTCGGACCTTCGTCGGGTTGGTGCTGACGTCACCGCCGACCTTCTGGCCGTTGATCCATACCTTCATGCTCGATTCCAGCGTGTCGCCGAAGTCGAGGTACGCTCCGCTCGCCTTGTTCGCCTTCCAGTCGAACGTGGCTTCGTAGCGCCCGGTGCCGGAGACGGCCTTGCCGATCTCAGGGATGTTGTTCCACGTCGTCAGCGTCTCAAGTTCGACCTCGATCGGAGTCGCGACCGTGGAGGTCTTCCGGTTGATGGTGGTCAACCCGTCGATCGTCTCCGTTCGGACGAGATCTCCGGCGGTGTCGTTCGGACGCCACGACTGAACCGTCAGGTCCCAGTCCGTGATGTCGTACGCCTCCGGAACGTGCACGGAGCGCTGGAACTGCTTCCCGTTGCTCAACTCCGTGCGGATATTGCCGCTCTCGGTCGTCCGCACGACGACCCCGCCGGGCACCGCGTACGCGGAGTCGGCGTTGGTGGAAACGATGTGAACCTGTTCGTCGTCCACCTTCTCGAACGCCAGCAACTCGATGTTGTTGTAGTCGAGGTCGACGCCGACCACGGTCTTGCCATCCTCCCATCGGTAGTCGGCGAGCTGGATCACTTCGCCCGACCATGCATCGATCGTGTACGGAATGAAGAGTCCGTCCTTCACGATGTCGGTCTTGATGTTCGTGCCGTGATCCAGGCTTCGGATCTCCTCCTTGTGGCTCTTGTCGTGGTAGTCGTTCGGGCAGTAGTTGTACACGTAGACGTACTCGTTGCCGTCGGCGTCCTGACGCGTCTGCGTCAGCAGCTGGTGGTTCTCCTCGGAGTAACCGACCGTGGGCTCCACGCCGAGCTCGTGCAGCTTCTCGAGGACGTCGTCCTCGTAGCCGCCCGCTTCGGCGCTGAAGTAGTCGATGTCGTCGGCGACGCTCGCCGTGCGCACCGTCGGCAGCGCCTTGAGCTCATCGACCAGCGCCTCGAGCTCCGCGGTCCGGCCGTCGTTGAACGGGGTCTTCGACGCCGCATCCTCGAGGAAGACGACCCGCAGCCCCTGCTTCGCCCAGTCCAGGATCCGCTCGGCCGCAGCGACGTCCAGCCAGTCCTGGTAGAGCACGATCGCCTTGTAGCCGGCCTGCTCGATCGTCTTGGTCTCCTCGTTGAAGGACACGTCGTCGTCGAACAGGAAGTCCGGGCTGAAGTAGTCGTAGGTGTAGCCGTTGTCCTGCAGCTCCGTCGACCGGTAGTACACGCCCTGATGCGCGTACTGCCAGTTCATGCGGGTGTTGTCGTCCCCGATGTCGGTGAGGTACGCGACACCGTGGACCCAGTCCTGCTTGATGAACCCGACATCCGTACGAGCCTTCCCGGTCTGCATGAGCTGCTGCACGCGGCCGAGATGCGCGTTGAACTCGTCGTAGTCGGCCGAGCTCGGATGACGCGTGCCCGGGTAGTGGAATCCGGTATGACCTCCGAGCGTGGTGTAGCCGGGCCAGCTGTAGTTGCCGTAGCCGTACCCTGCACTCCACACGTGCCAGATCGTGCGCTGGAAGCCGGCGGCGAACTGCGAGTACGCATCACGGAGGAGCAGCTGCGAGGTCGCGTTGAACGGCGGCTGCTGCGCCCCCGTCTCACTCGAGAGCACCTTGTTCTCGAGCTTCGCGCCACCGGTCCACAGCCGGAAGATATCGACCTGGTCGTACTGGTTGTAGTTCTCAGCCTCCGGGTAGTCGACGGCCATGATGGGCTCAGACATCTCGATCGGCTTGCCATACGAGATCTGGGCTCGCGTCTCGATGCCGACGGAGTTCAGCCACTCCTTCAGCGGCGTCAGCATGCGCTCCATGTAGAGCTGCGTGAGGACGTCCTGGTAGTCGTTGATGATCCCCTGGCGCCGCTCATCCTCACCATCGAGCCGGTATGTTCCCGTGTCGCCGACGTCGTGATAGGGGATGTCCGGGGTTGCGGCGACGCCGCTGATCAGGAACAGATGGGGCACGATGTCGTACCCCTTGCGTGCCTCGAACTCCTCGGCCATGTCCTCGGCCCACCACGTGAAGCCGGTGCCGGTGCTCATCTCGAGCGAGTCCATGAAGAGCTGCACGTCGCCATCGAGGATCTTCTCTCGGAGGTCGGCGTCGCTCAGGTAGTGCTCCTCCCAGAACGTCCGCAGCGCTTCGACGCCGCGCTCGTCGAAGTAGTTCGTCGCGTAGCTCGGCTCCGTCGCCGGGCTCGAGGTCTGGAACGTTCCTTGCGTCCACAGCGCGAACACGCGGTACGTGCCGTCGTCGGGAGCCGACCAATCCAGGCTCTGGGTCCACACGTCCGCCCCCTGGCTGACCTGCGACTCCAGATCGACGAAGCTGTCCGGATCGACGGCGTTCCCGTCCACCACCTTGTACGCGTAGGCGGTGACGAAGGTCGCCCCCGCCCGCTGGGCACTCGCCGCCGGCGCCGGGAGCGCGGACAGCGTCTGTCCCGCCGCCACCGTGCTCGTGCCGAGCGTCAGGTTCTGCATCGCGGCTTGGCTGGTCGGATCCAGCCCGGGTACGTTCGAGGTCGCCCAGTGCGTTCCCGACGTGAGGTAGACGCTCATGCCGAGATCGAGCAGCTTGTTCATCATCAGGCTCCACTTGTGGGCCCACATGTCCGAACCGTAGGCGTAGTCGGCGTCGGCCGCGGCGCCATCGCTCTGCATCGCGAGCTCGACCCCGCGGAACCCGCCGTCGTACAGCGCCTGGATCTCCTCCAGCAGGGTCTCATCGGTGTGGGACGCCTCACCGAGCCACCATCGGACGTCGGTGCTGTAGATGCGGTCCGGGTCGACGTACTTGCTCTCCAGTTCCCGTGCGAACGCGGAGTCCGACATCGATGCGGCCGGCGCGTTGCGCGCCGCTTCGACCGTCGCCGAGGCGCCGGTTGCCGCGGCGCTCACGACCAGCGCGAAACTTGCGATTCCGACGACTCCGACCTGCAGCGTCCTCCGTCGGCGTGGATCCTTGGACATCTCTCTCCTTCGAGCGGTGTGTGTCGTGGGTGACCGGTGTTGCGCGGTGGGCACCCCCGGCTTCATGAAACGTTCAAAGCCGCATCCGGAAGCTAGATTCGTGCGACTCCGGCGTCAAGACGGCAGCAACTCGCAGTGCCCGCCGACATGATTCGTCGGGCGACTGCCTCGCGCCGTCATCGCTGGGAATCCCACGAACGATCACCGGATGCCCGCGACCTGGGGTCCATCGGAAATACCCCGATCGTGGTAGGAGTGATCTACCTCATCTGGGGTAGATCTCCACTCGGAGTGAGCGCTGCGAGTAGTGCGACCGGATACGCTTCGCGAGTGTCCGATGAAGCCACAGCTCCCGCGTCGCGCGTGTCGAGGACGTTCACCTGGTGGGCCGGCACGCTCGCGGTCCAGGGCGTGATCCTGTGCTTCACGTTCTTCCGACTCGTCGAAGGGTACGTCACCCTCTTCCCGGTCGATGCCTGGGCGCTCGCGGCCGTCGCGCTGACCATCGCGTCCGTGTTCCTGCGCACCTCGAAGCCCTGGGCGTTTCTCGCGGTCGTGGTCCCGGTGAACCTCGCCTACACGATCGACACGCCTGCGCCATACCCGGGTCTCGGCCTGTTGGCGGCGCTCCCCTTCGCCGCGTACGCGGTCTGTTCGGTGGTCCCGATGCGAATCGCAGTCGCCACGGCCGCCGGAGTCGACGTCATTCTCATCGTGACGGCTCTGGTGGCACGAGGTACCACTCTGCTGAACGTCTTCCCCGTCGGTGTCACCGCGGCGTTGGCCGTGGCGCTCGCGGCCGGGCAGGTGACGTATACGCGGCGGCGGCTGCTGAATGCGACGCAACGGCGGGCGGAGGAGGCGGAGCGGACTCGGGAAGCGCTCGCGGCCGCCAGGGTGGCGGAGCATCGCCTCGACACCGCGCGCGAACTGCACGATGTCGTCGGTCATCAGGTCGCGGTGATCAATCTCCAGGCTGGTGCCGCGAGCCGCGCGGTGTTCGAGGATCCGAGGGGTGCGCTGGCGTCCTTGGCGGTCATAGAAGCGAGTGCTGGGCGGATCCTCGCAGAGATCGGCGAGTTGCTGAAGGAACTCCGGAACTCACCCGGAGACGAGCCCGTGAGGTCGGTCCGCATCGAAGGGCTGCACCACCTCATCGACACGCTGGAGGCGGGCGGCCTTCCGTTGGAGGTCAGGATCGATGCCGACCTCCCGACGCTCGCTCCCGGCGTCGATGAGGCCGTCTATCGCATCCTCGAGGAGGCGATGGTCAACGCGTACAAGCACGGGGAGGCGAATCGTCCGGCGCAGGTGACCGTCTCGTCGGATGCGAAGGGGCTGCTGATCCGGGTGTCGAATCCTGTCGGAGTCGGCCAGAACGATCGAGCGTCGACCGGACTCGGACTGCTCGGCATCCGAGAGCGGGCGGCGGCGCTCGGTGGGACCGCGACGGTCTCCGTCGAGCACGGCGAGTTCGAGTTGACGGTTCGCATTCCGGTGGAGGCACGATGACGTCCCAGCCCGTGACTCTGCTGGTGGCGGATGATCAGGATCTCATTCGCGAGGCACTGTGCGCGCTCCTCGCTCGAGACGACGGTATCGACGTCATCGCGCAGGCACGCAACGGATTCGAGGCCGTCGAACTGGCGGCGCGCCTGAAGCCCGACGTCGTGATCATGGACGTTCGGATGCCGGGGCTCGCCGGCCCGGACGCGACGAAGCGCATCAAGGCGGCTCGCGGCCTCACCCGAACACGCGTCCTGATCCTCACCACCTTCGAGGACGACGACGTGGTGCGTGCATGCATGGGTGCGGGCGCGGATGGATTCATCGGCAAGGGCGCATCCACGGCGGCGCTCATCGACGCGATCCATGCCGTACGCGACGGCCGGACCGCGCTCTCCGCACGAGCCGCACGCGCGATCTCGAGCGACACGGGTCAGCTTCATCCCGGCGGCGGTGACAGCCCGTCGGGTCTCGGCGAACTCACGCCGAGGGAGTTCGACGTCGTCAAGCTCGTCGCGCTCGGGCTCTCGAACGAGGACATCGGTCGACGGCTTTCCATCTCGTCCGCGACGGCCAAGACCCACGTCCGGAACGCGATGCGGAAGCTGAGCATCCATGACCGCGCGCAATTGGTCGCATTGCTCCATCGCATCGGACTGGGTTCCTGAGATGAGCGGAAGCGGGCATCCAACGAACTGCCGCGAACAGCCCGCCGAAGTGCGGCGCGCGTGAGCGCGGCGGGTCCTGTCAGGGCCGTGGCGCCGTCGGCTGCGGTCCCGATGGCGACGATGAGAGCCTCACGGTCGAAGGCGGTGCTCCGACCGTGAGGCCCAGGGAGGCTGCGGGTCAGGGAGCGCAGTACTCGTCAGCGGTGCTGTCGCCCACCTCGTCGACGCAGTAGAACAGCGTCGGGTTCACCTCGAAGGGGGATTCCCAGTGCTGGGTCGCCTGCTCGTAGTCGTACGCGTAGGACAGGATCTGTGCCTCCGAGTACGGCTCCACTCCGAGGAGTGCCATGCCGTACGGGTTGTGATCACTGGCCGTGTAGCCGATCGGGAACTCGACGGTGGGCAGCCCGCCCCCGCCCGAGACATAGTCGCTCGTGACGCCGGGGAAGAGCATCGCATCCAGGTCGTACGTGTCGCGCGCGTCCTCGATCGGCGTGAGGTTGACCGCCGCGTTCTCGACCTCGTATGCCGCGTTCTGCTGCTCGAGTTCGGCGATGTCCGCGTCATCGTCCACGAACGTGAAGGTCGGGGTGGCGTACCGGGTCATCTCCGGCGTCTCGGCGACCGCAGCCGCCATCTCCTTGTAGGACTGGATGGGAGCGTCGCCAGGGAGACGGTCGAAGTAGGCGTTCATGGCCCGCTCGCTCACCCACGCGCCGGCCGGGTTCGAGACCAGGCTGTCCATGAACATCACCGGGATCGTCTCGTCAGAGACGTCGACGATCGTCGCGCCCTGACGCTCGAGTTCGGCGATGCCTTCCTGCCACAGGGCCGTCTCGTCCGCCGTCATCCCGTCGAAGTAGCCGGAGGCCTCGAGCGCGCCGGTGGGGATGCCGATGCGCGCGCCCTCGAGCGAGGTCGCCGACAGCGCACCGGCATAGTCGAAGCCGGCGTAGTCCTCAGTGCCCGCAGTCGCGGCGTCGCCATCGTCCGGTCCGGTGACGAGGGCGGTGAGCATCGTCGCGGTGTCGGTGACGGTGCGCGTCATGGGTCCGACCGCATCGCGCCCCAGCGACAGGGGCACGACGCCGGTCCGACTCACGAGTCCGCGCGTGGGGCGGATCGTGACGAGCGAGCTCTGGAGCGCCGGGTACATCAGCGACCCACCCGTGTCGGTGCCGACCGTCGCGGCGGCGAGGCCTGCGGCCGTCGCCGACGCCGAGCCCGTGCTGGATCCGACGTAGTCGATGGACACGTCGTACGGGTCGAGGGTCTTGCCACCGAGCGAGCTGTAGCCATTCGCGGCCAGTCCGGAGATCTTCCCCGAGAACTCCAACAGGTTCGTCTTGCCGAGGATGACCGCACCGGCTTCCCGCAAGCCCTCGACGGCGGGAGCGTCCTGCGACGGGTAGGAGTCGGCGAGGATCAGCGAGCCGGCAGTGGTCGGCAGTCCCTCGACGTCGGTGTTGTCCTTGATGAGGACCGGGATGCCCAGGAGGGGGCCGGTCTCGCCGTGCGCACGGCGCTTGTCGGCCTCCTGGGCCTGCTTCTTCCAGTCGGGGCTGAGCGTTCGCACCGCGTTGAGGCCAGGGCCGGACGAGTTCATCGCCTCGATCCGCTCGACATACAGGCCGGCGAGTTCGACGGACGTCAGCTCCCCCGCTTCGAGCGCGGCTCCGAGGGACGCAACGGTCGCGTCGTTGAGGTCCGCGGTGGTCCACTTCTCGGCAGGCTTCGCCGCTTCGGCTGCGGCGCCCGCCGTCAGGGCGAGCGCGAGCGAGAGCGTGGCGGCACTTGCCGCCATGACACGGCGGCGCATGCGCGGTGGTGACACTGTGGTCATGATCGATTCCTCTTCCATTCGTTGGTGTTCCCGGTGCCGGGCGGGACGACGGTAGAGCACGAGCACGACCGCGACTGTTGCGCGGCAGCGTCGTCGAAGTTACGCCACCCCGACCCGCGCAGTGGCGAGGGCACCGGCGGGAATCGCCACCCCCGATTCCCGAGAGACGAGGCTCAGGCGCGTGGCGAGGGGGCCGACGGCGTGATGCGCATCCGAACCCGTGCCGCGTGGAAGGTGTGCGTGCCTGCACTCACCGCGCGGCCATCGCCGTCCCGCTGGAACCCCTGGACCACGAACACCGGCTGTCCGGGCTCGATGCCGAGTGCGCGTGCCGTGAACGCATCCGCTGCTGCCGCGAACGTGTCCGCGGTCGCGAACGCCGGAACGTGTCCCTGCAGCGCCAGGAAGCGGAAGAGATCTCCACCGAACTCATCGAATGCCACGTCGTCACGCCGGTATGCGGGCACGAAGCAACTCGCGTACTCGAGCGGTCCCAGCGCGGTCGTCGAAACCCAACGTGTGTGAAGTCCGCGGGTCGGCTCGGTGAAACCGAAGTGGGGCATGAGAGTCGGGGGCGTGAGGCGGACCCGCTGATCCAGCAGATGCCCTCCCGTGCGTGCGCTCGCTCCGATCAGCACGTTGTCGCCGACCTGCTGCGGGATCGGAATCGCACGGAACACGGTGCCGCGCCCCTGCACGCGCTCGACCCGGCCGATCGCGACGAGTTCTGCGAGCGCAGCGCGCACGACGTTGCGACTCACGTCGTATCGCCGCGTGAGCTCCGACTCGGCGGGCATGACGGAGTGGCCGAAATTGCCGTCCGCGATATCCCACTCCAGTAGGTCCCGGGTGCGGTTGACTTCAGCATCCCGTCGACGGTCATCATGCATGCCACTCGCCTCCGTTCAAAGGGTATGTGGCGACTCGTCGGCCCCGTCCGGTGCGTTGCGCTGCGTGTCCATGCCGGCGACCGGCACGATCCGGACCCGGGTCTCTCGCGGCTCTCCGGCGGTGCCCCAGGCCCGGACACGACGACGGGCGCCGCACGCTCCACACGTGCGACGCCCGTCGTCGTTGCTGCGATCGGACCGGGATAGGCGAAAGGGAGGACCCGATCCCGGTCCGAACGATTCAGCCGCGACCCTGGACCGCGTAGGGGTTGAGGATCGCCTCCTCGGTGCCGGGGACGATGCCCTCCTCGGTGGCGGTGGGCTTGCCGGGGTCCGGCGGGAAGGACTCGGTCATCGACATGGGCATGGCGCCGTTGCGGTAGATGCTGTTCGAGCCGGTCGACGGCTTCCACTCGCCGGGCTCCCAGTCGGGGACGTAGTTGCGGTAGCCGCCCGTGTTCCACTCGACGCGCATGCCGCTCGGCTCGCGGAAGTAGAGGAAGCTCTGCTCGCCGACGCCGTGGATCGACGGGCCGTACTCGATGTCGGTGCCGTTCTCCATGAGCACGTCGGCGGCCTGCAGGAGCTCCTCGCGGGAGTCGACCCAGAACGCGAAGTGGTTCACGCGGCCGGGGCGGTCGGAGCTGTCGAGCACCACGCCGAGGTCGTGCGACTTCTCGTTGGTGGTGATCACGCCGAACACCGTGACGGGGGCTTCGTCGAGCGTGGTATAGGCCATGATGCGGAAGCCGAGGACGTCGCGGTACCACTCGGTGAACGCGCGCACGTCGGAGGAGGCGACGGTCACGTGGTCGAGCTGGCGGGGGCCGACCGCGTGCGAGGTGCGCTTCTCGGGGCGGTCGGGGAAGATCGACTTCAGCTCCTCGGGCGCCTCGTACTTCTCGACGTCCCAGAACAGCTCCATGGTGTGGCCCCACGGGCCGGTGAAGCGGTAGGAGCGGCCGTGGCCGTGGCCCTCGGCGATCCACTCGCCGGTGACGCCGGCGTCCTCGACGCGCTTCGCGGCCTCGTCGAGCGCCTCGGGGTTCGAGGTGCGCCACGCCATGACGTTGAGCGCCGGCTCCGCGCCCTCGGCGATGACGAGCGAGTAGTTGTAGTAGTCGCCCCACGAGCGCAGGTAGACCTTGCCGTTCGCGCGGGACTGCACCCGAAGCCCGACCTGCTCCTCGTAGAAGCGGACGGAGGCCTCGACGTCGGGCGAGGCGAGCTCGAGGTACGAGAGATGGGAGAGGAGCTTGATCATCGTCGATCCTTCGGTCGTGTGCGGTGCTGGCGACCGCCTGGTTCTCGTGCCGTCCAGGCACCCTTCCACTGTCGGTGGTCATCGAGTATCAGGGAACCCGAATCTGTTGATCGCGAGCATCACTCCGATGGATGCCGGATGGCCCGGGGCTAGCCTGATCCCGTGGCCCGACGTGGAGACGACGTGCGCAGCGTCGCCGAGAAGCTGTTCGCGATCGCCGACGCGTTCGAGCGCGGGGACGAGCTGACGCTGAGCGAGATCGCCGCCCGGGCCGGCCTGCCCATGTCGACCGCGCACCGGCTCGTGGGGGAGTGGGTCGAGTGGGGCGGGCTCGTGCGGGCGGACGACGGCACCTATCGAGTGGGCATCAAGCTCTGGCGGCTCTCGGTGCGCCAGCCGTCGTCGCGACGGCTCCGGACGGCGGCGAAGCCGTACCTCGAGGACCTGCTCGAGTCCACCGGCGAGCACGTGCACCTCGCGGTGCGCGACGGACTCGGCGTCGTCTACCTGGAGTGGCTGTCGGGCGCGGACGCGGTGCACACGATCACGGACGTCGGCTCGCGGCTGCCGTTGCACGCGACCGGCGTCGGCCAGGCACTCCTGGCGTTCGCGCCGCCGGGCGTGTTCGAGGACGTGATCGCCGCCGGCCCGCGCAAGTACCTGCCGGGGACGATCGTGGAGGAGGACGCGCTTCGCGCCCGGATGGCAGAGGTGCGGCGCAGCGGCATCGCGACCTCGGTGGAGGCGATGACCGAGGGCGCGTTCTCGGTGGCCGCTCCGGTTCGGGATGCCTCGGGCGAGGTCGTCGCGGCGGTGTCGATCATCGCGCACGTCGAGCGCCTCCGCGAGCCGCAGTTCGCCCTCGGCGTGCGGATCGCCGCGCGCGGCATCTCCGCGGCGCTCGGGTGGCGGGGATAAGAGCGAGCCGATCGCGACCGACACCCGGTGTTTCCATTGGACGGAATCCGTGGTGCGGCGCGACGCGACGCCGACGCACGATGGGTCCACCCCACACCGTCGTGAAAGGACCCAACGGTGCGAACCCAGGTCGCCATCATCGGCGCAGGCCCGGCCGGCCTGCTGCTCGGCCACATCCTCCATCAGGCCGGGATCGGCTTCACGATCCTCGAGCGCACTTCGCGCGAGCACCTGCTCGGCCGGATCCGGGCCGGCGTGCTCGAACAGGGCTCGGTGGACGTGCTCGCCGAGCTCGGCCTCGACGCCGACCTGCGTGAGCGGGGCCTCACGCACCACGGCATCCACCTGCAGCACGACGGCGAGCGCCACCACGTCGACTTCGTCGACCTCGTCGGCCGGACCGTGAGCATCTACGGCCAGCAGGCGCTGGTCGCGCACCTGCTCGCCGAGCACGACCGGCTCGGCAGCGACATCCGCTTCGAGGTGACGGATGCCGCGCTGGCCGGCCTCGACGGCTCGAATCCCACGGTGGGCTTCACCGACGGCGGCGTCGCGACCGAACTCGCGTGCGGGTTCGTCGTCGGCGCGGACGGCTACCACGGCGTCGGGCGGCGGTCGATCCCGGGGATCACGGCGTTCGAGCGCGACTACCCGTTCGGCTGGCTCGGCATCCTCGCCGACGTCCCGCCGTCGACCGACGACCTGATCTACGCGCTCCACCGCGACGGCTTCGCGATGCACTCGATGCGCTCGCTCGAGGTCTCCCGCCTGTACCTCCAGGTCGCGCACGACGAGTCGATCGACGACTGGTCGGACGCCCGCATCTGGGACGCGCTGCAGACCCGGCTCGGCAGCGACGGCTGGACCCTGCACGAGGGTGCGATCACCGAGAAGTCGATCACCCCGATGCGCTCGTTCGTGGTCTCGACGCTGACGCACGGCCGCCTGTTCCTCGCCGGCGACGCTGGGCACATCGTGCCGCCGACCGGTGCGAAGGGCCTCAACTCAGCCATCGCCGACGTCACGATGCTCGGCCGGGCGCTCGTCCGGAGCATCCGTCACGGCGACGAGACCGGGCTCGCCGGCTACAGCGATGCGGCGCTGTCGCGCCAGTGGAAGGTGCAGCAGTTCTCGCAGTGGATGACGGACATGCTCCACGTCCACCACGAGGCGCCGGATGCCTCGGCCCGCGACTTCCGCTACCGCAGCCAGGTCGGCCAGCTCGAGTACCTGTTCGGCTCCCGCCACGCACAGGAATCCCTCGCCGAGCAGTACGCCGGCCTCCCCTTCACGACGGAGTGACCATGCAACGACCAGCACCGCAGCCCGAGCTGACCCAGTCGACGATCAGCGACGAGATCGCCGAGCGTCACCGCACCGAGACGGAGGCCGCGGCATCCGCTGCCCGCCCCCTCGCGGCGCACCCGCGCCGCGACTTCGCCCCGTACCGTTCGACGACCTTGCGGCACCCCACCCACGAGCTCGTGCGCGCCGATCCCGAGGAGATCGAGCTCGTCTCGCCGGCCTTCGGGCACACCGACGTCGCCGCCGAGGAGGCCGACCTCACGATCCAGCACGCGGGCGAGCCGCTCGGCGAGCGCATCATCGTGACGGGCCGCATCCTCGACGGCGACGGGCGCCCCGTGCGCAACCAGCTCATCGAGATCTGGCAGGCGAACGCGTCGGGCCGCTACGTGCACAAGCGCGACCAGCATCCGGCGCCGCTCGATCCGAACTTCACGGGCGTGGGCCGCATCATCACGGGCGACGACGGGTCGTACCGGTTGACGACCATCAAGCCCGGCGCGTACCCGTGGAAGAACCACCGCAACGCGTGGCGGCCGGCGCACATCCACTTCTCGTTCTTCGGTTCCGCGTTCACGCAGCGGCTGATCACGCAGATGTACTTCCCGGGCGACCCGCTGTTCGCCCTCGACCCGATCTACCAGTCGATCGTCGACCCGGCCGCACGCGAGCGCCTCGTCGCGACGTACGACCACGACGTGAGCGAGCCCGAGTGGGCGCTCGGCTACCGGTGGGACGTGGTGCTCACCGGGCCGACGTCGACGTGGATGGAACCGGAGGACGCCGACCATGCCTGACACGAACGGCCGCGAGGCCTTCGACGCGACCGACCTGCCCGGCGCGCACGCGCACGCCCCGGCGCACGATGGGCCGCTCGGCCAGACCCCGTCGCAGACGGTCGGACCCTTCTTCGGCTATGCGCTGCCGTACGACGGCGGCCCCGACGTCCGGGCGGCCTGGCAGCCCGACGCCGTCCGGCTGCACGGCACCGTGTTCGACGGCGCGGGCGACCCGATCCCCGACGCGATCGTCGAGATCTGGGGGGCGGATGCCACGGGTCGGCCCTCCACCAAGCGCGGATCGTTCGCGCGCGACCAGCACGGGTTCGCCGGCTTCGGTCGCGCCGCCGTCGACCGCGACGGTCACTACTCGTTCACGACCGTGAAGCCCGGCGCCGCGCGACCGGGCTCAGCGCCGTACCTGCTCATCACGGTCTTCGCGCGCGGGGTCCTCCACCACCTCTTCACCCGGGCGTACTTCGGCGACGAGCCCGAGGCGAATGCGGCCGACCCGCTGCTCTCACGCGTCGACCCGGGCCGACGGGGCACGCTCGTCGCCGAGGCGGACGCGCCACGCTCGTACCGGTTCGACATCAGGCTGCAGGGCGAGGGCGAGACCGTGTTCCTCGACTACGGCACCGAGGTGTGACGAGGATGGAGCGATGACCGACTGGGGACTGCTCGATCCCGGCGGCGCCGACGCGAACGGCACCGACGACGACGATGTGCTCGCCGCGATGGTCGACGTGGAACGCGCGCTGCTGCAGACCTGGGGCGACCTGCTCGACGAGTTCCTCGACGCGCAGGCCGACGCGCTCGACGCGGCCGCACTCGACCACGACGATCTCCGCGCGGGCGTCGCGAGCGACGGTGTGCCGGTCGTTCGGCTCGTTCCCGCGCTCCGAGGGCAGCTCGAAGCGGCGGGCCTGTCCGCCGAGCGCCTGCACCTCGGCGCCACGAGCCAGGACGTGGTGGACAGCGCGCTGATGCTCGTCGCCCGCGATGCGCTGCTCGGGGCGCGCACGGCGCTCGCGAGCGCCGGCCGCGGACTCGCCGCGCTCGCGGACGAGCACCGCGGCGGCTTCCGCATCGGCCGCTCGCTCGCACGGCACGGCGAGGCGTCGACGCTCGGCGTGCTCGCTGCGGGCTGGCTCGACGGCGTGAGCGCGTCGATCGACGCGATCGACGCGACGACGTTCCCCGTGCAGTTCGGCGGTGCCGTGGGCACCGGTGCCGCGGCGGATGTCGCGGCCGGGAGCGCCACGGGCGCCGACGAGGTCCGTGCAGGGCTCGCGCGCCGGCTCGGCCTCACCGACCCCGGTCGTTCCTGGCACACCGAGCGGACGCCGGTCCTCGCCGTCGCCGCGACGGCCGCGACGGTCGTGGCCGCACTCGGCCGCATCGCCGGCGACCTGACCTTCCTGTCCCGCGAGGAGATCGGCGAGGTGCGGCTCACCGGCGGCGGCGGATCCTCCGCCATGCCGCACAAGCAGAACCCCGTCGACGCCGTCCGCATCACCGCCGCCGCCGTCGAGGCACCCGGACTCCTGCAGGTCGTCGCGAGCGCCGCCGTCGCGGGCGACGAACGGCCGGCCGGACGCTGGCACGCGGAGTGGTCCGCGCTGCGTCGGCTGGTGCGCCTCGCGGCATCGGCATCGGCCGACGCCGAGCGGCTGGTCGGTCGCACGTCCTTCGACGCCGATCGCGCCGCCGCGATCCTCGCCGCGGCCGGACCGGCCGGCGAGCGGCCCGACCGCGAGGTGCTGGCCGCGGCATCCGCTCGCATCGTCGACGGCGCGCTCGCCCGCTTCGCCCGTACCAGCGCCCCCATCGGACCGGAGATCCACCCATGACCGTGCCCCGACTCCTCGGCTCGTTCGCGCCCGGCACCGCGTCGGCGCCGTCGAGCCCGCTGCTCGTCCTGCTGCCGTCGCTCGGCACGACCAGCGCGCTCTGGGACGGCGTCGTCTCGGCGCTCCGCGCCGATCGCCGCACGGCGGGCCTCCGTATCCTCCGCGTCGACCTGCCCGGGCACGGTGCGAGCCCCGCCACCGCCGACGGCTTCACGATCGGCGACCTCGCAGACGCCGTGCTCGCGGTGGTCGACGAGGCGGGTGGCGGCGCGTTCCACGTCGGCGGCGTCTCGCTGGGCGGCGCGATCGCGCTCGAACTCGCCGTCGCGCATCCCGACCGCGTACTGAGCCTCGTGACGAGCTGCAGCGGCTCGCGCATCGGCACGGCCGACGGCTGGGCCGAGCGCGCGGCATCCGTGCGGGCGAGCGGCACCGCGTCGCTCGTGACCGGGAGTGCCGATCGCTGGTTCGCCCGCGGCTTCCTCGACCGCGATGCGGGCGGACCCAGCGCGTCGACGCTCACCGCGCTCGTCGACATCGACGACGAGTCGTACGCCCGGTGCGCCGAGTCGCTCGCCGCCTTCGACCGCACGGCAGCGCTCGGCGACCTCGCGGCGCCGACGCTCGCGATCAGCGGCGAGCACGACACCGTGACGACGCCCGCCTCGATGCAGGACCTCGCCGACGCCGTGCCCGGCGGCCGTCACGTCTCGCTCGACGGCGCCTCGCACCTCGCCGTGCTCGAGGAGCCCGCGACCGTCGCGGAGCTCATCGCATCGCACCTCGACACTGCCGAGCGAGCCGGCGCAGCCACGATCGCCGCCGCGCGCGGCATGCGCGTGCGGAGGGCCGTGCTCGGCGACGGGCACGTCGACCGCGCGATCGCCGCGACGACCCCGGAGACCGCCGCGTTCCAGGACTTCCTCACGCGCTACGCCTGGGGCGAGATCTGGGACCGACCCGGTCTCAGTCGCCGGGAGCGCTCGATCGCGACGCTCGCGAGCCTCACCACCGGCGGCCACGAGAACGAGATCGCGATGCACGTGCGCGCGGCGCTCCGCAACGGACTCACCCGCGACGAGATCGCCGAGGTGCTGCTGCACACCGCGCTCTACGCGGGGCTCCCGGCCTCGAACGCCGCGTTCGCGATCATGCGCGACGTGTTCGCCGAGCAGGATGCCGCGGCATCCGCGCCCGGCCGCGGCGAACCTGCGACGCCGCCGGCCCCCGACACTCCGTCGGCCACCGACACGTCGGCGACCCCCGACGACACCCCCTGACCCCGGAGCAGACATGGACAAGACCTTCGCGACCGCCGCCGAGGCCGTCGCCGACATCCCCTCGGGCGCGTCGCTCGCGGTCGGCGGCTTCGGGCTGTCGGGCGTGCCGATCACGCTCATCCGCGCCCTCCTCGATCGCGAGGTCGACGGCCTCGAAGTCGTCTCGAACAACTGCGGCGTCGACGGGTGGGGCCTCGGGCTGCTCCTCGCCGAGGGCCGCATCCGCCGCATCATCGCCAGCTACATCGGCGAGAACAAGGAGTTCGGCCGCCAGTACCTCTCCGGCGAGGTCGAGGTCGAACTGACCCCGCAGGGCACGCTCGCCGAACGGCTCCGCGCGGGTGGCGTCGGCATCCCCGCGTTCTACACCGCGACGGGCGCGGGCACGGCGGTCTCCGACGGTGGGATGCCGCTGCGCTACGCGCCCGACGGTTCGGTCGCGCTCGCGAGCGAACCCAAGGAGCTGCGGCCGTTCACGACGTTCGGGCGGTCGCGCGAGTACGTGCTCGAGCAGGCCATCCGCACCGACTACGGCCTCGTCCGCGCCGCCGTCGGCGACCGCCACGGCAACCTGCGATTCGAGAAGTCGACCCGCAACTTCAACCCGCTCGCCGGGATGGCGGGCCGCATCACGATCGCCGAGGTCGACGAACTCGTCGAGCCGGGCGTACTCGGCCCCGACGACATCCACCTGCCAGGCATCTACGTCGACCGCGTCGTCGAACTCACGCCGGAACAGGCCGCCGACCTGCCGATCGAGAAGGCGACCGTGCGGCCGCGGCCCGCGGCATCCGCCACCGATCGCGGCGACGCGGCTGAACCCGCCGCCGCCGCAAGCGCCGAGGAGGCCCGCTGATGACGCTCACCCGCGACGAGATGGCCGCGCGCGCGGCCCGCGAGCTCGAGGACGGCTCGTACGTGAACCTCGGCATCGGGCTCCCGACCCTCATCCCGAACCACCTGCCCGACGGCGTCGAGGTGGTGCTGCACTCCGAGAACGGCATCCTCGGCGTCGGCCCCTACCCGTGGGAGGGCGAGGCCGACCCCAAGCTCATCAACGCCGGCAAGGAGACCGTCACCGTGCTGCCCGGCGCGGCGTACTTCGATTCGGCCGCGAGCTTCGGCATGATCCGCGGCGGACGCATCACCACGGCCGTGCTCGGCGCCATGCAGGTCTCGGCGCACGGTGACATCGCCAACTGGGCCGTGCCCGGCAAGATGGTCAAGGGCATGGGCGGCGCCATGGACCTCGTCAACGGCGCGGAGCGCGTCATCGTCGTCATGGAGCACGTCGCGAAGGACGGCTCGGCCAAGCTCGTCGAGCAGTGCACGCTGCCCCTCACCGGGCGCGCGTGCGTCGACCGCGTCATCACCGACCTCGCCGTCTTCGACGTGACCGACGACGGGTTCCTGCTCGTCGAGCTCGCGCCCGGCGTCACCGTCGAGCAGGTGACGGATGCCACGGGCGCCGCGTTCACGGTCGCAGAGTCGCTCACGGCGGCCGCGGGATGACCGAACTGCGCGAGGTCGTCGTCTGCGCCCCCGTCCGCACGCCGGTCGGGCGCATGGGCGGGGTGCTCGCCCCGCTCTCGGCGCGCGACCTCGGCGTCGTCGTGCTGCGGGCCTTGCTGGAGCGCACGGGGCTCGACCCCGCGGCGGTGGACGGCGTGATCGGCTCCCAGGGCTACCCGACCATGGAGTCGCCCGCGTTCGGGCGGGTCGCAGCGCTCGATGCCGGCTTCCCGGTGACGACCACCGGGTACCAACTGGATCGGCGCTGCGGGTCGGGCCTGCAGGCCGTGCTCAACGCCGCGATGGAGGTGCAGACGGGCGTCTCGGACGTGGTCGTCGCCCTCGGCGCGGAGTCGATGTCGAACGCGCCCCTGTACACCGAGCAGGGTCGGCGCGGCGTGCCGCCAGGCGGACTCATGCTGCAGGACGCGCTCGCGCGCGGACGCGAGACCGTCGGCGGCGTGAACTTCCCGACCCCCGAGGGTAACGTCGGCTCCGCCGAGTTGCTGCGCGCCGACTACGGCATCTCGCGCGAGGCGCAGGACGCGTTCGCCCTGCAGTCGCACCGCCGGGCCGTCGCGGCGCAGGAGTCGGGGGCATTCGACGCCGAGCTCGTGCCGGTCGAGGTACCCGGCCGGCGCGGACCCGTCGTCGTCGATCGCGACGAGCATCCCCGCGCCGACACGACGCTCGACGCACTCGGCGCGCTGCGACCGATCCTCGGTCGCGGCGACCCCGACACGACCGTCACTGCCGGCAACTCGAGCGGGCAGAACGACGCGGCCGCCGCCTGCGTGGTCACGACGCCCGACCGAGCGTCGGCGCTCGGACTCGCACCGACGCTCCGACTCGTCTCATGGGCCGTCGCGGGCAACGACCCGCTGCGCTTCGGCGTCGCACCCGTCCCCGCGGCGAACCTCGCGCTGCAGCGTGCGGGCATCGGCTTCGACGATCTGGACGTCATCGAGCTCAACGAGGCGTTCGCCGTGCAGGTGCTCGCCTGCCTCGCCGACTGGGGCGTGGATGCGGAGGACCCGCGACTGAACCCGCGGGGGAGCGGCATCTCGATCGGGCACCCGATCGGCGCCACCGGCATCCGCATGCTCGCGACCCTCGCGCACGAACTCCCGGCGCTCGACGGCGAGCTCGCCCTGGAGACCATGTGCATCGGCGGCGGACAGGCGCTCGCGGCGGTGTTCGCGCGCGCGTGAGTCAGCGCCCACCATGGATGCACGGGCGTTCGCAGGGAAGGGGTCGCCGATGGGCACGCACGAAGACCGCACGTACGTCGTGACCGGCGCGGCATCCGGGATCGGCGCAGCGACGGCTGCTGCGCTCGCCGCTGCAGGTGCCCAGGTGATCGCCGCCGACCTCGGCTGGCACGGCGGTGCCGTACCGGCGGCCGGCGGCGTCGAGCGGTTCGCGCTCGACGTGAGCGCATCGGACGAATGGTCTCGCCTCGCCGAGCAGCTCACCACCGAGCACACCGCACTCGACGGCCTGGTCAACGCCGCGGGCATCACGCGGCGCGCCCGGCTGGACGATGCGACGGCCGACGACTTCGAACAGGCCTTCGCGGTCAACGCGACCGGACCGGCGCTCGGCATCCAGTCGCTCGCGCCCCTCATGCGATCAGGCGCGTCCATCGTGAACGTCGGGTCGGCCGCCGGGGTCATGGCCCACTACGGCGTCGCCTACGGCGCGAGCAAGTGGGCCATCCGCGGCATCACGAAGACCGCGGCGATCGAGCTCGGTCCCCGCGGCATCCGCGTGAACATGGTGATTCCCGGATTCATCGCGACGCCGATGACCGCGAGTGCGCCCGAGACCTTCCGCACGGCGAACCTCGAGGCGACACCGCTCGGCCGCACCGGTGCACCCGAGGAGGTCGCGGCCGTGATCGCCCATCTGCTCTCGCCGGACGCCGCGTTCGTCACCGGCACGGAGATCGCGGTCGACGGTGGACTCACCGGCCACGGTGGCGGGCTGCCGATCGCGCGATCGATGGGTGCTGCCCATCGACAGGACTGATGGAGTCCATCAAAGATGCGGCCTTCACTGATACCCGATCGAGCGGTTGACTGGACGCACGCCGCTCACCGCCGCGCGCGTGATTGGAGACATCCGTGACATCGTCGTCCGACGGCCTGACCGCCCCCTTCGCCATCGTGCGCTTCCGCCTGGACGAGGGCGGTGCCACACGGCTCGGCCTCGTGGCCGGCGAGCGGGTCCGCGAGATCGGGCCGGCCGAGCTCGGCGCCACGGACCTGAACGCGTTCCTCGCCGAGGCGCCCGCGTCCTGGGATCGACTCGCCCGACTGGCCGACCAGGCGGATGGCACGTGGCATCCGCTCGCCGAGGTCACCCTCACGGCGCCCGTCACGCCGCGCCAGGTGCTGCAGACCGGGGCCAATTACCGCACGCACGTCATCGACCTCGTCGCGGCCGGGCGTGCCAAGAACGACCCGAGGCCCATCGAGGAGCTGCGCGAGTGGGCGGCCGACATGATGGACCGCCGCGCGCGCGAGGGCATCCCGTACTTCTTCATCGGCCTGCCGGCCGCGGTGGTCGGCGACGACGTCGACCTGGTGCTGCCGTCGTACAGCGACCAGCACGACTGGGAGCTCGAGCTGGCGATCGTGATCGGGCGCGAGGCGTTCCGCGTCGATCGCGAGCACGCGATGGACCACGTCGCCGGGTACACGATCGTGAACGACATCACGACGCGCGACCTCGTGTTCCGCGAGGACATGAAGGAGATCGGCACCGACTGGTATCGCGGCAAGAACGCGCCGGGTTTCCTGCCGACCGGTCCGTTCCTCGTGCCCGCGCCCTTCGTGCCGAACCCCGGCGACCTGCACCTCGAACTGACGCTGAACGGCGACACGATGCAGGACGCCACGACCTCCGACCTGCTCTTCGACCTGCCCGCGCTCATCGCGGGCGCGTCGCAGAACATGCCCCTGCTGCCCGGCGACCTGCTGCTCACGGGCAGTCCCGCGGGCAACGGCATCGTGCACGGTCGGATGCTCCGCGACGGCGACGTCATGGTCGGCGCGATCGAGGGACTCGGTGCCCAGACCGTGCGGGCGATCGCCGAGCGGGCGGCGGATGCCACGGGCGAGCCCGCCATCGCCGAGGCGGGCGTCCGATGACGTCCGCCGCCGCGGCATCCGCTGCCCGGACCACCCCGACCGAGGACCCGGCCGCGCTCGACCGCACCGACCCCGAACGGCACATCGCCGAGGCTGCCGCGGCATATCGCAACTGGGGCCGCTGGGGCGAGGACGACCGGCTGGGCACGCTGAACTTCATCGGCGACGCCGAGCGCACCCGTGCGGCCGCCCTGGTGCGACGCGGGGCGAGCTTCTCGCTCTCGCAGCCGTTCGACATGAACGGCCCCCAGCAGGGCTGGCGCCGCCGCACGAACCCGGTGCACACGATGCTCGACACCGGTACGGATGCCGCGGCCGGGAACCAAGGCTTCCCGCACGGCATCGGCGGCGCCGACGACGTCATCGCCATGCCGCTGCAGTGCTCCACGCAGTGGGACGGCCTGGGCCACATCTTCGACCGCGGCCTGGCATGGAACGGTCGCCCGGCCGGTCAGGTCGTCACGAGCGACGGCGACCTCGTCACCGGCATCGAGCACGCGGCATCCGCCATCGTCGGACGCGGCGTCCTGCTCGACCTCGGCCGGTTCCTGCGGCCCGAGGCGACCGACGACGCACGCGCGGGCGAGTTGCCCGACGGCTACGGCATCACCGCCGCCGAGCTCGACGCCTGCATCGAGGCCCAGGGCGCGACGAGCGCCGTCGGCCGCGGCGACCTCGTGCTCGTGCGAACCGGTCGCTACGCCCGCGCCCTCCGCGAGGGCTGGAACGGCTACGCGGGCGGACCCAGCGCGGGTCTGTCCTTCACGACGGCCGGATGGCTCCGCCGCACGGAGATCGCGGCGATCGCGACCGACACGTGGGGCTTCGAGGTGCGCCCGAACGAGTTCGACGACGCGTTCCAGCCGCTCCACCAGGTCGTGATCCCGAATCTCGGCCTCACCGTCGGCGAGATGTGGGACCTCGAGGCGCTCGCCGAGGATTGCGCCGCCGACGGCGTGTACGAGTTCCTGCTCGTCGCACCGCCGCTTCCGATCACCGGCGCCGTCGGCTCGCCCGTGAACCCCGTCGCCCTGAAGTAGGACCCGAACCGAATCCCAAAGGAGGGATCCACCATGACCGCAGTCTCCCGCGTCGCGATCGTCGGCTCCGGAGTGGCCGGCAGTGCCGCCGCCATCCTGCTCGCCGAAGGGGGCGTCGACGTCGACGTCTTCGAGGTCAAGCCCGACCTGTCCGCCCTCGGCTCCGGCATCACGTTGCAGGGCAATGCGTTGCGCGTGTTCGACCGTCTCGGCGTGTGGGACGAGGTGAAGCAGGCCGGCTACTCGTTCGACCAGACCGGCCTCCGTGCTCCGGGCCCGGACGCGCCGGTGATCGCCCAGATCCCCGATGCGCGGACGGGCGGCCCGGAGTACCCCGCGGTCGCCGGCATGTACCGCCCCGACCTCGCCCGGATCCTCGCCGACCGCGCAACCGCGCTCGGCGCCCGCATCCACTACGGGAGGACCGTCACGGCCTTCACCCAGGACGACGACGGCGTCGACGTCACCCTGTCCGACGGGTCCACCGGCCGGTACGACCTGCTCATCGGCGCCGACGGACTGCAGTCCGACATCCGCCGCCAGCTCGGCATCGAGGTCGCCCCCGAGCGCACCGGCATGGGCATCTGGCGGGCGTTCGTGCCGCGCCCCAAGGACGTCACTCAGACCGACCTCTACTACGGCGGCCCCGTCTACATCGCGGGCTACTGCCCGACGAGCGAGGACATGATGTACGCCTACCTCGTCGAGCCCGCGCAGGACCGGCACCTGCTCTCGCCGGAGCAGGGACTCGAAGTCATGAAGGAGCTGTCGCAGGCGTACGGCGGGCCCTGGAACGAGATCCGCGAGTCGCTCGACGACGCGTCACGCGTGAACTACACGTGGTTCACCCAGCACGTCGTGCCCGACGCCTGGAACCGGGGTCGGGTCGTCATCATCGGCGAGGCCGCGCACAGCTGCCCGCCCACCATCGCGCAGGGCGCGGCCCAGGCCGGCGAGGACGCCCTCGTGCTCGCCGAGCTGCTGCTCGCGCGCGACGCCGTCGACCAGTCGCTCTGGGACGAGTTCCACGCGCGGCGGCTGCCGCGCGCCACCGAGGTCGTCGAGGCCTCGGTGCAGCTCGGCCAGTGGCAGATCGACCACGTGCAGGACGCCGACGTGCCGGGTCTCATGCGGCGCGTCGCGATGCTCGTGAGCGCGCCCGCATGAGCGGGTCGCCCTCGCCCGTCGTCGACGTGCACGCCCACCTGCTGCTCCCAGCGCTGCAGCGGGCAGTCGGCGAACGCGATCCCGAGGGGTTCGCCTCCGCGCAGGCGCTGGAGGCGCGCCGGAACGGGCCCGAGAGCCTCGCGGCATCCGGGCGCATGATCGGCGAGCGGATGGCGCTCCTCACCTCGCTCGACGCGCGCCTCGCCGAGATGGACCGGCAGGGAGTGGACGTGCAGGTCGTCTCGCCGTCGCCGTCGCACTACTACCCGTGGGCGGGGGAGGACCTCGCCGTGTGGGCCGCCCGCGAGGCGAACCGCGCGATCGCCGAGCACGTCGCCGGTGCTCCCGACCGACTCGTCGGGCTCGGGCTCGTGCCGCTGCAGCATCCGCACCTGATCGTCGCGGCGCTCGAGGATGCCGTCCTCGAGCACGGCCTCGCCGGCTTCGAGTTGTCGTCGTTCGCCGGCGACGTGGAGCTCTCCGATGAGCGGCTCGAGCCGTTCTGGTCGCGCGCCGTCGAGCTCGACGCGATCGTGTTCCTGCACCCGTTCGGCTGCAGCCTCGACGAACGGCTCGACCGGTTCTACCTCTCCAACACGGTCGGCCAGCCGGTCGAGAACGCGGTCGCGCTTTCGCACCTGATCTTCTCGGGCGTGCTCGACCGGCATCCGGGGTTGAAGCTCGTCGCCGCCCATGGCGGGGGCTACCTGCCGACCTTCCTCGGGCGCTCCGACCATGCATGGCAGGTTCGCCCCGAGGCCCACGGATGCCGCGACCTGCCGTCGTCGTACCTGCGGCGCCTGCGCTTCGACTCGCTCGTGCACACGCCGGATGCGCTGCGCGCTCTCGTGGCGGCCGCGGGCGCCGATCGGGTGCTCGTCGGCACCGACTACCCGTTCGACATGGGCGTCGACGACCCGGTCGAGCGGGTGCGCGAGGCCGGGCTCGACGAGGCGGCGGCGCGCGCCGTCCTCTCGGACAACGCGGTCGGGTTGTTCGGCGCGCGGCTGCCCGACCGAGGCGCACACCCGGTCTCGGCCGGGGGAGTCGAATGAGGATCGCGCGCTGGACGCACGCCGGCGCGGTCGGTGAAGGGTTCGTGATCGGCGATGGCGTCGTGCCGTTCCCGCGCGGGCTCTCGGTCGCGGACGTGCTCGCCGCAGGGCTCGCCGATCTTCCCATGCTCGCTGCCGAGCTGGAGGGCGACGCCGCGGCGTCCGCCGTGCCCCTCGCCGACGTCGAGCTGCTCGCTCCGGTCGTGCCTGCGAGCGTGCGAGACTTCGTCGCCTTCGAGGAGCACGTCGAGGGCGTGACCGCCTCGGTCGACGGCGCGAGCCACGTCGCCGACGAGTGGTACACCTACCCGACCTTCTACTTCACGAACCCGCACTCGATCGTGGCGACCGGCGACGTGGTGCGCCCGCCCGCGACCGGGCGGCTCGACTTCGAGCTCGAGGTTGGCGCGGTGATCGGCGGGGTCGCCGGTTCGGACGGGCGCGACCTCACCCCCGCCGAGGCCGTCGGCCACATCTTCGGCTACACGATCTTCAACGACTGGTCGGCGCGCGACATCCAGGGTCGTGAGATGAAGGTGCGTCTGGGGCCGGCCAAAGGCAAGGACTTCGCCACGACGCTCGGCCCCTGGATCACCACCGCCGACGAGTTCGCCGACCTGGTCGACGACGAGGGCTTCCTCCCCGTCGCCATGCGGGTCTTCGTCAACGGCGAACGCATCGGACACGACCTGCTGTCGAACATGGGCTGGCCGTTCGGCGACCTCGTGGCGTACGCGTCGCGCGATTCGCGGGTCGTGCCGGGCGACGTGCTCGGATCGGGGACGGCGGGCAACGGCGGATGCCTCGCAGAGCTCTGGGGCCGCGCGGGCGAGCTGACCCCTCCGCCACTCGCGGAGGGCGACGAGGTCGTGATGCATGTCGAGCGGATCGGCGAGATCCGGAACGTCGTCGGCCGTGCACGAGAGGTGCCGGACATCCCCGCCGCGCGGCGCCGTCCGCGCACGCGGTCGCGGAGCTGATCCGCCCGCGTCAGGCCTCGACGTCGAGGCCCGTCGAGGCCTCGAGGAACAGCCCGCGCAACCACTCGTGCTCCGGGTCACGACGATGCACCGGATGCCACCACATCGCGTTGTGGATGGCTGTTGCATCGAACGGCGGCTCGAAGACTCGGACCCCGGCCGCGTCACGCGCGTAGTCGGCGAGGCTGGCCTGGATGAGGGCGAGCCGGTCGGTGCCCGCGACGAACATCGGCAGGAGCAGGAAGCTCTCGACGACCGCTTCGACCCGCGGCTCGATGCCGAGCTGCTGGATCTGCCGGGTGGCCGAGGTGAACGC
This sequence comes from Agromyces tropicus, assembly GCF_039531345.1. Lineage (NCBI taxonomy): Bacteria > Bacillati > Actinomycetota > Actinomycetes > Micrococcales > Microbacteriaceae > Agromyces > Agromyces tropicus. The sequence goes on along the minus strand of NZ_BAAAPW010000001.1, from coordinate 775,942 downwards.
CGAGCGCGACTGATAGGTGAACACCCAGGGGAGCCGGGCCACGTCGTCGAGCGTGATCTCGTCGCCGATCGTGGGGTGATCGGCCGAGGCCAGCACCACCCATCGGTCGGTCCAGAGGTCGGTGAACGGCAGGTCCGTGAGGAAGCCGTGCGGCATGAGCAGGGCGTCGGCGCTACGTAACCGGTTGACCGCGTCCTCGACGATCTGCGGGTTGTGCATCATGAAGCGGAACCGCACACCGGGGGCCCGCTCGGCCGCGAGGGCGGCCACGCGCCGGCCCGTGGTGGCGACGCTGTAATCGGAGCCGTAGATGGCGAACTCGCGGGTCGACTGGCTCGGGTCCCACTCGGCCGAGCTCTCGAAGACGCGGCGGGCGGCGTCGAGGGCCGCGGCGGTGTGCTCGGTCAGCCGCGAGGCGAGCGGAGTGAGCTCGTAGGTGTTGCCGCTGCGCGCCAGGATCGGGTCGTTGAAGTGCGTCCGGAGGCGCGCCAGGGACGCACTCAGCGCGGGCTGGCTGAGGTGGAGGCGTTCGGCGGCGCGGGTGACGCTGCGCTCGGTGAGCAGGGCGTCGAGCGACACGAGCAGGTTGAGGTCGAGTCGCGAGAGCGGAGCATGGGAATCGGACACGTCGTTGTGTTCCTTCACTGGGTCGGGTGCGCCCAGTCTATCAACGTGATCGATGCCGAACGCTAGCTTATTGCGCTCCGTGATGCGCTCGCCCGGTGCCGGCGGCAACGAGCCCACCCTCGACGAGCGCCTCGCGCGCGAGGGCGAGGTGGCGTCGCGTCATGTCGGACGCGTCGGCTTCCTCCAGCCATTCGTGGCCGCCCCACTCGCTGGTGAGCGTGCCGGCGAAGCGTGTCCCTGCGAGCACGGTGCCCAGGTCGCGGATCGGTGCCGACACGCGAGCGCCGGCATCGTCGAGATCCCAGAACTTCAGGTGGAACGCGCCGACGAGCGGCAGGATGTCGCGGAGCTCGACCGCCTCGGAGCGGCCGAACCGCACCAGCAGGTTCATGTACATCGCGTGGATCGACGCGGGCACGGCGCCTGAGCGGAGATGCTCGACGACGGCGTCACCCGTCGACGGGTCCTGCCAGTCGTACTCGAGGCGCGCGAGCAGCGCGCGGGGGATGCCGGCGCGCTCGAGGCGATCGAGGTAGCTCGGCGGGAGGGCGGGCATGAGCATGCTGATGTCGACGAGCAGGCGGAGGCCGGGGTCGTCCAGGTCTGCGATGGTCTGAATCGCCGGCGCGGTGGCCGGTGACGCGGGCGACTGCTGCCCCTGGATCTCCTCGTAGAGCACGAGGTCGAGATCGGCGAGGAGCGGCAGGAGCTGCTCGAGCAGTCCCCGGCCGGCCTGCCCGACCGGCAGTCGCACCCCGGACGCGCCGACGCGGTGCGCGGCCTGCAGCTGGGGACGGAGGAACTCCAGTCGCTCGGCATCGGATCGACGATGCGTCGGGTCGATCCAGTCGTCGAGGCTGGCGCCGACGATGCTCACGCGACCGCGCGCGGCGTCGAGGCGCCCCCGGAGTTCGTCGACCTCGCGGTCGAGCGGGGTCGGGAACGAGCGCCAGAGCTGGCCCGGTTCGAGTTCGATGGTCGAGGCGATCCCGTCCTCGACGATGCCGACCGCGATGTCCGTCGCCGTGCGTTCGGCCCGGATGACGTCGGGCGTCCAGTTGAAGGCGCTGGCGGCCAGCGTGCAGCCGGCCGGGAGTTCGGGGTTCACGAGTGTCTCCGGGGATCAGGCGACGTCGCGAGCGACGGACGGGGCGGCCGACTCGAGGTCGAGCACGAGCCTGCGCTCTGCGACGAACGGGAGGGTGAGCGGTCGGTCCGGTCCGGCCTGCAGGTACGGGATCATCAGCGTGAACGCGACGGAGACGTCGTGGCCACCGGGTTCCAGCATCCGATCGACGTGGCTCACGAGGCGATCCTGGACGAACCACCACCCGAGTTCGTCGGCGAGTGCCGATGGGTCGACGAGTCGACCGCCGAGCTCCAGTCGGATCGTCTCGACCGGCCGGCCGTCGATCGTCACCTCGAGGCCGCGGAGGCTCGCGAGCGGCAGTGACCGGATCCAGGGCAGGCCGAGTCGGACCGTCGCGCCCGTGGGAGTCGAGGCGAGGGCACCCTCACGGAGCGCGGTGAGCGTCATCCGTCGTCTCCCTCCGCCGCGGCGAGTCCGCCGAGGACGCGGTGGGCCTTCGATTCGGACATGGCGCTCCTTCGGGTCTCATGTTGAGACAGAAAGATACGCGCTTATGTCGAAAAAAGAAAGAAGTGATCAGGATGCCGCGGGCATGACGTCTCGGATGGTGGGACGCCCCTCCGCGAACCATCGGGGGAAGGTCGTCTCGAACAGCTGCTCGCGGACCATCTCGGCGCCGCCGCGGAGCGGCTCCCGCTCATCGCCGAGCGAGCGCACGATCGCGAGGTCGCGGGTCGCGAGCGGAAGCGACAGCTCGTACACGCGCTGTCGGACCTCTGCGAGGAACACCTCGCCCGCCGACGACACGGCGCCGCCGACCACGATCACGGCCGGGTTGAACATGTTGACGAGGGCGGCGATGGACTCGCCCACGAGCCGGGCGGATCGCTGGATCAGCGAGATCGCGAGGGCGTCGCCGTTCATCGCGGCGATCGCGATGGCCTGCGGCGTGATCGCCTCACCGTCGGCGGCATCCCGCGCGAGGGCTCCGCCCGCGCCGTCCGCAAGGGCTCGCTCGGCGTCGCGCACGAGCGCCCATCCGCCCGCCTCGGCCTCGAGGCAGCCGACCTTGCCGCACCGGCACTGCGAGTCCGACCCGAGCACGCGAACGTGCCCGACGTCGCCGGCCGCGCCGTTGGCGCCCCGATGGATGCGTCCGTGCGAGAGGAGTCCGGCGCCGATCCCGGTGCCGACCTTGAAGAAGATCAGGTCGAGCCGTTCGTCCTGTCGGCGCGATCGCTCGCTGAAGGCGAGGAGGTTGACGTCGTTGTCGACCCAGGTCGGAGCGTCGAATCGCTCCTCGAAGCGTCGACGCATGTCGAAGCCGTTCCATCCGGGCATGATGGGCGGAGCGACGGGCCGACCGCTGTCGAAGTCGACGGGCCCGGGGATGCCGACGGCGACGCCCCAGACCGGCACGTCCTCATGGTGCGCGAGGATCTCGTCGGCGAGCTCGAGTGCACGGTCGATCGTCTCTGCGGGACCTCGTGCGATGTCCCACCCGATGTGCCGATCGTCGACGATGTCGCCGTCGAGCGAGGCGATGCCGACCCTGATGTGCAGCGCGCCGAAGGCGCACACGATGATCCGACCCTGCTCGGACCGGAACCGGAGCGTGCGCGGTGCGCGGCCGCCGGACGAAGGGCCGTACTCGCCGTCGGCGAGGAATCCCATGTCGATCGCCTGGTCGACGCGCTGCGTGACGACGCCGCGCCCGAGCCCGGTGACCCGCCCGATCTCGGGTCGGGTTGCGGCCTCGCCCGTGCGCACCAGGTTCACGATGCGCAGGAGGCTCGTGACCTCGTCGGTCTGGGCGCCGAAGCGGAGTGTGGACTCGCGTGACATGCACAGATTCTGACACAACGGCGGGCGACATCGGGCTATTTCGCAGCCAATTAGACAGAAGTTGCGCCAACTTTTGTATAGTTGCTGCGAAAGTGCTCGAGTGGCAGGTGGAGTGGCGATGGTGTGGGGTGTCGGCGTGATCGGCGCAGGTCCGGGCGCGTCCGCGTTGCACCTGCCGACGCTCGACCGCTTGGCCGAGCGGTTCTCGGTCGTGCACGTCAGCGACTCGGGCTCCGGCCGGGCGGCCTCACTCGCGTCACGCATCGGTGCGGCGGCGTCCGTGGGAACCTCGGCCCTGCTCGCCGACCCTGCGGTGGAGGTCGTGGCGATCTGCAGCCCACCGGACCAGCACGCCGCGCAGGTCCGCGCGGCGGTTGGGGCGGGTGTGCGAGCCATCCTGTGCGAGAAGCCGCTCGCGACGACGGCATCGGATGCCGCCGAGATCGTCGAGACCTGCATGGACGCGGGGATCCCGCTCGTGGTCGCGACCAACCACCTCTACGACCCGGCGTGGGCACGGGCCAAGCGTCATCTCGTCTCCCGGCAGTCGAGCATCCGGGCGGTCTCGGCCTCCGTCGCGCTTCCGCCGAACGGGCGCTTCCACGCCGCCGTCACCGAGCTCCTCGACGCCGGCGGAACGCGTCGAGGCGGCGCCCCTGATCTCGCGGATCCCGACGTGGCGGCCTCGGTCGTCCGGCAGCTCGTGCTCGGACTCGCGATCCACGACCTCCCCGCGATCCGCGATCTGGCGCCCGAGTTCGAACGCGTAGATTTCGCCGCGCCCCTGCCGCCGATCGGGTACGCCGTCGGCTTCCGCTCCGGCGGCATCTCGATCCTGCTGACGGCCGTCATGCTGCCGGACGGCCCGGATCCGCTCTGGCGGCTGACCGTCGACACCGACGACGACCGGCTCGACGTCGAGTTCCCGCCGGCGTTCGTGCACGCGGGGAGTGCCGACATCCGCGTCCGACTCGGGGAGGGGCGCACGACCACCTACCGCCGCGATCGTGCGGACGGCTACCTCGCCGAGTGGCTCGCCCTGGCCGACCTACTCGACGGCGCGGCCACGACCGAATACCACGAGCTCCTCGACGACGCGCTGTTCGCGATCGCGCTCGCCGACGCGGCCGCCGAGGCGGTCCGGTCAGGAGCATCGACGTGACGGCCCGCATCCCGGTCGTCGCGACGACTCCGGCTCATCGCGTGGCGGTCGCCGGCCTGCCCGAGCGTGCAGTGCCGAGCGGCCGCGCGGCTGGTGCGATCGTGATGGTCGACGGCGCCGGCGCGTGGTGGGACGTCGCGGGGGAGGCGATCCGGGACGGCGCGCGGGCGGTCCTGGTCACCGAACCCGACTCCACCCCTCCCGCTCCGATCGCGCGGCTCAGGACAGGGACCGGCACGCCGGTGCTCGTCCATCGCGGACGATTGCGTCGAGATCTCGTCGACGACGCGCTCAGTGCTCGCGGCGGGACCGCACCTCGCGTGACGGTCGCCGAATGTCGCGCCGACCGACAGCGACAGCCCGCCGTCGTCCGGGACGCGATCGGATGGGTGCGCGAACTGGTCGGCTCACCGGTGGGGATTGCCGCCACCGAGGGTGGTCCGAGCTCACGACGGGCGGTCACGGCGCTGCTGAGCACGGACGGCCGTGTCACCGGAACGCTGTCGGCGATCCGGACGCCGGGCGCCGACGACCTGCTGCGGGTGCGAGGGCTGGGCGAGACGACCACGGAGATCGAGCTCGACGGGACGCTCGATCGGATCGAACTTTCGACCGCCAGCGTCGGAGGACGGCTCGTCGCACCGACGCGGTTCGAATCCGGTGAGCGCGTGGCCCTCCGTCGTGCGCTCGACGCGATCGCGGAGGGCTCGTCGACGTCGGATCTGGCGGACCTTCTGCACGATTCGGAGGCCGCGGCGGAGGTGCTCAGCAGTCGTGACTCGATCATCTTTAGTTGATTTTCGACTAAAGACCGCCTAGAATCGACATGACGTTGGGATCCTGCGGATCCGATCCTCTCCGTGACGTCGCGGGCGAGGGCACACCCGGTCACGTCGACGGCCCGATCGTTCGGGCATTCCACGTATGTCGCTCTCGCCGCTCCGACTCCGGCTCCTGGTCGCCTCCCTCCTCACCGTCGCCTTCCTCGGCGCCCTCGACCACACGATCGTCGCGACCTCGCTCGCGACCGTCGCGGGCGAGCTCGGCGCCCTCGAGCACATGAGCTGGGTGGTCGTGGGCTACACGCTCGCGAGCACCGTCCTGCTGCCCGTCCTCGGCAAGCTCGGCGACCTCGTCGGGCCGCGCCTGGTGTTCCTGACCTCCGTGGTCGTCTTCCTGGTGGCATCCCTCGCCTGCGGGTTCGCGCAGGACATGACCCAGCTCGTGATCGCCCGCATCGCGCAGGGCATGAGCTCTGCCGGCATCCAGCTGATGTCGCAGACGATCATCGCCCACGTCACGACGCCTCGTCAGCGGCCGCGCTACATGAGCATCATCGGCGCGGCGTTCCCGATCGCGATCCTCGTCGGGCCAGTCCTCGGCGGCCTGATCACCGACTACCTCGGATGGTCGTGGGTCTTCTGGATCAACCTGCCGTTCGGCGTGGTCGCGCTCGCGCTCGCCGTGTTCGCGATCCCGCACGTGGAGACGACGCCGCGTCGCTTCGACCTCGCCGGCGCCATCGCGTTCACGCTCGCACTCGTCGCCCTCGTGCTCGGGGTGACCTGGGTCGGCGATCCCGGGTCGGCGCTGGCCGCGGTCGTGGCCTTCGCATTCGGCGGCATCGCCCTCGCCGCGTTCTTCCTGATCGAGGTTCGTGCGTCCGAGCCCATCGTCCCCCTCGGTTTCTTCGCGAACCGCACCGTCGCCGCCGGCATCGCGCTGTCGGCGATCATCGGCATCGGCCTGTTCTCGGTGACGGGCTACCTGCCCACCTACTTCCAGATGGCGTACCGCACGAGCGCCACAGTGTCGGGCTTCGTCCCCATCGCGACGGTGTTCGGCATGCTCGTGTCGAACCTCGGCACCGGATGGCTCGCGAGCCGCACCGGCCGCTACCGCGGGTACACGATCTTCGGCACGAGCCTCGCCGCGGCCGGACTGTTCGCGATGGCGCTGCTGCCGGTCGGTACGCCGCTGTGGGTGCCGATGGCCGTCATGTTCCTGGTCGGCATCGGCACCGGGTCGTTCATGAGCCTGGTCATCGCCGTCGTCCAAGGCGCCGTGCCGCGCAACGAGACCGGCACCATCACCGCGACCACGAACCTCGTCCGCCAGATGGGGTCGACGCTCGGCACCGCCGTGATCGGCGGGGTGATCGGCGCAGGCGTCGCCGCGAGGTTGCCCTCGACGCTCGACGCCTCGTCGCTGACCCCGGAGGTCGTCCACGGCGCCGCACCCGTCATCCAGGGCGAGATCGCGCAGATCTACGGCGACGTCTTCGTCCCCGTGTTCGCCGCGCTCGCGATCACCTATGCGGTCGGGGTCGTCGCGGCGGTCCTGCTTCCTCCCGGCCGGCTCTCCGACGAGCCGGTGACCTCCACCACCGAACCCGCCGCCGAACCCGCCACCGCGTGAGACTCGAAGAGGAGACGCACATGTCGCACCACCCCACCATCGCCGTCGTCGGCAGCGGACCGATCGGCTCCGCCTACGCGCGACTCCTGCTCAAGGGGCTGCCCGATGCACGCGTGATCATGTTCGAGGCGGGCCCGCAGCTGACCGCCCGCCCCGGTGAGAGCGTCCGCAACATCGCCGACCCCGACGAGAAGGCGCGCGCCCGCGAGATGTCGCAGGGCCCGCAGGCCGGCGACCACCGCGAGTCGCTGGGCATCCCGGCAGCCACGGTCGTCGAGGGCATGTTCACGGCCCGCCAGGGCACGCACCTGTTCGACTTCGGCGGCGACGGCTCGGCCCACGCGCCCAGCTTCCCGGCCGCGGCCGGTGCCACGAACGTCGGCGGGCAGGGCGCGCACTGGACCTGCGCCATCCCGCGTCCGGCGTTCAGCGAGAAGGTCGACTTCATCGCCGACGACGAGTGGGAGGATCTCATCCGGACGGCCGAGGGGCTGCTGCACGCGCAGAGCGCGGCATTCGCGGACTCGGCCGTCGGACGCGGCATCCGCTCGCTGCTCTCCGAGGAATTCGGCGCCGAACTGCCGGAGGGTTACGGCCCCGGCACGTTGCCCGTCGCGGGCGACCCGCAACCTGACGGAACCATGCGCTGGGCCGGCGCCGACGCCGTGCTCGGCCCACTGATCGAGCCCGGCGACCCGCTCGCCGAGCGGTTCGAGCTGCGCGACCTCTCGCTCGTGCGTCGCATCGAGCGGGACGGCGAGCGGGTCACCGGCGTCACGGTCGAGGACCTGCGCACCAGGGAAACCGCGTTCGTGCCCGCCGACCTCGTGGTGGTCGCCGCCGATGCGTTCCGCTCCCCGCAGTTGCTCTGGGCGTCGGGCATCCGCCCGACGGCGCTCGGCCACTACCTCACCGAGCACCCCGTCGTGATCTCGACCGTCGCACTCGACGGCGAGCAGATGGCGCGCTACGCGACCGAGGACGAACTCGACGCCGAGCTCGCGCGCCGCGCGACCAACGCCGCCGACCCCGTCGCGGCCGTGAACCGGATCCCCTTCTCAGAGCCCGACCACCCGTATTCCCTCCAGGTCATGTACTCCGAGACCACGCCGTTCCCCATGGACCCGGAGCATCCGCTCGCGACGAACCGCTGGGGGTACGTCAACATGGGCTACGGCATGCGCAAGTTCCCGCGCTACGAGGACGCCGTGACCTTCGACGACGCGGAGCTCGACTACCGCGGCTTCCCGAACATGACGATCGAGTACGAGCTCACCGACCGCGAGCACGCTGAGATCGACGCCGCCACCGACCGGCTGCGACGAGCCGGCGAGGCGCTCGGCACGTTCGTCGCCGAGCCGCGACTCATGCCCAACGGCTCGAGCCTGCACTACCAGGGCACCATGCGCATGGGGCCGGCCGACGACGGCACGTCGGTGGCCGACCCCTGGTCGCGCGTGTGGGGCGTCGACGGCCTCGTCGTCGGCGGCAACGCCCTGATCCCGACCGCGACGGCCATGAACCCGACGCTCATGAGCGTCGCGATCGCCGTTCGCGGAGCACGGAAGGCCGTCGAGGGGCTGTCGGCCCGCACCGCGGCATCCGTCACCGCCTGACCACCCGAACCCGACCGCACGAAGGAGAGCGAGCGACGATGCTGCTCGAGCGAGACCTCATCCAGTCCACCGGCTTCCGGAACGTCCGCGAGGGCGATCGGGTCACCGGCTTCCAGTTCCGCGTGCGGATGCCGTCGTACCGCGGAATGGCGGCGTCCCTCATCGACGGCATCGCGGTGCGCGTCGGCGACCTCGTCGACGTCGGGCCGGACGTGCCGCGCTGGACCTTCGGCGCGCGCACCTACACGCTCGCCGAGCTCTGGGACGTCGACGGCGTGCGCTGGCCGCTCGAGGAGGCCGCCGTCGTCACCGTGCCGTTCGACGGCGGGCTCCCGCAGGGCACGCACGAGGTCTCGATCGAGCTGCGGCTCCGGATGTCGTACATCCCGGAGGAGCACCAGCCGAGCACCTACCGCGTCACCCGGCACATCACGCTCTCGCCGGACGGCGACGACGGGCCCTTCCGGTACGGCGTCTCGCTGTACAGCTACATGACCGACTACGGCACCGTGCTCGACCTCGAGACCGCGCTCGCCCATGTCGCCGACGTCGGCGCGACCGGCGTCGAGATCCTCGGCGAGGGCCACATCGAGCGGTACCCGGAGCCGACGACCGAGTGGATCGACCGCTGGTTCGCGTTGCTCGACCGGTACGGCCTCGAGCCGACCAACTACGGCTCGTGGATCGACACCCGCCTGCACTCCAGCGGGCCGAACGCGCGCCGGCTCACCGCCGAGGAGGGCGCCGGCATGCTGCAGCGCGACCTGCGGCTCGCGAAGCGCCTCGGCTTCCGGTTCGTCCGGCCGAAGATCGGCGTCGTCTCGAGCGACCTCGTGCCCGACCCCATCTGGACCGAATCGGTCGAGCGCTCGCTCGACCTCGCCGCCGAACTCGACGTCGTCATCTGCCCCGAGATCCACTCGCCGACGCCGATCAAGCACCCCGTCGTCGACGACTACATCGACCTCATCGAGCGCACCGGCACGAAGCATTTCGGCCTGCTGCTGGACACGGGCATCTTCCAGGACCGACCCATCCCGCTGCGGCCCGGCGAGCTGCCCGGGCAGCGCCCGGCCTTCCTCGACGGCATCGGCGTCGACCCCGCCGACATCGCCGACATCGCGAAGTACGTCGTCTTCATCCAGGCGAAGTTCCACGACATCGACGAGCACCAGGAGGACCAGCAGATCCCGTGGGAGCCCGTGCTCCGCGCGCTCAAGGACGCCGGCTACGCGGGCTACCTCTCGAGCGAGTACGAGGGGGAGCGCGAGCCGTGGCGCGCCATCGAACAGGTGCGCCGCCAGCACTCGCTCATCCGCCGGATCGCCGCCGGGCTCTGAGCCGCGGCATCCGCTCGACCGTCATTCACGACCACCCAGGACAGGACAGGAACCATGCCGAACGGACTCATCCAGGCCGACAGCCTGCGCACCCACCCCGAGGGCCTCGCGCTCTCGCTCACGCTGCCGTGGTACCGCAGCCTCTGGCTGTCGTCGGTGTCCACGCTGCGACTCACGGTCGACGGCGAGGAGGTGCCCGTTGGCGACCTCGCATTCGAGCTGGGCGGCGTGCGGTACGCACTCGACGAACTGCCCGAGCAGAGCGAGGCGCTCTGGTACCTGCAGGTGCATCCGCTGCTCATCGCCACGCGAGCCGAGCCGGTCGCGCTCGGCGAGTCGCACGACATCGAGGTGTTCGGCGAGCTGCGCCTGCCATACATGCAGATCGCGCCCGGCGCCGACGGCGGGCCGGGCATGTACGTGCCCAATGTCGTGCGCCAGTCCCTGACGCTGACGGTCACCGACCGCGACGCGCCGGCGCCCGCGATGGTGACGGATGTCGCGCCGCCGCCGCCCGCGACCGACGCCGACCCGTTCAAGCTCGGCCTCACGCTCTACTCCGCGAGCGCGGAGTTCCGCGCGGGCTGGTACGACTTCGACGGGCTCCTCGACCGGGTCGCGGAGCTCGGCATCGGCCCCGGAATCGAGATCGTCGCCTCCCAGGTGCTGCCGACCTACCCGGTCGTCTCCGACGAGTTCGTGCGCACGTGGCGCGACGCGTTCGACCGTCACGGCTTCGACGCGAGCTCGTTCGGCGCGAACCTCGACATGGGCCGCCGTCGCGACCGCGACATGACACCCGACGAGGAGTTCGCGTTCAGCGAGACGCTCTTCCGCGGCGCGGCGAAGCTCGGCTTCCCGCTCGTGCGCATCCAGTCGGCGAAGCCCGAGCTGCTGCGCCGGCTGCTTCCGGTCGCCGAGGAACTGAATCTCAAGCTGGGCTACGAGATCCACGCGCCGATGGGCCCGAACGCCGAGCCGATCCTGAAGGTGCGCGAGACCTACGCCGAGCTCGACTCGCCGCTGCTCGGGTTCGTCGCCGACTTCTCCTCGACCATGCACGCGATGTCGCCGACGCTGCTGCGGGCGGTGCGCCGGGCAGGTCTCGACGCGGACGCCCTCGACCGGCTGCAGGCGATCTGGGCGACCGACGCGCCCATGCGCGAACGCCAGGAGGAGTTCATCGGCTACCTCCGCGGCCGCGACTTCGACCCGGGCCGCCTCGGCTCGTTCGCGCACCTCGCGTTCAACATGCACGGCCACGTCGACCCGCGCGAGTGGGCCGACATCATGCCGCAGATCCTGCACGTGCACGCGAAGTTCTACGACATCGACGAGCGCGGTCAGGAGCCCGCGATCGACTACCCCGAGCTCGTGCGCGTCTTCGTCGAGGGCGGCTACCGCGGCTACTGGTCGAGCGAGTGGGAGGGCCACGCGTTCGCCGAGCTCGGCGAGGTCGACCCGCTGCTGCTCGTGCGCCGCCAGCACGACCTCATCCGCGCGAGCATGCGGGCGGTGCAGCCGGCATGAGCGCGACCGAGAGGACCATCGACGAACTGCGTTCCGCGAACCTCGCCGTCGTCGAGGCGTTCTTCGCCTCGAACCTCGAGCGGCCCGAGGAGCGGCTCGCGCTGTGGCATCCCGATGGCGTGAAGGAGCTGCCGTTCGCGCCCGCCGGGCTGCCGAAGACGCGCTGGGAGGGCCGGGACGAGATCGTCGCGAACACCGTGAACAACGCCGGCATGTTCGTCGAGTGCGTGCATCGCGACCTGGTCATCCATCCCGCCGAGGACCCGGAGCTCTTCTTCGTGACGAGCCGGATGGTGCCGGAGGCGACCTTCCTCGGCGAGCCCTACCCGCAGTCGTTCATCCACGTCCTCCGCGTGCGCGACGGCCGAGTGATCCTGCAGCAGGAGTACTTCGACAGCGAGATCCTGGCCGGCGCCGAGCGCGCCGCCCGCGCCAAAGGCCGGACCCCGCTCGGATAGACCGGTCCGAACGGAATCCCGATGATCGAGGTCGACGGCCCCGAAGCGGATGTCGCAGGCCCGTCCGACGTCCTCGGAGACCACGACCCCGTGACGAGTTTCGTGAACCCCGTGCTCGCCGGCGACCGGCCCGACCCCTCCGTCATCCGAGTCGGTGACGAGTACTGGTTGACGTACTCGTCGTTCCAGGCGGCACCCGGCCTGCCGCTGTACCGCTCGACCGACCTCGTGAGCTGGACGTACGAGGGGGCTGCGCTGCCCCGGCCGCTCGGCAACACCTTCGCGGTCGACATCGCCGAGCACGACGGGCGCTTCTTCATCTACATCCCGTTCATCCCCACGCCGTGGTCGGAGCTGACCGAGCCGTCGATCTTCGTCATCCACGCGCCCTCGATGCGCGGCCCGTGGTCCGCCCCGATCGACCTGGCCATCCGGGGCGCGATCGACCCCGGCCACGTCGTCGGCGAGGACGGGCGGCGCTATCTGTTCGTCAACGGCATCCGGATGGTGCGACTCACCGACGACGGCCTGGCCACCGTCGGCGAGCTCGAGCAGGCCTACGACGGATGGCGCTACCCCGACGAGTGGGTCACCGAGGCCTACGCACTCGAAGGCCCGAAGCTGTTCCGTCGCGGCGAGTGGTTCTACTTGGTCAGCGCCGTCGGCGGCACCGCGGGACCGCCGACCGGGCACATGGTCATCGTGGCGCGCTCGCGCTCGGTGCACGGTCCGTGGGAGAACCATCCGGGCAACCCCATCGCCCGCACGCAGGATGCCGCGGAGCGCTGGTGGTCGCGCGGCCACGCGACGATCCTCCGCGGACCCGCCGACGACTGGTGGATGCTCTCGCACGGGTACGAGCACGGCTTCCGCACGCTCGGCCGTCAGGTGCTGCTCGAGCCGATCGCATGGACCGACGACGGATGGCCCGTGGCGGTCGCCGGCGACATCGGTGCGCCGCAGCCGGCGCCGGCGGGTGCCGCGCCGCAGCGCCCCGCGGCGGACTTCGCCGAGGACCTCGACGCGTTCCGGCTCGGCGAGCGGTGGACGTTCCATGCGCCCTCGCCCGATGAGGCCGACCGGCTTCGCATCGACGACGGCCTGGTGCTGCGCGCGCGGGGCGACGGGCCGTCCGGCACATCGCCGCTCTGCCTCGTGACCGGCGACCACTCGTACGAGATCGAGGTCGAGGTGGAGTTGCTCGGCGAGGACGCGGTCGAGGCCGGCCTACTGCTGTACTTCAACGATCGACTCTTCTGCGGAATGGGGATCGACGGCGACCGAATGGCGAGCTACTCGGGCGGACTCCGCACGCATTGGCGCGAGCCCGCACCGCCGGCCCGGCGGATGCGCCTGCGGATCCGGAATGACGAGCACATCGTCACGTCGTGGTACCGGTCGCTCGGCGAGGACTGGGTTCGGCACGCCATCCGCTACGAGACCTCGGGCTACCACGCGAACACGGCGGGCGACCTGCAGAGCCTCCGCCCCGCGATCTACGCGAGCGGTGCCGGAGAAGCGCGGTTCCGCGACCTCCGCTACCGCCCGCTCAGCTGACGCGCAGTTCGACCGCCTCTGTGCGCTCGAGCGTCGGGCCGACGTGCAGGCGGAAGAGCCCGGGCTCGACGACGAAGCGCGCGTCCGCGGCATCCGTCGCCCAGAACCCCAGCTCGCGCGAGCCGAGCTCGAACGAGAACGTCGCCGACTCGCCTGCGCCGAGCGTTCGTCGCTCGAACGCGACGAGACGACGGACGGGCGGGGCGATGCTTGCGACGACGTCCTCGAGGAAGACGAGGAGGATCTCGTCGCCGGCTCGATCGGAGGTGTTCGTCACGTCGACGGCGAGGGTGACCCGGATCCCATCGCCGAGGTCGACGAGCGAGATCTCGTCGCGACTCGACCGAGGGGCCGCGTGGGTGAAGCTCGCGTACCCCGAGCCGTGCCCGAACGCGAACTGCGGTCCGAGGTCGAGATCGAGGTACTTCGACGTGTACTTCTCGTGCACGTTCGCCGGACCATGCAGCCCGACATCGGCGCTGGTCTCGGTCAGCGTGCCGCCGGTGCTCGCCGGTCGTCCGGTGCGCTCGTGGGCGTAGTACACGGGCACCTGGCCGACCGAGCGGGGGAAGGACATGGGCAGCCGTCCGGCGGGTTCCGCGTCGCCGAGCAGCAGGTCGACGATCGCGGCGGACGCCTCCGTGCCTCCGTGCCATGCCTCGACGACGGCGGGTGCCCGATCGATCCAGCCCGACACCACCAGCGGGCGGCCGTTCTCGAGCACGACCGCAAAGGGCGCACCGATCTCGGCGACGGCGTGGATGAGCTCCTCCTGTCGGCCCGGGAGACGCAGGTCGCTGCGCGACGCGGCTTCACCCGACAGCGAACTCGGCTCTCCCACGAGGATCAGGACGACGTCGACGTCGCGCGCCGCAGCGACCACCGCAGCGATCCCCGAGGCGTCGTCGTCGAGGAACCCCACGCCGGTCTCGACGCGGACCTCCGCCTCGGGAAGCCGGGCGCGGAACTCGTCCGCGATGCTTCGAGCCGGCGCAGCGAATGACTGCGTCCACGCGCCCAGGTGGTCGGTCGACTCGGCGTACGGGCCGGCGAGCAGGATTCGGCGCGGCCGACGCAGCGGAAGGGTGCCGTCGTTCTTCAGCAGCACGGAGGAACGCGCGGTCGCGGCGCGCACCATCCGTCGAGCCTCGGCGGTCGGTTCGAGGCGCTCCGACTCCTCATCGACGTACGGATCGTCGAACAGTCCCAGCGCCTCCTTGAGGGAGAGCACTCGCGCGACGGCGTCATCGACTCGGGCCGGATCGATCCGGCCGGGAGCGATCTCCTCGACGGGGACGTCGGACGGGGCGCCGCCCATCTCGACGTCGAGTCCCGCCGCGTACGCCACGCGGACCGCCTCGGCGAGCCCGCCCGCGATGCCGTGCGGGATCAGGTTGCGGACGCCGTCGGCGTCGCCGACGACGACGCCGTCGAACTTCCACTCCGTCTTCAGGAGGTCTGTCAGGAGTCGCCGGTTGGCGTGCATCGGGCGTCCCGCGACGGTGTTGAACGAGGCCATGACGGATGCCGCGCCCGCCTCGACCACGCCGCGGAACGGTTCGAGGTGCACGTTGCGCAGGCGGTGCTCCGAGACATCCGCCGCACCGTAGTCCCGCCCGCCCTCGGGCTGGCCGTATGCCACGTAGTGCTTCGCGGTGGCCGCGAGGGAGTCGTGCGTTGCGAGCGAGTCGCCTTGGTAGCCGCGCACCATCGCGCGACCCATCTCGGCCGTGAGGTGCACGTCCTCACCGAAGCCCTCGACCGATCGGCCCCATCGTGGGTCGCGTGAGACGTCCACCATCGGGGAGAAGGTCCAGTTCGCGCCGCCGGAACGCGCTTCTGCCGCGGCGAGGCGTGCCAGCCGTTGCACCATGGTCGGATCGAAGCTCGCGGCCTGCGCGAGCGGCACCGGTCCGATCGTGCGGTGCCCGTGGATCACGTCGAGCCCGACGAGCAGCGGGATGCCGACTCGTGTCTGCTCGAGGGCGACGCGCTGGAGCTCATTCGCCGACGCGGCCGATCGCGGCCAGAACACCGAGCCGATGCCGTCGCGCACGAGTTGAGCCGCGTCGACCGGCGAAGGACGGAAGACGATCTGCAGCTGCCCGAGCTTCTCGGTCCAGCTCAGCTCGTCGAGGAGGTGACGGACGCGCGTGCTGCGCGGAGTGGGCCCGGTCATCGGTTTCCCTCTCGTGATGTCGCCGTGCGTCGTTCGCGCGGTGATGCCGAACGGCGGTCGCCGCCCGGAGCGCGAGGGCTGCGGGCGGCGACCTATCATGGAGTCGAAGCGCTGGGGATCAGCTGTCCCAGGCCGCGTCCATGTCGTCCAGCACCTGGTCGACCGTCTTCTGGCCGGTCAGCAGTCCCTGGACGCCGACTCCGAGGGCGTCGTAGACGGCGGGATTCGGCCAGGTGGCGTTCGGCAGGCCGGTGTAGGCGCCCGACTCGAGCAGGTCGGCCACGGGCTGGTAGACCGGCAGGAGGGTGTCGGCGCTCACGCCGGTGATCGGGACCGCACCCGAGAGGTCGGCGTACTGCTGCGCCTGCTCGGGCTGGGCGACCCAGTCGAGGAACTCCTGGGCGGACGTCTTCGCACCGTCCTCCGCCGAGGCGTTGATCGCCCACGCGTAGTTGGCGGACGCGAGCATGAAGTCGCCCTGACCGTCGGCGGGCGGGAATGCCTGGATGTCGGTCTCGAGACCGGCGCCCGCGTTGATCGACGTCGCGGCCGAGCCGGGCACGGCGGCGCTGAGCGACGTGCCGCCGCCGATGCCGTTGGTGATCGAGTCGAACGTGCCGCCCGCTGCGCCGTCCTGGAAGCAGCCGCCGTCGTTCATCGCGACGATGTCCTCGAGCGCGTCCTTCCAGCCGCTGTCGGCGAAGGTGACGTCACCGGCGGCACGCTGCTCGTTCCAATCGGGCGCCTCCTCGTACACGCGGGTCGCCGCGACGATCTGCGCGAGGAGCCCCGTGTTGAACGGGACGGAGCCGGCGAGCGCGGTGAAGCTCTTGCCGCCGTCCTTGGCCGTGGTGCAGGCCGCGAGCAGGTCGTCGAAGCTCGTCGGGAACTCGTCGACGCCGACCTCCCCGGCGGCCGCAGGGTTCCACACGAACCCGACGGGCGACAGTGCGGTCGGCTGACCGTAGATCTCGCCGTCGACCTCGTAGAGCGACGCGGTGCCCTCGGGGATGATCCCGGCGGACGTGTCGTCGAGCGGCTCGAGGAAGCCCGCCTCGGCGAGGGTGATCACCGAGATCGGCTGGCCGGTCCCGGGGGAGAGGATCGCGACATCCGCCGCGTTGCCGGCCTGGAACTGCGTGGTGACCTGGGTGTTGTACGCGTCGGACGGGTAGGGGATCACCTCGATCTCGGTACCCGTCTCTTCGGTGTACGCCTGGGCCATCTGGGCGTAGTAGTCGTCGGCGTCGTTCGCCTGGGCGACCATCAGCGAGAATCCGGCGGACGCACCGTCGGTGCTGCCGGTGTCGGCCCCGCCACCGGAACAGCCGGCGAGGACCATGGCTCCGGCGACGGGCACTGCGAGGAGCGACCACCGGAGGGGCGTGGGAACGGAGTGCTGTGGCATTTCGGACCTTTCATGACGTCGTTGTCGCCAACTGGTGTGGGTGGCACGGCGCTCGGCCGTGCGTCCAGCCTGACACACATTCGCACGATTCCGACATTAGTGTCGGTTATGTGGGGCAATAGTCCCGCTGATCCGGCCGTTCGCGGCGGTCAACCGTCCCGTTCCACGACCAGCCGCACCGGCCCTGCGAGACCGGCAGGAAGCGGTTCGGCCGTCGGCTCGAACACGGTGGTCATCGCCCCAGGGATCGTTCCACTCGGGGACGCTGCCTCGGCGATCAGCCGGTTCCGCCAGGGTGTGGCCACCTCGACCTCGAGGAGGTTCGAGCCCGCGCGTACGGCATCGGAGATGTCCACCCTGAACGGCGGTGTCCAGGCCACGCCGCAGTCCGCGCCGTTCACGCGGACCCGGGCGAGGTCCGAGACGTCGCCGAGGTCGAGCAGGATGCGTCCGCCATCCAGGTCGTCCGGCTCGAACCGGAATCGGTGGCGGTACGTCGCGACTCCTGAGAAGGCCCGTGCCTCATCGACGACATCGGTCCACCGCCGGGGCTGCGGCGACGTCGAGGTGGCCGCCAGTCCCGGCACGTCGAGGGTCCAAGCGCCATCCAGCGGAATGCCCGTGGTCGGCGCCGGGGCAGCCACGGCGCCCGCGTCCCGGGGTGACTCGAGGACGAAGAGGGACGCGAACGGCGCCAGGTGCACGACGTGCCAGCCCTCGGCGTCCGCGTCGAGCGCGACACGTCGCGGATCGACGGGATCCCAGGCGACGAGCCGCGACTCCGGTCGGCGGATGCGGATCGAGATCCGGTCGGCAAGGGGGTTCGCCAGGAAGGTCACGCGGCGGGTGTCGACGATTCGCGCGACCGTCCGGACGGGTGGCCCCTCGACCTCGAGCGCCGGCCTGAGACCCCGTTCGTGGAGCGCCGCGGCGAGGTCGGCCGTCGGCAGTACCCGTCCGGTCGAGCGCGGGCCCCAGATCCGGTCGCAGGTCGTGGCGAAGCGTTCGGGATCGTCGGCGTGGGAGGGCGAGCCGGTCGGGCGACGGCCGACGATCGTGGCGCCGCCGTCGAGCAGGCGTTCGACGGCGAGCAGCGTCGGCAGCGTCATCCGATCGCTCGATCCACCGAGGAACAGCACGCCGTAGGTTGCGCCGTCCGCGTGGATCATGCCGTCGCGTACGCGGAGAACGCGCTGGAGCGCGTCGGCCCAGACGTAGTCGAAGTCGAACCCGTTCGGCACCGCGTCGTCGAATCGATGCTCGTACATCCCGGTGACCGGCGCCTCCTCGCCGATGAAGACCGCGATGTCGACGGCCGGCGAGCCCATGGCGAGCACCGCCGAGCACCGCGCGAGGTAGTCGATCCACGGCCGCGCCATCTGCGCCCACGTCTCGTTGACCGTGAAGGCCTGACCGAGGAACGGCGCGAGCGCGACACCGGGCGGCGGCGCCGCGATCGGCTGGTGGGGGGAGGTGTGGATGCAGAACCTGGTGACACCGAGGGCCAGCTGCAGGTCGGCGACGGGCTTGAGCGTCCGCGGCGTCCACGACCACGGTCGGTCGAACGAGGTGAAGGCCTCGGCTCCGACGCGGGCACGCCCGAGCACGTGTGCCACCGACGACGCTCCCTTGAGGTCGGCGACGTAGGTGGGGCGCGGTCCCCCTGCGGGGTCGAACGTCCACATCGCTCCCATCGGGACATCGGCAGGTGCGCGCATCGCCAGGTCGTCGCCGAGTTGGGGTCGGCCGTCCTCCAGCGCCTCGGCGTAGTACGCCATGCCGCGCCGATGTGCCTCGTCCGCGAGCGTGCCGTAGTACTGCTCCGCGTACAGCGCGGCCAGCGTCGCGCGGTAGTCGAAGAGGAACCGGTCCGACTCCTCCGGCCCGCCGACCAGGTGGCCCGCGAGTGCTGGCAGGTGGGCGGATGCGTCGTACCCCTGGAGTCGAGCGAAGTGGTCCAGCACGCGATCGGTCCAGTTCTGCGATCCGGCCTCGATGCTGTCGCTCAGGAGCGCGCGGAAGCGCTCGCCCCCGCCCGATCCCGTGTCGTCCGCGCCGAACCTGCGGAGGTGCACGTCGAGATACGCGCGTACGCGTGCCCCGTCGAGCTTGTCGACCTCGAGTCCGGTGGCGTCGGCAGGGGCGGGACCGTTCGTCTGCCCGGTCAGCGAGGCCCCGAGGCGCAGGACGGTCCAGGTCCCCGCAGGCGGTGTCCAGTGGAGCACGCCGTCGTGGACCCGGTCCGTGAGGTCCACGATGTGGCGGGGATCGATGGATCCGACGTCGGCCCCCTCCGGAGTCGCGATCGCGAAGTAATCGGCGACCACCCCGAATCCCGCCTTCGCCTCGGCCTGATGGATGCGGCCCGACGTGCGGAGGGCGAACTGGGCGACCTCGAACGACGCGGACGGCCTGAGCACGGGTGGGAGGCGGACGCCCTCGGAGACACCGGGGAGCGCGTCGGCTGCGCTGCCCGCGGAGAGGACCAGCCGGAAGCGTCGGGCGGTCACGGCGGGAAAGGCCGCGGTGCGGGCGGCGATCGTCGTCGGCGGGAGGTCGGCGATGTCCCGGTACTCGACGCCATCGTCGCTCGCTTGGAGCACCGCGACGGGAGGCGGCGCAGCTCCGAAGCCCCGCGGCCCGGGGAGGCCGACGGTGACGGAGCGGACCGTGACGGGGTCCGCGAACTCCTGCTCGATCCACGCGGACGACCAGCCGTCCGGATCCCGGGGGAGCGACAGGGTGCTGCCGAAGTCGCCGTCGGTGAGCCGACCGACATCGTCGAGCGGCGACGATGCGCGAATTCTCGCGGGTTCGAGCGCCCGACGCGCCGGATCGGACGGGAAGGCGACCACTCGCCAATCGATCGCGTATCGATGGTCGTCGTCCGCCGATCCCCACCGCGGGCACTGCTGATACGGCCCGGGCACGTCGGGCAGATCTGGAAGGCGATGTTCGCCGGGTCCGTCCCCCTCGATCTCGCACTCCGACCAGACCACCTTCTTCATGGCATCGGCCGGTCTGACCCACGGGCCACCCGACGCACTCCAGCCCGACGATGTCGCCACGGCGAGTTCCATGCCGAGTTCGGCCGCCGTCCGGGTCGCGGTCTCGATCGCACGATTCCATGTCTCGGTGCCCGGGCGTACGGGTTCGTCCACATGGAGCGGGCCGCCCATCCCGCCATCGAACAGCTGTGCTCCTCGGACGCCGACCTCGTGCAGCCAGTGGAGGTCACGCCGGATGCCGTCCGGATCGACGTTGCCGTCCATCCAGTGCCACCAGGCGCGCGGCCGAGCGTCGTCGGGCGGGTCCACGAAGACGTCCCAGAGGGGGTCGGTGGACTCATCGGTCGTCATCGGCCGCGGTTCGCTCATGCTTCGCCATCCTCCCAGCCCCTCGTCCAGCCGCGGCGCCCGTCTACTTATACCCGGCATCGGGATCACTAATGTGTGTTTTCGACACAAGCGTGGGAGAGTTGCCGTACGCACTCACCCAGATCTCGGAGCGCGGGACGACGATGTCAGGAAGCAGAATGACTGTGACGATGCAGGAGAGCACTCGCACCATCACGGTGCCACCGGCCGCCCGCAACACTCCGCCCCCTCGCGGGCGTCGCGGGCGCAGGCCGCTCATCCAATTCGGGCACTGGTGGTGGGCACTGCCGGCGGTCGCCCTCGTCATCGGCGTCCACTACCTGGCCACGCTGACCGGCGGGTTCTTCGCCTTCACGAACTGGACCGGCCTCGGCGACTGGGACTTCATCGGACTCGGCAACTTCGAGCGGATCTTCGACGACCCGCAACTGCTCGGCGCGGTCTGGAACACCCTCTTCCTCGCCTTCGGGTCGGTCATCCTGACCAACGTCTTCGGCCTGCTCTACGCGCTCGCGATCAACCGCATGTTGAAGACGCGGTACATCCTCCGCACGCTGCTGTTCATGCCGGTGGTGCTGAGCCCGCTCGCCGTCGCCTACGTGTGGAAGTTCATCTTCCAGTTCGACGGTCCCCTCAACGGCTTCCTGGGGCTGGTCGGGCTCGAGTCCTGGCAGAAGGTGTGGCTCGCCGACCCGACGTGGTCGATCTGGGCGATCCTGATCACCGTCGTCTGGCAGCAGACCGGATTCGTCATGGTCATCTACCTCGCGGGACTCGCCAGCGTGCCCGTCGAGGTCGAGGAGGCCGCCGCGCTCGACGGTGCCGGTATCTGGGGCCGGTTCCGGCACGTCATCGTCCCCGCCATCCGCCCCTCCATCGCGATCGCGACGACGCTCGGCATCATCCAGGGCCTGCGCATCTTCGACCAGATCCTCGCGCTCACCGGCGGCGGCCCGGCGGGCGCCACCGAGACGCTGGCCACCGAGGTCTACAAGCAGGCGTTCTCACTCGGCCAGTTCGGGTTCGGCTCGGCGCTCGCGCTCGTACTGACCGTGATCATCCTCGTGTTCGCCATCCTCCAGCAGTACGTCACCCGCGACCGCGACGCGGTGGGAAAGGCCTGACGCCATGTTCCGCTACACGAAGCTCACCGCGTTCCGCGAGGTCCTCGTCTGGATCGTCACGCTGATCGGCCTGCTGCCGCTCTACCTGCTCGTCGTGACGGCGCTGAAGCCCGATGCCGAGGTGCTCACCACGAGCGCCGTCGCGCCGCCGTCCACGGTCGACTTCGGCGCATTCATCGAGGTGCTCACGTCGACGGGCCGGAACAGCATCCCGATGAGCATCCTGAACAGCGTCATCATCACTGTCGGCGCGATCGCCGGCCTGGTGCTGCTCGGCTCGCTCACGGCCTACGTCATCGCGCGCCGCACGCGGACGTGGACCAACCTCACGTACTACCTCGTGCTGATCGCGATCATCCTTCCCGCGCAGCTCGGAACGGTTCCGCTCTACATCGGCGCCCGCACCGTCGGGCTCACCGGCAACGCGCTCGGGATGATCCTGCTTTGGATCGGCATCCTGCTTCCGCTGTCGATCTTCCTCTATGCGAGCTTCTTCCGGGGGCTCACCACGGAGTACGAGGAAGCCGCCGTGATCGACGGCGCGACGCCCACGCAGGCGTTCTTCCGGGTCGTGCTGCCGCTCATGTCGCCGGCAACGGGCACCGTCGCCATCCTCGCGGGCCTGATCGTCTGGAACGACTTCTTCAACTCGCTGATCTTCCTCGGCGGCTCCGACACGCAGACCCTTCCCGTGGCGATGTACACGTACGTCGGCGGCCTGGTCTCGGCGTGGAACAAGATCTTCGCCGTCGTCATCATCTCGATGATCCCGATCCTCGCGTTCTACATGTTCGCCCAGAAGCGCTTCATCCAGGGCTTCGCAGGTGGGTTGAAGGGCTGATCCGCATGGGCGCCGACCACCACGCGGCGTTCGAGGCGTTCGTCGACCTCTTCTACACGCAGAAGCGCGTACGAGACGCCTTCGACCTGCTCGTCGCGGACGACTACCGCCAGCACAACCCGGACATCGCCGACGGCCCGGCCGCCGCCATCGAAGCCCTCACCCCGAAGTTCGACGGCTCGCCCGACGCGCGATTCGAGATACAGCGCATCATCGTCGACGGCGACCTCGCGATGGTGCACGTCAAAGCCTCCCGACCCGGCGCTCCGGACGCCGCCGTCGCGGACATCTACCGATTCGAGAACGGCCGGATCGTCGAGCACTGGGACGTGCTGCAGCAGGTCCCCGTGCATGCCGTTCACGACCATCCCATGTTCTGACCCCAGGAGAGCACGTGTACCAGCTCGCACCCAACATCGAACTCCTCTTCACCGAGGCCGGCGACTACCACGACCGCGTCCGCGCCGCTGCCGCGGCCGGTTTCACCGCCGTCGAGATGTGGGGGCCGACCGGCGTCGACGCACCGGCGACGCCGAAGGACCTCCCTGCGCTCAAGGCGGCACTCGAGGAGACCGGCACGCAGCTCACCGCGCAGCTCGCGGAGCCCCGAACCCAGTTCATGATCCCGCCGTGGGACCACTCCGAGTTCTTCCGCAAGCTCGACGAAGGCGTCAAGATCGCGCACCTGCTCGGCACGCCGCGCATCGTCGTCGGCAGCGGGACGGGCTTCGGCGGCTGGAAGCGCCAGGTCCAGCTGGACAAGCTCATCGAGATCTACCGGACGGCGATCTCGCAGATCGCCGGATCGGACGTCACCCTCGTCCTCGAGCCGGTCAACGTCCGCGTCGACCACCCGGGCTCGCTCCTGGATCGCACGAGCGAGGCCGCCTACGTCGCCCGTGGCGTCGACTCGCCCTTCTTCGGCGTGCTCTACGACATCTACCACTCGGCAGTCGAGGGCGAGGACATGGCGACCGAGCTCGCGAATGCCGGCGACCTCGTCAAGTACGTCCAGCTCGCCGACACCCCGGGCCGCGGCGAACCCGGTTCGGGATCGCTCGACTGGGCCGCGACGCTCCGCATCCTGCGCGCGTCCGGGTACGACGGCCCGATCGGGCTCGAGTACTACCCGACGCAGGCATCGGAGGCGTCCGCCGCGCTCATCCACGAGCTGGCGGTGTCCGCATGACCCGGTACCCCGCGTCGGTCGACGTCGCGATCGTCGGCAGCGGCCCGACCGGCGCCGCGTACGCCCGCATCCTGAGCGAGGAGGCACCGGACGTTGCCATCGCGATGTTCGAGGTCGGCCCGACGATCTCCGATCCACCCGGTGCGCACGTCAAGAACATCGACGATGCGGCGGCGCGTGCCGCCGCACAGCGCGCGTCCGAGGGACCCGGCGCCGGCGCCGACACCGTGAGCTCGCCCGGCGCGGTCAAGAGCGGCGAGCGCCGGGCACGGCCCGGCACCTTCCTGCTCGACGAGGGCTATGCGTTCCCGGGCGAGGACGGGCTTCCGGTCGTCGCCATGTCGAGCAACGTCGGCGGCATGTCCGCGCACTGGACCGGCGCATGCCCGCGGCCCGGGGGCCGCGAGCGCATCGCCTTCCTTCCCGACCTCGATGAGCTGCTCGACGACGCCGACCGCCTGCTCGGCGTCACCACCGACGCGTTCGACGGTGCGCCCTTCACGGGCCTCGTCCGCCAGCGCCTCGCGGCCGCGGTCGACGACGACCGCGAACCGGCGGCGCGCGTGCAGCGGATGCCGCTCGCCGTGCACCGACGGTCCGACGGTCGGCTCGTGTGGTCCGGCTCCGACGTCGTCCTGGGCGACGCGACCCGCGGCAACCCGCGGTTCGCGCTCCACGACGAGTCCCTCGTCACGCGCGTGCTCGTCGAGAACGGCCGTGCAGCGGGCGTCCTCGTGCGCGACCTGCGAACGGGGGAGGAGCACCAGGTCCGCGCGCGCGCCGTCGTCGTGGCGGCCGACGCGCTGCGCACACCGCAGCTGCTCTGGGCCAGCGGCATCCGCCCCGACGCACTCGGGCGGTACCTCAACGACCAGACACAGGTCGTCTTCGCGTCGCGCATCCGCGATGTCGGCGCCGGCGACGGCGCCGAGCACACCGCGCCACCCGAGGGCGGCCTCAGCGAGCAGAGCGGCGTCAGCTGGGTGCCGTACACCGACGAGCAGCCGTTCCACGGGCAGATCATGCAGCTCGACGCGTCGCCCATCCCGCTCGCGGAGGACGACCCCGTCGTGCCCGGCTCGATCGTGGGTCTGGGACTCTTCTGCGCGAAGGACCTGCAGCGCGACGACCGCGTCGAGTTCAGCGACGACCAGGTCGACGCGTACGGCATGCCGGCGATGCGCATCCACTACCGCCTCACCGAGCGCGACCACGACGTGCTCGAGCAGGCGCGCGAACAGATCGTGCATCTCGGCGCAGCGGTCGGCGAGCCGCTCGACCCGCGCCCGTTCACGATGCCGCTCGGTGCGTCGCTTCATTACCAGGGCACGACGCGCATGGGAGAACGCAACGACGGCGAGAGCGTTTGCAGCTCCGAGAGCGAAGTCTGGGAGGCGCCGGGCGTGTTCGTCGCCGGGAACAACGTGATCCCGACCGCGACGGCGTGCAACCCGACGCTCACGAGCGTGGCGTTGGCCGTCCGCGGAGCACGCGCGATCGCCCGCGAATTCGCGGCGGAGCTTGCTTCCGTCGAAAACAGACATTAGATTGTAGGAATCATGACGAAGAAGTCGAGGAGGTCCGCATGATCGCCGACCGCATCATCGAGCACGGCACGCTCACCACCGACGGCACGCGCGTGTCCGTCGAGGTCCGCATCCCCTGGTATCGGGCGCTGCCCGGCTCCTGCATCGGCCGTGCCGCCCTGACGGTCGACGGCGTCGAGGCGCCCGCCGACACGGTCCGCTGGAGCATGAACGGCCGCACTTTCACGTTCGACGAACTCGTCGGCGAGACGGGCGAGTGGTGGTTCCCGACCGACTCCGCGGTGCTGTCCGGCGACTTGGTCGTCGCAGCGGATGCCGCGGAGCACGAGGTCCGCGTCGACCTGACGCTCTACATCCCGTACATCATCATCGGCGACGACGAGACGCTCCACATCGAGGAGCACGACGTCAAGACGATGCCGGCACGAGAGGCGGTGGCGGCATGACCGCGCTCGGCACGCCCATCCAGGGCGTCACGCTCTACAGCTTCACGCGCGCCTTCCACGGTCGCGAGTACGACCTCGAGGGCCTCATCCGCAAGGTCGCCGCCGACGGGTACGGCCCGGGCCTCGAGATCATCGGGTTCTCGAGCTTCCGCGGCTTCCCCGAGATCGACGACCGCTTCGCCGGCGAGTTCCGCGACCTGGTCGACGAGGTCGGACTCGTGACGACCTCGCTCGCCGTGAACGCCGACATCGGCATCCACCGCGACCGGCTGCTCGACCAGGACGAGCTCATCGAGTACATGACGCGGCAGATCCAGGCGGCGGCGAAGCTCGGCTTCCCGATCGCGCGCGTGCAGATCTCGATCACGCCCGACTCGATGGAGCGACTGGCTCCGATCGCCGAGCGCCACGGCGTGACGCTGGCCCTCGAGGTGCACGCCGACCAGTACGCGTCCCACCCACGGATCCTCGCGCTCCGCGACCGGTACGAGCGGGTCGGCTCGCCGTTCCTCGGATTCACCGCCGACTGGGGTGCCACCGTGACCGGCTTCGCCCCGTCGCTGCTGGAGGCCTACCGCCGCCGTGGCGCGTCGGAGGAGCTCTTGGGCCAGGTCGTCGCGCTGTGGGATGAGTTCTCCGAGCAGGGCCCCCCGGCCGACCAGGCCGATCACGGCCAGCGCTTCGGCCGCTTCATCGGCCTCGCCGCCCAGAACGGGCGCCCCGACCTCGGCATCGACTTCGCCATCAACGGCACCGGCCTGTTCGGTCCGGCGCGCGTCGACGACTGGCTCGAGATCATGCCGTGGATCAGGCACGTGCACGGCAAGTTCTTCGGCATTGACGAGCACGGCGAGGAGCCGTCCGTCCCCGTGCGCGATCTCATCGGCCTGCTCGTCCGAAACGGCTACTCCGGAGCGATCTCCAGCGAGTACGAGGGCTGGCACTGGAACGACTGGCAGTCGCCGTTCGAGATCATCGCCGCCGAACAGGCCGTCCAGCGTTCTGCGGCGCACAACGCCGGCTCGCGCATGATCACGGATGCCGCCGAAGCCCGCGCCGCGCTCGCGAACCACCTCCCGCACGCCCTCCTGAAGGAGACGAACGCATGACCGACGGCATCGCCGGCTCCGGCATCCGTCTCGGCACGACGCTCTACTCGATGACCAGCGAGTTCGCCGCGGGCCAGTACACGCCCGAGACGCTCATCGCCGCGGTCGCGGAGGCCGGGATCGGGCCGGGCGTCGAGTTCAACATCGCGCAACTGCTCCGCACCTACCCCGACGTCGACGCGGACTTCGTCAGGCTGTGGTTCGAATCCCTGGAGCGGTACGGGCTCGAGGCGAGCGCCGTCGGCACCAACCTCGACATGGGGCGTCGCACGGACCGCGACATGACGCCGGACGAGGAGCACGAGTTCTTCGCGCGGCAGTTGAAGACCGCGAACTCCCTGGGGTTCACGACCGTCGTGATCCGGTCGGCCGGAAAGGAACTGCTGCGCAGCCTCCTGCCGCTCGCGGAGCAGTACGACCAGCGACTCGCGTACGAGATCCACGCCCCCGAGGGGCCGAACAGCCCGAAGGTGCTGCAGATCCGCGAGCTGTACGAGGAGCTCGGCAGCGATCGGCTCGGATTCACCGCCGACTTCTCCTCCACGATGCACAGCCTGTCGCCGCGACTGCTCGGCACGCTGCGGCAGATGGGGATGCCCGAACAGTACTTCCCCGTCATGGACGAGATCTGGCGGAAGCCGCTGCCGATGCACGTGCGGAACCAGGAGTTCGAGGACTTCCTCACCGCGGAGGGCGTCGACTTCCTGCGCTTCGGACCGTTCACCCGACTCGCGTTCAACATGCACGGTCTCGTGCCGCCCGAGGAGTGGCTCGACATCATGCCGCAGACCTTCCACGTGCACGCGAAGTTCTACGACATCGACGCGCACGGCGACGAGCCGGCCATGGACATCCCGCGCATCGTCCGCCAGTTCGTCCTGGGCGGCTACCGCGGCTACCTCTCCAGCGAGTGGGAGGGGCACGCGTTCTCCGACCTCGGAGAAGCCGAGCCGATCGACCTCGTGCAGAAGCAGCACGTGCTCATGCGACGTGCCATCGAAGAGACCGTCGCCGCGGCATCCGTCACGGCCTGAAGCAGGGGAGCAGCATGCCGGACACGGCAGTCACGACCACGCTCGAGGAACTCGCCGCCGAGGTCTCGCGCCTCCGCGAGGAGGTGGCCGATGCCCGCCGCCTCGCGCGGCGCGCCGAGGACCGCGGCCAGGTCGAGAACCTCTTCAACCGCTACATGCACCTGCACAACGCGTTTCAGGACGAGCAGATCATCCCGTTGTGGGTCAAGCGCGTCACGCCCGGCATCCGAGCCAGGTACACCAACGCCGGACAGTACACCGGGGTGCCGGCGGAGTACCACCCGTACCACCCCTCGACCCGTCAGACGCTCGAGCCGGCGCCGCCCGTGCTGCACGAGACGTTCACCGACACGTTCAAGTAAGGCAGGCACCCCATGGCCACTCACAACTCGCTCTTCGGCGAGCAGGACGTCCGGCGCACCGACCACGGCATCGCCGTCTCCGTGCAGCTGCCCTGGTACCGCAGCCTCTGGCTCTCGGCGGTCGACGACGTCGCGGCGTTCGTCGACGGGACGGAGATCCCGCGCGACCGGTTGCGGTTCGTGCTCCAGGGTCGCGAGTACCGCATCGAGGAGCTCCCGGAGCAGTGGGAGACCCTCTGGTTCGTCGCCGACCGGCCCGACGTCGTCATCGACCTCGGCCGAACCCCGGAACCGGGGGAGACCCTCACCGTCGAGGTCGTGCTGACCATGCGCCTGCTGTACATGCAGATCATGCCCGGCGTCGACGGCGGTCCCGGCCGCTATGTCACCAACCGGGTGCCGGTCGAGCGCGAACTCGTCCTCGCATGACCTTGCGGGTGGCCATGGTCGGCTACGGGTTCATGGGCGCGGCGCACTCCGTCGGGTGGCGCCAGGCACCGCGGGTGTTCGACATGCCGGAGGACGTCGAGATGGCCGTGGTCGTCGGACGCGACCCCGACGCCGTGGCGCGGGACGCAGCCCACTGGGGCTGGGCCGAGTCGGCGACGGATTGGCGCGAGGTCGTCGCCCGCGACGACATCGACATCGTCGACATCGTGACCCCCGGGGGCTCGCACGCCGAGATCGCGATCGCGGCGCTGGAGGCCGGCAAGCACGTGCCGTGCGAGAAGCCGCTGGCGAACTCGGTCGAGGACGCCGGGGCGATGGCGGATGCCGCGGCGCGCGCGTCGGCGCACGGGGTGCGCGCGCTCGTCGGCTTCACCTACCGCCGTGTTCCGGCGGTCACGCTGCTTCGCGACCTGATCGCCGAGGGGCGGATCGGCCGCGTGCAGCAGGTCCGCGCGGCGTACCGGCAGGACTGGCTCGTCGATCCGGCGATGCCACTCGCGTGGCGACTGCAGAAGGAGCACGCCGGTTCGGGCGCACTCGGCGACATCGGAGCGCACCTCATCGACATGACCCGGTTCGTGACGGGGCAATCGATCGACGCGGTGTCCGGCAGCCTCGACACGATCGTGACCCGACGGCCCCTGCAGGGGTCCGGGTCGGGGCTCTCCGGCGTCGCCGCCGAGGGCTTCGGCGAGGTCACGGTCGACGACGTCGCGATCTTCACGGGTCGCCTCGCGGACGGTGCGCTCGCCTCCTTCGAGGCCACCCGGTTCGCCACCGGTCGCAAGAACGCGCTCACCATCGAGGTCTCCGGCGACGCCGGGGCACTCGCGTTCGACCTCGAGCGACTGAACGAACTGCAGTACTACGACCGCGCCGCCCCGGAGGGCGTGCAGGGCTTCACCACGATCCTCGTCACCGAGCCGTCGCATCCCTACGTGTCCGCCTGGTGGCCGGCCGGGCACATGCTCGGCTACGAGCACGGATTCGTCCACCAGGCGAAGGACCTCGTCGAGGCCATCGTCGCCGGCACCGACCCGCATCCGTCCTTCGCCGACGGGCTCGCCGTGCAGCGCGTGCTCGACGCGGTCGAGCGGAGCGCCGAACACGACTCCGCGTGGATCGCGGTGGGCTCACCGGCCCGCCACGAGTCCGAGGCATCGAACCGAAACGAGTAGAAGGAGACGCGATGTCGCGCCCGATCACCCTGTTCACCGGCCAGTGGGCCGACCTGCCCTTCGAGGAGGTGGCCCGCCTCGCCGGCGAATGGGGCTACGACGGCCTCGAGATCGCCTGCTGGGGCGACCACATCGACGTCTCGCGGTGGGACGACGCCGCCTACGTGCAGTCGCGCCTCGACATCCTCGAGCGCAACGGCCTGAAGGTCTGGACGATCTCGAACCATCTCGCCGGCCAGGCGGTCTGCGACGACCCGATCGACCAGCGGCACCGCGACATCCTGAACGACCGCGTCTGGGGCGACGGCGACCCGGAAGGGGTCCGCCGACGCGCAGCCGAGGAGCTGAAGGACACCGCACGGTTCGCCGCCGCCTTGGGCGTCTCGACCATCACCGGCTTCACCGGGTCCTCGATCTGGAAGTACGTCGCGATGTTCCCGCCGGCGAGCGACGAGATGATCGCCGCCGGCTACCGCGACTTCGCGGATCGGTTCGACCCGATCCTCGACGTGTTCGAGGAGGTCGGCGTTCGGTTCGCGCTCGAGGTGCACCCGTCCGAGATCGCCTACGACTACTGGACGGCGCGCGCGACGCTCGACGCGATCGGCCGGCCGGGGGTGTTCGGATTCAACTTCGACCCCTCGCATTTCCTCTGGCAGCAGCTCGACCCGGTGGCCTTCGTCCTGGACTACGCGGACCACATCTTCCACGTGCACGTGAAGGAGTCGATCACGAACCTCGACGGCCGCAACGGCGTGCTGGGATCGCACCTGCCGTGGGCGAACCCGCGACGCGGGTGGACGTTCGTGTCGACCGGCCACGGCGCGGTGCAGTGGAACCCGCTGTTCCGGGCGCTGAACGCGATCGGGTACGACGGTCCGACGAGCGTCGAGTGGGAGGACGCCGGCATGGATCGCCTGGTCGGGGCGAAGCAGGCGATCGCGTTCGTCCGCGACCTCGCGGAGATCACCCCGCCCCACGCCGCGTTCGACGCCGCGTTCTCGACGCGGAGGGACGGCTGACGTGGCGGGTCTCCTCCACGCCCTGATCCTCTAGGGGCACATGACCCGCGAGCACGACAACGAGTTCCGCAGCTTCCGCCGGCACAACGAGTGGCTCTCGACGCTGCTCGAGGACACCGGACGGTGACCGGCGACGACATCCTCACCGGCGTCGAACTCCTCGACGGCGCCCAGGTGCTGCTCACGACCTTCGACGACCTCGAATCCTACGAGCGTGCCCCGATGTGGCCGAAGTCGCACTACCCGGTCGCGATCCCGCCCGAGGGCATCACGGCGCTGCCGGGCATGAACACCGACCAGCCAATCGCGTGGATCAACGAGTACGGCGCAGGCCGCTCCTTCACGATCACGATCGGTCACGACATCGACACGTTCCGTCGGATCGAGTTCATCCAGATGTTCGCCCGCGGCGTCGAATGGGCGGCGACGGGCGAAGTCGCGCTCGAGGGCCCGGACCGACGAGGTGAGCGCCGCTTCCTGCCGTGGCCGTACTACGCCCACGCGGGCTAACCACGCCACTTATGCGCTGAATAGCAACGACTTATGTGTGTTCCGCGCCTTACTGACGGATACTGGGTACGGCGTCCCCGCCACCTCACGTCAGGAGTCACACATGTCCATCCGCGCAGGCATCATCGGTACTGGATTCATGGCGCGCGTCCACGCGCAGGCGATCGCCTCCGGCGGGCACCAGCTCGTCGGCGTCACCGGCTCGAGCCGGGACCGCGCGGCCGACTTCGTGGCGAACCGGCCGGGCACTGTGGCGTTCGAGAGCATTCGCGAGCTGATCGACCTGCGACCGGATGTGGTTCACGTGACGACGCCCAACGCGCTGCACCGCGAGCAGGCCGAGCAGATCATCGACGCCGGCATCGGCGTGATCGTCGAGAAGCCGCTCGCCACGAGCGTCGAGGACGCCGAGGCGCTCGCGAGTCGGCAGGGCGACGTGCCTGTCGCTGCGGTCCCGTTCATCTACCGCTACTACGGTCTCGTTCGCGAAATCCGAGAGCGAATCCGGCACCTCCCCGGGAATCGCCTGTGGATGCTGCACGGCAGCTACCTCCAGGACTGGCTCGGCGGTGCCGACCAGACGAACTGGCGGGTCGACCCCGCCGCGGGCGGCGCGAGTCGCGCGTTCGGCGACATCGGCGTGCACTGGTGCGACCTCATGGAGTTCGTGACGGGTCATCGCATCACGACGGTGACCGCCCTGGTCGGCAACGCGTTCGAGCGCGAGGGCGGTGCTGCGCAGAACCTCACCGAGGACGGCGCCGTGCTGACCTTCACGACGGACCAGGGTGCGCTCGGCTCCCTCGTCGTCAGCCAGGCCAGCGCCGGGCGCGACAACCGCCTCTACTTCTCCTTCGACGGACCCGACGAGAGCTACGAATTCGACCAGCAGCTGCCCGAGCGTGCCTGGGTCGGTCGCCGCGACGAGAGCCGACTCATCACGCGGAACCCGTCGAAGGCCGTCGCCACGCCGGTCGGCCTCGAGCCGGTTCCGGCGGGCCACCCCCAGGGGTACCAGCAGTGCTTCAACGACTTCGTCGCCGACGCCTACGCGGCCTTCGCCGGCCAGGTCTCCGACACGCTGCCGACCTTCGCCGACGGCCTTCGTGCGGCGCACCTGACGGAGGCCGTGCTCGAGTCGGCGCGGACGGGCATGCCAGTCCGAGTCGCCGCCGACGAGGCGCTTGCCGGGGCCGCCGCGACTGCGCGGTGATGCAGGGCCTCGGGCGGAGCTGATCGTCACGCCGTCGGGGTGATCTGGCCCGGCCAGCGTGAGGTGCGGGCTGCCGCACTCCGGCTGCGGCACGCGCTGGCCGACGCGCCTCGCGCCGGTCAGCGGATTGGTTCAGGACGGAGGCGCCGTCCCGGTCGATTTGCGCACGATCAACCCTGGCGCGGCTAGTGGGGCGGCCGTCCGGACGTCAGGCTCGATTCGCGAAAGCAGCGCCTGGATCGCGGCGCGGCCCTGAGCCTCGAAGTCGAGGCGGAGCGTCGTCAGCGGCGGGTCGAAGTAGGCCGCCTCCGGGGTGTCATCGACCCCTGCGACGCTGACGTCGTCCGGGATGTGCAGTCCTCGCTGCTTGAGCGCGAGCATGGCCCCGAGTGCCATCTGGTCGTTGGCGGCCACATAGGCGGTCGCCTCAGGCAGCTCCTCGAGGGCAGCGATCGCGTCGTATCCGGACTTCGCGGACCAGTCGCCGCGGAGCACCGCTCGTGACCGGAGGCCGGCATGTTCGATTGCCGCCGTGTAGGCGCGGAGCCGGTTCCGAGCGGCTGACCACGTCTGCGGACCGGCGATGTGGACGACGTCACGATGGCCGAGCAGGGCGAGGTGCCCGATCAGTGCCGGCATTCCCGCTCCGGTCGACCCGGCCGGCTCCGCGTCGGTGAGGATGTCGGACTCCGCCGCGATGAAGGCCGGAACACGGAACGCGGTCGTCTCGAATGCCCTCTTCATCTCGTCCGTGGAGGCGAGGGCGAGGATCCCGGCGAGATTGTGCTGGGTGATCAGCTCGAGCGACTCCTCGATCGCCCTCGGGTTGTGCGCATCGAGCGAGACCAGGTCGAGGACGTACCCTGCTTCGCGCGCGGCCGCACTCGCGCCCTCGGCGATGCGGCTCGGACCGTATTGCGAGATCTCATGAGTGAGCGCGCCGATGCGATGCGAGCGTCCCGACTTGAGCGAGCGCG
Organism: Agromyces tropicus; assembly: GCF_039531345.1. NCBI lineage: Bacteria > Bacillati > Actinomycetota > Actinomycetes > Micrococcales > Microbacteriaceae > Agromyces > Agromyces tropicus. Next base: position 742,333 of record NZ_BAAAPW010000001.1, on the reverse strand, counting down.
CGGTCAGGTTCGGGCGGTACCCGAGTTCGTCGAGTGCCTTCACCACCTTCGCACGCGTCTCTGGTCGGATGCCCTCGAAGCCCTTGAGGAACCGGCTCACCGTCTGGTGCGATACGCCGGCGGCGGTCGCGACGTCGTAGATCGTCGCGGCCCGTGCCGGCACCTCGCGGGGCGCGCTCGGGTCGGACGACGGGTCGGGAGGCGGCGTCGCGATCGCCGGGTCGGCGTCGATCGATTCCGTGGATTCGCCCATGTCGCGGGTCCTTCTGCGCTGGAGTGAGCCCTGCGGCAACGACGAGGAACGGGTTGCGCAGCTTCACACAAATGTGACTTGACAGATCGATGTTATCGACCACATTCTTGTGTCGTAAAGATGTTTCCGACAACATCGACGAGATCGCCAAGGTTCGACACGACCTGATCGAATCGCCCGAACTACAACGGAGTAGCACCGATGACATCCCGTACCCCCGTCCAGCCGATGAGCGGCCTGCTCTTCGGCGTCGCGTATTACGCCGAGTACCACCGTGGCGAGCGGACGGAGATCGACCTCGACCTGATGGTGGAGGCGGGCATCAACGTCATCCGCGTCGGCGAGTCGGTCTGGTCCACGTGGGAGCCGCGCGACGGCGAGTTCGACCTCGAGTGGCTGGAGCCGGTGCTCGACGGCGCTCATCGGCGTGGCATCCGGGTGATCCTCGGGACGCCGACCTACGCCGTGCCGCCCTGGCTGCAGGTCGCGCATCCGGAGATCGCGGCCGAGCGCCGCACCGGCGAGCCGATCCCGTGGGGGGCGCGCCAGGAAGTCGACTACTCGCACCCCGTGTTCCGACGGTACGCCGAGCGCATCATCCGGGCCGTCGTCGGTCGGTACGCCGGCCATCCCGCGGTCATCGGCTTCCAGGTCGACAACGAGCCCGGACTCGAGATCTTCCACAACGACCACGTCTTTGCGGAGTTCCTGAACCGGCTCCGCGCGGAATACGGCGACGTCGACACCCTCAACCGCGAGTGGGGGCTCACCTACTGGTCGCACCGCCTCAGCGACTGGTCCGAGCTCTGGCGACCCGATGGGAACACGTTCCCCCAGTACGACCTCGCATGGCGCCGCTACCAGGCTCAGCTCACCACCGAGTTCATCTCCTGGCAGGCCGACCTCGTGCGGGAGTACCGCCGGCCCGGGCAGTTCGTCACGACCTGCCTGCAGTACGGCCGCCCGGCGCTCGACGACGAGCGGCTCGCACGGGACCTCGACGTCATCGCGGGGAACCCGTACTACGGCATGCAGGACCACCTCGACGCATCGCGCGAGCTCCCGCAGCTGAGCCACTGGACGACGACCGGCGTTCCCGGCCTCTTCCGGCAGGCCGATCGCATGTACGCCTCGAAGCAGGGGCGGTACCTCGTCACCGAGACCAACGCGCAGTCCATCGGCACCCCCGACACGAACTTCCCCCCGTACCCCGGCCAGCTCAAGCAGGCCGCGTTCACGTTCATCTCGCGCGGCGCCGCGATGATCGAGTACTGGCACTGGCACACCCTCCCGTACGGCTTCGAGACGTACTGGGGAGGCGTGCTCCCGCACAGCCTCGTCCCCGGTCGGGTCTACCGCGAGATCTCAGAGCTCGGCGCCGAACTAACGAATCTGGGTGACGTGCTCGACGGGTTCGAGCCCGACGCTGACGTCGCGATCCTCTGGTCCAACCCGAGCCGGTTCGCGCTGCAGTTCATGCCGCCGCTTCGCCTCGACGGCGAGCCGGACGTCCAGTCGTACGAGCGGATCGTGGACGCGTTCCATCGGGGGACGATCGAGTCGGGGCGGCAGTCGCGGCTGCTGCACCTCGACCAGGCCGTCGACCTCGGCGCGGCCGAGCTGGCGCAGCAGTTCCCCGTGCTCATCGCGGCGGGGGCCTACGTGACCTCCGACGCAGAGCTCGAGCTGCTCCGCGACTACGTCTCGAACGGTGGTCACCTCGTGCTCGGCCCCAGGACCGCCTACGCGGATGACGAGGCGCGTGCGCGCGTCGAAATCGCCCCGCCGCGCCTCGCGGATCTCGCGGGTGCCCGCTACGAGGAGTACTCCAACCTCGATCACCCGGTCGCGGTTGTCGCCGAGCCGGATGGCCTCGCAGTCGACGGCGCCTCGGCCCGGCTCTGGATCGACGGACTCATCGCCGACGAGGCCGATGTGCTCGCCCGATACGACCACCCCCGATTCTCGGCCTTCGCGGCCGTCACCAGCCACGCCGTCGGCGACGGACGCGTCACCGTCGTCGGCTGCGTGCCCGACCCCGAATTGGCCCGCGGCATCGTCCGCTGGGCGACGGACCGACCCGGGCACGCCGACGCACTCGCGGGGGAGGTCGAGCAGCCGATCACGGTGGCATCCGGCTCGCTCCCCGAGGGTCGGCGCGCCTGGTTCGTCTTCAACTGGGGATGGGAGCCGCGAACCATCACGCTCGCGGCGTCCGTCACCGAACCCGCCACCGGAGCCGAACTGGCGGCGGGAACCGATGTCTCACTGGACGCCTGGTCGGCGCGGACCTTCATCCGGTGAGCACCAAGGGATCGTGCGATCCTCCAACCACAGAAAGAGTCAATGATGAAGAAGGCACGTAAGACAGCACTGGCGCTGGTCACCGGCGCTGCCACCGTCGGTCTCGTGTTGACCGGCTGCGCACCCAGCGGAGGCGGTGACGGTGGGACGACCAGCGACGCCATCACCGACGAGCAGCGCGAGGAGGCCCTCAACACGCCGACCGACCTCACGTTCTGGACCTGGGTCCCGGACATCGAGAACGAGGTGGCACTGTTCGAGGAGAAGTACCCCGCGATCAACGTCACGGTCGAGAACGTCGGCCAGGGCCTCGAGCACTATCAGAAGCTGCGCAGCGCGCTCGAGGCCGGCGAGGGGGCACCGGATGTCGCACAGGTCGAGTACCAGTACATCCCGTCGTTCGTCCTGACGGAGTCCCTGCTCGACCTCACCCCCTACGGTGCAGACGACATCGCCGACGACTACGTCGGCTGGGCGTGGAACCAGGTGTCGCCGAACGAAGAGGTGTGGGCGGTCCCGCAGGACGTCGGCCCGATGGGCAACCTGTACCGGGAGGACATCCTGAGCGAGGCCGGCATCACCGAGGCACCCGAGACCTGGGACGACTACGCCGCGGCGGCCAAGGCCGTCAAGGACGAGACCGGTTCCTACATCTCGAACCTCGGCGCCACGCAGGCCGGCCAGATGATCGGCTTCATGTGGCAGGCCGGCGTGCAGCCGTTCACCTACGACGGCGCCGAGACGGTCGGCATCGACGTGAACAACGACACGGCGAAGGAGGTCGCGAACTACTGGACCGAACTGATCCAGCAGGACCTGATCTCCGTCGACACGGACTTCTCCGACCAGTGGTACCAGGGCCTCGCGAACGGCAAGTACGCCGGCTGGCTGACTGCAGCCTGGGGGCCGATCTTCCTCCAGGGCACGGCTGAGAGCACCTCTGGCCTCTGGCGTGCGGCCCCGCTCCCGCAGTGGAGCGCGGGCGAGCAGGTCTCGGGCAACTGGGGCGGATCGTCCGACGCGGTCCTCGCGACCAGCGAGAACCCGATCGCCGCGTACGAGCTCGCGAAGTTCATCAACCACGACGAGGAGTCGGCGATGAAGCTCGCGACCGAGCAGTTCCTCTACCCGCCGCAGCTCTCGGTGCTCGAGAACCCGGAGTTCATCGACCAGGAGTCGGAGTTCTACGGCGGCCAGCAGGTGAACAAGCTGTTCGCCGACATCTCCGAGACGGTCGACACCGACTTCCAGTGGGTGCCGTTCATGGAGTATGTCTACTCGACCTACGAGGAGACGATCGGCTCGGTCGTCGCTGAGAAGGGCGACATCGCAGCTGCGCTCGACGAGTGGCAGGATCAGCTCGTCAGCTACGCGGAAGACCAGGGCTTCACCGTCGAGTGAGCCCGCGGGGCGCCCGTCGACCCCCCACGACGGGCGCCCCGACCCACCCCGCCGGCGGAACCGCCGGTCCGATCACAGCGAAGTGAGGACCACCGTGTCGCAGTCACCGGCGCTCGCCGCCGAGCGCCACCCAACAACTCCAGCTCGACGAGGCAACGCGAACAAGCGCAGGCAGAACCGCGCGGCCTACCTGTTCATCCTCCCGTTCTTCCTCGTCTTCCTCACGATGCTCGTCATCCCGCTCATGTACGCCGGCTACCTGAGCCTCTTCGAGAGCAAGCTCATCGGCGGCGAGCAGTTCGCGTGGTTCGCCAACTACATCCGCGCCATCCAGGACTCCGCGTTCATCGGAAGCCTCCTGCGCATGGGCCTGTTCTTCATGGTGCAGGTCCCGATCATGCTCGGCCTCGCCCTCCTCTTCGCGCTCGCGCTCGACAGCGGCCGCGCGCGCGGCGCGAAGGGCGTCCGCCTGCTCGTATTCATGCCGTACGCCGTTCCCGCGGTCGTTGCCACGCTCATGTGGGGCTACCTGTACGGGCCGGACTTCGGGCCCCTCGCGCAGGTCGCCCGTGCGGTCGGCTGGGGGACGCCCGACTTCCTCTCCGCTGGGAACATCCTCGGCTCGATGATGAACATCGTCACGTGGGAGTTCGTCGGCTACAACATGATCATCATGTACGCCGCCCTCCGGGCGATTCCGAGCGACCTGTACGAGGCGGCCGAGATCGACGGTGCCGGACAGTTCCGGATCGCGTGGAGCATCAAGATCCCCGCCATCCGCCCGGCGATCATCCTGACCGTGATCTTCTCGATCATCGGCACGTTCCAGCTGTTCGCCGAGCCCAGCCTGCTCAACGCGATCGCACCCGACGCGATCACCCGATCGTTCACCCCGAACTACTACGCCTACAACCTCGCCTTCCAGAACCGCGAACTGAACTACGCCGCCTCGATCGCGTTCCTCCTCGGAATCGTGATCGCCGTGCTGTCCTACGCGTTCCAGCTGGCGACCGAGCGACGCGAACGACGGGCACTGACCGAGACGGAGACCCCCTCATGACCTCCCTCGAGACCCGCGCCGCGGTCACCGTCGGCGCCCCGAAGCGAGCCCGCCGTGCCAAGGCCTTCGACCCGGAGAAGCGTCGGAGCTCGCTGCTCACGGTGCTGCTCTGGCTGGGCGTGGCGTACTTCATCCTGCCGCTCTGGTGGCTCCTCGTCTCATCGACCAAGGACAATCAGGCGCTGTTCACGACGTTCGGGCTCTGGTTCGGCGGCGACTTCTCGTTCTTCGAGAACCTGCAGACCCTGTTCACGGTTCGCGGCGGGATCTTCACCCGCTGGCTCCTGAACACCGTCCTGTACGCCGGTGCTGCGGCGGTCGGCGCGACACTGCTGTCGGCCATGGCGGGCTATGCGTTCGCGAAGTACGACTTCCCCGGCAGGAAGGCACTGTTCAGCGCGACGCTCGGTGCGATCATGATCCCCCTGACCGCGCTCGCGCTGCCGACCTATCTGCTGTTCTCGCAGGCCGGACTGACCAACACCCCGTGGGCGATCATCATCCCCTCGCTGGTGAGCCCGTTCGGCGTCTACCTGATGCGCGTGTACTCGGCCGACGCGATCCCCGACGAACTCATCGAGGCGGCCCGCGTCGACGGCGCGGGGGAGTTCCGCATCTTCTGGCAGGTCGGACTGCGGTTGCTCGGCCCGGCGCTCGTGACCGTCTTCCTGTTCGCGCTCGTGGGGACCTGGAACAACTACTTCCTGCCCCTGATCATGCTCAACAGCTCGGATCTCTACCCGATCACGGTCGGCCTCGCCCAGCTGCAGGCCGCTGCGAACGCCGGCGGCGGGTCCCAGGCGCTGTTCTCCACCGTGATCACCGGCTCGTTCATCTCGATCGTGCCGCTGATCATCGCCTTCCTGTTCCTGCAGCGCTACTGGCAGTCGGGCCTCGCCACAGGGAGCGTGAAGGGATGACGCCGCGGACTTCGCCAAGACAACCGGAACCTGCATACGAGGAGACGCGACGATGACCATCTGGTACGGCGGCGACTACAACCCCGAGCAGTGGCCTCGCGACGTCTGGGACAGCGACGTCCAGCTCATGCAGCGCGGCGGCATCAGCCTCGCCACGGTGGCCGTGTTCTCGTGGGCGAGACTCGAACCACGCCCGGGCGAGTACGACTTCGGATGGCTCGACGACGTGCTCGACACCCTGCACGCCGGCGGCATCCGAGTCGACCTGGCGACGGCCACCGCGTCGCCGCCGCCGTGGCTGGCGAAGCGGCACCCGGAGACGCTCCCCGTCACGGAGGACGGCGTGCGCCTGGCGGTCGGCAGCCGCCAGCAGTACTGCCCGAGCTCACCCGTCTACCGCGAGCACGCGCGGCGGCTGGTCGAGCGGATGGTGGAACGCTACGCCGACCATCCCGCGCTCGAACTGTGGCACGTCAACAACGAGTACGGATGCCACGTGAGCCGGTGCTACTGCGACGTCTCCGCCGCGGCCTTCCGCACCTGGCTCGAAGCGCGATACGGCTCCATCGAGGAGCTCAACCGGGCCTGGGGCACCGCCTTCTGGTCGCAACGGTACGACGCGTTCGACGAGATCGAGCCACCGCGCGCCGCGCCGACCTTCCGCAACCCGACGCAGCTGCTCGACTTCGACCGGTTCTCCAGCGACGAACTGACCGCCTGCTACGACGCCGAGGTCGAGGTCATCCGCCCCGCGTCGGACGTGCCGATCACCACCAACTTCATGGGGTTCTTCAAGCCGGTCGACTACTGGAAGTGGGCGCCCAAGGTGGACGTCGTCTCGGACGACACCTATCCGGATCCGGCGGATCCGAACTCCGCGGCGTACGCCGCGATGGTCCGCGACCTCATGCGCTCGCTCGGCGACGGCGCGCCGTGGCTGCTCATGGAGCAGTCTCCGAGCGCCGTGAACTGGCGTACACGGAACGCCCCGAAGGCGCCCGGCATGATGCGCGCCTGGTCGTACCAAGCGGTCGCTCGCGGCGCGGACGGGGTGCTCTTCTTCCAGTGGCGGCAGTCCGAGGCGGGATCCGAGAAGTTCCACTCCGGGATGGTCCCGCACGGCGGCACTGACACCCGCGTGTGGCGCGAGATCGAGGCACTGGGCGCCGAGCTCCAGCGGCTCTCCGGGGATCAGGTCGGCCTCGAGGGCAGCCGCGTGCCGGCCCAGGTCGCCATCGCGATGGACTGGGACAGCTGGTGGGCGATCGAGCAGCCGGCCTCGCCGACCAACGTCTCGTACCTCGAGGTCCTCTTCGCGTGGCACCGTGCGCTCAGCTCGCTCGGCGTGACGGTCGACTTCGTCCGAGCCGAGGCCGACCTGTCGGGCTACCGACTCGTCGTCGCGCCCGCCCACTTCGTGGCGACCGACGCGCAGGTCGAGAACCTCGCCGCTTTCGCCCGAGCCGGCGGCACGCTGGTCGCCGGCTTCGGCACGGCGATCACCGACGAGCACCTGCACATCCGCCTCGGCGGGTACCTCGGCGCGCCGCTTCGCGAAGCGCTCGGCATCCGCATCGAGGAGTTCGCGCCACCCGCCGCGCCCGACCTGCGAGCGACCGGGGAGGGTGAGGCCCCGCCCGTCCCGATCACGGGCGAGGTACTCGGCGGCGATGCGCTCGGCGCGACATGGGCCGAGTTCGTCCGCCTCGACGACGCGGAGGCGGTGTCGACGTTCACCGATGGAGCGCTGGCAGGATGGCCCGCGATCACCCGGCGCGCCTCGGACGGTGGTACCGGATGGTACGTCGCGACGCTGCCCGAGCCCGACGCGCTCGCGCGCCTGGCCGCCGCCATCCTCGAGGACGCCGGCATCGCACGCCCCGACCCGGTCGGCACGGGCGGAGCGCTCGAGGTGGTCCGTCGCGGAGAGTACGTCGTGATCATCAACCACGGCGGCGACGAAGCCGAACTGACCTTGGCGGGGACCGACCTGCTCTCCGGCTCGAACGCCCCCGGGCTCGTCCTCCCTCCGCAGGGCGTCGCGATCGTCGCGACGGACACGGACGGATGAGCGAAGTCGGCGAAACCTGGTCGGGGACGCATCGCTTCGGGGCACGCCGCCTCATCGCGGCGCGGTCCGTGCCGGAGGTGCAGGAAGTCCTCCGGAGCCGACCGGGCCCCGTCCGCGCGCTCGGCACGAGGCACTCGTTCAACGAGATCGCCGACTCCGCCGGGACGCTCGTCTCCGTCCTCGACGTCCCGCCGGCGCCGCGCGTGCTCGGCGGCGGTGACCGCGTCTCGGTCGGCGCCGGCGTCCGCTACGGGGAGCTCGCGCTCTGGCTCGAGGAGCACGGACTGGCGCTGCACAACATGGGCTCGCTGCCCCACATCTCGGTCGCCGGGGCGATGTCCACCGGCACGCACGGCTCAGGCGACCGGCTCCCGATGCTCGCAGACGCCGTGCGGGCGATCGAGTTCGTGGATGCCGCGGGCGCGCTGCAGCGCGTCGAATCGGACGACTGGCGATTCGGAGGGTTCGTCGTCGGGCTCGGCTCCTACGGCATCGTCACGAGGATCGAACTCGCGGTGCAGCCGTCGTACCGGGTCCGTCAACGGCTTCACATCGGCCTGGACTGGGGCGTGCTCGCGGAGCGGTTCGACGAGGTCACGGCGAGCGGCACCAGTGTGAGCCTGTTCACGCACTGGGGTTCGCCCTCGGTCGAGAGGGTCCTCGTGAAGGAGCGTACGGACGCCTCGTTCGACGACTCCGTGCTGGCGACCACGCGGGAGGCCGAGCCCGACGAGCGGTTCGATCAGCGGAGCTGGACGCCGCAGGACGGCAGTGAGGGGCCGTGGCTGCTGCGGATGCCGCATTTCCGCCTCGAGGAGACGCCGTCGTTCGGTGAGGAGATCCAGTCCGAGTACTTCGTGCCGCGCACGCGCGCGGCGGCGGCGATCGCAGCGGTGCGAGGACTCGCGGCCGAGATCGACCCCCACCTGATCATCACCGAAGTGCGCACGATCGCCGCGGACGACAGTTGGCTCGGCCCCGCCTCGGGGCGCGACAGCGTCGCCATCCACTTCACCTGGGCCCGGGACGAGGACGCCGTCCGCTCCCTGCTGCCGCGCATCGAGCAGGTGCTCGCTCCCTTCGACGTCCGCCCGCACTGGGGCAAGTGGCACGCGTTCGACGCCGACCGGATCGCGGCTGCGTACCCGCGCCTTCCGCTCGCGCGCTCCCTCTTCCGGGAACTCGACCCGACCGGCGTGTTCTCGAACGAGTACCTGGAAGCGCTCGGCGTGCGGGATGCGCACGGCGGCCTCGCCCGCCCGGTGTGATCAGCCGGAGGCAGGTGCTCGCGCCGTCGACCGGCGCACGATCAGGTCGGCATGCAAGGCGGGTTCGAGTGCGTGCGCCTCGCCCCTGATCCTGTCGAGGAGTGTCGAGAACGCCGCCCGCCCCTGCGCTGCGAAGTCGACGCGGAGCGTCGTCAGCGGAGGCGAGAAGTACGCCGCCTCAGGGATGTCGTCGACGCCGGCGACGCTGACATCCTCCGGGACCCGCAGACCTCGCTCTGTGAGGGCGAGGATCGCGCCCAGCGCCATCTGGTCGTTCGCTGCGACGATGGCGGTGGCACCGGCGAGGTCGGGAGCAGCCATCACCGCCTCATAGCCCGAGCGCGCCGACCAGTCGCCCTGGAGCACGCCGGCCGACGAGAGCCCGCGGGCGGCGAGTGCGGTCGAGTAGGCACGCGATCGGTTTCGCGCGGCAGACCATTCCGCCGGGCCGGCGATGTGCAGGAACGTGTGATGTCCGAGACCCACCAGGTGATCGAACAGCGCCGGGAACCCGAACTGGGTCAGTTCGGAGGGGTCCGTGCCGCTCGTGTCGTCCGGCTCGGCACCGAGATAGACCGGCACTCCGAAGTCCGCCGTCGCCAGCGCTTCGGACATCGTGTCGGTCGATGACATCACCAGAACGCCCGCGAGGTCGTGGCGACGCAGCATCTCGATGGCTTCGTTCAGCACGTCAGGGCGGGCGAGGTCGACCGTCACGATGTCGAGTACGAACCCCGCATCTCGTGCTGCTGCGGTCGCACCCTGAAGAATCTTGCTCGGGCCGAACTGGTCGAGTTCGTGCGTGATCGCACCCACGCGCTGCGAGCGGCCCGAGTTCAGGGCTCGTGCCGCCAGGTTCGGTCGGTAGTCGAGCTCCTTGAGCGCCTTCTCGACGCGTTCCCGGGTGGCGGGCCGGATCCCGGCGAAACCGTTCAGGTACCGCGTCACGGTCTGATGCGAGACTCCGGCGGCGAGGGCGACGTCGTAGATGGTCGCCGCTCGACCTGCGCGACCGGCCGAGACCCTCCGCAGCGTCGAGCGCGCCACTCGCGGCCCGGTGGTCGCTTCGCCGCCGGGAACGGCCTCCGGCACGCTTCCGGGCTCCTCAATGGCCATCGCTCCTCCGTGCTGTCCTCGAACCCCACGGTACCCGTGCCCGCGCAGGGCCGCGTCACGTCATGCGACCGGGCCGAGCCTTACTCATTCGAGCGCGACGCTACTCGGCGAAACACGCTATGTTTCCGGCAACATTGATGCTACGTTGCCCGAACGAGTCGGACTCAAAGGAGAGCTCATGTCATCGAAGACGATGAAACGGTTCCGGGCAGGCGCAGTCGCAGCAGTCGCATCCGCCCTGCTGTTCACCCCGGTCGTCGCCCAGGCGTACACCCCGACCCCGGATGTGCTGTACCAACTGCCGAGCGGGACGGACTGCCTGAAGGGCCTCGGCAATTGCGCGATCTATCCCAAGTCGGTCCAGCTTCCCAGCGGCCGCATCGTCGCGTCGTTCGAGCGATCCATCGTCCCGAGTTCGGGAAGTGCGGACGGCCAGACGCTGCCGATCTACGTCAGCGACGACCAAGGAGACAGCTGGCAGCACCTCACCGAGGTCGAGGCGCCCGCCTACGTCTCGAGCGACCCCCAGTACGACCCCTACATCAGCAACTGGACCAACCCCAACCTGTACGTGCTCCCCGAGGACGTCGGGAGCCTCGCCGCCGGCACGCTGCTCCTCGCGAGCGTCGTCTCCGGAGACGACCACTACTACCTCGAGCACAAGGCCGCCGATCCGAACTGGGTGCCGAACAACGACGGCGACCGCTCGGACATCGCCATCGCGCTGTACTCCAGCACCGACCAAGGCACGACGTGGGAGCTGGAGAACATCATCGCGAAGGGCGGATGGCAGGGCGGTTCGGCCGGGGCCACCGGCACGAACATCGCTGACGCGAACCAGTACGCGCAGATCGACCCCGTGTGGGAGCCCCACCTGATGGCACGCGACGGCCAGCTGATCGCCTACTACTCCGACGAGAACGACTACGTCGGGATGAATGCCGGCACCGGCGTCCCCACGCTCGACCCGAACAACGCGACGGCTCCCGACTCGGGCGCGCAGATCCTCGCGCACCGGACGTGGGATGGCGCGAGCGCCGCATGGAGCGGACCGATCGTCGACGTCTCAGGCGACACGTTCAACTGGAACGGCGCACAGCAGATCGGCGGGGGTCGGCCCGGCATGGCCTACGTGGCCCCGACGACCGACGGAAGATGGATGCTCACCTTCGAGTACTTCGGGGGCGGAGCAAATGTCCGATTCAAGATGGTCGACGACCCGCTCGCCTTCTACGCCGACGGCGACCCGAACGGCCGGGAGATCAGCCTCGCCAACGGCCAGCAGGGAGATCTCCCGTTCGCGCCAGGATCACGGGGCCTCACCTGGGGCGGCAGCCCCGTGCTCAAGGCTCTGCCGGACGGCAGGCTCGTCTACAACGCGGCAGGCAGCGGCGACATCTGGGTCAACACGTCAGGTGCGAGCGACGGCGTGTGGACGCAATTCCAGACCACGATGCCGGGCGGGTACTCGCGCAACCTCCAGTACGACCAGGCCACCGGGCGGATCGTCATCCTGCAGGCGGCGTGGGAGGGGGCGACGACCCCGTCGACCATTCGCTTCGGCCACGTCGACCTCGGTCGCTCCGCAGGGCCGTACTACAGCGTCGTGAACCGCGCCAGCGGCCAGGTGATCGGCACCGGGGGGAACATCACCGACGCCAACATCGGCAACGGCGACGCCGCGGACGTTCGCCTCGAGGCCTTCGGCGCCACGTCCGTTGCGGACACCCAGTACTGGCACGTCGTCACCAAGGACGACGGCGCCGCCACGCTCCTCAACAAGTCGGGCGGCCGCGCGGCCGCGATCTGGGGCGGCGATGCATACGCCGGCGCCTCGATCGGGCAGTGGGTCGACGACGTGGCCGGCGGGCTCTGGAACATCGTGCCGACGACGGGGGACCACGTGCGCTTCCAGTCCACCGCGAACTCGTCGCTCTACCTCACCGGCGGTTCGAACGGGGCACCGCTCAGCCTCGCGACGTACGCGGACAACGGCACGCAGGAATGGAAGCTGTACGCGGAAGGCATCACTCCTCCCGCCGACACCACGCCGCCGGTCGTCTCCGCGTCCGTCGACGGACGAACCCTCACCATCACGGCCACCGATGACGCCTCCGGCGTGAGTTCGATCCAGTACCGCACCGCGGGCGCCACCAACTGGACCCAGTACACCGCGCCGGTGAAGTTCAACGGCAGGAAGAGCGTCGACGTCCAGTACCGGGCGACCGACGGGGCCGGAAACGTGTCGGCAGTGGCGACCATCACCATTCCATAGCCCACGTTCGCCGCGGCGGAAACGGTCGGGGGCCCGGTAATCCGGGCCCTCTGACCCGCGCTGAGCCGACCTCGCAAGCAGGGGTCGCGAACTGTCCAGAGAAGGGTATGTTTCCGGCAACATTCCTGCTAGCGTGGCCCGTACCGTCACTGGGGACGACTCGAACAGCCGTGGTTCCCGGGCATGCACACATCACTCGTCGAAGGAGAACTCATGTCGTCGTGGAAGACGAAGGGGATCGCGGCCGGGGCTGTCGCATCCGTGCTCCTGATCGCCCCACTCGCACCAGCCCAGGCCTACGACCCCGAAGGCGGCATCCTGTACGAGGTCGGCGACCAGGACTGCCTCAAGGGACTCGGCAACTGCGCCGTCTACCCCAAGTCAGCCCAGCTCCCGAGCGGGAGGCTGGTCGCCGCCTTCGAGCGGTCCACCGTCGTCGAGTACGACGACGGCACGACGGGTGCGGTCGGCCAGACCATGCCGATCTACGCGAGCGACGACCTCGGGTCAAGCTGGCAGCCCCTTTCGGAAGTGCAGGCGCCGGCGTTCCTCTCGGACGATTCCGAGTTCGATCCGTACACCAGCAACTGGACGAACCCGTACCTGTACGTGCTGCCCGAGGACGTCGGCGACCTCGAGGCCGGAACGCTGCTGCTCGCCACGGTCGTGTCGGGCGAGGACGAGTTCTACCGCGAACAGAAGGCCGCCGACCCGGAGTGGGTGCCCACCAACGACGGCGACCGCCGCGACATGGCCATCGCGCTCTTCGCCAGCACCGACGAGGCCGAGAGCTGGGACGTGGTCGACATCATCGCGACCGGTGGATGGCAGGGTGGCAGCGCCGGCAACATCGGCTCGGCCATCGCCGAGGCCAACGAGCACGCTCAGATCGATCCGCTCTGGGAACCGCACCTGCACGTCCACGACGGTCTTCTCGTCACGTACTACTCCGACGAGAACGACTACGTCGGCTACGACCCGGTGACGGGTGTGCCCGAGCTCACGCCTGACAACGACACCGGTCCCGACTCCGGCCGTCAGATCCTGGTCCACCGGACATGGGACGGCGAGGGGGAGTGGAGCGAACCCGTGGTGGACGTGGCCGGCGAGACCGTCGACTTCAACGGCTCGCCCCAGATCGGGCACGGTCGACCCGGCATGACGAACGTCGTGCCCACGACCGATGGGCTCTACATGCTCACCTACGAGTACTTCGGCTCCGAGACCTGGGGCTGGCCGGCAGAGGCGAACGTACGCTTCGAACTCTCGGCGGATCCGCTCGATTTCTTCTCCGATGGTGACGACACCGGCGAGCAGATCAGTCGCTGGAACGAGGACATGGCGGAGGGCCTGCCCTTCTACCCCGGCGCCCAAGGACTCTCGTGGGGCGGCAGCCCGGTCGTGATCGCGCTGCCCGACGGCCGCCTGGTGTACAACTCAGCCGGCAACGGCGACGTCTGGGTCAACGAGTCCGGCGCGAGCGACGGCCTCTGGCAGCAGTACAACACGACGATGGGCTCCGGCTACAGCCGCAACCTCCAGTACGTCGAGGGCACCGGCCGCATCGTCATCCTGCAGGGCACCTGGGGTGGCCCCTTCACCGGGGCAGTCATCCGCTACGGCGAGGTCGACCTCGGGCACTCGCAAGGTGACTACTACCAGGTCGTCAACCGTGCCACCGGGAAGGTGCTCGGCACCGGCGGCAACATCAGCGACGCCGAGTTCGACTTCCCGAAGTGGGTGCCCGACATCCAGCTCGAAGACCAGTGCTCCGAACGTGAGGACACGCAGAACTGGCATGTCATCGACGAGGGCGACGGGACGGTCGAACTCCTCAACCGTTCCGGTGGTCGCTCCGTGGCGATGTGGGGCGGAGGCGCGTACGACGGACAGGACATCGCCCAGTGGGTCGACGAGAACGACGGCGGCCGCTGGACCATCCAGGACGCCGACGACGGCCATGTACGGTTCCTCGCGACCGGCAGCGATGACCTGTACCTGACCGGCACGGCCGACGGCGACGTGGCCTTGCGTCTCGGTGCGGATGACGGCACCCAGGAATGGATGATCGTCCCGGTCGCCCCGACGATCACCGTCAAGGACGGAGCCAAGTGGACCGTCGGCGAGGACGGCGTGTACCGCAAGGCGTCGTACGTGATCGAGACGTCCGCATGCGAACTCACGAGCATCCTGCTCAACGGGGTCGAACAGGGGCCCGCGACGGGTACGTCGTTCGATCTCGACCAGCTGACGCCCGACTACCCGGGGGTCGTGCGCGGCGTCAACGTCATCGAGGCGACCAACTCGCTTGGTGACACCACGGTGCTCGAATTCTCGATCGGCAAGAAGGAGAAGTAGGACGTCCACTCGCGCCGCCGGCTCCGCCCCCGCCGGGGTCGGCGGCGCGAGACCCCGGCACCACCCCATCGATGCGCCCAGTGCGCCGCCGTGATGGCGCTGTCGCCGGGCGGGCGCACACGACAATCATCGGGGCATTCTCAAGATATGCCCCGGAGACGGCAACGCGGTTACGCCCCACCCGCGATGTAGGTCTCTTCGCGTCCGGGCGGGCGTCTCGCCGCGATGAGCTCCTTGGAACGGGTACGTCGGCCGTCGACGCCGATGACCAGAAACCTGCCGAGAACCCCGTGCGGAGACCAGATTCGGCCCGTATCACTCCGTAGCAGCACGTAGACTTGGGCGCATGAATTCCGCGGAATCCCGCGGAATTCCGCCCCTCGCGGGCCGGCCCCGAATCGCCGAGATCGACTTCAGTTGTTCTTGGTTCGAGTCCAGGTACCCCAGCGTGAAGAACCCCCGTTCAGCGGGGGTTTTCGTGTTTCCGGCGTTCGGGATGCGCGTGTCTGATTTCCGCTGGTCTCCCAGCGCTCGAGATCGCACCTGAGGTCTTCTCGCCCGGAATTCCGGGGAGCTCGCACTATCGCGGTCGCGAAGTCTGGGAGGAGGTGGTTCGAGTGTGCGCGGGTATTGCAGTCGATCCGCGATGTCAACTCGGCGAAACTCGTGCGATCCTGCGCCCATCCGGGCCGGCCGTCGCTCAACTCGCGGCGTGCGATGACGCCGTAATGTCATCCTGATCAGCCGATTCTGCGCTGCCGGCGGATTCGACTCCTGTCCGTGAGACAGGCCGAGAGGCTGGTCTCGTTCGTGGTCTCGGTGTCCAGGCCTGAGCCCCGGACGTTCGGATGCCGCGATTCCGCGAACGCATGCAGCGGCCCGACACCCGTCCCGGCGAAATGTCCATCGGATCCAGACGATCTTGCATTCCGGCGGTCGGATCGCCCTCCCTAGGCTTTCGCCGAGCCGCGAGGGGGTGAGCCCGATCCACCGGGGAGGGGTTCGGTGGTGGGTAGGCAGGGGTCACCCCCGACTTTCGCGCTGCGCGCTTCGTGAAGGACGCGTCGCGATTCGCGGTGTTCGCCGCGCCATCGATCGATGGCGCCGTTCAAAGGAGAACACATGGGAATCCCAGTCGACCGAACATCTGCGACATCCGTCAGGCGGAGCCGCCTGAGGAGGGTGCTTGCCGGTCTCGTGGCCGCGGCCACCATCGGCGTGGGTCTCGTCGCGGCTCCACTCGACGTGGGGCCGGCCGAAGCCGTCGGTGCGAACCTGCTCGCGAATCCGGGATTCGAGAGTGGAACCACCGGCTGGACCAACGTAGGGCAGACGACCGCCGTGTCGGTGCCGACCGGCGGCGCCCACGCCGGGACCGCGAGCCTCCGGCACGGCGCCCGAGGCAAATGGTCGGTGAACACGGTCCAGACCGTCTCCGGCCTGACCAGCGGCACCTACGTCCTGACGGCCTGGGTGCGCAACCCGAACGGGGTCTCCGCCGGGGTCCAGGCCTACTCATGCGGTGACTCGAGCCAGACCCTCGACCTTCCGACCGCGAGCACGTGGACGCAGGTCACGCTCCTGGTCTCCGTGTTCTCCTCGTCCTGCACGGTGGGATTCTGGAGCGTGGGACGCAACGCCGAGGTGTTCGCCGACTCCTTCCACTTCAGTCGGCTGATCCACACCGAGGCGCGGACGATGGACGTCGGGGGTGACATCACCTATCGGCGGATCACCGCGGCCGCCGGCGGGGTCTGGTCGACATCCGCAGGAACGCAACAGGACGTCCTGGACATCCTCGATGCTGACGACTTCAATCTCGCTCGAATCCGCATCTACAACGAGCCGGGCAACTTCGTCAGCATCGACGGAAGCCCGGTGCAGCTCCAGAGCGGCTGGCAGGACCTCGACGACGCCGTGCTGAACGCCCAGGCGGCCAAGGCACGGGGCATGAAGGTCTTCATCTCCCTGCACTTCAGCGACTTCTGGACGAATCCCGGGCTCCAGATCGTGCCGGAGGCCTGGGCCGGATACTCGCAGTCGCAGCTCGAGGCCGCGGCCTACGACTTCACGCGCGAGGTCATGACGGCGCTGCAGGCGGCCGGCGTCACCCCGGACTACCTCTCGATCGGGAACGAGATCAACAATGCCGTGGCCGGCATCGACCGGTACGCGAACCCGGCCGGATACTACGCCTTCCTCGATTCGGCGTCAGCCGGAGTCCGATCGGTGTCGTCGACGACGAAGGTCGTCATCCACCTGACGACGCCCGGCCAGTGGCTGTACGACGACTGGATCACTCAGGCGAACACCTACGGACTCGACTACGACATCATGGGTCTCTCCCTGTACCCGTTCTGGACCGACATGTCGATCGCCTCGCTGGCCAACTTCGCGACCTGGGTCAGCAACCTCGCCGGGAAGGAGACGCTTGTCGTCGAGGTCGGATACCCGTGGACGACCAGCTCGGCCGATGCCGGCGGGACCACGCTCATCCAGTCGAACAACCTGGACCCCGATGGTCCGGAGAACTACGGCGCGACGCAGGCAGGCCAGTTGCGCTACCTCCGGGAGTACTTCCGAGCCATGCAGCTCACCGGACGCGTGGTTGGGATCACGTACTGGGACCCGATCGCCATCGACCTCGGGGACCCCGACCCGAACGGCTGGATCGTCGGCGGCGACAACCAGGTCGAGGACACCGCGCTCTTCGACTACTCGAATCAGCACCGGGCAACGAGCGGGCTCGACGCCTTCTCCACCTGGTGACCGCGAGTGCCCTCGGGATGCGGGTCGCTCCTGAGGGCACTTCCTCACCGGCATGGATGATCCGCCGGACCCGATGGAGGATGCGGTCGCTCTCGAGAGGCGGCCGGTCGGGCGTCCCTAGCATTCCCTCGTCGGTGACGACGTCGTCGCAGGTCGAGCCAGCGCCGACGCGATGCCGGCATACATCCCCGAAGCACGACAGAGACGTCGGGGCAGACTGATTGGAGAGTCCATGGGATGGGGAATGCGCGCGCGTTCATGGGGCGCGGCGATGGCGACGGTGGGGGTGATCGGTTCCGGCCTCATCGCCGTACCCGCCTCCGCCGCGGCTCCCGCGGAGGTGATGGTTCCGAACGCAGGATTCGAGGAGTGGACCAGCGCGGACAGCTGGGTGGCGTCGAGCTGGTCGATGACGTCGACGGTCTGGGTCACGAACGCCGCTGCGCACAGCGGGACGTACTCCCAGGCGCTGAATCAGTGGAACGGTGCGACGACGCTCTCGCAGACCGTGCCGGCGCCGGAGGGTACGTACGACGTCTCGCTCTTCGTCTGGGCGAACGAGAGCCTCGGCGCAAGCGAACTCGTCGCGAATGGGATGTCGGCGCCGATCGCCAGCGGCGGCGCCACGCAGATCGATGGGTCGAAGACCTGGGACGAGGTGAAGGTCGCGGACGTCCCGGTCGGGTCCGACGGCGCGCTCGACATCCAGATCGTCCTCGACGCGTTCACCTCGCCGACGCTGACCGGGTTCATCGACGACGTGACCGTGGTCCCGTCGGCGGCCGGCGGCGAAGACCCCGACCCCGCCGACTCGTTCCTCACGGAGCCCGGCTTCGAAGAGGGCGGTGCTGCGTGGACGATCGGCGGCGACCTCGTCGACGGCGGCCACGACGGATCCTCGCACTCGGTCGTGCACTCGGCGACCGGGCTGGTGGAGACCTCGCAGGTCGTCGAGGGCCTGCCCGATGGCCACTACCGGCTGACGGCGTGGGTGCAGAACGACGGCGGCTACGACGAGGCGTTCCTCTTCGCCTCGGGTGGCGGCTCCTCAGAGGCCAGGACGG
Organism: Agromyces tropicus; assembly: GCF_039531345.1. NCBI lineage: Bacteria > Bacillati > Actinomycetota > Actinomycetes > Micrococcales > Microbacteriaceae > Agromyces > Agromyces tropicus. The sequence continues at coordinate 723,474 of NZ_BAAAPW010000001.1, read as the reverse complement.
CGGTCCCGCGCACGAACTTCCCGTACGACCCGGCCGATACGTGGAAGAAGACGACGATTCGCGGCGTCCACGTGAGCAGCGGCCGACTCGAGGTCGGGCTTCGCACGGACGGCGATTCCGTCGGGACGGTGCGTATCGATGACCTCGCCCTCGTCCAGGACGACGAGCCCTACGAGCTGCTCGTCGGCGGTGACATCTCGCTCCTCACCTACACCGAGGACCACGGCGGGCGGTACTCCGATGCCGCCGGCCGTGAGCGCGATCCGTTGCAGATCCTCGCCGACAGCGGGTGGAACATCGTCCGGATCCGGGTGTACAACGACCCGGGCAAGGGTCACGGCGACGGCAAGTACTACCTCCCCGGAGGGTACGGCGACGCGGAGGACGTGCTCGAGCTGTCTCGACGCGCCGCGGCGGCCGGACTGCAGATCCAGCTGTCATTCCACTACAGCGACTACTGGACGAACCCCGGCCTCCAGACGATTCCCCATGCCTGGCAGGAACTCATCGACGGCAAGAGCGATGCCGACGCCGTGTCGATCCTCGAGGGCGAGGTTCACTCGTACACGAAGGACCTCCTCGACCGCATGGTCGCACAGGGCACTGCGCCCCAGTACGTCTCGATCGGCAACGAGACCCGATCCGGCATGCTGTTCCCGTACGGGACCACGGGCAATTGGCCCAACCTGGCGCGCTTCTACGACGCGGGCGCCGATGCGGTTCGAGAAGCCGTGCCGGATGCCAAGGTGATCATCCACCTCGACGACGGCGGGAACACGAGCAGTTATACGACCCACTTCACGAACGCCGAGGACTCAGGGGTGGACTACGACATCATCGGGACCTCGTACTACCCGTACTGGACCAACAAGTCGGCGCGTCAGTTCGCGGAGTTCGCGACGACCGTCTCGCAGCGGTTCGACAAGCCGGTCATGGTGATGGAGACCGGATTCAACTGGAACGCCACCACAGGCGCGGGGCTGCCCGGCCAACTGGAACACAACGGTCCATACGGTGGGGCGGACAGCAGCACGCCCGAACTCCAGCGCGACTTCCTGATCGAGCTGTTCAACGAACTGCAGGGCGTGCCGGGAGGCATGGCGATCGGGGACCTCTACTGGGACCCGCTCGAGATCTACGCCGGAGGCCAGACCGGCTGGGCCTACCTCGAATCCACGGATGCCGCGGCTGAGAACGTCATCGACAACACGACGCTGTTCGACTTCGACGGCAGGGCCCTTCCCGCCCTGGACGCCTACCGTTTGAACACCCGTGGCTCCGACACCGGCACCGTCGGCGGTACGGTGACGGATGCCGCAGGCCAGCCGGTCGCGGGAGCGCGGGTGACGCTGAGCACGGACGGTGCCGCCGACCGGGTCAGCGTGACGAACCAGTACGGCGACTACTACTTCGCCCGGACCACGCCAGGGAATCACACCATCGGGGCGACGAAGGACGGGCTCGGCGACTCGTCCCCGGCGCCGGTCGCCGTCTCGGCGGGAAGCCGCGTCGTGGCCGACATCCAGGTCTCCGGCGAGCAGGCGCTGCGGTCGGTATCCGGCATCGTTCGCGACGAGGACGGCGAGGGAATCGCCGGTGCCCTGGTCAAGATCAGCGGCGACGGGTACAGCGTTCCACGTCTCGCGGACGCCGATGGGCGCTACGAGTTCGCCGCGGTTCCTGACGGCACGTACACGCTCTCGGCGAGCCAGGCCGGCTACGTGACGCGTTCGCTGGCGGTCGACATCGATGGGGCGGATGTCTCACAGCCGATCGACCTCGTCGCCGATGTCGGCACGGTGACCGGGAACGTGTTCACCCCGGGTGGACTGCCGCTCAGCGGTGCCACCGTCCGCATCGGCGATCAGGAGACGACCACGCTGAACGACGGCTCGTTCGCTCTGACGGGTGTGGCATCCGGCGAGGGGATCGTCGCGACGATCACGCAGGCCGGCTATCTCGACACGTTCTCAGCGCCGTTCGCCGTCGAACACAGCCGGACGACGTCGGAGGTGACCGTCGTGCTCCCGCTCGCGGTCGACATCAACAACGGCAGCTTCGAGAGCGCGGGAGCGGGCGGTGAGGCGACGGCGGAGGGCTGGACGTTCACCAGCGACCCGGCCGGTGCCGTCATCCGTCAAGACCGCGAGTACTTCGGCGGCACCGTCGACGGACGGTATGCGGCGGCGTTCTGGCTCGACTCCGCCTTCACCGCCGGACTCGAGCAGTCGGTGGCCGCGGGATCGACCGGAACGTACACGGCTCGCGCCTACGTGTACTCCGGAGTGACGGGAACGCTGACCATGCACATCAAGGACGCTGACGGTCAGGTCATCGCAGAGAAGCAACTCCCGAGAACCTCCGGTCCCCAGCCGGCGGAGGTCTCCGCCGAGGTGAGCGGACCCTCGTTCTCCGTAGGCTTCGAAATCGACGGGGCGGCAGGGGACTGGGCGGTCATCGACCTCGTGACCGTGGGGTATCTCGGCGACGCGTCGATGGTCCCCGCCGTGCCGCCGCAGTGGGACGCGTCGGTCGTCTACGTCGGCGGCGATCGGGTGGGCTACGAGGGGAGCATGTACGAGACGCTCCGGCGCACCAGCGACGAGGTCCCCGGCTCGAAGCCGAACGGGGCATGGCAGGAGATCGTGACCGGGGCCGAGGGGCGGTCGGTGTGGACGCCGTCCCGCGTCTTCTCCTCCGGAGACGTCGTCACCCACGAGGGGCAGACGTATGAAGCGGCACGCACCAGCCGGAACAAGGAGCCGGGTGACAGCAACGCCTGGAGGATGCTGCCCTGACGACGGAGACGAGGGCGTGCGGCATCGAGCTCACCTCGCTCGACGCCGCACGCCCGAGTCGTGTCAGGAACACCTGGGTTCATCTCGCCGGCCGTCCGAACCGTGCTCCCGCCAGCGCTGCTGCGTCACCCGATCCTGTCGGCGAGCCACGCGCTCTGCCGCAGCCAATGCACGCCTTGGCCACCCTCGTGGCCGTTGAAGGCATATTCGACGACCTCGGCGCCGACGGCGTGGTGGTTCGCGGCGGCGAACACCGTCGAGGGTGGGCAGATGATGTCCATCAGCCCGACGGAGAAGAGCGCCGGGGCGGTGGCACGTTTGGAGAAGTTGACCACGTCGAAGTACGAGAGCGTGGTGAACACCGCTGCGTCGTCGCCGCGGTGCACCGCCAGGTAGCGGGCGACCTCGTTGTACGGATCGGCATCGGTCATCGCCACCGCCCGCTGGAAGTGGGCGAGGAAGGGGACATCCGGCATGGCCCCGACCAGGTCGGGGACCAGGCCCGCGGCGGCGAGGGCGATCCCACCGCCCTGGCTGCCGCCGGTGACCGTCACGCGTGCGGGATCGACTCGATCGAGCGCCTTGATCGCGTCGATCGCGAGGACGGCGTCCGTGAAGACGCGGCGGTAGTAGTAGTCGTGGGGATCGAGAATGCCCTTCGTCATCGATCCCGGCACGGATGGGCCGCTGCCGTGGGGATCCGCGGTCGCACCGCCCGCCGACCCGGCACTGCCCTGACCTCTCGTGTCCATGAACAGGTGGGCGTACCCGCACGAGGCCCAGGTGAGGCGTTCATGCGGCAGGCCTCGGCCCCCGCCGTAGCCGTTGTACTCCACGATCGCGGGCAAGGGTCCGGAGGTCCCGGCGGGGAGCAACAGCCATGCCTTCACGGGCTCGCCACCGAACCCCGAGAACGTCATGTCGTAGGCCTCGACCGTGCGGAGCTTCGTGTCCACCCTCGCGAGCACGGGCGGAGAAGCCAGCGAGCGCGATTCCTCGAGCGTCCCGCCCCAGAAGTCGTCGAAGTCGTCTGGTTCGGCGACGTCGGGCCGGTAGGAGCGAAGCTGGTCGAGGGGGAGATCGAAGTGTGCCACCGCGCTGAGTACTCCTCTTCGGGCTGTTCGGTAGGCTCCGAGAACTCGAGCCCCAACGCTCGAACCTACGGAACTCCGGGACGCGCGTGGCAGGACGATCCAGTCCCCGGCATGCACGATCCGACGAAGGTTCGGTGTGGTGCGCTCAGCGCATGGGCCTCGAGCGATCGTCGGATCGTCCAGATCCGCCATCCGATCGTTCTTGGGACGGGGCTCCCCGTCTCGTAGCGTCGATGGGGTGAATGACCAGTTCGAAGGCGAACAGCCTGCCTCCGGTGTCCTGATCACCGATCCCAGCGCCCGACCCACGAATCGCGTACGCGTCTCCGCACCCGCACCCGTGAGCGTCGCACCGCTCGAGATGGGAGACGACGATGACGTGGGCCACCGCATTCAGCTCACCACTCGGTACGTGACCGTCGACGGCACGCCGTGGATCCCGGTGATGGGGGAGTACCACTTCAGCCGCGACCTCCCCGAGCGCTGGGAGACCGAACTGCGCAAGATGAAGTCCGGCGGCATCAACGTCGTCGCGACCTACCTCATCTGGATCCTCCACGAGGAGATCGAAGGCCGGGTCCGCTGGGACGGCCATCGCGACATCCGTCGCTTCATCGAAACCGCGGATCGCGTGGGCCTGAAGGTCATGATTCGGATCGGGCCGTGGGCGCACGGCGAGGGCCGCAACGGCGGATTCCCCGACTGGCTGCAGAACCTTCCGATCGCGCATCGCTCCAACGACCCCGGATACCTCGACCTCGCGCGTCGGTGGTACTCCGCGATCGAGGAGCAGGTGCGCGGCCTGTTCCACTCGGCGGACAACCCCGCCGGCCCGATCGTCGGGATCCAGGTCGACAACGAGTTGTACGACAACGGCCCCCACCTCGCGACCCTCCGCAGCATCGCCGAGGCCACCGGCATGAAGGCCAGCCTCTGGACTGCGACCGGCTGGGGCGGCGCGGAGCTACCGCGTGGACGCGTGCTGCCCGTCTACGCCGGCTACTCCGACGGGTTCTGGGAGGAATCCGACACCGGCTGGCCCGCCTTCGGCGTGATGCACTTCACGTACAACACCGTTCGCGACGATCTCACCGTCGGCGCCGATCTTCGCGACGCTCCGGTCGACGTGGATTCCAAGGCCAGTCTCGGAGCCGACGATCCGTGGCCGTTCGTCACCTGCGAGCTCGGTGGCGGGATGGCCATCGCCTACCACCGCCGCCCGCTGGTCGACTCAGATGACATCGCCGCACTCGCGCTCACGAAGGTCGGAAGCGGATCGGCATGGCAGGGGTACTACATGTACCACGGCGGTCACCAGGTGATCGGCGAACTGTCGACCACGCAGGAGTCGCACGAGACCGGATACCCGAACGACATGCCGGTCCGCGACTACGACTTCTTCGCACCGCTGGGCGCGGAGGGAACCGAACGCCCGCACTTCCACAAGCTGCGGCAGCAGCACCTCATGCTCGACGCCTTCGGCGACGCCTTCGCGACCAGTGCGACGACGATCCCCGAGGCCGCACCCGGTGCCCCCCGATGGGCGGTGCGCGGCGACGGTGAGCGCGCGTTCCTGTTCGCGAACAACCACCAACCGGCGATCGCCGCTCTGCCGGCCGTCGACGGCGTGCAGTTCACGGTCGACTTCGACGATTCGACGGTCACGGTGCCGAGTGCGCCATTCGCACTCGAATCGGGCACCTACTTCGCATGGCCGCTCCGTCAGCGGTTCGGCACGATCGAAGCGGTCACGGCCACGGCGCAGCCGATCACCGAGATCGTCACGCCCGCCGGGCCGGTCGTGCTGTTCGCCGCGACCGCAGGCGTCCCGGTGGAGCTGCAGATCGACGGCGTGGACGAGTCGGACATCTCCGGCGGCGATGCATCGAGCGTCGGCAGTCGCGTCGTCGTCACCCCGCACGGCGTGCCGGGACTCGACTGCCGCGTGCGCATCGGAGACACCACGCTCGTCTTCCTCGATGCGCCGACCGCGGAAGCGGTGTGGCGCGGAGCGGTCGGCGGACGCGACACCGTCGTCATCTGGCACGGCAGCGGCTGGTTCGACCACGAAGGATTCCGCGTCGAGCTGCCCGAGGCGGATGCCGAGCTCATCACGATCCCCGCGATCGCCGGCACGGAATCCGAGGTGGGCGACCCCGTCTTCGCACGGTACGACGTCGCCGCCGGCACGACCCGGATCGAGCTCGAAGCCCCGGCCTTCTCCGAGGCGCCTCTCGTTCCGGTCCGGCGCGCGGGTTCGTCGCAGCGGTTCTCGGCACCGATCGACGACGACTTCGCTGCGCTTTCCCCTGTGGAGATCCGCGTTCGCGACACCGATCTCGGCGGTGCGGAGCACGCGATCCTCGAGCTCGACTGGACCGGAGATGTCATCCGGGCCTATATCGACGGCGAGCTCATCGCCGACCAGTTCTGGTACGGCCGTGCCTTCGAGATCGACCTCGCGCCGCACCGGGCGGCGCTGGCCGAGCATCCGCTCGAGCTCAAGGCCTTCGCATGGTCCCCGAGCACCCGCGTGTACGTCGACCCTCGGGTGCGTCCCGCCGTCACCGAACCGACGCTCGCGATCCGCTCCGCGACGTTGCGTCCCATCCGGACTCGAACCTTCGCGTAGTGCGTCGTGCCGGGCCCGCCTACCCCTTGTGGTGGGCCCGGTACGTCGTCGGATTGACGCCGTGGACGCGGCGGAAGTGGCGAGAGAAGTACAGCGGATCGGCATACCCGACGGCTGCCGCGACCTCGGCGACCGTCAGGTTCGTCGTGTCCAGCAGCGACCGCGCCCGCGCCATCTTGAGCGACGTGTGGAACGCTCCCGGCCCACCCCCGGTCGCCTGGCGGAAGAGCGCACTCAGGTGCGACGGCGACATCCCCACGATCGACGCGAGCTCGGCCACCTGGATGCTCCCGTCCACGCGCGCTTCCAGGTACCTCATCGCCCGCTCCAACGGCGACCCGTCCGCAGGAAGCACGCTGTCGGCGGCGATGCGGGTCAAGAGATTCCACGCCACCCCCGACGCCGCCAGCAACTGTGCCGGGGACAGGCGGCGCTCCATCAGCGACACCAGTTCGTCGAAGAGTGCGATCACGCGATCGAGCGACCTCAGCCGGACCATCGGCTGCCCGTTTCCGAGCAGCGTCCCAGTCAGTTCGGCGGCGTCCGTGCCCCGAACGTGCAACCACCAGATCGTCCATGGATCCTCGAACGACGCCTGGTACTCGTGCGGGCGGTGCGCGGGGATCGCCAGGCACGATCCCGGGGAGAGCGCATGACTGTCCGCCCCCATCCGGACGGTGCCCGCGCCCGCGACGCAGAGGATCACGATCGTCTCGTTCGCACCCCTGCTGCGCACCCGACGGTGCCCACTCGCTGCCGGGAAGTAGCCCGCATCGGTCACCATCAGCCGACGCGTCACCGGACGGTCCAGCGCCGCTTCGACCTGCGGGCGGGGAATGACGCAGAGCCGCTGGTGCTCGAACCCGTCCATCCGATAGTGCGGCGGGGTGTGCATCACTGTTTCGTCCATGATCATCCTCGATCTCACCATACTCAGTCGTCGCGACCCCGTCTAACTTCGAAGTGGGCCTGCCTGTCGCCCTCGTACCGAGAACCACTCCCCGCAGCGCGGGCCGATACTCCACTGGAGGTCAGCGATGACCGCTGAACCGACTCACTCCGACGTCCTGGACGTCGCCGTCGACGCATCCGCGCCCGAGGCCGACGACAAGCTCGAACTGCCGGAGGCGCCGGCGGACCTCCAGGCGGTCATCGCCGCAGGCGGGGCCGTGGCGTGGAGCGAGCCGATGACCATCCGCACGTACGAGGCGGGGGAGCCGAGTCCCTACCCGATGTACCTCGACCACCGCGTCTACCAGGGCTCCAGCGGGAAGGTCTATCCGATCCCGTTCACGGAGAACGTGGCTGACGAGGCAGTGCCCCGGGACTGGCGAGCGATCCACCTCGAGAACGCCTACGTGCGCCTGGTCGTGCTCCCCGAGCTCGGCGGGCGCATCCACATCGGCTACGACAAGACCACCGGCTACGACTTCTTCTACCGCAACAACGTCATCAAGCCCGCACTGGTGGGGCTCGCCGGCCCCTGGATCAGCGGCGGCGTCGAGTTCAACTGGCCGCAGCACCACCGTCCCGCGACCTACCTCCCCGTCGAGACGTCGATCGAGTACGGCGACGACGGCACGGTGACCGTCTGGTGCCACGACCACGACCCGTTTGCCCGCATGTCCGCACAGCATGGGGTGCGACTCCGCCCGAACAGCTCGGTGGTCGAGCTCGCCGTGCGCCTCCACAACCGTACGGAGGAACGACAGACCTTCCTCTGGTGGGCGAACGTCGCCGCGCGGGTGCACGACGACTACCAGTCGTTCTTCCCCGAGGATGTCCGCTACGTCGCCGACCACGCCAGGCGCGCGCTGACCGCGTTCCCTGAAGCCGATCGCCCGTACTACGGGGTGGACTACCCGGCGCTCGCGGCCCAGACGGCCGGCGCGGACCGCATCGACTTCTACCGCAACATCCCGGTGCCGACCTCGTACATGATCGTCGACTCGCAGCAGGACTTCTTCGGCGGCTACGACCACGCTGCGGGAGCGGGATTCGTCCACTGGGCCGAGCGCCGCGTCTCGCCCGGGAAGAAGCAGTGGACGTGGGGCGATGCCCCGTTCGGCCACGCCTGGGATGCCCAGCTCACCGACTCGGACGGTCCGTACGTCGAACTCATGGCGGGCGTCTACACCGACAACCAGCCCGACTTCAGCTGGTTGCTTCCGGGTGAGACCAAGGTGTTCACCCAGTACTGGTACCCGATTCCCGCGATCGGCGCAGCCCACCAGGCCACGCCGGACGCCGCCGTCCACGTCGAGCGAGCGGGAGGCGTGTCCGCCACGTTCGCGGTGACCGCCCCGCAGGCAGCTGCGGTCCTGCGGATCGTCCGGGACGGTGAGGTCATCGCTTCGCGCACGCAGGACCTCCTCCCGGGCATCCCGGCCGCGCTCGACGCCCCCATCGTCGAGGACGGAACGGTCACCGCCGAGCTCGTCGACCAGGACGGTCGGCTGCTCGTCCGCTGGACGCCGACCGTCGCCGACGACGAGGAGCCATGGGTCGCGGAAGAGCCTCCGCTGCCCGAGGCGATCGAGTCGGTGGAGGAGCTCTACCTCACGGGGCTCCACCTCGATCAGTACCGCCACCCGACGCGCTCGCCCCTCCCGTACTGGAACGAGGCACTGCAGCGCGATCCGGGAGACGTTCGCACGAACCTCGCCCTCGCCGACCGGGACTACCGGGCCGGGCGCTACCAGCGGGCCGTCGAGCGCGCGAACGTCGCCCTCGCCCGCCTCACCCGCCGCAACGCGAACCCGCAGGACGCCGAGGCCTTCTACCTGCTCGGGCTGGCGCTGCGCCGCCTCGGTCGCGTCATCGAGTCGGAGCAGGCGTTCGGCAAGGCGGGATGGGACGGCACCTGGGCGCCCGCAGCCGGACTCGCCCTGGCGCAGTCCCTCAGTCGTCGCGGTCAGAACGGAGCCGCGCTGCGGGCCCTCGACACGCTCGACGGCGTGGTCGGCCATGACACACGCCGAATCGCCGTGCGCGCGATCCTCCTGGAACGAGTCGGCCGTGGCGAAGAGGCTGCGGCGCTCGTCAGCGACGCGCTCACCGTCGACCCGCTCGACGCCACGCTGCGGCATCTGGCCGGGGTCGATGTCGCGGCTGAGGCAGGGCTGCTCATCGACATCGCGCTCGACCTCCGCGACGCCGGTGACCTGTCCGGTGCCCTCGGGGTCCTCGCGCGCGCGCAGACCGCGCCGATTACCCCGGCTGGGAATGTGCGTCCGATTGCGCACTACCTCGCCGCGCAGGTGCTCGACGAACTCGGCCGGGACGCGGATGCATCGCGAGAGCGTGATCTCGCACGCCGAGCGGATCAGACCTGGGCGTTCCCGCACGGACTCGACGCCCTCGACGCGCTCGAGGCCGCGCTGCGGGCGGAACCGGGGGACGCGACCGCGCACGCCCTCATCGGCATGCTGCTCTATGCGCACGGGCGCCGCGTCGAAGCCAGCGAACACTGGAACACGGCCATCGACGCGGGGAGCACGGACGCCGTCCTGCTCCGCAACGCGGCGTTGGCGGCGTACAACATCGAGCACGACGATGACGCCGCCTGGGCCCGATACGCCCGAGCGGTCGAGGTCGCGCCGGAGGATGCGCGCATCCGCTACGAGCAGGACCAACTCGCCCTCCGGCTCGGACACTCGACCTCGGACCGACTGGCGCGGTTGCGTCCGATCGAGGCGCTCGTCCTGACCCGAGATGACTTCACGATCGAGTACGTCCGCCTCCTCGTGGCCGAAGGCGACGCGGGCACTGCCTACCAGATCCTCGTCACCCGGCCGTTCCACCCCTGGGAGGGTGGGGAAGGACAGGCCATCGCGGCGTGGGATGCGACCCTCACCGCGAACGGACTCCCGCTCACCGACCCGCCCGCCTCGCTCGGCGAGGCTCGGGCTCAGTACGTGGCGCCGGTGGCGCGCCGCGACGACGGTGTCACCGACTACTTCGCCACGAGCCTCCCCGAGCTGCTCCTGTTCTCTCGCGAGAACGGCGACGACTGACCCATGTCGCTCGACCCCCTGTCCGGCGCGCAGCACACGCTGCGCGCCGGGTACTACGTCGCGCACATCGCCGGCGTCGGAGCGTCCCTGCGCTCGCTCACCTACCGCGGACGCGACCTCGTCGTGCCGTTCGGGGCCGATGAGCTCCGACCCGCGATGCGCGGCGCGATCCTCGCCCCGTGGCCCAACCGCACGGCCGAGGGCCGCTATCGCATCGCCGGGCAGGACCACCAGCTCGTCATCAACGAGATCGACACGAACAGCGCATCGCACGGACTCGCTGCCTGGCTCCGCTTCGACGCGATCCGGCAGAACCTCAGCGCCGTCACCTTGCGCGGGTGGATCGAGCCGCAACCCGGTTACCCATGGCGCGTGCGACTCGACGCGACCTACTCGATCGGCGCGGATGGCCTGCTCCTCGAAGTCGAAGCGACCAACGAGAGTGCGACGCACGCACCGTTCGGTATCGGCATCCACCCGTACCTTCTCGCCGGCGATGCGAAGCGGAGGGCCGTCGACCAGTGGACGCTGCAGGCACCCGGCGCGGAGGTCCTGCTCACGGACTCGCGTTCGCTCCCCACCGAGCTCGTGCCGGTCGATGAGCATCGCGGTGGCGTCTACGACTTCCGCGAGGGCCGGATGATCGAGGAGACGGTCCTGAACCACGCGTTCACCGGGCTGGCTCGCGACCGCAACGGGGTCGCACGAGCCTGCCTCACCGCTTCGGACGGCACGGGGACCGAGATCACGTGGGACGAATCCTGCGACTGGGTCCAGATCTACACCGCGGACGAGTCCATCGGCGCGGACCGGCGTCACGCCGTTGCCGTCGAGCCTCAGAGCTGCCCGCCGGATGCGCTCAACTCCGGCCGCGACCTGCTCATGATCGCCCCGGGCGAGTCGATGCGATTCGCCTGGCGCGTGCGCGGACTCGCCTAACCGATGGCAGGACGAGCGAATCCTGCGACTCCCGTCATCGTCCATGCAGGATGCTCAACGCGGAGCCACGCCAGCTCACCGAAACGTGGGGAAATCCGCGACATCGTCCGTTATCACTCCGTGATCGAGAGATCGTTCGCGGGTGAGCAGGACTCGTGCAGTGGCCCGCAGACGCCATCGTTTCATCCATGAATCCCGTTCGATCGGCCATCGTGAGGCCGGCGGGAGCGGACGTACTCTTGTGGCACGCTCGACGCAGAGCCCGGAACATCCGGCCCGCTCAGTGTCGGGGGAAGCCAGACATGAACCCGGACCCCGGAAGAAAGGCGACAGAGATGTCCCGACACACAGCCCCCGCCAAGAGGGGACTCGTCGCGCTCGCCGCGCTGACCGTTCCTGCTCTGATGCTCGCGGGGTGCACCGCCGCTGAGGACGGCGGGGCCGACGGCGTCACGACCGTCACGGTGATGTATCAGAGCAACGAGTTCACCCCCGAGATGATCGAGGCGTTCGAAGCGGACAACCCCGACATCACGATCGACTTCATCGAATTCGATCAGACCCGCCTGAACGCCTCGCTCACGGCCGGGGATCCGCCCGACCTCGTGCGGGGCTCGCCGAACCCGAACCTGTTCGCGAAGGGCCTGGCGACGTCCCTCGACGACTACGTCGCGGACAGCGAGGTCATCAGCGAGGACGATCTCCTGCCGGTCAACGACCTCTGGCGCTGGGACGGGAGCACGAGCGGCGAAGGCGACCTGTACGGCGTCATCAAGGACTGGAGCGCCGACACCTCCCTCTGGCAGAACACGGCGCTGTTCGAGTCGGCGGGCGTCGAGCCGCTCAGCACCACGGAGGTCTCCGACTGGGACACCGTCCTGGACAAGGCCGAGGAACTCAAGGCCGCGGGTGTGGAGTACCCGCTGGGGCTGGAGTGGCAGTGGGGCACGACCACGTTGTTCACGACGATGATCGCGCAGCAGGGTGGCGAGATCTACAACGATGACCTCACCGCGGTCGACTTCGATACGCCCGAGGCGGAGCGCGCAATGCAGTGGCTGGTGGACTACGGCACGAGCGGTGTCGGAGTCACGAGCCTCAATCCGCTGCCGGACGGCCAGGACGGGCCGGCCTTCCAGTCAGGGCGCATGGCGATGACGATGACCGGGTACTGGATGGGCGGCATGCTCGTCGGCGACGACGGCGCGGCCGTGCGCGACACCGCGCAGCTCGTGCCGACTCCCACGTTCGGTGAGCGCATCGCATCGGTCGCCGGCGGCGTGGGCGGCTGGATCCCGAGCGCGTCGGACTCGAAGGACCAGGCGTGGCGAGTGCTGGAGTACTTCATGGGCGGCGAGCCGGCCGTCGAGCGCTCCGAGAGCGGCTGGGGCCTGCCCGCGCTCGAGTCGCTGTGGGGCAACCTGCCCTCGGAGTACCCCTTCCAGGTCGAGGCTGCCGAAACCGCGAAGCTCGAGGCCGACGCCGTCACGACGCTTCCCACCTCGCCCTACATGGACGGTGCCGTGTTCGTCAGCGCCCTCGATCGCGAGTCGGTCGCGGCCATCAAGGGTGAGAAGACCGTGAAGCAGGCACTCGCCGACCTGGAGGCGGAGCTGAACGACACCCTCGCCCAGGGCAAGGACCAGCTCGGATGACCAGCCGTTCCACGGCGACGTCGGTCGCGGTCGCGGGCAGTGATGCCCGCGGCCGCGGGTGGCGGCGCTACCGCAGCTCCACGTTCTACCTGTTCGCCTCTCCGTGGATCTTCGGATTCGTACTCCTCACCATCGTTCCGATCGGATTCGCTCTCGGGACGAGCTTCACGAACTACGACGGCCAGTCGCCGATCTGGCGCTTCGTCGGCCTGCGCAACTACATCGAGATCTTCACCTCCGACCCCGAGATCTGGGCGAGCCTGGTGCGTACCTTGGCGTACGTCGTCATCGCCGTTCCCCTGAGCGTCGGAGGAGGACTGTTCCTCGCGGTGCTGGTGAACCGGCGGATCCGGGCGCGCGGTGTCGTCCGCGCCATCTTCTTCGTGCCGTCCGTCGTGCCCATCGTCGCGGTGGCGATCATGTGGCGGCTCATCTTCAACCGCGATGCCGGCCTCCTCAACGGGATCCTCGAGTTCTTCGGCGGCCCTGATCAGACGACGTGGCTCGCAGATCCGTACGCGTTCTACGCCCTCATCGTGATGACCCTCTGGGGTCTCGGTGGCGGAATGATCGTGATCCTCGCCTCGCTGCAGGACGTTCCCGTCGAACTGGAGGAAGCCGCGAAGATCGATGGCGCGAGCTCCTGGCGCGTGTTCCGCAGCATCACCGTGCCGATGATCTCCCCGATCCTGTACTTCCAGGTCATCACGGGCATCATCGCGTCGCTCCAGGTGCTGGTCCAACCCATGCTCCTGGCCGAGACCAACAACCTCTCCACGGCGTCCAACATCCCGCAGAGCACGACGCTCTACATGGTCCAGGTGTACAAGGAGTTCTTCCTGTACAACCGTTTCGGCTACGGCACCGCGATGCTCTGGGTGTTCTTCGTCTTCGTCCTCGCACTCACGCTCATCCTCCAGCGGCTGAGCAAGCGTTTCGTCTTCTACCAGGTCGCCGTCGACCAGGATTGAGAGCAGCACCATGTCGACCACGGTCAACTCAGCGGTCGGGGCCATCACTCCGCCCCTCGTGGACGAGAGTCCGACGGCCACCCCCCGCCGCCCGCGCCGACGCTACGATCCGTCGGCGAACCGAGCCGGTATCGGCGTGTACGCCGCGGTGGTCATCGCGGCCGCGATCTTCCTCGTGCCGTTCTTGTACATCGTGCTGGTGGCGCTCGCGACGCCGGCACAGGTCTCCGGCGGTGCGTTCTCGCTCCTGCAGTTCGACCCGCAGTGGCAGAACTTCGTCGAGGCGGTCACCCGGATCAACTGGCTCCACTATGCCAAGAACTCGCTCTTCCTCTCAGTCATCGTGTCCGTGCTCACCACGTTCAGCAGCGCGCTCGTCGGTTTCGCCTTCGCGCGCTTGCGGGGCCGGGGGAAGAACGCCCTGTTCACGATCATCCTCGCCACGATGATGATCCCGTCGATCGCGACCCTGATCCCGACTTACATCCTCTTCGCGCGCCTCGGCCTGGTGAACACGTACTGGCCGTGGGTGCTGTGGGGCATCGCCGGCACCCCGTACCTGATCTTCCTGTTCCGGCAGTTCTTCACGGCGATCCCGCTCGAACTCGAGGACGCTGCCATCATGGACGGCGCGGGCTGGTGGCGGATCTTCTGGCAGGTATTCCTCCCCCTGTCGCGACCCATGATCCTCACGTCGCTCATCCTGACGTTCACGTGGACGTGGGGCGACTACCTCGCGCCCGCACTCCTCCTCAACTACAACAACACCACGCTCGCCGTCGCGACCTCGATCGGATATCTCGACCCCCGCGGATCCGGCATCATCACGCTCCAGTCGGCCGGCGCCCTCATCTACATCCTGCCCGTCATCGTGATCTTCCTCTTCACCCAGCGCTACTTCATGGGCTCGGGCATCAGCTCCGGCGTCAAGGGATGAGTCACGAAGCGAGCCCCGCTGAGACCCTGAAGCCGGCCGAGGAGCCGGCCGACTCCCACCGCGCCGATCCCGGGTTCGCGCGAACTCGATCGAAATCTCGGAAGACATGCAACCTGAGCAGCCCCTGACACTCGACCCCGGACGCCCCCTGCGGTCCCTGCTCGGATTGCTTCGGCCCTACCGGGCGCGGCTCGTCGGGATCTCCGCCATCTTCATCGTCAAGGACAGCCCGCTGTGGCTCCTGCCCGTCATCACCGCCGCGGCGATCGACTACGTCGTCGCCGGCGGTCCCCTGTCAGCCCTCGGAGTGTTGGGGATCATCGCGGCCGCCCTGCTCCTGCAGGTCTACCCGACCCACATCCTCTTCACCCGGGCCTACATGGGCATCGTTCGGCGGATCGCCGTGACCCTGCGCAATGCCGTCGTCGCGCGACTGCAGACGGTCTCCATCGGGTATTTCGGACGCACCAGCGCCGCGGTGATGCAGAGCAAGGTGGTCCGCGATGTGGAGAACATCGAGCTGATGTTCGGCCAGATCGGCAACCCCCTCGGATCCGCGATCGTGGTCTTCCTCGGTGCGATCACGATGACCGCGCTCTCAGTGCCGCAGTTCCTCCCGGTGTACGCGTTGACCATCCCCCTGGGGGTCGGGGTGTGGGCACTCCTTCGCAAGAGGTCCCACCGCCGCAACGAGGACTTCCGCATCGAGATGGAGCAGTACTCGCGGGCCGTGGGCGACATGGCCGTGCTGATGCCGATCACCCGCGCCCACGGGCTCGAGCAGGACTCCTTCACCCGTGTCGCGGAGCGCGCCGAAGGGGTCCGCAGCCGCGGGCTGAGCCTCGACATGGTGAACGGCCACTTCGGCGCGCTGAGCTGGGTGCTGATGCAGTTGCTCGCGATCGGATGCCTGCTCGGTGCCGGCGCGCTCTCGGTCTCCGAGACCGTCGACATCACGCCGGGGGAGGTGGTGTTGCTCGGCACGTACTTCACCACCCTGACCGGAACGGTGATGACCGTTCTCAGCTTCATGCCGGTCATCGCCCGAGGTCGCGAGTCCATCCGATCCATCGCAGAGGTGATCTGCGAGCCCGACCTGGAGCAGAACGAAGGCAAGCGGCAGGTGCCGGACATCGAGGCAGGCTTCCGATTCGAGGACGTCACCGTCCGGTACGGCGACGAACCCCCTGCGCTCTCCGCCGTGTCGTTGACGATCGCTCCCGGCGAGACGATCGCGTTCGTCGGTGCGTCCGGGTCGGGGAAATCGACGATGATGAACGTCGCTCTCGGCTTCGTGCGCCCGTCCTCCGGTCGAGTCCTGCTCGACGGAGCCGACATGAGCACTCTCGACTTGCGATCGGTGCGGCGGCGGGTCTCGGTCGTGCCGCAGGACTCAGTCCTGTTCGAGGGATCCATCCGGGACAACATCACCTACGGGCTCGATCCCGTCCCCGACGAGCGTGTGCAGGTCGCCATTGCACGGGCCAACGCGGAAGAGATCATCGACGCGCTGCCGCAGGGTTGGGACACGACGGTCGGACAGCGCGGTGCGCGGCTGTCCGGCGGCCAGCGGCAGCGGATCTCGATCGCGCGGGCGCTCATTCGCGACCCGCGACTGCTCATCCTCGACGAGGCCACCAGCGCGCTCGACGTCGAATCGGAGCGCAAGGTCCAGGAAGCGCTCGAGCGGCTCATGGTCGGTCGGACCACGCTGGTGGTCGCGCACCGGCTGTCGACGATCCGTCAGGCGGATCGGATCGTGGTGCTCGACCGCGGTCGGATCGTGGAGATCGGCTCGCACGACGAGCTGGTCGAGCGGGCGGGCCGGTACCGCGAGCTCTGGGAGATGCAAGCCCCGTAGGCACTGCGGCGGATGCTCTGATCGATCGAGCGAACCTCGACGACCCGGGCGGCGAGTCAGAGCCTGACCAGTAGCCGTTCGGCGTGTGCGCGGAGCGCATCGTCTCGGTGATGTGTTGGACCCAGCGTCCCCCAGGCCAACGGGTCAGAACGTGAGGAGCACCCTGATGGCCCGACGCTCACCCATGGCGCGGTAGCCGTCGGCGGCTTGCTCGATCGGCAGCGTGAGATCGAATACGTCGCCTGGAGTTATCTGGTCGATCAGGTCGGGCAGGAATCGGCGAACGGGGGCCGGCACGCCGTGCAGATGACTCCGGAGAAGTAGAGCTCCTGGCCATCGAGGGGGACGCCGTGCGAGACGCCGACATCGCCGACGTGGGCGCCGGCACGAGTCAAGCGGATGGCCTGCATCGGGCGGGACCCAGGTGTCGCAGAGCGACACCTTCCGCCGACTGTGGGGAGCGCACAACCGCGATTCCGACCGCCCAACAGGAGAATGCACCCCAGGCAGCGACTCAGCGCAGGCGATGGCGCTGTCGTCGCACGGCCATCTCGTCCGCGACGCCGCATCGGAGGGGATCGCCTCTTGCGTCGGAGCCGAGCAGTGCCCGGATACGATGCGAGGGTGGCAGTGACTCGCAACGATGTCGCCCGGGCCGCGGGGGTCTCGCCCGCGGTGGTGTCATACGTCCTGAACGACGGGCCGAGGCCCGTCTCGGCGGGCGCGCGTGCCCGGGTGCTCACGGCGATCGACGAGCTCGGATACAAGCCCGATGGCGTCGCGCGGTACCTCCGCACCGGCAAGACGAAGTCCGTGGGACTCGTCCTGCCGGACCTCGGGTTGCCGTACTTCTCCGAGTTCACCAAGGCGATCTCGGCCGCTGCCTACCGCATCGACCATCAGCTGCTCATCGCGAACACCGATTGGGCCCTCGAACAGGAGCGGCGCCAGATCGCGGCGCTCGTCGAGCGCCGGGTCGACGCCATGGTGTTCATGAGCGTGGATCCCTCGCAGGATTTCGCATCGCTGGCAGAACTCGGAATCCCGGTCGTCGTCATCGATCGGCCGGATGTCGCGGTGCGAAGCGCCGCGGTCGCGACCGAGCACTTCATCACCGTGCACGGGCACGAGAACATCGCGATCGTCACGAACGACCTGCTCCCGGTCGTGAGCCGACGGCGAATGCAGGGGTGGGCGGATGAGCTGGCACGGCACGGGCTGACCACAGAGGGGCGATCGTTCGGCGCACCCCCGAGCCGCGCGGGAGGATTCGAGGCGGCGATGCGCATGTTGCGACAGCGCGACCGGCCGACGGCCGTCTTCGTCGAGGCCGACGCGCAGGCCATCGGCATGATCCGGGCGGCCGTCGACCTCCGCATCGGGGTTCCCGGCGATCTCGCCGTTATCAGTTCGGAGGGCACCGAGCTCGCCGAGTTCGCGGTGCCCCGCCTGTCGACGATCCAGCAGCCGATCGCCCGGCTCGCGGCGGGCGCGCTCGACCTCGCGCTCGCGGGGGGGCCGCCCGGGCTCCGGCGACTGACCGATGACGAGTTCCATCTCGTGCTCCGCGAATCGTGCGGGTGCAATGCGCAGGAGGCCGCGCGCGCCTGATCCTTCGCGGGGGCGTTCCGTCGGCGGATGATGGATTTCGAGAAGATCTCCGTTTCCTCTTGCGCACGGGATCAACTCGTGTAGATAATGTGTCTACTCGAGTTGTCTACACGAGTTGATCAACGAGGAGCAACGCATGCCGCACGACGAGCCGACCACCCATCGCGTGGTGGTCTTCGGTTCCGCGAACGAGGACCTGGTGCTGAACGTGGCCGGGCTCCCCGTGGCCGGCGCCACGGTGCTCGCCTCCTCCTCAGCTACCGGTCCCGGAGGCAAGGGTGCCAACCAGGCCGTGGCGGCGGCCCGTTCCGGCGCGGGTGTCGCGTTCGTCGGCGCCGTCGGCGATGACGAGCGTGGCAGTCGCATCATCGAGGCGCTCGTGGCGCACGGCATCGACGTGAGCGCGACGAGCCGGCTCTCCGAGCCGACCGGTCTCGCGGTCGTGGTCGTCGCCGCCGACGGAGGCAACCTCATCGTCGTCGCGTCCGGCGCGAACGGAGCCCTGGGCTCCGGCACGGTGGATGCCGCGATCGACGAGCTCGAACGCGGCGATGTCGCGCTGATCCAATGCGAGATCCCGGCGGACGTGGTAGAGCACGTGATCCGTCGAGCAGCGCCATCCGGTGCCCGAATCGTGCTGAACCTCGCCCCCTACGTCGAGCTCGCGCCCGACGTCCTCCGCCAGGTCGACCTGCTCGTCGTGAACGAGGGGGAGGCGCGCGGGGTCCTCGGCGGCGACGGTCGCACCGAACCCGAGCAGCTCGCGAACGCGGTTCGCGGCGCGATCGGGTGCGGCACCATCGTCACGCTCGGCGAGCGGGGTTCCGTGCTCGCCGATGCCGACGGCGTGACGGTGATCCCCGCCGACACCGTCGAACACGTCGTCGACACCACGGGCGCCGGCGACGTGTACGCCGGCACGCTCGCCGCATCGCTCGCGGGTGGCGCGACCCTCCGCGCGGCGATGACCGTGGCGACCCGTCGAGCCGCCGAGAGCGTTGCCAGCCGCGGCGCCCAGGCTCCGGTGGCCGCCGCATCCGGCACCGAATACCAGCGCACCTGACCCACGCAATCACCGCCCAACCCAACCCAGAGAGATATCCGACCGAGCACCACCGCTCAACCACAGCACCGCCGACACTCGACGAAGAGGAGAAGGAACCATGACGAACCCCACCCGACGCACCTTCGGATGGATCACCATCGCCGCTGCGAGCGCGCTCGCGCTCACCGGTTGCGGCGGTGGCGGCGGTGACAGCACCGCCGACGGCGAGATCGCCGGCGAGATCAGCTACGCGTTCTGGGGCAATCCGGCCCGCGCTGAGAAGGTCGACGACGTCATCGGCGTGTTCGAGGACGCGAACCCGGAGGCGACCGTGTCGCCCGAGGTCGCCGACTACATGGCCTACATCGAGCGCCTCACGGTGCGCGCCGCGGGCAACGACCTCGCCTGCGCGACCGGCACGCAGTCCACGTTCCTCGCGCAGTACGCCGAGAACGGTGCGCTCCGGCCGCTCGACGACCTCATCGAGTCGGGCCAGATCGACGTCTCCGACATCCCGGAGGACGTGCTCGCCGCGGGCCAGGTCGATGGGAAGCAGTACATGCTGCCGACCGGCACCTTCGTGCGCCTGCTCGCCTACAACGCCGACCTCGTCGCGGAGACCGGTGCGCCCGCGCCCACCGATGACCTGACATGGGAGGAGTACGGCGACTGGCTGCGCGAGGTGCAGGACGGCCTGCCCGACGGCGTCTACGCGACCGAGAACGAGGGTGGCCTCATGTTCACCTTCATGTCCTGGGTCGCCGGCCACGGCGGCACGTTCGTCGAGGACGGCAAGCTCGCATTCGACCAGGACACGCTCGCGGACTACTTCGAGTTCTGGCTCGATCTCACCGATGATGGCGCCGCCATCCCCGCCGCGTCCATTCCCGACCAGCTCGGCGCGCTCGAGCTCACGCCGATGGCCAACGGGATCGCGGCATCCGGCACCCGTGACATCCCGCACCTGTACATCACCGAGCAGGCGCTCGCCGGCGCCGGCAAGAGGGCCGCCGTCGAGGCCGTCTCGAACCCGAGCGACGACCCCGACGAGTCGGCGAACATCCTCGGCTCGAACGGCATTTCAATCCCTGAGAGCTGCGACAACGTCGCGACCGCCGCTGCATGGATCGACTTCTTCGCCAACGATGCGGACGCCGCGCTGGCATTCCAATCCGACAACGGCATCCTCACCAACACGACGGCGCAGGACGCACTGCTCGACGACGCCGACACCCCCGATGGCGTGAAGCAGAACGTGACGATCCTGCAGGGCCTGACAGAGTCGGGCGACCTCACGACCACCGCATACCCCGCGGGCCTGCCCACGCTCACCGCTGAGCTGCAGCGCCTCTACCAGCAGGTCGCCTTCGGCGAGATGAGCGTCGATGAAGCGGCAGCTGCGTTCTTCACCGCCGCTGAGGACGCCCTGGACTGATCGGACCCGACATGTCCACCACCACTCGCGAGAGAACGGATGTCGCGATGAGCGCCACCACAATCGCACCGACCGCGACGGGGACGGCGGCCAAGGCCGCCGGCCCCCGCCGCGGGGCGGCTCGCCGCCGCCGAGAGAACCTCGCCGGCTACCTCTTCATGACGCCCTGGCTCATCGGCTTCGTCGCCATCATCGGCGGCCCGGTCGTGGTCTCCCTGTACCTGTCATTCACCGACTACTCCATCCTCGGTGACGCCGATTGGGTCGGCACCGAGAACTACCAGAAGATGTTCACCGAGGATCAGCGGTTCTGGGCCGCGCTGCGGGTGACCTTCACGTACCTCATCGTGTCGGTGCCTCTCGTGCAGGTCTTCGCGCTCGGTCTCGCGACACTGCTCGTGCGCGGCATCCGCGGCCTGACCGCGTACCGGGCCCTGTTCTACGTGCCGTCACTGATCGGTGGCAGTGTGGCCATCGCGATCCTCTGGCGGTTCATCTTCTCGGCCAACGGCCTGCTGAACAACTTCCTCACCGCGATCGGCCTGCCGACCGACTACTCCTGGATCGGCATGCCGGAGACGGCGCTCTCGACCCTCGTGATCCTCAACATCTGGCAGTTCGGCGCCGCGATGATCATCTACCTCGCCGGGCTCAAGCAGATCCCGACCGAGCTGTACGAGGCGGCAACCGTGGACGGCGCTGGGGGCCTCCGCAAGTTCTGGTCGATCACGCTCCCGATGCTCAGTCCGGTGATCTTCTTCAACCTGCTGATGAACGTGGTCGCCGCGTTCCAGGCGTTCAATACCGCGTACATCGTGAGCAACGGCACCGGCGGCCCGGCCGACTCGACGCTCTTCTACACCCTGTACCTCTACCAGCGCGGCTTCGTCGACTTCGACATGGGCTACGCGTCCGCACTCGGGTGGGTGCTGCTGGTCATCTGCGGCGCCGTCGCCGCCGGACTCTTCGCACTCAGCCGCCGAGTCGTGTTCTACGGAGACGAATGATGTCGACCCTCACCACCGCACCTCCGACGCGTGACATCGTCGTCCCGCCCACGCAGCGCCGGCGCAACCGCCGCGGGGGGCCCGATGCCCCCCTCGGACGCCACCAGTTCTACCGGCATGTGCTGCTCATCGCGCTCCTGTCAGTGATGTTCTATCCGCTCGCCTGGATGCTCGGAGCATCGTTCCGTGACGACAGTGCGATCTCGGACCCGGGCATCCTTCCCGGTGACGACTTCACGCTCGACGGATACGTCACGGGCTGGGAGGGGATCTCCGGCATCGAGTTCTGGCACTTCATGGCGAATTCGTTCCTGGTCGCCACGCTCTGCGTCATCGCGAACCTCATCGCGTGCTCGGTGACGGCGTATGCGTTCGCGCGCATCGACTTCAAGTTCAAGAAGGTGTGGTTCGCGATCATGCTCGGCACGCTCATGCTGCCGCATCACGTGATCCTGATCCCGCAGTACATCCTGTTCCGCGAGCTCGACTGGATCAACACGTACCTGCCGTTCTTCATGCCGAAGGTGCTCGCGACCGACGCGTTCTTCATCTTCTTGCTCGTGCAGTTCTTCCGCGCCATTCCCCGAGAGCTCGATGAGGCGGCGCGTATCGATGGGTGCGGGCACCTCGGGATCTTCCTCCGCGTCATCCTGCCCCTGTCGAAGCCCGCGCTCGCGACCACCGCGATCTTCACCTTCATCTACAGCTGGAACGACTTCTTCACCCCGCTGATCTACCTCACCGACCCCGACCTCTACACGGTGCCGCTCGCGCTGCGTGCATTCATCGACACGACCGCCAGTTCGGCGTTCGGCGCCCTGTTCGCCATGTCGATCGTGTCCCTGCTGCCCGTGCTCGGCATCTTCATCGCCTTCCAGAAACTCCTGGTCGACGGCATCGCCACGACCGGCCTCAAATGATCGGAGCAGCCCATGCGCATCGCACTCTCGAACGACCACGCCGGTTACGAGCTCAAGCCGTTCGTACTCGACCTGCTCAGGCGACTCGGGCACGACGTCATCGACGTCGGCACCACGGATGACTCGCCCGTCGACTTCCCCGTCATGACCCAGCGGGTGACGTCGCTCGTCGCCTCCGGGGAGGCCGACCGCGGCATCCTTGTCTGCGGCACCGGCGTCGGTGCCGCCATCGCGGCGAACAAGGTTCCCGGCATTCGCGCAGCGGTCATCCACGACACCCACGTGGCCCGCCAGGGCGTCGAACACGACGACGTCAACGTCGCCTGCCTCGGCGCCTGGATCGTCGGGCGCAAGATCGCCGAAGACGCGGTCATCGCCTACCTCGACGCCGAGTTCAGCACCGACCCGGACTTCCGACGACGTGTCGCGCAACTCGCCGAGATGGAGCGGGCCGCCGCCGCGGCATCCGCACGTCTGGAACCGGCGGGGGGTGGTCGATAACGACGACCACCCCGCACCATCCGCTCGTCGAGATGGCCAGATGACGACGAGACCTGCAGTAGCAACCACCAGAAAGGTACAAGAAATGTCACTCTCCACCGAACGCAAGAAGGAGATCCTCGAGACGGTCTCCCACCTCCGCGTGACAGACGTCCGCGACGGGATGGACTGGGTCGGCCGCCATCACTTCGGCACCGTCTCGCCCGAGATCCGCCCGCTCTGGCGCACCAAGGCCGCCGGCTTCGCGCTCACCATGCGGCACATCCCGACCCAGCAGCAGGTGCCGACGATGACACCGCAGGACTACACCAAGTGGGCCTACGAGTACTGGTACGGAGAGGTCTTCGCCAACGACCTCGCCGACCAGATCGACGACACCTCGTTCCTCGTGATCGACACCGCCGGCACGCAGACGCCGGCTGTCGGCTCGATGGACTCGATGATCTGGGCCGCACTCGGCGCCCGCGGTGTGCTCACCAACGGCGGCACCCGCGACTCCGACGAGACCCTCGAGCAGAAGGCCATCCCGATCTGGTCGCGCTGGATCGTCCAGCCGATGTACCAGGGACGGGTCGAGTGGGGCGGGCACAGCATGCCCGTCGAGATCGGCGGACAGCTCGTCCGCCGCGACGACCTCGTCGTCGCCGACGGCGACGGCGCGATCATCGTCCCCGAAGAGCTCATCGACGACGTGCTCACCTACGCGATCCAGGAGTCCGAGGGCGACAAGGTCGCCCGCTCGGCACTGTTCGACGTACTCGGCATCCCGCAGAGCGAGAGCACCCGCTCGGTCTTCAGCGTGCCGCCGCACCCCTACGCGCCCGACGGGGAGAAGCTCCGAGAGCTGTTGAAGAACGGGAAGGTCGCGCAGCGGCTCGAGTCCGAGTTCCAGGGCGCGGGCAAGTGATCCGAGCCGGGGGGCGGGGCGCGCCATCGAGCGCGCTCCGCACCCCGGTGCGCTCGGCGCAACGGCGACCGACGAGACGTCGGTTGCGGCCGATGGGGGAGGTGGTGTGGCGATGGCAGTGACACGCAACGAGGTCGCACGCGAAGCGGGCGTCTCACCTGCCGTCGTGTCATACGTGCTCAACGACGGGCCTCGACCTGTCTCGGTCGCCGCTCGCACCCGCGTGCTCGACGCCGTGGCCAGGCTGGGCTACCGACCGGACGGCCTGGCACGCTCACTGCGCGTCGGGCGCACGCACACGATCGGCCTCGTCGTGCCCGACGCGACGAATCCGTTCTTCGCCGAACTCGCCCGAGCGATCGAGGATGCCGCGTACCGCCGCCGATACGCCGTCCTCGTCTGCAACAGCGCCGACGACCTCGAGCGCGAGCGCTCGTACATCGAGAACCTCGCCGAGCGCCGCATCGACGGGCTCATCCTCGTCAGCGCCGTCGAGGACCAGGACGTCTCCGGCCTCACCGGTCTGTCCATCCCGGTCGTCGCGCTCGACCGCTCGCCCGACGAGGTCCCCATCTCCACCATCCGAACGCAGAACGAACACGCCGCGTACATCGGAACGTCGCACCTCATCGAACACGGACACAGGGAGATCGGGCTGATCGCAGGACCGGGTCGCGGCGTCTCCGACGATCGCGCCGCCGGATGGCGCCGCGCCCTCGCCGAGCACGGTCTGTCCGAGGGTCCGATCGCTCGTGGCGAATTCAGTTTCGACGGAGGGCACGAAGCCGCGCGGCGCCTGCTCGAGATCGGAATCCCGTTCACAGCTGCGCTAGCGGCCTCGGACGTGCAGGCCGTGGGGGCTGCGAGCGCGTTCCGAGCCGGTGGGCTGGCGGTCCCAAACGGTGTCGCCCTGGTTTCGATCGATGGCACGGAAGCCTCGGCCTACATGAATCCGCCCCTGACCACAGTGGCGCAGGCGATCGGGCCGATGGCGGACGCCGCGGTGCAGCACCTCATCGACAAGCCGACCGAGGTCATCCACTGGACGTTCGACAACGAACTCGTCGTTCGAGAGAGCTGCGGGTGCACGCCGTGAATCACCGGCGTCACACTTGACCAGAAACCTGCCGAGAACGCCCTCGGAGACCAGATTCGGCCCGTATCACTCCGTAGCAGCACGTAGACTTGGGCGCATGAAATCCGCGGAATCCCGCGGTATTCCGCCCCTCGCGGGCCGGCCCCGAATCGCCGAGATCGACTTCAGTTGTTCTTGGTTCGAGTCCAGGTACCCCAGCAGTGAAGAACCCCCGCTCAGGCGGGGGTTCTGTGTTCTTGCCCCACTGATGCGCACGCCTGATTCCCGCTAGCCTGCGAAGCTCCCTATCGATCGGCCGCGCTCACCATTCCAGCGAGCCAAGGCAATGAACGTGCTCAGCTGCGAGTGCTTCAGGTCGACGGTCCTCGGGATCTTGGTGAGAGTGAACGCGCTCGCTCCTGCCGCGTGTCAGAGGGCGGCCAGGAGCGATTCCGCCGCGGCACGTGTCCGTTCCATGAGCGCCGGATCCCGGTCGAAGTCGCCGAGGAACACCGAGCCCAGGGCGCAGGTGAGCACGCCGTACGCCGCGGTCAGTCGCGACTCCTGCGATGCCTGAGGGTGCGAACGTGCGATCAGGTCGGCGATCTGCAGACGCGTCGCCGTGTACGCCGTCGTGAGGACGTCCGCGATATCCGGGGTCACGCGCGCGAGCTCGACGAGTCCGAGCACCACGGCGTTCTCCCGATCGGGGGAGTTGAACTCGGGCCCGAACAGATAGTCCAGTGCGGCATCGAGGTCGTCCACCTCGGACGGCAGTATGGAGCCGACCCGACCGTTCCCGTCCGCGAACACCGCGATTGCGGTGTCGAGGAGCAGCCGGTCGCGATTGCCGACGAAGTGCCGGACGTGGCCGCGCGACATCCCGGCCGCGTCGGCGATGCGGTCGAGCGTGGTTGCGTGGATGCCATGCTCGGCGATCGTCGCCATCGTGGCATCCAGGATCTGCGCGCGTCGCTCGGCGGCGACAGAGGGGCGACCCATCGACTCGTACTCCTCTCGTGCGCTGGTGCGCGTTCCGCCGATGCGAGTGTAACGGCGCGATAAATTCTAGTCTAGTCGGACTTGACTAATTACGAACGGATCCGTAGCGTGACCTCACCGCATCGATCGGCGATGCGCCTCGTAGAGGAGTGACATGCTCGACATCGTTCGAACCCCGCCGGCGCCCGAGAGTGTGCTGTCGTTCCCGGCGCGTGTGCGGGTTCGCGACGGGGTGCGACTCGCGGCCGACGTGTATCTGCCCGGCGCACCAGACGACGCCGAGACGAGCCCGGGCGACACCATCCTCATCCGGCTGCCCTACGACAAGTCGGGCCGCTACTGCTTCATTCCGCAGATCGCGGAGTACTTCATGGGGCATGGCTACCGCGTCGTCGCCCAGGACGTTCGCGGCAAGTTCCGCTCCGAAGGCGACGCGCTCCTCTTCGTCAACGAGGTCGACGACGGCTACGACACGATCGACTGGATCATCCGGCAGCCGTGGTCGAACGGCCGGGTCGCGATGTGGGGGGACAGCTACTACGGCTACACCCAATGGGCGGCCGCCGCCAGCGGGCATCCGGCGCTCAAGGCGATCTCGCCTCGGGTGACCGGGACGCAGTTGGGTGAGCCCGTGCATCGGAACTCGCCGGGACGGACTCGCCGCGTCGAGTGGGGCGTGACGTACATGTACCCGCTCACGCAGTTCTTCGCCAACGATGCACTGCACTGGGAGCCCGACTGGTCGCGTCGCGACTTCGCAACCCAAGCCGAGGAGTTCATGCATCAGGTCGGCGCACGCGGGCTCTCCTACGACCAGTGGTACCCGAATCCGGTGCATCTGCAGCGTTTCCCGGGCGGGGACCCGTTCGCAGGTCGGTCCGTGCCGGTGCTGCACACGATCGGATGGTGGGACAACTGCGCGCCGCTCTCGTGGGCCGATGTCGATGAGATCGGGCGCCATCCGAACTGGGACGCCCACCACTACCTGCGGATCGAGTCGATCGACCACGAGAGCTACCGACTGCTCGATGCCGAGCGCGATCGGGTGTGGGAACGCAGTGAGCAGCAGATCCGCGATCTGCTGCCCCGCACCCTCGATCCGGCGATCGCCTTCTTCGACGTGTTCGTGCGCGGAAATGGCGCACCGGGCGACATCCCCCGCGTCAGCTGGAACCTCGCGGGTACCGAGGGAATGCGGGAGGCGTCGACGTGGCCGCCCGCTGACGTGCATGCCGTCACCCGCCATGCGACCGTCGACGGCGGGCTCGTCGCGGACGGCACCGCCACGGAGGCGACCATGCAGTGGACCCACGATCCCGCCGACCTCGTGCCGTCGAGCGCTCCGGACGCCTTCTCATTCCTGCTGTCTCACCCTGACGAGGCTCCGATCGGCGAGCGCTCGGACGTACTCCGATTCGATTCGCCGCCCGCTCCGGGTCATGTCGACCTGGCCGGGCCGGTGACCGCACGGCTCCGCGTCCGGTCCGACGGACCGGTCATGGACTGCTTCGTCAGGCTGCTCGACGTCGCCCCGGACGGTACGGCACTGCGAATCGCGCGCGGACAGCAGCAGTTGCTGCAGGCGACGGAACCCGAGACCCTCGAGATCGACCTCGGTCACGTCGGGTACCGCCTCCAGGCGGGCCATCGACTCCGCGTACACGTCTCCAGCAGCGACTACCCCGAGTTCCTGCCGCAGACAGGCACCGGCGCCGACCCCTGGACGTGGGGCGAGACCCGCTCCAACACGCAGTTCCTCGCCGTTGGTGGTCGCGACGGCCTCTCGCTCACTCTGCCCGTCCTCGAAGGAGAACTGCCGTGATCGACCCCGTCCTCGAGTACGCCTTCGAGATCCGCGCCACGATCGACTCCGATCTCCATATCGGCCGCGGCCCCGAGGAGCGGCTCTCGTTCACCCCGATCTCGGGCGGCACGGTCGCCGGTCCCCGGCTGAACGGCGTGGTACTGCCCGGCGGCGGGGACTGGGCGGTCGAGCGTCACGGCACCGCCCAGCTCGAGGCCAGGTACCTGATCCGCGCCGACGACGGCGCCGTCATCGATGTCCTGAACCGCGGCTACTTCCGGGCGACCCCCGACGTGCTCGCGCGGATGGAACGCGGAGAGAACGTTCCCGAGGACGAACCCGGCCTCTACTTCCGCACCGCGCCCGTCTTCCAGACGGATGCCCCGCAGCACCGCTGGCTGGCCGAACACCAGTTCATCGGACTCGCCCGCGACGAGGACGGCCAGGTCTGCATCCGCGTCTACCTGCTCGCCTGAACGGCTCGCCGCGCAACGCCAGCACCACAGGACAACCGAACACCGGCAGGACCGCACCATCCACCTCACCCAACCCGCGGTCGGGCTGCATCCCGACCCGACCGTACGGATCGAACGGAACACATCATGAAGAGAACCGCACTCGCGGTCGGCGCCATCGCCGGCGCCGCGCTGCTGGCGCTCACCGCCTGCACCCCTCGCGACACCGACAACGCCGACGTCGACGGTGAAGACATCGAGATCGTCGACGCCCAGCCGGCGGGCACCGAGCCCGTCGACGAGGTGACCTGGGCGATCGTGGAGGGCGAGCCCGCCACGCTGAACCCGGCCGCCTCCGCAAACCTGATCATTCCGAACCTCTGCGACAACCTCCTCTCGCTGCAGCCCGGCTTCTCGATCGAACCGGGCGTCGCCGAACGGGCCGAGTTCGTGGATCCGGTCACCTTCGTGATCACGCTCCGCGACGACGTCACGTTCTGGGACGGAAGCCCGGTGACGGCCGACGACGTCGTGTACAGCCTGCAGCAGAACACGAACCCCGCATCGCAGTGGTACGGGGCGTTCGCCCTGATCGACCCCGACCCCGCGACCGGGATCGTCGCCACCGGACCGAACGAGGTCACCGTGCGGTTCGTGGCGCCCGACTCCACCTTCCGGGACGCGCTCGCGGGCCAGGGCGGTGCGGTCATGCAGAAGGCGTTCGGCGAGGCGAACGGCGACGCGGTCGGCACGCCCGACGCGGGCCTGATGTGCACCGGTCCGTTCGAGCTCCAGGACGGCGGGTGGACGCCGGGCAGCGAGATCGTCACCATCGCGAACGAGGACTACTGGAACGGCGCTCCGCTCGTCGGGACGATGACGTACACCTTCGTCAGCGACGGGTCGACCCTGGCCACCGCGCTCACGCAGGGCGAGATCGACGGCGCCATCAACGTCTCGCCGGGATCACGAGCGGTGTTCCAGGGCGACGGTGCAGGATCGCTGACGATCGGCCACTCCACCGCGTCGTACAGCTTCGGGCCCGCATCGGCCACGAGCGCGGCGGCGAACCCGAAGATCCGGCAGGCCCTGAACCTCGCGATCGACCGCGACCAGTACCTCGAGACCGTCGTGAACGGTCTCGGCTACGTCCAGAAGACGATCGTGCCCGAGTTCTCGTTCCAGTCGATGGAGGCCTCCGGCATCTACCAGGAGGGCTACGACGCGCTCGCCGCGCCCGAGCTCGACCTCGAGGCCGCGACGGCACTGGTCGAGGAGAGCGGTGAGGACGTGAGCCGGCCGTTGGTCGTCGCCGTTCCGGCCGGCGCCAAGGAGTTCCAGCAGACCGCCGCGATCATCCAGAGCGCCGGGAAGCAGATCGGCCTGGACATCCGGATCGACGAGATGCAGGCCTCCGACTTCGGTGCGCTGTTCTACGACCCCAGCAAGCGCGAGGGCGTCGACTTCGTGGCCACGCAGGGCTACCTGGAGACACCCGGCGTGCTCGGCTACCCGTCCTTGTTCATGCTGCCGCCCGAGATGGGAGGCATCTTCAACTGGAGCGGCTACGAGAACCCCGAGGTGACGGAGCACCTGCTCGCGGCCCGGAACGCCACCGACCCCGAGACGGCCGCACGGGAGTTCACGGCGGCGCAGGAGATCTTCGCCCCCGACATGCTCCAGGTGACGCTCGCCGGGACCTACCAGCTCACGTACCTCAACGACGAGCTCAGTGGAGTCACCACGTCCATCGCCGCGTACAGCAGCCCCTGGGCGCTGCACCTCGGCGGCAAGTGACCGGAACGATCGGAAGCCCGATGGACACGCCGGCCGGTCGGAGCCGTAGGATCCACCCTTCACAGGGGTCCTGCGGCCCCGGCGGCCAGCGTGCCGGGTCTCCCGATCGACGATGCGGAGAGGAGAGGACGGCGTGAACGCGCTCACTCGAACGGTGCTCGGACGACTCGGCGGGATGCTGCTGACGCTCATCCTCGCCAGCATGGTCATCTACTCGGCGGTGCTGCTGACCGGCGACCCGATCGCGGCTCTGGCCGGAGGTGCGAAGCCGACGCCCGAGCTCGTCGAGCAGATCCGGGCGGAGTACCATCTCGACGACCCGGTCTGGTCGCGGTACTGGCAGTGGCTCACCGGCGCCATCCAGGGGGACTTCGGGCGATCCTTCGTCTACAAGACGCCGGTGGTCTCCCTGGTCGGCCCTCGATTCGGCATCACCCTCCAGCTCGTGCTGCTGACCGTGCTGCTGATCCTCGTCTTCGGCGTGGGTTCCGGCATCCTCGCCGCCACCCGCGGTCGGGTGGTGGACCGCACCATCGCGGCGATGACCTCGCTCGGGATGGCGCTGCCGACCTTCGTCGTCGCCATCCTGCTGATCTGGATCTTCGCCAAGAGCCTCGGCTGGTTCCCCGTCTACGGTGAGGGCGAGGGGGTGTGGGACCGCCTCTGGCACCTGGTCCTGCCCGCCATTTCGCTCGCGGTGCTCTTCATCGCGTATATCAGCCGGGTGACCCGCGGCTCGCTCGTCGCCCAGTTGCACAGCGAGCACGTCGACACGGCACGGGTGCGCGGCATCCCGCGGCGTCGCATCTTCGGCGTGCACGTGTTCCGCAATGCCTCGCCGCAGATCCTCGCCATCGCGGGCACGACCATCGCAGGGCTGTTCGCCGCATCCGCGATCGCGGAGGTCGCGTTCGGCCTCGGCGGCATCGGCTCGCTGCTCGTCCAGGCGGCCGCACGAGCCGACCTGCCGGTCGTGCAGATCGTCTCGCTCCTGCTGGTGACGATCTTCGTGGTGCTGAACGCGGTCGCAGACCTGATCAGCTCGATCATCGACCCGTCCAGCGTCGGCGGAGGGAGGACCTCATGAGCGTCGCCCAGATCGCGAACGGCACCGTGCCGGCCGCGGCCAGGCGGGTCGCGAGGCGAGACCCGACGTTCCTCGTCGCCGTCATCGCGTTCGGCGTCATCAGCATGGTCGCCCTGGCGGGGCCGTGGCTGGCGCCCTACGACCCGAACGAGCTGTACGTCGGATCGCTGAACGGCGCCCCCAGCCTCGAGCACCCATTCGGCACCGACGACCTCGGGCGCGACATCCTCTCCCGGGTGCTCGTCGGAGCCGCGGCGAGCGTGTTCGCGCCCGCCGTCGTGGTCGTCCTCTCCACGATCCTCGGCGTCGGGCTCGCATTGGCCGCGGCCTGGTTCGGGGGATGGGTGAGCGGCGGGATCGCCCGTCTGGTCGACGTCATCTTCGCCATCCCCGGCCTCGTGATCGCCGTGCTCGCCGTGACGATCTTCGGCAAGGGCCTCGCCGCGCCCGTCATCGCCCTCGCCATCGCCTACATCCCGATCATCGCCCGACTCACCCGCACCGCCGCCGCCCGCGAACTCGCGAAGCCATACATCGCCGCGCTCCGGGTGCAGGGCGTCTCGAGCCCGGCGATCTGCTTCCGGCACCTCGTGCCCGCGATGATCCCGATCGTCGCCGCGCAGATGGCCGTCGGATTCGGCTACGCCATGCTCGACCTCGCAGCGATCTCCTTCCTCGGACTCGGCCAGCAACCACCGGCCCCGGACTGGGGGTCGATGATCGCCGTCGGTCAGGCGGGCATCCTGGCGGGTGCGCCCGAGCAGTCCGTCTTCCCGGCGATCTTCGTCGTCATCACCGTGCTGGCAGTCGGCATCATCGGCGCCAGGGTCACTGACTGGGCAGAGGAGAAGGAGCGATGACCGCACCCGTCCTCGAAGTATCGGGCCTCGACATCCTCGCGCCGAGCCCGGAGGGCCCCCGCCGACTCGTCTCCGACACCACGCTGTCCGTCGTCCGCGGCGAGGCGGTGGGTCTCGTCGGCGAGTCCGGCTCCGGCAAGACGCTCACGCTCCGCGCGGTCGCGGGCCTCCTGCCCGACGGCTTCACGACGCAGGGCACGATCCGGATCGACGGCCAGGACCTCGGCGGGATGACCGCGACCGCGCTGCGCGCCCTCCGCGCGCGGCGGATCGGCATGGTCTTCCAGACCCCGCGTGCGCACCTCAACCCGCTGCGGACGATCGGCGACTTCATGACCGAGGCGCTCGTGCACGTCGCGGGTGAGCGGCCGGATGTCGCCGCGACCCGCGCACGGCACCTGCTCGACGAGGTCGGCATCACCGACCCCGACCGACGCATGCGCCAGTACCCGGCCGAACTCTCGGGCGGCCTCCTGCAGCGCGTCATGATCGCCGCGACCCTCGCGATGGATCCCGACATCCTGCTGGCCGACGAGATCACGACGGCCCTCGACGTGACGACGCAGGAGGAGGTGATGGCCGTGCTCGCCGACCTCCGCGCGCACCGCGACCTCTCACTGCTGTTCGTCACCCATGACCTCGCGCTCGCGGGGACAGTCTGCGACCGCGTGAACGTCATGCAGCGCGGCCGGATCCTCGAGACGCTCCGAGCCGGGTCGATGCGGCGCAACGCGCGCGAGGAGTACACCAAGGTCCTCATGTCCGCGTCGCTCGACGAGGCACCGCCCCTCGAGCCGGCCACCGAGTCACCTCGGCCCCTCGTGACCATCGAGCACCTCCGCAAGACCTACCAGGTCCGCGGCGCGACCGGCAGGCGGGAGACACTCGTCGCCGTCGACGACCTCTCGATCGAGCTGCCCCCGGGCGGGTCGCTCGGCATCGTCGGCGAGTCGGGTTCGGGAAAGTCCACGACCGCCCGGATGCTGCTCGGGCTCGAGCGCCCCGATCGGGGCACGATCGTGGTCGACGGCCAGGACTGGAGCCGGCCGGCGCGCGGCAGTGCCGACCGGCGCGTGCGGGCGAAGATCGCGCAGATGGTGTTCCAGGACCCCTACCAGTCCCTCGACCGGCGCCAGACGGTCCGGCAGTGCCTGGCCGAGGCCGTTCGCGTGCACCGACCGCGCCAATCGGCGGAGGTGGTCGACGGGCGCGTCCGCGAGCTCATGAGGCAGGTCCGGCTCGACGAGGGGCTCGCCGCGAGCCGGCCACGCGCGCTCTCGGGCGGCCAGCGACAGCGCGTGGCGATCGCCCGGGCGCTCGCCGCAGATCCGGCACTGCTCGTGCTCGACGAGGCGGTCTCGGCGCTCGACGTCACGACCCAGGTCGAGATCCTCACCCTCCTCGACACGATCCGCCGCGAGACGGGCGTGGCCCTCCTGATGATCACGCACGACCTCACCGTCATCCGCCGGCTGTGCGACGAGGTCGTGGTGATGCGCCACGGGCGCATCGAGGAGCGAGGCACCGCGGCGCAGATCCTCGATGCGCCGACCGCGGAGTACACCCGCCTACTGCTCGACTCGATCCCGCGCGAGGGCTGGACGCCCCGGCGCCGGCTCGGTCGTACGCAGTCCCTGCCCACGGTCACGCGCTCGACCGCCTCGATCCCGGAATGAACCGAACGGACCAGCATGTCGATCCCGCTGATGGAACCCGCCTTCGAGTACTGCTTCGAGTTGCGGTGCCGCGTCGAGGACCCGCTGCAGCTCGGCGGCACGACACCGGGCGAGGGACTGCACTTCGCACGGGTGTCGGGCGGCACGTTCGACGGCCCCCGGCTCCGGGGAACCGTCCTCGACGGCGGCGGCGACTGGTGGAACGGCCGCGGTCTCACCGTCGAACTCGACGCGCGCTACGTCATCGAGGCCGAGGTGGAGACGGGCACCGCCGGGGTCGAGGTCGTCAACCGCGGCGTCTGGCGAACCGACGACGCGACGTGGGCTCGGATCGTGGCGGGGGAGGCGGTGGACGAGCGCGAGCTCTACTACCGCACGGCGTTCCGGTTCCGGACCGATCACCCGGAGCTCCGCTGGCTGACCGAGTCCCAGTTCGTCGGGTACGCCCGGGCCGAGCCAGGGTACGTGATCATCCGCGTGTTCCGTCTCGCGTGACCTCCGCACCAACCGACCTCATCCGCTCCCAGTATCGAAGGCAGGCCGACCATGACCGCCCCCGCAGACCTCCTCATCGTCAACGGCCGCGTGTTCGACGGGCGCGTGCGCACCGCGAGCACGGCGGTCGCGGTCGCGGCCGACCGCATCGTCCGAGTCGGGTCGGACGCGCACGTGCTCGAGCTGCGCGGTGCGACGACCCGCGTGATCGACGCCGGCGGCGGCGTCATCCACCCCGGCTTCGTCGACGCGCACGTGCACGCGGCCTTCGCCGGCGTCGAACGCCTGAGCCTCGACCTCACCCCGGCGTCCACCGTCGAGCAGACGCTCGACCTCATCCGCGACGGCGCCGAGCAGAGCGACGCCGTTTGGCTCACCGGCGGAGGATGGAGCCACGAGCTGTTCCCCATGCCGACGAGACAGCAACTGGACGAGATCGTGCCCGACCGCCCCGTGGCCCTGAGCGACGCCGGTCACCACACCCTCTGGGTCAACTCGAAGGCACTGGAACTCGCCGGGGTCGATCGCGACACCCCCCAGCCGCACAACGGACGGATCCACCTCGACGAGCGGGGCGACCCGACCGGCTACCTCAACGAGACCGCAGCGGAGCTCGTCGGGCGCGTCATCCCGCCGGCGACCGAAGACGAGATCCACGCCGGACTCCTCAATGCGCAGTCGCATCTCTGGTCGCTCGGCGTGATCGGCTGGCACGAGGCGATCCTCGGCGAATACAACGGAAAGGCCGACTGCACTCCCGCCTACCTGCGCGCCATCGCCGACGGCTCACTGCGGAGCGAGACCTCCGGCGCATTGTGGATCGCGCCCGGACTGCGCGAGGCCGACGTGCCCGCGCTCGTCGACCGGTTCATCGCGCTCCGCGAACGGAACGCCGCCGCCGGGCTCGTCACGACGACGGCGAAGGCGATGATCGACGGCGTGCCGCACGGTCAGACCGCCGCGCTCCTCGAGCCGTACTGCAACCACGGCGACGACGGCTTCACGGGCGAGCTGCACTTCGACGAACCGACGATCCGCGCGTTCGTCGCCGCACTCGACGCCGCCGGATTCGCCCTGCACCTGCACGTCATGGGCGATCGCGGCATCCGCGTGGCACTCGACGCGATCGAGGCCGCGCGGGCGGCCGACGGGCCAGGCCCGCGCCATCACATCGCCCACCTGTCGATGGTGCAGCCGGAGGATGCACGGCGTTTCGGGCCGCTCGGAGTCACGGCCAACATCCAGGGCCTATGGGCCGCACCCGACCCGTTCGTCATCGACCTGATCGGCGAAGAGCGGATGCAGCGCGGGTACCCGTTCCGCACGATCGCCGACGGCGGTGCCGACCTCGCGATGGGCTCCGACTGGCCGGTCTCCCCGCCGGACCCGTGGCTCGCGATCCACGTCGTCGTCAACCGCTGGGCACCGCCTCCTCCCGGTGCGCCCCGGCCCGTCGTCGCCGACGGCGCCGAGCCGCCGAACCTCGACGCGGCGCACCAGGCCCTCACCCTCGAGCAGGCACTGGGTGCGTACACGAGCGGATCGAGCGAACTGGTGCTCGGGCGGTCGGGTCGCATCCGGGTCGGCGAACGGGCGGACCTGGCAGTGGCCACGGGCGATCCGTTCGAACTGCCCGCCGCCGAGATCGCCTCGCTGGCGACCGCCGTGACGGTGGTCGCCGGCGAGGTCGTCCACGAGAACTGACCTCGCCACGTCCAACCAGCACACCGCACATCCCACGACAACGGAGTCCCCACCATGAAGGTCCTCATCATCGGCGCCGGCATCGGCGGCCTCGCCACGGCGCTCTCGCTCCACGACGCCGGCATCCGCGACATCACGATCATCGAGCAGGTCCCCGAGTTGCGCCCGCTCGGGGTCGGCATCAACCTGCTCCCGCACGCCGTGCGCGAACTCACCGAACTGGGCCTCGGCGACGAGGTCGCCCGGATCGGCATGCCCACCAGCCGGCTCACCTACACGAACCGATTCGGCCAGGAGATCTGGTCGGAGCCGAGGGGCCTCGACGCGGGCTACCGCTGGCCGCAGTACTCGGTGCACCGCGGAGAACTGCAGATGCTGCTGCTCGCGGCGGTGCGAAGCCGACTCGGCGCCGAGCGGGTCCGTCTCGGCCTGGCCGCGGTCTCGTCCGACCCGCGGACGGATGTCACGTCGGTCACCTTCCGCGATGCGTCGGGCGAGGAACGGACGCTCACGGCCGACGTCGTCATCGCCGCCGACGGCATCCACAGCGCACTGCGGAAGCAGCGGTATCCCGACGAGGGCGACCCGGTCTGGAACCGGCTCATCCTCTGGCGGGGCACCGCGATCGCGCCGGCCTACCTCGACGGCCGCACGATGATCATGGCCGGTGACGGACTGCAGAAGTTCGTCGCATACCCGCTCGAGACGCCGCGCGCCGACGGGCTCGCCCGCATCAACTTCATCGCCGAGTACCGCGCGAGCGACGACGACACGGGCATCTCCGACTGGAACCGAGCCGTAGACCCCTCGCGGGTGATCGACATGTTCGCCGACTGGCGATTCGACTGGCTCGACGTGCCCGGCCTCATCGCGGCATCCGACCAGGTGCTCGAGTACCCGATGGTCGACCGCGACCCCGTCGATCGCTGGACCTGGGGGACGCAGACCCTCCTCGGCGACGCCGCCCACGCCATGTACCCGATCGGCTCGAACGGCGCCTCCCAGGCGATCCTCGACGCACGCACGCTCGCCCGCGAACTCGCCACCACCGCCGATGCGTCCGCGGCGCTCGCCGCCTACGAGCACACTCGGCGTCCCGTCACCGCGGCGCTCACGCTCAGCAACCGATCCCTCGGACCGGAACGGGTCATGCAACTCGCCTACGAACGCGCCCCGCAGGGCTTCGACGACATCGAGCACGTCGTGCCACTCGCCGAGCGGCAGCGGATCGCGGCCGAGTACAAGCAGGCCGCCGGCTTCGACCCGTCGCTGCTCAACGATCGGCCCAGCCTCAGCGTGCGACCGATGGCGGAGGGCGCAGGACGATGACCGTCCAGTTGCGCCGGTACGAGGTCGGCGCCGACGCGCTCGATGCCTTCGTCGATTGGTGGCGCGAGCACCTCGTCCCTGCCCGCCGCGCGGCAGGCTTCGAGATCGAATTCGCCTGCGCGCTCCCGGGGACGGGGGAATTCGTATGGGCCGTCTCCACGCCGGGCGAGCCCGAGCAGTTCGCGGGGGCCGAGCAGGCCTACCTGAACTCACCCCAACGCTCGGCCGCCATGGACGCCCTCCCCGCCCCGATCGTGAGTCGGCGCGTCGACGTCGCGATCACCCTCGTCGCGGCCGGCGTTCCGTGCGACGCATAGCCCTTCGTCATCGGCAGCGACCGTGAGGCGGCCGCCGCCGACTGACCGCCACCGTGCGTGGAAGCAGGACACGCCAACTCAGATGTCACGTACTCGTGCGGCCGCGTCGCGGCGCACCGAGGCATTGCGACTCGTCGTCCCCTGACCCCGATCAGCTCGTTGATGCCATCCATTGAAATCGGCGGCTCAGCCCGCGTCCGGCGGTGGTCTGCTGTGGGAGTCCCGCATTCCCAAGGTCGAAGGAGACCTCGATGCCACTCGCTTCAACGCTCCTCCCGGTCGCGCTCGCGATCGTCATGTTCGGACTCGGCCTGACTCTCACCCTCGCCGACTTCACCCGCGTCGTCCGATTCCCGAAGGCGGTGTTCGTCGCCCTCGCGTGCCAGATCATCGTCCTGCCGCTGCTGACGTTCGGCATCGTCGCCCTGTCCGGACTGCCTCCGCTGCTGGCCATCGGCATGATGCTCATCGTGTCCGCACCCGGCGGCGCCATCGCGAACGTGCTCAGCCACATCTTCGGCGGCGACGTCGCGCTGAACATCAGCCTGACCGCCGTCAACTCGGTGACGGCGATCTTCACGATCCCGCTGATCGTCAACCTGTCGATCGCCTACTTCGACCCCTCCGGCGGACAGATCGGACTCCAGTTCCAGAAGACGCTCGAGGTGACGGTGATGGTGCTCGGTCCCGTCGTCCTGGGGATGCTCATCCGTCGCTTCGCGACGCGCTTCGCGCTCGCCATGGACAAGCCGGTTCGGATCGTCTCGATGATCATCCTTGCCGCGGTGATCACGCTCACCGTCATCGGGAACCTCGCAGTGCTCGCGGCCAACCTCGGGCCGCTCCTGCTGCTCGCGCTCCTCATCTGCGTGATGAGCCTGCTGGTCGGGTTCTTCGTGCCGCGGCTGTTCCGCGTGAGCCCGGCGCAGTCCCTCGCGAGCTCGCTCGAGATCGGGCTGCACAACGCGACCATCGCGCTCGTCATCGGCCAGGTGGTGCTGGCGAACCCGGTCATCGCGGTCCCGGCGGCCGTCTACGGGCCGGTATCGATCGTCCTCGGCCTCGTCGCGGCGATCGTCTTCCGATCGGTCATCCGCCGGACGGCGGGCGATCCGGCGCCGCAGGCGGCGTCGGAGCCGGAGCCGGATGTCACGGTCGAAGCCTGATCCCGACGACCGGGACGCCGCGACCCTCGGGTCGCGGCGTCCACGTCATGCGGCCGAGCGCGAGGCCCGGAGGTCGCGTGAGACGGCGTGGGCGGCGGCGATGACGGTCTCCTCGAGCGCGGCGCTGATGCGTCCGCGTCCCGGGCCGAGCACCGACAGTGCGGCGACCACCTCGTCCGGCGCGTCGCGGATCGGTGCCGCCACGGAGGTCGCCGGCGTCGGGAGCGGGCGGGTGAACTGGACGGCACCCCGGAGGCGCACGCAGGCGATGCCCGACCGCAGCGCGGCGGCGGCGATCACCTCGCCCTCCGGCTCGAGGACGTGCTCGCGAGCCAGGTAGGCGTTGCGGAACGGGGCCGGGGCGTAGGCGAGGAGCACGTGCCCGAGGCTCGTCGCGCAGAGCGGCACACGCCCGCCGACGCTGTACAGCACCGGTGCCGCGTCGCGTGCGGTGAGTCGCTCGATGATCACCGCGGCGTCTCCGTCGCGGACCGCGAGCTGCACGTGGTGTCCCGTGACGCGGTGCAGCTCCTCGAGGTGCGGGAGCGCCACGGCGCGCAGACCGTGACCGCGCGGCGCGAGCGCCGCCAGTTCGAGCATGCGCAGCCCGATGGTGTACGTGCCGTCGTGGCGTCGCTCGAGGGCGCGAAGCGCCACGAGCCGTTGCGCGAGGCGGAGCGTCGTGCTCGTGGGGATGCCGGACCGCTCGCTCAGCCGGCGGAGCGTCAGTGCGCCGCCGGCGTCGTCGAACGCACCGAGCAGGCGGAACGCCCGATCGAGCAGGGGCTCGCCGGCCGTGGGGCGTCCGCCACGACGCGGGACGTCGTCAGCCATCTCGTTCCAGGACGATGCCGCCGACCGCGACGTCGACGAACGCCGTCCACGCGGTCATGCGTGGAACCGCTGGGTGATCGCGCCGATGCCCTCGATCTCGGTCACGAGCGTCTCGCCGTCGCGCAGGAAGCGCTTCGGATCCATGCCGGCGCCCACCCCCGGAGGCGTTCCGGTGAAGATCAGGTCGCCGGGCAGCAGTTCCAGGACGCGTGAGAGCCGCGACACGAGCTCGGCCACGCCGAAGATCAGCTGTTCGGTGGAGCCGTCCTGCACCCGCGTCTCGGTGCCGTCCACCTCGACGATGGTCGCCGAGATCGCCAATCGCGCCGGGTCCGCGAACTCGTCGAGGGTGACGATCGCCGGCCCCGTGGGGGCGAAGTCCCGAAAGGACTTCCCCATGCTGAACTGCGCCGGGGTGGCCTGCCACTGCACGGTTCGCTCGGACAGGTCCTGACCGACGGTGTAGCCCGCGATCCGCGAGAGCGCTTCGGCTTCGGGGATGTCGCGACCGCCGGTCCCGATCACGACGACGAGTTCCGCTTCCCAGTCGACGGTTGCCCCCGGCAGCGTCACGTCGGCATCCGGCCCGGTGACGGCGGAGGCGAACTTCGTGAACACGACCGGCTCATCGGGGATCGGGAGCCCGGCCTCGGCGGCGTGGTCGGCGTAGTTCAGCCCGACGCCGACGACCTGGCGCGGCCGGGGCGACGGTGCGCCGAGCTCCTCGTCGGGGAACGACGTCGCGTCGGGGTGGGCCGTCACGTCGATCGCCGACGCCCAGGCGGCGAACTCGCCCCAGGCGGCGAAGACCGCGGCCGGATCGGGGCCGAACCGTCCGCCGCTGGCGGACTCGACATCGACGGCGAGGTGATCGTTGATCAGCACGAGTCGGTCGGCGAGGTTGGCGATGCGCATGGTGGGCCTTTCGAGGGTTCAGGATGCCGCGGCGAAGCCGCGCACGGCGAGGTCGAGCGCGGCACCCGGATCGGCCGAGACCGGACCTCGCCACGCGATGTGCTGATCGGGCCGCACGAGGACGAGGTCGTCGCCGGCGACCGGGGGGAAGCCGTGCGCGACGGGGTCGACGACGACGAGGGGGATGCCGCGGGCGGCTGCGGCATCCGCCCACGCCGACGAAGCGGCGCCGAGGAGCGTGACTTCCGCGCCCAGGAGGTCGAAGAGCGACTCGCCCTCCGGGTTCCGGGAGTGTGGGAGTCGATTTCCGGGTGCGGCGATCGGGATGTACTCCCGCGTCGTCGGCGCCTGCGCCGCCGCACTCGGTCCGTACCCGTAGCCGAGGACGAGCCCGAGAGCGTGGAACTCGTCGCGCTTGGTGGCCTGGATGCGCTCGGCGGCGGCCGCACGGGCTTCATCGCCGTGGGCGCCCTCGGCGACGAGGTCGGGGGAGGCGAGCTCGATCGACAGGTGCTTCATGTTGTTCGCCGCGAGCTCGATCGTCTGCCGGGCGATCGGCCGGCGCTCGGCCTCGTAGCTGTCGAGGAGCGAGTCGGGCGCCCATCCGTTGAGGACCGCGGCGAGCTTCCAGCCCAGGTTGACGGCGTCTCCGACCCCGGTGTTGAAGCCGTGGCCGCCCCACGGCGGATTCTGGTGGGCCGCGTCGCCGACGAGGAAGGCGCGATCGGCGCCGTAGGAGTCGGCGAGCAGGAGCCGCGCCTGCCACGGATCGGTGGCGAGCACCTCCACGTCGATGTCGGCCCCGACGAGCGCGCGCACGATCGACGCGGCTTCGTCGTCATCGGCGACGGACTCGGTACCCGTCGAGATGGCGAACCACTGGTCGTCGCGTCCCATCGGGCCGACCATTCCGGGCGCGCCGGGGTCGAGCACCCAGTGATGGACCGCATTCCGGGCGGGAACCATCGCGCCCAGTGTCCTCGAGCGGAAGGTGATGTTGACGTTCGGTCTTCCGCCCGGAGCGCCCTCGTAGTGCGCGCCGAGTGCGGCGCGCACGATGCTGCGCGACCCGTCGGCGCCGACGACGTACTCGGCGGAGAGCGTGGAGACCTCGCCCGCTTCGTCCTCGACGGTGACCTTCGGTCGGTCGCCGGTCAGGTCGACGTCGAGCCCGCGGCTGCCGTACCGCGTCTCGACGAGGGGCGAGGTCGCGAGCAGCGCGCGCAGCGCTTCCTCGACGACCGGCTGGGTCACCTGCTGGCCGGCCTCCGAGGTCAGCGCCGATCCTTCGAGCTCGAGCCCGAGCACGTCGGAGATCCAGGTGATGTCCCGTCCGGCGACGGACGTGCAGAAGCGCACCTCCTTCGACCAGGACACGGGGATCGACGCGCGCGTGCGGATCTCCCGGGCCGCGCCGATGCGCCGGAAGAGCTCCATCGACCTGGCGGACGTGGTCTTCGCGCGTGGTCGGGAGTGCTCGACCTTCACCCGCGGCTCGATGATCGTCGAGGCCACGCCGTAGTGGGCCAGTTCCAGGGCGAGGGTGAGCCCGACCGGGCCGCCGCCGATGACGGCGACGGGCCGGTCGGGTCGGGGCGCCGGAGTGCTCACCAGACCTCGGGGAGGAAGATGTCCTCGGGGATGACCGCTGGCAGGTACTCGCCGGCGCGGGTGCGATCGTGGATGTCCTTGAACGACAGGCCCGCGTCGCGAGCCCGGACGAGCTTCTCGGGGTCGAAGTAGGTGCCGATGGGGTTCTCCGCGAACTCCTTCGCGTTGGCGATCCACTCGCTGGAGTCGGCCCAGTCGCCGAAGCCGTCGACCTGGATCTCGACGCCGTTGCCGTCCGGGTCCTGGTAGTACACCGACATGGTGATGCCGTGGTCGAGGGTCAGGAACGGGAGGATGTCGTGGTCGCGCAGCCGGACGTAGTTGTTCAGCCACATGTCGAACGTCGAGAACTCGAACGCGGTGTGGTGGATGCCGGTCTCGTGGCCCTTGTCGGTCGGGTGCTTGAGGCCGGGCGGGGAGAGCAGGGCGATGCGGTGGTTCGCCTCGTCATTGGTGAGCCAGGACGCCTCGTCGCTCTGGAACACCGGACGAAGCCCGCAGACCAGGCCGTACCACTCCACCATCTCCTTCATCCGCAATGTGGTGAATGTGGTGTGGTGCAGCTTCGGCGGGTTCGCCGGCCAGTGGGTGGCCTGGTTCTCGGGCATGTGGGTCTCTCCTTTGAGATCGGGCGTTCGGGTGTGAGCGGATGCCGCGGGCCGTGATGCCTGCGGCGTTCCGAGCCATCACGATTCAACGTGACCCGAGACCAGGTGCATAGTGCGGGCAGCACAAATCGGGAGGGTGAACCGTGCGGCGTGCGCAATGTACTTCGCACGACGAGCGTTCAGCCCAACGATTCGGTCTCGGCGACGATCGCGAGTGCGGCCTGCAGGTGCTGCCTGCGCTCGCTCAGGGGCCGGCCGAGCAGCTCCTCGGCGCGGCGCACGCGGTACGTGACCGTGTTGCGCGAGACGCTCAGTCGCTGCGCGGCGGCCTGCGGGCTTCCGCCGAGGTCGAGGTACGCGGCCACCGTGCGGCGGAGGTCGGCGGCGGCCGGATCGGTCGCCGCGAGCGGGCCGAGCTCCGCACGCGCGAACCGGATCGCGCGGTCGCGGTCGGCGAGGAGCAGGGAGATGAGGTCGAGATCACGGTAGGGCGTGACGGATGCCGTCGACGTCGACGACGATCGCAGCCCGAATGCCGCCAGTGCATCGTCGTGCGAGGCGCGGAATCCCGCCAGTCCTCGTCCGGTGCCGCCGATGACCGCGTGCGTGTCGGCGGGCAGCGTCATCGATGCGAGGCGGTCCACGAATTCCTCCGGAGTGCTGCGCGGCGTCGCCCACGCCCAGACCATTCCGAGGTTGACGGCGAGCACGAGGGATTGCTCGGCGCCGCTGTGGCGCACCAGGTCGCGGGCGGCCTCGTAGAGGGCCGTCTGATCGGCGTCGAGCGTCCGGGCGGAGCTCCACACCACCAGGGCGACGTGGCTCCGGGCGAGGTCGTAGCGCAGTCGCCGCGAGACGACCGCGAGGGGCTGGTCATGGCCGCGCAGGAGGTCCTCGACCACGGCGAGGCGGGAGGCCGCATCGCTCTTCACCCAGCGGGCCTCTTCCTCGCGATACGACGACGCCATCTGGGTGGAGAAGGCGTCGAAGAACGCGAACATGCGCTGCGACAGGGTGCGCATCTGCTCGTGACGCTGCTCGGGATCGCCGAGACGCGCGCACTCGGCGAGGAAGGCGCCGGCGATGACC
The DNA here is from genome assembly GCF_039531345.1 of Agromyces tropicus. NCBI lineage: Bacteria > Bacillati > Actinomycetota > Actinomycetes > Micrococcales > Microbacteriaceae > Agromyces > Agromyces tropicus. The sequence goes on along the minus strand of NZ_BAAAPW010000001.1, from coordinate 679,321 downwards.
GAATGACCCAGCTGGATGCCGCGGAGCAGCTCGTCCAGGCTCACCCGACGCCGCACGAAGTCCGGGATGCCGCCGAGCGCTTCCGACGTCGCCGGTCCCTCGACCTCCGCGCCGGACAGGAGCAGCAGCAGCTGGATCGTCGTGGACTCGGTGCCCATGCGCAGCACATCGAGACCGCCCTCGGCGATGTGCCCCGGGATCTCGGCCGCCACGCGCTCCGCGACCTCGAGGCCGACCTCCACCGCCCATTGGGCGGCATCGGTCCCGACTTCACCGACGACACGGGCGTACTGCGCACCGCTGCTGGCCGGGACCAGCGAGTGCTGGGCGGCGCTCGGCGTGAGCAATCGCAGCCACGGCACGGCAGGCGCGGCCGGGACCGTCGGCGACGTCGCCAGACGCGAATTCCTCATCGCGGAGCCTCCGCGTGTCACCCTACCGGCGACGGGTCGACCAGATCGAGGGCCGCGGCGACCTGTGCGTCCGGGCCGATGCCGTGGAGCCGGTAGAGCTCCTGCAGCGTGCCGGTCTGGCCGAACTCGGTCACCCCGAGGTTCACGCTGCGGACACCCCGGATGCCGGCGATGAAGGCGAGCGTGTGGGGATGGCCATCCAGGACGGTGACGACGGGAGTGGCTCGATCGGCGGGGAACACCTGCTCGATGATCGACGCGTCGCCGTCGCCATGACCGCTCCTGGCGCGCACCGCCCGGTAGAGGCGATCGGCACTCGTGACGCAGACGACATCGGCTGCGACGCCCATTTCGTGCAGGCGGTCCGCCGCGGTGAGCACCTCGGGCACGAGCGCTCCCATGCCCACGAGGGTGACGGCCGGCCGTTCCACGCGGCGCAGCGCGTAGGCGCCGGCGACCGCCTGACGCCGCCGACGTTCGCGTGCCGCAGGGTCCACCGGTACGGCGGCGAGCGATTGATCGAGCACGCGCGACGTGAGCCGGAAGTAGCTCGACGACCCGTCGGGCCGACCCAGGCGCGAGAGGGCATCGAGCATGCACCACTCGAAGTCCTGGACGAAGGCGGGTTCGAACGAGACCACGCCCGGCTGCTCGATGCCGATCGACGGCGTGATGATCGACTGGTGCGCGCCGCCCTCCGCGGCGAGCGTCACCCCGGACGGCGTGCCCACGAGGATCGACTGCCCTCCGCCGTAGACGCCGAACGACCAGGGCTCGAGGGCGCGCGTGACGAACGGGTCGTACAACGTGCCGATCGGGAGCACGGGTTCACCCCAACGGCTCCAGGTGGTTCCGAGTTCGCCCAGCAGCGAGACCAGGTTGACCTCCGCGATGCCGAGCTCGATGTGCTGGCCGGTCGGACGCTCGTCCCAGTGCAGGATCGTCTCGGCGTCGTCGGCGAACCAGTCGCGCTTCTCGCTCGGCGACCAGACACCCGCCTTGTTGACCCAGCCGCCCAGGTTCGTGCTCGAGGCGACGTCGGGGGCGACGGTCACGACCCGTCGCGCCGCTTCGGGCGCGCGTCGCGTGAGATCGAGCAGCAGCCGTCCGAGCGCTTGCTGCGTCGACGCGTGACCGCCGATGCCGCGCCCGAAGTCGCGGGGCACGTCGACCCGCGCAGGAGGCGCCGTGATCGGCCGCTGCAGGCGCTCGGCGACGAGCGAACAGAGCGCCGCGGCATCCGATCCCTCGTCGAACCGTCGCCACCGGTCGTCCACGCTCTCGCCGAGCTCGGCAGCGACCTGTGCGAACTGCTCCGGCTTGAGGAGCGCTGAGTGGTTCTGCGGATGCCCGGCGGTCGGCAGGCCGTGCCCCTTGATCGTGTACGCGAAGATGACGGTCGGGCGTGTGTCGTCGATCTCCTCGAACGCGGTCACGAGGCTCGGGATGTCGTGCCCGGCGAGGCCGCGGATCACGCGCATGACCTCCGCGTCATCGAGGCGAGCGAGCAGGGCGCGGATGTCATCGGCGTTCGGGCCATCCCCGGGGAGCCGGTCGCGGAGCTGGGTCGCGGAGCAGCGGAGCAGTCTCTGGTACTCGGGGTTCGACATCTCATCGATGCGCTGCTCGAGCGCGCCGCCGCCGGGGGAATCGAACAGCGCACTGAGGAAGCTCCCGTACTTCAGCGTGAGCACCTGCCACCCGGCGGCCTGGAACATGGCTTGGAGCCGGGTCGCCGAGATGTTGGGCACCACGCGGTCGAGGGACTGCCGGTTGAAGTCGACGATCCAGACGATCTCGCCGAGCTCCGACACGGTCTGGTCGAGCACGGCCTCCCAGACCGCCCCCTCATCGAGTTCCGCGTCGCCGACCAGGCTGTACTGCCGTCCGATGCTGCGCGGGTTCCCGGCGATGTCGGCCGCATAGCGTCGCGCGATCGCGCCCCAGACCGGCGCGGTCGCGCCGATGCCGACCGAACCGGTGGAGTAGTCGACGGTGTCCGGGTCCTTCGACCGGCTGGGGTAGCTCTGCAACCCCTTGAACGCGCGCAGCGTGCCGAGCTGGTCGGCGTCGAGTTCGCCCAGGAGGTAGTTGATCGCGTGAAGCACCGGAGAGGCGTGCGGCTTCACCGAGACGCGGTCCTCCGAGGTGAGGGTCGTGAACCACAGGGCGGTCATGATCGTGGCCAGCGATGCGCTGGAGGCCTGGTGACCGCCGACCTTCAGGCCGTCGGGGTCCTTGCGACCCGCCGCGTTCGCGGCGTCGATGATCGCCGTCGAGAGCCACAACACCTTGCGCTCGATCGCCTGCAGTGTCTCGAGCCGACGAACCCCGGGCTCTCGCGTCATCATCGACTTCGGCGACCTCCTTGTTCCGACTAGAATATATCTTATACACTAGCGACGGGTTCGTTCGAATCGCAAGCGACGGGTGCCGCGCGTGGCACGATGTGATCCGGGCGGACGTCGAGACGCCGTGGAGGGTGCGATGACGATGGAACGCCAGGTCCGCTCGGTGGCGGGCGCCAACGCCTCGGCGGTGGACCTCGTGACCTCGGAGGTGCGTCGCGCGGTGCTCACCGGCGCGCTCGCGCCCGGGGCGAACTTCTCGATCCGCGACCTCGCGGACCAGCTGGGTGTCAGTCACATCCCGATCCGCGAAGCACTGCGTCGTCTGGAATCGCAGGGGCTGATCATCCTCCGACAGGCGCGCAGCGCGAGCGTCGCCCCATTGAGCAGTGCGGACCTCGCGGCGATCTATCGACTGCGCTACGTGATCGAGCTCCCACTCGCGGGGGAGTCGGCCGGCAAGCGGACCCCGACCGAGGTCGCACGGCTCGAAGCGCTGCTCGAGGGAAGCCGCGACCACGACCCCGAGGTGGCCTGGCAGGCCCACTACGACTTCCACGAGGCACTGGTCCACCCCGCCGCCAACGAGTGGGACGAGCGGATCCTGCACACCGTCTGGATGGCTGCGGAGCGCTACACCCACCTCGTGTTCGACCCGACGCAGATCACCGAGGAGGAACGGGCGAGGCGGTACGAGACCCATCGCGTGCTGCTCGACGCGGCGCTGGCGGACGACCCGGATGCGATGGTCGAACTGCTCCGCGCCCACCTCGCCGCGAACGAGGCCAAGATCCGCACGCACATCGCGGCGCTCGAGCGACTCTGAACCCAGGGGTTGTGTCCGAGACGGTCGGATGCCTAGCATGCAGGATATATCGTAGCGAATAGCGAAGGACAATGATGTCTGCACTCATCCTGGGCGCCACCGGAAACGTCGGCCCGCATGTCGTCTCGGCGCTCGTCGGCGCCGGCGAAGCTCCACGCGTGATGGTCCGGGACGTGCAGCGCGCACGCGATCAGCTGGGCGAACACCTCGACATCGTGGGCGGCGACATGAGCGACGCCGGGGCGCTCCACGCCGCGGCGGAAGGGATCGACACGGTCTTCCTGCTCTCGCCCCACGCGTTCGCGATGGCCGATGCGCAACTGCGGGTCATCCGCGAACTGCGCCGCAGCGGGGCGCGCATCGTCAAGCTGTCGGGCACGAGCTCTGCCATCACCCCCGACGGACCCCACGCCTGCCGTCAGCACTGGGAAGTGGAGCGCGTCCTGCAGGAGAGCGGCCAGCCGTTCGTCATCCTGCGGCCGAACTCGTTCCTCCAGGTACTCGTCGAGCGTCTGATGCTGCCCGGCTTGAAGGCCGGCGGCACGCTCATGAACCCGCTGGGCGACGCCGGGATCAGCCTCATCGACGCGCGGGACGTCGGCGCCGTGGCGGCACGGGTCATCGCGAGCCACGAATGGGACGGTCTGACGCTGTCGCTCACCGGCCCCCGTGCGGTCACCTACGCCGAGATCGCGGACCTCGTCGCCGCGCGCACCGGCATGCCGGTCGACGTCGTCGACGTCGCACCGGGGCAGGTGCGCGCGTCGCTGATCGCGCGCGGCACCGAGGAGTGGGAGGCCGACCACTTCGCGGAGATGTACGAGTTGTTCCGGGCGGGGGAGTCCGAGTTCGTGACCGATACGGTCGAGCGGGTACTCGGACGCCCGCCCCGAACGATCGAATCGTTCCTCGACGAGGTGCTGGAGCCCGCCGAGGTGATCGCGTGAGCGGCTGCCTGCCCTGCGAGCTCGAGCACGCCGAGGCATCCGCGATCGCCTACCGCGACGAGCGCTGGGCGTGCGAAGTCGCCCCCGGCTACGACGTTCCGGGATGGTTCGTCCTGCGACTGCGACGGCACGCCGAAGGCTGGGACGGCCTCACCGTCGAGGATGCCGCGGAGTTCGGCCCGGTGTCGCAACGGCTCGCGACCGCGCTCACGGCGGCGACGGGCGCGCCGAGCGTCTACTTCCTCAGCTTCGGGGAGAACCACCGACACTTCCACTTCCTCGTCATCGCTCGCCCGGCCGACCTCGACCCGGCATTGGCGGGCGCGTCCATCCTGACGCTCCGGTCCGACCACCGAGACGCCGCACTCGCTCGCGGCGTCGCAGCGGACCTGCGGGAGGCGCTCGCCCGCGACCGGGCGACGGCATCCGCCTGAATCGACCACCCACCCACAACCCGAGAGGACGACGATGTCCATTCCGTTCACCCACACCCATGGCGACCGCCGCTACAGCGGCCGCTCGAACCTCGACCGCGTCGAGCGCGCTGACGGCGCGCCGCTCGTCATCGCGCTCCACGGCGGGACCTACACCTCCGAGTACTTCGACATCCCCGGCTACTCGCTGCTCGATCGCGCGACCGAGCGGGGCATCCCGGTCATCGCGCTCGACCGCCCGAACTACGTCGACTCCAGCCCGCTCGAGAGCGAGGACTCGATCATCCTCGCGAACGCCGCCGTGCTCGGCGACGCGATCGGCTCCATCTGGGAGCAGTACGGCGAGGCATCCCCGGGCATCGTCCTGCTCGGCCACTCGATCGGCGGCGCAGTGGCGACGGCGATCGCCGCATCGGCCCCGTCGTGGCCCCTCCTCGGCCTGGCGACCTCGGGCTGCCTCGTGCGCGTCCCGCAGGAATCGCGCGGCGCCTGGGAGTCGCTGCCGCCGATCCCGATGATCGACCTGCCCGTTCCCATGAAGGACCAGGTCATGTTCGGGCCCGCCGGCACGTTCGCCGACGACATGCCGGCGGCCAGCCACCCCTCCAACACGCTGGTGCCGAAGGTCGAGCTGCTCGACATCACGGGCGGGTGGATCGGGCGCCGTGCCGAGATGTGCGCGCAGGTCGACGTTCCCGTGTACCACCGGCAGGGCGAGTTCGATGCGCTCTGGGTGACCGACCAGGGGGAGGTCGAGCAGTATCGCGCAGGATTCACGGCTGCACCGACCGTCGACATCGAGCTGCAGCTCGGCTCGGGGCACTGCATCGACTTCCACTCGCCGAGCGCCGAATTCCAGCAGGGCCAGCTCGACTTCGCCCGCGAGGTCGCGAAGGCCGCGGTCGCCTGACATGGCCACCGTGCTGCGCGGCGTCCGTGTGTTCGACGGCGACGGGTTCGGCGAGCCGACCGACCTCGTGATCATCGGCGGCAGGATCGCGGATGCCGCGCAGGCCGGCGTCGGTGCCGAGGTCGCCGCCGAGGGCGGCTTCCTCATCCCGGGCCTCATCGACGCGCACATCCACCTCGCCGGTCCGCAGACGCAGGAGCTGCTCGCCGCCTCGGGCGTGACGACGGCGCTCGACATGAGCTCGCCGCCGCCGCTCGTCGCCGCGATGCGCGGACGCACCGGGGTGACCGACATCCGCAGCGGCATGCTCGCACTCACCTCGCCGACGAGCGCGCATGCGCAGCGGATGTCGGCGGTGCCCGGTGCCGCGGAGACCCATGTACCCGGCGCCGCCGAGGCGACCGACGCCGTCGCGCGTCGGCTCGCGCAGGGAGCCGACTACCTGAAGATCGTCGTCGACCTCCCCGGATTCGACCAGGAGACCGTCGACGCCCTCGTCGCGGTCGCGCACGACCACGGGCTGCGAACGGTGGCGCACGCGTCGCGATCGGATGCGGTCGACATGGCCGAACGCGCCGGAGTCGACGTACTGACGCACGTTCCCCTCGACCGGCCGATCGGGGCGGAGCAGGCGGCGCGCCTGGCTTCCGACGGCCGCGTCGTGGTGCCGACACTCACGATGATGCGGGGGATCGTCGATCGGCTCGCGGCGTCGGGCGCGCCGGGTCCGTCCTACGAGCCGGCTCGCGAGTCGGTACGTGCGCTGCACGCGGCCGGGGTCCCGATCGTCGCCGGAACCGACGCCAATGAGACGCCGGCGGCTCCGGCCTCGCCGACGCACGGCACGAGCCTCCACGAGGAACTCGCGCTGCTCGTGGAGGCAGGCCTCAGCCCCGTCGAGGCCCTCCGCGCCACCACCTCGACGGCCGCCGACCACTTCGGGCTCGACGATCGCGGCCGCATCGCGCCCGGCCTCCGCGCCGACCTCGTGCTGCTCGACGCCGACCCCACGATCGACATCGCCGCGACGCGCGGCATCCGAGGCGTCTGGATCGCAGGGAAGCTCGTGGTGGGCGTCGCGTGATCCTGGTCACCGCCGCGGCGGGCAACCAGGGCAGGCTCCTCATCCCGAAGCTGCTGCGCGCCGGCCTGCCGGTCCGCGCCGTCGTGCGGTCCGAGTCCTCCGCGGCAGGCCTGCGCGCACTCGGCATCGACGAGGTCGTGGTCGGCGACCTCGCCGACCCGGCGGTGCAGCGTCGCGCCGTCCGCGACGTCGACCGCGTCTACCACGTCGGCGCGACGCTCAGCCCGGGCGAGCGCGAGATGGGGATCGGCCTCGTCGACGCTTCGCGCGCCGAGGGCGTGGAGCACTTCGTGTTCAGCTCGGTGCTGCATTCCATCATCACCGACCTCGTGCAGCACGAGATCAAGCGCGACGTCGAGGAGCACCTGCTCGGTTCGGGGCTCGAGTTCACGATCCTGCAGCCGTCGAACTACATGCTGCCCCTGAAGCTCCGCCCGGCCTTCACGCGCGGGGTGTTCGAGCTGTCGTGGTCGCTCGAGCGGCGGCAGAGCCTCGTCGACCTCGACGACGTCACCGATGTCGCCGTCGCCGCGCTCACCGACTCCGCCCGCCACGCCGCGGCCACGTACGAGCTGGTCGCACCCGGCCGGTGGACGGCCGTGGAACTCGCCGGGACGATCGGCGACGTGATGGGCCGGCCGATCGACGTGCGCCGGATCGGTGCGGACACCTACGCCGAGGCATGGCTCGGGGATCGCGACCCGACGACCGCGACGCACGAACTCCGCGTGCTGCGCTCGATCAGCACCCGCTACAGCGCGAGCGACTTCGTCGGCAATGCCAACGTGCTGACCTGGCTCCTGGGACGCGAGCCGACCTCGTTCGCCGCGTTCGTCCGGCGGGAGTGGGGCGCCTTCCGCGCCGCAGCGGGTCAGAACGGGTAGCGACCCGGCTGACTGCTGACCGTCCGCAACCGCAGTTCGGTGAAGTCCTCCACGGAGTAGTACCCGGACCGGCCCCAGCCGCTGTCCTTCACGCCGCCGACGGGGAGCGCGGCTTCGCTGGCCATGGTGGGCGCGTTCACGTGGACGATGCCGGCATGGAGTCGCTCGGCGAGGTCGAGGCCGCGCGCGCGATCCCGGGTCATGATCGCCGCGCTGAGCCCATACGGCGTGTCCTGCGCGTCGGCGAGCGCCCGCTCGGGGTCGTCGAACGCCTCGATCACCAGGAGCGGGCCGAAGGTCTCGTCGCAGCCGGTGGTGCACACCGCGTCGCTCGGGACGTCGGTGAGGATGGTCGGCCGGTACAGCCGTCCGTCGCGCTCTCCGCCCGTGACGAGCGTCGCCCCGCGGTCGAGGGCGTCGCGCACGCGCCCCTCGACCTGGGCCACAGCGCGGTCGTTGATGAGCGGCCCGATGACGACCTCGGGATCCGTGGGATCTCCGACCTTCAACGCGTCGACGCGTGACGCCAGGCCGGCGACGAACTCGTCGTGGAGTGCTCGCGCGACGTACACCTTGCGCGTGTTCATGCACACCTGTCCCTGGTGCAGGAACGCGCCGAACGTGACCGCCTCGATCGCCTCCTCGACATCGGCGTCGTCGAGGACGAGCACCGGGTTGAATCCGCCGAGCTCGAGGACCATGCGCTTCAGCGCTCGGCCCGCGCGTTCTCCGAGTATGCGCGCCGTGCGGTCGGAACCGGTGAAGTTGATGCAGCGCACGGCCGGGCTCTCGAAGAAGACATCGGCGACGGCGGATGCCTCGCCGGGGGCGTGGGTCACCACGTTGAACGTGCCCGGTGGGAAGCCCGCCTCGGCGAGGATCTCGGCGTGGAGGAGCCCGGCGGTCAGGGGCGCCTCCTCCGACGGCTTCACGACGGTCGTGTTGCCGAACGCCATCGGCAGGAGGAAGGTGCGCCAGGCGAGGTAGAAGGCGCCGTTCCACGGCGTGAATCCGGCGACCACGCCGAGGGGCGCGCGGGTGACGGTCGCGGTGCGGCCCGGTACGTCGCTGCGCAGGACGTCCCCGTACGGCAGGTAGCCCCAACCGGCGGCCTGCCGGAGCATCGCCGCGGACAGGCGGATCTGGAACGCGGCGAACGCACGGCTCGAGCCGCCTTCGACGGCCATCAGCCGGATGATCTCCTCCTGGCGGCGATCGACGATGTCCGCGGCGGTCAGGAACAACTGCTGTCGCCGCGCCGGCGGCAGTGCGGCCCACGCGGGGAACGCCGCCGAGGCCGCCGCCACGGCCGCCTCGGCCTCGGCGCGTCCGCCGGCGGCGGCGTCGGCCACGAGCGCGTCATCGAGCGGATTGCGGACCGGGAAGGTCGCGCCCGAGGCATCCGACCAGCGTCCGTCGATGAAGTGGGAGGTCGCGATCGGGGCGTGCGCCGCGTCGGTGATGGTCATGCTGTCCTTCTCTGCGGGGATCGTATTCCGAGGAGCGCCTCGGCATTGCCGTGGGCGATGAGCGCGCGGTCGTGCTCCGTCAGGGGCGCTGAACGCAGGCGGGCGGTCGCACGGCTGCTGCTCGCGAACGGATGGTCCACCGAGAACAGGATGCGCTCGACGCCGAACGCCGACAGCGCGCACTGGAGCGGCGCGTCGTGGTCGTATCCGCTCGTCGTGAGCCAGAGGTTGCGGCGCAGGGTCTCGGCGACGGTCAGCGAATGACGCTTCACGACTGGCGTGAGCATGTCCTCGATGCGCTCGAGGTGGAAGGGAAGGCCCTCGCCCATGTGCCCGACGATCAGCTCGAGCCCCGGCAGCTCCTCGAAGACGCCGGCGACGACCATGCGCAGCACGTGCATGGCGCATTCCGAGTGCCAACCCCAGCCCGAGGTCGACAGGCACTCGGCCACGTCGGCGTCGAGGCCGGAGTAGTAGGTCGCCCGCACGGCCGGCGGCGGTGGTGCCGGGTGGAGGTAGATCGGCACGCCGAGATGCTCGGCGGTGGCGAGGATGGGGCGCACGGACGGGTCGTCGAGGAAGACGCCGTGGGTCTGGCCGTGGATCATCGCGCCGAGGAAGCCGAGCTCCTCGACGCACCGCACGAGCTCGTCGCGCGCGGCGAGAGGGTCGGACATCGGCAGCGTGGCGAACGCGCGGAACCGATCCGGATGCCTCGCGACCGCGGTGGCGAGACGCTCGTTCAGCGTGCGGCTGACGTCGGCCGACTCCGCTGGGGCGAGATCCTGCACCGTCCAGGCGAGTGCGGACAGCACCTGGACGTCGACCCCCGCATCGTCCATCGCCTGCAGCCGACCTTCGTCGAGGTCGTCGAGCTGTGGAATGCGCGCGCTCGCGCGGCGGCCGAAGTCGAGGCCGGCGGACTCGATGACGTCGCGCGGGAACATGTGCTCCTCGAGCGCGATGACCCTCATGCGGACGGCCGATCCGATGCGTCGGCCCGAGCAGTGGCGGGGATCGCCAGCGCGAGGCCCGCCCCGATGACGCCGACGATCGCGAAGGCGTAGAAGTTCCACTGCACCGCGATGCCGGACGACAGCACGGCGGCGCCCATGATCGGTCCCAGCATCGCGCCGGTGCGCCCGACCGCGAGCGTCCAACTCAAGCCGGTTCCCCGGAGGGCTGCCGGGTACCTCGCCAGCACGAACGCGTTGATCAGTGCCTGCGTCCCGTTCAATCCGAACCCGCACACGAGCATCAGGGGCAACAGCGCCCACAGCGGCGGCCCCTGGGCGATGAGGACCAGGCTCGCAGCTCCTGCGCCGAACGCGATGACGGTCACGAGCTTCGGACCGACGGCATCGGCGACCTTGCCTCCCACCGCCATCCCGACCCCGGCTCCGACCGCGACCACGGCGGTCAGGAGGAGCGCCGAGTCGAGCTCGAAGCCGGCCGTCTGCATGATCGTCGGCAGCCAGGCCGTGACCCCGAACACGAGCAGCAGCGCGCAGGCCGCCATCAGCCAGAACAGGACGGTGACCGCGCGCAGCCCGGGGCGGAACAGGGCGCGGAGTCCGAACCCGCGCGGACCGTCGTCGTCGAGGATCGGCAGGGGGAGGGCCATCGCCGAGGTCAGGTCGTGCGCCTCGTCGATCCGGCCCACCCGGATCAGGTGCACGGGGCTCTCGGGGAGGAGCCTGATCACGAACGGGATCACCAGCAGCGCGGGGATGGCGCCGACGACGTAGATCCAGCGGAAGCTCGCGGCGGGCAGCAGGGCCGCGGCGATCAGGGGAGCCGAGAGTCCGCCCAGCGCGATCCCCGCCATCGCGATCCCGACGTTGCGCGACCGGCGCCCGACCACGGACAGGTCCGTGACGAGCGCGAGAAGGGTCGGGGGCACGATGCCCATCCCGATTCCGACGACGGCGCGCCCGGCGATGAACATCCCGGCGGACGGCGCGACCGCACAGGTCAGCATGCCGAGTGGAAGGAGCACGATCGCGACCACGAGGAGCCGTCGCGGGCCGGCGCGATGCGACAGGATGCCGCTGAGTGCCGCACCGACGAGCATGCCGAGCGCCGTCACCGCACCGGCGATGCCGCCGGAAGTCGTCGACAGCCCGAGACCGGGGTCTGCGAGCATCGACGGCAGCGTGACGCCGAGCGCGGCGAGATCGTATCCCTCGAGGATCAGGAGGGCGAACGCCAGTGCCAGGAGGGTGCGCTCGGAGATCGTGCGTGCGATCACGGGGGACTCGGTCACCATCGACCTGCTCCGTTCTTTCGGGTGGCATCAGGCTCGCATGGCGGTAAACAGGTGTCCAATGCATATCAGTGCACGACTATTATGATGCGCATGCATATCGATGCGGTCGACCTGAACCTGCTGCGGCCGCTGCAGTTGCTCCTCCGCGAACGTCACGTGTCGCGTGCGGCGGCACGAGCCAACCTCACCCAGTCCGCGATGAGTCGCGCGCTCGCACGGCTCAGGGTCGCGTGCGACGACGAACTCCTCGTTCGCACGCCGACGGGCTACCAGCTCACCCCCCGCGCACGGGTGATCCAGGACGAGCTCGCCACCGTGATGCCGACACTCCGTGCGCTCTTCGAGGGCGGTGCGTTCGATCCCGCGACCGCTGCGGACACCGTTCGCATCGCCGGGTCGGACTTCGCGGTCACGATCCTCGGCGACGAGTTCTTTCCGCGGTTCACTCGAGCGGCCCCGAGCATGTCGCTCTCCATCGCATCCATGGCGCCGTCGACGTTCGATGATCTCGACCAGGGGCGCCTCGACCTCGTGCTCACGCCGCTCGTCGCGCCCGGCAGCCTTCGCCGCCGGATGCTCTTCACGGAGGACTTCGTCTGCGTCCTCTCGGCGTCCCATCCGGTGACGGCCGATCGCCTGACGCTCGCCCAGTTGGGCGAGCATCCGCACGCGACCGTTGCGGGCATGTTCCCGCAGCAGACGATCGTGGTCGGTCAGCTCGAGCGGCTCGGCGTCCACGCGACGACCGAGGTGCGGGTGCCGTACTTCACGGCCGCGATCGCCGCCGTACGTCGCACCGAGCTCATCGCCGTCCTGCCCCGCCGCCTCGCCGAGCGGCACGCCGACGCATCCATCCGGATCGCCGAGGCGCCCCCGGAGATCACCGGCCTGTCGTACGGGATGTACTGGCATCCCCGGCTCGATGCGGACCCGGCCCAGCGGTGGCTGCGACAGTTGGTCGTGGAGGTGGCGGGCGTGGCGACCGCGCGGCATCATCGTGACGGCGTTGCGCCGCTCGCCGGCCGAGGCATTCACTGAAGCGCGATGGTGCGACACGGCGAGGACTCGCCCGCGCATGCCGACCCTCGCGAGTCGCACGAACTCCCGCGAGGGGAGCGGTGTGGCGACCACGGGTCCGCGAGCCCGTCGCAGTTCAGCAGGGAGTTCAAGCGCACCTTCGGAGCCTCGCCAAGCAGTGGAGCCGCACCGTGCAGCCGCTGCCTGCCGGACTCGCGTGAACGACGGCGCGACGCGGGACGCGGCGTGGGCCCGGGCGGCTCGGACCCGCGGGCGATCGCGGTCCGCTGCCATGCGACGTACCGGTCGCGCAACGAACCGGAGGGTCGCTTTACATCGGGCCATCGCTGAGGTTCGATGGAATGCGATGCCGTCGCGGACCGGCACCCTGCCTCCGGTCCCGCGTGGGGGCGGCGCAGGAAGGTCCGGTGTTCGATGGAGTACGGCGACACGCACGATCGCGCGGTGACCCGGCCGCGCTCGTTCGGCGGAGTCCTCGGAGGACTCCTCGGTCTCGTCGCCGTGAGCGCCGCGGCAGCCGTGCTCGTCGCGGCCGCCGTCACGCCCGCGCTGGCCACGGCCGGGGTCGCGGCGTCCGGCACCATCTCGCTGTTCGAGAACCTGCCGAGCTACCTCAAGATCGGCGAACTGTCGCTGAAGAGCAACATCTACTACATGAGCCCGGACGGCAAGCCCCGGCTCATGGCGTCCTTCTACGACCAGAACCGCGTGGAGGTGGCGTGGGACGAGGTCAGCCAGTACGTCAAGGACGCGGCGATCGCGGGCGAGGACCCGCGGTTCTACGACCACAACGGCGTCGACCTGCAGGGCACCATCCGCGCGGCGATCACCACGGCGACCGGTCGTGAGACCCAGGGCGGGTCGTCGATCGCGCAGCAGTACGTGAAGAACGTGCGCGTGCAGGAATGCGAGCGCCTCGCCGTCGACGAGACCGAGCGCGACGGGTGCTACGACGCGGTCACCGAGACCACGATCGACCGCAAGCTCAAGGAGATGCGGCTCGCGATCGGCGTCGAGAAGCGGTACTCGAAGAGCCAGATCCTGCTCGGGTACCTGAACATCGCGGGCTTCGGCGGGACCGTCTACGGCATCGAGGCGGCGGCCAACTACTACTACGACACGTCGGCGAAGGACGTGACGCTGGCGCAGGCCGCCTCGCTCGTCGCGATCGTGAACAACCCCGCGAAGTTCCGGCTCGACCGGCCGGAGAGCGAGGACAACGGCGCCGAGAACGGGTACGCCACCAACAAGGCGAGGCGCGACTACATCCTGCGCAGCATGCTCAGCGAGCACAAGGTCACGCAGGCCGAGTTCGACGAGGCCATCGCGACCCCGGTCGAGCCGACGATCACCGAACCGAGCACCGGATGCCAGACGGCCGGCGGCAGCGCCTGGTTCTGCGACTACGTCAAGCACATCCTCCAGAACGACCCGGTCTTCGGCGAGGACGAGGCGTCCCGGCTGCTCAACTTCCGCCGAGGCGGCTACGAGGTGTACACGACCCTCGATCCGGACCTGCAGTCGGCGGCCTACAAGGCGGTCACCACGCACGTGCCCGCGACGTATCCGGGGTGGGACGTCGGCGGCGTGATCACGTCGGTCGAGGTCGGCACGGGCCGCGTGCTCGCGATGGTGCAGAACCGCGCCTACAGCCAGGATCCCGAGGTCTTGAAGCGCGGGCCGCAGTACACGAGCATCAACTACAACACCGACTTCGACTACGGCGGCTCGCGCGGGTTCCAGCCCGGTTCGTCGTACAAGGTCTTCACGCTCGCCGAGTGGCTGAAGGAGGGCCACGGCCTCGCCGAGCGCGTGGACTCGCGGCCGAAGAGCAACTGGGGCGTGTTCAACGACAGCTGCCTCGGGCCGCACTTCGCCGGCGACTGGAATCCGCGCAACGACGCGAACGAGTCCGGCTCGAACTACAGCGCGCTCGAGTCCACCATCGGGTCGATCAACACGGGCTTCATCGGCATGGCCAAGGAGCTCGACCTCTGCGGCATCCGCAAGACCGCCGAGGCGTTCGACGTGCACCGCGCCGACGGCGATCCGCTCGTCCAGGGTCCGTCGTCGGTCATCGGCACCAACGAGGTCGCGCCGATCTCGATGGCCGTCGCGTTCGCGGGCATCGCGAACAACGGCAAGACCTGCACCCCGATTGCGATCGACCGCATCCTCGACCGCGAGGGCAACGAGATCCCGCCGCCGAAGTCGACGTGCAGCCAGTCCGTCCCCGAGCCCGTCGCGGCCGCGATGCACACCGCGATGGGTCAGGTGATGGCCCAGGGCACCGGCGTCGCATCGAACGCCGGCACGGTGCCCAGCGTGCCGCTCATCGGCAAGACCGGTACCACCGACGGCGCCAAGGACACCTGGATGGTGGGCGCCAGCACCGAGGTCGCGACCGCGGTCGCCGTGGTCAGCGTGAACGGCGACGCCAACCAGCGCGGGATCTACTTCGACACCGGCCGCGCCGCGGAGGCCCGGCACCGGATGTGGCCCGAGGTGATGTCGGTCGCGTCGGCGAAGTACGGCGGCAAGGCGTTCACGACCGCCGGTCTCGGCCCGGTCGCCGGACCCGGATCGTTCCCCGACGGCCGCCTCGTGCGGCCCGAGCCGGAGCCCGACCCGACGCCGTCCCCCGAGCCGGGTACGCCCGCCGAACCGCAGGGCAACGGCGGCGGAAACGGCGGCGACGGCGGCACGACCGGCGGCGGCAACAACGGGAATGGGAACGGCAACGGCAACGGCGGTCAGCCGGGCGGCTGACCCGTGCGGTGACGGGTGCCGCCCGCGAGGGCGACGGATGCCGCGAGCGGCCCGCTACAGGTCGAACGAGTCGCCGGGCTCCAACGGCAGGTACTCGCCGCCGCCCTGTTCGGTCGCCCAGGCCAGTCGCACGTTGGAGAGGTCCTTGCCCGCCCGCGAGAGCACCATCTCGTGCGTCGGGAACGCGCGCTTGGGTCGCACGGCCATGACGTAGTCCATCGACTCGGCGATCTTCATCCACGGTGCCCCGGCGGGCGCGGCGAGCGCGTCGACCTCGACGCCCTCGGGCACCGCGAACGAGTCGCCCGCGTAGTACAGCGCGTCGTCGACGAGCACGCCGACGTTGTCGATGACCGGGATCGACGGGTGGATCACGGCGTGCCGGCCGCCGAAGAACCGGAGGCGGAACGGACCGACTTCCACTTCGTCGCCGGGGGCGACGCGCTCGACCTCGAGGCCGGCCTCGGCCGCCGCGGCCACGACGCCCTCCGGGCCGAACACCCGGACACCCGGGCTCCGATCGCGGATCCGGCCGAGCTGCTCGGGCGTCCAGTGGTCGTCGTGGAGGTGGGTGATCACGACCGCCAGCGCCCCCGATGCCTCGGTGATGGGGGTGGTGAACTTGCCCGGGTCGATGAACAGCCGGTCCCCGGAGTGCTCCACCACGAGGGCGGCGTGCTCGAGCTTCGTGACGCGCATGTTCCGAGCCAACACCGCGTGCGTCGTGCGCGCAACCGGGTTGCCCTGCCATGATCGCTCCATGTCGCGTGGCCCCCGTCGCATCCTGCTCGCGGTGAACCCGAGCGCCTCGTTCGGTCGCAATCGCTCGGTGGGACCCGCCGCGGCGCGGCGACTCGAGGCCGAGGGCTACGAGGTCACCCAGCTGCGCGCGGACAACTTCGAGCTGCTCCGGCTCGAGGTGCAGGCCGCGTTCGAGCGCGGCACGGACGGCCTGGTGGTCGTCGGCGGCGACGGGATGGTCTCGCTGGGCGTGAACGTGCTCGCGGGCACGCCGGTGCCGATGGGGCTGGTCGCCGCGGGCACCGGGAACGACCTCGCCAGGGCGCTGGGGCTTCCGCACGACGACCCGGAGGCCGGCATCGACGCGCTCGTCGAGTCGCTCCGGCGGCCGCCGCAGTCGATCGACCTCGGGGCGATGCAGCACGGCGGGCTGCGGACGTACTTCGCCTGCGTGCTGTCGGCGGGCTTCGACGCGGTCGTCAACGAGCGGGCCAACCGGATGTCGCGCCCGCGCGGTCCGAGCCGGTACACGCTCGCGCTGCTGCGCGAGCTCGCGACCTTCCGCCCCCGCCGCTACGTGATCACGGTCGACGGGGTGCGCCGCGAGCAGCCGGCGATGCTCGTGTCGGTCGCGAACACGCCGTCGCTCGGAGGCGGCATGCGGATCGTGCCGCACGCGGACCTCGCCGACGGCGTCCTCGACGTCTTCATCGTCCATCCCCTCTCGCGCATCGGCCTGCTCGGCGTCTTCCCGCGCGTATTCGCCGGGGAGCATGTCGACCATCCCGCGGTCGAGTTCACCCGCGCGCGCCGCGTGCGGCTGGAGGCCGACGACATCATCGCGTACGCCGACGGCGAGCGGGTCGGCCCGCTCCCCATCGACGTCGAGGTGGTGCCCGGCGCGCTCTCCGTCTTCGCCTGAGCGGCAGTCATCGGGGCCCGGGCGCCTCGATTTGGAATGCCCGCGAGACGTATGTCATACTCGTACACGTCGCAACGAGGCCCCATCGTTTAGCGGCCTAGGACGCCGCCCTCTCACGGCGGTAGCGCGGGTTCAAATCCCGCTGGGGTCACCACGACAGGCGAACGCCCTCACACTCATGCGAGGGCGTTCGTCGTTTCCCGGGGGGAGTCGCTAGACTCGTCCGAGCGAAGGGGAGTATCCCGCCGGAGCCGAAGGTTCCGGGCCACGATCGTCAATACGAGCGCCGTCGATGCCGCTCCGGGCGTGGCGGCGCAGACGATGCGCGGGGAGAGACTTTCGGTCCGTGACCGCACCCCTCCGAAAGGCTCCCGCGTGACCGCATTGCCCCTCTGGTTCGAAGTCGGCTCGCTCGTCGTCCTGACGCTGATCCTCGTGGCCGACCTGCTGCTCGTGATCAAGCGACCGCACGTGCCGTCGTTCCGCGAGTCGACCCTCTGGGTGGTCTTCTACATCACGCTCGCGCTCGTCTTCGCCGGGCTCATGTTCGTGATCGGCGACGCCGAGCACGGCGCGCAGTTCCTCGCCGGCTGGCTGACCGAGTACAGCCTGTCGATCGACAACCTGTTCGTCTTCGTGATCATCATGGCGAGGTTCGCCGTGCCCCGGAAGTACCAGCAGGAGGTGCTGATGGTGGGCATCATCCTCGCGCTGGTGCTCCGCGGCATCTTCATCCTGCTCGGCGCGCAGCTCATCGCGAACTTCAGCTGGATCTTCTACATCTTCGGCGCGTTCCTCCTCTACACCGCGGCCCAGCAGGCGTTCGGCGACCACGAGGCGGAGGGCGGCGACTCCGCGCTCATCCGGGTGCTGCGCCGGCGCCTGCCGATCACGAACGACTACGACGGCGTGCGCCTGCGCACCACGATCGCCGGCCGGCGCTTCTTCACGCCGATGCTCATTGTGTTCGTGGCGATCGGCACGACCGACCTGATCTTCGCGCTCGACTCGATCCCGGCGATCTTCGGCATCACGCAGAGCCCGTTCATCGTGTTCACCGCCAACGTGTTCGCGCTGATGGGGCTGCGCCAGCTGTACTTCCTGCTCGGCGGCCTGCTCGAGCGGCTCGAGTACCTCAAGTACGGGATCGCGTTCATCCTCGCCTTCATCGGCGTGAAGCTGGTGTTCCACGCGATGCACGAGAACGAGCTGCCCTTCATCAACGGCGGCGAGCACATCGAGTGGGCGCCCGACATCTCGACCTGGACGTCGCTCGCGGTCATCCTCGGGGCGATGGCCGTCGCAACGGTCGCGAGCCTCGTCAAGGCCAACGTCGACGCGCGTCGTCGCGGCCACACGCTGGGCGAGGAGATCCCGCACTTCACCGAGGAGGCCGAGCGCGACCCCGACGGCACGTCCGTCGACCGCTGACGATCGTCGCAGGCGGCCGACGTCCTCACGGTCGGCCGCGCCGTCCCCAGTCCGCCGTCGCGGACACCGGGCGGGGCGAACGCTTGCTAGCGTGGAGCGACTGCGCCCTGCGCGGACAGACTCCTGCCCTGCCCAGAGAGGACCCGAAGCCCGTGACGAGTGACGGCAGCGGTGTCGTGCCCACCCCGATCGGGTCGGCGCGGATCGTCCACAGCGCCCGGACCCATGTCGGCAACGTGCGCTCGGTGAACGAGGACGCGCTGCTCGCGCAGCCGCCCGTGTACCTCGTCGCCGACGGCATGGGCGGGCACGCGCGCGGCGACGCCGCGAGCCGGGCCGTCGTCGACACCTTCCGCCGGCACCTGCACGAGGGAGCGCCGTCGACGCCGGAGCAGGTGCTCGACGCCATCCACAGCTCGAACGACGTCGTGCGGGCGCTCTCCGACGAGGGCGACGAGGGCACCGCGGTCGCCGGCACCACCGTCGCGGGCATCGCCCTCGTCGACGCCGGCGACGGCCGCGGCGTGCACTGGATGGTGTTCAACGTCGGCGACTCGCGCGTGTACGCGTGGGACGGCCGGCGCCTCGAGCAGGTCACCGTGGACCACTCGGCCGTGCAGGAGATGGTCGATGCGGGCATGATCAGCGTCGACGACGCCGAGCGGCATCCCGACCGGAACGTGATCACCCGGGCGATCGGCGCCGACGCCCACGTGGAGCCCGACGTGTGGCTCATCCCGGCATCCGGTCGCCAGGTGTTCCTCGTGTGCTCGGACGGGCTGTCGAAGGAGGTCGACGACGAGGGCGTCGGCCGCATCCTCGCCGGCCACGGCGCGCACGACGCCGGGCTCGCCGGCGACCTCGTGGAGGCCGCGCTCGAGGCCGGGGCACGGGACAACGTCACCGCGATCGTCGTCGAGTCCGATCTCGGCGGCGACGCCGAGGAGGACGGGACGACGCGCGATCGCGAGGCGGGGCTCGCGGCCGCGGCGGAGCAGACCAGGCCGCGGGAGGGGGACCAGGGTGGCGGAGTACCTGCCTGACCACGACGGCCGTTGGCTGGCGGCGGTGCGCGACGACGCGCTCCTCGTGCTCCCGGGCGACCGCGCCGACGACGTGCGCGCGCTGTGGCCGGTGCTCGGCGACGCCGGGGCCGCCGCCGCCGTGATCGACCGACTCGCGGCAGGTGGGATCACCGCCGCCCCGAGCTTCGCCGTCGTGCGCCGCGACCGCGCGGGCGGCAGCACGCAGGTGCTCGTGCGCGGCCCGATCCGGATCCGCACGGTCGACGCCGTCGTGTCGGGCGACGACGTGTCGACCTGGCACGAGCGCGTGCTCGACGGCCTGCCGGACGTGCGGGTCGAGACCCCGGCGAGCACGTCCGGAGGCGACGCGCTCCCGATCGTCGCGGGCGTGGTCGCCGTGGTCGCGCTCGACTGGCCGGCGGAGGTCGCCGGGGACCCGGTCGCACCCGCGTCCGAGGCGGATGCCGCGGTGCTCGGGCGCACGCCCGGCGACGCGGTCGCCGACGACGATCGGGCCACCGCGGCCGAGGTCACGATGGTGCCCGAGGACACCGTCGTCGGCGTCTCCCGGACGGAGCGGCCGCGGATCGAGCGCACCGCCGTCGCGACGGTGCACGAGGCGTCCGACGAGCCCGCGGCATCCGCGC
Source organism: Agromyces tropicus (assembly GCF_039531345.1). Taxonomy (NCBI): domain Bacteria; kingdom Bacillati; phylum Actinomycetota; class Actinomycetes; order Micrococcales; family Microbacteriaceae; genus Agromyces; species Agromyces tropicus. The sequence continues at coordinate 659,164 of NZ_BAAAPW010000001.1, read as the reverse complement.
TGATCGTCCCGCCGGACTTCGGCTCCGCCCCGCCGGAACTCGGTCCGCCCGCACCCGCGCAACCCGAGGACGGCCTCGCCGCGCTCCTCGACCACGCCACGACGACCGGCCTCGGCGACCACGACGGGCTCACGGTCGCGCGCGCCGACCTGCGGCGGCTGCGTGCCGGACGCGATGACGACGCGTCCGACGCGCCCCTCGCGGGGCACGTCGACTCCGCGCTCGCGCTGCGGATGCCCGACGGGTCCATCGAGCCGATCGTCGGTGAGCTCGTGCTGGGCCGTGCTCCCGCCATCGGCCGGGTCACGGGCACCCGGGTCCCACGGCCGGTCGTCGTCGGCGCGGGCGACCCCGACATCTCGCGCACCCACCTGCGCGTCGGCGTCGAGGGCGGCACCGCCGTCGTCACCGACCTCGACTCGCGCAACGGCACGCAGGTGGTGGCCCCCGGACAGCCGCCCGTGCGCCTGCGTCCCTCCGAGCCGACGCCCGTCCTTCCCGAGACCGTGATCGACCTCGGCGGCGGCTGGAGCATCCAGGTGGTGACGCGCTGATGCGGCGACCGCCCTCCCTGCCGCCGGAGCTGCCCGGGTACACCCACGTCGGACTGCTCGGGTCCGGAGGCTTCGCCGACGTGTTCCTCTACGAGCAGCGCCTGCCCCGCCGCCGGGTCGCGGTCAAGGTCCTGCTCGCGGACGACATCGACCAGCCCACGCGCGCCCAGTTCGTCGCCGAGGCGAACCTCATGGCACGGTTGTCGGCGCATCCGTTCATCGTCACGATCTTCCACGCCGACGTCGCCGCGGACGGCCGACCCTACTTCGTCATGGAGTACTGCTCCGGGCCGAGCCTGTCGGAGCGCTACAAGCGGCAGCCGCTCGCCGTCGAGGACGCGCTGCGCACCGGCATCCGACTCTCCGGGGCCGTGGCGACGGCGCACGCGGCGGGCATCCTGCATCGCGACATCAAGCCCGCCAACGTGCTCACCAACGACTACGGCTGGCCGGCGCTCAGCGACTTCGGCATCTCGAGCGACCTCGAGGGCGACCTCCCCGTGCACACCATGACCTTCGCGGGGGATGCCGCGGCCACCGGCTCGGGGACGGGGTCGGACCGGGCCGCGATCGGCCTGAGCGTGCCGTGGTCGCCGTCCGAGATGTTCGAGGACGACCCCCGCCCCGACACGCGCAGCGACGTGTTCTCACTCGCGGCTACGGTGCACACCCTCCTCGCCGGGCGCACGCCGTTCGAGGTGCCGGGGCGGCCCAACGGACCGCTCGACCTCATCGGCCGCATCGAGCGGGGCCGGATCACGCCCATCGGCCGCGACGACGTTCCCGCCGGCCTCGAGGCGGTGCTCGCGACCGGGATGGCCGTGCGTCGCGAGGACCGGTTCCAGAGCGCCGTCGACCTCGGCCGCGCGCTGCAGCGCATCGAGCTCGAACTCGGCTACGCCGTGACCGGCATCGAGGTGCCGAACCTCGCCGAGGCCGGCCGACGCGACGCGCCGGTCGCCGAACCCGACGCGGGCGACGAGCCCGCGACCCGCGCCCGTGCCGTCCGCGTGGTGGCGGTCGACCTCCCGCCCGGGCCGGCGGCCACGCCGTCGCAGGTCGGCGGGGCCGCCCCGACCGGGCCCGTCGCGACCCACGCGCCGGAGGCCGATCCGACCCGGGCGCGCGGCGTGCACGAGGTCGCGGCGCAGGTCTCGGGCCCGCCGTCCGGCCTCGTCGACGACGGGACGGTGCTGCGCGGCGCCGCCCCGGTGCGCATGGCCCCGGACGACCCGATCCACGGGCGGGCGGTCGCCGCCTCGGCGCACCGGTCGGCCGCGGACGACGTCCGGACGTCCGCCTCGCTGCCGGCGCCCCGAGGACGAGCGCGTCGGGCGCTCACCGCCGGCATCGTCGTCGCGGCCGGACTGGCCGTCGTCGCGGCCGTCGGCGCGGCGCTGCTCTCCGGCGGGGTGCTCGGCGTCCCGGCCGCAGGGCCCCAGCCCGCACCTGAGGCGCCCGAGGACGCCGTCGTCGCGGCGACGGTCCCGACGCCCGAGGTCGACCCGGGCACGGTCGACGACGGTCGCGCCGTGTTCGAGGTGCACCACGACGGGGCGGAGGACGGCGACCGCTACCGCTGGCACCGCGCCGACGGATCCGGGTCGACGGCGGTCGGCGACGGTCCGGAGATCGTGGTCGAGGGCGTCGCCGCCGGGCAGACGGTCTGCATCGAGGTCCGCGTGCAGCGCGGCAGCAAGACGTCGGAGCCCGTGACGGGGTGCGCGTCGTGAGGCCGCTGCGGGTGGAGTACTGCGGCGAGTGGTACGACGTGGACCCCGAGCGGACGTTCACGATCGGCCGAGAATCCGATCTCACCATCGACGACAACCCGTACCTGCACCGCACCTTCCTGACGCTGTCGAGCGAGTTCGGGCTGTGGTGGCTGTCGAACGTCGGGCAGCTGCTCTCGGCGACGGTGTCGGACGCCACGGGCAGCGTGCAGTCGTGGGTGGCCCCGGGCGCCAAGCTGCCGCTCGTGTTCAAGACGGTGCACGTGATGTTCTCGGCCGGCGCGACCACGTACGACTTCACGGTCCACGCGGAGGAGGACTTCTACAACACGTCGCTCACGGCCGCGCCCGCCGAGGGCGGCACGACGATCCTCCCGGTGACGCTCACGACGAGCCAGCGGCTGCTCATCGTCGCGCTCGCCGAGCACGTGCTCTCGCAGCCGACCGCCGGGCGGGCGACGGTGCCCTCCTCCGCCGAGGCCGCGGCGCGACTGGGCTGGAGCATGACGACGTTCAACCGCAAGCTCGACAACGTGTGCGAGAAGCTCGACAAGATCGGCGTCGACGGGCTGCGCGGCGGGCGCGGGCGGCTCGCCGTCAACCGCCGGACGCGGCTCGTCGAGTACGCCGTCGCGACGCGTCTCGTGAGCCCCGACGACCTGGAACTGCTCGACGCCGACGCCGGCGGATCGCCCGGCGACTGAGCCCCTCGACGCGCGCGTCCGCGTGGGGAGCACTCCCCATTCGTGGGGGCTCCGGGGGCGTGTTAGCGTGATCCGCGACCGCCGGTCCTCCGGCGGCGACATCCGACGCCCTACCGACGGAACGCACCCGGGGGAGACGAGCTGTGGTCACGCTGAGGTCATGGGCGCGGTCGCGCCGGAGCATCGCCTCGGCCGCCGCGCTCGCCGTGCTGGCCGGCGTGCCCGTGGGCATCGCGGTGGCGCACGAGGGCTTCCCCGTGACCGACCCCGACCTCCGCGCGCGCGACGTCTGGGTCACGAACGCCGAGGACCTGCTCGCGGGCCGGCTCAACCGGCAGATCGAGGAGCTCGACGCGGCCGTGGCGACCGCGTCGAGCGAGGTCGACGTGTTCCAGGACGGCGAGGACGCGTTCCTGTTCGATCCGGGCGCCGGCACCATCGAGCGGATCGACCCGTCGTTCACGACCCTCGTCCAGCGCATCGACGTGCCGCCGGCCGCCGAGGTGGCGTACGGCGGCGGCGTGCTCGCGGTGCTGTCGCCCGAGGGCGAGCTCTGGCGCGTGCCCGCCGACGGCGACCTCGCCTTCGACTTCCGCGGCACCGACCCCGTGGCCGAGCTCGGCGCGGGCGCCCACGTGGCGGTCTCGCGCGAGGGCACGGTCCTCGCGACCTCGCCCGGCGAGGGAGAGCTCGTCACCCTCGAGCGGCTCAGCACGGATCCCACGACCGCCGAGCTGCCGAGGGTGGGCGAGCATCGGGTGGCCGCGGTCGGGGAGCGGGCGGTCGTCCTCGACCTCGACGCGCAGTCCGTGCTGGTCGACGGACGGGCGATCGAGCTGCCCGAGCCGGCGCTGCGCCTCCAGCAGTCCGGGCCCGAGAGCGATCGCGTCCTGCTCGCGACCGCGACGGGCCTGCTCGACGTGCCGCTCGACGGCGGCGGGGTTCGATCGATCCCCGACGGCGGCGACGTGGCGGCGGCCGATGCGAGCGAGGTCGCGGCCCCGGTCCGGCTCGGGGCCTGCGCCCACGGCGCCTGGGCGGGCGCGGCCGGCCGCTACGTGCTCGCCTGCGATGGCGACGACCCGCGCTCGATCGCCATCGACCAGCCGACGGCCGGGTCGCGCCTCGAGTTCCGCGTCAACCGCGACGTCATCGTGCTGAACGACCTCACCGACGGCGACTCGTGGCTCGTGGACTCCGACCTCCGCCTCATCGACGACTGGGAGGAGGTCACGCCCCCCGAGGAGAGCGACGAGCTCGAGGGCGACGAGACCTCCAGCCAGCAGACGTTCGAGGACACCCTCGCCGAGCGCACGGATGCCAATCGCCCGCCGGTCGCCCGGGACGACGAGTTCGGCGTGCGGCCGGCGCGGACGACGATCCTCGAGGTGCTCGCGAACGACACGGATCCGGACGGCGACGTCCTCACGATCGTCTCGACGTCCGACGTCCCGGAGGCGGCCGGTCGGCTCGAGCGCATCGACGGCGGCCGGGCGCTGCAGTTCACGCCCGCCGAGGGTGCGGCGGGGAGCGTGTCCTTCCGGTACGGCGTCGACGACGGTCGCGGCGGCGTGGCGGAGGCATCCGTCGACGTCCGCATCGTGCTCGACACCGAGAACGCGCCCCCGGTCGCGATCCGCCAGGGCGCCATCGCGGTCGAGCAGGGGCAGCAGCTCACGTACCGCCTGCTCGCCGACTGGGTCGATCCCGACGGCGACGACCTCTACCTGGTGTCGGCGTCGCCGACCGGCGGCGACGCCGTGCGGTCGAGTCCCGACGGCACGATCACGTTCGAGCACCGCTCCGCGGAGCTGGGCACGAAGGAGGTGCAGTACACCGTCTCCGACGGCCGCACCACGGCCGCGGGCACCCTCACCGTCGAGGTCTCGCCGACCGGCACGCTGAACCCCGTCGGCACGCCGGACTTCGCGCGCGTGTTCGTCGGCGAGACCGAGCTCATCGAGCCGCTCGCGAACGACCTGTCGCCGTCGGGCGCGGGCCTCGAGCTGCTCGGCATCGAGGAGGCGCCCGAGGGGGCGGCCATCACCCCGAACCCCGACCGCGGCACGATCGCGTTCTCGAGCAGCACCCCGGGGGAGTACGTGTTCCTCTACTCGCTCGGGGCCGGCGCCGCCGTGAGCCGCGGTCTCGTCCGGGTGCAGGTCGTCGACGAGCCCGCCGACGCGCAGCCGCCGATCGCGGTGAAGGACACCGCGTACCTCCGCGCCGGGGAGCCGCTCACGGTTCCCGTGCTCGCGAACGACGTGTCGCCCTCCGGGCGCGTGCTCGCCGTGCAGTCGGTCGACGACGCCGCGGCCGACGGGCTCGTGTCGGTCGAGATCCTGACGAACACCGTGCTCCGCATCACGGCCTCGCAAGCGCTCGACGAGCAGCTGCAGGTGGCCTACACCGTCTCCGACGGCGTGAACGCCTCGACCGCGAGCGTCACGATCGTGCCGGTGCCGCCGCTCGTCAAGCACCAGCCGCCGATCGCGGTCGACGACGGCGCCGTGGTCCGTGCCGGCGACATCGTGACGGTCGACGTGCTGGCCAACGACACGCACCCCGACGCGGCGACGCTGCACGTGCTGCCCGACCTCGTCGAGGTGGACGCCCCCGACGGGCTCGCCTTCGTGGACGGCGACGCCGTGCGGTTCCAGGCGCCCGAGGAGCCCGGCGTCTACACCGCCGTGTACACCATCGGCGACGACCACGAGCAGACGGCTCGCGCGGCGGTGCGCTTCACCGTCGTCGCCCGCGACGCGGGCGAGAACCGTGCGCCCCTGCCGACCCCGCTCACGTCCCGGACCTTCGCAGGATCGGCGGTGAAGGTCGACGTCCCGCTCGACCGGCTCGACCCCGACGGCGACTCCGTGACCCTGACGGGCATCACCGCGGCGCCCTCCCTCGGCCGGATCATCGAGCGCACCAGCACCTCGTTCACCTACGAGGCGTTCGCGGGCTCGGCGGGGACGGACGCGTTCGCCTACGAGGTGCGCGACACCTTCGGCGCCACCGCCGAGGGCGCGATCCGGATCGGCGTCATCCCGCGCCCCGAGGTGCAGCTGCCGCCGACGGCCGTCGACGACGCGATCGAGATGAAGCCCGGTCGCACCGCGTCGGTCGAGGTCCTCCTGAACGACTCCGACCCGAGCGGCTACCAGCTGCACGTCGCGGGCCTCCCCGAGGTCGACGACGGCATCGAGGCCGAGGTCCGCGATCGGCGCCGGGTCGTGGTGACGGCTCCGGACCAGGAGGCCGCGTACACGATCCGGTACGAGATCTCGAACGGCCACGGCGGTGCGGACACCGCGTTCCTGCAGGTGGCCGTCACCGAGGACGCCGTGATCGAGCCGCCGACGGCGGAGGACCAGGTCATCGAACCCGAGCAGGTCGTCGACGGCGAGCCGATCACGATCGACCCGCTGGCGGATGCCACGAATCCCGGGGGACTCGTCGACGACCTCGCCGTGGCCGCCGAGGGCCCGAACGCGGGTCGCGCCGACGTCGGCGCGGACGGGACGATCACCGTGACACCGGGCCGCGAGCGCTACGCGGTGGCGTACCGACTCACGAACGAGCTCGACGACCTCTCGGCGATGGCCTTCGTCATCGTCCCGCCGGTCCCGAGCGGCGACGACACGGTCGAGGAGACCGCCCGGCCGAAGACCCCCGAGGAGCTCCTCGAGGAGGAGAAGGCGAAGTTCCCGGCGCCGTACCTGAAGGACCTCGGCGAGGTCGTCGTGCCGATGAACGGCCGGATCAGCTGGAACGTCGACGACCTCGTCGTCGTGCCGTCCGGCAACCCCGCCCTCATCCTCTCCGCATCGGCGACGAACTCCGCCGAGCCCGCCTTCGTCTCCGGCACCGCGCTGCAGTACGTGCCGGCGGCGGACTACCGCGGCGCCGCATCCGTGACGTTCGAGGTCACCGACGGGGCGGGCGCCGACGACCCGGTCGGCCGCTCCGCCATCCTCACCGTCCCGATCACGGTGGGCGACCCCGACTTCAACGACACCCCGCCGACGTTCACGCCGCGCAGCGAGACGATCGAGGCCGGGGAGGCGCCGCTCGACGTCGACCTGCGCTCCTCGACCGACCACCCGAACCCGGACAACATCGACCGCGTCGAGTACCGGAACCTGCAGGGCGCGACGTCCGACATCTCGGCGCAGGTCGTCGAGGGTTCCATCCTCCGGCTCTCGGCGCCGCTCGGGGTGCAGCCGGGGACGACGGCGCGGGTCTCCTTCGACGTCGCCTTCAACGGGTTCACCGTCCCGGGGTACGTCGACGTCGAGGTGGTCTCGTCCACACGCGCGCTGCCGAAGGCGAACGACGACGGCCCGGTGGAGATGACGCGGAGCGACTCCGAGACGGTCGACGTGCTCGCCAACGACTTCAACCCGTTCGCGCCCGACACGCCGCTGACGGTGGTCTCCGCGCAGATCGACCAGGCGGATGTCGGCGCGAACGCGACCGTGTCGCACACCGCCACGGACCTCGCCGTGAACACGGGCGCCGCGTTCACCGGCACCCTCAGCGTCGTCTACCGCGTGCAGGACGGCACCGGTGACCCGGCCCGCGAGACCCAGGGGAGGGTCACCGTGATCGTCCGCGACGCCCCGGACCGCCCCGTGGCGCCGACGATCCAGAACTCCGGCGACGCGACCGTGACCATCCGCTGGGCCGCGCCGGCGAGCAACAACTCGGCCATCGACGGGTACGAGGTCGACGTGAACGGCGCCGTCCGATCGTTCGGCGCCGGCGCCGCGGGCGTGAACCAGCAGATCGGCGGGCTGACGAACGGCACCGCGTACCGCTTCGCGGTCCGCGCGCACAACGCCATCGGCTGGGGGGAGTGGTCGGCCGCGTCCGCGTCGGCCACCCCGTACGGCACGCCCGGCTCCCCGAGCGGGCTGAGCGCGCAGGTCAACGGCTACGCGCCGACGAGCGTCGACGTGAGCTGGAACGCGCCGTCGAACACGGGCGGCGGCGCCGTCCGGTACGACGTGCGGATCGACGGCGGATCGTGGCAGAACTCCGGCCAGGACCGCACCCACCGCTTCACCGGCGTCGGCGCCGGGTCGCACACGGTCGCCGTCCGCGCCGTCAACCTCGGCAGCGGCAAGGCCGGCACCGCGGTCTCGAAGTCGTTCAGCGTCTCGAACCCGCCGCCGCCGAGCCCGAGCGCGACGGTCCGGAAGGGCGGCGACGCGCCGTACTGCAACGGCTGCAAGTACGTGATCGGCGACTACCAGGACTTCACCGCAGGCAGCTACTCGATCACCGTGCAGTACAAGCACTGGAGCACCAGCAACCCCTGGGAGAACCTGTCCACGTCGACGTACTCCCTGTCGCGGAACGGCAGCGTCCAGACCCTGAGCGGACTCGGCACCGTGAACCCCTCCGAGTTCCCCGCGGTCCGCATCAGGTTCGTCGGCCCGAGCGGCACCGTGTACAGCCAGGTCGCGAACTGGGGCCAGCTCTGACCATCCACCACCACGAGGACGACACACCATGACCGTGACCCAAGACCAGGCGCTCTGGTTCCAGGACGCCTTCTCCAAGCTCGTCGACAACGTCGACCGTGCGATCCTCGGCAAGCGCGACATCATCGAGCTCGTCGTCACCGCCATGCTGTCCGAGGGGCACGTGCTGCTCGAGGACTACCCGGGCACGGGAAAGACGGTGCTGGCGAAGGCGCTCGCGAACACGCTCGACGGCACGCACTCGCGCATCCAGTTCACGCCCGACCTGCTGCCGTCCGACGTCACCGGCGTCACGATCTACGACCAGGGCAAGGGGCAGTTCGAGTTCCACCGCGGGCCCATCTTCGCGTCCATCGTGCTGGCCGACGAGATCAACCGGGCGAGCCCGAAGACCCAGTCCGCGCTGCTCGAGGTCATGGAGGAGGGCCGGGTCACGGTGGACGGCGTCGGGTACGACGTCGGCGCGCCGTTCATGGTCATCGCGACGCAGAACCCCGTGGAGCAGGCCGGAACCTACTCGCTGCCCGAGGCGCAGCTCGACCGGTTCCTCGTCAAGACGTCGCTCGGCTACCCGGACCACGACACGGCCGTCACGCTGCTGCTCGACTCGGCCAACCGGGCGCGCGCCTCGAAGGTCGCGCCGATCATCGCCGCGAGCTCGGTGACGACGATGGCGCACCTGGCCGCCGAGGTGCACGTCGACGCGTCGGTGCTCGGCTACCTGAACCAGCTCGTCTCGGCGACCCGCGACCACCGCGACGCCGCACTCGGCGTGAGCATGCGCGGTGCGCTCGCGCTCGCGCGGGCCGCGAAGACCTGGGCGATCTCGCGCGGGCGCACCTACGTGACGCCGGACGACGTCCGCGAGCTCGCGGTGCCCGTGCTCGCGCACCGCATCATCGTCGACCCGGAGTCCGAGTTCGCCGGGGTGACCCCGGAGGACATCGTGCGCGCGGTCGTCGTCGAGATCGCGCCGCCGGCGTACCGGGCGGCATGAGCTCCGGCCTCGACGCGCCCGCGTCGGCGTCGACCGAGCCGCCCGCGGCATCCGTGGAGGGCTCGGCGTCCCCCGTGGCCGGCTCGACCGCGCCCTCGGGAGCCCCGCCCTCGCAGGCGCGCCTCGCGCTGCGCTCCGCGGGCCGGTCGCTGGCGGCGACGGCCGCCTCCGCGGGCGCGGCGCTGCGAAGGGCCGGCGCCGCGGTCGCCGACGCCGCGTCGCCGGTGACCTCGGTCGTCTCCCCGGCGGGCCGACTCGTGCTCGCGGCGAGCGTCGTCGCCCTGTCGCTCGCGTGGCTCCTCGGCTGGATCGAGCTCGCCTTCGTCGGGGCGACGCTCCTCGCCGCAGTGCTCGTCGCCGTGCCCTTCGCCTTCGGCCGGATGCGGTACGAGGTGCGGATCGAGCTGCAGCCGCGGCGCGTGGTCGCCGGCGAGCGCGCGCTCGGTCGCCTCGTCGTGCGCAACGCGGGCGAGGCGGCAGCCGTGCCGTCGCAGCTCGAGCTGCCCGTCGGCCGCGGGCTCGCCGAGTTCGTCGTGCCGTCGATCCCCGTCGGCGGCGAGCACGAAGAGCTCTTCGCCGTGCCGACCCGGCGTCGCGCCGTGATCGTCGCGGGGCCGGCGGTCTCGGTGCGCGGCGACCAGCTGGGGCTGCTGCGGCGGGAGATCCGCTGGACGGAGCCGGTCGAACTGTTCGTCCACCCCGTCACCGCCCGGCTGAAACCGTCGGCCGCGGGCCTCGTGCGCGACCTCGAGGGCGATGTCACCCGCACCATCACCGACAACGACATCTCCTTCCACGCCCTCCGCGCGTACGAGCCCGGCGACGCGCTGCGCAACGTGCACTGGCGGACGTCGGCGCGGACCGGGCAGCTCATGGTGCGGCAGTACGAGGAGACCCGGCGGTCGCAGCTGCTCCTCGTGCAGGCCACGGCGTCCGAGCACTACGCGTCGGAGGACGAGTTCGAGCTGGCCGTGTCGGTGCTCGCGTCGATCGGCGTGCAGGTGGTCCGCGACGCCACCCGCCTGGAGGCGGCGGCCGGTGACCGCCGGCTCGGCACGGCGACGCCGACGGCGCTGCTCGACGCGACGAGCCGGATCGCGTCGCTGGACGGCAGTGCGGTCCCGATGCGCGACGTCGTCCGCGAGGCGTCCCGGCGCGCGGGAGCGCCGAGCGTCGTCGTCGTGGTCGGAGGGTCGCGCGCGCCGCTCGCCGAGTTCCGCGCCGTCGAGACGGTCTTCGGCTCGGACACGCAGCTCATCGCGCTGCGTGCGGAGGTCGGCGCATCCTCGCGCATCACGCGCCTCGGCGGGTCGACGATCGCGACGGTCGGCGCGCTCGAGGAACTGCCCCGTCTCGTGCGGAGGATCCGACCGTGAGGCGCATCCCGGCCGGCTCGCTCGTCGATCTCGGCGTGCTCTCCCTGCTCTCGCTGCTCGCCATCGCCGGGTTCGAGACGAGCTTCGGCGGCCTCGACTTCCTCGCCGCCGCGACGGCCGGCATCGTGGTGGGGACCGCGGCGGCCGTGCTCGGGACGCTGCTGCGGTTGAACGTGCTCGTCACGGCGCTGCTCGGCGTCGTCGGCTACTTCCTCGTGGGCACGCCGGTCGCGATGCCCGGCGCGGCGAACGCGGTGGTGCTCCCGACCCTCGGGTCGCTCGCGGGCCTCGCCATCGGTGCCGTCCACGGCTGGGCGGACATCCTGACGATCTCGGCCCCCGTGGAGGCGCCGGACCACGTCGCGGCGGTGCCCTACGTCGCCGCCTGGCTCGTCTCGCTCGTGGGCGGCATGCTCGTGCTGCGGTGGCTGCCGAGCCGGCGGACGCCGCGGCGGGCGGCCACGGTGCTCGTCGGCCCGGTGCTCCTGCTCCTCGCCGGCATCCTGCTCGGCACGGACCAGGCGTTCCTCGCCGCGGTCCGCGGGGTCGCATTCGCCGCGATCGCGCTCACGTGGATCGCGTGGCGCCGCGCAGCGGACGTGCGCGCGGGCGGCGAGGGCGCGGCCCGACTGCGTCGCCGCCGGCTGACGGGATCGGCGGTCGTCGTGGCGGGCGCCGTCACCGCCGGCGCCCTGGCCGGTCTCGCCGTCGCCCCCGTGGCCCCCGAGCGGTTCGTGCTGCGCGAGCGCGTGGTGCCGCCGTTCGATCCGGTCGAGTTCCCGAGCCCGCTCGCGGGGTTCCGCGCGTACACGAAGGCGCTGGCCGACGCACCGCTGTTCCGCGTCACCGGGCTCGAGCCGGGCGACACGCTGCGCCTCGCGGCGATGGACTCGTACACCGGCCGGCTCTGGAACGTCGCCGGGCCGGGCGATGCGTCGGCGGACGGCGGCTACTCGATCGTGGGCGGGACGCTGCCGCCTCCCGACCTCGCCGAACTCGGTTCGGCGCGGTCCGTGGAGGTCGAGGTCGAGGCGTACGACGACGTGTGGCTGCCGACCGTGGGCTACGGGAGCGAGCTCGACCTCCTCGACCGGGGCTCGGCCGAGCGGGCGGGCGACGTCCGCTACAACCCCGCCGCCGGCACGGCCGTGCTCACGAGCGGTGCGAGCGAGGGCACGCGCTACCGGCTCGAGTCTCGCGTGCAGCGCCAGCCCGACGACGCCGACCTCGCCGACGTGCCGGTGGCGCAGCGGGAACTGCCCGTCGTCGAGGACCTGCCCGACGTCGTCGCGGCGAAGGCGGAGGAGCTCGCCGGCGATGCGGCCGGTCCGGTCGAGCAGCTGCGCGCGATCGAGCGCGGCCTGAAGACGCAGGGCTTCCTCAGCCACGGCCTCGCGAGCGACGCAGTGGCGTCGCGGGCGGGGCACGGCGCCGACCGCCTGATCGAGCTCTTCACGCGCACGCAGATGGTCGGCGACGAGGAGCAGTACGCGGCCGCGATGGCGCTCATGGCGCGGCACCTCGGCTACCCGTCGCGCGTCGTCATGGGCTACGCGCCCGAGGTCGCCGAGGGGGCGGATGCCGTCGAGGTCGTCGGGTCCGACGTGACCGCCTGGGTCGAGGTGCCCTTCGAGGGCGTCGGCTGGGTGGCCTTCCACCCGACGCCGGACGACACGGACGTCCCGCAGGAGCAGACGCCGAAACCGAAGTCGGAGCCGCAGCCGCAGGTTCGCCAGCCTCCGCGCGCCGAGCAGGCCGAGGACGAGCTGCTCACGACGACCGAGATCGACGACACCGACGACGACGACCGGGACCGGCCGTTCCGGCTGCCGGGCTGGGCGTGGGTCGTGATCGCGTCCGTCGGCGTGCCCGCCGTGCTCGCGCTCCTGCCCGTGCTGGTGGTCGCGATGGCGAAGCGCCGCCGCCGCCGCCGTCGTCGCCGTGGGCCGGCCGACCGCAGGGTCGCCGGGGCGTGGGAGGAGCTCGTCGACCGCTACGCGGAGCTCGGGTTCGAGCCGCCCGAGCGCGCGTCGCGGCTGCAGACGGCGCGGGCGCTCGAACGCCAGCTCGACGAGCAGGGCCTCGGTGCGGTCCGGGCCGGGGGAGGGGCACCGCTCTCGATGCTCGCGGCCACGGTGGACCGCGACGTGTTCGGCGAGGCCGACGTGGCGGACTCGACCGTGGACCGGCGGTGGACCGAGGCGGATGCCGCCGCCGCCGTCGTCGCCGCGGCCGCGGGTCGCCTGCGGCGGCTGGTCGCACGGTACCGCCTCCGGCGCCGGCGCTAGGGTTGGGGGCGTGAGCGAGCCCGAGTTCATCGTGCCCCCTCCGGGGCTGGTGCCGGGTGAGCCCGGAGCCGACCGGGCGCGCCACGACCCGTCCGAGCCGGAGACCGCCCGCGAGCCCGGCGCTGCGGGGCGGTCCGAGCGCACGCGGGAGCCCGAGGCGCCCGACCACCGGCCCGAGCCCGCGGCGGCGGAGCCCGAGGGCACGGTCCGCGCCGAGCGTTCCCGTCCGTCCTTCCACTCGCCGATCGGCATCCGCCCGCCGTCGGCCCTCCCGCTCCCGCCGTCGGCTTCGCCGCCGCCGGCCCGCGTCGACGAGCGCTGGCAGCTCCGCAGCGCCGACGGCGTCGAGATCCCCGTCGACGGGCGGGTGGTCGCGGGCCGCGACCCGCGACCGCCGAACTGGCTCTCCGGAGCGACGCCCGTCGTCGTGGACGACCCGTCGCGGTCGATGTCGAAGACCCACGCGCTGCTCGAGGCCGCCGACGGCGGTCGCCTGGTCGCCACCGACCTGGACTCCACGAACGGCGTGCGCGTGTGGCCGGAGGGTGCGGAGCCGATCGACCTGGAGCCGGGTGTGCCGACCGAGGTCCCGCGCGACGCGGTCGTGCTGCTCGGCGACGTGGCGTTCCTGGCCGAGCGCCTGCCCCGCCCGCGGGGGTGACCGGCGGGGCGCCGTGCGGCGTCACGCGGCGGTCGGCCATCGGGCGGGATGGTAGCCTTGCCACGTGCTCAGCGGCCGGCTTCTTCTTCTCCGCCGCGACGGGGCCTCGTTCTGACGGCCTTCCCCGTCGCGGAGTCCGTCGTCGGCTGCCACACCCGTCTCGAGGAAGAACGAATTGATGACCGCGGAAGCGACTGAGCAGTACCCGACCGAGCCCGCCCCCGCGCGCACCCTGGCCGAGAAGGTCTGGGACGCCCACCTGGTGAAGAAGGGCGAGGACGGCACCCCCGACCTCATCTACATCGACCTGCACCTGGTGCACGAGGTCACGAGCCCGCAGGCGTTCGACGGCCTCCGCATGGCCGGGCGGCCGGTGCGGCGCCCGGACCTCACGATCGCCACCGAGGACCACAACACCCCGACCCTCGACATCGACAAGCCGATCGCCGACCCGACGAGCCGCACGCAGATCGAGACCCTCCGGCGCAACGCCGAGGAGTTCGGCATCCGCATCCACTCGCTGGGCGACAAGGAGCAGGGCATCGTCCACGTGGTCGGCCCGCAGCTCGGCCTCACCCAGCCCGGCATCACCGTGGTCTGCGGCGACAGCCACACCTCGACGCACGGTGCATTCGGCGCGATGGCGTTCGGGATCGGCACGAGCGAGGTCGAGCACGTGCTCGCGACGCAGACCCTGCCGCTCAAGCTGTTCAAGACCATGGCGATCACCGTCGAGGGCACGCTCCGCCCCGGCGTGACCGCGAAGGACATCATCCTCGCGGTGATCGCGAAGATCGGCACCGGCGGCGGCCAGGGCTACGTGCTCGAGTACCGCGGCAGCGCCATCCGCGCCCTGTCGATGGACGGTCGGATGACCATCTGCAACATGTCGATCGAGGCGGGCGCCCGCGCGGGCATGGTCGCGCCCGACGAGACGACGTTCGACTACCTGAAGGGCCGCGCGCACGCGCCGCAGGGCGAGGACTGGGACGCGGCCGTCGAGTACTGGCGCACCCTCCCCACCGACGACGGTGCGGTGTTCGACGCCGAGGTGTTCATCGACGCCGACGAGCTCGAGCCGTTCGTCACGTGGGGCACGAACCCCGGCCAGGGCGTCTCGCTCAGCGAGAGCGTGCCCGATCCCGCCGCCATCGAGGACCAGCACGAGCGCGCCGCCGCAGAGCGCGCGCTGGAGTACATGGACCTCGAGCCGGGCACGCCGCTGAAGGAGATCCCGGTCGACGCGGTGTTCATGGGTTCGTGCACGAACAGCCGCATCGAGGACCTCCGCGCGTTCGCGTCGATCATCAAGGGCCGCACGAAGGCCGACGGCGTGCGCGTCATGGTCGTGCCCGGCTCGGCGCGCGTTCGCCTGGAGGCCGAGGCCGAGGGCCTCGACAAGGTGTTCGAGGAGTTCGGTGCGGAGTGGCGCTTCGCCGGATGCTCGATGTGCCTCGGCATGAACCCCGACCAGCTCGCCCCGGGCGAGCGCTGCGCGTCCACGTCGAACCGCAACTTCGAGGGCCGCCAGGGCAAGGGCGGCCGCACGCACCTGGTCTCGCCGCTGGTGGCGGCCGCGACGGCGGTGCGCGGCACGCTCTCGAGCCCGTGGGACCTCGAACAGGATGCCGCGGCCGAACCGGTCGGCGCCGGCGCGAAGGGTGGCGAGTGATGGAGAAGTTCAGCACGCACGACGGCGTCGCGGTCCCGCTGCGCCGGTCGAACGTCGACACCGACCAGATCATCCCCGCGGTGTTCCTCAAGCGGGTGACGAAGACGGGGTTCGACGACGCGCTCTTCCACGCGTGGCGGCAGGACCCGGAGTTCGTCCTGAACCACCCCGCGCACGAGGGCGCCTCGGTGCTCATCGCCGGTCCCGACTTCGGAACGGGCTCGAGCCGCGAGCACGCCGTGTGGGCGCTGCGCGACTACGGCTTCCGGGTCGTCATCTCGAGCCGCTTCGGCGACATCTTCCGCGGCAACGCGGGCAAGCAGGGCCTGCTGGCGGCGCTCGTCGCCTACGAGGACATCGAGCGCCTGTGGGCGGAGGTCGAGGCGCAGCCGGGAATAGCGGCGACCGTCGATCTGGTTGCACGAACGGTGAGCATCGGCGATCTCACGGTTCCGTTCGACATCGACGACTACACTCGGTGGCGGCTCCTGGAAGGGCTCGACGACATCGGGCTCTCGCTCCGGGACGAGCCGGCGATCGCCGAGTTCGAGTCGCGTCGTGAGGCGTGGCGCCCGAAGACACTCCCCATCAGGGAGCCGGCAGAGACAGGGAACTGAGTGAACACACTCGTGGATGACGCGAAGCAGCATGGCACGGCGGTCGGCCTTCCGGTCGACCGGATCACGATCAACGGCGGCAAGCCGCTTCGCGGCCGGATCGAACTGAAGGGCGCGAAGAACCTCGTCACCAAGGCGATGGTGGCGGCGATCCTCGGCGACACGCCGAGCGTCCTGAAGGACGTGCCGAACATCAGCGACGTGCGCATCGTCCGCGGCCTCCTCGAGGTCCACGGCGTCACCGTGACCGCCGGCGCCGAGCCCGACGAGCTCGTGCTCGACCCGTCCGCGGTCGAGACCGCGCACATGGCCGACATCGACGCGCACGCCGGCTCCAGCCGCATCCCGATCCTCTTCTGCGGGCCGCTGCTGCACCGCCTCGGCGAGGCCTTCATCCCCGACCTCGGCGGCTGCCGCATCGGCGACCGCCCGATCGACTACCACCTCGAGGTGCTGCGCAACTTCGGCGCGATCGTCGAGAAGCTGCCGAGCGGCATCCGCATGTCGGCGCCCAACGGGCTGAAGGGCGCGAAGGTCTCGCTGCCGTACCCGAGCGTCGGCGCGACCGAGCAGGTGCTGCTCACCGCGGTCCTCGCGGACGGCATCACCGAGCTCTCGGGCGCGGCGATCGAGCCCGAGATCATGGACCTCATCAACATCCTGCAGAAGATGGGCGCCATCATCACGGTCGACACCGACCGCGTGATCCGCATCGAAGGGGTCGAGCGCCTGCAGGGCTACTCGCACCGTGCGCTCTTCGACCGCAACGAGGCCGCGAGCTGGGCGGCCGCCGCGCTCGCGACCGAGGGCGACATCTTCGTCGGCGGCGCCCGTCAGCCCGAGATGCTCACGTTCCTGAACATCTTCCGCAAGGTGGGCGGCGCGTTCGAGATCGAGGACGACGGCATCCGCTTCTTCCACCCGGGCGGCGAGCTGAAGCCCGTGATCATCGAGACCGACGTGCACCCCGGCTTCATGACCGACTGGCAGCAGCCGCTCGTCGTGGCGCTGACGAAGGCCAAGGGCGTCTCGATCGTGCACGAGACCGTCTACGAGCAGCGCTTCGGCTTCGTCGACGCCCTCGTCGAGATGGGCGCATCGATCGAGGTGCACAAGGAGTGCCTCGGCGGTCGCCCGTGCCGGTTCGGCCAGCGCAACTTCAAGCACTCCGCGGTGATCTCCGGCCCGTCGCAGCTGCACGGCGCCGACATCGAGGTGCCCGACCTGCGGGGCGGCTTCAGCCACCTCATCGCGGCGCTGACGGCCGAGGGCCGCTCGACCGTCTCGAACGTCGGCATCATCGCGCGGGGCTACGAGAACTTCATCACCAAGCTGGAGCTGCTCGGAGCGGACTTCGCGCTCGAAGGATAATGGGTCAGTGCCCCAACGTGACCCCTCCGCCGCGCCCCAGGTCAAGCACGGCGCGGAGAAGCGCCGCCCGTCCTTCTTCTGGCTGCTCGCCGCCCTGATCCTCCCGCTGTGGAGCCTGGGCGTGAAGTACCGCTTCCACCACCCGGAACGGATGCCGCAGGCCGGCGCCTTCGTGCTGTCCCCGAACCACTACAGCGAGATCGACCCGCTCGTCATGGGCGTCGCGTCCTGGCACCTCGGTCGCCTGCCGCGCTTCATGGCCAAGGCGTCGCTGTTCAAGAACCCCGTCCTCGGCTGGTTCCTGCGCACGTCGGGCCAGATCCCGGTCGAGCGGGCCGGGAACCGCAGCCACGCCGCACTCCGCGCCGCCGAGGACCTCGTCGAGAAGGGCCGCATGGTCATCGTGTACCCGGAGGGCTCGCTCACGCGCGATCCCGACATGTGGCCGATGCGCGGCAAGACGGGCGCGATGCGCATCGCGCTCGAGCGCGGCATCCCCGTGATCCCCGCCGCGCACTGGGGCACGCAGCAGATCATGCCCCGCTACGCGAAGAAGGTCAGCTTCTTCCCGCGCAAGACCGTCGACGTCATCATCGGCGAGCCGCTCGACCTCTCGCCCTACGAGGGCAAGCCGCTCGACCAGGCCACGCTGACCGCCGCGACCAACGACCTCATGAACGCCATCGCGGCGCTGGTCGGGGAACTCCGCGGCGAGCAGCCGCCCGCGGAGCGCTGGGACCCGCTGGCCCACGGCCAGAAGGAGACGGGACGCCTCGATGGCTAGGGCCGGACGCCGCCCGCCGGGCAAGCGCGTGGCGGTCCTGGGCGCCGGCAGCTGGGGCACGACGTTCGCGAAGATCCTCGCCGACGGCGGCGCGGACGTGATGCTCTGGGCCCGTCGCCCCGAGCTCGCGCGCGAGATCCAGGAGGCCAAGCGCAACAGCGACTACCTGCCCGGCATCAACCTGCCGATCGGGCTGCGGGCCTCGAGCCGCCTCGACCTGGTCCTCGCAGGGGCCGAGCAGGTGTACGTCTGCGTGCCGAGCCAGACGCTTCGGCAGAACCTCATCGCGGCCGAGCCGCACCTGCACGCCGAGGCGACGATCATCTCGCTCATGAAGGGCGTCGAGAAGTCGACGGGCCATCGCATGAGCGAGGTCATCGCCGAGATCCTGCCGGTCGCCGAGTCGAAGATCGCGGTCATCTCGGGCCCGAACCTGGCCCTCGAGATCGCGCGGGAGCAGCCGACGGCCGCCGTGGTCTCCTCGACGAGCCTCGAGACGGCCCAGTCGGTGGCCTCCGTCTCGCGCAACCGGTACTTCCACTCCTTCGTGAACACCGACGTGATCGGCACGGAGTTTGGCGGGGTGCTGAAGAACCTCATCGCCGTCGCCATCGGCATCGTCGACGGTGCCGGCTACGGCGAGAACACCAAGGCCTCGATCATCACGCGCGGCCTGGTCGAGATGACCGACTTCGCCGTGGCGTACGGCGCGCACCGCGACACGCTGTCGGGCCTCGCCGGCCTCGGCGACCTGATCGCGACGTGCCAGTCGCCGCTCTCGCGCAACAACACCGCGGGGCGCCTGCTCGGCCAGGGCTACAAGCTGCCCGAGGTCGTCAACCAGATGCAGCAGACCACCGAGGGGCTCGCATCCGTCGGGCCGATCCTCGAGCTGGCGCGCGCGAAGGACGTCGAGATGCCGATCGTCGAGCAGGTCCGCCAGGTGCTGGCCGGCACGCTCGAGCCGAAGGACATCGCGCCGCACCTCACGACCGATGACGAGCCCCAGGGCGAAAGGACGATGGATGGACAAGCTCAGGGTGGTTCTGCTCTTCGGCGGGCGGTCAAGCGAGCATTCGATCAGCTGCGCCACAGCGGGGGGAGTGCTCCGGGCGATCGACCGTGATCGCTTCGAGGTGATCCCGGTCGGCATCACCCGCGACGGCGCCGTCGTCCTCGAGGCGGACGATCCGGAGCGGTTCGCGCTCGACCCGCAGCACCTTCCCGAGGTCCACGACAACGGCACGCGCGTGCACTGGCCCGAGTCCGCGGCGTCGCGCGAGCTCACGGTCGCGACCGCCGGCGGCGAGACGTCGTCGCTCGGCGACGTCGACGTCGTCTTCCCGATCCTGCACGGCCGGTTCGGCGAGGACGGCACCGTCCAGGGCCTCTTCGAGCTCATCGGGCTCCCGTACGTCGGCAACGGCGTCCTCGCCTCGGCGATGGGCATGGACAAGCACGTGACGAAGACGGTGCTCGAGGGCGCCGGCATCGCCGTGGCGCCCTGGGTCACGCTCACGCGTGCGGCCTGGGACCGCGACCGCGAGCTGTGGGAGCGCCGCGTGCGCGGCCTCGGGCTTCCCGCGTTCGTCAAGCCGGCCCGGGGCGGCTCGTCCGTCGGCGTGAGCCGGGTGGCCGACTGGGGCGACCTGGACGCGGCCCTCGACGTCGCGTTCGCCGAGGACCGGACGGTGCTCGTCGAGGCGGCCGTGGCCGGGCGCGAGATCGAGTGCGGCGTGCTCGAGTCGCGCGACGGCGGCGCGCCACGCGTCAGCGTCGCGGGCGAGATCGTGCTGCACGACCGCGAGTTCTACGACTTCGACGGCAAGTACCTCGACGCCCCCGGGGTCGAGCTCGTCTGCCCGGCCGACCTCGGCGACGGCGAGAGCGCCGAGCTGCAGCGCGTCGCGCAGCGCGCGTTCGAGGCCATCGGCGGCGAGGGACTCGCGCGCGTCGATGTGTTCTTCGACGGGGCCGGGTTCGTGGTGAACGAGGTGAACACCCTGCCCGGCTTCACGCCGATCTCGATGTTCCCCACGTGCTGGATGAACTCCGGACTGACCTACCCCGACCTGATCACCGAGCTCATCGAGCTCGGGGTCGCGCGCGGGTCGCGATAGCGGCGCCGCACGCGCGGCTCGCGGGCGGGGCGCTCAGCCCTCGTCCGTGAGCCCGCCCAGGTCCTCGAAGTCGGTGCAGCCGCCGTCGGCGGGGATCGCGCCGACGGCGCCCGAGAGGTCGGAGATCGCCGTGGTGCCCGAGACGGCGTCGTTGTCCACGACGACCTCGACCGCCGGCGTGCGACCGTAGGTGAGGAACCGGTAGCGCGGTGCGTCCGACTCGTCGATGATCCAGTCGACGTCGTCGACGCTGACGCAGCGCAGGGTCGTCGGACCGGGCGGTTCGACCCCGCAGCGCAGGAGCACTGCGGCGGGCGAACCCCACGCGCCCGTGCCCTGCGCGCTGGTCTCGCGGGCGTCGAGGCCCGCGACCTGGTCCGGGAGCCGCACGACGACCGACGCGCAGTCCGGGTCGGTCGCATCGGGCGCCGGGTCGAACGGGACGGCGGGCGTGCAGGCGGCGAGCAGGGGCGCGGCGAACGCGACGAGGGCGGCCGCGGCGAGGCGCCGGGCGAGCCGGTGCGGCGGGCGACCGGAGCGGGGAGCGGACATCGTCGATCAGGCTACCGTGGGAGCCATGGAGCACCCTGCACGCGAGCCCTCCGCGGAGACGATCGGAGCGCTCGGCGAGTCGGCGGTGCTCGCCCGCATCCTCCCGCGGCTCGACCCGGGAGACTCGGCGCTGCTCGGCGCGGGCGACGACGCGGCCGTGGTCGCGGCGCCAGACGGCCGCTACGTCGTCACGACCGACCTCATGGTCCACGGGCCCGACTTCCGGCTCGCCTGGTCGCGCCCGCACGACCTCGGCTGGAAGGCCGCCGCCACGAACCTCACCGACGTCGCCGCGATGGGTGCGCGACCGACGGCGCTCGTCGTCTCGATCGCTGCGCCGCCGACGACCCGGGTCGACCTGCTGGAGGGGATCGCCGACGGCCTGCGCGACGCGCTCGTCGCGCTCGCGCCCGGCGCGGGCGTCGTCGGCGGCGACCTGTCGGCGTCGTCCGTGCTCATGATCGCGGTGACCGCGTTCGGCGACCTGGAGGGGCGCGCACCCGTGCTCCGCTCGGGCGCCCGACCGGGCGACGTGCTCGCGCACGCCGGGGCGCGCGGTGACGCGGCCCGCGGGCTCGCGCTGCTCTTCGCGCAGGCGAGGGACGGGTCGGGCGAGCCCGACGCCGCCCTCGCCGACGACGTGCGGGCACGGCATCCGCACCTCGTCGGCGCCCAGCTCGCGCCCGAGCCGCCCGTCGCGGCCGGCGTGCTCGCGGCGACCGCGGGCGCGACGGCGATGCTCGACGTGAGCGACGGCCTCGCGCGCGACGCGCGGCGCCTGGCCGAGGCGAGCGGCGTGGGGCTCGCGTTCCGCCGCGACGCGCTCGGCGACGACCCGATGACCGCGCTCGCGGGCGCCGAGGACCACGGACTGCTCGCGGCGTTCCCGCCGGGCACGGTCCCGCCCCGGCCGTTCGAGGTGATCGGCGTCGTCGACGGGCACGCCGGGCGCCTGACGCTCGACGGCGAGCCCGTCGACACGAGCGGCTGGGACCCCTACACGGGCTGGGACGGCGGAGCGGGGTGAGTCGAGGTCGACGCGGGGTCGGCTGCGTTCAGTCCCCGTCCGGCTCCCCGGAGTCCGGGTCGTCCTCGCCCGATGCCGTCGCGGACGCCCACCAGAGCGTCGTCTCGCCGTAGTCGCGACGACGCTCCGGCGTGATGCCCTCGGGCCATGACGGCTCGGGGGAGCGGCTGCTGCGTTCGACGACGACGACCGCATCCGGGCCGAGCAGCGGCGCCAGCAGCTCGAGGTCGCGCGCGAGCTCGCGCTCCCCGAGGTCGTACGGAGGATCGATGAACGCGAGGTCGACGCCCGCCGCCGCCGATTCCAGGTACGCGCCGACGCTGCGCGCCTCGACCCGGATGCGCGGCGCGGGCCGGCCGCGCGCCGCCTTCGCGAGCGCCGCGGCGTTCCGGCGGCACACGTCCGCCGCGGGACGCGCCTTCTCGACCAGCACCACCTCGGCCGCGCCGCGGCTCGCCGCCTCCAGCCCGAGCGCGCCGGAGCCGGCGTAGAGGTCGAGCACCGACGCGCCGTGGACGGCGTCGCGGGCCTCGAGCGCCGAGAAGATCGCCTCGCGCACGCGGTCGCTCGTCGGGCGCGTGCCGGAGCGGGGCACGGCGAGGGAGAGCGAGCCGGCGTAGCCGGCGATGATGCGCGTCATGTCTCGGGAGCATAACGGCCGGTCCTCGCGCGCTGCCATGATGGACTGGTGGAAGACACGACCGACGCCCTGCACGCCGATCCTGCCCACCACGGGGGGCACGAGCAGCAGGCCATCGACCGCATGTGGGACTTCGCCGATCCCGGCGTGAGCGAGGAGCGCTTCCGCGCGGCCGCCGCCGACGAGACGCTGAGCACGCACGGCCGGGCCGTGATGGCCACCCAGCTGGCCCGTGCGATCGGGCTCCAGGGGCGTGAGGCCGACGCGCTCGCCGTGCTCGACGAGCTCGAGTCCGCCGATCGCGAGGACTCGGAGGAGGAGGCGGCGGAACTGCGGGCCCGCATCTCGCTCGAGCGCGGACGCATGGCGGCCTCGGCCGACCGGCGCGACGAGGCCGTGCCCGAGTTCACGCGCGCGGTGCGCGAGGCGGCCGTGGCCGGCTCGACGTTCCTCGTGCTCGACGCGCTGCACATGCTCGCCCTGAACGACGTGGGGCATGAGGAGGAGTGGGCGGCCGAGGGCTTCGACATCCTCGAGGGCGTGCGGGATCCGCGCCTGAAGCGCTGGGGCGTCGCGCTGCACAACAACCTCGGCTGGACCAAGCACGACGGCGCCGACGCGCAGGCCGCGCTGTACCACTTCCAGAAGGCCGTCGAAGCCGCCGACCGCTACGGCACGCCCGGGCAGCAGCACGTCGCGCGCTGGTCGGTCGGTCGCGCGCTGCGCACGCTCGGGCGCACCGACGAGGCACTCGAGATCCAGCGCGAGCTCGCGCTCGCGCGCCCCGACGACCCGTACGTGCGGGCCGAGCTCGAGGCGCTCGCGCCGTCGGCGACGGAGGCGGAGCCTACGATCGAGCCATGACGGCCGAACGCGCGGCCGAGGGCGCGCTGACCCTCGACAGCCGGCTCACCGGTGCGCTCGGCGGCCGCACGGCGCAGGCGCTGCAGCGCGCCTTCGGCTACGCGACCGTCGGCGACCTGCTCGCGCACTACCCGCGCCGCTACGCCGCACGCGGCGAGCTCACCGCGCTCGCGTCGCTCCCGCTCGACGAGAACGTGACGATCGTGGCCGAGGTGCTCGAGGTGCGCGAGCGGACGATGCGCTCCCGGCGCGGCTCGATCCTCGAGGCCAAGATCTCCGACGGCACCGGCGTGCTCACGCTCACCTTCTTCAACCAGGCGTGGCGCTCACGGGAGCTGACCCCGGGGGTACGCGGCATGTTCGCCGGCAAGGTCTCCGACTACCGCGGGGCGCGGCAGCTGGCGCACCCCGACTACCAGCTCTTCGACGATGCGGCCCCGACGTCGGGGGCGGATGCCGCGGCCGTCCGCTGGGCCACGGCGCCCATCCCGATCTACCCGGCGACCGGGTCGCTCTCGAGCTGGCAGCTGCAGACCGCGATCGGGGTCGTGCTCGACGGGCTCGGCCCCCTCGATGATCCGCTGCCGGAGTCGGTGCGCCGCGAGCGTGGCGTGCTCGGTCACCGCGACGCGCTCGAGCACGCCCATCGCCCTGAACGGGACGAAGATTGGAAGGCGGCGCGCCGCACGCTGCGCTTCACGGAGGCGTTCGTGCTGCAGACCGCGTTGCTCGAACGCCGGGCGGCGTCGCGCGCGCACGAGGCCGTGCGGCGCGAGCCCCGGCCCGGCGGCCTGCTCGAGCGCTTCGACGCGTCCCTGCCGTTCGCGCTCACCGACGACCAGCAGGAGGTCGCCGGCGAGATCCTCGCCGACCTCGCCGCGGCCGTGCCGATGAACCGCCTCGTGCAGGGCGAGGTCGGCTCGGGCAAGACCGTGGTCGCCCTGCGCGCGATGCTCGCCGTCGCCGAGTCGGGCGGCCAGGCGGCCCTGCTCGCGCCGACCGAGGTGCTCGCCGCCCAGCACCTGCGCTCGATCGCGAAGATGCTGGGGCCCGAGCTGTCGGCCGAGGTCATGCCGACCCTCGTCACGGGGCAGCTTGCGGCCGCCGAGCGGCGGAAGGCCGCGCTGCGCGTCGCCGCCGGCCAGTCCCGCATCGTGGTCGGCACCCACGCGCTGCTCGGCGACGCGACGACCTTCGCCGACCTCGGCCTCGTCGTCGTCGACGAACAGCACCGCTTCGGCGTCGAGCAGCGCGAGGCGCTGCGCCTCAAGGGGCGGCATCCGCACGTGCTCGTCCTCACGGCCACGCCGATCCCCAGGACGGTCGCGATGACCGTGTTCGGCGACCTCGACGTCAGCACCATCCGGCAGCTGCCCGCGGGCCGCGCGGGCATCGAGACGCACCTCGTGCCCCTCGCGGAGCGCCCGGGGTGGCGAGCGCGGGTCTGGGAGCGGCTCGCGGAGGAGCTCGCCCAGGGCCGGCAGGGGTTCGTGGTCTGCCCCGCGATCGACCCGAAGGCCGTCGAGGACGACGGCGAGCCGGCGGAGGGCGAGTCCGCCCCGGCGGCCGGCCCCGCCGCATCCGTCGCCTCGGTGCTGGCGGAGCTCCGGGAGCTGCCCGTGCTCGCCGACGCCCGCATCGCGCCGCTGCACGGTCGCATGGGCGCCGACGAGAAGGACGAGGTCATGCGCTCGTTCGCGGCGCGCGAGCTCGACGTGCTCGTCGCCACGACCGTCATCGAGGTCGGCGTCGACGTGCCGAACGCGAGCACGATGGTCGTGGTCGACGCCGACCGGTTCGGCGTCTCCCAGCTGCACCAGCTCCGCGGCCGCGTCGGCCGGGGGAGCGTGCCCGGCCTGTGCCTGCTCGTGACGAACGCCGAGCCCGGCAGCGTCGCCCGCGAGCGACTCGAGGCGGTCGCGGCGACCCTCGACGGGTTCGAACTCGCGCGCGTCGACCTCGAGCTCCGGCAGGAGGGCGACGTGCTCGGCGCGATCCAGTCGGGCGGGCGCTCGTCGCTGAAGCTCCTGCGCGTGGCGCGCGACGGCGACCTCATCGCCGACGCCCGCGACGCCGCCGCGGCCGTCCTCTCCGAGGACCCGAGGCTCGCCGCCCACCCCGCCCTCGCCGCCGCGGTGCGTCGCCGGCTCGATGACGAGACGAGCGAGTTCCTGAGCAGGGGCTGAGACTCTCGGGCAGCCGTCCGGGAGGCCGGATCCGGCACTACGCTGGCTCGTATGCAGCGGATCGCCGTCGTCCCAGGATCATTCGACCCCGTCACGCGCGGCCACCTCGACGTGATCGAGCGGGCCGCCGGCCTCTACGACCAGCTGCACGTCGTCGTCGTGCACAACCCCGACAAGTCGGCCCTGCTGCCGATCGCGCAGCGCGTCGCGCTCATCGAGGAGTCGATCGCCGACGCCGGCATCACCGGCGACATCGTCATCGCCTCGTGGAGCATGGGCCTCCTCGTCGACTACTGCACCGACGTCGGCGCCTCGGTGCTCGTCAAGGGCATCCGCTCGCAGGTCGACGTCGCGTACGAGACGCCCATGGCCATCGTGAACCGGCACCTCGCGGGCGTCGAGACCGTGTTCCTGCTGCCCGACCCGGCGAACGCGCACGTGTCGAGCTCCCTCGTCCGCCAGGTCTCCGCGCTCGGGGGCGACGTCGCGCCGTACGTGCCGCGCCCGGTCGCCCGGTACCTCCAGGGGGCGATGCGTCCGTGAGCGAGACCGAGGGCCTGGTCGGCACCGCGCCGGCGATGGGGATCGACGAGGTCGGCGCCCGCGCGGCCGACATCGTCCGCAACGTCGAAGCCGTGATCAGCGGCAAGCGCGAGGCCGTCACCGCCTCCCTCACGGTGCTGCTGGCCGAGGGCCACCTGCTCATCGAGGACGTGCCCGGCGTCGGCAAGACGATGCTCGCGAAGGCGCTCGCACGTTCGGTGGACTGCACGGTCAGCCGCATCCAGTTCACGCCCGACCTGCTCCCGAGCGACGTCACGGGGGTCTCCGTGTTCGACCAGGTGTCGCGCCGGTTCGAGTTCAAGCCGGGACCGGTGTTCGCGAACCTCGTCATCGGCGACGAGATCAACCGCGCGAGCCCGAAGACGCAGTCGGCGCTGCTGGAGTGCATGGAGGAGCGCCAGGTCACCGCCGACGGCACCACCTACCGCCTCGAGCAGCCGTTCACGGTCGTCGCGACGCAGAACCCCGTCGAGATGGAGGGCACCTACCCACTCCCGGAGGCGCAGCGCGACCGGTTCATGGCCCGGATCTCGATGGGCTACCCGGCGACCGCCGACGAGCTGTCGATGCTCGCGCACCGCGAGACCGCGAGCCCGCTCGACACCCTCGAACCGGTCGTCTCGCTCGCCGAGCTGCGCGCCATGATCGTCGCGGTCCAGCATGTGTTCACCTCCGAGCCCGTCAAGCAGTACGCGGTCGAGCTCGCGCGCGCGACGCGCGACGACCGCCAGCTCCGCCTCGGCGCGAGCCCGCGCGCGACGCTCCAGCTCATCCGGGCGGCGAAGGCGCACGCGGCCATGCACGGCCGGGACTTCGTCCTGCCGGACGACGTCGACGCGCTCGCCGTGCCCGTCCTCGCGCACCGCCTGGTGCCGACCAGCCGCGCCGTCGGCGGCCACGACCACGACGGGGGACCGCTCATCGACCAGATCGTGCGCCGCATCCTCGCGGAGACGCCGGTCCCGGTCGGCAGCGCTCGGAGGGAGTGATCGGGATGCCGCGCAGCCGTCGCGCACGCCACCCGGCGCGTCCGCGCCTGACGACGCGCGGCATCGCCCTCCTCGTCCTCGGCGGCGTGCTCTTCGGGGTGGCCCTGTGGTACGACCTGCGCGACATCCTGCTCCTGGCCGCCGTGGGCCTCGCGATGCCGATCGCGGCCCTCGGCTACCTCGCCGTGCGCCCGCCCGCGCTGACCGTGCATCGCACGTTCGAGCCGCCGGTCGTCGGCGCCGGGCACTCCGCCTCGGTCCGCCTGCGCGTGCGCAACCGCAGCCGCCGAGCGTTCGACGGCGCCCACTGGCGCGACCTCGCGTCGACGGCGCTCCGGACCCCGGCCGAGGCGATCATGCCGGCCATCGGCCGCGCCGAGGGCGTGCTCCGGTCGGGTGACGACGAGGTCGGCCTCGAGTACCGTCTCCGCACGCCGCGACGCGGGGTGTTCGAGGTGGGGCCGCTCCGGGTGTCGGTGACGGACCCGTTCGGGCTCGCCCGGATCGCGCGCGTCGCGGGCGGCGCCCGGGAGCTGGTGGTCACGCCGCGCATCACGGCCCTCGAGCCCGCCGTCGGCCTCGTCGCGAGCGTCGACGGCACGGTGCACGCCCTGCAGCGCCGCACCCACCCGAACAGCGACGAGCTCATCGCGCGCGAGTACCGCTACGGCGACCCGCTCCGTCGGGTGCACTGGGCGGCGACCGCCCGCCGCGGCGAGCTCATGGTGCGCGACGAGGAGCAGCGCGGCGATCCCGAGCTCCGGATCCTGCTCGACACGACGCTCGGCGGGCGGCTGCACCATCCCGGAGCGGGCTCCGCCCGCGACGGTGCCGATCCGCTCGACCCGGCGTTCGAGTTCGGCGTCGAGGTCGCCGCCTCGCTCGGCGTGCACCTGCTCGCGCGCGGCTTCCGCGTGCGCGTCGATCCCATCGACGATCCCGGCGGCGTCGTCGAGCCGATCACGCCCGAGGCCGGGGGCTACCGCGCCGCGGGCGGCGACGTCGCGCTGCTCGAGGACCTCGCGCGCCTCGACCCGCCGCGTCGCGACCCGGTCCGCGGCACGGCTCCGCCGGTGCGATCCGTGGCGCCGACCGCCGCCCGTCGCGACGCCCGGATGCCGGCGATCGCGGTGATCGTCGACCCGTCGGACGCCGCGGCGGAGACGCTCGTGGCGCTCCGCACGTCCGTCGAGCCCGCGATCGCGTTCGCCGCGGAGACGGTCTCCCGCGAGCTCGTCGAGCGGCTCGAGGACGCCGACTGGCGGGTGCTCCGCCTCCGTCGCGCCGCCGACCTGCCCGCGGCGTGGCAGGACGCCTGGCGGTCCGCGCGGGAGTCCGTCCGATCGGGGGGCCGTCGCGGTGCCTGAACGCTTCCCCCTCAGCCGTCCGCAGTCGCTCGCGCTCTCCGGCGCCAGCCTCCTGCTGATCCTGGTCGCCACCACGGCACTCGGCCCGCTGATCGCGGGGAGCGGATGGTGGTGGGCCGGCGCGGTCGTCGCGGTCGCCGTCATCGGCGGCGGTGCGGCGCTGCGCGCCGTGCGCACGCCGCCGTCGCTGGTGCCGCCGCTCGAGCTGGTCGCGATGCTGCTCGCGCTCACGCTCCTGTTCGGGGGATCGACGAGCATCGCGCTGGTCATCCCGACCTTCGATACGTTCGCGGTGTTCGGCGAGCTCGCGCAGGGCGCGCAGCGCACCATCGAGCAGCAGTCCGTGCCGGCCATCCCGGTGCCGGCCCTCGTCTTCGCGATCACCGTCGGCGTCGGGCTGATCGCGGCCCTGCTCGACCTGCTCGTGCAGACCGTGCGGGTGCCGGCGCTCGCCGCGATCCCGGTCATCGTGCCCGTGCTCGTGCCCGGGCTCTTCATCGAGGAGGGCGCCGAGGCGCCCGCGATCGTGCTCACCGCGGCCGTGTACCTGCTGCTGCTGCGCGTCGACGTGCGCGTCCGGAGGGCCTCCGAGCTGCTGCAGGAGGACGATCGCGCCGACGCGCCCATCGTGAGCGCTCCCCACCGCGCGCCGCTCGTGTCGACCATGGGCGCGTCGCTCGGGCTCGCCGCGGTCGGCCTCGTCGCCGCATCCGTCATCGCGGCCGCGACGCCGAGCGTGTCGACGAGCTTCCTGATCGGCACCGGCGGACCGGGCACGCTCTTCGCGCGCGGCGTGAGCCCGTACGTCGACCTCGGGCGCGACCTGCGCCGGCCGGACCCCGTTCCGGCGTTCTCGTACGTCTCACCGGACGGCGTGCGACCGTACTTCACGCTGCTCACCGTGGAGCGGCTCGAGGGCCAGGTCTGGTCCGGCACGGACCGAGCGGTCGACGGCGACCACACGCTCGGCAGCATCCCGACGCCCGACGGCCTCGCCGCGGACGTGCCGGCGGAGGCCAAGCGGATCGCGGTGCAGGTCGACCAGGTCCGCACGGCGTGGCTCCCGCTGCCGTACCCGTCGACCGAGGTCGACGGCGTGGACGGTTCGTGGTTCTGGGACCAGGGCACGCTCAACGTGCGCAGCGTGGACGCGACGACGCTCGGCCAGGACTACCGGCTCGTGCACCTGGACATCCGGCCCGAGGTGGGCCAGCTGCGCGCGGCACCGCCGCCCGCGCCCGGCGCGGTCGCCGACGACACCCGGAGCCTGCCCGACGACCTCCCGCCGATCATCCCCGAGACCGCCGCCGAGGTGACGGCGTCGGCGGCGACCCGCTACGACGCGGCCGTGGCCATCCAGCGCTACCTGCGGTCCTCCGCGTTCGAGTACTCCGAGAGCGCCCCCGTCGTCGACGGCTACGACGGCGCCGGCTTCGACGCGATCGCCGCGTTCCTCGAGCAGGGGAAGGGCTACTGCGTGCACTTCGCCTCCACCATGGCGGTGCTGGCCCGCGAGGTCGGGATCCCGTCGCGGATCTCGATCGGGTACACCTCCGGCACGCCGGGCGACGGGCGCGTCGACGGCGAGGTCGTGATCGAGGTCGACTCGCACGACCTGCACGCCTGGCCGGAGCTGTACTTCGAGGGCGTCGGCTGGGTGCCGTTCGAGCCCACACCCGGACGCGGCAGCGTGCCGGACTACTCGCGACCCAACGCCGGCCAGGACACCCAGGGCGTGATCCCGACGGGGCCCGCGGCGACGCCGGGCGCGACCGGGCGTCCCGACGGCGACCCCGACGCCCGACTCGGGCCGGGCGCCGGCGCGCGGACCGTCGCCGCCCAGTGGCTGCAGGTCGGGCTCATCGGCTTCGGCGTCGCGCTGATCCTGCTGCTGCCGGCCGGAGTCCGCGGAGCCGTGCGCGCCGGCCGCCGTGCCGCGGTGCGGGCGGGGGAGCGTCCGGCCGAGGCCGCATGGCGCGAGCTCGTGGCGACCGCGATCGACCTCGGCCTGCCGGTCGACGGCCGGAGGACGGTGCGGACGCTCGCGGCCGATCTCGCCTCGCGCCCGGCGTTCCGCCCAGCGGACGTCGGCGACGACGTGGGCGACGCCCGCGTGGACGGCGCGGGCGCACGCGCCTCGCTGGAGCGCCTGCGCGACGCGGTCGAGCGCGAGCGCTACGGTCGGGTCCGGGGCGCCCCGGCGTCCGGCGGCGACGGGCGCGCCGCCCACGTCGCCGAGCACGAGCGCCGGAGCGCGATGCAGGCCGACCTCGGCGCGGCCTCCGATGCGCTCCGGGCGGACGCGCCACCGGTGCGCCGCGCCGCGGCGGTGCTCCTGCCGGCGTCGCTCCGGCCGTCGATGCGGTCGGTCCTCGGCCGCAGCGCACCTCCCGGCGCGTAGACTGCTCGACCGTGGCCGATCAGCACTCCCCGTTCCGCGTCAACGTGCGCGACCTCGTCAACCGTCCCGGCGAGATGCGCGAGCAGCGCCTCGACGTCCCCGCATCCGACCGGTTCGGCGAGGGGCTCGTGTCCATCCACGAGGGATCCGAGCTCGAGATCGACCTGCGCCTCGAGTCCGTGCACGAGGGGATCCTCGCGACCGCGGACGTCGACGCGACGGCCGAGGGCGAGTGCGGCCGGTGCCTGACGGACATCGCGCTGCCCGTCCGAGTCGAGTTCCAGGAGCTTTTCGCGTATCATTCTGGGGAAGCTTTCGAGTATGAGGTTCAAGACGACCACGTGGATCTTGAACCGCTCATCAGGGATGCGGTAGTGCTGGCACTGCCCTTCCAGCCGGTGTGCCGGCCGGATTGCCCGGGTCTCGACCCCGAGACCGGGCTTCGTCTGGCCGATCATCCGGAGCTCGTCACCCATGAGCAGCCGTCCGATTCGCGTTGGGCTGCGCTCGCCGGGTACCAGGCTTCCGAAGACGAAGGCGCGGATCAGGGATCCGACGCCGACCAGCAGAGAGATTGAGAGAGAGTCATGGCTGTTCCCAAGCGGAAGAAGTCACGCGCCAACACCCACGCGCGCCGTTCGCAGTGGAAGGCCGAGGCCCCCACGCTCGTCAAGACCGTCGAGAACGGCAAGGTCACCTACAGCCTCCCGCACCGCGCCCGCGTGGTCGAGGACTCGGCGGGCACCCCGCTCTTCCTCGAGTACAAGGGCCGCAAGGTCGCCGACGTCTAGTCGGCCCGTGACGACGAACGACCGGTCGTGAGGCGCGCAGAGCGTACGGACACCGGGGTTGAGGAGCTCGCCGCGCTGCAGCGCACGCTGGGCGTCGAGCTCGACCCCGACCTCCTGCTCCTCGCGCTCACGCACCGGTCGTTCGCGTACGAGAACGGCGGCATCCCGACGAACGAGCGCCTCGAGTTCCTCGGCGACTCGATCCTCGGGCAGGCCGTCACCGTGAAGCTGTTCACTGACCACCCCGACCTCGACGAGGGCGAGCTCGCCAAGCGGCGCGCGAGCCTGGTGTCGAGTGTCGCGCTGGCCGAGGTCGCTCGCACGAACGGGCTCGGACCGTACATCCGGCTCGGTCGTGGCGAGACCATGACCGGGGGCGCCGACAAGCCGTCGATCCTCGCCGACACCGTCGAGGCGATCATCGGCGCGGTCTACCTCTCGCGCGGCGGCGAGGTCGCGACCGACTTCGTGCTGCGGCTGATCACCCCCCTCATGGAGGATCCGGACCGGTTCGGTGCCGCGATGGACCCGAAGACGAGCCTGCAGGAGATCGCGGCGCGCCGCAGCGCCCCCGCCCCGGCGTACTCGGTGAGCGAGAGCGGACCCGACCACAACAAGCACTTCGTCGCGACGGTCGTCGTCGGCGACCTCGTCCAGGCCACGGGCGAGGGCTCGAGCAAGAAGCAGGCCGAGATGGCGGCCGCGCTCGAGGCGTGGACCATCCTGAGCGACCGCTGACGTGCCCGAGCTGCCCGAGGTCGAGGTCGTGCGGGCCGGGCTCGCGCCGGCCGTGACCGGTGCGCGGGTCGCCGGGGTCGAGGTTCTCGACGTCCGATCCCTCAAGCGCCACGAGGCGGTGTCCGGCGACTTCGAGGCCCTGCTCACCGGCGAGCGGATCGAGGCCGCGGTGCGCCGAGGCAAGTTCCTGTGGATGCCGCTCGCGGGCGGCCAGGCGCTCGTCGGCCACCTCGGCATGAGCGGACAGCTGCTGCTGCGCACGCCCGACCATCCCGGCGACGACCGGCACGCGCGCATCCGCCTGCACCTCGAGCACCCCGAGCACGGCGAACTCCGCGTCGACTTCGTCGACCAGCGGATCTTCGGCTCGATGGCCGTCGACCGGATGGTGCCGACGCCCGACGGCGAGCCCGCGGGCTTCTCGGCCGACGTGACCGGCGCGTGGGCGCGATCGATCCCGTCGCAGGTGGCGCACATCGCCCGCGATCCGCTCGATCCCGCGTTCCGCGACGACCGGTTCGCCCGGGCCCTGGAGCGCCGTGATGCCGGCATCAAGCGCGTGCTGCTCGACCAGGGGGTCGTGTCGGGCATCGGCAACATCTACGCCGACGAGGCGCTCTGGGCGGTCCGCATGCACGGCGAGCAGCCGGCGTCGAGCCTGCGCCGGCGTCGCGTGCGCGACCTGCTGCAGGCCGTCAGGGAGGTGCTCGGCAAGGCGCTGGTGGAGGGCGGCACGAGCTTCGACGCGCAGTACGTCAACGTCAACGGCGCGTCGGGCTACTTCGCGCACTCGCTGAACGCCTACGGGCGCACCGGCCGGCCCTGTCCTCGCTGCGGGACGCCCATCGTCCGCGAGGCGTTCATGAACCGCTCCTCGCACCGCTGCCCGCGCTGCCAGCGACTGCGGACGCCGCGTCGGTCGCCGGACGCTGCCACGTCGACTCCAGCGCGAACGGGCGGAATCCCAGCGCCACGTTGATCGCGAGCATGTGGTCGTTCTCGTCCGCGTTCCACGTCACGACCCGGTCCCGCGACGGATCGGCCGCGGCGAGGGCGACCAGGTTCGCGAGCTTCAGCCGCAGGCCGAGCCGGTGGCCGCGGTGCGGCTCGAGCACGATGGTGTCCCACTGCTCCACGGAGCGCGAGCCGGGCGGCAGCGACAGCTCGGTGAAGCCCGCCACCGCGCCGTCGGGCGCGACGGCGGCGACCACGAGCGCGACACGGCCGACCTCGCGCGTGCGACGCTCGCCGTCGCGGATCCGCTCGCGGTTCCAGTGCTCGAGTCCCCAGGCGATGGCTCCGGTGGGCGGGTCGGTCGACATCCGCTCGTGCGCGATCGCGAGCGAGTCGACGAGCTCGTCCGGGGCGTGGTCGCGCCACGCCACGAGGCGGTAGTCGTCCTCCGCGTCCGCGACCGCCGCCGCGAGGCGGCGTCGGAACTCCGAACCGCGTCCGGTCACGTCGACGGAGCTGATGCGGTACAGCTGGCCGAGCGCATAGCCGTTCGCGAGCGCGAACCGCGCGGCCGGTGCGTCCGCCGGGATGTCGGCGTCGCCCTGGGGCGCGCGCAGCCGGGGACCCGACGGGTCGCCCGCATCGATCGGGTGATCGGCGGCGAGCACGATGCTCGGCCTCCCGGCCGATCGCGCGAGGTCCTCCGCGGCGCCGAGCAGGCGGGACCCGACGCCCCTGCGACGATGCTCGGGGTCGACGCCGAGCACGTCGACGTGGGACGTGGACTCGGCGTCGTCGCGCTCCCACTGCACCTCGACGAGCCCGACGAGCCGCCCGTCGTCGAACGCGCCGATCCCGGTCTGCTTCGCGAACTCGGCGCGGCGCAGCTCGTGCAGCACCTCGAGGGGCCGACGGGTCAGGTCCGCCGTCCCGAGCGACTCGACGTCGAGTCGACGGAGGAGGTCCGCGTACGCGACGAGCTCCCCGGCGTCCGGCCCGTCGACGCTCCCCGGCAGCCGGATCGGCCGGACCTCGACGGTCATGACGTTCCCCCTCGGTCGTGCGGTCGCTGCCAGCAGGCGGACAGCCCCCGTGGTTCGAACCCGAGGGCGACGTTGATCGCGAGCATGTGCGCGTTCTCGTCGGCGTTCCAGGTGTAGACGTCGGTGCGTTCCGGCGCCGCCTCGGCGAGCCGGACGAGGTTGTGCAGCTTCAGCAGCATGCCGAGCCCGTGACCCCGGTGCGCGAGCACGACGAGCGTGTCGGACTGGTACGCGATGCGCTTGCCCGCGGGCAGCTCGAGCTCGGTGTACCCGGCGACGGTGCCGTCCTCCGCGACCGCCGCGGCGACGAGCAGTCCCGTCGCCCCGTCCGCGTGCTCGGCCTCGTGCGCGCGCACCCGTCCGGCGTCCCACGTCTCCTCGTCGATCGTCGATCCGCCCGCGGGCACGTCGAGCGCCATCCTGGCGCGGGCGGCGGCGTACGCGTCGACGAGGTCGTCCGGAGCCGGGCCCGTCCAGGCCACGAGGCGGTAGCCGGCGGATGCGGCGGCGTCCCGGCGCTCGGCGAGCATGCCGCGGAACCCGTCGGCGCGCCCGGTCACGGTCAGGCCGCTGACGCGCTCCAGCTGCTGGAGTTCGTAGCCCCGGGCGGCGGCGAAACGGGAGGTCGGCAGGTCCGCCCGGAGCTCCGCGTCGCCGTCCGGCGGGCGCAGCACGTCGTCGCCGACGGCGAGTTCGTCGCGCGCGTGGTCGGACCACGCCACGATGGTGGGACGTCCCGCCTCCTGCGCCATCCGCTCGGCTTCGGCGAGGAGCGCCGTGCCGACGCCGCGACGGCGGCGGCCCGGCGCGACCGCGAGGACGGTCTCGGCCGCGCGGGCGCCGTCCCGGAGTTCCCAGGCCATGCGCGCGGCGCCGATCAGGTCGTCGCCCTCCCAGGCGCCGATGATCGCGCGACCGCGGTAGTCGGACGGCCGGTAGTTCGTCGCGAGCTCGGTCGCCGACATCGCGAAGTGGTCGTGGCCCCAGATGTCGAGGTCGACGTCGGACTCGAAGCGCGCGAGCCGTTCGAGTTCGTCGAGCGCGTCGGGTCGCGCGGCGCCCGCGCCGGCCTCGGGGACCCGGATCGGCCGGATGTCGATGGCCACGGTGCCCTCCCTCCGCCGCCCTCCGGGCAGCCTGCCAGCGTACGGCGCCGGAGGGCGCGCGGCAATGCCCGGCGGCGACCGGATGACCGCCCGGCGGCGGGGGAGCGCGGGCGAGCGCCACCCGCTCGGGTACGCTCATCCGAGGCATCCGCACCATCACGCCGCGACCCCGGGGGGACATGTACCTCAAGAGCCTCACCCTCAAGGGCTTCAAGTCCTTCGCGCAGCCGACCACCTTCGCCTTCGAGCCGGGCGTCACCTGCATCGTCGGGCCGAACGGCTCCGGCAAGTCCAACGTCGTGGACGCGCTGGCCTGGGTCATGGGCGAGCAGGGCGCGAAGACGCTGCGCGGCGGCAAGATGGAGGACGTCATCTTCGCCGGCACCTCCACGCGAGGGCCGCTGGGGCGTGCCGAGGTGCGGCTCACGATCGACAACGCCGACGGCGCCCTGCCGATCGAGTACACCGAGGTCACGATCTCGCGCACGCTGTTCCGCAACGGCGGCAGCGAGTACGCCATCAACGGCGAGCAGTGCCGACTGCTCGACGTGCAGGAGCTGCTCAGCGACTCCGGCCTCGGCCGCGAGATGCACGTCATCGTCGGGCAGGGCCAGCTCGACCAGGTGCTCCACGCGAGCCCGGAGGACCGGCGCGGCTTCATCGAGGAGGCGGCCGGCATCCTCAAGCACCGTCGGCGCAAGGAGAAGACGCTCCGCAAGCTCGACGCCATGCAGGCCAACCTCACGCGACTGACCGACCTCGCCTCCGAACTCCGCCGCCAGCTGAAGCCGCTCGGCCGCCAGGCCGAGGTCGCCCGCGAGGCCGCGGGCATCGCCGCCGTCGTCCGTGACGCGAAGGCGCGGCTCGTGGCCGACGAGGTCGTCGAACTGCGGCGCGCGCTCGACGCCGCCGGCCGCACCGAGCACGAACGGCACGCCGAGCGGCTCGTGCTGCAGCAGGAGCTCGAGCGGCATCAGGCGCACATCGCCCGGCTCGAGCAGGCCCAGGGCGGCGACGACGTCGACCGGGCTCGCGCCGCCGGCTTCGCGCTCGAGCAGTCGGAGGCGCGGCTCCGCTCGCTCGACTCGCTCGCGCGCCAGCGGATCGCGCTGCTGTCGGCGGCCGACGACGGGGCGGATGCCGCGCCCACCGTCACGCTCGCCGACATCGACGCCGCCCGCGCCGAGCTCGACGGCATCCGCGGGAGCGTCGGTGCGGCCGCCACGGGCCTCGAGCAGGCGTCGGCCGCGACGCGCGACGCGCGTTCCGCGCTGGACGCGGTGGACGAGGAGATCGCGGCCCAGGCGGCCCGCGTGAGCGAGTACGACCTGCGCGCCTCGCAGCTCTCGGGCCGGGCGGATGCCGCGGCGTCCCGTCTCGCGGCCGTGCGCGGCGAGGTGCTGCGCCACCGGAACGCGCTCGAGGCCGCGCAGCTGCGGCGCGAGGCGGCGGGTGCCGACCTCGCCGGGGTCGAGGCGGAGTCCGACGCGGACCCCGGCTCTCAGACCGACCTCGATGAGGCGTACGAGCTGGCGCAGGCCGCCGTGTTCGAGGCCGAGGGCGAGATCGAACGCCTCCGCGAGGCGCTGCACGAGCGCGAGCGCGAACGCGACGCCCTCGGCGCGCGCGTGTCGGCGCTCTCGCTCGCGCTCGACCAGAAGGACGGCTCGGCCGCGCTCGCCGCGTCGGGCACGGACGGGGTGCGCGGCCTGCTCGCCGAGCACCTGCGCGTCGAGCCCGGGTACGAGGTGGCCGTCGCCGCGGCGCTCGGCCCGCTCGCCGAGTCGGTGCTCGTCGACGACCGCGCGGCCGCGCTGCGGGCCGTCGACACGGCCGCGACCGACGACCTGGGCCGCGTCGCGCTCACGATCGCGGACGCGGGCGGGGCCGCGCCGGAACCGCTCGGCGTGCCGGGGCTTGTCCCGGCCGCGGACGTCGTGACCGCGCCGCCCGGCATCCTCGCGCTGCTCGCCGAGGTGCTCGTCGCCGAGGACGTCGACGCCGTCCGCGCCGCGGAGTCCGCGCTGGCCGGCACCGACCGCCCGGCGACCGTCATCACGCGGGACGGCACCGTGGTCGGCCGGTACGTCGTGCACGGCGGCTCCGGCCGCACCCAGAGCCGCATCGAGCTGCTCGCCGAGCGCGACCGCGCCGGCGCCCGGCTCGAGGAGGTGCGCTCCGAGATCGAGCGCGCCCGGTTCGACCTCGACGAGCAGCGCGGCGCCGCGGAGCACGCTCGCGCGCAGTCCAAGCTCGCGCTCACCGCACTGCGGGAGTTCGACGCCCAGCTCGCCCAGCGCACCGAGTCGCTCAACCGCGCCCGCGTGCAGGCCGAGGCCGCTGAGGCCGAGACGGAGCGGCTGGCCGACGCGCTGCGCACGGCCGAGGAGCGCATCGCCGAGGCCGAGCGCGCCGGGACCGAGGCGAAGGACGCCGTCGAGGCTGCACGTGCCGAGCCCCGCCCGGTGCTCGAGGCGGCTCGTCGCGACGGCGCCGTCGCCGCCCTCGAGCGCGCCCGCGAGGGCGAGGTCGAGGCGCGACTCCGACTCGAGACCGCTCGTGAGCGCGTGCGCGCCGAGGAGGCCCGCATCGTCGCCATGGAGCGCCAGCACGACGCGGAGCGACGCGCCGCGGAGGAGGCGGCCCGACGCACCGTCATCCGCCGGGCCCAGCTCGCGTCCGCGCAGCGGGTGGCCGACGTGCTTCCGCCCGTCCTGGCGTCCGTGGGCCGGTCCGTCGCCGAGGCGCGCGTCGCCCTCGCCGCCGCCGAGGCCGAGCGGGCGAGCCGCAACGAGGAGGTCCAGGCGGCCCGGCGTGCCGAGGCATCCGCCCGGGAGCGCCTGCAGGCCGTCACCGAGGACGTGCACGGCCTCGAGCTGCGCATCTACGAGAAGAAGCTCCACGTCGGCTCGCTGATCGAGCGCGCCGAGAGCGAGCTCGGGCTCGGCGAGGAGGTGCTCGTCGCCGAGTACGGCCCCGACCAGCCGATCCCCGTCGACGGCGATCCGGAGGCCGAGCCGCGGCCCTTCGAGCGGGCCGAGCAGCAGAAGCGCCTCCAGGCGTCCGAACGCAAGCTCGCGCAGCTCGGCCGGGTGAACCCGCTCGCGCTCGAGGAGTTCGCGGCGCTCGAGCAGCGCCACCAGTTCCTGCAGGAGCAGCTCACCGACCTCGCGAACACCCGCAAGGACCTGCTCACGATCATCGAGGAGATCGACGGCCGCATGGAGTCGATCTTCCGGTCGGCGTTCGAGGACACGCGGACCGCGTTCGCCGAGGTGTTCCCGATCCTCTTCCCCGGCGGCGAGGGCCGGATCGCGCTGACGAACCCGGACGACCTCCTGACCACGGGCATCGAGGTGAGCGTGAAGCCGGCCGGCAAGAAGATCGAGCGGCTCTCGCTGCTCTCCGGCGGCGAGCGCTCGCTCGCGGCCGTCGCGCTCCTGCTCGCGATCTTCAAGGCGCGGCCGAGCCCGTTCTACATCATGGACGAGGTCGAGGCGGCGCTCGACGACGCGAACCTCGGGCGCCTGCTCACCACGTTCGAGGACCTGCGCGAGTCGAGCCAGCTCATCGTCATCACGCACCAGAAGCGCACGATGGAGATCGCCGACGCGCTCTACGGCGTCTCGATGCGGCAGGACGGCGTGTCGGCGGTCGTCGGGCAGCGGGTGCGTCAGGAGCTCGCGAGCGCCTGACCCACCGCGCCGGCCCGACCTCCGCGGCGCCGCGCTAGGTGAGCCGCCGGTCGCTCGGCGCCAGCACCCGGAACCACCGGTAGCCGTAGGCGCCGAGCTCGACCTCGACCCGCCCGCGCCCGTCGATCGGATCGGCGTCGACGGCGAAGAGGTCGGACAGGACCGCCTCCTCCGGCAGTTCGCCGAGCTCCAGGGTCACCCGGGCCGGCCGGGGCGCGAAGTTGTGCAGCGCCACGAACCGCAGGTGGTCCTCGGTGATCCGGTGCGCGAGCACCTCGGGCGCGCCGACGTCGAGCAGCTCGAACCGGCCCCAGCCGATCTCGGGCGAACTCCGGTACCGCGCGATGAGCCCCCGCATGCCCGACAGCAGCGACTCCGGGTCGTGCATCTGGGCCTCGACGTTGACGTGCTCCGGCGCGAAGCCGTCGCCCGGCGGGCTCGCGGCGAGCCGGCTCGGCGCCGCGCGCGAGAAGCCGCCGTTGCGTCCGCCCGTCCACTGCATCGGCGTCCGCACGGCCTGCCGCTTCTCCTGCTCGGGGTTCTCGCCCATCCCGATCTCCTCGCCGTAGAACAGCACGGGCGTGCCGGGCAGCGAGAACAGCAGGCTGTAGGCCATCCGGATGCGCCGCGGATCGCCCTCGAGCATCGTCGGCAGGCGACGCACGATGCCGCGGCCGTAGACGCGCATCCATTCTTCGGGCGCGAACGCCGCGAAGACCTCCTCGCGCTCGGGGTCGGACAGCTTGTCGAGCGTCAGCTCGTCGTGGTTGCGCACGAAGTTCGCCCACTGCTTCTCGGGTTCCAACTGCGGCCGCCGCGCGAGCGTGTCCCGCAACGGCGTGGCGTCCTGCCTGGCCAGGGCGAGGTAGAACCGCTGCATCGCCTCGAAGTCGAACTGCAGCGTCAGCTCGGCCGGGTCGCCCTCGGCGCCGAAGTACTCGAGCTGCTGCTCGTACGGGAGGTTGACCTCGCCGAGCAGGATCGCCTCGCTCGCCCGCCGCTGCAGGTAGCGGCGCAGGTCGCGCATGAGCTCGTGCGGGTCGCCGACGTCGACGCCCTCGGGCGGCTCGATGAGGAACGGCACGGCGTCGACCCGGAAGCCCGAGATCCCCAGCTGCAGCCAGAACCCGACGGTCTTCGCGATCTCGTCGCGCACGTCGGGGTTGGCGATGTTCAGGTCGGGCTGGTGGCGGTAGAACGAGTGCAGGTAGTACTGCCCCGTGCCCTCGTGCCACTCCCACACGCCGTCCTCCTCGCCGGGGAAGACGCTTTCGGGCGGGTTCGGCGGGATCTCGTCCCGCCACACGTAGAAGTCGCGGTACGGCGAGTTGCGGCTGCGCTTGGCCGAGGTGAACCACGGATGCCGGTCCGAGGTGTGGTTCATGACGAGGTCCATGATCACGCGGATGCCGCGGTCCCGCGCCGCACGGACGAACGCCACGACGTCGCCGAGCGAGCCCAGCCGCGGGTCGACGCCGAAGTAGTCGGTGATGTCGTAGCCGTCGTCCTGGTCGGGGGAGGGCTGGAACGGCATGAGCCAGATGCAGGTGATGCCGAGCTCGGCGAGGTGGTCCAGCCGGTTGGCGAGGCCCTCGAAGTCGCCGGAGCCGTCGTCGTTCCAGTCCATGAAGGTCTCGACGTCGAGGCAGTAGACGACCGCGGTCTTCCACCAGAGGTCGCCGCGGGCGGTCGCACGCATCGGTCAGCTCCCCGGACTCGCGGTGGCGGTCGCTCCGGCGGTCGCGAGCCGCGGCAGGACGTGCTCGCCGAACGCGTCGACGAAGCCGCGCTGCTCCCGGCCCACGTGGTGCAGGTAGATCCGGTCGACGCCGAGGTCGGCGAGCTCGAGGAGCGCGTCGAGGTGGCGTTCGGTGTCGGCCGAGGCGAGCAGGGTCTCGGCGACCTCGCCGGGCGACGCGTCCGCGGTGCGCTCGTCGAACGCCTCGGGCGTCGCGAGCTCCCACGCGAGGTTCGGCGGCACCAGGCTCTGGCGCCACTGGTCGTGGGCGATCGCCACGGCCTCGTCGTCGGTGGGCGCCCAGCTCAGGTGCACCTGAACGCACACGGGTCCGCGACCGCCGGCCCCGCGGTAGGCGTCCATGACGTCGCGCAGCGATGACGGGTCCTGGTCGACGGTGATGAGGCCGTCGGCCCACTCCGCCGTCTCGGCGGCGGTCTCGGTGCTCACCGCCGCGGCGATGAGCGGCGGCGCCTCGTCCGGCCGGGTCCAGAGCCGCGCCTCGTGCACGCTGACCGTGCCCTCGTGCGTGACCGTCTCGCCGGCGAGCAGGCGGCGCATCACGTCGATCGTCTCGGCCAGCCTGAGGTCGCGGTGCTCCTTCTCGGGCCACGGCTCGCCCGTGATGTGCTCGTTGACGGCCTCTCCGCTGCCGATGGCGGCCCAGAACCGGCCCGGGAACATCTCGCCGAGCGTCGCGATCTTCTGCGCGGCCACGGCGGGGTGGTAGCGCTGCCCCGGCGCGGTCACCACGCCGAGCGAGAACGACGTGGCCTGCAGCGCGGCGCCGAGCCACGTCCAGGCGTAGCCCGAGTGGCCCTGCCGCACGCTCCAGGGCGCCCAGTGGTCGCTGCACATCGCGGCGCCGAAGCCGGCCTGCTCGGCGTGGACGACGGCGTCGAGGAGCGCGCTCGGGGGGAGCTGCTCGTGCGACGCGTGGAATCCGACGAGGGGCATGGAGGTCTCCTTCCGTCAGCGCCCGATGCTTCCGGCAGCGCACCCCCACCGGCAAGGCCTTGCCCTCGGCGGGCGCGGCGGGGTACGCGGCCGAGCACGTGCTCCTCGCGGCGTCGGCGCGTCCGGCTGCGGGTGGCCGCGGCATCCGCCACCCGTAGGCTGGACGGCATGGTGGAACGCGCATCGTGGTCGCTCGGATCGGCCCTCCGCAACGTGTTCGGCGCGAAGACGATCGACGAGGAGACCTGGGAGGACCTCGAGGCCGCCCTCATCCGCGCCGACTTCGGACCGGCGGTCACCGAGGAGATCGTCGAGTCGATCCAGGCGCAGGTCGAGCGGTACAAGACGACCGATCCGCGCGACGTGCAGCGGATGCTGCGCGAGACCGTCGAGGAGCGGCTCGCGAAGTACGACCCCACGCTCAAGCTCACCGAGCGCCCGGCCGTCGTGCTCGTCGTCGGCGTCAACGGCGTCGGCAAGACCACCACGATCGGCAAGTTCGCCCGCTTCCTGCGCAACTACGGCCGGACGGTCGTCGTCGGCGCGGCCGACACCTTCCGCGCCGCGGCGGTCGACCAGCTCGCGACCTGGGCCGAGCGCGCGGGCGCCGAGGTCGTGCGTCCCGAGCGCGAGGGCCAGGACCCGGCCTCCGTCGCCTTCCAGACGGTCGAGTACGCCAAGCGCACCGGCACCGAGATGGTGATCATCGACACCGCCGGCCGGCTGCACACGAAGGGCGGGCTCATGGACGAGCTCGGCAAGATCAAGCGCGTCGTCGAGAAGCAGGCGCCGATCAGCGAGGTGCTGCTCGTGCTCGACGCGACGACGGGGCAGAACGGGCTGGCGCAGGCCGAGGCGTTCATCCGGCACGGCGGAGTCACGGGCCTCGTGCTCACCAAGCTCGACGGCTCCGCGAAGGGCGGGTTCGTCATCGCGGTGCAGGAGAAGACGGGCCTGCCGATCAAGCTCATCGGCCAGGGCGAGGGCATCGGCGACCTGACCGGCTTCACGCCGCACGTGTTCGCGCAGCAGCTGGTCGGCTGAGGAGGGGGACGGACGGATGTCGATGGAGCACGACTACTTCGGACTGGTCGGCGACTACTGGTCGGAGGACGTCGAGTACGCCGACCAGCGCGTCGAGGTCGTCCTCGACGCGGACGCCGACACCGTCGCCTCGGCGGCGCTCGACGTCGCGGCCACGCTCGTCGGCGAGCTCGAGCTCGTCGACGACGAGCTCCGCACCGCCTTCGTGACGCAGCTCGACT
The DNA here is from genome assembly GCF_039531345.1 of Agromyces tropicus. Taxonomy (NCBI): domain Bacteria; kingdom Bacillati; phylum Actinomycetota; class Actinomycetes; order Micrococcales; family Microbacteriaceae; genus Agromyces; species Agromyces tropicus. Next base: position 615,921 of record NZ_BAAAPW010000001.1, on the reverse strand, counting down.
CGGGCGGGTCGCCGGTCGTGCGCTTCCTCCTCACGGTGCTCGACCCCGACTCGGCGGAGGCCGACGAGGTGGAGGCGGCGATCGGCCGGGACTCCGGCGACCGGCAGATCGACGCGCTGCGGTCGATGTCGCTCGTCCGGGTCGACCTGCGGCCCGACGCCGACGAGCCCGGCGACGCGTTCGCCGAGTTCGAGTACGGGCTCGCGCCCGAGGACACCGACGAGCGGCTCGTCGTCTCGATCGACCTCGAGCGCGAGATCGTCGACGTGCGCTTCGAGGAGTGACCGCACGGAGCGGGCGTCCGTCCGTCGCCCTCTACACTTGAGGGCATCATGGCTACGTTCGGCACCCTCTCTGACCGTCTGACCGAGACGTTCAAGAACCTCCGCACCAAGGGCAAGCTCACCGCGTCCGACGTGGACGGCACCGTCCGCGAGATCCGGCGCGCGCTGCTCGACGCCGACGTCTCGCTCGACGTCGTCAAGTCCTTCACCTCCGCCGTGCGCGAGCGCGCGCTCGGCGACGAGGTGAACCGGGCGCTGAACCCCGCGCAGCAGGTCGTGCAGATCGTCAACGAGGAGCTCGTCGGCATCCTCGGCGGGCAGCAGCGTCGGCTGCAGTTCGCGAAGACCCCGCCGACCGTCATCATGCTCGCGGGCCTCCAGGGCGCCGGCAAGACGACGCTCGCGGGCAAGCTCGCCAAGTGGCTGAAGAAGGACGGGCACACGCCGATGCTCGTCGCGGCCGACCTCCAGCGGCCGAACGCCGTGAACCAGCTTCAGGTCGTCGGCGACCAGGCCGGCGTCGCCGTCTTCGCGCCCGAGCCGGGCAACGGCGTCGGCGACCCCGTACGGGTCGCGAAGGACGCCGTCGCGCAGGCGCAGCGCGCCCAGCACGACGTCGTGATCATCGACACCGCCGGCCGCCTCGGCGTCGACGCCGAGCTCATGAAGCAGGCCGCCGACATCCGGAAGGCGACGAACCCCGACGAGGTGCTCTTCGTCATCGACGCGATGATCGGCCAGGACGCGGTCACCACGGCGAAGGCGTTCCAGGACGGTGTCGACTTCACGGGCGTCGTGCTCTCCAAGCTCGACGGCGACGCGCGCGGCGGTGCCGCGCTCTCCGTGGCCTCCGTCACGGGCCGCCCGATCATCTTCGCGTCGACGGGCGAGACCCTCGACGACTTCGAGCCGTTCCACCCCGACCGCATGGCGAGTCGCATCCTCGACCTCGGCGACATCCTCACCCTCATCGAGCAGGCCCAGCAGGCCTTCGACGAGGAGGAGGCGCTCAAGGTCGCCGAGAAGCTCGCCTCGGAGCAGTTCACGCTCGAGGACTTCCTCGCCCAGATGCAGCAGCTGCGCGGCGCGGGCTCGATCAAGAAGATGCTCGGCATGCTGCCCGGCGCCGGCGGCATGAAGCAGCAGCTCGAGAACTTCGACGAGCGCGAGATCGTGCGCACCGAGGCGATCATCCAGTCGATGACACCCGCCGAGCGCAAGAACACCAAGCTCCTGAACGGCTCGCGGCGCCTGCGCATCGCGAAGGGCTCGGGCATGACCGTGACCGACGTGAACCAGCTCGTGCAACGCTTCGAGCAGGCCGCGAAGATGATGAAGACCGTCGCGCGCGGCGGCGTGCCGCAGGTGCCGGGCATGGGCCCGATCCCCGGCGGCGGCGGACACGGCGGCGGCAAGCGCCAGTCGGCGAAGGGCAAGAAGAAGTCGGGCGGCTCGCGCTCGGGCAACCCCGCCAAGCGCGCGGCCGAGAACGCCGCGATCGCGGCCGGCCAGGTGCCCGGCGCGGCCTCGAACGCCCCCGCCGGCTCGGGCTTCGGCCTCGGCGGCGGCGCGAAGGGCGCTCCCACCGAGGAGGAGATGGCCGCGCTGCAGAAGATGCTCGGCCGCTGACGCGCGAGCCCGGCCGCTGACGCCCGTCATCGCTCCGGCGTAGGGTTGGAGCGGCATTCCCCGCAGCCCACCAGGACGGAGCCACGATGACGACCGGCGACCCCGACTACCGCGACTCCGGACTCGAGTTCGCACCCGAGTTCCTCCTCGGTTCGGCCACCGCGTCGTACCAGATCGAGGGCGCGGCGACCGAGGACGGCCGCGGTCCGTCGATCTGGGACACGTTCAGCCACACGCCGGGCAAGGTCACGAACGGCGACACCGGCGACGTGGCGTGCGACCACTACCACCGGTGGGAGTCCGACCTCGACCTCATGGCCGAGCTCGGGCTCGAGGCGTACCGGTTCTCCATCGCCTGGCCGCGGATCCAGCCGACGGGTCGCGGCCCCGCGAACGAGGCCGGACTCGCGTTCTACGAGGCGCTCGTCGACGGGCTCATCGCCCGAGGCATCCGCCCGATCGCCACGCTCTACCACTGGGACCTCCCGCAGGCGCTGGAGGACGAGGGCGGATGGACCAACCGTGCGACCGCGGAGGCGTTCGCCGACTACGCGCGGATCGTGGGGGAGCGGCTCGGCGATCGGGTCGCGGTCTGGACGACGCTCAACGAGCCGTGGTGCTCGGCCTACCTCGGCTACGGTTCCGGGGCGCACGCGCCCGGGCTCCTCGACGGCGCGAAGGCCCTCGCGGCGGTGCACCACCTGAACCTCGCGCACGGGCTCGCGATCCGCGCGCTCCGCGAGGTCGTGACGAACGACCCCGGTTTCTCGATCACGCTCAACCTGCACGTGATCCGCCCCTCCGGCGAGACCGGGCACGAGGCGGCGCGGCGGATCGACGGACTCGCCAACCGGGTCTTCCTCGGTCCGCTGTTCGGCGACGGGTACCCGGCCGACGTCATCGAGGACACGGCCGCGGTCACCGACTGGGCGTTCGTCAGGCCCGGCGACACCGACTTCATCGCGCAGCCGATCGACCTGCTCGGCGTGAACTACTACTCGACCGTGACCGTCCGCCTCTGGGACGGCGTGTCCCCGCGGGTGAACGCCGACGGCCACAAGGACATGGGCGGTACGCCCTGGCCGGGATCGGAGCACGTCGAGTTCCTCGAGCAGCCCGGTCCGTACACGGCCATGGGCTGGAACATCGACCCGTCCGGACTCGAGGACCTCCTGGTCGCGCTGGCCGGAGCCTACCCCGACGTGCCACTGATGATCACCGAGAACGGCGCGGCCTTCGACGACGTCGTCACCGACGGCGCCGACGGGCCCGAGGTCCGCGACGACGACCGGATCGACTACCTGCGCCGGCACTTCACGGCCGCGCACCGCGCCATGGCCCGCGGCGTCGACCTGCGCGGCTACCAGGTGTGGTCGCTCATGGACAACTTCGAATGGGGCTACGGCTACTCGAAGCGGTTCGGCATCGTCCGGGTCGACTACGACACCCTCGAGCGACTGCCGAAGGCCAGCGCCCGGTGGTTCGCAGAGCTCATCCGGACGCGCCGCATCCCGGCCTAGCCGCGACCGTCCGCCGCGCGCAGGCCGGCGCCGCGGGTGTCGTGCAGCGGCTCAGGCCGGGCGCGCCGTGCCCTCTCGGAGCTCGCGAGCCAGGTGCGCGACGACGGCCGTGAGGTCGCCGCCGTGCTCCTCCGCGACGCGGAGCTGGCGCTGGTAGCCCGCGCCGTCCTCGAGCGTGCGCCGGATCCGCTGCAGCTCCGTCGCACAGCCGAGGCGCTCGGCGAACGGCGCGAGCGTGGCGAGCAGGTCGGCGATGTCGTCGGCGACGGGGCGCTCGTTGCCGGCGGCATCCGTGATGACCTCCGCGTGCATGCCGTAGCGCGCCGCACGCCACTTGTTCTCGCGGACGTACCAGGTCTGCATCGTCGGCAGCGTCTCGCCCTCGTCGAGGCGCGTCGACATCCACTCGACGAGGCACTGGATGAGCGCCGCGATGGCGCCGATCTCGTCGGCCGACGAGACGCCGTCGCAGACGCGCACCTCGACCGTGCCCCATCGCGGCGACGGTCGGATGTCCCAGCGCACCTCGGTGTGGTCCTCGATCACCCCGGTGCGGACCAGGTCGTCGACGTAGCGCTCGTACGAGGTCCAGTCGGGCAGCTGGTAGGGGAGCCCGGCCGTGGGGAGCTGCTGGAACATGAGCGCCCGGTTCGAGGCGTAACCCGTCTCCACGCCCGCCCAGAAAGGGCTCGACGCCGACAGGGCCTGCAGGTGCGGCACATACGCGAGCATCGCGTCGAGGATCCGCAGCGCCTTGTCGCGCTCCTCGATGCCCACGTGCACGTGGATGCCCCAGATCATCATGTTGCGGCCCCACCACCGCGTGCGCTCGACGAGCTTGCGGTAGCGCGGCTTGTCCGTCAGGCGCTGGTCGTACCACCGGCTGAACGGGTGCGAGCCGCTGCAGATCAGCTCGTACTCGCCGAGGCGGTCGAGCACCGCGCGGACCTCGGCGACCTGGCCCGTGAGGTCGTCGACCGCTCCGGCGACCCGGTCGTGGACGCTGCTGACCAGCTCGACCGTGTTGGTGAGCAGCTCCGAGGTGATGAACGGGTGCGGAGTGCCGTCGGCGCCGCCCAGGTCGGCGAGCACGCGGTCGCCCACGGATGCGAGCTCGCCGGTCGAGCGGTCCACGATGGCGAGCTCCCACTCGATGCCCACCGTCGAGCGCTCGGATCGTGCGAACTCGATCTCCATGGGCGGCCCCCATCGTCCCCGGCGCCGCGGCCACGGCGTGCGCCCATCCTCCCACGCAGGTGCGCCGCGGGCGCGACCTCGCAGGACGGACCGGTCGGATTATCCTCCCGGGCCGAAATCTGCAAGAATGGTCAGTCGAGTTCTGTACCGCCCGACCCTCTATCCGGCGCGCAGGACACCCTTTGAGCTTCCGCCGAGTGTGCACCCCACGCTCACGGCTGTCAGTTCGCCTACCTCACAACACCTCCAGGAGAATCGTGGCTGTCAAGATCCGCCTCAAGCGGCTCGGCAAGATCCGTGCCCCGTACTACCGCATCGTCGTCGCCGACTCGCGCACCAAGCGCGACGGTCGCGTGATCGAGGAGATCGGCAAGTACCACCCCACCGAGAACCCCTCGTTCATCGAGGTCGACTCGGACCGCGCCCAGTACTGGCTCGGCGTCGGCGCGCAGCCGACCGAGCAGGTGCTCGCCATCCTCAAGCTCACCGGCGACTGGGGCACGTTCAAGGGCGAGAAGGACGCGAAGTCCACCGTCCAGACCGCCGAGGCCAAGACCGAGTACCAGGTCGACGAGAACAAGAAGTCGGTCGTCAAGCCGAAGGCCGAGAAGCCGGCCAAGACCGAGGAGCCCGCCGAGGCCTCCGACGAGACCGCGTCGGACGAGGCGTAGGCCTTGCTCACCTCCGCGCTCGAGCACCTCGTCAAGGGGATCGTCGATCACCCGTCCGAGGTGAAGGTCGTCTCCGCGTCGAGCGCGCGCGGCGAGGTCCTCGAGGTGCACGTGCACCCCGAGGACCTCGGCCGCGTCATCGGGCGGTCCGGTCGCACGGCGAAGGCGCTGCGCACGATCGTCGCCGCCCTCGCCGACGGCCGCCGAGTCCGAGTCGACGTCGTCGACACCGACGACTGACGTGGCTGCGGCACCCCGCCCCCAGCAGCTGCGCGTCGGTCGCCTGACCAAGGCGCACGGCCTCAAGGGCGCCATCAAGCTGGAGCTCTACACCGACGACCCAGAGCGGCGCTTCGTGCCCGGCGCGGTCTTCTCGCTCCAGGTGCCCGACTCGTCGCCCTGGCACGGCCGGACGCTGTCCTTCCGCGAGCTGCGCTGGTACAACGGCCAGCCCGTCGGCTTCTTCGAGGGCGTCGACGACCGCACCGCGGCCGAGAGCCTCGTGAAGGCGATCCTCTGGGTCGACCAGCCCGCCGACGAGGAGCCCGAACCCGACGCCTGGTACGACCACCAGCTCGTCGGCCTCGCCGTCGTCCGCGACGGCGAGCGCATCGGGGAGGTCGCCCACGTGGACCACCTGCCCGCCCAGGACCTCCTGATCGTGAAGACGAAGCGTGGCGACGTCATGGTCCCGTTCGTCTCCGCGTTCGTGCCCGAGGTCGACGTCGAGGCCGGGACGCTCACCGTCACCCCGCCGCCGGGGCTCTTCGAGGAGCTGCCCGAGGAAGCGGCCGGCACCGAGGAGGCCGGTGTCCCCGAGTCCGCCGTCGCCGACGGCGAGGCGTCCGACGAGCCCTCCGGCGCCTAGGCTACGACGATGCGGATCGACATCGTCACGATCTTCCCGTCGTTCTTCGACGTGCTCGACCTGTCGCTGCTCGGCAAGGCGCGCCAGTCGGGCCTCATCGAGGTCGTCGCGCACGACCTCCGCGACTTCACCCACGACCGCCATCGCACCGTCGACGACACGCCCTACGGCGGCGGCGCCGGCATGGTCATGAAGCCCGAGCCCTGGGGCGAGGCGCTCGACGCGATCGTGGGCGACGGCGACTCCGACGCGCTGCTCGTCGTGCCGTCCCCGGCGGGCGAGCCCTTCACCCAGGCCACGGCGCGCGAGCTCGCGGGCGAGGAGCACCTCGTGTTCGCCTGCGGTCGCTACGAGGGCATCGACCAGCGCGTCGTCGACCACTACGCGACGCGCATGCGCGTGCGCCTGATCAGCCTCGGCGACTACGTGCTGAACGGCGGCGAGGTCGCCGTGATGGCGATGATCGAAGCGGCCGGACGCCTCGTTCCGGGCGTCGTCGGCAATCCGGAGAGCCTCGTCGAGGAGTCGCACGAGGACGGCCTGCTGGAGTACCCGAGCTACACCAAGCCCGCCGTCTGGCGCGGGCTCGACGTGCCGCCGGTGCTCCTCTCCGGCCATCACGGGCGGGTCGCCGAGTGGCGCCGCGAGCAGCAGGTCGAGCGGACCCGTCGGGTGCGCCCGGAACTGCTCGGCGAGACGCCGGTCGACCCCGCCGGACGGGCCCCCGCGGAGGACGGCGACGGCGCCGGCGACGCGACTCGACCGACCCCCGAGTGAGGCACTCTTCACGCGCCGGAAACACCCGGGTGTGCTCCGCGAAACACGCCGTGAATACGTTCGGATCGGCGGGCGAGACCGGATTCCGCCGGAAAGCGCGGGTCGCAAGATGGGTCGGACGAACGGTTCCGGAGATGCGTCGGCACCGGACCGCCGACCGCCGCTCCGGCTCGTCGCCGTCACCCACGGCACCCCCTCCGCAGCCAACCGCCAGGCCGTGATCCGGCTGGTCGACGGTGTCGCCTCGGCCCGACCCGAGCTCGACGTGTCGATCACCTTCGTGGACGCGAGCAACGCCGACATCGGCGCCGCCCTCGAGGCGGCGGCGGAACCGGACGCCGTGATCGTGCCGCTCGTGCTCTCGGCCGGCTTCCACGTGCGCACGGGACTCTCGCTCGGCCTCGACCGCATCGGCGGCTCGGCGCGGCTCGCGCCCGAGCTCGGCCCGGACGAGCGCATCGTGGAGGTGCTCGCCGAGCGGCTGCTCGCCCAGGGCCTCGGCGAGGGCGACACCGTGCTCCTCGCGGCCGCGGGCTCCAACGACCCGCGTGCGGTGCGGGAGTGCTTCGAGACGGCCCGCCGTCTCGGGCAGCACCTCGGCCGCTCCGTGACGGTCGGGTTCATCGCCGCCGCCATCCCGCGCCTGCCCGACGCGATCGAGATGATCCGCGAGGTCCACCCGGGGTCGCGCATCGTCGTGGGCCCCTACCTGCTCGCGCCCGGCACCTTCTACGACCAGGCGGTCGCGGCCGGCGCCGACGCCATCGCGGATCCATTGCTGCTGCCGGACTCCGCCCCGCCCGCGGCGCTCGTCGGGCTCGTGCTCGACCGCTACGCGGCCGTCGAGCAGGAGCATCGCGAGCGCGCCTGAGACACCGGGCGAGCGCGCCTGAGCCACCGGGGCGGTGCCGCGCAGGGCGCCCGGCGTCAGGCCAGGCTCGGGGCGCCGTCCGGCTCCTCGGCGCCGGATGCCGCGGCGCGCGCCAGCACGTCGGCGATGCGGCCGCGGCAGCCGCCGCAGCCGGTGCCCGCACGCGTGTCACGTCCGACGCACTCGACGGTCGTGTTGCCGCACGCCGCCGAGTCCTCGATGCGCGCGACGGTGACGCCGTTGCACCAGCACACGGTCGCGTCCGGGGCGAAGGCGTCGGCGCCGGCCGACGGGTCGTCGTCGGGTCCGTCGAAGCGCAGCAGGAGCGAGCGGTCGGCGGGCAGTTCCGCACGCCGCTCGAACAGCAGCGTGAGCTCGGCGGCCGTGCGCGGCATCCCCACGCTCGCGAAGCCGGTGAGCACGCCGTCCTCGGTGACCATCTTCACGTACCGCAGGTGCTCGGGGTCGGCCCACTGCGCGACGCGCCGGCGCGGCGCGAGCGCGTCGTCGTCCCACGGATCGGCGGAGACGTCGCCGACCGCGACGACGTCGACGTGCTCGGCCTTGAGCATGACGATCGGCTCGCGCTCCTCGGGGAGCCCGCCCTCCGGTCCGTGGCCGCCGTCCTCCTGCGGCGCGGTGGCCTCCGCCGCGAACGCCGCGGCCAGCCACTCGGCCTGCCGCCAGCCGGGACCGATCAGTCCGGACGGCGCGCCGGGCAGCACGCGGCGCCCCGCCGTCTCCTCGGTCCGCTCGACGACCTGGGCGCAGTCGCCGATGGCGAACACGTCGGGGTCGCTCCAGCTGCGCAGGTCGGGACCGACGACGACCCCGGTCGCCGTCCGCAGCCCCGCGAGCGTCGCCAGCTCGTTGCGCGGGCTGACCCCGCACGACAGCACGAGGAGGTCGCCGCGCACCTGCTTGCCGTCGGCGGTGACGAGCATGTCGAACCGTCGCGTGCCGTCGTCGTCGGTGCGGAACCCGATCGCCTCGGCGCGGCTGTGCGCGATGACCGTGATCCCGGTGCGACGGATCGCGGAGCGCAGCACGTGGCCCGCGCCGCGATCGAGGTTCCGCGGCATCGGGTGCGGTCCGTGGTGCACGACGCAGACCTGCGCGCCCGCGTGGGCCGCGGCGAGCGCGAGCTCGAGGCCGAGGACGCCGGCCCCGAGGACGACGATGCGGCGGCGGCCGCGCACGGCGTCGAGCACGCGCCGGGCGTCGTCGAGGTCGCGGAGCGCGGTGACCCCCGCGGGGAGCTCGTCGTCGCGGGCGACCAGCGTGGCGGGGTGGCGTTCGAGGGCCGCGAGGTCGCGCCGGGGACGGTCGACACCGTCGAGGGTCGGCACGTTGGCGCGCGACCCGGTCGCGAGCACCACGCGGTCGTAGGGGAGTCCCTCGCCCGTCGAGAGGCGGACGACGCGCGCGTCCCGGTCGATGCGGGTCGCCCGCACCCCGAGCATCACGGCGGCGCCTGCCGCCTCCGCCGTGTCGCGGTCGCCGACGAGCATCGCGTCCAGGTCGGCGTTGCCGACGGCGTACTCGGCGACGAGGACGCGGTTGTAGGCCTCCACGGGCTCGCCGGCGACGACGGTGAGCGCGACGGCGCCGGAGCGGACGGCCGGCAGCAGCTCCTCGACGAACCGGGCGCCGACGGGGCCGTAGCCGATGAGGACGATCCGCAGTGGGGTCATGATCCGGCTCCCGCTTCGACGAGGCGCGTGACGCGCACGAGGTTGGCCTTGAATTCGGGCATCGACGAGATCGGGTCGACCGCGTCGGACGTGAGCAGGTTCGCCGCCTGCTCGTCGCCGTAGTGGAACGGCAGGAACACCGCATCGGTGCGGATGTCGGTCGTCAGCCGTGCACGGCAGCGCACGGTGCCGCGCTCGTTCGCGACCTCCACGGGCTCGTCGTCGGCGATGCCGAGTCGCGCCGCGGTGGCCGGGTGGATCGCCGCACGCGCGTCGGGCTGGGCGTCGAGGAGCTCGGGGACGCGGCGCGTCTGCGCCCCGCTCTGGTAGTGCTCCAGGAGGCGGCCGGTGACGAGCGTCAGCTCGTCCGGCGACGGTGCCGGGCGGGCCCCGGTGCGGGGCGCGACGGCGACCAGGCGGGCGAGTCCGTCGTCGTGGTGGAACCGGTCGGCGAAGAGCCGCGGGGTGCCGCTGCTCCCGCGCGGGAAGGGCCAGAACGCCTCGGCCCCGGAGTCGAGCAGCGCGTAGTCGATGCCCGAGTAGTCCGCGATACCGCCCTCGGAGACGAGGCGCAGCTCCTCGAACACCTGTTCAGGGTCGGTGTCGAATCGCGCGGTCGACCCGAGCCGGCGGGCGAGCTCGTGCAGGATCCACAGCTCGTCGCGCGCTCCTTCCGGCGGCGCGAGCGCCGGTCGCCGACGGATGACGCGGCCCTCGAGGTTGGTCATCGTGCCCGCCTCCTCGGCCCACTGCAGGACCGGCAGCACGACGTCGGCGAGCGCGGCTGTCTCGGAGCGCACGAAGTCGCAGACGACGAGCAGGTCGAGCCGCTCGATGCCGCGCCGGACCTCGGCGACGTTGGGGGAGGACACCACGAGATTCGAGCCGTGCACGAGCAGCGCCCGGACGCCGTCGGGCCGACCGAGCGAGCCGAGCAGTTCGATCGCGGGCAGGCCCGGGCCGGGGATCTCCTCCGGGTCGACGCCCCACACGCGGGCGACGTGGGCGCGGGCGGAGGGGTCGGTGATCTTCCGGTACCCGGGCAGCTGGTCGCACTTCTGGCCGTGCTCGCGCCCGCCCTGGCCGTTGCCCTGGCCGGTCAGCGTGCCGTAGCCGCTCCCGGGGCGACCGGGGAGGCCGAGCAGCAGCGCGAGGTTGATCGCGGCCGTCGCGGTGTCGGTGCCGTCGACGTGCTGCTCGACGCCGCGACCGGTGAGGACGTAGGCCCGCTCGCTCGCGGCGAGCCGTCGGGCGAGCGCCCGGACCGTCGCGGCCGGCACGCCCGTGACCGACTGCACGCGCTCGGGCCACCACTGCGCGACGCTCCGACGGAGCGCGGCGTGGCCGGTCGTGCGATCGGCGACGTACGGCTCGTCGACGAGCCGCTCGGCGATCACGACGTGGATGAGGCCGAGGAGCAGCACGAGATCGGTGCCGGGCGCCGGCTGCACGTGCAGGCCCCGGCCGTCGTCGGTGAGCCGCGCGGTCGCGGTGCGTCGCGGGTCGACCACGACGAGGCCGCCCGCCGCCTGCGCTCCCGCGAGGTGGCCGATGAAGGGCGGCATGGTCTCGGCCACGTTCGTGCCGAGCAGGAGGATGGTCGTGGCGTCGTCGAGGTCGGTGAGCGGGAACGGCAGACCGCGGTCGATGCCGAACGCGCGGTTGCCCGCCGCGGCGGCCGACGACATGCAGTAGCGGCCGTTGTAGTCGATGCGGCTCGTGCCGAGCGCGAGCCGGGCGAACTTGCCGAGGAGGTACGCCTTCTCGTTCGTGAGGCCGCCGCCGCCGAAGACGCCGACGGCGTCGGCGCCGTGCTGCGCGCGGATGCCGCGGAGCCGGTCGGCCACGAGGTCGAGGGCCGCGTCCCACGTGGTCTCCTGCAGCGACCCGTCGGCGTCGCGCACGAGCGGCGCGGTCAGCCGTGACGGCGCGGCGAGGAGCTCGGCGGAGGTCCAGCCCTTCTTGCAGAGACCGCCGCGGTTGGTGGGGAAGTCGCGACCGGCCACCGTCACCGGCGGCCCCGCGGCATCCGTCGTGCCGGGCGGCGTCGCGGCATCCGTCGGCGTCAGCGTCATCGCGCACTGGAGGGCGCAGTAGGGGCAGTGGGTGTCGGCCGCCATGTCGTCCTCCAGGATTCGTCGTGGGGTGTGGGAGCGGGTCGGGCGGTGAGGTCGCCCGACCCGCCCCGGTCAGATCCGGTGTCCGGAGCGCTTCGCCAGGGTCAGGTACACGCCCGCGGTGAGGACGAGCATTCCCGCGTACGCCCACACGAACCAGCCGAGACCCGTCGTGTAGTCGCCGAACGTGGTCTTGGAGTAGCCGAGCAGCTGCGGGATGACGAACCCGCCGTACGCGCCGACCGCGGAGATGATGCCGAGCGCCGCCGCGGACTTCCGCTGCGAGCTGACATCGCCGGCCGACTCGTGTGCGTTGTGCGCGCCGGCACGGAGGGCGAACACGGTCGGGATCATCCGGTAGGTCGAGCCGTTGCCGACCCCCGATGCGGTGAACAGCACGAGGAAGAGGCCGAGGAAGACCCAGAAGTTGCCGAGCGGGAGCGTCCAGACCACGGCGAGCGCGCCGAGCGCCATCACGGCGAACGCCGCGATCGTGATCTGCGTGCCGCCGAAGCGGTCGGCGAGCCGGCCGCCGTAGGGGCGGGCGAGCGAGCCGACGAGTGCGCCCATGAAGGCGAGCGACAGGGTCGCCGACCCCACGTGGAACGCGGAGAAGTCGGGGAACTGGTCGGCGATGAGCTTCGGGAAGACGCCCGCGAACCCGATGAACGAGCCGAACGTGCCGATGTACAGCACGGCGAGGATCCAGAGGTGCGGCTCCCGCAGCGCGGCGAGCGAGGCGGCGACATCCGCCTTCGCGTTCGACAGGTTGTCCATGCCGATCGCAGCACCCGCCATTGCGACGAGGATGAACGGCACCCAGATCCAGCCCGCCAGGGGCAGGTTCAGCGTGACGGCCGCGCCGATCGTGATGGCGATCGGCACCACGAACTGGGCGACCGACGCGCCGAGGTTGCCGCCCGCGGCGTTCAGGCCGAGCGCCCACCCCTTCTCCCGCTGCGGGTAGAAGTACGTGATGTTGGCCATGGAGCTGGCGAAGTTCCCGCCGCCGAAGCCGGCGAGCGCCGCGATCGCGAGCATGACGCCGAAGGGCGTCTCGGGGTTCGAGACGGCGATGCCGAGGCCGATCGCCGGGATGAGCAGCAGGCCCGCCGAGACGATCGTCCAGTTGCGGCCGCCGAAGCGCGGGACCATGAAGGTGTACGGGATCCGGAGCGTCGCTCCGACGAGCGCGGGGATCGAGATGAGCCAGAAGACCTGGCCCGTGTCGAACGCGAACCCGGCGGCCGGCAGGGCGACCACCACGATCGACCACAGCTGCCACACGACGAAGCCGAGGAACTCGGCGAAGATCGACCAGCGCAGGTTGCGGGACGCGATCCGGCGACCCTCCCGCTCCCACTGGACGGGGTTCTCGGGGTCCCAGCCGTCGATCCAGCGGCCGGGTCGGTGGGTGAGCGCGCCGGTGGGCGGCGCGTGCGTGGCAGGGGCCGCGGGGGCCGCTGCCGTCGGTGCGGACAGGGTCTCGGTCATCGTCGCCTCCAGTGGATGTCGGGCTCTCGTCGAGCTGGTGAGGCGACGCTATCCACGGCGTGTTTCCCCGACCGGCGCGGGCGGTGAACTTCGTGTTCCCACCTGCTCACCTGTCCGCGGGGCCGATGTGAGGTCATGGTCAGACGTCGATCCGGTACCCGCGCTTGACCACGGTCGAGATGAGTCCGGGGACGCCGAGGGTCTGCCGCAGGCGGCTCAGCGCGACCTCGAGCGCCCGCTCGTCGGCGCCGCCCGGCATGCCCGCGGCGAGGCGCTCGCGCGCGACGACCGAGCCCCGTGCGTGCACGAGCGGGCGGAGGATCGAGAGCGCGACGGGCGGCAGCGCCACGCGGCGTCCGCGGACCTCGACGACCGAGCCGCGCAGCGCGACGGGGCCGTGCTGCGTCTCGACGCGGACGACGCGGGCGTCCTCGAGGTGCTCGCACACCTGGCGGATCATCGCGCCCATCCGGAAGCGGTCGGGCTGGAGGGGCCTGATGCCCGCCGCGACGAGCGGGGCGGAGGTCACGGGCCCGACGGTCGCGGCGACCACGGGACCGCGCATCGCGTCGATGAGGTCGTCGTATCGCCCGCGGGCCTCGGCGGCCATGAGGAGCGCGTGCACGGCGGGCGCGCTCGTGAAGGTGATGCAGTCGAGGCCGCCCGTGCAGGCGGCCTCGATCAGTCGGTCCACGCGCTCGTCGGTGAGGTCGGGATCGATCCAGCGGTACGGCTCCACGGTGAGCACGCGGTCGTGCGCGTCGCGCAGGCGGTCCAGGGCCTCCGGCGGCAGGTAGCCGTGCAGCTGCACCGCCACCGTCAGGCCCGGCGGATGCGTCGCCAGCACCTCGTCGATGAGCGACTCGGTCGTCTCCTCCGCGCTCATGCCGACGTCGTCGAGGCCGGCGGCGCGGATGCCGCCGCGCGCCTTCGGGCCGCGCACGAGGATGGCGGTGCGCCCGAGCGCGTACAGGAGGTCGTCGCCGAGCCCCGCGGCATCCGCCACCTCGAACCAGCGCCGCACGCCGTAGGCCGTCGTCGCCAGCAGCACGTCGGGCCGGGCCGCGATGATCGCGCGCGTGTCGGCGATCACGGGCTCGTCGGAGCTCGCGTTGGCCATGCGGATCGTCGGCGCATGGACGACCTGCGCGCCGCGGCGCACGAACGCGTCGATGAGGTCCGCGGACCGACGGTCGCTGGTCACGCCGATCCGGAACCCCTCGAGCTGGTCGGGCCGGAACCCGATCGTCGCCTCGGCCTGGTCGGTCATGTCGCCACCGCCGCGAAGCCGGCCGCGCGTTCCATGAGCTCGGTCGCCGTGCGGTCGCCGTCGTGCGCGAGCCGGACGACCTCGCCGACGACGATCACGGCGGGCGAGGTCACCCCGGCGAGTCCGGCGGCGGGCACGATGCCCGCGAGGTCGGCGAGGGTCGTCCGCTGGTCGCCGCGGAAGCCGCGCTCCACGACCGCGACCGGCATCGAGCCGCGCATGCCGTGGCGGGCGAGCCCGGCGGCGAGCTGCGGCAGGGTGTTCACGCCCATGAGCACGACGATCGTGCCGCCGAGGCCCGCGAGGTGGCGGAGCTCGTCGTCGCTGAGCGGGACGTGCCCGGAGACCACGGTGAACAGGCGGCTGATGCCGCGATGGGTCAGGGGGATGCCTGCGGCGGCCGGCACCGCGACGGCGCTCGTCACGCCCGGCACCACCTCGACCGGCACGCCGGCGCGATGGCAGGCGAGCACCTCCTCGCCGCCCCGGCCGAACACGTACGGGTCGCCGCCCTTCAGTCGCACGACGTGCCGTCCGGCGAGCGCGTGCGCGACGAGCAGCGCCTCGATCTCCTGCTGCGGCAGCGCGTGGTGGCCGGGCTGCTTGCCGACGTCGACCAGTTCGGCGTCGGGTGCGAGTTCGGCGAGGCGCGCGTGCGGGGCGAGCCGGTCGTAGAGGACGACGTCGGCCGAGCCCAGCGCGCGGACGGCCGCGACGGTGAGGAGCTCCTCCCGCCCGGGACCGCCGCCGACGAGCGTGACGCGGCCGGTCATGCCTCGACCCCCCTGACCGGGATCGTCGGGCCGGCGACGAGGACGGCGTCGCCGCGGGCGATCTCGTCCGGCCGCGCCGGTCGGAGCTGCCCGCGCTCCTCGACCCGGGCGAGGGCGGTGACGGCGGCGCCGGCGGGGTCGTCGGGGTCCGGCGCGTTCACGAACGGGCGGAAGCGCCGCAGCCGTTCGGGATCGGCCAGCGTGGCCGCCCACTCGTCCTCGTACGTGTCGACGTGCGTGGCCATGGCCGCCTCGAGCTCGCCGGCGAGGCCGAGCGAGTCGTGCACCACGACGTCGCGGACGTGGTCGAGCCCGCCGTCGAGGTCCTCCATCCAGCGCGCGGTGCGCTGCAGCCGGTCGGCGGTGCGGATGTAGTACATCATGTAGCGGTCGATGTAGCGGATGAGCGTCTCGTCGTCGAGGTCGCCCGCGAGCAGCTGCGCGTGGGCCGGCTGGAAGCCGCCGTTGCCGCCGACGTAGAGGTTCCACCCCTGGTCCGTGGCGATGACGCCGACGTCCTTGCCGCGCGCCTCGGCGCACTCGCGCGCGCAGCCCGAGACGCCGAACTTCAGCTTGTGCGGCGACCGCAGGCCCCGGTACCGGAGCTCCAGGCGGATCGCCATCGCGACGGAGTCCTGCACCCCGTAGCGGCACCACGTCGAGCCGACGCAGCTCTTCACGTTCCGCAGCGCCTTGCCGTACGCCTGGCCCGACTCGAAGCCGGCGTCGATGAGCCGCTTCCAGATCTCGGGCAGCTGGTCGAGTCGGGCGCCGAAGAGGTCGATGCGCTGGCCGCCGGTGATCTTCGTGTAGAGGCCGAAGTCGGTCGCGACCTGCGCGATCACGGCGAGCTTCTGCGGCGTGATCTCGCCGGCCGGGATTCGCGGCACGACCGAGTAGGTGCCGTCCTTCTGCATGTTGGCCATGGCGCGGTCGTTGGTGTCCTGCAGGGCGCCCCGGCCCCCGTCGAGGATGTAGGAGCCGTGCTGCGCGGCGAGCACCGACGCGACCACGGGCTTGCACACGTCGCAGCCGCGCCCGGTGCCGAGCCGGCCGATGATCTCCTCGAACGACGACAGCTCGAGCACCCTGACCGACTCGAAGATCTCCTGCCGCGAGATCGGGAAGTGCTCGCAGAGCGCGCGCGAGACCGCCTGGCCCGACTTCACGAGCTCGTCCTCGAGCAGCTTCTTCACCAGGGGCACGCACGAGCCGCACTGGGTGCCCGCGCGCGTGCAGGCCTTCAGCGGCCCGAGCTCGTCGCAGCCCTCGGCGTGCTCGCCGTGCGGCCCGTTCACCGCGTCGCGGATGGTGCCGGCCGCGACGTTGTTGCAGGCGCAGACGAGGGCGGATGCCGGGAGCTCGTCGCCCGCGGGCGCCTCCATGCCCGACGCCGACAGGTACGCGGCGGGCTCGCCCGACAGCGCGGTGCCGAGCAGGGGACGCAGCGACGCGTACGGCGAGGCGTCGCCCACGAAGATGCCCCCGAGCAGCGTCTTCGCGTCGTCGGTCGTGACCAGCTTCTGGTACAGGCCGCGGGCGGGGTCGGCGTAGACGATCTCGAGCGACCGGTCGGTCCGTGCGAGCGCGTCGCCGAAGCTCGCGACGTCGACGCCGGCGAGCTTCAGCTTCGTCGCGTCGTCGACCGTCGTGAACTCGGCCTCGCCGCCGAGCAGGCGGTCGGCGACGACCTCGGCCATCGCGTTCGCCGGGGCCACGAGTCCGGTGCAGCGTCCCTCGAAGCTCGCGACCTCGCCGATCGCCCAGACGTTCGGGACGGATGCCGCGCAGCTGGTGTCGATCGCGACGCCCCCGCGCGGGCCGAGCTCGAGCCCCATCGCCCGAGCCAGCTCGTCGCGCGGCGTGATCCCGATCGCGAACACGACGAGATCGGCGTCGACGCGGCGGTCGTCGGTGAGCTCCACCCCCACGACGCCGCCGCTGCCCGTGAGCACCTTCGCGGGGCGGACCCCGAGGTGCAGGTCGATTCCCTGGCCGGCGATGATGCGACCGAGCGCGCGCCCGGCGCCCTCGTCGAGCTGCGCCGACATCAGCCAGGAGCCGGAGTGCACGATCGAGGCGTCCGCGCCGAGCTTCGCGAGCCCGCCCGCGGCCTCGAGGCCGAGCAGGCCGCCCCCGGCGACGACGACGCGCGGGGCACGGCCGAGGCGCTCGGCGAGGTCGCGGGTCTCGGCGACGAGGGCGTCGACGTCGTCGATCGTGCGGTAGACGCGGATGTGCTCGCTGCCGGGGATCGCCGGCACGGGTGCGCTCGAGCCGGTCGCGAGCACGAGCTCGTCGAAGCGGAGCCCGAGGCCGTTCGCCGTCGTGGCGACGCCGGTCGCGGTATCCACCTCGGTGACGCGCTCGCCGGTGACGAGGCGAACGGAGCCGTCCGCCCACGGCGTCGCGGACAGGGCGAGGTCGGCGGTCGGATCGGCGAGCCTCGTGCTGAGCGCGACGCGGTCGTACGGGGCGTGGACCTCGTCGGCGACCACGGTCACGCGCAGCGTGCGCCCGCCGTCGCGGGCGTGCAGGCTCTCCGCGAGCCGGTGCGCGGCGGGGCCGCCGCCGACGACGAGGACGTCGCGCTGGGCGACGGGGTCGATCCCGGTGTCGTTCATGGCTCCTCCGCTCGATGCTCCGGCCTGGGTTGACGGCGAGCGTACGGCGGCGCGGTTTCGCCCCTGTTTCGCCGCCGTAACACAAGTGCTCGGAGACCTCGCATGACGCCGTGCGTCGTGTGAGGGGGGTTTCACCCCGGCGAAACACCGTCGGCGCGGCAGGGGAAACATGCCGTCCGTAGCGTCGCTGCCATCGAGGAGAGGAAGCCGCAGATGACGTCGACCGTCGCAGTCACGACCAGCTGGATCCCCACGTGCGGGGTCGCCGACCTCGAGCCCGGCTGGGGCGAGGTGGCGCTCGTCGGCTCGCGCCTCGTCGCGCTCGTCCGGCTCGATGAGGAGGAGGTGTACGCCGTGGACCACCACGACCCGCACACGGGCGCGCCCGTCATGGCGCGCGGCATCGTCGGCTCGCGTGGCGAGCGGCCGACGATCGCGTCGCCGCTGCACAAGCAGGTCTACGACCTCGGGACGGGGGAGTGCTTCACCGACCCGGCGCTCGGCCTGCGCACGTACCGCACGCGCATCGTCGGCGGCATGATCGAGGTGGAGGTCGACGCGTGAGCCGCACGGCGGTCGTCGCGGCCTCGCACGGCACGTCGTCGGCCGAGGGTCGTGCCGCCGTCGCCGGTCTCGTCGCCGCGGTACGCGCCGCCGCGCCCGTCGGGTGCGACGTCGTCGACGCGTTCGTCGACGTGCAGGAGCCCGACGTGGCCATGGTCCTCGAGGCGCTCGGCGACGGCGCGGAGGCGACCGTCGTGCCGCTGCTGCTCTCCGCGGGCTACCACGTGCACGTCGACCTCGCCGAGGCCGTGGACGGCCGTCGCGCCGGACTCGCGCCGGCGCTCGGTCCGGACGGCCGCCTGCTCGACGTGCTCGTCGAGCGGGCGCGCGAATCCGGGCTGCGCCCCGACGACCGCGTGGTGCTCGCCGCTGCGGGTTCGAGCGATCCGCGCGCCGTCGAGGACTGCCGGGCGGTCGCGCGCGGGCTCGGCGAGCGCCTCGGGCGCCCCGTCGCGATCGGGTTCCTGTCGGCGGCACGGCCGGCGCTCGCCGAGGCGATCGGGTTCGTGCGCGCCACGCATCCGGTCTCGCGGGTCGTGGTGTCGACCTACCTGCTCGCGCCCGGCTTTTTCCACGACCTCGCGGTCGCCGCGGGCGCGGACGTCACGACGGCTCCGCTGCTGCGGGCGGATGGCCCGCCCTCGCCGCGCCTCGTCGAGCTCGTGCTCGAACGGGCCGCGATCGCAGCGCCCGAGACCCTCGCGGCGGTCAGCCCCGCTGCGTGAGCACGATGGGGTCGCCCTCGGTGACCGCCACCGTGTGCTCGGAGTGCGCCCCGCGCGAGCCGTCGACGCTGCGCAGGGTCCAGCCGTCGGGGTCGGTGAAGATCCGGTCCGTCGTCTGCAGGAACCACGGCTCGATCGCGACCACGAGGCCCGGCTTCAGCGGCAGGCCGCGTCCCGGCCGCCCGTTGTTGGGGATGTGCGGGTCGCCGTGCATGGTGCGGCCCACGCCGTGGCCGCCGAAGTCCGTGTTGATCGACAGCCCCTCGGCCTTGGCGACGTCCGCGATCGCGCGGGAGATGTCGCCGATGCGGTTGCCCGGGCGGGCCGCGGCGATGCCCGCGTCGAGCGCGCGGCGCGTCGTCTCGATCAGGCGCACGTCCTCATCGCGCGGCGTGCCGACGACGACCGAGATCGCCGAGTCCGCGACCCAGCCGTCGACCGAGGCGGCGAAGTCCAGGCTCAGCAGGTCGCCGTCCTTCAGCCGGTAGTCGTGGGGGAGGCCGTGCAGGACGGCGTCGTTGACGGAGGTGCAGATCACCTTGCCGAACGGGCTGGCGCCGAACGACGGGTGGTAGTCGATGTAGCAGCTCTCCGCGCCGGCCTTCCGGATCATCTCGTGCGCCAGGGCGTCGAGCTCCAGGAGGTTCACGCCGACGGCCGCGGCCTTCGACGTCGCCTCCAGCACGCCGGCCACGAAGCGACCGGCGGGTCGCATCTCCTCGATCTCGGCAGGGGTCCTCAGTTCGATCACGCTCATCCTCTCCGCAGTCCATTGTGGCGGCTCCGCCCTGAGTGAACACCCGGCCCGTGCCCAGCCCTGCGAAGTACGCTGGCGTCATGCTCATCCGACGGGGGTTCTACCGGTGGCAGTTCGCAGCCGCCGTCGTGCTGCCGCTGTGGCTGCTGATCGGCTACGCGATCTTCGGCTCGAGCGGCTGGGGCGTGCTCGGGCTCATGTTCGCCACGCCGATCGCGTTCATCACCCTCGGCGTGGTGGCCCTCATCGTCGCGGCCCGACCCGACGTGCGCCAGGATCGCGCGGTCGCCTGGTCCGACGTCGCCGTGCTCGGCGTCTGGCACCTCCTGATCATCGGCGCGGGGTTCTACGGCCCCGCCGGCATCACCCTCGCCGTGCTCGCGATGGTGGGCGCGATCGTCGCCTTCTGGTACGCCGTGTGGCGGCTCGTCAGCGACGGCGCCCGGCGCGTTCGCGCGACCATGGACGAGTACGAGCGCATCGTCGCGGCCGGCGCCCCGGGTGCCGGCGGCGCCGAAGGCCGCACGCGCTCCGCGGAGGACGCGGGCGAGGTCATCGTGGTCCGCGAGGAGCGGCGCTGGGAGCAGCGGCGCGACTGACGCACCGCGTCGTGCGTGCGCCGACGCCGCGGCATCCGCGCGGTTTTGGCCGGTGAGGCGGCCATCTGGCAGAATGGTTGTTTGTGCCGTCGCATGGCTCTGCCTCCGGGGAGCCCGCACGCCGCGAGGAATCGCGCGAACGGCGCCGAACACTTTCCATTCCATGATCCGCGTTCGACCGGTGGCGGGCGCAGAGAGCGAACCATCATGCACATCCTCGACCACGTCGACGCGGCCAGCCTGCGTTCGGACATCCCGGACTTCCGCCCGGGCGACACCGTCAAGGTGCACGTCAACATCGTCGAAGGCACCCGTTCGCGCATCCAGGTCTTCCAGGGCGTCGTCATCGGCCGCTCCGGCGAGGGCGTGCGCGAGACCTTCACCGTGCGCAAGGTGAGCTTCCAGGTGGGCGTCGAGCGCAAGTTCCCGGTGCACTCGCCGGTGATCGACCACATCGAGGTCGTCACCCGCGGTGACGTCCGTCGCGCCAAGCTCTACTACCTGCGCGAGCTCCGCGGCAAGAAGGCGAAGATCAAGGAGAAGCGCGAGAACTGATCGGCCCAACGCCGTTCCACACGCGTCATCCGCTCGAGCTCCCCACCCCTAGACTGGGTCGGGGAGCTCGACCTTTTTCATGACTGAAGACACACGTACCGAGCGCGACGATCGCGCCACCTCCGGGGCGCCGTCGCGTCGCCGGAGCGCCCTGCTGTTCCTGCGCGACCTGGTGGTGATCTTCCTGGTCGCCGTGCTCGTCTCGTTCCTCATCAAGACGTTCCTGATCCGGTCGTTCTTCATCCCGTCGCAGTCGATGGAGCAGACCCTCATGCAGGACGACCGCATCATCGTCAACCAGCTCGTCCCGGAGGTCACTCCGATCGAGCACGGCGACGTCGTGGTCTTCAAGGACCCGGGCGGGTGGCTGCCCGCGCGCGCCGACGAGTCGCGACCGCCGCTGGTGGCCATCGTCGACGGCTTCCTCGCGTTCGTCGGCCTGTCGGCGCCGGACTCCAACGACCACCTCGTCAAGCGCGTCATCGGCCTGCCCGGCGACCACGTGGCGTGCTGCAACGCGCTCGGGCAGATGACCGTCAACGGGATCCCGCTCGACGAGCCGTACGTCGCGCTGCCGCCGGGCGAGTCCAAGGTGTCGCGCGACGACTTCGACGTCGAGGTGCCCGCCGACTCGCTGTGGGTCATGGGCGACAACCGCTACAACTCCAAGGACTCGCGCTACAACACCGAGACGCCGCTCGAGGGCTTCGTACCCATCGAGAACGTCGTCGGCCGCGCCGTGGTCGTGAGCTGGCCGATCGCCCACTGGGCATGGCTCGACAACTACCCGCAGGTGTTCTCCGGCGTCGACGAGGGGACCGGCTGACGTGAGCCCCGCCGGCGTGCCGACGCTCAGGATCGAGCGCGACCTCATGGCCGGCGGTGCGCCGGTCGTGCTCGCGTGCGACGAGGTCGGGCGCGGTGCGCTCGCCGGCCCGGTGACGGTCGGCATCGTCGTCATCGACGCCACGATCAGGCGGATGCCGGCCGGCCTCCGCGACTCCAAGATGCTGCCCGAGCCCAAGCGCGAACTGCTGGCGCCCCGCGCCGCGTCGTGGGTGCTCGCGTCGGCCGTGGGCGAGGCCTCGGCCGACGAGATCGACCGGCTCGGCATCATGGCCTGCCTCGGGCTCGCCGGTGCTCGGGCGTTCGCCGAGCTCGGCGTGGACCGCGGCGTCGTCGCGGGCGCACCGCTGCTCCTCGACGGCAACTACGACTGGCTCAGCCAGTCGATCGAGCACCGCGCCCAGGTCATCACGCGGATCAAGGCCGACCGCGACTGCGCGTCGGTCTCCGCGGCATCCGTCATCGCCAAGGTGCACCGCGACCGCGGCATGCGGCGCGCGCACGACGAGACCCCGCTGTACCACTGGCACGAGAACAAGGGGTACTCGAGTCCGGCGCACTTCGCGGCGATCGCGGAGCACGGCCCGAGCGACCTGCACCGGCGCACCTGGCTGCACGATCGCACGCCCGAGGTGGCGCCGTCGCTGTTCGACCTCGAAGTAGGATGATCCACGATGGATGAGGACGAGTTCGACGACTACGACCGTGAAGTGGAGCTCGCGCTGTACCGCGAGTACCGCGACATCGTGACGCAGTTCAAGTACGTGGTCGAGACCGAGCGGCGGTTCTACCTCGCGAACGAGGTGGAGCTCGTGCGACGCGACACCGAGCACGACTTCTACTTCGAGCTCACGATGAAGGACGTCTGGGTGTGGGACGTCTACCGTGCCGACCGGTTCGTGAAGTCGGTCCGCGTGCTGACCTTCAAGGACGTCAACGTGGAAGAGCTCGCGACGCGCGAGTTCGAGCTGCCGAAGGACCTCGCGCTCGAGGAGTAGGCGCGGCGGTCGGGGCGAGCCCTGATGACGGGCTCGCGCCGCTCGGGCTATCGTGGGCCCTGACAGGACGGTCGCGTCGTCGACAGCCGTCGGGGCGCGCCGGGGCATCATGCAGGCGCTGATCGAGCTGGACATCGAACCCGGTCCGGACCCGGGGACGTACCTCGTGCGCGTGTCGCGCGCCGTCGGCGGAGGCCGTCCGAGTGCCGTCGTGTCGCTCGACGTCGACGACCTGCTCGCGCGGCGGCGCACCGTCGAGGCGAACATCCTCGCCGCGGCCGTGCGGGCCAGGCGGGTCGTCGGACCCGAGGAGTCCGTTATCCGGGAGGTCGGCCGGGAACTGTTCGAGCGGGTGTTCGACGGCGGGATCGGCGAGACGTACCGGACGAGCCGGGCGGTCGCCGCCGAGCGCGGCCGGGAGCTGCAGCTGCGGCTGCGCACGCGCGTGCCCGAGCTCGCGGCGCTCCCGTGGGAGACGCTGTTCGACCCGGAGGCCGGAACCTACGTGTCGCGACGCGACCCGCTCGTGCGCGTCGTGCCCGCGCGGCACGTCCGCGACCCGCTCGAGGTCGAGCCACCGCTGCGCGTCCTCGCCATGGTCGCCGCTCCCGCGAACCTCGTGCCGATCGACGTCGCCGAGGAGCGCGAACGTCTCGAGCAGGCCCTCGCCGCGCCGATCGCCGCCGGGCAGGTCGAGGTGCACTGGCTCGAGGACGTGTCGTGGCGCGGCCTCCACGCCGCACTGCTCTCCGGCCGCTGGCACGTGCTGCACTTCATCGGGCACGGCCTGTTCGACGAGGCTCGCGACGAGGGCATGCTCGCGTTCGTCGGACGCGACGGCCGTGCGGAGTTCGTCGCGGCGGGAAGCCTCGCCGACCTCCTCGACGAGGCGGACCCGACCCCGCGCCTGGTCGTGCTCAACTCGTGCGCGTCCGCCGCCGCCGGGTCGACGGACCTGTTCTCGGGCACGGCGGCGGCCCTCGTCCGCAGCGGCATCGACGCGGTCGTCGCGATGCAGTTCTCGATCAGCGACGACGCGGCCATCGAGTTCGCGAACGGCTTCTACACCTCGCTCGGGAGCGGCCGGACGGTCGACCTCGCCGCCCGCAGCGGCCGCATCGGCATCCTCGGCCTGGGCCCGGGAACGCTGGAGTGGGTGACCCCCGTGCTCTACCTGCGCGGCGACGAGAGCCGGCTGTTCGAGATGGTGGGGGAGCCGGTCGCGCAGGCGCCGGCGGTCGACGCGGCGGAGGAGCCCGAGGCGGCGGTGCCCGAGGCGGCGGTGCCCGAGCCGGATGCGGCGGAGCCCGTGGTGACGGGTCCGGGCGAGCGCGCGGACGCGGAAGCCGTGCCGGTGGTGACGGAGCCGGAGGCGCCGAAGGCGGAGCCGGAGCCCGCGCCGGAGCCGGAGGTGCGGGAACCCGTGGTGCGGGAGCCGGATCCGCCGCAGCCACGCGCACCGGCACCGCCGCCGGCTCAGGTGGCACCCGTCCCGCCGGATGCGCGTCGGGGGGACCGTCAGCCGGCGCCTGCCGCGACTCCGCCGGCCCGCGACGTCGTCTCGCGGCGTCTCCTGTGGGGGACCGCGTTCGCGAGTGCGTGGGTCGCCACGCTGCTGATCCTCATCTACGCCGCGACCGTCCAGTCGTCGACGCCGCCCGACTTCCTCATCGGCATGTGGTTCCTCGGCTGGGGCGCCGGCGGGGTCTTCGGCGCGATCGCCGCCGGAACGACGGGACTCCGGAACCGAGCATTGGGGGTCGTGATCCCGTTGCTGTCGCTCATCGGGATCATCCCCGTGTTCAGTGCGGACTCGAACGACGCCGCCGGTGCCGTCTTCGCCAGCTTCATCCAGCTCGCGCTGCTCTGGGGTGCGCGGCGGCTGACGCGGGTGCCCGGTGACCTGACCCGGGCGGGTCGGCGTTGAGGATGCGGTCCCGCGCGGGCCGAGCGGTCCGCTGAAACCGTCCTCCACAAGCCGGTCGCGCCCCGTTCCGTCGCGCTCGAGGCTCCCTCGGATGGCAACGCCGGCCGTCCGCGCAACGCTGGGGGCATGGCCCACAACATCGAACTCGGGCGCCGCGGCGAGCAGGTCGCGGCCGAGCACCTCGAGGCGCGCGGCATGCGCGTCGTCGACCGGAACTGGCGCTGCCGCCACGGCGAGATCGACCTCGTCCTCCGAGACGGGAGCGTGCTCGTCTTCGTCGAGGTGAAGACCCGGACCGGCGTCCGGTACGGGCACCCGTTCGAGTCGATCACGCCCGTCAAGCTCGCGCGCCTCCGCCGTCTCGCGCTCGCCTGGTGCGATGCGCACGAGCGCTCCGCCGCGGGCCTCAGGATCGACGCCGTCGCCGTGCACGCCCCCGCCGATGCGCCGGCGATCGTCGAGCACCTCGAGGGCGTGGGCTGATGCCGGTCGCGCACACCCGGTCGGTCGCGCTCGTCGGGCTGTCGGGCTCGATCGTGGAGGTCGAGGCCGACCTGTCGAGCCAGCTCCCGGCATTCGTCATCATCGGCCTGCCCGATGCGGCGCTCGGCGAGGCGCGCGAACGCGTCCGGTCCGCGGCGACCAATGCCGGGTGTCCGCTCCCGGCTCGCCGGCTGACCGTGAACCTGTCGCCGGCGGCGCTGCCGAAGCACGGCTCCGCCTTCGACCTCGGCATCGCCGTGGCCTGCCTCGCGGCGGCGGGCGCAGTGGATGCCGCGTCGGTCTCGCAGTGCGTCCACCTCGGCGAGCTCGGGCTCGACGGGCGCCTGCGCCCGACGCACGGGATCCTTCCCGCCGTCCTCGCCGCGGCTCGGGCGGGGTGCGAGCGGGTGATGGTGCCCGTTCAGAACGCTCCGGAGGCGCGGCTCGTGCCCGGCATCGAGGTCGTCGCGGTCGACAGCCTCGGCGACGCGGTGCGCCGGCACGGCGGCGAGCCCGAGGGGCCTCCCGCAGGAGCGACGCCGTCGGCTCCCGCCGCCAGCGGAGCCGGGGAAGCGGAGGCCGAGGATCCGGCGTCTCCGCCCGCCGGCGACCTGGCGGACGTGGTGGGCAACGTCGACGCCGTCGGCGCCCTCCTCATCGCCGCGGCGGGAGGACACCACCTGATGCTCGTCGGACCGCCGGGGGCGGGAAAGACCATGCTCGCCTCACGGCTGCCCGGGTTGCTGCCCGACCTCACCGCCGATTCCGCCCTCGAGGTCGCGTCACTCCGCTCGCTCGCCGGGCACCGTCTCGGCGAGACGCTCTCCGTCCGGCCGCCGTTCGAGTCGCCGCACCACACCACGAGCGCGGCGGCGATGGTCGGTGGCGGCAGCCGGGTCATCCGACCCGGCGCAGCAGCGCGCGCCTCCCACGGCGTCCTCTTCCTCGACGAGGCGCCGGAGTTCCCGGCAGCGGTGCTCGACGCGCTGCGGCAGCCGCTCGAGTCCGGCGAGCTCAGCATCCACCGCGCGAATGCGGTCGCCACGTTCCCGGCGCGCTTCCAGCTCGTGCTCGCCGCCAATCCGTGTCCGTGCGGAGGCGGTGACACGCCCGGCGACGGCTGCTCGTGCCCGGCGGCGGCGAAGCGCCGCTACTTCGCGCGCATCTCCGGTCCGCTGCTGGATCGGGTCGACCTTCGCCTCTGGGTGCCGCGAGTGACGCCCGCGCAGGTCATGATGCGGCAGGACCCGGAGCACGTGCCCGCGATGCGGACCGAGGATGCTCGGCGACGGGTGATCGAGGCGCGCGAGGCCGCTGCGGACCGGCTCGCCGGGACGCCGTGGCGGACGAATGCGCAGATGCCCGGGCCGTGGCTCCGCGGCGAGGGCGGATTGCATCCCGGCTCGCAGGCGACCCGGGCGCTCGACCATGCGCTCGAGCGCGGCGGCGTGACCATGCGCGGCTACGACCGCGTGCTGAAGTTGGCATGGACGGTCGCCGACCTCGACGGCGCGACCCGGCCGACCGCCGAGCACGTCGGCCGAGCGCTCGGGTTGCGGATGGGGGCGGTGGCATGAACCGCGGGGGGCTCGAGCGACTGGTCGATCGCCTGCGGGAGGACCTCATCGCCGTTCGTCCCGGCGCGGCGGGAGCGCCGCACGACGCCGTGGCGCGCGTCGTGCTCGGTGCGGTCGCCGAACCGGGCGACGGCGTGCTCGGCCGGATGGTCGAGTCGCTCGGCGCGGCGGAGTCGGCCGGGTGGATCCTGTCCGGGCGTGGTGCGACCGAACTCGTCGACGCGCTGCGCCAGGAGTCCGCGCCGAGTTCGCGCGAACTGACGGCTGGCGCCGCACGGTGGAGGCCGCGGATCGACGATGCGGCGCTGGCGCGCTCGCTCGCGCAGGCCGCCCGTGTCGGCGCGCGACTCGTGCTGCCCGGCGACCCGGACTGGCCGGTCGGGTTCGCCGACCTCGGTCCGCACGCGCCGCTCGCGCTCTGGGTGCGGGGGCGATCGAGCGCGGTCGTGGCGTCGCCGTCGATCGCGCTCGTGGGCGCCCGGGCCGCGACCGGGTACGGCGAGCACGTCGCAGTGGAGGCCGCGGCCGGGCTCGTCGACCGGGGAGTCGCGATCGTCTCGGGCGGTGCCTACGGGATCGACGGCACGGCCCATCGCGCCGCGCTCGCCGCCGGGGGAACGACCGTCGCCTTCCTCGCGGGCGGGGTCGACCGGTTCTACCCGGCCGGGCACGAGGCGCTGCTCGGCCGGATCGCCGCCACGGGCGCGGTCGCGTCCGAACTGCCGTGCGGGGCGGCACCCACTCGCTGGCGGTTCCTCCAGCGGAACCGGCTCATCGCCGCGTCCGCCGGTGCGACCGTCGTCCTGGAAGCCGGCGTGCGCTCCGGATCACTGAACACCGCGGGGCACGCCGCGACGCTCGGGCGGCCCCTCGGGGCGGTGCCGGGACCGGTCACGAGCCCCGCATCAGCGGGATGCCACCGACTCCTGCGCGAGTTCGACGCGCTGTGCGTGACGGATGCCGCGCAGATGGCCGAGCTCGTCCGCGGCCATCGGCCCGGACCGGCGGGCGACGACGCGCCGGGCTCGACCCACTCGTCGCAACGCGCTCTGGAGGCGCTCACGTCGCACGAACGGCGCGTGCTCGATGCGCTCTCCGTGCGGCGATCACGTTCGGTCGACGAGCTGATCCGGGCGACGGGCATGGCGTCCGGCCCCGTGCTCGGAGCGCTCGGCGCACTCGATGCGACGGGGCTCGTCGCGCGCGCGGCCGACGGCTGGGTTCGACGACGCCCCGAATGAGGCTACGCACGCCGCGGACGGTGGTCCTAGGCTGGCGGCGGGAGGCAGACATGGACCATCCTCGGCTCGGCCGGTATCCCGCCGCGCGTCACGTCATCGCGCACCTCAGCGACACGCATCTCCTCGAGGGCGGTGCGCCGCTCGGCGGGCGAGCCGACACCGTCGCGCACCTCGAACGCGCCGCCGCCCAGATGATGCGGATGTCCGGAGGGCTCGACGCCATCCTGATCAGCGGCGACGTCGCCGACATGGGCGAGGAGGACGCGTACCGCCGGGCGCGGGCCGTGCTCGAGCCCGTGGCCGAGGCGACCGGGGCGCGGCTCATCTGGGTCATGGGCAACCACGACGAGCGTGAGCCGTTCCGGGCCATCCTCCTCGACGACCCCGACGGCGGCGACGGTCCCGTGAACCAGGTCATCGACCTCGACGGGCTCCGTATCATCGCCGTCGACTCCAGCGTCCCCGGCTTCCACCACGGCGTGCTCGAGCCGAACACCCTCGACTGGCTCGACGAGGTGCTCGCGGAGCCGGCCCCGCACGGCACGATCGTCGCGCTCCACCACGCACCGATCGCCACGCCGCTCGCGCTCATGGACATCCTCGAACTCCGCAGGCAGGAGCAGTTCGAGGAGGTGCTCCGCGACCGCGACGTCCGCCTCATCCTCGGCGGCCACCTGCACTACCCGACGCAGGGCACCTTCGCCGGAGTCCCCGTGTCGGTCGCGGGCGCGCTCGCCTACACGATGGACCTCTCCGCACCGCCGCGCCACCTGGTCGGCATCGACGGCGGACGATCGTTCTCCCTCGTGAACTGCTTCGACGACGCGGTCGTCACGTCGGTCGTGCCCGTCGGCGACCACCGCGAGATCACGAGCTTCGGCGAGCAGTTCCTCGCGGAGGTCGAGGCGCTCGACGAAGCCGGCCGCCTCGACAAGTTCTCGCGCAAGCGCGAATGGGTGACGGATGGCTGAAGCCGCCGCCGCGGACACGTCGCCCGCGGACCGGCGCGGCGACCTGGACGAGGTCGTCGACGGCTACCTGGCGCACGTGCGTCACGAGCGGGGGTACTCCGAGCACACCGTCGCCGCGTACGCCTCGGACCTCGCCGAACTGACCCGGTTCGCAGGCGGCCGGGGCGTCGGCGCAGCGGGGGAGCTCGACCTCGACCTCCTCCGCGACTGGCTGTGGGAGTCCACCGAACGCGGCCTCGCGCGGGCCACCGTCGCACGACGGGCGGCGTCGGCACGAGGGTTCTGCGCCTGGCTCGAACGCACCGGTCGACTCGAGGCCGACCCCGCCGCGCGACTGCGCGCGCCGCGCGCCAAGCGCACCCTCCCACGCGTGGTGACCGCGCCCGCCGTCGGCGAACTCCTCGAACGCCTGGCCACGCGTGCGGCGGACGGGGACCCCGTCGCCGTTCGGGACGTCGCCGTCGTCGAGCTCCTCTACGCCTGCGGCCTGCGCGTCTCCGAGCTCGTCGGACTCGACGTGGACGACATCGACCGAGGGAATCGCACCGTGCGGGTCACCGGGAAGGGCGCCAAGGAGCGGGTCGTGCCGTACGGCGCGCCCGCCGCGACGGCGCTCGACCGCTACCTCGCCGGCGCCCGTCCGGCGCTCCTCGCCGGGGCGGGGGGAACCGAGCCGCGTGCGACCGCGACGCACGCGGCCTTCCTCGGCGTCCGCGGCGGTCGCCTCGGCGTGCGGAGCGTGCACCGGCTCGTCGCCGCCCTCCTCGCCGACCTTCCGGGATCCGGGCCCGCCGGTCCGCACGCGTTCCGGCACAGCGCGGCGACGCACCTCCTCGACGGCGGAGCGGACCTGCGCGCCGTGCAGGAGTTCCTCGGCCACGCGAGCCTCGGCACGACGCAGATCTACACGCACGTCACGGCCGAGCGGCTCAAGCAGTCGTACCGGACGGCCCACCCGCGCGCCTGAGCGACGGCCCACGCGCCGGGCGATCAGCCGCCCATCGGCAGCAGCACGGCTCGCGGGACGCCGCCGAGCCAGCGCAACGGCGACACGTAGGCGCCGTGGACCCGCACCCCGAAGTGGACGCACCGGGCGTCGCAGTGCCCGCCGCCCGCGACGGTCGCGACGGGTCCACCCTGCAAGACCGGGTCGCCTGCGGCGACGCCCGCCGCGACCGGCTCGATCGAGCTCATGACCCCGTCGCCGTGGTCGATCGACAGCACGCCGCGGCCGGCGACCGAGCCCGCGAAGGACACGACGCCGTCCGCGGGCGCGACGACGACCGACCCTGACGCGGCGAGGAGGTCGATGCCGCGATGGCCGGGCCCGTACGGCGTCGCCGGCGCGCGGAACGGCTCGGTGATGAGCACCGGCGGTCCGACGGGCCAGGTCCACGCGGCGACCGCCTCGGCCGACGCACCGGCCGCGCGGGACGGTGCAGTTCGAGGCGGCGTCGCGACGGCTGCGCCGGCCCCGGAGGCGAAGAGGACGGTGGTGAGGACGGCGAGGCCGGCGAGGACGGGTGGCCGGGGCGGTCGGATGCGGTGCGTGCGCGGCATCCCACCAGCGTGTCGGCGCGGAATCCGACACTCCGGGGCGACCGGGGATCCGGCGGTCGGAGGCGCTCCGCAGTCGGGTGGGGAGGACCGGTCGTCCGGACCCGCCGTGATAGCATGTCCGGAGCGTCCCGCATGTCGGGGCGACTACGCGTGCCCATTCGGCCACCGACTCCACTCAGTCCCGCTCGCAAGAGCCGGCGGAGCCGTGCCGGGCACCAGGGCTCCCGGCCGCCGGCCGGGGCATCAACTGAGAACAAAGGAGTACGGCCATGGCCGTCGTCACCATCCGCCAGCTGCTCGACAGCGGCGTGCACTTCGGGCACCAGACCCGCCGTTGGAACCCGAAGATGAAGCGGTTCATCTTCACCGAGCGTTCCGGCATCTACATCATCGACCTCCAGCAGTCGCTCGCCTACATCGACAAGGCCTACGACTTCGTCAAGGAGACGGTCGCCCACGGCGGCACCATCCTCTTCGTCGGCACCAAGAAGCAGGCGCAGGAGTCGATCGCCGAGCAGGCGACCCGCGTCGGCCAGCCCTACGTCAACCAGCGCTGGCTCGGCGGCCTCCTCACCAACTTCTCGACGGTGTCGAAGCGCCTCGCCCGCATGAAGGAGCTCGAGGAGCTCGACTTCGAGGGCACGACCTCCGGCTTCACGAAGAAGGAGCTCCTCCTCAAGAAGCGCGAGCTCGACAAGCTCCACAAGTCGCTCGGCGGCATCCGCAACCTCTCGAAGACGCCGTCGGCGCTCTGGGTCGTGGACACCAAGAAGGAGCACCTCGCGATCGACGAGGCGAAGAAGCTCGGCATCCCCGTGATCGCCATCCTCGACACCAACTGCGACCCCGACGAGGTCCAGTACCCGATCCCGGGCAACGACGACGCCATCCGCTCGGTGAGCCTGCTCACCCGCATCGTCGCCGACGCCGCGGCCGAGGGCCTCATCCAGCGCCACCAGAAGCCCGAGGAGGGCCAGGAGTCGGAGCCGCTGGCCGAGTGGGAGCAGGAGCTCCTGAACGCCGGCTCGGAGACCACCCCGGAGCAGGCCTCCGCCGAGACCGAGAAGGTCGCGGAGACGGAGTCCGAGGCCAAGGCCGAGGCTGCCGAGGTCGTCGACGAGGCGGCCACCGAGGTCGCCGCGACCGAGTCCGAGGCCGACGCCACGGCTGCTGCCGCCGCCGAGTAATCGGCACCCCCACACCCACTCCGAAACGACAGGGAGTCCATTCCACATGGCCAACGTCAGCATCGCCGACATCAAGGCGCTCCGCGAGCAGCTCGGGACCGGCATGACCGACACCAAGAACGCGCTCGTCGAGGCCGACGGCGACATCGAGAAGGCGACGGAGATCCTGCGCCTGAAGGGTGCGAAGGGCAACGCCAAGCGCGCCGACCGCTCGACCTCCGAGGGACTCGTCGCCGCCGCCGACAACGGCGACGGCACCGCGACCCTCATCGAGCTCGCCTGCGAGACCGACTTCGTCGCCAAGGGCGACAAGTTCGTCGGCCTCGCCGACCGCGTGCTCGCGGCCGTGGCCGCCGCCCGCGCCGAGACCGTCGAGGCCGCACTGGCCGCGCCGGCCCAGAGCGGGACCGTCGCCGAGCTCATCGACGGCGAGGCCGCGATCCTCGGCGAGAAGGTCGAGCTCCGTCGCGTCCGCCTCGTGAAGGGCGAGCAGTTCTCGATCTACCTGCACAAGACCTCGAAGGACCTGCCCCCGCAGGTCGGCGTCGTCGTGGGCTACGCGGGCGACGACGCGGAGACCGCGCGTTCGATCGCGCAGCACATCTCGTTCGCCGCGCCGGAGTACCTCACCCGTGAGGACGTCCCGGCCGAGGCCGTCGAGAAGGAGCGCGCGCTCGTCGAGCAGATCACCCGCGAGGAGGGCAAGCCCGAGGCCGCCCTCCCGAAGATCGTCGAGGGTCGCCTCGGCGCGTTCTTCAAGCAGGTCGCGCTGCTCGAGCAGGACTACGCCAAGGACAACAAGCTGTCCGTCGGCAAGGTCGTGCAGGACGCCGGTCTCACCGTGACCGACTTCGCCCGCTTCAAGGTCGGCGCGTAACACGTGACAGGGGAGTCCGGACCGCATCCCGCGGTCCGGACTCCTTTGCTGTGCGCGGACGTCCGTCGACGCCGCGCACGGCACCGGCCCGTCGGCACTGCGCCGACGACCGGGAACCACTAGTTTTGACTCCCAGAGGGGAAGGATCGGTCGGGGATGGAACACCAGCGCAGGGTGCTGCTCAAGCTGTCGGGTGAGGCGTTCGGTGGCGGTGCGCTCGGGGTCAACCCCGACGTCGTCAGCTCGCTCGCCCGTGAGATCGCGGATGCCGCACGCACCGTCGAGGTCGCGATCGTGGTCGGCGGCGGCAACTTCTTCCGCGGCGCGGAGCTGAGCCAGCGCGGCATGGACCGCGGTCGGGCGGACTACATGGGCATGCTCGGCACCGTGATGAACGCGCTCGCCCTCCAGGACTTCCTCGAGCAGGCGGGTGCCGAGACGCGGGTCCAGTCCGCGATCTCGATGACCCAGGTCGCCGAGCCCTACATCCCGCGCCGCGCCGAGCGGCACCTCGAGAAGGGCCGGGTCGTGATCTTCGGGGCCGGAGCAGGCCTGCCGTACTTCTCGACCGACACCGTGGCGGCGCAGCGTGCGCTGGAGATCGGCGCCGACGAGGTGCTCGTGGCCAAGAACGGCGTCGACGGCGTCTACTCCGACGACCCCCGCACGAACCCCGACGCGCACAAGATCGACCGGATCAGCTACCAGGAGGCGCTGCAGCGCGGCCTGAAGGTCGTCGACTCGACGGCGTTCAGCCTCTGCATGGACAACGGCATGCCCATGATCGTGTTCGGCATGGAGCCGGCCGGCAACGTCACCAAGGCGATCCTCGGCGAGCGCATCGGCACCGTGGTGAGCAACGGCGAGTCCGACGCCGATCGATAGACTGTCCCGAGCCCGAGAGAAGGAGTCCCCCGTGATCGCGGATGTACTGTCCGAAGCAAGTGACCGCATGCAGAAGGCCGTCGAGGTCGCGAAGGACGAGTTCGCGTCGGTGCGCACCGGTCGCGCCAACCCGCAGCTCTTCCAGAAGATCATGGTGAGCTACTACGGCACGCCGACGCCGCTCGCGCAGCTCGCCTCGCTCAACAACCCCGAGGCGCGCACGCTCGTCGTCACGCCCTACGACAAGGGCGCGATGAAGGACATCGAGCAGGCCATCCGCGACACGCCGAACCTGGGCGCGAACCCGACCAACGACGGCAACCTCATCCGCGTGACGCTCCCTGAGCTCACCGAGGAGCGCCGCAAGGAGTTCGTGAAGATCGTGAAGGCCAAGGCCGAGGACGGCCGGGTCTCGGTGCGCAACATCCGCCGGAAGGCGAAGGACGACCTCGAGGCCCTCAAGGGCGAGGTCGGCGACGACGAGGTGGCGCGCGGTGAGAAGGAGCTCGAGCACATCACGAAGTCGCACGTCGACCAGATCGACGAGGCCCTCAAGCGCAAGGAAGCCGAGCTCCTCGAGGTCTGAGGCAGGACGATGACGGGCGTCCCTGAGGGGGAACGGTCGGACGCCGAGGACGAGCGGCATCCGGCGCGAGAGGACCTCCGTGCGCAGATCCACGCGCGCCGGGTCGACCTCGAGCGCCAGTTCGAGGCGTCGCGGGCGCAGTTCGACGAGGCGCAGGAGCGCATCAACGCGCGGACCGGCCGCAACCTCCTGGTCGCGATCCTGATCGGGCTCGCGTTCGGCGGGGCGCTCCTGCTGAGCCTGCTCGTTTTCAAGGAGCTCTTCATGGTGTTCGCGGTCGTCATGGCCGGGTTCTCCAGTTCCGAGCTCGCCGCGGCGCTGCGGCACGGCGGCTACCGGGTGCCGCGCATCCCCACGGTCATCAGCGCCGTCGCGGCGGTGCCGGCGGCGTACTACGGCGGCGCGGCCGGCCAGCTCGTCGCCGTGCTCGTCGGCATGCTCCTGGTGGTCCTATGGCGACTCGCCGAGCAGGCGTCCGCCTCGGTGCGCGCGGAGTCGGGCAGTCTCGCGGCCGACCTCGGCGCCGCCCTGTTCGTGCAGGGGTACGTCACGTTCCTCGCGACGTTCGCCGTCGTGCTGACGGCCGCCGACGGCGGCCAGTGGTGGACGCTGGCGTTCATCATCCTCGCGGTATCGGCCGACACCGGCGCGTACGCGTCGGGACTGGCGTTCGGGAAGCACCCGATGGCGCCCGTGATCAGTCCGAAGAAGACCTGGGAGGGCTTCGCGGGCGGTGCGGCCGCGAGCCTCGTCGCCGGCGTGATCCTCGCGCTCTTCATGCTCGGCCAGCCGTGGTGGTTCGGCCTCGCGTTCGGCGCCGCGATCTTCCTCACGGCGACGCTCGGCGATCTCGCGGAGTCGCTGATCAAGCGCGACCTCGGCATCAAGGACATGAGCTCGTGGCTGCCGGGGCACGGCGGGTTCCTCGATCGCCTCGACTCGATCCTGCCCTCTGCGGCGGTCGCGTTCGCCGCGTTCCACCTCTTCGGCTGAGCGTGCGCCGGTTCGGCCGGGCGTGCGCGATACTGGTGCGGTGGATGCCACGTTCCCCCGGGCCCGCAAGAACCAGCTGGGCTACAAGACCGCCGAGGTCGAGGACTTCCTCCAGCGCGCCCGCCGCGCGTACGACGGCCGGCCGTCGTCCGGCGACGAGGCCCTCGACGCCGAGCGGATCCGCCTGACCGCGTTCTCGATGCAGAAGGGCGGCTACAGCACGGCGCACGTCGACGCCGCGCTCGAGCGCCTGGAGGACGCGTTCGCGTTCCGCGAGCGCCAGATCGCGTCGCGGCTCCACGGCGACGAGGCATGGCTCACCGAGGCCCGGACCACCGCGCAGGTGATCGCGAACCGGCTCGCGCGGCCCGAGCGCGCCCGGTTCGACCGCGTGAGCAAGCTCGCGGTCGGGTACGACGTGCACGAGGTCGACGCGTTCGCCGACAAGCTCACCCGCTACTTCCGCGACGGCTGGCCGATCGCGATCGAGGACGTCCGCTCGGTCGTCTTCTCGGCCCAGCGCGGCGGCTACCGCGAGGCGCAGGTCGACCTCGTGCTCGACGCCGTCGTCGACGTGATGCTGGCGGTGCGATGAGCGAGTCCGACTTCGCCCGGCGGGAGTCCCTCCGATACACTCGTCCAATCGTGGGCAGGCATTCGGATGGATTCGACGACATGCCGATGGAGGCCGTCCGCGAACGGTGGGCCCGCGACGACGCCGAGGCCGAGTCACGGTCGCGTCGCGCTGCGGCGTCCGCGCGGCGCGCGCCCGACCCACGTGCCGACCCGAGGTCGCCCGTGCGCCCGCAGCGCCCCGGGACGACCGCGTCGGAACCGTCCCGCCGCGCGCAGGACGCCCCCGCAGTCGCGACCGCGCCGCCCGTGCGGCGCCAGCACGCCGTCGCCGCGGCACCGCCGCCGTCGCCGGCGTCGACCGGGCCGCGTCGCGCCGTCGCCGGGCCCGTGAAGCAGGCCGTGACGGTGGTCTTCGCGTTCGCGGCGGCCGTCAGCTTCCTGCTCGTCAACGTCGTCGACCCGTACTCGGGCGCCACGGCCACCTCGACGTACACGCCGGTCGACCGCTTCGGAGGCGAGGCGACGCAGGAGATCGCCCCGGACGACGGCTACGCCTCGGTCGCAGTGGCGTCCGAGGGCTACGTGGTCGAGGCCAAGCCCGAGGAGCCCGAGCCCGCCTCGGCGGCCGGCTGGGCCCCGCCCGCGATCGTGCCCGACCCGGGATCGGCGCAGGCCTACGGGGCGCAGGCGGTGGCCGCCCGCGGCTGGCCGTCGACCGAGTTCGACTGCCTCGTCGCGCTCTGGAACAAGGAGTCCGGCTGGCGCGTGAACGCGTACAACGCCTCGAGCGGCGCCTACGGCATCCCGCAGGCCCTGCCCGGTGAGAAGATGGCGACCGCCGGCGCGGACTGGGCGACCAACGCCGCCACGCAGATCGAATGGGGCCTGGGCTACATCCAGGGCCGCTACGGCACGCCCTGCGGCGCCTGGGCGCACTCGCAGAGCGTCGGCTGGTACTGAGCCGCGCGTCGACCGCGCACCGTAGACTGGACCGATGCCCCGCTCGAACCGCTCCCGTGGTCGTGCGGCGCGGTCGCGCGAGCCGCATCCCGAGCTCGACGTCGCGCGGCTGACCTCGGGCTGGAAGCGTACCGAGGTGCGCGGCGGCCGCGAGTGGTACGTG
Organism: Agromyces tropicus; assembly: GCF_039531345.1. Lineage (NCBI taxonomy): Bacteria > Bacillati > Actinomycetota > Actinomycetes > Micrococcales > Microbacteriaceae > Agromyces > Agromyces tropicus. The sequence continues at coordinate 579,102 of NZ_BAAAPW010000001.1, read as the reverse complement.
CAGCCGGTGACCGAGGCGCAGGCCGTCAAGGCCTACCTCTGCCCCGGGTGCGGGCTCGAGATCGAACCCGGTGTCGCCCACCTCGTGGCGTGGCGCGCGGACGGGGTCCTCGGCGACGCCGCGGACCTGGCCTCGCGGAGGCACTGGCACACGCACTGCTGGAGGATCGGACCGACGTGACCGACGACACCATGATCGAGATCCGCGCGGGCGTCGAGCTGCCCGCCCGTCGCGAGGAGGTCGAGCTGCGCACCGACGACGGGCTGCGGCTCGTCGGCGAACTCGCGCAGCCGGCCGACCGCGCCCCCGTCGCGACGCTCGTGACGCTGCATCCGCTGCCGACCGCCGGCGGGTTCATGGACTCGCACATCCTGCGCAAGGCGGCCGCCCGGCTGCCCGCGCTGGCCGACCTCGCAGTGCTGCGCTTCAACACGCGGGGCACGTCGTCACCGCGCGGCACCAGCGACGGCGAGTTCGGCCACGGCGTGAGCGAGCGCGCGGACGTCGCGGCGGCCATGCGCTTCGTCGCGGAGCGCGGGCTGCCGAACCCGTGGCTGGTCGGCTGGTCGTTCGGCACGGAGCTCGCCCTGAAGTACGGGCTCGAGCACGGCATCGCCGGTGCGATCCTGCTCTCGCCGCCGCTGCACCGCACGAGCGAGGAGGAGCTCGCCAGGTGGCGTTCGGCGACGGTGCCGATGGTCGCGCTCATCCCCGAGCACGACGACTACCTGAAGCCGGCCGAGGCGGCGCAGCGGTTCGAGGGCCTGCCGAACCTCACCCGCATCGACGTCGAGGGCGGCAAGCACCTCTGGGTGGGGGAGTCGCAGACGCGGCGCGTGCTGGACGAGATCGTGCGCGCGGTGAACCCGTCCGCGCTCCCGCTGCCGACGGAGTGGCCCGCGGCATCCCTCGCGCCGACGCAGGACTGAGGCGCCGAGGAGCCGGCGCGCCGGTCAGCGCTCGTTCTGGCGCGGGATGACGACCTGCTTGATGATCAGCAGGACGGCGGCCGCGATCGGGATCGCGACGAGCGCGCCGAGGATGCCGAGCAGCGCGCCGCCGGCCAGCGCCGCGACCACGACGAGGGCCCCGGGCACCTTCACCGCCCGGCTCATGATGCGCGGCGACAGCACGTACGCCTCGACCTGCATGTAGATCAGGTAGTAGACGGCCGCCACGAGCGCCGTGAGCGGCGATCCGATCCCCGGGATGAGGCAGAGCAGGATGATGATGACCGAGCCCGTCAGCGTGCCCACCAGCGGCACGAGCGAGAACAGGAAGGCGATGAACGCCAGCACCGCGGGGAACGGCGCGCGGATGATCGACAGGAACGTGAAGCTGAGGAAGCCGTTCACGGCCGCCAGCGAGACCTGGCCGATCACGTAGCGCCCGACGGACTGCGTGATCTGCTCGGTCAGGTCGGCGAAGCGTGCGCGACGCGACGCGGGGACGAGCTGGTAGGTCGCCCGCTTCATCGCGTCGAGCGACGCGGTGAAGTAGATCGTCAGCACGGCGACGACGATCACCGCGAAGACGCCGCCGCCGATCGCGAGCGCCACCGCCCACACGCCGCCGAGCAGCTCGCTCAGCTTGTCGGGGTTCGTGAAGAAGTCGGTGAGGGCGGCGCCGGCCTGCTCGCTGATCTCCTCGATCTTCAGCAGCGGGAACTGCTCCTGCAGCCACGCGATCCAGTCCACCCGGTTGATCTGGTCGACGATCCGGGGGAGCTGGGCGATGAGCTCCGCGACCTGGTCGACGATGATCGGGATCACCGCGATGAGCAGTGCGGCGACGACGGCCGCGACGCCGACGATCACGAGGACGATGGCGCTCCAACGCGGAAGCCCCCGGCGCTCGAGCCCGCTCACGGCGGGCTCGAGGCCGAGGGCCAGGAACAGCGCTGCTCCGATGTAGGTCAGGATCGTCGAGAGGCTCGACAGCGCCGAGAGGATGACGAGGCCCACGCCGACACCCAGGGTGCCGACGAGGGCGATGCGGAACGCGTTCTGGATCCTCACCGACCGCGCTCCCTCGTCTCGGGCTACTTGCCAGCCACCTGCTCCGCCTGGGTCAGCACGCCGCGCAGGCTCTCGAAGTAGCCGGCGACCGCGTCACGCTCGATCCTAATCTGGGCCAGGCGGTCCTCCGCGTCCGCCACGAGGGCGCGGGTGCGCTCCTCGGCGTCGGCGATGAGCTTGCGTGCCTGGGCGTGCGCCGCGGCGACCCGCTCGCGGGCCTCCTCGTCGGCCTTGTCGCGCACGTCGCCGATCTCGGACCGGGCCTCGGTCTCGAGGCGGTCGGCCTCGGCCCGAGCCTCGTTGGTGCGGGCGACGGCCTCGGTGAGCTCGGCGTTCGCGTCGTCGAGGAACTTCTTGGTCTGCTCCGCCGCCTCCTGCTGCGCGGCGAGGAGCTCCTGCTCGGCCTCGTCGCGCTTGGTGGCGAGCTCGGCGTCGAGGTCCATACGGGCGCGCTCGATCTCGCGGCGCATCCGGTCGACCTCGTGGGTGGTCTTCTTCTTCATCGACGTGAGCTGGTTGTCGAGGTCGATGCGGGCCTGCTCGGCCTCGGCCTCGAAGTCGGCGCGGGCCTGCTCCTGCTCGAGGGCGAGGTCGGCGCGCATCTGGTCGAGCTCGGCGGCGTGCTTCGCACGGATGCGCTCGAGCTCGTGCTCGAGCTTCTGCCGGGCGCCCTTCGCCTCGCGCTCGAGGTCGACGACGACCTGCTCGCGCTGTTGCTCGAGCTTCACGCGCTCGGCCTCGATCTCGTGCTCGAGGTCGGTGCGGGCCTGCTCGAGCTCGTTCTCCAGTGCGGTGCGGCGCTCGGCGATCTCGGCCTCGATGTCGGCGCGGCCCTCGGCGGTCTCGCGCTCGAGGTCGAGGCGGGCCTGCTCGGTCTGCTTGGCGAGGTCGATGCGGGCCTGCTCGGTCTCCTTCGCGAGCTCGGCGCGCTTCTGGTCGAGTTCGACGGCGACCTCGGCGCGGGTCTGCTCGGTCTCCTCCTGGAGGCCGGCAGCGGCGGCGCGGGCCTCGTTGGCCTCGGTGTTGGCGGCCACGAGCATCTCGGCGGCCTTGCGCTCGGCCTCGGCGACCACGGCGGTGGACTCGCGCTTGGCGGTGGCCCGGACCTCGGCCGCTTCCGTCGAGGCGGTGCCGCGGATCGTCGCCGCGTCGCGGTTGGCGTCGTCGCGCAGCTGCTCGCTGGCCTCGTGCGCGCGGGCGACCATGTCGTCGGCCTCGGCACGGGCGTTCTCGAGCAGGCGGTTGGCCTGGGCGCGGGCCTCGCTCAGCGTGCGCTCGGCGAGCTCGTGCGCGTCGGAGCGCATGAGGTGCGCCTCGTCCTCCGCGGCGCGGCGCAGCTTCTCGGCGTCGATGTCGGCCTGCGCGATGAGCCGGGTCGACTGCTCCTCGGCGACGCGCAGGGTGTTCTCGAGCTTCGTGCCGAGGCCGGAGAAGGTCGGGCTGCCGACCTCCTCGAGCTCCGCGGTGAGCTCCTCGATGCGCGCGAGGAGGCGCTTGTTCTCCTTCTGGAGGTCGCCCGTCGCATTGTTCGCGGTGATGATCTCGCGGCGCAGCTGGTTGAGGCTCCGATCGACCTCGTCCTTGTCGTATCCGCGGAATACCTGTGTGAACTCGGTCTCTTCGACGGCCAATTCTTCCTCCGGGGTCCGTGTCCCGCGTTGTGGGGGGTTGTGTGGGGGCGCGCGGGTCGCATCCGATCATACGGCCCGAGGCCCTCCGGCGGGGAGCCGGTGTCATCCAGACTCCGGTTAGGAGACTCCCAGACTGCGTCGGTAGTGTTGGGTGTCTTTGTCGGATGCCGCGAACCGCGGCCTGGAGGTGCCCCGAGTGCGATTCGTCCTCGCCATTCTGGCGTTCGCCGCTGCCGCCGTGATGGTCGGCTTCGGCATCGCCCAGCGAACCGTCTTCCTCGAGCCGGACAAGGTCTCGCTCGGAACGGTCGTCGAGAACCAGGCGAGCTACACCGTGATCACGCCCGACGCCCTCGCCGCGCACGAGGGCAAGCAGACCATCACGCTCTCCGGCGGCGGTCCCGTGTACCTCTCCTATGGGCGCACCGCGGACGTGCTCGCCTGGATCGGCGAGGACCCCTACGTGTCCGTCGGACACGACGCCGAGACCGACGAGCTGACCAGCGAGGTCGTCGTGGCGAACCCCGTCGACGACTCGACGCCCGGCACGCCGTCGACGGAGGAGCCCGAGGCGACCGAGGAGCCGTCGGAGGACGGCGAGGCCGAGCCCGACCCCGCCGCCTCGCCCGCCGGCAGCGACCTGTGGTTCGACGAGTTCACCGGCGACCGGACCCTCACGACCACGATCGACGTGCCCGAGGGCATCTCGGTGCTGGTCGCCTCGGACGGCACCGCGCCGGCACCGGGCCGCATCGTCGTGTCGTGGCCCCTCGACAACGCCACTCCGTGGGCCGGTCCGCTCATGGCGGGCGGCGGCCTGCTGTTCCTCATCGGCATCGTGCTCGTGATCTCGGGCGTCATGGCGCACCGCCGTTCCCGCGGCCCGCGCCGCAACCTGCCCAAGGGGCCGAAGGGCAAGCTCATGCGTGCCCCGCGCCCGCCGCGCGAGCAGCGTGCGGCGCTCTCCGGCTCGGGCCCGCGCCGATCGTCGGGCCGCGCCCGACGCGTCGCACTGCTGCCCGTGCTGCTCGTGCCCGCCATCGCGCTCTCGGCGTGCTCGGCCGACTACTGGCCCGACCTGACGTCGGCGCCCGAGACGACCGCTCCCGCGACGCCCGTCGAGACGGCGCCCGCCGGCGAGGACGAGGTGGAGGCCGACGAGCCCGCTGCGCCCGAGGTCGTCCCGGCGGTGAGCGTCCCGCAGATGGAGCGCATCATGCGCCGCGTCGCCGTGTTCACGACCGAGGTCGACGCCGACGCCGACTCGCAGCGGCTGGCCGAGCGCTTCACGGGCCCCGCGTTCGAGGCGCGGAAGGCGAACTACGCGATCCGCAAGTCGCTGCCCGACCACGCCGCGCTGCCGGCGATCCCGGCCGCCCCGCTCACGCTCACGCTCCCGCAGCAGGTCACCGGCTGGCCGCGCACCGTCCTCACGATCGCGAAGAACAACGACGACGAGACGGTCGCGCCGACCGCCCTCGTCCTGCGGCAGGAGTCGCCGCGCGAGAACTACAAGATCATGTACGCGACCGCGCTCGTGCCGAACGCCGACGTGCCCGAGGTGGCACCCGCCTCGATCGGCGCGCCGCCGATCAACCCGGAGTTCAAGGGCCTCATCATGCCCACCGGCCAGGTCGCGCCGGCCTACGCCGACGTGCTGCTGAAGGGCGACGAGTCGGAGTTCGCGGAGTTCTTCGACCCCGAGGGCGACACCATCCGTCAGAACCTCGGCGTCGAGGGCCAGAAGAAGACCTCGGAGGACCTGCCGGAGACGGCGGACGCCTCGTTCTCGAACGAGGTCGGCGACAGCCCGACCGTGGCCCTCGCGACGAACGACTCGGGCGCGCTGGTGACCGTCTCGATCAACCAGACCGAGAAGGTCACGCCCAACGACGGCGGTACCGTGGGATTCCAGGAGGGCCAGCCGGGCGCGGCGCTGTCGGGCTTCGACGAGAAGAGCGCGAAGGGCGTGCAGCGCGTCGTGGGCATCCAGCTCATGTTCTACGTGCCCGCGGTCGGATCCGACGAGAAGATCCGCCTGCTGGGCTGGTCCGAGTCCCTGATCGGAGCATCGGAGGTCAAGTGACGAACCCGTACCCGCCGAACGAGCCCGCGAACCTGCGCGGCGCGGTCGACCTGTCCTCGCTCGTCAACCGCGACGAGCGCCGGGCGACGGATGCCGGTCCCGCCGGCGCCGCACCGGGAGCATCCGGCGGCGGGTACGTCGCCGCAGTCGACGACCAGAGCTTCGGCCAGGTGCTCGAGCTGTCGCGCTCGGTGCCGGTCGTCCTCGCGCTGTGGGCCTCGTGGAGCGAGCAGTCGACGCAGCTCGTCGCCGCGCTCGAGCGGCTCGTGAATGCCCGCGAGGGGCGCCTGGTGCTCGCGCCGGCGGACGCCGACCGGAGTCCCCAGCTGGTGCAGGCCCTGCAGGCGCAGGCGATCCCGACCGTGGTCGCGCTCGTCGCGGGCCAGCCCGTGCCGCTGTTCCAGGGCGTCCAGCCCGACGACGTGATCGACCAGGTCCTCGACCAGCTGCTCGAGGTCGCCGAGCGCAACGGCGTGACCGGTCGCGTGCCCGCCGCCGAGGGCGAGGAGGGCGAGGGCGAGGAAGCCGCCGAGGAGGCGGAGGAGCCGCTGCCGCCCCTGCACCAGGAGGCCTTCGACGCGATCTCGCGCGGCGACTACGACGCGGCGGCCTCGGCGTACCGCACGGCCATCGCGCAGGATCCGCGCGACGAGCTCGCGGTGGCCGGGCTCGCGCAGGCGAACCTGCTCGGCCGGCTGCAGGGCAAGACGCTCGATGACATCCGCAACCGCGCCGCGGCGGCACCGGACGACCTCGACGCGCAGCTCGACGTCGCCGACCTGGACCTCTCGGGCGGCCACGTCGACGACGCGTTCGATCGCCTGCTGCAGCTGTTCCCGACGCTCGACGCCGAGGGGAAGAACCGCGTTCGCGAGCGCCTGCTCGAGCAGTTCCAGGTCGTCGGCGTCGAGGACCCGCGTGTGAGCGCGGCGCGCCGTCGCCTCGCGATGCTGCTGTACTGACGGGCGGGCCCGCCGCGCGTGGCCGGCGGGCTGCGCCGTATCCCTCGGGGACTACTCCGGTTGGAACCAGAGCGCGCCGAGCGGCGGCAGCGTGAACACCGCCGACGCGGGCTTGCCGCCCCACGGCTCCTCGGTGGCGTCGACCCCGCCCAGGTTGCCGACGCCCGAGCCGCCGTACTCCGAGGCATCCGTGTTGAGCACCTCGCGCCAGCGGCCGGCGAACGGCAGGCCGAGCCGCACGTTCTCGTGCGGCTGGCCCGCGAAGTTCACGATGCACAGCAGAGGGCGGCGCTCGCGGTCGTAGCGGAGGAAGGCGAGCGCGTTGAGGTCGGACGCGCCGCCCTCCACCCAGTCGAAGCCCGCGGAGTCGTCGTCGAGCTGCCACAGCGCCGGCGTGCTCGCGTACGCGCGGTTCAGCCGGCCCACCAGCTCGGCGAGCTGGCGGTGGCTCGGCTGGTCGAGGATCCACCAGTCCAGGCCGCGCTCCTCGCTCCATTCGGAGAGCTGCCCGAACTCCTGGCCCATGAAGAGCAGCTGCTTGCCGGGGTGGGCCCACATGTAGGCCAGGTACGCGCGCGTGTTCGCGAGCTGCTGCCAGTGGTCGCCGGGCATCTTGCGCACCAGCGAGCCCTTGCCGTGCACGACCTCGTCGTGGCTGATCGGCAGGATGAAGTGCTCGCTGAAGGCGTACAGGAACGAGAACGTCAGTTCCCCGTGGTGGTACGAGCGGTACATCGGGTCGCGGTGCAGGTACTGGAGCGTGTCGTGCATCCACCCCATGTTCCACTTGTAGCCGAACCCGAGCCCGCCCGAACTCGTCGGCGCGGTCACGCCCGGCCAGCTCGTCGACTCCTCGGCGATCATGACGATGCCCGGATTGCGCTTGTACGCCGTCGCGGTGGCCTCCTGCAGGAAGCCGATCGCCTCGAGGTGCTCGCGCCCGCCGTACCAGTTGGGCAGCCACTCGCCCTCCTCGCGCGAGTAGTCGAGGTAGAGCATGGAGGCCACGGCGTCGACGCGCAGGCCGTCGACGTGCATCTCCTCCAGCCAGAACAGCGCGTTCGCGACGAGGAAGTTCCGCACGCGCGGGTTGCCGTAGTCGAAGACGAGCGTGCCCCAGTCCTTCTGCTCGCCGCGGCGGGGGTCGGGGTGCTCGTACAACGGCTCGCCGTCGAACCGGGCGAGCGCCCACTCGTCCTTGGGGAAGTGCCCGGGCACCCAGTCCATGATCACGCCGATGCCCGCCTGGTGCAGTCGGTCGATCAGGTACTTCAGGTCGTCCGGCGAGCCGAAGCGGCTCGTGATCGCGTAGTAGCCGGTGACCTGGTACCCCCAGGACCCGCCGAACGGGTGCTCGGCGAGCGGCAGGAACTCGATGTGCGTGTAGCCGAGCCACTGGACGTACTCGATGAGCTCGTCGGCGATGTCGCGGTAGCCCTTGCCCGGCCGCCACGATCCGAGGTGCAGCTCGTAGATGCTCATGGGCAGCTCGTGCGGGTTGCGGTGCCCGCGCTGCGACATCCACTCGCCGTCGGCCCAGTCGTGGTGGCTCGCCTCGACGACCGACGCGGTCGCCGGCGCGACCTCGGCGCGCCGGGCCATCGGGTCGGCCTTCATCAGCCACTCGCCGGAGGGTGCGAGCAGCTCGAACTTGTACGACGAACCCGGCTCGACTTCGGGCACGAACAGCTCCCAGATGCCGCTGGAGCCCATGTTGCGCATGGCGTGGCCAACGCCGTCCCAGCGGTTGAAGTCGCCGACGACGCGCACGGCGCGCGCCCGAGGCGCCCACACCGTGAACGAGACGCCGCGCAGCGGGCCCGTGACCGACGGGAACTCGCGGTGATGCGCGCCGAGCACGCGCCAGAGCTCCTCGTGCCGGCCCTCCTCGATGAGGTGCAGGTCGAGCTCGCCGATCGTCGGCGCGTACCGGTACGGGTCGTCGGCGGTCCACTCCGTGCCGTCGTCGTAGCGTGCGCGCACGCGGTAGCCCGTCGGTCCGAACGCGCCGGCGCCGGCCCAGACGCCGTGGCCGACGTGTCCCAGCGGGAGTTCGGTGCCGTCGTCGAGCATCGCGACCACGGATGCCGCGAGCGGGCGCCGCACCCGGATGACGGTGTGCGCGCCGCCCTCGCCGGGCGCCTCGAAACCGTGCTGCCCGAGCACCTGGTGCGGATCGTGGTATCGGCCCTCCGCGACCGCGCGCAGCAGTTCGTCGGGCACGGACGGGGCCTGGACGGGGGTCGTGTCGGTCATTCGGCGCCTCGAATCACTCGGAGGATGTGCACCGGCTGCGTGAAGGCATCCAGTCGGACGTAGTTGTGCTCGCCCCATTCCCAGCGCTCGCCGGTCACGAGGTCCTCGACGCCGAACGTGCCCTCGCCGGGCAGGTCGATCGCGCCGAGGTCGAGGTGCACGGTCGTCTCCCGCACGGAGTGCGGGTCGACGTTGGCGACGACGATGATCGTGTCGTGCTCGTCGGGACCGTGGCCCTCGATGAACCGGCCCTCGAGGTGCTTCGAGTAGACGAGCACCGAGTCGTCCTCGCTGTAGTGGAAGCGGATGTTGCGCAGCTGCTGGAGTGCCGGGTGGTCGTTGCGGATGCGGTTGAGGATCCCGAGGTAGAGCGAGAGCGACGCGCCCTCCGCCTCCGCGGCGGCGAAGTCGCGAGGCCTGTACTCGTACTTCTCGTTGTCGATGGCCTCCTCGGCGCCCGGGCGGGCGACCGACTCGAACAGCTCGAACCCGGAGTACACGCCCCACGTCGGGGCCGCGGTGGCGGCGATCGTCGCCCGCACCGTGAACGCCGCCGGTCCGCCGAACTGCAGGTACTCGGTGAGGATGTCCGGGGTGTTCACGAAGAGGTTCGGCCGCATGAAGTCGGCCGTCTCCTGCGAGACGCTGGTCAGGAACTCCTCGAGCTCCTCCTTGGTGTTGCGCCAGGTGAAGTACGAGTACGACTGCTGGAACCCGACCATCGCGAGGGCCTGCATCATCGCCGGGCGCGTGAACGCCTCGGCGAGGAAGACGACGTCGGGGTCGGTCGCGTTGATGTCGCCGATGAGCCGCTCCCAGAACATCAGCGGCTTGGTGTGCGGGTTGTCGACGCGGAAGATCCGGACGCCCTGCTTCATCCAGTACCGGACGATCCGGGTGACCTCGTCGACGAGTCCCTCGAAGTCCTCGTCGAAGTTCACGGGATAGATGTCCTGGTACTTCTTCGGCGGGTTCTCGGCGTAGGCGATGGTCCCGTCGGGCAGCACCGTGAACCACTCCGGGTGCTCCGCGACCCACGGGTGGTCGGGCGAGGCCTGCAGGGCGAGGTCGAGGGCGATCTCGATGCCCAGCGCGGCGGCGCGGCGCACGAACGCGCGGAAGTCCGCGACGGACCCGAGGTCGGGGTGGACCGCGTCGTGCCCGCCGGATGCGGCGCCGATCGCCCAGGGCGAGCCGGGGTCGAACGGGCCGGGCTCGAGCGTGTTGTTCGGGCCCTTCCGGTAGGCGAACCCGATCGGGTGGATGGGCGGCAGGTAGACGACGTCGAAGCCCATCGCCGCGACCCCGTCGAGCCGGCGTTGCGCGGTGCGGAACGTGCCCGACTTCCACGAGCCGTCCTTCTTCAACCTGCGGGCGCCCTCCGACCGAGGGAAGAACTCGTACCAGGAGCCCACGCCCGCGCGTCGACGCTCCACGAGGAGCTCCTGCTCCTCGGAGTCCGTCGTCAGGCGCGCCAGCGGGCGGACGTGGAACTCCTCGAGCACCGGGTCCTCGAGGAGGGCGCGTCGGTCGGCGGCTGCGGCGTCCGCGTCGCGGAGCGCGGTCGCGTACGCACGCAGGCGCTTGCGCACCGCGGCCGGGCGTCCCGCCTCCTTCGCGGCGCGATCGGCGAGCCGGGCCCCGATCTCGTACATGAGCTCGACGTCGACGCCCGCGTCGATCTTCAGCTCGGCGTCGTGCACCCAGGTGGCGATCTCGTCTCCGAACCCGGTGACGCGCCAGCGCCACGTGCCGACCTCGTCCAGTCGGACCTGCGCCTCCCAGCGGTCCGTGCCGGCGGCGAGCGGCCGCATCCGGTGCCGCTGGCGCACGCCCGACGGGCTCGTGAGCACCAGCATCGCTCCCACCAGGTCGTGCCCCTCGCGGAACACCGTGGCGCGGAACGGGACCACCTCCCCGCTGAACGCCTTCGGATTCCAACGGGGATCGGGCAGAGCTGGCGTGAGCCGGGTCACTGGGATCCGGCCGGCACGAACGGGTCGGCTGGTCACGTTCCGACCGTAGCGCGGATGGCTGCCGAACGGCACCGGTTGCGAGCGGGTCGCGGCGCGACGTCGGTCCCGACCGGCGTTCATCTTCCGGACACACGGTGCTGCGTAGGGTTGACCCCGTGAAGCCCATCCGCAAGTTCACCGTCCGCGCCGTCGTCCCCCCGCAGCTGGGCGCGCTCGAGGAGCTCGCCGCGAACCTGCGCTGGTCGTGGCACGAGCCGACCCGCCGGCTGTTCGAGCACATCGACCCCGTCGGCTGGAACCGATCCGGCCGCGACCCGGTGTCGTTCCTCGGCGACGTCGACCCGCGGCGGCTGGACGAGCTCGCCGCCGACGACGGCTTCGTCGCATGGGCCGAGCGGGAGCGGGAGTCGCTGCGCGCCTACGTCGCCGAGCCGCGGTGGTACGAGGCCCAGGGCATCGAGGCCCCGCGGACGATCGCGTACTTCTCGCCCGAGTTCGGCATCACCGAGGCGCTGCCGCAGTACTCAGGCGGCCTCGGGATCCTCGCGGGCGACCACCTCAAGGCGGCCTCCGACCTCGGCGTCCCGCTCGTCGCGGTCGGCCTGTTCTACAAGGCCGGCTACTTCTCGCAGTCGATCGCACCCGACGGCTGGCAGCAGGAGCGCTACCCGGCGCTCGACCCCGACGGCCTGCCGCTGTCGGTGCTGCGGCGCGCCGACGGCACGCCCGTCCAGGTGACCCTCGCCGTGCCGGGCGGGCGCAGCATGCACGCGCGGGTCTGGCAGGCCGCGGTCGGCCGCGTGCCGCTGCTGCTGCTCGACACCGACATCCCGGCCAACGACGACGACCTGCGCCATGTCACCGACCGGCTCTACGGCGGCGGGGGAGAGCACCGCCTGCAGCAGGAGCTCCTGCTGGGCATCGGCGGCGTCCGCGCGCTGCGCGCGTGGAGCGAGCTGACGGGGCGGCACTTCCCGGACGTGTTCCACATGAACGAGGGCCACGCCGGGTTCCTCGGGCTCGAGCGCATCTCGGCCTGCATCGGCGACGGCCTCTCGTTCGCCGAGGCGCTGCAGCTCGTGCGCGCCGGCACGGTGTTCACCACCCACACCCCCGTGCCCGCCGGCATCGACCGCTTCGACCGCGGGCTCGTCGCGACCTACCTCGAGTCCGGGCTGCTGCCCGGCATCGACCCCGCCGACGCGCTGCCGCTCGGGCTCGAGCCCGGCGTGCCCCCGGAGGACAGCGCGTTCAACATGGCCATGATGGGCCTGCGCCTCGCGCAGCACGCCAACGGCGTCTCGAAGCTGCACGGCGAGGTGAGCCGACGCATGTTCAACGACCTCTGGCCGGGGTTCGACGCCGACGACGTGCCGATCACCTCGGTCACCAACGGCGTGCACGCCCCGACCTGGACGGATCCGGCACTGCTCGCGCTCGCCGAGGAACGGCTCGGCACCGGCGACACCGAGCACGCCGACTGGCTGAGCGCGGCGGTGAGCGACGCCGAGCTCTGGGGCGTGAAGCGGGGCATGCGGCTCCAGCTCGTCGAGGACGCGCGTCGCCGGCTGTCCGCGGCGTGGTCGGCCCAGCACGGCGGCGCCGTGGCCCCCGACTGGCTGCGCCGCGTGCTCGATCCCGACGTGCTGACGATCGGGTTCGCTCGGCGCGTGCCGACGTACAAGCGGCTCACGCTGATGCTGCAGGACCCGGACCGGTTCGCCGCGATCCTCACGAATCCGGACCGGCCGGTCCAGTTCGTCGTGGCGGGCAAGGCGCACCCGGCCGACGACGAGGGCAAGCGGCTCATCCAGCGGCTGGTGCAGTTCGCGCAGCGGCCGGACCTGCGCGAGCGGATCGTGTTCCTGCCCGACTACGACATCGGCATGGCCCAGCGGCTGTACCCGGGCTGCGACGTGTGGATGAACAACCCGCTGCGCCCTCTCGAGGCGTGCGGCACGTCCGGCATGAAGGCGGCCATGAACGGCGCGCTGAACCTGTCGATCCTCGACGGGTGGTGGGCGGAGTACGCCGCCGACGACCACGGCTGGGTGATCCCGACGGCGGATGCCGCGGACGACCAGGCCGCGCGCGACCGGCTCGAGGCCGCGGCGCTGTACGACCTCATCGAGCACCGCATCACGCGACTCTTCTACGACCGCGATCGCGACGGGGTGCCGACCGAGTGGATGTCGCGCGTGCGGCGCACGCTCGCGCACCTCTCGCCGGAGCTCGGCGCCGACCGCATGGTCCGCCAGTACGTCGAGGAGATGTACCGGCCCGCGGCCGAGCAGGCGGCCCGCGTCGGCGCCGACGGCGCCGAGCCCGCCCGGGAGCTCGCGGCGTGGACCGCTCGCGTGCGCGACGCCTGGCCCGGGGTGCAGGTCGTGCACGTCGAGTCCGGCGGCCTCGAGTCGACGCCCCACGTCGGCGACGAGCTCCACCTCCGTGCGCACGTCGCGCTGGGCGCGCTGCACGAGGACGACGTCGCCGTCGAGGTCGTCTCCGGCCACACGCACGGCGACGACCGGATCCAGGACGCCCGCATCGCGCGGCTCGACCCGGACGGCGCCTCGACCACGGATGCCGCGACCTGCGTGTACACGGGCACGATCCGGCTCGATCGGGCGGGCGCGTTCGGCTACACCGTGCGCGTCGTGCCGCGGCATCCGCTGCTGGTGTCGCCGGCCGAGCTCGGGCTGGTGGCCGTCGCCGACTGACGCCGCGCCCACATCGCCGACCGGCCGTCGGCCGACGGCCGCGGCGTCAGGCCTCCTCGGACCGGTCGCGCGATCCTCGGAGCGCCCGGACGAGCCTCGGGAAGACGCCGGTGGGGCGGAACTGCGGATCGTCGCCGCGCAGCACCTCGGCACGCCAGGCACGGACGAGGAGCGGGACGCACAGCGCGACGCCGACGGCCGCACTCCACTCGAGGAACGCGACGATGAACGCCATCAGCGGGCTCGGGCGATCGGGGCGTAGCGACCGGAGGTGACGGCGAGCAGGTCGTCCGGCGCGAGCTCGAGGTCGAGGCCGCGGCGCCCGCCCGACACGAGGATCGTCTCGAACAGGATCGCGGTCTCGTCGAGCACGGTCGGGAGGGCGACCTTCTGCCCGACCGGACTGATCCCGCCGACCACGTACCCCGTCTTCCGCTCCGCGACCGCCGGGTCGGCCATCTCGGCGCGCTTGCCGCCGAGCGCGGCGGCGAGCGCCTTGAGGTCGAGCTGGTCGGCGACCGGCACGATGCCGACGGCGAGGGCGCCGTCGACGGTCGCCAGCAGCGTCTTGAAGACGCGTTCGGGCTCGATGCCGAGCTTCTCGGCGGCTTCGAGCCCGAAGGCCGCGGCGCGCGGGTCGTGCGCGTAGGGATGGGCGGTGAAGCGGATGCCGGCCCTGGCGAGCGCGAGCGTCGCCGGCGTTCCGGCCGAGGCGTCCGCCCGCCTGGCCATCAGGCGTCGCCCGAACGCGCGTCGGGTCGGGGGGCGGCGACCACGTCCGGGTCGACCACGCTCGCATCGACCTCGGGGGCTCCGGGTGCGCGCCGGCCGTCCTCGGCCACGTCCGCCGCGTCGGCGCCCGCACCGACCGATCCGGCCGCGGCGTCGACGAGCACCGGCGCCGGATCGCCGTGCGCGCGGTAGAGCCGCATGGACTGCGGCGACATGGCCATCGTGCTGCCGGGCGCGAGCCGGGCGCCGAGCCCGTCGGCCGGGCCCTCCGCGGCCGAGTCCCAGAGCAGCTCGTAGTCCTCGACGCCCGGGTGCTCCGGCAGCAGGACCTCGGCGACCGTCTCGGACGCGTGGACGACGAGCAGGATCCGGTTGAAGGCCTCGAATTCGGGGGTCGACGCCGCGAGGAACTGCAGGGTGCGCTGGGCGGGGTCGTGCCAGTGCTCGATCGTCATCGTCTCGCCGTCGGCGTTGTACCAGTCCATCTGCGAGGCGCTCGGCACGTGCTCGCCGAAGCGCCCGTAGTGCACGGGCCGCAGCGCCGGGTTCTCGCGCCGCAGGCGCAGCAGGTGCCTCGTCGTCGCCTCGAGCGCCGCGTCGCGCTCGTCGCCGGTCCACGCCAGCCAGGTCAGCTCGGAGTCGTGGCAGTACGCGTTGTTGTTGCCGCGCTGGCTGCGGCCGTACTCGTCGCCCGCCGTCAGCATGGGCACGCCGGCCGAGAGCAGCAGCGTGCCGAGCAGGTTGCGGATGCTGCGGCGCCGCGCCGCCACCACCTCCCGGTCGTCGGTGGGGCCCTCCACGCCGTGGTTGTACGAGTTGTTGTGGTCGGCGCCGTCGCGGTTGTGCTCGCCGTTGCCGAGGTTGTGCTTGACGTCGTAGGCGGTGAGGTCGGCGAGCGTGAACCCGTCGTGCGCGGTGATGAAGTTGAGGCTCGCGAGCGGGCCGCGCTCGGCGGCGAACGTGTTCGACGAGCCCGCCAGTCGCGTCGCGAACCGGCCGATGCCGCTGCCGTGCTCGCCGTGGCGTTCGCGGCGCAGGTCGCCGAGCCAGAAGTCGCGCATGCGGTCGCGGTAGCGGTCGTTCCACTCGCTGAAGCCGGGGGCGAAGTTCCCGGTCTGCCAGCCGAACGGGCCGACGTCCCACGGCTCGGCGATGAGCTTGCCCGCGCCGATCACGGGGTCCTCGAGCATGCCGCGCGGCAGCGGGTGGTCGGGGGAGTAGGCGCCGTGCTCGTCGCGTCCGAGCGTCGCGGCGAGGTCGAGGCGGAAGCCGTCGACCTGCAGCTCGCCGGCCCAGTACCGCATCGAGTCGAGCACGAGCCGCACCGCGGCATCCTGCCCGAAGTCCAGCGTGTTGCCGCAGCCGGTCGTGTCGACGTAGCGGCCGTGCACGTCGTGCCGGTAGTACGCGGCGTCGTCGATGCCGCGGAAGCTCGTGGTCGGGCCCTGCCGGCCCTCCTCGGCCGTGTGGTTGTAGACGACGTCGAGCACCACCTCGAGCCCGGCCTCGTGGAGGCGCTTGACCATGCCCGCGAACTCGCGCCGCACGGCGGACGGACCCGCGGCCTGCGCCGCCGGGCTCGCGTAGGGCGTGTGCGGCGCGAAGAAGCCGAGCGTGTTGTAGCCCCAGTAGTTGACCTGGCCCTGCCGGACGAGCCGCTCCTCGGGCACGAAGGCCTGCACCGGCAGGAGCTCGACCGTCGTGACGCCGAGCGAGGTCAGGTACTCCAGCGACGCGTCGTGGGCGAGACCCGCGTACGTGCCGCGCAGCGCTTCCGGGATCCGCTCGTTCAGCCGGCTGAAGCCCTTGAGGTGCGCCTCGTAGACGACCGTGTGGTCGAGCGGCACGCGCGGGGCGCCGACCCCGCCCCAGTCGAAGCCCTCCGACTCGAGCGAGTCGAGCACGACCCCGCGCCACGAGCCGTCGTCGGCCGCATGGAGTCCGCGCGCCCAGGGGTCCAGCAGGGTGTGCACGGGGTTGAACGCGTGCTCGAGGCCCGCCGGTCCGTCGACCCGGATCCCGTACCGCGCGCCGGCGACGAGGGCTCGGGAGGACGCCTGCCAGACGCCGTGCGCGTCGCGCTCCAGCGCCACGCGTTCGACCGCCCAGTCGAGGTCCTCGGCGTCGAACACGACGAGCTCCACCGAGGTGGCGTGCGCCGACCAGACGCGGATCGTGCCGCCGTCCGGTCCGGTGCGCACGCCGAGGTCGTGGAGCGGATCGGCCGAGGACATGCGAACTACAGTAGTTCGTGGGGAACCGGTTCCCGGTCAGGAGGTGCTCGATGCCCGGCCGCGACCCCGTCTACCTCGACCACGCGGCCACGACGCCCATGCGGCCCGAGGCGATCGACGCGATGACGGCCGCGCTCCGCGTGGTCGGCAACCCGGCGTCGATCCACGGTTCCGGTCAGGCGGCCAAGCGGATGCTCGAGGAGTCGCGCGAGCAGGTCGCCGCCACGCTGGGCGCCGACCCGATCGAGGTGGTCTTCACCGGCGGTGGCACCGAGGCGGTGAACCTCGCCGTGAAGGGCCTCTTCTGGCGACGGCACGCCGAGTCGGGCGCCCACCGCATCCTGATGCCCGGCGGCGAGCACCATGCCACGCTCGACACGGTCGAGTGGCTCGTGGCGACCGCCGGCGCCGAGCTCGTCGAGATTCCGCTCGACGCGGTGGGGCGCGTCCGCGTCGACGTCCTCGCCGCCGAGCTGGAGCGGGACGCGGCGTCCGTCGCGCTCGTGACCATGCTGCAGGCGAACAACGAGGTCGGCACGATCGAGCCCGTCGCCGAGGTCGCCGAGCTGTGCGCGCGGGCGGGCGTGCCCCTGCACGTGGACGCGATCGCCGCGTACGGGCACCTGCCGATCGACCTGCACGCCGTCCGCCGCGAGACGGCCGCCCCGCCCGGCGGCGGACTCGTCGCGATCAGCGTGTCGGCGCACAAGGTCGGCGGGCCCGTGGGCATCGGCGCGCTCGTGCTCGACCGCTCCACCCGGCTCGAGCCGCTGCTGCACGGCGGCGGCCAGCAGCGTCGCATCCGCTCGGGCACGCAGGACGTGGCGGCTGCGGCCGGCTTCGCGGCGGCGGCGCGTGCGACGGCGGCGGGGCGCGCCGCGGAGGACGCCCGCACGGCCGCGCTGCGGGACCGAATCGTGGCGGGTGTGGCGCTGGCCGTGCCCGACGCCGTGCTGTCGGGCGAGCCGGATGCCGCGGGGCGCCTGCCGGGCAATGCGCACTTCACGTTCCCGGGCTGCGAGGGCGACTCGCTGCTGTTCCTGCTCGACGCGGCGGGCGTCGCGGTGTCGACCGGCTCGGCGTGCCAGGCGGGCGTGCCGGAGCCGTCGCACGTGCTGCTCGCGATGGGCCGCTCGGAGGCGGAGGCGCGCGGCGCGCTGCGCATCACCCTCGGGCACACGAGCACCGACGCCGATGTGGACGCGTTCCTCGCGGCGCTGCCGTCCGCTTACGAGCGCGCCGCGCTGGCCGGCATGGCCGGGCGCGCGACGAGCTTCGACCGCTGACGCCGCTCCGCGGCATCCGCCCGCCCCGCACCGTTCCCGGTGCCATGCCCTTCTCAGGAGGAAACCGGCGTGTCGGCGTCGCATGCGGCGTGTTTTCCTGAGCAACGCCGCATTCGGCGCGCCGCCTCCTGAGAAGAGCGGGCTGTCGGGGGTCGGGCGGCGTCCAGGGGCGGGTTCGTAGACTGGTGGGCATGCGGATCCTGGCAGCGATGAGCGGCGGCGTCGACAGTGCCGTCGCGGCGGCGCGCGCGGTGGAGGCCGGCCACGACGTGGTCGGCGTGCACCTCGCACTCAGCCGCATGCCCGGCACCCTCCGCACCGGCAGCCGCGGCTGCTGCACGATCGAGGACTCGATGGACGCCCAGCGCGCCGCGAACGTGCTCGGCATCCCGTACTACGTGTGGGACTTCTCGGAGCGGTTCAAGGCCGACGTCGTCGACGACTTCATCGCCGAGTACTCGGCCGGCCGCACCCCGAACCCGTGCATGCGCTGCAATGAGCGCATCAAGTTCGCCGCGCTGCTCGAGAAGGCCCTCGCGCTCGGCTTCGACGCCGTCTGCACGGGCCACTACGCGAAGGTCGTGACGGATGCCGCGGGCCGCCGCGAGCTCCACCGCGCGAGCGCGGAGGCGAAGGACCAGAGCTACGTGCTCGGCGTGCTCACGGCCGAGCAGCTCGCGCACGCCCACTTCCCGCTCGGCGACACGCCGTCGAAGCAGCTCGTGCGCGAGGAGGCCGCGCGGCGCGGCCTGTCGGTCGCGCAGAAGCCCGACTCCTACGACATCTGCTTCATCTCCGACGGCGACACCAAGGGCTGGCTGGCCGAGAAGGTCGGCACCGCGCCCGGCGACATCGTCGACCGCTCGGGCGCCGTCGTCGGCGAGCACGAGGGCGCGCACGCGTACACCGTCGGCCAGCGCCGGGGCCTCCGCCTCGGCACCCCGGCACCCGACGGGAAGCCCCGGTTCGTGCTCGAGGTGCGGCCGAAGGAGCGCACGGTCGTCGTCGGACCGAAGGAGGCGCTCGCGGTCGCCGAGATCGCGGGTGCGCGCTTCTCGTGGGCGGGCGCCGACCCGGTCGCCTCGGACATCGTCGGGGCCGAGGGGGAGCCGTTCGCGTGCGAGGTGCAGATCCGGGCGCACGCCGACCCCGTGCCCGCGGTCGCGCGGGTGGCGACGGATGCCTCGGGGCCCGCCGAGCTCGTGATCACGCCGGAGTCGCCCCTGGCCGGCGTGGCTCCGGGCCAGACCGCGGTCGTCTACGTCGGCACGCGCGTGCTCGGGCAGTGCACGATCGACCGCACGGTCAGCGCCGTCCCCGTCGAGGCCTGATCCTCTTCTGTACCCCATTCGGGGGTCGGATCGCGTAAGGTCGCAGAGGCGGCGTCGCGTCCCCGGGCGACGCCGCGTGAGGAGTTCCCGTGACCTACTCGACGTATCCCGCCGACCCGGATGGCCAGACCGCAGACCCCTTCCGGAACCTCGACCCGGCACCTCAGACTCGATCGACGCTCGTCATCGATCCCGGCCCCGACGCCCGCGACGAGCGCGTCGATCCGCCGCCCCTCACCCTCGAGGACATCGCCGAGCGCCAGCACGAGGCGTTCGGCGGCCCGAAGGTCGGCGCGGCCTTCTTCGGCGTGCTGCTCGCCGCGGCGACGGGGACGCTGCTCATCGCGGCCCTCGTCGTCGCGGACGCCGCACTGGGCCTGGGGGTGATCCCGGATCCGTGGGCCTCGGGCGGCATCGGCCCGCTCGACGCGGTCGCGGTCGGCTGGGTCGTCGTCGGCCTCCTGCTCGCGTTCGTGCTCGTCGCCGCGTACTGCGGCGGCTACGTGGCGGGCCGGATGGCGCGCTTCAGCGGCATCGCGCAGGGGCTGGCCGTGTGGGTGTGGGCGATCGTGCTCCTGGTCGCCGCAGGCGTCGCCGCGGTGCTGCTGGACGGCCGGTACGGCCTGGCGGCGGCCGCCGGGGCCCTTCCGACACTCCCCGTGCCCGACGGCTCCCTCGTGCTCGCGGGCATCGTCGCCGCGGTCGCCGTCGCCGTCGTGGCATTGGGCGGCGCGGTGCTGGGCGGCGTCGTCGGCGTCCGCTACCACCGTCGCGTCGACCGCGTCGGGACGGAGGGGTAGGGGCGGACGGCCCGAGCAGTCCGGATGGTGCGCCGACGCGATCACGTCGGCGTCTGAATGCGCGCTGGACGTTCGCTGACCGCTGCGAGTGCGCTCGCGCGCCGCTTGTCAAGGCCTCCGGACCGAGGCGCCCCGGTGTGTATGGTCGGGGTCGCGCCGCGGCGGAGGTCGCCGGCGGCGCGACGATGAGAGGGGACACACCATGAGCACCTCCACCGATCGCCCGGGTCACGATCCCAACCGTCGCCCGACGACCGCCTCGACGGACGACCCCGTCGCCGCACGCGACGAGCGCACGGCGACCCGCGACGACGTCGTACGCGACCGCGACGGCGACGGCATCCCCGACGACCGGGAGCGCGCCGTCGACGCAGATCGCGACGGCGTCGACCGCCGGGAACGCCCGGTCGACCCCGACGACGACGGCGAGCCCGACGACCGCGAGCGCGCGGTCGACCGCCCCGCGACCGACCCCGCCGTGCGTGCGGCGGTGATCGACCGCGAGCGCGACCGCTTCGGCGGGTGGAAGTTCGGCGCGGCGTTCCTCGGCTGGCTCACCGCCGTCGGCCTCGGCGCGCTGCTGACCGCACTGCTCGCGGCCACCGGCGCGGCACTCGGGCTCGGTGCGGTCGGCGACGCGGTCGACGAGGCCGTCGCCCGCGACCCGCAGACGATCGGCATCCTCGGCGCGATCCTCCTGCTCGTCGCGCTCTTCGTCGCCTACTACGCCGGCGGCTACGTCGCCGGCCGCATGGCGCGCTTCAACGGCGTCAAGCAGGGCGTCGCGGTGTGGCTGTGGGCCATCGTGATGGCCATCGTCGGTGCGGCGATCGGCGCGCTCGCGGGCGGACGCTACGACCTGCTCGCGAACCTCAACGCATTCCCGCGGATCCCGGTCACCGAGGGCGAGCTCACGCTCGCGGGGATCATCACGGTGATCCTCCTCGTGCTCGTCACGCTCGGCGGCGCGATCCTGGGCGGCAAGGCGGGCACCCGCTACCACCGCAAGGTCGACGCGGTCGGCTTCGGCGCCTGACGCCGCGGTCGACGGACGCGGGCGTGCGCGGGTCGCGCACGCCCGCGACGTCGGCGGTCGTCCCTAGGATGACTGCGTGAGCGACATCCCCACCGAGTTCGACGACGCCCGAATCGAGTACGACGCGCTCCGCGAGCGCATCGAGCGCTTCCGCACGACGTACTACTCGGAGGGCGTGAGCCTCGTCAGCGACGCCGAGTACGACACCGACTTCCGGAGGCTCGAGGCGCTCGAACAGGCCTTCCCGGAACTCGCAGGCCAGGACAGCCCGACCCAGCAGGTGGGCGCCGCGCTGGTGTCGGCCGGCTTCCCGCCGCACGAGCACGCCGAGCGCATGCTGAGCCTCGACAACGTGTTCAGCCTCGAGGAGTTCGCGGAGTGGGCGGCGAAGGCGCAGGCGGCCGCCGGCCGACCCGTGCGGTGGCTGTCGGAGCTCAAGATCGACGGCCTCGCGATCAGCCTCGCGTACCGCGACGGCGTGCTCGAGACCGCGACCACCCGTGGCGACGGCCGCGTCGGCGAGGACATCACCGAGAACGTCGAGTTCATCCCGGCGATCCCGCGCCGGCTCGGCGGCGAGGGCTTCCCATCGTTCTTCGAGGTGCGCGGCGAGGTGTTCCTCCGATCGGAGGACTTCGAGGCCCTCAACGAGCGGCAGCACGAGCTGCAGGCCGAGTTCGCCGCCGAGCAGCGCGCCAAGGGCCGGTCCGAGGAGTCGATCCCGACCCGGTTCCCGGAGTTCGCGAACGCGCGCAACACGGCCGCCGGCAGCCTGCGCCAACGGCGCGAGCACAAGACGGCGCTGCAGCTCGAGCTCATGAAGGACCGGCTCGGCCGGCTCGCGCTCTACCTGCACGGCATCGGCGCGTGGGAGCACCCGCCGGTATCCAGCCAGTCCGAGATCTACGGCCTCCTCGCCGGGTGGGGGCTGCCGGTCTCGCCGCACTCGCGGGTCTTCGACACCATCGACGAGGTCACCGCGTTCATCGCCGATCGCGGCGAGCACCGACACGACGTCGAGCACGAGATCGACGGCATCGTGGTCAAGGTCGACGAGCTCGCGCTGCACGACGAGCTCGGGGCGACGAGCCGGGCGCCGCGGTGGGCGATCGCGTACAAGTACCCGCCCGAGGAGGTGCACACCACGCTCCTCGACATCCGCGTCGGCGTCGGCCGCACGGGTCGCGTCACGCCGTACGCCGTCATGGCGCCCGTGAAGGTGCAGGGCAGCACGGTCGAGCAGGCGACGCTGCACAACCAGGAGGTCGTCAAGGCCAAGGGCGTGCTCATCGGCGACACGGTCGTGCTGCGCAAGGCCGGCGACGTCATCCCCGAGGTGCTCGGCGCCGTCGAGGAACTGCGCGACGGCAGCGAGCGCGAGTGGCACATGCCCGAGACCTGCCCGGAGTGCGGCACCGAGCTGCGGCCGGCGAAGGAGGGCGATATCGACCTGCGCTGCCCGAACGCGCGCAGCTGCCCGGCGCAGGTGCGCGGACGCGTCGAGCACATCGGGTCGCGCGGCGCGCTCGACATCGAGGCGCTCGGCGAGGTGACGGCCGCCGCGCTCACCCAGCCCGTCGTCCCCGAGACCCCGCCGCTCGTCACCGAGGCCGGTCTCTTCGACCTCACGCTCGAGCAGCTCGTCCCGATCGAGGTCGTCGTCCGCGACGCCGAGACGGGCGAGCCGCGCACCGACCCGGTCACGGGCGAGGAGGTCCGGCGCGCGCCGTTCCAGAAGGTGCGGCTGACCTACCCGCCCGGCGCCGAGGGCATGACCGCGGCCGAGCGCCGCGCCGCGGGCATCCGCAAGGACCACCGCGAGCTGCTGCCCTCCGAGGCCGCGACGAAGCTGCTCTCCGAGCTCGACAAGGCGCGGACCAAGCCCCTCTGGCGCCTGCTCGTGTCGCTCAACATCCGCCACGTCGGACCGGTCGCGGCCCGCGCCCTGGCCGACCACTTCGGCTCGCTCGACGCCGTCCGCGCGGCGAGCCGGGAGGAGCTCGCCGAGGTCGAGGGCGTCGGCGGCATCATCGCCGACTCGCTGCTCGACTGGTTCGACGTCGACTGGCACCTCGAGATCATCGATCGCTGGAGTGCCGCCGGCGTGGAGTTCGCGACCCCCGGCCATCCGGGTCCGGGCCGGGCCGAGGAGGCCGGCGGCGTGCTCGCAGGCCTCACCGTCGTGGCCACCGGCTCGCTCGATGGCTTCACGCGCGAGGGCGCGCAGGAGGCTATCATCGCCGCAGGGGGCAAGGCGGCGTCGAGCGTCTCGAAGAAGACGGACTTCGTCGCGGCGGGTCCCGGTGCAGGATCCAAGCTCGCGAAGGCGGAGGATCTCGGCGTCCGGGTCATCGACGCGGCGCAGTTCGCGATCCTCGTGACCCGGGGTCCGGCCGCGCTCGACGGGTGACGACCACGGGGGCGCGATGGCATCGGCGGAACAGGGGGCGGCGCCCGAGGGCGCCCGTGCCGGTCGGAGCCGCCCACCGCGACGGGCCGACGATGCGACGAACGAGGACGCGAGTGTCGACGGCGATTCGCACGGCACGACCCGACGCGACTTCCTGCGGTACGGCGGCGTCGCCGGCGCCGCCGCCGTCGTGGGCGGCGGTGCGGCCGCGGCCATCGGCGCGTCGGTCGGACACACGGCGGGCGTCGAGGAGGGCGCCGCCGGCGTGCAGCCGCTCCCGCCGCCACCGCCCGCCCGGTCCACGCCGGGCTTCGACCACCTCGTCGTGGTCATGGGCGAGAACCGCTCCTTCGACAATCTCCTCGGCTGGCTCTACGACGCCGACGACCTGCCCGACGGCGCGACCTTCGAGGGCCTCGCCTTCGGCGAGCACGCGAACACCGCTCCCGACGGCAGCCGCGTCGCCGCGCACGTCTACACCGGAGCGACCGACGCGATCATGCGGCGACCCGACCCGGACCCGGGCGAGGAGTACCCGCACGTCAACACGCAGCTGTTCGGCACCATCCGCCCGGCTGCGAACGCGACGGCCGAGCTCGACGACATGCAGGCGCCGTACAACGCGCCCGACGCCGGTGCCCGGCCCGACATGGACGGCTTCGTGCTCGACTACGCCAATCACACCGAGCACCGCCGTCGCGCGGCCGAGCAGCGCGACATCGAGCAGATCATGGGCTCGTTCTCACCCGAGATGCTGCCCGTGCTGTCGACGCTGGCGAAGGGATTCGCGGTCTACGACGCCTGGCACTGCGCGGTGCCCTCGCAGACCTTCTGCAACCGCTCGTTCTTCCACGCCTCGACCTCGCACGGGTTCGTGACGAACCGCGGCGACGGCGGCTACCGGAAGTGGCTCGACGCCGACGCGAGCCCGACGATCTTCAACCGCCTCGAGGACGCCGGCCTCGACTGGCGCATCTACTTCGACGACCTGCAGCTCGTGTCGATGACCGGGATCATCCACGCGCCCGCCCTCGAGAAGCACTGGCGCACCGACCACTTCGCGCCGATGTCGCAGTTCTGGAGCGACGTGGCCGACGGCAAGCTGCCCCCGTACAGCTTCGTCGAGCCGCGGATGATCTACGACCACAACGACTTCCACCCGCCGGTCGGGGTGCTGCGGGAGTCCGACGTCGACGGCGACGAGGTGACCGACGGGGCGATCTCCGACGTGCGAGCGGGGGAGGCGCTCGTCCACTCCATCTACTCCGCCGTACGGTCGAGTGCGTCGAAGACCGGGTCGAACGCGATGAACACCATGCTGCTCGTCACGTTCGACGAGCACGGCGGCACTTACGACCACGTGCCGCCCCCCGCGACGGTGCCGCCGTCCTCCGACGACGGCGAGGGCGAGATGGGCTTCACGTTCGACCGGCTCGGCTGCCGGGTGCCCGCGATCGCGATCTCGGCGTACACGCCGGCCGGGACGATCATCCACGACGCCATGCACCACGGCTCCGTGGTCGCCACGCTCTGCGCGCTGCACGGGCTCGATCCGCTCACGGACCGGGACGACGGCGCACCGGAGCTCGGCAACGCCGTGACGCTCGACGCGCCGCGGCATCCGCTCACCTGGCCCGAGACCACGCCCCAGTACACGCCGCCGAACCCCGAGGCCGAGCCGCTCCATCCCGGGGACGCTCGCCGCAGCGCCCCGTTGAGCCCGCCGGCGAAGGGCCTGCTCGGGCTCCTCATCGCGAAGTACGGGGACGGCGAGGCCGAGCCGCAGACGTACGGCGAGGCGTACGAGCTGCTGCAGAAGTACGGCGTCGGACTCTTCGGCGCGCCTCGATAGAATCGCTGCATCCCCATTCCCGGACCACGGAGCAGCATGTCTGAAATCAGCGCCGAGCAGGTCGCGCATCTCGCGAACCTCGCTCGCATCGCGCTCACCGAGGAAGAGATCGAGCACCTCACGACGGAGCTCGGCCAGATCATGCAGGCGGTGGAGCAGGTGAGCGAGGTGGCCACGTCCGACGTGGCGGCCACGAGCCACCCGATCCCGCTGCACAACCCGCTGCGCGAGGACGTCCCGTCCGACGTGCTGACCGTCGACCAGGTGCTCTCGGGCGCCCCCGAGCACGACGGCACGCGCTTCGTGGTCTCGGCGATCCTGGGGGAGGAGCAGTGAGCGACCTCATCCGGCTGAGCGCCGCCGACCTCGCCGCGAAGCTCGCCTCCGGCGAGGTCTCGTCGGTCGAGGCCACGCAGGCGCACCTCGATCGCATCGCCGCCGTCGACGGCGCGGTGCACGCGTTCCTGCACGTGAACGACGCCGCACTCGAGTCCGCGGCCGACGTCGACCGGCGGCGTGCCGCCGGCGAGGAGCTCGGCCCGCTCGCGGGCGTGCCGATCGCGATCAAGGACGTGCTCGTCACCACGGGCATGCCCTCCACGTCGGGTTCGCGCATCCTCGAGGGCTGGATCCCCCCGTACGACGCGACGCCGGTCCGCAAGGTCCGCGAGGCGGGCATGGTCCCGCTCGGCAAGACGAACATGGACGAGTTCGCGATGGGGTCCTCGACGGAGCACTCCGCGTACGGCCCCACGCACAACCCGTGGGACCTCGAGCGCATCCCGGGCGGTTCGGGCGGCGGCTCGGCCGCGGCCGTCGCGGCCTTCGAGGCGCCGCTCGCGCTCGGCAGCGACACGGGCGGTTCCATCCGCCAGCCCGCGCACGTGACCGGCACGGTCGGCACGAAGCCGACGTACGGCGGCGTCAGCCGCTACGGCTCGATCGCGCTGGCCTCCTCGCTGGACCAGGTCGGTCCGGTCAGTCGCACCGTGCTCGACGCGGCCCTCCTCCACGACGTCATCGCCGGGCACGACCCGCACGACCAGACGTCGATCCCCGACCCGTGGCCGTCGATGGCCGAGGCCGTGCGCAACGCGGACGTCTCGGGCCTGCGCATCGGCGTCGTGAAGGAGCTCGACTCCGACGGCTTCCAGTCGGGCGTCCGGCAGCGCTTCCACGAAGCGCTCGAGCTGCTCGCCGCGAACGGGGCCGAGATCGTCGAGGTCGGCGCGCCCAACTTCGAGTACGCGATCGCCGCGTACTACCTGATCCTGCCCGCCGAGGCGTCGTCCAACCTCGCGAAGTTCGACTCGGTGCGCTTCGGCCTCCGCGTCGTGCCCGAGGGCGGCGGCACCGTCGAGGAGGTCATGGCGGCCACTCGCGAGGCGGGCTTCGGCCCCGAGGTCAAGCGCCGCATCATCCTCGGCACGTATGCCCTCTCGGCCGGCTACTACGACGCCTACTACGGCAGCGCCCAGAAGGTGCGCACGCTCGTGCAGCAGGACTTCGCGTCCGCGTTCGACCGGGTCGACGTGCTGGCCACCCCGACCGCGCCGACGACCGCATTCCGCCTCGGCGAGAAGCTCGACGACCCGCTGGCGATGTACCTCAACGACGTCGCGACGATCCCGGCGAACCTCGCGGGCGTGCCCGGCATCTCGGTGCCCGCGGGCCTCGCTCCGGAGGACGGCCTGCCCGTCGGCGTCCAGTTCCTCGCGCCGGCGCGCGAGGACGCCCGCCTCTACAACGTCGGCGGCGCGCTCGAGCACCTGCTCGTCGACCGCTGGGGCGGCCCGATCCTGTCGCAGGCGCCCGACCTGTCCACCCACGAACTCATGGCGACCGAGGAGGGCGTGGTCTGATGGCGCGCGCTGCATTGATGGACTACGACGAGGCGCTCGAGCGCTTCGAGCCCGTGATCGGCCTCGAGGTGCACGTCGAGCTCAACACGGCGACGAAGATGTTCTCGCCTGCCCCGAACCCGGCCAACGAGGCGTACCACGGCGCCGAGCCGAACACGCTCGTCGCGCCGGTCGACATGGGCCTGCCCGGCGCGCTTCCGGTCGTGAACGCGACGGCGATCCGCTCGTCGATCTCCCTGGGCCTCGCGCTCGGCTGCTCGATCGCGCCCTCGAGCCGGTTCGCCCGGAAGAACTACTTCTACCCGGACCTCGGCAAGAACTACCAGATCTCGCAGTACGACGAGCCGATCGCCTTCGAGGGGTCGGTCGAGGTCGAGCTCGAGGACGGTCGCACGTTCCAGGTCGCGATCGAGCGGGCGCACATGGAGGAGGACGCCGGCAAGCTCACGCACATCGGTGCGACCGGCCGCATCCACGGCGCCGAGTACTCCCTCGTCGACTACAACCGGGCGGGCGTGCCGCTCGTCGAGATCGTGACCAAGCCCATCGTGGGCGCCGAGGCGGATGCCCCGGCCGTCGCGCGCGCGTACGTCGCCACGATCCGCGACATCGTGCTCTCGCTCGGCATCTCCGAGGCGCGCATGGAGCGCGGCAACCTGCGCTGCGACGCGAACGTCTCGCTCCGCCCGCGCGGCACCGAGAAGTTCGGCACCCGCACCGAGACGAAGAACGTCAACTCGATGCGCTCGGTCGAGCGCGCGGTCCGCCACGAGATCCAGCGCCAGGCGGCGATCCTCGCCGAGGGCGGCACGATCACGCAGGAGACCCGCCACTGGCATGAGGACACGGGCACGACGAGCCCCGGCCGGCCGAAGTCCGACGCCGACGACTACCGGTACTTCCCGGAGCCCGACCTGCTGCCCGTCGAGCCCGACCCGGCCGTGATCGAGGAACTGCGGGCCGCCCTGCCGGAGCCGCCCGCCGCCCGGCGCCGCCGGCTCAAGGCCGAGTGGGGATTCACGGACCTCGACTTCCAGGGCGTGGCGAACGCCGGGCTGGTCAACGAGGTCGCCGCGACCATCGAGGCGGGCGCGAGCCCGGCGGCCGCACGCAAGTGGTGGACGGGCGAGCTGACCCGCATCGCGAACGCGCAGGGCACGGATGCCGCGGCGCTGGCCGAGCCGGCGCAGGTCGCCGAGCTCGCGATGCTCGTCGAGGAGGGCACGCTCACCGACCGGCTCGCGCGTCAGGTGCTCGAGGGCGTCATCGCCGGCGAGGGCACGCCGCGCGAGATCGTCGACGCCCGAGGGCTCGCGGTCGTCTCGGACGACGGTGCGCTCGTCGCTGCGATCGATGAGGCCCTCGCCGCGCAGCCGGACGTGCTCGCGAAGATCCGGGACGGCAAGGTGCAGGCGGCCGGCGCCGTCATCGGCGCCGTCATGAAGGCGATGCAGGGCAAGGCCGACGCGGCCCGCGTGCGCGAGCTGGTGCTCGAGCGCGCCGGCAGCGAGGGCTGAGACCCGACCGACGGATGTCGCGGCGCGCGGATCGCGCCGCGGCATCCGTCATCCCCGGACCCGGCTGCGGCCGCCGCCGCTCCCAGCATGCTCGTGGCGGACGCCCGTAGCCTGAGAACCCCGAACACCTGCGAGGACATCATGGGATTCCTGGACCGACTCTTCGGAGGCGGCGACCACCGCGCCGCCCGACCCGCGCCGCCGGTGCCGCAGGCGCGGCCGATGAGCGAGGACGAGCTCGCGATCGAGCGATACCGGTACCTGCTGCGCACCGCGCCGCCCGAGTCGATCGAGGCGGTGCACGCCGAGGCCTTCGCGAAGCTGACTCCGGAGCAGCGGCAACTGGTGTTCCGCTCGCTCTCGGAGCAGGCACCGGCCGGCGAGCGACTGGTCTCCGACGAGCCGGGCGCGCTCGCGCGCGCGGCGACGCGGCAGGAGCTGCGCCATCCGGGATCGATGGAGCGTGCCTTCGCGGGCGCGCCCGGCGCCGCGGGCGCCGCACCGACCGGTCCCTCGTTCGGCTCGATGATGGGCAGCTCGATGCTCGGTACCATCGCGGGCGTCGTGATCGGCTCGGCGATCGCCCAGGCGTTCCTGCCGGGCCCGGATGCGTTCGGCACCGCCGATGGCGGCGTCGACGGCGCCGATGCGACTGGAGCGGATGCCGGCTCGGCCGACGCCTCGAGCGGCGACTGGGGCGGCTTCGGCGGTGACCTCGGCGGCGGTGACTTCGGCGGCGGTGACTTCGGCGACTTCGGGTTCTGATGCCGCTGTCGGCGGCGGACGGTAGGGTCGCCGGGTGAGCAAGCAGGACGGCTCGTCGCGCCAGGTCACGACCGGGCCGGTCGACGACTCGGCCACGCCGATCCTGCACGTCGACATGGACGCGTTCTTCGTGTCCGTCGAACTGCTCCGCCGGCCCGAGCTGCGCGGCAAGCCGGTGCTCGTCGGCGGCACCGCGGGCCGCGGCGTCGTGGCGGCCGCGAGCTACGAGGCGCGCCGATTCGGCGTCAACTCGGCGATGCCGATGTCGGTGGCGCTGCAGCGCTGCCCGAACGCGATCGTGCTCCGGGGCGACCATCGGCGCTACTCGGAGTACTCCGAACGGGTGATGGCGATCTTCCGCGAGCTCACCCCGCTCGTGGAGCCGCTGTCGATCGACGAGGCCTTCCTCGACGTCTCCGGGGCGCGCCGGCTGCACGGCAGCCCCGCCGAGATCGCATGGACCATCCGCCGTCGCGTGCACGACGAGACCGGACTGACCTGCTCGGTCGGCGTCGCCGCGAGCAAGTACGTCGCCAAGGTCGCGTCGTCGCGCGCCAAGCCCGACGGCATGCTCGTGGTGCCCGCGGCCGAGACGGTCGCGTTCCTGCACCCGCTGCCGGTCTCGGCGCTCTGGGGCGTTGGCCGCGTCACCGAGCAGTCGCTGCTCAAGCTGGGCCTGCGCACGGTCGGCGACGTCGCCGAGATGCCCGTCGACGCGCTCGCTCGCGCCGTCGGGCCCGCACTCGCCGCGCAGCTGTCGCGTCTCGCGAACGGCGTCGATGCGCGAGACGTCGAGACGCGTCGCGTCGAGAAGAGCATCGGCCACGAGACGACGTTCCACCACGACCTGGTGGAGCACGCCGACATCGCGCGGGAGCTGCTGCGGCTCGCCACCGACGTCGGCGTGCGGCTGCGCCGCGCGGGGGTGCTGGCGCGCACCGTCACGCTCAAGCTCCGCTACGGCGACTTCACGACCGTCACCCGCTCGCGCACCCTCGCCGAGCCGACCGACGTGGCCCGACGCATCTACGAGGAGGCGCTCGTGCCGCTCGCCGACCTCGTCGGCGACGGGCGCCGGGTGCGGCTGATCGGCGTGCGCGCCGAGCACCTCCGCCCGGCCGGCGACGGCGCGCCGCTCTGGGATCCGGACGAGGAGTGGCGCGACGCCGAGCGCACCGTCGACGAGGTCGTGCGCCGCTTCGGCCGGGGCGCCGTGCGACCCGCCGCGCTCGTCCGCCCGGCCGCGGAGTCGGCCGCCCCGACCGTCCGCGACGGCGGCGACGAGGAGACGCCGTCCGGTCCGCGGTCGTTCTGGTGACCGGGTTCGCCGAGTCGCGGGCTCGACCGCGAGCCCGGCCGGCGGCATCCGTCAACGCCCTTCCCGCGATCCGGTGCGCGCCGGTAGCGTGGCGGCATGGCTGATTTCGTGCTCGAGCTCGCAGACAAGGTCGCCGGCGTCGGCGTCCGCACCTCCTACGCCGACAAGGTCGAGATCGGCGGCACCGAGGTCGTGCCGGTCGCCCTCGCCGGGTACGGCTTCGGCGGCGGTGCCGGCACCGACGACGAGCAGAACGAGGGCTCCGGCGGTGGGGGCGGCGGCTGGTCGGTCCCGCTCGGCGCCTACGTCGGCCGCGGCGGCGACGTCCGGTTCGAGCCGAACGTGCTCGGGCTGCTGATCGTCGCCATCCCGCTGGTCGCCGTCACCGGCAAGGCGCTGCGCCTGGTCATCAAGGCGCTCAAGAAGTAACGCCGCCGCGCGGCCCTCACGTCGCGCGTATACTCGTGCTCGAACACGGGAGTCCGGTGAGCCGGGCTGAGAGGAAGGTTCTCCAACCTTCGACCGTCGAACCTGATCTGGGTCATGCCAGCGCAGGGAGGGCATCCATCTCATTTCCCGTGCCGCTTTCCACGAGACGAAAGGGCACGACAGTGCACGAGACATCCACCGACCAGCAGTCCACGGCCGGAACGGCCGCCGATCGCGCCGTCGCACGCAGCAGCCGCTGGCGCGTCGTCGACATCGTCGTCGCGAGCGTCATCGGCGTCGCGACAGGCCTGGTGTTCCTCTTCTGGAACAACGTCGGCTACGCGTGGTTCAGCGCGGCCGACGCCCTGACGCCCGGGCTCGGCGGCGTCGCCGTCGGCATCTGGCTCATCGGCGGCGTGCTCGGCGGGCTCATCATCCGCAAGCCCGGTGCCGCGCTCTACGTCGAGCTGCTCGCCGCGATCGTCTCGGCGCTCGTCGGCAACCAGTGGGGCATCGAGACGATCTACTCCGGCCTCGCGCAGGGCCTCGGCGCCGAGCTCGTGTTCCTCGCGACCGGCTACCGCCGGTTCGGCGTCGTGACCGCCATGCTGGCCGGTGCCGCGGCCGGTGCCGCCGCCTGGGTGCTGGAGCTCTTCCTCTCGGGCAACCTGCAGAAGTCGGCCGAGTTCCTGGCGCTCTACTTCGGCACCGTGGTGCTCTCCGGCGCCGTGCTCGCGGGCCTGCTCGGCTGGCTCGTGGTCCGTGCGCTCGCCGCGACCGGCGCGTTGCACCGCTTCGGTGCCGGACGGGACGTCGCCGGGCGGGTCTGACGCGTGGACCGTGCATCGCACGCCGTCCGCCCCGCCCGCGTGGACGCCACCGGGTGGGGCTGGCGGCACGCCGGCCGCCGGCGCCAGGCGCTGCAGGGCGTCGACCTCGCGATCGAGCCGGGCGAGCGGGTCCTCCTGCTCGGCCCGTCCGGCTCGGGAAAGTCGACGCTGCTGCACGCCTTCGCCGGCGTGCTCGGCGGCGACGACGAGGGCGAGTCCCGGGGGACGCTGCGGGTCGACGGCCGGGCGCCGACCGAGGCGCGCGGCCGGGCGGGACTCGTCCTGCAGGACCCCGACTCGCAGGTCATCCTCGCCCGAGTGGGCGACGACGTCGCGTTCGGCTGCGAGAACCTCGGCGTGCCGCGCGAGGAGATCTGGGAGCGCGTCCGCGCCGCCGTCGACGCCGTCGGCCTCGACCTGCCGCTCGACCACCCGACGTCGCGGTTGTCCGGCGGGCAGAAGCAGCGCCTCGCACTCGCCGGCGCCATCGCCATGCGGCCCGGCCTGCTGCTCCTCGACGAGCCCACCGCGAACCTCGATCCCGACGGCGTCGCGGAGGTCCGGCGCGCCGTCGCCCGCGTGCTCGAACGAACCGGGGCGACGCTCGTCGTCGTCGAGCACCGGGTCGACGTCTGGCTCGACCTCGTCGATCGCGTCGTCGTCCTCGGCGCCGACGGCGAGCTCATCGCCGACGGCCGGCCGGACGCGGTGCTCGATCGCCGCCGGGAGGCACTGGCCGCCGCCGGCGTCTGGGTTCCGGACGTGCCGCTCGAGGTGCCGGACGCGGAGGTCGTCGCGAACGACGCACCGCCTGCGCTGTCGACGACGGACCTTGCGATCGGGCGGCCCCGCGGCCGCGTGCTCCACGAGGGGCTCGACCTCGCGATCCCCGCAGCCGCCTCGACGGTGCTGACCGGCCCGAACGGCGCGGGGAAGTCGACGCTCGCACTCACGCTCGGCGGACTCCTCCGGCCGCGCGGCGGCCGCGTCGCGGCCGCACCGACCATCTCGCTCGGGCTGGGGGAGTCGCCGGTACGGTGGCGATCGCGCGAACTGCTCACCCGCATCGGCACGGTCTTCCAGGAGCCGGAGCACCAGTTCGTCGCCGCGACCGTCCGTGACGAGGTCGCGGTCGCGCCCCGCGCACTCGGCCTGGCCGCTCGGGAGGTGGACGCGCGCGTGGACGAGGTCCTGCACCGCCTGCGCCTGGACCACCTCGCGGCGGCGAACCCGTTCACGCTGTCGGGCGGCGAGGCGCGCCGGCTGTCGGTGGGGTCGGTCCTCGCCACGAGGCCCGGGGTCGTCATCCTCGACGAGCCCACCTTCGGCCAGGACCGGCTCGGCTGGGTCGAACTCGTTCGGCTGCTCCACGAGCTCGTGCACGACGGCACGACGCTGCTCTCCGTGACGCACGATGCGGCCTTCATCGACTCGCTCGGCGGGCACCGGATCGCGCTCGACGCCCGCGGCGGTGCCCGGGTCGGCAGCGGGAGCCGCGGATGAGCGCCGTCGAGCTGCCCGAGTCCGGTCACGCACCGTCCCTGCGCTTCGTCGACCGGGTGAACCCGGCGACGCGGCTCGCGGCCGCGATGGTCCTGACCACGCCGCTGCTGCTCACGGTCGACTGGCTGAGCGCCGCGATCGCGCTCGGCATCCAGCTCGTGCTCTTCTCGCTGGCGGGCGTCACGCCGGGCCTGCTCGTGCGGCGGACCTGGCCGATCCTGATCGCCGCCCCGATCGCCGGCATCAGCATGCTGCTCTACGGCCGCCCCTCCGGCACGGTGTACTGGGAGTTCTGGCTCGCGAGGATCACGGACGGATCGATCCAGCTCGCGCTCGCGGTCACGCTGCGCGTGCTCGCCATCGGGTTGCCGGCGGCGCTCCTGTTCCTCCGCGTCGACCCGACCGACCTCGCCGACGGACTCGCACAGGTCTGGCGCCTGCCCGCGAGGTTCGTGCTCGGCGCCCTCGCGGCGACCCGGCTCGTCGGCCTGTTCGTCGAGGACTGGCGTGCGATGTCCCTGTCGCGCCGCGCACGGGGGATCGGCGACCACGGCGCCGTGCGCCGTGCCGCCACGATGGCCTTCGCGCTGCTCGTCCTCGCGATCCGGCGCGGTTCGAAGCTCGCGACCGCCATGGAGGCGCGCGGATTCGGCGCCGAGACGGAGCGCACGTGGGCGAGGCCCTCGCAGGTCGGATCGGCCGACGCGCTCCTGGTCCTCCTCGCGGCCGCCGTCGCCGCGATCTCGATCGCCGGGGCGCTCTGGGCGGGCACGTTCCACCCGGTGTGGGCGTGAGCTGCGGCGCCGAGCTGGCGCTCCGGCCGGCGATCGCGCTCGTCCGGCGTGCGGCCTGCGCCCGGCGGCATCCGCTCGTCCTCGTCGACGGGCCGAGCGGGGCGGGCAAGAGCACGTTCGCGGCGTCGCTCGTCGCCGACTGGCCCGGCGGACGGCCGCGAGTCGTCCGCGTCGACGAGGCGATCCCAGGATGGCACGGCCTCCGGCGCGGCGCGAGCGACCTCGGGCCGCGCCTGCTCGAGCCGCTCGCCGCGGGCCGCGTCGGCGGGTTCGAGCAGTGGGACTGGTTCGAGGACCGGTGGGGGACGACCCGCAGGCTGCGGCCGGGCACCGCACTCGTGCTCGAGGGATGCGGCGCCTTCCTCGCCGGACGCGCACGGCCGGACGCGATCCGCGTGTGGCTGGACGCGCCGCTCGCCACCCGCCGTGAGCGGGCGCTCGTGCGCGACGCGGGCGCCTTCGACCCGCACTGGGACGCCTGGGAGGCCGACTGGCGCCGCTACCGCGGGCAGTCGGGGGCCGCCCGAGTGCCGGCGATCCGGGTGCGGCTCGGCCGTTGATCCGCGCGGTGGGTGTCCGGCGCCGCCGTCCGGGACTACGCTCGGCTCATGACAGATGCGACGACGTATGTGGCGGAGTTCATCGACGGTCCGCTCGAGGGCGACTTCGAGCAGCGCTCCCTCGTGCACGGTGAGCCGGAGCAGCGCGTCGGCATGGTCGCCGCCGTCGACGGCCTCGAGTCGCTGTTCTGGTACGACGCCGTCGAGCAGCGCGAGGTCAACGGGCAGGTCCGGGTGAAGTTCCGGTTCGACGCGGGGGATTCCGACCCGGTGGAGTCCGACGAGGAGAACGACTGAGCGCACGACGGCCCGCGCCCGGTCGAGGATCGATCAGGCCTCGTCGTCGAGGAAGGCACCGATCAGCTCGCCCGGGTGGGTGAGCCGCCAGATCGGACCGGGATCCTCGATCGGCGCATCGAGCTCGAGCGCCGAACTGACCTCGCGGTCGCCGATGCGCACGGTGACCGTGCCGACCGGACGGCCCGCCGGGGCCGTGGTGAACGGATCCACGTCGATGACCGCGTCGTCGGCGACCGCGCCGTACGCGGCATCCGTGCGCCCGGCGGCGGCGACCAGCCGCGCGTGGTCCCCCCACGCCGAATGCACGTCGCCGTAGGGTGCGCCGGCCTCGATGACCTCGATCGGGGCGGATGCCGCGGCCATGCCCTCGACCGCGGCCAGCACCGCCGGGTCGAGGGTCTCGTAGTCGTCGACGCCCGTCATCGCACCGATCATCCGCTGCTCGTCGTCGCCGGACCCGATGACCGAGGTCCAGACGAACGTGATCGCCGCCTGGTCCGTGTAGCTGCGGCTCAGTGCGCGGACGCCGTCGCCGTCGAGGTGCGCGATGACGTCGGGGACCGATCGGTCGTCGGTGGGCGTCGACGAGCCGGAGCGGCCGTCGAGCATCGCCGAGAGCTCGGGATCATCGAGGACGAGCGCGGCCAGGCGCGTGAGCTCGGTCGCCGTGCCGACATCCTCGCCGGACAGGCCGGTCGTGTCCGCCACCCGCGTCGCCGTGAAGCCCTGCTCCTCGAGCCACGCGTTCGCGCGGTCGACGTAGGCGTCGACGCTGCCGAACGCCCAGCGCGCGAGCGTGTCGGCGTGGTTGTTGCTCGAGGACATGAGCACCGCGCGCACGACGTCGCGCTGGGTCCACGAGTCACCGGGGGAGACCTGCAGGGCGCGGGAGCCCTCGCCGGAGTAGCGCAGGTAGTCCGTGTAGTCCTCCGGACCGATCCGGATCGCCGGTCCGTCCTCACCCGAGGCGAGCGGCAGGGCGTCGAGGACGGTGAGCACCGTCACGAGCTTCGCGGCACCGCCGATCGGCACGGCTTCGTCGTCGGCGGACGACGCCACCGTCACGGCCGAGCCGTCCTCGGCGAGCAGGGCGACGGCCGAGGCGTCGTCCGCCGGCAGGGCGACGGCGACCGACGCGGGTGCCGCGGCCTGGGCGGGGTCGGCGTCGACGGTGACGTCGGGGAGCGGGCCGAGCAGCATCGCCGGGCCGTAGACGCCGATGCCGAGGATGGCGAGCGCGCCGACGGCGATGCCGACGACGCGTCCGGGGGAGGGACTCATGCCGAACAGGCTAGCGCGGCCATCGTCACGCCCAGCCCAGCTCGTGCAGCCGGTCGTCGTCGATGCCGTAGAAGTGGGCGATCTCGTGCACGAGGGTCACGTGGATCTCGTCGCGCAGCTCGTCCTCGGTCTCGGCGACGGCCAGCAGCGGCTCGCGGTACAGGATGATCCGGTCCGGCATCTCGCCGAACCCGTACCGGTCCCGCTCGGTCAGGGACACGCCCTCGTAGAGCCCGAGCAGGTCGAGTGAGCCGTCCTCCGGTCGGTCCTCGACGACGAACACGATGTTCTCGAGGCCCTCGACCATGTCGTCGGGCAGCTCGTCGAGTTCGTCGACCACGAGCTGTTCGAAGGCCTCGGCGTCGAGTTCCACGGCGGCTCCGATCGGGAGGCTGATTGGGGTGAGTAACGGGGCTTGAACCCGCGACCTCCTGGACCACAACCAGGCGCTCTACCGACTGAGCTATACCCACCATGCGCCACGCGCTCTCGCGAGTGGCAACCCTACGAGATTACACCACGTTCGAGGTGCCCGATGACACGTCGGCGGCCGACGCGACGACGTCGGAGGCGATCGCCTGCAGTTCCTGGCTCGTGGGGCCGGGGTCGGCGACGAACACCGCGCGGCGGTAGTACTGCAGCTCGCGGATGGACTCGAGGATGTCGGCGAGCGCCCGGTGCCCGCCGTCCTTCGCCGGTGCGTTGAAGTACGCGCGCGGGAACCATCGCTTGGACAGCTCCTTGATCGACGAGACGTCGACGTTGCGGTAGTGCAGGTGGGCGTCGAGCCGCGGCATGAAGCGGGAGATGAACGCACGGTCGGTGCCGATGGAATTGCCCGCGAGCGGCGCCCGCTGCTCCTCCGGCACGTGCTTCAGCACGTACTCGAGCACTTGGTACTCGGCGTCGGCGACCGACACGCCGTTCGGGATCTCCTCGATGAGGCCCGACTGCGTGTGCATGGCGCGCACGAAGTCCCCCATGGACTCGAGCGCGCTCGCGTCGGGCTTGATGACGATGTCGAGCCCGGCGTCCACCGGCTCGAGATCGTAATCGGTGATCACGACCGCGATCTCGACCAGCTCGTCGACCTCGAGGTCGAGTCCGGTCATCTCGCAGTCGATCCAGACGAGTCGGTCGCTCGAGGATGCCATGCGGTGAGTCTAGCCGCGCGCGCCGACACGTCCGGGCGCCGACCCCGGACGCCGTGCCCGCTCCGCGAGCGCGGAGGGGCGCTGCGGTATCGTGGAACCGATCGGCCCTCGTAGCTCAGCGGATAGAGCAGGAGCCTTCTAATCTCTTGGTCGCAGGTTCGATTCCTGCCGAGGGCGCCGAGCGTCGCCGCGCTCGATCGCGAGCGCGACGAGCGGGAACACCAGCAGTGAGAGCAGCCCGGCGCCCACGAGCGCCGAGGCCGTGCCCGAGTCCATGTCGCCGGCCTCCACGCCGATGGTCGTGACCGCCACGATGATGGGCAGGCCGGTGGCCGCCATCAGGCCGGTCGCGGTGCGCTTGCGGGCGGTCGTCCCGCGTGGGACGAGGAACGCCGACGGGATGCCGCGCACGACGACGAGCAGCAGCGTGAACAGCGGCAGCAGCGCGAGCGTCACCGGGTCCGACACGAGCGAGTCCAGGTCGAACGTCACGCCGGTGTAGATGAAGAACAGCGGCACGAAGAGCCCGAATCCGATGCCGTCGAGCTTCCACTCGATGGTCCGCCGGTCCTCCTCGGGTGCCCCCTCGAGCAGCAGCCGCGAGATCACGCCTGCGGCGAAGGCACCGAGCAGCATGTCGAGGTCGAGGACGATCGAGAGTCCGACCAGCGCGAGCAGCACGAGGATCACGAGCCGGATCGCGAACTGCCCGCTCGTGTGCAGCGTCGAGCGGATGATGCCGTGAAGGCGTCGCCCGTCGCCCCGGGACGCCCGCCAGATCGCGACGCCCGTGATGACCGCGAAGCCGACGAGCACGACCGCCTCGTGCACGGGGGAGCGCCCGGAGAGGAACAGGGAGATCGCGATGAGGGGCAGGAACTCGCCCGCGGCGCCGATTGCGAGCACCGCGATGCCGAACGGCGTGCGCAGCTGCCCGGCGTCGCGGAGGATCGGCAGGAGCGCGCCGAGCGCGGTCGAGGTCAGTGCGATCCCGATGAACACCGCGCCGGCGTCCGGGTCGACGATCCAGCCGATGGCGAGGCCCAGCACGATCGAGACGGCCCAGCCGATCGTCGCCCGCCACAGCGGTCGGCCGCGGATCGCGACGAAGTCGATCTCCTGTCCCGCGAGGAAGAACAGCATCGCCAGGCCGAAGTCGGAGAGCAGCTCGATGAAGTCGTCGGTCCGGATCCAACCGAGCACCGACGGGCCGAGGACGATCCCGAGCAGGATCTCGAAGATCACGACGGGGACCGCGATCCACCGCCCGGCGGCGCGGGTGAGCAGCGGCGCGAGCGCCGCGATCGTCGGGATCAGCACCAGTGTGGCGACGTCGACCTGCACGCGGAGCCCCCTTCGTACGTGGGCATGCTAACCGACGAGCGCGCCCGCGCCGTGGAGCGTCGGATGCGTCATCCGCCCGACACACGTGTGCCGTATCGTCGTGGCATGCGCGACCTCCAGGCCAGGATCATCGAAGAACTCAACGTCGAGCCGACCATCGACCCCGCCGAGCAGGTCCGTCGGCGCGTGGACTTCCTGAAGGACTACCTCGCCGCGTCCGGGGCGCGCGGGCTCGTGCTCGGCATCAGCGGCGGTCAGGACTCCAGCCTCGCCGGCCGGCTCTGCCAGCTCGCGGTCGAGGAGCTCGTCGCCGAGGGGCAGCCGGTGCGCTTCGTCGCCGTGCGCCTGCCGTACGCGGTCCAGCACGACGCCGACGACGCCGACATCGCGCTCGGCTTCATCCGACCCATGGCCTCCGTCGAGTTCAACATCAAGCGTGCAGTGGACGGGCTCGCGGCCGAGTTCGAGAGCGCGGTCGGCGTGCCGATCAGCGACTTCGCGAAGGGCAACGTCAAGGCGCGGATGCGTATGGTCGCGCAGTACGCGCTCGCGGGCGACGAGGGCCTGCTCGTCGTCGGCACCGACCACGCGGCCGAGGCCGTGACCGGGTTCTTCACCAAGTACGGCGACGGCGGCGCCGACCTCCTCCCGCTGTCCGGGCTGACCAAGCGGCAGGGCCGCGCGCTCCTCGAGCACCTCGGCGCCCCCGAGCGCCTCTACCTCAAGACGCCGACCGCCGACCTCCTCGACCACGACCCCGGGCAGGCCGACGAGGCGAACCTCGGTCTGACCTACCGCGACATCGACGACTTCCTCGAGGGCCGCGACGTCGACGCCGGCATCGCGGAGCGGATCGAGGCGCGGTTCCTGCAGACGCGGCACAAGCGCGCCGAGCCGGTCACGATGTTCGACGCGTGGTGGCGCGACTGACGCGACCCGGGGACCGAGGCGGCCCGGTGGCCCGCGACCGGCGACTCAGTCGCGCTGCGCGACGGGGCGACGGTCGGTGTCGGCGTCGGCCAGCTCGTCGTCGGTCGTGACCTCGTCGGAGGGAGCGGCGACCGCGGGTGCGGCGACCGCGACCGGCTGCGTCGACTGATCCTCCACGAGCGGCGTCGGCGTGTAGCGCTCGTGGTGCTGCTCGGCGACCCAGGTGTCCTGGTCGGTCGCGAGCGCCTGCTCCGGCTCGTCCCGCGTCGTGCGCCACCGGTCGAGGTCGTTCCGGAAGTCGCGCCGGGTCCGAGACGGATGCCGCTGCCACTCCAGCATGCGGTCGCGGAACTCGACCACCGCCGGATCGAGCTGGTAGCCGAAGGTCGCGGACGCGCGCTTGAGCTCGTGCAGCTGGTGCGCGGCCCAGTCCGCGGCGACGTCCGCACCGCGCACCGGCAGGAGTCGGACCTGGATGTCGGCCTGGCCGACGGCGCGATCGGCGAGCACCTGCTCCTGGGGCGTCAGCGAGTTCCACACCGATGCCTCGGTCGCGGCGTCGATGAGCGTCGCGATCGCCGCGCGCCGCAGTTCGCGGTCGCGCTGCCGGATCAGCCCGCGGACCGCGCCGCGCGCGATCCACGCCGAGAGCAGCCCGGCCACGAGGACGGAGACGAACACCACTCCGGCCGTGAACAGCACCGGGCGGGTGTCGTCCGAGAAGAGCCAGTCGACGAAGTCATTCCACCACTGCATGTGCGCAGGTTAGCGCCGCGGGCACCCGGCCGGACGCAGCCGGGTCGGCGCGCCACGCCCCGGTCGGCGGGCGAGGACGCCGATCCGTCGGATGCCGCGGGGCCGCGGCATCCGCTCAGCCGAGGGCGGTGCCGTGCGCGGCGTACGGTTCGATCGCCGCGATCTCGTCGGCTGTCAGCGGCGCCGCGTCGAGCGCCGCCACGTTCTGCTCGAGCTGGCCGACGCTCGAGGCGCCGATGAGGGCGCTCGCCACCTGCGGGACGCGCAGCACCCACGAGAGCGCGAGCTGCGCGAGCGACTGGCCGCGGTCGGCGGCGATCGCGTTCAGGGCGCGGGCGCGATCGAGGTAGTCCTCGCTGATCCGCTCGGCCGGGAGGAAGTGACTCGTCGCCGCGCGCGAACCCGCGGGCACGTCGCCCGACAGGTAGCGGTCGGTGAGCAGGCCCTGCGCGAGCGGCGAGAACACGATGGCCGAGGCGCCGACCTCGTCGAGGGCGGGGAACAGGCCGTCCTCGATGTGACGGTCGAACATCGAGTACCGGGGCTGGTGGATGGTCAGCGGCACGCCCTCGGCGGCGAGCGCCTCGGCGGCCGCGATCGTCTGCTCGGGCGAGTAGTTCGACACCCCCGCGTAGAGCGCCTTCCCCTGGCGGACCGCGTGCGCGAGCGCCCCCATCGTCTCCTCGATCGGCGTCTCGGGGTCGGGCCGGTGCGAGTAGAAGACGTCGACGTAGTCCAGGCCGAGGCGCCCGAGGCTCTGGTCGAGCGACGCGAGCAGGTTCTTGCGCGAGCCCCACTCGCCGTACGGGCCGTCCCACATGAAGTAGCCCGCCTTCGACGAGACGATGAGCTCGTCGCGGTACGGCCCCAGGTCCGTCGCGAGCAGTCGACCGAAGTTCTCCTCGGCGCTGCCCGCCGGCGGGCCGTAGTTGTTCGCGAGGTCGAAGTGCGTGATGCCGAGGTCGAAGGCGCGCCGGACGATGGCGCGCTGCGTGTCGAGCGGCCGGTCGTGCCCGAAGTTGTGCCGGAGCCCGAGCGAGAGGGCGGGGAGCTTCAGTCCGCTCCGCCCGATCCGGTGGTAGGGCATCTGGTCGTAACGGTCCGGGGAGGCGGCGAAGGTCATGCGGGTAGCCTATGGCCGTGATGGAAAGCTTCGTTCTCGCCGGCGGCTGCTTCTGGTGCCTGGACGCCGTCTACCGGACACTGCGCGGCGTGCACGACGTCGTCTCCGGCTACACGGGCGGTGCGACCCCGAACCCGTCGTACGAGCTCGTCTGCACCGGGGCGACCGGGCACGCCGAGGCGGTCCGGGTCGACTTCGATCCCGATGTGATCCCGCGCGAGGTGATCCTCGACGTCTTCTTCACGCTGCACGATCCGACCCAGCTGAACCGGCAGGGCGCCGACGTCGGCACGCAGTACCGATCGGCGATGTTCTTCGCCGGTGGGGGGCAGCGCGAGCTGTTCGAGGCCGCGCGCGCCCGGGCCGCGGACTGGTGGCCGGGCGACGTCGTCACCACGATCGAGCCGCTCGGGGAGTTCTTCCGCGCCGAGGAGTACCACCAGGACTTCTTCGCGAAGAACCCGGGGCAGGGCTACTGCCTCGCCGTCGCGCTGCCGAAGGTGAACAAGATCCGCCGCTCCTACGCGGACTACATCGTCGCCTGACCCGTCCTCACCACCTCCGTTCGGCCTCCGACCGTCCCCGCATGCACGCCGGGCCCGCACGCGTCCATGCCTGCGGCGGCACGCTCGTGGCAGCGGCATCCGGAGTCGTCCCGGCACGAGGGCTCCGGATGCCGCGAGCCGCCGATCCGCGGCGGCGCCGAACCCAGAGGAGCCATCCCATGACCGATCTCGTGACCGTCGTCGGCGTCGTCGGCAGTGACCCGCGGCACACCGTCACCGCGACGGGCCTGCCGATCACCAACTTCCGGCTGGCGTCGACCCGCCGCTACTTCGACCGGGAGACCGGCAAGTGGGCCGACGGCGACACCAACTGGTTCACCGTCGCCTCGTTCCGGCAGCTCGCGCTCAACACGGCGCGCTCGCTCCGCAAGGGCGAGCGCGTGGTGGTGCACGGGCGTCTCCGCGTGCGGGCCTGGGAGACGGGCGAGCGTTCGGGCACGGCGATCGAAATCGACGCCGACTCGATCGGCCACGACCTCTCGTGGGGCGTCGCCGTGTACACCAAGACCGTCGGAGCGCGGGCCGTCGATCCGGCCGGCGAGGGCGCCGGCGTCGAACGCGAGGCGGAGGCGTCCGTGACGGCCTCGCCCGACCTCGATGCCGCGGAGGCGGACGCGACCTGGACGACGAGCGGGTGGCCCGAGGAGGCCGCGAACCCAGCGGAGGTCGCGGCCGCCGTGGCATCCGACGAGCTGGAGCCCGACGGCGTGCTCGCCTGAGGCTCGCCCGTGAGCGCGACCGGCGATGCCGCGGTGCGGCTCCGCCGTAGACTCGGCCATCGTGGGGACCCATCGCGAGCCGACCGCCGAACGGCGTCGCCGCGGCCGAGCGCGGTCCGCCGTGGCGATGGCGGCAGTGGTACTGGCCGCGGCCGTCGCGCTCACGGCGTGCACGTCGGCCGCGGGTCCCGCCGCCGACGGACCGGCCGTCACGGCGGGGGAGAGCGCGCCGGCGACCGTCCCACCCTC
The DNA here is from genome assembly GCF_039531345.1 of Agromyces tropicus. NCBI lineage: Bacteria > Bacillati > Actinomycetota > Actinomycetes > Micrococcales > Microbacteriaceae > Agromyces > Agromyces tropicus. The sequence continues at coordinate 535,772 of NZ_BAAAPW010000001.1, read as the reverse complement.
CGCGGACGCGGACGCGGACGAGGTCGTGGGCGCGGACGCGGACGAGGTCGTGGCCGCGGCGGATGCCGCCGCGGCGCTCGCGACGTTCGACGAGGCGAACCTCGCGGTCGTCGCCGCCGACGACGCGCCGGTCGGAGCCGACTTCGTGGCCGCGCTCGCCGCGGCGGGGTTCGCCCCGTCGGCCATGCAGGTCGGGTCCGACACCACGACGCTCGGAGAGCCCGCCGACTCGATCCAGTTCGCCGTGCGCATCGGCGACACCTGCCTGATCGGCCAGTTCGGTGCGAAGTCCGACGGGTACCGCAGCCTCATCGCCCCCGTCCTCGGCACCGGCGGATGCCTCGTCGGCGCCACGGTCCCGATCGAGCCGTAGCACCCGGACCGGATCGAGCTTCGACGACCGGCACCGGCCGGGCGGACGGACCCGCGGCGGCCCGCTAGGCTGGAGGGCTGAACCGCGCACTCCCGACGTGAGGAACTCAGTGGCTGACTACATTTACTCGATGGTCCGCGCCCGCAAGGCGGTCGGTGACAAGGTGATCCTCGACGACGTGACGATGGCGTTCCTCCCCGGGGCGAAGATCGGCGTCGTCGGCCCGAACGGCGCCGGAAAGTCGACGATCCTCAAGATCATGGCCGGACTCGACCAGCCGTCGAACGGCGAGGCGAGGCTCACGCCCGGCTACTCCGTCGGCATCCTCATGCAGGAGCCCGAGCTCGACGAGACGAAGACCGTGCTCGAGAACGTGCAGGAGGGCGTCGGTCCGATCAAGGCGAAGATCGACCGGTTCAACGAGATCTCCGCCGCGATGGCGGACCCCGACGCCGACTTCGACACGCTCCTCGCCGAGATGGGCACGCTGCAGGAGGAGATCGACGCGGCCGACGCGTGGGACCTCGACTCGCAGCTCGAGCAGGCGATGGACGCACTGCGCTGCCCGCCGAGCGACACGCCGGTGTCGGTCCTCTCGGGCGGTGAGAAGCGCCGCGTCGCGCTGTGCAAGCTGCTCCTCCAGAAGCCCGACCTGCTGCTCCTCGACGAGCCCACGAACCACCTCGACGCCGAGAGCGTCCTCTGGCTCGAGCAGCACCTGGCCAAGTACGCCGGCGCGGTGCTCGCCGTCACCCACGACCGGTACTTCCTCGACCACGTCGCCGAGTGGATCTGCGAGGTCGACCGCGGTCGCCTCTACCCCTACGAGGGCAACTACTCGACCTACCTCGAGAAGAAGGCAGAGCGCCTCCAGGTCCAGGGCAAGAAGGACGCGAAGCTCCAGAAGCGCCTCAAGGAGGAGCTCGACTGGGTGCGATCCAACGCCAAGGGGCGTCAGGCGAAGTCCAAGGCCCGCCTCGCGCGCTACGAGGAGATGGCGGCCGAGGCCGAGCGCACGCGCAAGCTCGACTTCGAGGAGATCCAGATCCCGGCGGGTCCCCGCCTCGGCGACGTCGTGCTCGAGGCCAAGAAGCTCGAGAAGGGCTTCGGCGACCGCGTGCTCATCGACGGCCTGAGCTTCACGCTCCCGCGCAACGGCATCGTCGGCATCATCGGCCCGAACGGCGTCGGCAAGACCACGCTGTTCAAGTCCATCGTCGGCTTCGAGCCGCTCGACGGCGGCGACCTGAAGATCGGCGAGACGGTCAAGATCTCGTACGTCGACCAGTCGCGCACGGGCATCGACCCGAACAAGACCCTGTGGGAGGTCGTCTCCGACGGGCTCGACTACATCCAGGTCGGCAAGACCGAGGTGCCCAGTCGCGCCTACGTCTCCACGTTCGGCTTCAAGGGTCCGGACCAGCAGAAGCGGGCCGGCGTGCTCTCGGGCGGTGAGCGCAACCGGCTGAACCTCGCCCTGACGCTCAAGCAGGGCGGCAACCTGCTGCTGCTCGACGAGCCCACCAACGACCTCGACGTCGAGACGCTGTCGAGCCTCGAGAACGCGCTGCTCGAGTTCCCCGGCTGCGCCGTGGTAATCACGCACGACCGGTGGTTCCTCGACCGCATCGCCACGCACATCCTCGCCTACGAGGGCACCGACGAGAGCCCCGCGGACTGGTACTGGTTCGAGGGCAACTTCGAGGCGTACGAGGCCAACAAGGTCGAGCGGCTCGGCCCGGAGGCCGCCAAGCCCCACCGCTCCACCTACCGCAAGCTCACGAGGGACTGACGATGCGGCTCCACGTGCCGACGCCGCTCCGGTGGAGCGACCTCGACGCCTACGGGCACGTGAACAACGCCAGGATGCTGAGCCTCCTCGAGGAGGCTCGCATCCAGGCGTTCTGGGTCGACGACAGGGGCACGGCGGAGCACGCCGTCGGCGCATCCACCGCCGTGATCGACGCCACCCCGGGGTCCGCCACGCTCACGCTCATCGCCCGGCAAGAGGTCGAGTACCTCGCCCCGATCCCGTACCAGCGGCTGCCGCTCGACGTCGAGCTGTGGATCGGTCGGATGGGCGGCGCGAGCCTCGAGGTCTGCTACGAGGTGTTCTCCCCGGTCGGGGCCGAACCGCGGACGCTGTACACGCGCGCGGCCACGACCATCGTGCTGGTCGACGCGGCCAGCGAGCGTCCGCGGCGCATCACCGACGCGGAGCGCGCCGCCTGGGAGCCGTTCCTCGGCGAGCCCATCGCGTTCCGGCGCAGCTGAGCGGCGCAGCCGCACCGGCGCAGGCCGAGCCGCGGTCGACGCACGTCGGCCGGGCGCGTCAGCGGTCCTCGAGCGGCTGCTCGCTGAACGAGCCCTCCCAGACCGCCCGGCTGCCGGCCTCGCCGACGCGGACGGTCGTCCACACCGCGCCGACGCCGACCACCGCCGAGGCGACGATCGCGACGATCGCGAGGGCCATCGTCGCGGCGGAGCGCGGCGGCGCCGGCGTGGTCTCGGACCGCGCCGCGCCATCCGCGCGCTCGAGAACGTCCGGGTCGGCCGCCGCACGGCGTCGTGACCGCTCGAGGATCGCGAGCACGCCGACGACGGCGGAGACCGCGACCAGTGCGACGACCCACGGGGTCACATCCTCGCCCTGCTCGGTATGCGCCTCGATGAGCGGCGTCTCCCGGACCCGGGCCTGCAGCCACTCGCCGGCCTCGACCGCGAGCAGCGTGAGCCCGAGCACGACGACGGCGCCGATCAGGGTCGGAAGCCACAGCACGCGGCGTGCGGCGGGCCAGGCGGCGATGACCACGAGCGCCACCGCGACGAGCGGGACGCCCACGACGACGGCGTGGACGACGAGGATGTGCAGCGGCAGCCCGGCGACCTGGAATCCGAGGAGATCGCTCATCCGGCGATCACGCGGTCGCCGTCGACCATGACCGCGACCGATGGGAGCGGGTCGAGCGCCGGTCCCTGCTCGACGGCGCCGGTCGCGGCGTCGAAGACCGAGCCGTGGCACGGGCACACGAACGCGCCGCCCTCCACGCCGACCTGGCAGCCCTGGTGCGTGCAGATCGCGCTGAACGCGACGACGTCGCCCTCGGTGGGCTGCGACAGCAGGACCGGTGCGCCGCCGATGGTCGCGCCGATGCTGCCGCCGACGGGGATGTCGGACAGCGCCGCGACCTCCTCGCCCGCGGCGTCCGTCGTGCCGCCGCCCGAGTCCGACCCGGTCGACCCGTCGGAGCCGGCGCCCGAATCGCCGGTGGAGCCGGTGGAGCCGGCAGAGCCCGAGGACGGCGCGCACCCCGCGAGGGTGAGCGCGCTCACGGCGACGCCCCCGCCGCCGAGCACGAGCGCCGTCCGGCGCGAGAGTTCACGGGCGTCGTCCATGTGCTGCCTCCTCCTCGGGCCGCCGGGGCGCGGCGTGGTGCCATTCTGCGGCACCTCGGGCGTCGAGCGCCGCATTCGCCGCGATCGCTCAGGAACCCGACGTGTCAGCCGGCCGCGGGGGCACGAACCATGCCCTCCTGCGCCACGCTCGCGACGAGCACGCCGTCGCGCGTGTAGATGCGACCGAGCGAGAGCCCGCGGCCGCCGCTGGCCGACGGCGAGTCCATCGTGAAGAGCAGCCACTCGTCGACCCGCGCGTCGCGGTGCCACCACATCGCGTGGTCGAGGCTCGCGACCTTGAGGCCCGGCGTCGCCCACGCCACGCCGTGCGCGCGCAGGACGGGCTCGAGGATCGAGTAGTCGCTCGCGTACGCCAGGGCCGCCCGGTGCTGGCGCGGGTCGTCGGGCAGCCGCCCGTACGCCTTCATCCAGACCGCCTGCCGCGGCGTGCGCTCGCCCTCGACGCTCAGGTAGACGGGCGACGGGATGTGCCGCACGTCGAACGCGCGCTCGCTCGACCAGTACCGGGCGACGTCGTGCTCGAGGTGGCCGAGCACGTCGGCCGTCGACGGCAGGGACTCCGGGTCGGGCAGGTCGTCGGGCATCTCGAGCTGGTGCTCCAGGCCGGAGTCCTCGGTCTGGAAGGAGGCGATGAGGGAGAGGATCGGCTCGCCGTGCTGGAACGCCTGCGTGCGCCGGGTCGAGAACGACCGGCCGTCGTGGATGCGGTCGACCGAGAACGTGATCGGGTGCTGCACATCGCCCGGGCGCAGGAAGTAGCCGTGGATGGAGTGGATCGGGCGGTCGTCGGGGACGGTGTTCGTCGCCGCGACGATGGACTGCGCCAGCACCTGGCCGCCGAACACGCGCCCGAGCGGCATCCACTGCGAGGGACCCGTGAAGATGTCCTCCGTCGTGCGTGCGCCCGTGTCGGTGAGCTGCAGGGTGCTCAGCAGGCCGTCGATCGAACCGCTCATCGTTCCTCCGTCCGGATGGTGTCCGCGTTCCCGCCGCCCGCCGGCGGGCGCGCGGCGAGCGGGGCCGCGGCGCTCCCTCGGTAGTCTAGACAGGCCATGGTCCAGCAATTCACGCTCGCCGACAGCCTGTCGCTCGGCGACCTGCACACGTACCTCCAGCGCGCGGCGCGCGTCGAGGACGGTTCGGTGCGCCTCGTCGCCGCGAACGGCATCCTCGCCGTGTACACGGCGATCCTGTATCCGCGCGGCATCCTCGACGAGAGTCCCACGGTGCTGGGCCTGCGCACGTTCCAGCTCTTCGAGACCGACGACTTCGACGTCGTCGTGCCGATGCGCTCGGTCGTCGACCGGATCGTGCGGGCGCGCGGCGAGCTCGGCGAGGACGACGAGTCGCGCCCCGTCACGATGACCCGTCCGCCCGAGGTGAACACGGTGACCTGGGCGGGCATCTCGCCGCCGCGCGGCGGCTGGCGGCCCCTCGGCGAGACGGATGCCGCGACGCTCGAGCGCGCGGCACGTGCCGGCATCGACGAGGTGGCGGAGACGATCCCCGAGGGCACCGGCGAGCAGCTCGTGCAGCGCGTGCGGTCCGAGGTCTGGGGTCGCGGCATCGAGGGACTCGAGTACGTGCCGGCGGGCGCGGCGTTCGCCGCCTTCAGCCTCGGCTTCCTCGGGGACGACCCGACCGCCGTCTTCGAGACCGGGCCGTGGACGCGGCTGAGCTCGCGGCGCGGGCACGTGCTCGTGCGACGGAAGGCCTGGTCGCTCAAGGCGTAGCCCGCGGCATCCGCCGGTCCGGACGGGCTAGCCGGCCGCGATCGCGCGCCCCGCGGCGCGCCCCGTGAACAGGCAGCCGCCCAGGAACGTGCCCTCCAGCGCGCGGTAGCCGTGCACGCCGCCGCCGCCGAACCCGGCCGCCTCGCCGACGGCGTACAGGCCGGGCACGGGCGCGCCGTCGGCGCCGAGGGCCCGCGAGTCGAGGTCCGTCTGGATGCCGCCGAGGCTCTTCCGGGTGAGGATGTGCAGCTTCACCGCGATGAGCGGGCCCGCCTTGGGGTCGAGCATGCGGTGCGGGGGCGCGACCCGGATGAGCTTGTCGCCCCGGTAGTTCCGCGCGCCGCGCACCGCCGTGAGCTGGAGATCCTTCGAGAACTCGTGGTCGACCTCGCGGTCGCGGGCCACGACCTCGCGCTCGACGTTGTCGGCGTCGAGGATGCCGTCGGGGGAGAGCCGGCGCATGCCGTCGAGCAGCTCGGGGAGGGTGTCGGCGACCACGAAGTCCACGCCGTGCTGCTTGAACGCCTCCACCGGGCCCGGCGCCCCTGAGCCGAGGCGTTCGGCGAGGAGGCGCAGGTCCTTGTTCGTCAGGTCGGGGTTCTGCTCGCTGCCCGAGAGCGCGAACTCCTTCTCGATGATCCGCTGGGTGAGCACGAACCAGGAGTGGTCGTGGCCGGTCCGCATGAGGTGCTCGAACGTGCCGAGCGTGTCGAATCCCGGGAAGAGGGGCGCCGGCAGTCGCTTCCCTGTCGCGTCGAACCACAGCGACGACGGGCCGGGGAGGATCCGGATGCCGTGCGAGGGCCACACCGGGTCCCAGTTGGTGATGCCCTCGGTGTAGTGCCACATGCGATCGCCGTTGACGAGGCGCGCACCGGACGCCTCGGCGATGCCGAGCATGCGCCCGTCGACGTGCGCGGGCACCCCCGAGAGCATCTCCGCGGGCGGGCTGCCGTGCCGCTCGGGCCACGCCTCCCGGACGAGGTCGTGGTTGCCGCCGATCCCGCCGGAGGCGACCACGACGGCCGGCGCGCGCAGCTCGAACTCGCCGACGACGTCCCGGTTGGACGCGACGCCGCGCTCCGCGTCGTCCGGGGCGAGACGCGCGCCGCGGACGCCGACGACCGCGCCCCCCTCGACGATGAGCTCGTCGACGCGGTGCCGGAAGCGGAGGTCGACGAGTCCGGCCGCCTCGCCGGCGCGCACGCGCGCGATGAAGGGCTCGAGCACGCCGGGGCCGGTGCCCCAGGTGATGTGGAACCGCGGCACGGAGTTGCCGTGCCCGATGGCCATGCCGTGCCCTCGCTCGGCCCACCCCACGACGGGGAAGAACTTCAGGCCCTTGCCGCGGAGCCACTCGCGCTTCTCGCCGGCCGCGAACTCGAGGTACGCCTCGGCCCAGCGGCGGCCCCACTCGTCCTCGTCGCGATCGAAGCCCGCCGAGCCGAGCCAGTCCTGCCGCGCGAGCTCGAGCGAGTCGTGCACGCCGAGCCGGCGCTGTTCGGGCGAGTCGACGAGGAACAGCCCCCCGAACGACCACCACGCCTGCCCGCCGAGGCTCGCCTCGGGCTCCTGGTCGACGATGGCGACGCGCCGGCCGGCGTCGACGAGCTCGGATGCCGCGACCAGTCCGGAGAGCCCGCCGCCCACGATCACGGCGTCGAGTTCGGTGCGGGCGCGGGCGGGGGGAGTGGTCGGGTCGGCCACGGGGACTCCTTCGTCTGGGGCGGCGCTGGGGCGGGTGAGCGGCCCGCGACGGTCAGTCCTCGAAGGTGTTCACCATCGCGAAGGCGGCTCGCTGGAGATAGTCCCACAGCGTGGTCTCGAGCACGGGCGGCAGGTCGAGCGTGTCGACCGCCGCGCGCATGTGGGCGAGCCAGCGGTCGCGCGCGTCGGGGTTCACCGTGAACGGCAGGTGCCGCATCCGCAGTCGGGGGTGGCCGCGGCGCTCGCCGTAGGTCGTCGGCCCGCCCCAGTACTGCTCCAGGAACATCAGCAGTCGCTCCTCCGCGGGGCCGAGGTCCTGCTCCGGGTACATCGGGCGGAGCACCGGGTCGTCGGCGACGCCGCGATAGAACTCGTGCACGAGCCTCGCGAACGTCTCGTGGCCGCCGACCTGCTCGTAGAAGCTCGGCGAGGGAAGGCTGTCGGGCGACATCACGGGGCGTCCTCCGGGGTCTCGGGGGTGGCGGGGCCGGTCGCGCCGGCGGTGCCGTCGTCGACGGTGGGCACGCTGCCGGTGCCGGTCACGGTCTTCGCGGCGCGCATCGCGCGCAGCAGGCGCTTGCTGGGCTGCTGCCGCTCCATCACGGGGTTCGGCTCGGTCTTCGGCGGCTTCGCACCCTTGACGCGCGTGACGCCGTCGAAGCCGCTCAGGACGACGCTCGTGAGGCTCGGGAGCGTGAGGCCCATCTCGTCGAGCGCGCGCTTGAGGCGCATCCGCAGCTCGCGGGCGACGTCGTCCTTCGCGGAGGTGCGGACCTTCATGACGATGCGGATGACCACCGCGTCGGCGGAGACCGACTCGAGCCCCCACACCTCGGGCTTCTCGAGCACCCGCGAGCGCCACTTGCCCGAGCGGGCCATCTCGTTGGCGGTCGCGAGCATCTGGCGTTCGACCTCGTCGATGTCGGCGTCGTACGGCACGGCGAGGTCGATGATGACGCGCGCCCAGCCCTGCGACATGTTGCCGACCCGCGTGATCTCGCCGTTGCGGACGAACCAGAGCGTGCCGTTGACGTCGCGGATGGAGGTCACGCGGATGCGGACCTCCTCGACGATGCCCGTCGCATGGCCGAGGTCGACGATGTCGCCCACGCCGAGCTGGTCCTCGACGACCATGAACATGCCGTTCAGGGCATCCTTCACGATGTTCTGCGCGCCGAAGCCGAGGCCGGCGCCGATCGCCGCGGACAGCAGCGTGAACGAGCCCAGGATGTCGGGCGCGAGCACCTGCACCACCAGGATGAGCACGAGCAGGCCGATCGTGACGTTCACGATGTTCGTCAGCACCGAGCCGAGCGTGCGCGTCCGCTGCACGACGCGCACGGCGGCCAGCGGCGACGCGGCCGCGAGCGCCTGCGTGTCCGTCACGGACTGCTTGCGCTTCACGCCCGTCACGACCTGGTTCACGGTTCGCCGGATGACGAAGTGCAGGATCCAGCGCACCATGAGCGCGACCAGGATGATCGACGCGATCTGGATGACGTTGCTGAGGATCTCCCCGTACCAGGTCTGCCAGAACTCGTCGACCTGGATGGAGATGTCGACCTGCTCGGGGTCGGGCTCTTCGAACGGCCGCATGATGATCGAAGTGTATCGGCGCGCGCCCGGGCGGACGCTGGACGCCGCGAGGCCCGCCGGACGCTCCGGAGCGGAGCGTTCGACGGGCCTCGCGGGCGGGCCGGGTCAGTCGTCTGCGGCGTCGCACTCCCGGGCCGCGAGCGCCCGGTCGAGTTCGCTGAGCTGCTCCGCGACGAGGCGGTGCAGCGGCGCGGGCTCGGGGTGCGCGTCCAGCCACGTCCGGACCCGGTCGGCGAGCGCCGCGTCGACGACGGGTGCGGGGAAGAGCCGTCGCACGATGAGCGACGCCATAGTGAAGCTGCGCTCGCCCCAGACGCCCTCGAGCATGCCGAGGTAGTCGTCGACGGAACCGGCGAGCAGGGCCGGGTCGTCTGTGCGCTGCCAGCCGTCGGCGATCGCGCGTGCGAGGTCGTTCGACAGCGACGCGTCGGTCGCGACGCGCCGCCACGCGGCATCCTTCGACGACTGGTCGGGACGCGCGGCACGCGCGGTCTCCGCGAGCTGGCGGCCCTTCGCCGTGTCGTCGGCGGCGAGCGCGGCGTCGATCTCCGCGTCGTCGGCGGCGCCGAGCTGCGCGCGGGCGATGGTGATCTCCCAGCGCAGGTCGAGGTCGACGTCGAGTCCCGGCAGGCGCGTCTCGCCGGACGCGAGGGCGCCGAGGACGTCCGCGTGCGCCGGGACGCACGCGAGCCGCGTGAAGGCCTTCGCGAACTGCAGCTGCGCGTCGGATCCCTCGGGAGCGAGCTCCGCGAGCGCCCACACGGCGTCGGCGGCCTCCTCGGCGAGCTCGTCGCGGTGATGGTCCGCGAGGTACCGTCCGGCGGCGAGCTCGAGCCGCGAGAGCGCGAGCCCGCGCGCGGCGGACTGCGTCTCGTGGCCGACGCTCGCGACCACCAGGCGCACGAAGTCGCTCGCGGGCAGCTCGGCGTCACGGACGCCGTCCCATGCCGAACCGAGGATCACGGCGCGGGCCACGGGGTCGGCGATCTCGGCGAGCCGGTCGCGTGCCGTGCGGAACGACGGCTCGTCGAGACGGACCTTCGCGTACGTCAGGTCGTCGTCGTTCACCAGCAGCAGCGCCGGGCGCGGACGCCCCACCAGCTCGGGCACGTCCGTCGATGCGCCGTCCACGTCGAGCTCGACGCGGTGCACGCGTTCGAGACGCCCGTCGACGTCGTCGTACGAGCCGACGGCCACGCGATGCGGGCGCAGCGTCGGGTGCGAGGCGGCGGCCGACTGCCGGACCCTGGCCCCGGTGATGAGGCCAGCGGCATCCGTCTCGACCTCGAGCCGCATCGTGTTCACGCCCGCCGTCTCGAGCCAGGCCTCGGACCAGCCCGCGAGGTCGCGGCCGCTCGCGACCTCGAGCTCGGCGAGCAGGTCGGCCAGCGTCGCGTTCCCGCCGCCGTTGCGCGCCAGGTACGCGCCCACGCCCCGCTGGAACGCGTCGAGGCCGACCCACGCGACGAGCTGCTTGAGCACCGACGCGCCCTTGTCGTACGTGATCGCGTCGAAGTTGACCTCGACGTCGCCGATGTCGTCGATCACGGCGACGATCGGATGGGTCGACGGCAGCTGGTCCTGCTCGGCCGCGTGCGTCTTCTCGTCGCTCGCGAACGTCGCCCAGACGTCGGTGAACTCGGTCACCTGCGAGGTCGCGAGGGTCGACGCCCACGTCGCGAACGACTCGTTGAGCCACAGGTCGTTCCACCAGCGCATCGTCACCGAGTTGCCGAACCACATGTGGCTGAGCTCGTGCAGCACGACGATCGCGCGCTGCTCGCGGCGGGCGTCGGAGACGCGCGACCGGAACAGGTAGCCCTCGTTGAACGTCACCGCGCCGACGTTCTCCATCGCGCCCCAGTTGTACTCGGGCACGAAGATCTGGTCGTACTTGCCGTAGGGGTAGGGCACGCCGAACGCCGCCTCGTAGAACGCGAGGCCGTCGCGCACCAGACCGAACATGACGTCGGGCTCGGCGTACTGCGCGAGCGAGGCGCGCGTGAACAGGCCGAGCGGCACCTCGCGCCCGTCGCGGCTCGCGGCCGTCGACCGCCAGGAGGCGTAGGGCCCGGCGATGATGGCGACGATGTAGCTCGAGATGACCGGCCCGGTCTCGAACGCCCAGACCGCGGTGCCGGATGCCGCGGGGTGCGGCTCGGGCGACGGCGCGTTGCTCAGCACGCTCCAGTGATCCGGTGCGGTGATCGTGAAGCGCACCGACGCCTTGAGGTCGGGCTGGTCGAACACGGCGTACACGCGGTTGGCCTCGGCGACCGCGAACTCCGTGTAGAGGTACGCCTCCCCGTCGACGGGGTCGACGAAGCGGTGCAGCCCCTCGCCGGTGTTCGTGTACTCGCGCGTCGACACGACGAGCAGCTCGTTCTCCGCCTCGAGTCCGTCGAGGCGGATGCGGTAGCCGTCCGAGACGGTCGCGACCTCGAGCGGGCGCCCGTTCAGGACCACCTCGTGCAGCTCGGCGGTCGTCGCCTCGATGAACGTCGAGGCGCCCGGGGTCGCCGTGAACCGCACGAGCGTGTCCGAGCGGAAGCGGCGGTCGCCGGTCAGGTCGAGCGTGACCTCGTACGCGGGCGAGCCGAGGAGCGCGGCGCGCTCCTCGGCCTCGGCCCGGGTGAGGTCCGGACGACCCGACATCAGGCGCCCTCGGCGTCGCGCGCCTGCGCGGCGAGCGCGCGGTCGACGCCCGCCACGCTCTCGACCACCAGGCGCCGCAGCGCCGCCGGCGCCTCGGGGTTCGCGTCGAGCCACGCGTGCGACGCGTCGGCCAGGGTGCGGTTCGCGAGGGTCGACGGGTACAGGCCCTCGACGAGCTTCTCGGCGATCATGAAGCTGCGCTCGGTCCAGACGCGGCCGATCATGTCGAAGTAGCGGTCGACGAACGCCTCGAGCAGGGCCGGGTCGGCGGACCGCACGAAGCCGATCGCCGTGTCGCGCACGACCGAGTTGGTCGCGGCGTCGCTGTCGACGATCGATGCCCACGCGCGCTCCTTGGCCTCGATCGTGGGGATCGCGGCGCGGGCCTTCGCTGCGGCCTCGCGGCCGGTGACGGTGTCGTCCTCTGCGAGTCGGGCGTCGATGTCGTCGTCGCCCGCACGGCCCGCCGCAGCGAGCGCGATGAGCAACTCCCAGCCGAGGTCGGTGTCGACCGACAGGCCGTCGAGGGCGACGTCGCCGGCGTACAGGCCCTGCAGGTCGCCGAGGTGCGAGCCGTGCTCGGCGATCGCCGCGAACGACTTCACGAACTGGAACTGCGCGTCGCTGCCGGGCGCCGCCTCGCTCGCGAGCTCCCAGAAGCCATCGGCGAGCAGGCGCAGCGCGTCGTGGCGTCGACCGGGTTCGGTGTACGCGCTCGCCGAGAGGATCGAGTTCGCCAGCACGATCCGCAGCGTCGTCGACTCGGTCTCGCTCGCGATGTTGCCGAGCACGAGCGCCAGGTAGTCGGACGCACGTGTCTCGGCGTCGCGCGTGGCGTCCCAGACGGAGCTCCATACGATCGCCCGAGCCAGCGGGTCCTCGATCTCCGACAGGTTCGCCAGGGCGACGCCGTGCGAGGCCGGGTCGAGGCGGATCTTCGCGTACGCGAGGTCCTCGTCGTTCAGCAGCACGAGGTCAGGCTTCTCGAGGCCGACCAGCTCGGCGACGTCGGTGCGCTCGCCGTCGACGTCGAGTTCCACACGGTGCTCGCGCACGAGCTTGCCGTCGGTCAGGTTGTAGAAGCCGATCGCGAGCCGGTGCGGACGCAGGGTCGGGTACTCGTCGGTGGCCGACTGCAGCACGGCGAACGAGGTGATCCGGCCGTCGTGGTCGGTCTCGATCTCGGGTCGCAGCGTGTTCACGCCCGCGGTCTCGAGCCAGAGCGCACCCCAGCCCGACAGGTCGCGTCCGCTGGAGACCTCGAGCTCGGCGAGCAGGTCGGCGAGCGTGGTGTTGCCCCACGCGTGCTTCCGGAAGTACGCGGAGACGCCCGCGAAGAACTCGTCGACGCCGACCCAGGCGACGAGCTGCTTGAGCACCGACCCGCCCTTGGCGTAGGTGATGCCGTCGAAGTTCACGAGCACGTCCTCGAGGTCGCGGATCTCCGCGACGATCGGGTGCGTCGACGGCAGCTGGTCCTGCCGGTACGCCCAGCTCTTCTCCATCGCGTTGAAGGTCGTCCAGGCGCCCTCCCACTCGGTGGCCTCCGCCGTGGCGATCGTCGACGCCCACTCGGCGAACGACTCGTTCAGCCAGAGGTCGTTCCACCACCTCATGGTCACGAGGTCGCCGAACCACATGTGCGCGAGCTCGTGCAGGATCGTCACGACGCGGCGCTCGCGGATGGCGTCCGTCACCTTCGAGCGGAAGACGTACACCTCGGTGAACGTGACGGCGCCGGCGTTCTCCATCGCGCCCGCGTTGTACTCGGGCACGAACAGCTGGTCGTACTTCGCGAACGGGTAGGGCACGCCGAACTTGCGCTCGAAGTACTCGAAGCCCTGCTTGGTCTTCTCGAACACGTAGTCGGCGTCGAGGTACTGCGAGAGGCTCTTGCGCGCGAACACGCCGAGCGGGATGACGCGGCCGTCGGCGCTCGTCAGCTCGTCGCGCACGACGTCGTAGGGCCCGGCGACCAGGGCGGTGATGTAGCTCGAGATGCGCGGCGTCGGCTCGAAGGCCCACGTCTTCGCACCGTCGTGCGCGTCGACGGGCTCCGGGGTCGGCGAGTTCGACACGACCTGCCAGTGCGCGGGCGCCGTCACCGTGAAGCGGAACGCGGCCTTCAGGTCGGGCTGCTCGAACACCGCGTACATGCGGCGCGAGTCGGGCACCTCGAACTGGGTGTACAGGTAGACCTCGTCGTCGACCGGGTCGACGAAGCGGTGCAGCCCCTCGCCCGTGTGCATGTACCGGCCGTCGGCGACGACCGTGAGCTCGTTCTCGTCCTCGAGGTCGGGCAGCTGGATCCGCACCCCGTCGCCGACCTCGGCCGGGTCGAGCTCGCGGCCGTTCAGCGTGACCGAGTGCACGGTTGCCGTGATCGCGTCGATGAACGTCGACGCGCCCTTCCGGGCGGCGAACCGCACCGTCGTCTCGGAGCGGAACACCTCCGGCCCGGTCGTCACGTCCAGCCGGACGTCGTAGTCGTGCACCGTGACGAGCGCGGCGCGCTCCTCGGCCTCGATGCGGGTGAGGTTCTCTCCAGGCACTCAGGTCTCCATCTGCGTCGAACGGATGCGTCGCCCCGGCGTTCGTGGCGCGGGACAACCCGATCAGCCTAGTCGTGCGACCCCCGCCCCGGCAGGGGGCCGCGGCTCCCTAGACTTGCCCCATGCGCATCCACATCGCGACCGACCACGCGGGCCTCGAGTTCAGCCGGACCCTCCAGGCGCACCTGATCAACGGCGGCCACGAGGTCGTGGACCACGGCCCGACCGGGTACGACCCGCTCGACGACTACCCGGCCTTCTGCATCAACGCCGCGCTCGCCGTGGCGCGCGACCAGGCCGCGGGCGTGCGCACCCTCGGCGTCGTGTTCGGCGGCTCGGGCAACGGGGAGCAGATCGCGGCGAACAAGGTCGAGGGCATCCGCGCGGCGCTGGTGTGGAGCATGGACACCGCGCTCCTCGCTCGACAGCACAACGACGCGAACGTCATCTCGATCGGCGCCCGCCAGCACACCGTCGAGGAGGCGATCCGATACATCGACGCCTTCATCGCGGAGCCGTTCTCGGGCGACGAGCGGCACGTCCGGCGCATCGGCCAGCTCGCCGAGTACGAGCGCACGGGCGACATCGCCGGCAAGGGCGTCGACGTCGACGGCTCGACGGGCCGCGTCGTCGAGGCCCCCGCGGAGTAGCGCGTGCCCGAGGGCCACTCCGTCCACCGCATCACCCGCCAGTTCGAGCGCAACTTCGTCGGCCGCGTCGTGCACGCGTCGAGCCCGCAGGGCCGCTTCGCCGACGGCGCGGCCGACCTCGACGGCCGGCGGATGGTGGACGCACGCGCCGTCGGCAAGCAGATGTTCCTCGGCTTCGAGGGCGACCGCTGGCTCCGGGTGCACCTCGGCATGTACGGCGCGTGGGACTTCGCGGGCGACATCCTCATGGACGCGACCATCGCCTCCGCGAACGGGCGGATGGGCCAGACGAACCAGAAGGGCACCTTCCTCGACGGGCCGAACCCCGACGCGGTGGTCCTCGACTCCGCCGGCGAGAACTCGATCACCTCGATCGGCGCGCCCCGGCGCACGCGGCTGCGGATGTCGGAGTCCGAGAAGGAGGGCGACGGGCTCGAGTCGTTCCCGCCCGAGCCGATCGGCCAGGTCCGCGTGCGGCTGCTCACCGACACGGTCGTCGCCGACCTCCGCGGGCCGACCGCATGCGAGGTGCTCGACCCGGCGCAGGTCGAGCAGGTCGTCGGTCGGCTCGGCCCCGACCCGCTCATCGACGACGGCCCCGACGCCGAGGAGCGCTTCACGAGCGTGGTCCGGCGCAAGCCGACCCCGATCGGCCTGCTCCTCATGGACCAGAACGTCGTCTCCGGCATCGGCAACGTGTACCGCGCCGAGCTGCTCTTCCGCGCCCGGCTGAACCCCCACACGCCCGGCCGCCTCGTGCCGGAGGAGACCGTCCGCGGACTCTGGCGGGACTGGTCACGGCTCCTGCGGATCGGGGTCGAGACCGGGCAGATGATGACCATGGACGGCCTCGAGGGCGAGGCGTGGACCAAGGCCATGGCCAACCGCGAGGACCGGCACTGGGTGTACAAGCGCGAGGGCCTGCCGTGCCGGGTGTGCGGCACGAACATCGTGCTCGAGGAGATGGGCGCCCGGAAGCTGTACTGGTGCCCGGTCGACCAGGCGTAGGAGCGGCATGAGACAGAACCCGAGCTTCACCCTCGCGAGCGAGGACGGCGTGAAGCGCCTCGTCCGCGAGCACCCGTGGGCGACCATCGTGAGCATGACGGATGCCTCCGGGCTCGTGGCCTCGCACTACCCGGTGCTGCTCGACGAGGACGCCGACGGGATCGTGCTGCTCACGCACGTCGGGCGCCCCGACGAGGTCGTGCACGAGCTCGGCCGGCACGAGGTGCTCGTGATCGTGCAGGGCCCCCACGGCTACGTCTCGTCCGGATGGTACGGGCCGGACCCGGCAGTGCCCACCTGGAACTTCACGGCCGCGCACCTCACCGGCAGGCCCGAGCTGCTCGACCCTGCGGAGAACCTGCGGGTGCTCGAGGCGCTCGTCGACCACTTCGAGCAGCGCCTGCCCGAGCCCCGAGCCCTGCGGGCGGACCCGGACGACGCGGCGTACGCCGAACGGCTGGCGGCGGGCACGGTCGGCCTCCGCATCCCGATCACGCGGTTCGTGGCGAAGCACAAGATGAGCCAGAACCGGCCCGACGCGACCGTCGACCGCATCATCGGGGAGCTCGAGGGCGACGGTCCGTACGCGAGCCCCGCGCTCGCCGCGGAGATGCGGCGCACCCACGAGCTCCTCCGCGCGGCGAGGGCGGCGGCCGCCCGGCACCCCGGCGCATGACGACGACGGATGCCGCGGCCGCCCCTGGCGCACTCCTGCTCGCCGGCGGACGACTCCCCGGCGAGGCGCTGCCGGTCGACCTCCACGTCGCCGACGGCGTCGTGCGCACCGTCGCGCCGGCCGGAGGCCTGCCCGCCCCGCGAGGCGCACGACGCGTCGAGCTCGCCGGCCGCTGGATCGTTCCCGGGCTCTGGGACCGTCACGTGCACCTCTCGCAGTGGGCGATGGTGTCGCGCCGGCTCGACCTCGGGAGGGCGGGGTCGGCCGCCGACGCGATCGCGCTCGTCGCGGCATCCGTCGCCGCCGGCGCGACCGAGGTCGTCGGCTTCGGCTACCGGGACGGCCTCTGGCCCGACGCACCGACCCTGGACGGACTGGACGCCGCCGCCGGCGAGGTCCCGGTCGTGCTCGTCGCGGCCGACCTGCACTCCTGCTGGGTGAACCGGGCCGCCGCGCGCCGCCACGGAGCACTCGACGCGGCGGGGGAGTCGGGGGTGCTCCGCGAGGACGACTGCTTCCGGCTGGTCCGCGAGCTCGACGACCTGCCCGACGACGTGCTCGACGCGTGGGTCGACGAGGCGTCGCGCCGGGCCGCCGCGCGCGGCGTGGTCGGGGTCGTCGACCTCGAGATGCGCTGGAACCGCGACGACTGGGCGCGCCGCGCCGTCGGCGGCGCCGACGCGCTCCGCGTCCGGTTCGGCGTCTACACCCGCGACCTCGGCCGTGCGGAGGCGGCGGGCCTGCGCACGGGCGACGCCGTCGACACGCACGGACTCGTCCGGGTCGGCCCCTACAAGGTCATCACCGACGGCTCGCTCAACACCCGCACCGCGTGGTGCGTCGATCCGTACCCGGGGCTCGGCCCGGACGAGCATCCGCACGGACTCGTGAACGTGCCGTACGACGAGCTCGTCCCGCACCTCCGGCACGCCGAGCGCATCGGACTCGCCCCGGCCGTGCACGCGATCGGGGACCGCGCCAACGGACGCGCGCTCGACGCGCTGGCCGCGGTGCGCCCCGGCGGCTGGGGCGGCCGCGCCTCGATCGAGCACGCCCAGCTGCTGCGCCGCGACGACCTGGAGCGCTTCGCGGCGCTCGGGGTCGTGGCCAGCGTGCAGCCGGAGCACGCGATGGACGACCGCGACGTCGCCGAGGTCTACTGGGCTGGCCGCACCGACCGGGCGTTCATGCTGCGCGACCTCGCCGCCGCCGGCGTCGCGCTCGCGCTCGGCTCCGACGCACCGGTCGCACCGCTCGACCCGTGGATCGCGATCGCCGCCGCCGTCGGGCGGTCGCGGGACGGCCGCGAGCCGTGGCATCCGGAGCAGGCGATCGACGCGCGGCTCGCGCTCGCCGCGTCGACGGACGGCGCCGGCGCCGAGGTGCGCGAGGGGATGGTCGCCGACCTCGCCGTCGTCGAGCTCGACCCGCTCGCGGCGACGTCGGACGAACTGCGACGGATGCCGGTGGCGCTCACGCTCCTCGCCGGGCGCGCGACCCACGACGCGCTGTAGCGCCCGCCTCGAGCCCGTGCGGGAGGGGGGGCGAACCCCCGATCCGATCCGGGTGCGCGTCGGGTGGGTACGGGGGCCGCCGGCCGCGAGGCTCGAAGGCATGATGCAGCCGAGTGCCCTGAGCCGGCCCGGCGTGCGACGATGACCGAGGAGACGAACGACCATGACCACCAGCACCGACCCGCATGCCGCGGGCACGCCGTCCGGCGCCGACGAGCCGCGCGCGACCGCACCGGCCGCCGACGCCGCGGTCGCGCACGAGGCGGCCCCGACCGGCCCGACCGTGTCGGCCGCCGCCGTCCGACCCCGACGCCGAGGCTACGGCGGACTCTGGGCGTCGTTGCCGCGCGAACTCGGCTACCTCCTGCTCGGCCTCCCGGTGGCGATCGTGGCGTTCACGGTCCTCGTGACGCTGTTCTCGACCGGGGCGAGCCTGCTCGTCATCGTGGTGGGCCTCGTCATCGTCGTGGCGGCGCTCTACACGGCGCGCGGATTCGGGACCTTCGAGCTCGTGCGCCTCGAGTGGGCCGGTCGTCCCGCCATCCGCCGACCGCGGTGGGATGCCGCCGCACCCGTCGGCGAGGGTCCCTGGCGAGCCTTCTTCGCCCCGTTCGTCGACGGCCACTACTGGCTGTACCTGCTGCACGGCATGGTCGTCGCGCCGATCGTGGCGCTCGTGAGCTGGACCATCACCGTGGTCTGGCTGTCGGTGGCGCTCGGCGGCCTGACGTACTGGATCTGGGCGGTCTTCCTCCCCGATCGTGCCGGTGACAGCCTGCCCGCCGAGTGGCTGCTCGACCGGGTGTGGCCCGGCGGCTCGACGGCGATCGGCCTCGATCCGGTCGCGCTCGAGGCGATCGCCCAGTTCGTGCTCGGGGCCCTGTTCCTGCTGACGCTGCCGTTCATCGCCGCGGGGTTCACGTGGATCCACGACGCGGTCGGTCGCGGCATGCTCGGCGCGTGGCGGTCCGAGGCGCTCGAGCGCCAGGTCGAGCAGCTGGCGGCCTCGCGAGGCGCGGCCGTCCAGGCCGAGGATGCCGCGCTGCGCCGGCTCGAGCGCGACATCCACGACGGTCCGCAGCAGCGCCTCGTCCGCCTGCAGATGGACCTGGCCGCGATCGAGCGCAAGCTCGACGCCGATCCCGATGCCGCCCGCGACCTGCTCGGCGAGGCGCGGGATCAGGCCCGCGACACGCTCGAGGAGCTGCGTGCACTCTCGCGCGGGTTCGCGCCCCCGCTGCTCCAGGATCGCGGGCTGGGCAGCGCGCTCGAGTCGCTCGCCGGGCGGAGCCCCGTGCCGGTCGCCCTCGAGGTGCGCCTGCCGGAGGGCGCCGCGCTGCCGGCGGCGATCGAGCGCAACGCGTACTTCATCGCGGCCGAGCTGCTCACCAACGCCGTGAAGCACTCCGGCGCGAGTGCCATCCGGCTGCGGATCTCGGTGCGCGACACCGGGGCGACGGGGCACTGGCTCGACCTCTGGGTGACCGACAACGGTCGCGGCGGCGCGGTCGCGTCGCCGGGTCACGGACTCGCCGGGCTCGAGGGCCGCGTCCGCGGGCTCGGCGGCGTGCTCATCGTCGACAGTCCGGTCGGCGGTCCGACCGTCGTCGGCGCGCACTTCCCCTACTCGCCCGTCGATGGGGTGGGCCCGTGATCCAGCCCGACCAGCCCGTCCGCGTCGTGCTCGCGGAGGACTCCATGCTCCTCCGCGAGGGCCTGGTGCGGCTCTTCGACGAGGCCGGGTTCGAGACGGTCGGCGCCTACGGCGACGCCGAGGCGCTCCTGGCGGACCTCGATCGCACGGCACCCGAGGTCGCGGTGCTCGACGTGCGGATGCCGCCGACCTTCCGGGACGAGGGTGTGCGGGCGGCCATCGAGCTGCGTCGGCGGCGTCCCGGCACGGGCGTGCTGCTGCTCAGCCAGTACGTCGAGGGGACCTACGCCCACGAACTGCTGTCGTCGGCCGACGGCGGCATGGGCTACCTGCTCAAGGACCGCGTCGCCTCGCTCGACGACCTGCAGGACGCCGTGCTGCGGATCCGCGACGGCGGCACGGTGCTCGATCCGCAGGTCGTGCGCGAGCTGCTCGCACGTCGCGGCGACCCGCTCGCCTCCCTCACGCCGCGTGAGCGGGAGGTGCTCGAGCTCATGGCGGAGGGCCGGACGAACGGCGGCATCGCCGCACAGCTCTACATCGGGGTCGGTGCCGTCGAGAAGAACGTCACCTCGATCTTCCAGAAGCTCGGCCTCGAGGACTCGGGGACCGACCACCGACGCGTGCTCGCCGTGCTCGCCTGGCTGCGGCGCTGACTCCCGGGACCCGCCCGGGTCAGTCGTCCGGTTCCGTCGTCCGCAGCGGCGCGTGCAGGCGGAAGACCGCGACATAGCCTCGGAATCCGACGACCGCCCACACGACGACGTTGGCGACCGCGGCGATGGCTCCGAGCGCGACCGCCAGCCAGGTCGGGCCGTCGACGCCGACGACGACGCCGCCGACGAACAGTCCGAGCACCGCCGCCTCCACCACGGTCATCACCATCCCGGAGCTCGCGAAGATCTGCCCCGGACGGGCGCTGAACGGGTAGTAGGTCCGGTGGGCGCCGGCCTCGTCGTCGTTCGCCGAGGAGATCAGGTACGGCGCGAGGCCGGGGTCGAGGTCGAGGTACGCGCCGCGGAGCCGGTTCATGGCGATGACGCACACGAGGTCGTCGAGCGAGGCGTTGAGCACGCGCTTCTGGGTGATGAAGCCGAGCAGCACGAGCAGCAGGAGCACCCCGAGCGCGGCCACGCCGAACCATCCCTGGAAGCGCGTCACGTTGCCCAGCACGCCCAGCGTCACGAGCCCGGCCGACACGAGCGTGAGGAAGATCGCGATGCGCGTCAGCACCTCGCTCTGCGTCGTGCTGCGCGAGGCGAGCAGGCTCCAGTGCTCGGTCGCGAGCATCTGCGCGCGGAGTGAGCGCTGCGCGTCGCTGAGCCCGTCGGCCGACGGGCGCTCCCCCTGGGCCGGCGGCGACGGGTCGGGCCCGGGCGCATCCGCCATGTCGGCATTCTGCACCCGGGCCCGTGCTGCCGCAGCGTTCGCCGCGGAGTTTCGGGGCTCGGTCCCCGTCCCTACTTCACGCTCACGTGGGCCGCCAGGAACCAGCGGTCCTTGTCCAGGCCCTGCCGGATCGCGATCGCGACGTCCTGGCTCGCGGGGTCGAGCTCCTCGAGGCCCTCGATCGCCGCGTTCACGCGTGCGGTCGCGACGTCGATCTGCGCGACGACGTCGGCGATCGTCTCGTCGGACTGCTTGAAGCCCGCGGCGGGGTTCACGGCGCCGCTCTCCTTCGCGATGGTCGCGAGGCGGGCGTCGATCGGCAGGCCGAGGGCGACGACGCGCTCCGCGGCGAGGTCGGCCCACTCCTGGGCGTGGTCGACGACCGTGTCGAGGAACTCGTGCACCTCGAGGAAGTCGCGACCGCGCACGTTCCAGTGCGCCTGCCTGCCGTTCACCGCGAGCGCCGTGAGCTCGTGGACGAGCGGGGTGAAGAACTGCGAGACCCCGGAGGCGACCTCGGGGTCGGCGCCGCTCATCGGGGCGTTGGTGGTCTCGGTGGTCTTCGAGTCGGTCATGTGGTCCCCTTCCACTCGTGACGTAGTTGCCACGCTACGACCAACCCGCGTCGGGGCCGCCGGATTCCCGCCGGACTCGCAGGGGCTTGACAGTCGGGCGGGCGCACCCGGGCGCATGGGTCCAAGGCCCCATCCGTGCGCCGCCCCGCTCGCTAGCGTCGCAACGCGAGACGCATCCGAACGAGGGGAACCCAGCGATCATGTCCGACTCGAACGCCACCGTCGTCCTCAGCCAGGGCCAGGGAAGGACGATCCGCGTGATCGCCTGGCTCGGCATCGTGGGCGGCATCCTCCTGATCGTCGTCGGCATCGTCGCGTGGATCGGGGTGTCCACGCAGCTGCGGGCCGAGAACATCACGATCCCCGACGACGCGATGGCCATGCAGGGCCAGCAGGTCACCGGGCCGATCTCCGCGTACATCCAGGCCGACGTGATCAACCACCACGCGCTCGAGGCGACCGACGGCTCGACCTACGCCGAGCTCGACCGGGACGACCCGGCACGCCAGACGGTCATGACCGCGTCGTTCCTGCGTGCCTCGCTCTTCACCTCGGTCGTCTCGTTCGGCCTCGCGCTGTTCGCGGCAGGTGTCGGCGTGCTCTTCATCCTGTTCGGCGTGGCCCTGAACGTGCTCGTGCCCCGGCACCGTGCGCAGCCCGCGCCCGCGACGGAGTGAACCGGGGCCGGATCGGCCATCTCCCGGGCGGAGCCGTGCGTCGCGAGGGCCGGAGACCGGACGCCGGTGGAGGCGATCGGAGCCGGTGAGGGAATCGGAGGGGATGACGGGAATCGAACCCGCACCATCAGTTTGGAAGACTGAGGCTCTACCATTGAGCTACATCCCCGAGCACCCGCGTCGCGGGCACTGCATCATCGTACACGTCGGCGATCGGCCGACGCGCACCGACGCACGGGTGCGAGCCGGGGAGGCGCCGGCCGCTACCTGAGTGCGGCGATGGTGCGCACCGCGCCGCGCGCGAACCGCACCTGCCGCTCGTACGTCGCCGCGAGCACGATCAGCAGGGCACCGGCGAGTCCGAGCCACAGCCACCACCACACCGCCCGGTAGAGCAGGCTGATCCACGGCCAGAGCTGGGCGACGGCGTGGACGAGCAGCACGGAACCGCCCAGCAGCAACGGGGCCTGCAGGCGGCGCACGGCACCGACGACGACCGCAGCGGCGGCGACCACCCCGAGCGCGACGAGCCTCCAGAGCACCGGATCCGTCCAGTCCGCGAGCAGCGCCGGCAGGAGCAGGACCGCGAGCCCCGGGCCGAGGGTCGGCCAGCTGCCCGCCGAGGGCGAGCGACGCAGCCGGATGGCGCCCGCGCCGACCAGCGCCGCGCCGATCGGCACGGTCACGAGGTCGAACGGACGGACCGCGTCCGCCACGAGCACGACGGCGCCGAGCGCGGCGGCGGTCGCGAGGCTCGTCCACGCGAGCCACGGCCCGCCGAGCGGCCGCATGCGGGTCGCCGTGGCGAGCACGTGCAGGACGGCCAGGGCGGGGAACAGGACGAGCGCTCGGGCGACGGACTCCGAGCCCTCCGCCATCGCGAGCCAGCTCGGCAGCGTCGCGACCGCGACGGACACCGCGAGGCCCGCCTCCGCCGCCTGGGCCGGCGGTGCCTCCTGGCGGCTCCAGAGGACGGCGGCGGTCACGCCGACGGCGAGTGCGAGGATCGGCCAGAACTCGACGGGGAGGCCGCTCGGGGCATCGCCTGCGACGGCCGTGCCGCGGACCAGGGCCGCGCCGGTCGCGGCCGTCCACCCGGTCGCGACGACGAGCAGCCGGGCGGGCACGCCGCGGAGGTCCGCAGGCAGGAACGCGCCGGCGATCACGAGGATCGCACCCACGGCCACCAGGACCAGCGTGCGCGGCTCGGACGCTCCCGCCGTCGCGACGCTCGGGAGCACGGCGACGGCGGCGCCCGCCCCGAGCACGACGGTTCGGCCGGAACTCCCGACGCCGGGGGCCGGACGCCGCCATGCGATGAGCACTCCGGCGGCGAGCAGGCCCGCGGCCAGGGGCAGGGTGTACCACTCCGGCGCGTCCGCGCCGCGCTCGGCCGACCACGCCCAGGCACTGCCCACGCCGAGCACGAGCGTGCCCCATGACGCGTGACGGGCGGGGGACGGGCCGCCGACCGGGTCGCCCCACAGGGCGGCGAGGACCACCGGGACCGGCGCGAGCAGCAGCAGCGCGACCCAGGTGGTCGCCGACGCGGCCGCGGGCGGTGCCACCATGAGCACGGCGAGCAGCGTCAGCAGGGCCCCAGCGGCCGACCAGGCCACCCGAGCGTCGCGATCGGGTCCGAGCACGAGGTGCGCCGCCGCCGCCGCGACGAGCGCGGCGATGGCGAGGCCGACGGCGACCGACGCGCCGTCGAGGGACGCGACGACTCCGGCCGCCGTGAATCCGAGCGCGAGCGGCGTGGCCATCGCGAGGGCGATGCGCATCGCGGACAGGTCCGAGCGCACCCACGCGACTCCGGTCGTCGCGAGCACCAGCGGCGGGACCCACGCGAGGCCGCCCGCCGCCGCGGCGGCCTGCACGGTGTCGGCGGTCATCGCGCCACCCACGAGCACGAGGCCGCCGGCGATGCGGTCCGGTCGTGGCATCCGCCGGAGCACCGCGAGCGCCGCGAGGCCGAGCGCGCCGACGAGCCCCGTGACGAACGGCGGATCACCCCACGGCGCTCCCACGCTCGAGCCGGTGGCGGCGAGCCAGCCGGGGAGTGTCCACGCGGCCGCGAGCACGATGAGGGCGGCGCCGACGACGTGCGCGGCGCGGGCGAGCACGACGCCCGCCGTCGGCCAGACCGCTCCGGCGAGGCCGCGGCCGGCGACGGCGAGGACGAGCACCGCGGGCATCGTCCACCACCACAGCGACGCCTCGGTGTGGGCGAGCCCCCAGGCGGCGAGGGCCGCCAGGATGCCGCCCGACGCCAGCACCGGCGTCGACGCCGGCACCGTGCGCACGACGGGCGCGGTCGCCGTGGCGAGGGCGCCCGCGGCGACGACGAGGAGGACGGCGGAGGTGGCCATCGGCGAGGGAGCGAGCACGGCCGCCGACAGCCCCGCCACGAGCCACGCGGCGATGGCCGCGGCGACGAGCCGCGGCATCCGCCGGAACGCCCACAGGACGGCCGTGGTCGCGACGGCGCCGAGGAGCACCCCGATCGTCGCCCCGAGCGTCACCGCGTCGTCGAACGGTCGCGGGGACGGGAAGGTCGCCGCGAACCCCCACGAGCGCACGACGAACGCCTGCAGGTCGAGGGCCGTGCCCGCCGCGACGACGAGCGCCGGGACGACGGCGACGGCGAGCACGACCGCGGACGCGAGGAACGCCGGGCGCGCGTCGCGGCGCGCCCACCCGACGCGGGTGAGCAGCGCGGCGGCGACGGCGACGGCGCCCGCGATCGCGGGCGCCGCCCAGACGGCGTGCCCCACCTCGAGGTCCGCCGCGACCCAGAGCACGGGCCCGAGGGGTACGGCGAGCCCCACCGCTGCCGCGGCGGCGACGCGCCAGGCGCTCGGCGCCGGCGTCGCGACGAGGAGGACCGCCCACGACAGCGCGACGGCGAGGAACGACCAGACGGGTACGGGTTCGGCGCCCGGTACGGCGAACGCCGCAGCGAGGATCGCCGCGCCGCCGCCCGCCGCGCCGAACGAGCGCACGATCGTCCGCTCGACGTCCGGCAGCGCCCGGGACGCGGTCGCGAGCAGGAGCACCAGGATGCCGCCGAGCCACGCCGCGGTCCCGGGCTCGTCGTCCGGAGCGAGCGCGACGCCGCCGACGAACGCGCCGGTCGGGGCCAGCGCCGCTGCCGCGATGCGCGGGAGGCGGAGTCGACCGGCGGCGCCCGCGGCGGCGAGGGCCGCCGCGACCGCGAGGAGGGCGAGCGCCCAGTACGACGCACCGTCGACGGCGGCTGCGCCGAACACGTCGTTCGCGCGCACGATCCACGCGTCGAGCAGCAGGAGCACCGCGGCCACCGCGGCCACCCCCTCGCCCGTGCCGGGCAGCCCGCGCGCACGGAGCAGCCAGGCGAGGCCGAGCACGACCACGCTCGCGGCCGCGATCACGACCGAGCGGACCTCGAGCGACGCGATGACCCAGGCGACGACCAGGAAGACGATCGCGGCGACCGAGAGCAGCACGACGCCGAGCACCAGCAGCAGCACCTGCACGCCCGATCGACGCGGGGCGGGCGTCGTGCCCGCGTCGCGCGTCTCCGGCGGCGGGGCGGCGTCGCGCTCCCCGACGACGGACGCGGCCCGACCCGGCGTCGGCGGAGGCGGCGACGCCGACTCCGCTGCCGGCGCCTCCGCTCCGGCAGCGGGTGCGACCGGCCGCATCGTCGGCGGCGACTCCGACCCGAGGCTCGCGACCGGTGCCGTCACCGCGGGCGCCGCGGCGGCGACGACCGGCGCGAGCCTCGCCGCCGCCGTCGCATCCTGCGCGGCGCGCAGGCGGGTGATGAGCGCCTGCCGCGCCGTCTCGGCATCGCGAACGCGCGCTCCGGCCGCGAGGAGCTCGGCGGCCTCCGGGACGTCGAGGCGGAGGCCGCACGCCCCGCACACCGGGCCCTGCAGCGGCGTGAAGCAGGCCGGGCATCTGCCGGTGTCGACGAGCAGGTCGGGATGGCTGGGCCAGCGGCGGAGTTCGGACGCTGCGGGGGGCGTCGGCTCGGTCATGCGCACACTCTGGCACGCCGGGCGGCCCGTGGGACTCGGTGTCCACACCGAGATCCGGCCGTCCACAGTCCGCGCGGACGGGTCGCGCCCACGCGTCCACGGGGCACCGCGGCGTGTGCAGTAGACTTTCGGGGGTCCATCCGCGCTTCGACGTGCTCCGTCGCGCCGTCGCGCCGGACCGGCGAGTCAAGCCGGCGACTCGGGGCGTAGCTCAGCTTGGCTAGAGCGCCCGCTTTGGGAGCGGGAGGTCGCAGGTTCGAATCCTGTCGCCCCGACGAGTCGCATCGGCTCGACCACGTACTTCCACCAAACAGGAGAATCTTCCCCATGCCGACCACTTCGGTTGAGAAGCTGAGCCCGACGCGCGCCAAGCTCACCATCTCGGTGACGCCCGAGGAGCTGAAGCCCAGCATCGCCCACGCCTACGAGCACATCGCCGAGCAGATCAACGTCCCCGGCTTCCGCAAGGGCAAGGTGCCCGCTCCCGTCATCGACCAGCGCGTCGGCAAGGCCGCCGTCCTCGAGCACGCGGTCAACGAGGGCCTCGACGGCTTCTACCGCGCCGCCGTCACCGAGCACGAGCTGCGCCCGCTCGGCCGCCCGTCGGCCGACATCGTCGAGTGGCCGAACGAGGCGGACTTCTCCGGCGACCTCCTGCTCGCGATCGAGGTCGACGTTCGCCCCGAGATCGAGCTGCCCGACTACGCGGGCCTCGAGCTGACCGTCGACTCGGTCGAGGTCGCCGACGACGAGGTGGCCGAGGAGCTCGAGCGTCTCCGCACGCGCTTCGGCACCCTGATCACGGTCGACCGCCCGGCCAAGACCGGCGACTTCGTCACCCTCGACCTCGTCGCCACGATCGACGGCACCGAGGTCGACACCGCGAGCGGCGTGTCGTACGAGCTCGGCTCGGGTGAGCTGCTCGAGGGCATCGACGACGCGCTCGAATCGCTCACCGCCGGCGAGACCACCACCTTCGCGTCCAAGCTGCTCGGCGGCGACCACGAGGGCGAGACGGCGGAGATCACCGTCACCGTCGGCGCCGTCAAGGAGCGCGAGCTGCCCGAGGCGAACGACGACTTCGCGCAGATCGCGAGCGAGTTCGACACGCTCGACGAGCTCACCGACAGCCTCAAGGAGCAGGTCGCCAAGAACAAGTCGTTCGGCCAGGGCACCCAGGCGCGCGACCTCCTCGTCGACAAGCTCCTCGAGCTCGTCGAGGTCCCGGTGGCCGACAGCGTCATCGAGGACGAGGTGCACCGCCACCTCGAGTCCGAGGGTCGCCTCGAGGACGACGAGCACCGCGCCGAGGTCACCGAGGCCAGCACCAAGGCCTTCAAGACCCAGATCGTGCTCGACGCGATCGCCGAGGCCGAGAAGGTCCAGGTCAGCCAGGAGGAGCTCACGCAGTACCTCGTGCAGGGCGCCTCGCAGTACGGCATGGACCCGAACGAGTTCGTCCAGATCCTGAGCCAGAACGGCCAGATCCCCGCCATGGTCGGCGAGGTCGCGCGCAACAAGGCGCTCGCGATCGCGCTCGGCAAGGCGACCGTGGCGGATGCCGCGGGCAACGCCGTCGACCTCTCCGAGTTCACCGCCGTCGCCGACGAGACGCCTGCCGACGAGACCGCCGAGGCGGCTCCGGCCGAGGCCTCCGAGGAGGCGCCCGCCGAGAAGAAGCCGGCGCGCAAGCGCTCGACCAAGAAGGCCGACGCCGAGGCGGCCGCCGAGGGCGAGCAGGAGCCGGCCGAGAAGAAGCCGGCGCGCAAGCGCACCGCGAAGAAGGCCGACGCCGAGTAGGTCGTCGGGAACGTCGACGGACGGGGCCGGGCAGCACTGCCCGGCCCCGTCCGCCGTCTCCGGGCGGAGTCGCCCGGACGAGGAGGGGTCATGGACGACTGGCAGGCGCGCGTCGACGCGGTCTGGGACGCGGCATCCGAACTGGGGGAGCAGCAGGTCATCGAGCGCATCGACGCCCTGGCCGCGGAGCTCCCGGCCGGCGATCCGCGCGGACCCTTCGAGACGGCCGGGGCGCGCGACGCCGCCGGCCTCGAGGCCGACGCCGAGCCGCGCTACCGGCGCGCACTGGGACTCGGCCTCGCCGGGCGCGCCCGCGTCGAGGCGCACGTGCAGCTGGCCTCCACGCTGCGAAACCTCGGTCGTCCGCGCGAGGCGCTCGGGCTCCTCGACGCGATCGCGCCCGAGGCCGGCGACCTGGCCGACCCGGTCGCCGCGTTCCGCGCCCTGGCGCTGGCGTCGCTGGGCGAGGCGGATGCCGCGGCATCCGTCGCGCTCGTCGCCCTGGCCCCGCACCTGCCCCAGTACCGCCGCGCGGTCGACGCCTACGCGCGGGACCTCGTCGTCGCGCCGCAGGCCGACACGCCGGGCCGCACGGCCTGAGGCCCGGCGCCGGGCGCGCCCTCCGCCGACGGCGAACAGCCCCGATCGCGTGTGTTGCACCGGATAGATTCGACACAACGAACGCAACGAAACGGAGCGATATCCATGGCCGAACCGACACTGCAGCCCAGTGTGTTCGATCGACTGCTGAAGGACCGCATCATCTGGCTCGGCTCCGAGGTGCGCGACGACAACGCGAACGAGATCGCCGCGAAGCTGCTGCTCCTCGCCGCCGAGGACCCGAAGAAGGACATCTACCTCTACATCAACTCGCCCGGCGGCTCGATCACGGCGGGCATGGCCATCTACGACACCATGCAGTTCGTCCCGAACGACATCGTCACGGTCGGCATCGGCATGGCGGCGTCGATGGGGCAGCTGCTGCTCACGGCGGGCACGAAGGGCAAGCGCTACATCACCCCCAACGCGCGGGTGCTGCTCCACCAGCCCCACGGCGGCTTCGGCGGCACCGCGAGCGACATCCAGACCCAGGCCCAGCTGATCCTCGACATGAAGAAGCGGCTCGCCGAGATCACGGCGGCACAGACCGGCAAGTCCGTCGAGCAGATCAACGCCGACGGCGACCGCGACCGCTGGTTCAACGCGCAGGAGGCGCTGGAGTACGGCTTCGTCGACCACATCCGCGAGTCGGCGCTCGATGTCTCGGGCGGCGGCGGGACCGACCAGGCTGCGTAGGAAGAGAGAGACAGTGAGCATGAACATCCCCGCCTTCGGCGGCACCGCCTTCCCCGGTGGCCGGCAGGCCCCGGGCTCGCGCTACATCCTGCCGAGCTTCGAGGAGCGCACGGCCTACGGCTACAAGCGACAGGACCCGTACGCGAAGCTCTTCGAGGACCGCATCATCTTCCTCGGCGTGCAGGTCGACGACGCGTCGGCCGACGACATCATGGCCCAGCTGCTGGTGCTCGAGTCGATGGACCCCGACCGCGACATCATGATGTACATCAACTCGCCCGGCGGCTCCTTCACGGCGATGACCGCGATCTACGACACGATGCAGTACATCCGCCCGCAGATCCAGACGGTCGTGCTCGGACAGGCCGCGTCGGCCGCCGCGGTGATCGCCGCCGCCGGCACGCCGGGTCGCCGACTGGCCCTGCCGAACGCGCGCGTGCTGATCCACCAGCCGGCGATGGGCGAGGCCGGCCACGGCCAGGCCTCGGACATCGAGATCCAGGCGGCCGAGATCCTCCGCATGCGCACCTGGCTCGAGGAGACGCTCTCGCGTCACTCGAACCGGTCGAAGGACGAGGTGAACGCCGACATCGACCGCGACAAGATCCTGTCGGCCGAGGAGGCCCGCGACTACGGGCTCATCGACCAGGTCCTGACGTCGCGCAAGACGCTCCCGGCGCTCAGCCGGTAGCCGGACGCCACTGCGAGGGGCGGGTGCGGATGGCGCATCCGCCCCTCGTTCGTCCCGATTCCGCCAAACCGGGGCGGATCGGCCACGCTCGGCCCGCATCGGGCTAGGCTCGGAGCAGACTCGGTTCGAGGGAGGAAGCGATGGCACGCATCGGGGAGAGTGCTGACCTCTTGAAGTGCTCCTTCTGCGGCAAGAGCCAGAAGCAGGTGCAGCAGCTCATCGCCGGTCCCGGCGTGTACATCTGCGACGAGTGCGTCGAGCTCTGCAACGAGATCATCGAGGAGCGTCTCGCCGAGGCGGGCGAGCCCGAGTCGGGCGAGTTCGAGCTGCCGAAGCCGAAGGAGATCTTCGGCTTCCTCGAGGAGTACGTGATCGGGCAGGACGCCGCGAAGCGCGCGCTCGCCGTCGCCGTCTACAACCATTACAAGCGCGTGCGCGCCCGGGGTGCGTTGACGGCGGCCGATCGCGCGCACGACGACGTCGAGATCGCGAAGTCGAACATCCTGCTCATCGGTCCGACCGGGTGCGGCAAGACCTACCTCGCGCAGACGCTCGCGAAGCAGCTGAACGTGCCCTTCGCGGTGGCGGACGCCACGGCCCTCACCGAAGCCGGGTACGTCGGCGAGGACGTCGAGAACATCCTCCTCAAGCTCATCCAGGCCGCAGACTACGACGTCAAGCGGGCCGAGACCGGCATCATCTACATCGACGAGGTCGACAAGATCGCCCGCAAGGCCGAGAACCCGTCGATCACGCGTGACGTGTCGGGGGAGGGCGTGCAGCAGGCGCTGCTGAAGATCCTCGAGGGCACGGTCGCGTCGGTGCCGCCGCAGGGCGGCCGCAAGCACCCTCACCAGGAGTTCATCCAGATCGACACGACGAACGTGCTGTTCATCGTGGCCGGCGCCTTCGCCGGCCTGGAGGACATCATCTCCTCGCGCGCCGGGAAGCGGGGCATCGGCTTCGGCGCCCCGCTGCACTCCAAGCAGGACGAGGCCGAGCTGTTCAGCGAGGTGCTCCCCGAGGACCTGCACAAGTTCGGGCTCATCCCCGAGTTCATCGGGCGCCTGCCGGTCGTCGCGACGGTGACGCCGCTCGACCGCGAGGCGCTCATGGAGATCCTGACCGAGCCGAAGAACGCGCTGGTCAAGCAGTACCAGCGCATGTTCGAGCTCGACGGGGTCCAGCTGGACTTCGACCACGCGGCGCTCGAAGCCATCGCCGACCTGGCGGTGCTCCGTCAGACGGGCGCGAGGGGCCTCCGGGCGATCATGGAGGAGGTGCTCGGGCCGATCATGTTCGAGGTGCCGTCCACGAGCGGCGTCGCCCGCGTGGTGGTCACGAAGGAGACCGTGATCGACAACGCCGCCCCGACCATCGTGCCCTCGAAGCCGCGGCGCGCCGAGAAGTCGGCCTGACCCGGCACCGAGCCCGCGCGACGCCGGGCGACCGTGCTCGGTCGCCGTGGGCGGCGCTCAGTCGAACACGCGCAGGACGTGCCAGTGCGCGCCGTCGTGCCCGACGTCGAACACGTGCGACTCTCCGGCCTCGCTCGACGCCTGGAACCGCCACCCGGTGATCGCGAGCGGCGCCCGCCCCGCGCCCGATTCGCCGCCGGCGAACGGCAGCCACCAGTCGGCCGGCCCGACCAGGGGAGTGGGCGTGTCGTCGACGCGGAAGCGGCGCGACCGCCAGACCAGCCGCTCCGGCATGCCCGACGGACCGGTCCAGACCTCGACGGGTTCCATCGTCTGCTGCATCGCGACCTCCGGCATTCGAACGTGTGTTCGAATGCTCGCACCGCGCGACGGCGCACGGAACCGGCCACCGGCGTTCTCGCGGGAGGTCGGGGCGTGGCGCCGCGGGTCCGTCCGGGGTGGTCCTAGGCCAGGTCGTCGTCGCTGCGGGCGCCGAAGACGATCTCGTCCCAGCTCGGCATCGCCGCGCGACCCTTCTTCGACTTCGCCGGCTGGCCGGGCTTCGCGGCACCGCCCCAGAGCGCGCGGGCGGCAGCCCCGGCGCGCTGCTGCTCCTCGACGGCCTCCTCCTCGGCCTCCGCCGCGGACTCGACCTCGAGGTCGGGGAGCGTCGGCGGCGCCAGTGGCGGCGGGACCGGCAGCTGGCCGGCCGTGCCGACCTCGCGCTCCCCTCGGCGGCGGCGGAGTGCCTCGAGCAGGTCGGCGGTCTCGCCCGTCGGCGGGGTCGGTTCGTCGGCCCGCTTGATGGCCGCGCGCGCGACGGCGGGGCTCGACGGCGCGGCCGCGGTCGCGGCCGGCCGGGCCGTCGCGAGCTCGGGCTGCGGCGCCGTGTCCTGCTCGGCGCTGTCCGAGGGCTCGAACGTGAAAGCCCCGCTGTCGAAGCGCGAGGACTCGTCCGCCGACGCCGATACGGCCCGGAGGCGCGGGATCATCCCGCCGCGGACCTCCCCGTGCGACGACAGGGTCGTCGCATCCGTGTTCACGGGGTGCAGCGCCTGCTTGCGGGGCTCGAAGGACCAGCGGGCGTCGTGGTCGATGCCGTCCGCCGTGAACTCGAGCTTGACCATCCAGCCGCGCTCCTCGTCCTTCCAGCTCGCCCAGCGTTCGCCGTGGGCGCCGAGGCCGGCGAGGCGCTCGCGCACGACGCTGCCGAACGAGCCCGGCTCATCGGAATCCGCGTGATCGGCGGCGTGGACCGGCACGGCGAGCGCCGACGTGACCATGTGTTCGCGCTCCGCGATCACCGGCCCCTCGAAGCGGCGGATGTCGTCCACCGACGCGCCGGTGAGTTCGGCGACCTCCTCGGCCGACAGCCCGGAGCGGATGTGCGCCTGCACCTCGCGCGGGGACAGCTTCGGTCCGGTGCGTGCTTCGGGCGCCGCCTGGCGGATCCGGGACTGCAGCACCTCGTCGATCTCGATCCGGAATCGCGCGCCGTCGTCGGAGGCCGCGATGAGGGCGCCGCTCTCGACCCCGATCACCTTCAGTTCCTGCATGACGAGAAGCCCTTCCGTGCCCTTGATCTCCGCCCAAGGATGCCACGCCCGCATCGCGGCGGGCGGGAATACCTCGGGCGTGCCGTCAGTTGTGCATTCCACCGGATCGGATGGGCCGCGAGTGGTTTGCTTACGCACTTGATTTCGTGCAGACTATGGCCGCCGAATCCACGGCACCGGAAAAAAGGATGGGAATGGCAACGGATTACGACGCGCCGCGGAAGACCGACGACGACTCCGAGTCGATCGAGGCCATCAAGGAGCGCGTGCCCGACAAGATGTCGGGAAACGTCGACGTCGAGGACGCCGACAACCCCGGCAGCTTCGACCTCGCGGGTGCCGACCTGTCCGACGTCGAGCTCGACGTCGTCGTGCTCCCGCCGCAGGCTGACGAGTTCACCTGCGTGAGCTGCTTCCTCGTGAAGCACCGTTCGCAGATCGACCACGAGACCAAGCTCGGGCCGATCTGCCTGGAGTGCGCCGCCTAGGCCGGCTCCCCTTCGACACGAGGCCGTCGCGATCCGTTGATCGCGGCGGCCATTTCGTGCGGATGGCGGGTCGAGACGAGCCAGTAGGGCGCCGGGTCCGCGGCATCCGTGATCGGCACGCGCACGACGTCCGCGATCCAGCCGCGGATCACCAGGAAGGCCCGGGCGTCGAGCCCCGTGCCGCGCTCGATCCGCGCCGCATCGCCCTGCGCGGCGACGGCCTCGCCGGTCAGCCCGAGGGGCACCTCCGCCCGCCCCGCGCGCAGCCGCCCGTCCGCGACCTCGATCACGGGCGAGGTCAGCGTGAGCGACCCGGCGATCGCCACGTAGAGCAGCACCCCGGTGACGATCCCCGCGGGCAGGGAGACCGGGGCGAGCACGAGGATGCTCGCCGGGATGAGGAGGAGGCTGGACAGGTAGATCCAGGGCGTCGGCCACAGCCGTTCGCGGTAGTCGGGCATGGAACTATCAGACCAGACTTCTGCACTACCCTCGAACGGTGACCGAATC
Source organism: Agromyces tropicus (assembly GCF_039531345.1). Classification (NCBI taxonomy): domain Bacteria; kingdom Bacillati; phylum Actinomycetota; class Actinomycetes; order Micrococcales; family Microbacteriaceae; genus Agromyces; species Agromyces tropicus. Next base: position 501,812 of record NZ_BAAAPW010000001.1, on the reverse strand, counting down.
CGTCGATGTGCTGATCACCGCCGACCGCGTCCCCTCGTACGCCCACCCCGGCGATGCCGGAGCCGACCTCCATGCCGCGGAGTCCCTGGTGCTCGAGCCGGGGGAGCGGGCGACCGTGGGCACGGGCGTCGCGATCGCGCTGCCGGACGGCTACGTCGCCTTCGTCGTCCCGCGATCCGGTCTGGCCTTCAAGCACGGCATCACCATCGTGAACGCCCCCGGCACGGTCGACGCGGGATACCGCGGCGAGATCAAGGTCGCACTGCTGAACACCGACGCCCGCGAGGCGCACCGCATCGAGGAGGGCGACCGGATCGCCCAGCTCGTCGTCATGCCGGTCGGTCGCGCGCGGTTCGTCGAAGTCGAGAAGCTGCCCGGCAGCCTTCGTGGAGAGGGCGGATTCGGCTCGACCGGATTCGGGGCGAACCAGTCAGGAGCACACGCGTGAGCGACATCGAGAACATCGACGACATCCCCGCCGACCACCCCAAGTCCGCGCCCGAGGACCGGGCGACGAACGGTCCCCTCGACGAGTCCGAGGCGAACCCGGTCCGCCCGTACGTCGACCTGGGCGGCGTGAAGGTGCTGCCGCGCGAGGGCCTGCACCTCCGCCTCGAGGTGGAGGAGGGCTCCAAGCGCGTGGTCGCGGTCGGGCTCGACTACGCGAACTCCACGCTGCAGGTGCAGCCGTTCGCCGCGCCTCGCTCGAGCGGGCTCTGGCACGAGATCCGCGGCCAGATCGCGGAGCAGATCGCCCGCCAGGGCGGCTCGACGCAGGTCCGCGAGGGCACCTTCGGGCCGGAGCTGCTCGCGCAGATCCCGGTCACGACGGCCGAGGGCCAGGCCGGCCAGATGCGCCTCGCGCGCTTCATCGGCGTCGACGGACCGCGGTGGTTCCTCCGCGGAGTGATCGCCGGCGAGGCCGCCGCCGACCCGACCGCCGCGGCGAAGGTCGAGGACCTCTTCCGCTCGATCGTGGTCGTGCGCGGCAACACGCCGATGCCGCCGCGCGACCTCATCCCGCTGCGGATGCCGGCCTCCTCGCCCGGCGGTCAGCCCGCGTGAGCCGTGACGACGCCGTCGACGGCGACGCCGAGCGGCGCGCCGACGCCGAGGCGACGCCCGAGGGCGACGCGGACGCTGCGGCGACGCCCGAGGCGGGAACGGATGACGCCGGGGGCGAGTTCGGCCGACAGCTCGCGGCCGCGGCGGAACGTTCGGGGCTCGGCCGGATCGCGCGTGACGAGACGCTGACGCCGGCCGACCTGGTCGGCGCGCTCGGCGGCATCCGCGGCCTCTTCGAGGCGATCCTGCCGGGCCTGGTGTTCCTCGTGGTCTACACGTTCACGCGGGAGCTCGGCTGGGCGCTCGGCGCGTCCGTGGGGCTCGCGATCGTCTTCACGGCGGCCCGCCTGTTCGCTCGCAGCCAGCCGACGCAGGCCATCGCCGGTCTCATCGGGGTCGGGGCGTCGGCCGCGCTCTCGCTGTGGACCGGGCGCGCCGAGGACAACTACGTGATCGGGTTCTACACGAACGCCGCCTACGCGGTGGCGATCCTCGTGTCGCTGCTCGTGCGCTGGCCGCTGGTCGGGCTCATCGTGGGCTTCCTGATGGGCGACGGCACCGCGTGGCGCACGCAGCGCCGGAAGTACCGGGCGATGCAGTTCCTCACGCTGGTCTGGCTCGGCATGTTCGTGGCCAGGCTGCTCGTGCAGGTGCCGTTCTACTTCGCGGGCAACGTCGAGGCGCTCGGTGCGACCCGCCTGCTCATGGGCGTGCCGCTCTACGCCCTGCTGCTCGTGTTCTCGTGGCTCGTCGTGCGCGCGGTGTACCCCGCGAAGCGCGCCGCCGAGTGATACAGTTATCTCGACATCAAGATAAATCACGGGTGCCGGCGCGAGCCTGTCGGGCGGTGCGCGGGTGGGCTAGCCTTGCTGGGGCGGCTCCCCGAACACGGCGACGGGCGACGCCGGGAACGGCCGCGACGGCGGCATCCGCGAAGGAGAGGACATCGTGTCTGCAGTGAACAGTTTCGGGGCGAAGGACACGCTCCAGGTCGGTGACGCGTCCTACGAGATCTACCGGATCGACACGGTCGCCGGGCACGAGAAGCTCCCGTTCAGCCTCAAGGTGCTCCTCGAGAACCTGCTGCGCACCGAGGACGGCGCGAACGTAACGAAGGAGCAGATCGAGGCCCTCGGCTCGTGGGTCCCGACCGCCGACCCCGACACCGAGATCCAGTTCACCCCCGCGCGCGTGGTGATGCAGGACTTCACGGGCGTGCCGTGCATCGTCGACCTCGCCACGATGCGCGAGGCCGTCGTCGCCCTCGGCGGCGACCCGAACAAGATCAACCCGCTCTCGCCGGCCGAGATGGTCATCGACCACTCCGTCATCGCCGACCTCTTCGGCACCGAGAACGCGCTCGAGCGCAACGTCGAGATCGAGTACGAGCGCAATGGCGAGCGCTACCAGTTCCTCCGCTGGGGCCAGACCGCCTTCGACGACTTCAAGGTCGTCCCGCCGGGCACCGGCATCGTGCACCAGGTCAACATCGAGCACCTCGCGAAGGTCATCTACCACCGCGACGTGGACGGCGTCACGCGTGCCTACCCCGACACGTGCGTCGGCACCGACTCGCACACCACGATGGTCAACGGCCTCGGCGTGCTCGGCTGGGGCGTCGGCGGCATCGAGGCCGAGGCGGCCATGCTCGGCCAGCCCGTGTCGATGCTGATCCCCAAGGTCGTGGGCTTCAAGCTCTCCGGCTCGATCCCCGCCGGCGTGACCGCGACCGACGTCGTGCTCACGATCACCGACATGCTGCGCAAGCACGGCGTGGTCGGCAAGTTCGTCGAGTTCTACGGCTCCGGCGTGGCATCCGTGCCGCTGGCCAACCGCGCCACGATCGGCAACATGAGCCCGGAGTTCGGCTCGACCGCGGCGATGTTCCCCATCGACGACGTCACCATCGACTACCTGCGCCTGACGGGCCGCAGCGCCGAGCAGCTCGCCCTCGTCGAGGCGTACGCCAAGGAGCAGAAGCTCTGGCACGACGCCGACAACGAGCCCGTCTACTCGGAGTACCTCGAGCTCGACCTCGCGACCGTCGTCCCGTCGATCGCCGGACCGAAGCGTCCGCAGGACCGCATCGTCCTCTCCGAGGCCAAGTCGCAGTTCGAGAAGGACCTCACGAACTACGCCGACGTCGAGCACGACCTCGTCGACCTCGAGGTCGCCGAGTCGTTCCCGGCCTCCGACCCGCCCGGCAACACGCCGGAGGACGAGCACAGCCACCACGTGCACCACCACCGGAGCCACGCGCCCGCGACGGCGTCGAAGCCGACCGCGGTGCAGGCGACGGACGGCACCAACTACACGCTGGACCACGGCGCCGTGACGATCGCCGCCATCACGTCGTGCACCAACACGTCGAACCCGTCGGTCATGCTCGCCGCCGGCCTGCTCGCCCGCAACGCGGTCAAGAAGGGCCTGAAGGCCAAGCCGTGGGTGAAGACCACGCTCGCCCCCGGCTCGAAGGTCGTCACCGAGTACTACGAGAAGTCCGGCCTCACGCAGGACCTCGAGGACCTCGGCTTCTACACGGTCGGCTATGGCTGCACGACGTGCATCGGCAACTCGGGTCCGCTCATCGAGGAGGTCTCGGCGGCGGTCCAGCAGAACGACCTCGCCGTCACGGCGGTGCTCTCGGGCAACCGCAACTTCGAGGGCCGCATCAACCCCGACGTGAAGATGAACTACCTCGCGAGCCCGCCGCTCGTGATCGCGTACTCGCTCGCCGGCACGATGAACTTCGACTTCGAGTCCGACCCGCTCGGCACGGACGGCGACGGCAACGAGGTGTACCTGAAGGACATCTGGCCCGACGCGTCCGAGGTCCAGGCCACGATCGACTCGTCGATCGACAAGGACATGTTCGACAAGCAGTACGCGAGCGTGTTCGAGGGCGACGAGCGGTGGAAGACGCTGCCGACGCCGAGCGGCGCGACCTTCGAGTGGAGCGCGGAGTCGACCTACGTCCGCAAGCCCCCGTACTTCGAGGGCATGACGCTCGAGACCACCCCGGTCACCGACATCGTCGGCGCCCGCGTCCTCGCCAAGCTCGGCGACTCGGTCACCACCGACCACATCTCGCCGGCCGGCTCGATCAAGGCCGACAGCCCCGCAGGCCGGTACCTGACCGAGCACGGCGTCGACCGGAAGGACTTCAACTCCTACGGCTCGCGTCGCGGCAACCACGAGGTCATGATCCGCGGCACCTTCGCGAACATCCGCCTGAAGAACCAGCTCCTCGACGGCGTCGAGGGCGGCTACACGCGGGACTTCACGCAGGAGGGCGGCCCGCAGTCGTTCATCTACGACGCGTCGATGAACTACCAGGCGCAGGGCACCCCGCTCGTCGTGTTCGGCGGCAAGGAGTACGGTTCGGGCTCGAGCCGCGACTGGGCGGCCAAGGGCACGAACCTGCTCGGCGTGAAGGCGGTCATCACCGAGAGCTTCGAGCGCATCCACCGATCGAACCTCATCGGCATGGGCGTCGTGCCGCTGCAGTTCCCGGCGGGCGAATCCGCCGACTCGCTCGGCCTCGACGGCACCGAGGTGGTCTCCATCACGGGCCTCGAGCAGCTGAACGAGGGCGCCACGCCCAAGACCGTCCGCGTCGTCGCCGAGCCCAGCGAGTTCTCGCCGGAGGGCAAGCAGACGGTCGAGTTCGATGCGGTCGTCCGCATCGACACGCCCGGTGAGGCGGACTACTACCGCAACGGCGGCATCCTGCAGTACGTGCTGCGCAGCCTCGTCTGACGACGGCACGCGTCGGGGGCGGCGGGCTACGGCTCGCCGCCCCCGATCTCTGCCCGGGCTCACAGGTCGCCCGGCGTACACTCGAACGAAACCGGGCGCCCGGCGCCCAATGCACCCGGAGGCACGACGGATGAGCCTGCTCGACACGATCCGCGGACCGCGCGACCTCGATGCGCTGTCCGACGACCAGGTCGAGGAACTCGCCCGCGAGATCCGCGAGGTGCTGGTCTCCGAGGTGTCGAAGACCGGCGGCCACCTGGGCCCCAACCTCGGCGTCGTGGAGCTCACGATCGCGATCCACCGCGTCTTCGACTCACCGCGGGACCCGATCATCTTCGACACCGGGCACCAGTCCTACGTGCACAAGCTGCTCACCGGGCGGCGCGATCTCACGACCCTCCGCCAGACCGGGGGGCTCGCGGGCTACCCGCAGCGCGCGGAGTCCGAGCACGACGTCGTCGAGAGCTCGCACGCCTCGAGCTCGCTCTCGTGGGCCGACGGCATCTCGAAGGCCTTCGAGATGACGGGCCAGGGCGATCGCCACGTCGTCGCGGTCGTCGGCGACGGCGCGCTCACGGGCGGCATGACGTGGGAGGCCCTCAACAACATCTCCGACGACAACACGCGCAACCTCGTGGTCGTCGTGAACGACAACGGGCGGTCGTATGCACCGACGATCGGCGGCATGGCGCGTTTCCTGAACTCGGTGCGCACGAAGCAGTCGTACCGTTCGCTCCACCTGAAGAGCCGGAGCGCGTTCGATCGCCTGGGCTCGCCCGGTCGGGCGATCTACCGCGGCGTCCGCGGCGGGCTGCACGGCTTCCTCAGCCGCGTGTCCGGCAACGAGGCCCTTTACTCCAACCTCGACATCAAGTACATCGGCCCCATCGACGGGCACGACGAACGCGCCGTCGAGGAGGCGCTCCGCCAGGCGAAGGACTACGGCGCGCCGGTCATCGTGCACACGATCACCGAGAAGGGTCGCGGCTACGAGCCGGCCCGCCGGGACGCGGCCGACCAGTTCCACGCCGTCGGCCAGATCGACCCCGAGACGGGCGAGTCGCTCGTCACCGCCTCGGCACCGTCCTGGACGAGCGTGTTCGCGGACGAGCTCGTCACCCTCGCCGAGCGGGACGAACGCCTCGTCGGCATCACGGCCGCGATGCTCCGACCCACCGGCCTGCACCGCATGGCCGAGCGCTTCCCCGAGCGCGTGTTCGACGTCGGCATCGCCGAGCAGCACGCCGTGACGAGCGCGGCCGGCCTGGCGTTCGGCGGCCTGCACCCCGTCGTCGCCGTCTACGCGACCTTCATCAACCGCGCGTTCGACCAGGTGCTGATGGACGTCGCCCTGCACCGGGCGGGCGTCACGTTCGTGCTCGATCGCGCGGGCGTCACCGGACCCGACGGCCCGAGCCACCACGGCGTCTGGGACCTGTCGATCCTGCAGGTCGTCCCCGGCATCCGGATCGCCGCGCCGCGCGACTCCGTCCGCCTCGCCGAGGAGCTCGGCGAGGCCGTGCGCGTGCCGGACGCCCCGACCGTGCTCCGGTTCCCGAAGGGCACGGTGGGCACGGAGTACGACGCGGTGCGGCGCACGCACGACGGGGTGGACGTGCTCGTCGAGTCCGAGCGGCGCGACGTGCTCATCGTCACCGTCGGCCCGATGGCGGGCATCGGCCTCGAGGTCGCACGGCGGCTCGAGGCGCAGGGCATCGGCGCGACGGTCGTCGACCCGCGCTGGGTGGTGCCGGTCCCGGAGAGCGTGGTGTCGCTCGCGGCTGACTACCGCATCGTGGTGAGCATCGAGGACGGCATCCGCGTCGGCGGCATCGGCACGCGCATCCGCCAGGACCTCCGGGAGGCGGGCGTCGACACGGCGGTCACCGAGGTCGGACTGCCCGACGAATTCCTGGACCACGGCGCGCGCGGCGACATCCTCGAGCGCGTGGGCCTCACCCCGCAGCACATCGCGAGGGACGTGACCGCCATGGTGCTCGGCAGCAAGCTTCCCCACGCCCGCAACGCCGGCGTCGACGTGCCCTCCGACACCGGCGCCCAGCCCCGGGTCTGAGCCCGCCCGCCGGGGCGCGCCGAGTATCCCTCGGGCGCTCGATGGCGTCGGCCCTCAACCGAGGCGATACACGTGCTCGACCGCATCGCCGAGCCGCGTCACGCTCGTGAGCTCGAGCGTCGGCGTGACCTCCGCGACCGGGAGCAGGGGGCGACCGCGGCCGAGTGCGACGGGCATGTAGGTCACGAGCAGCTCGTCGAGCCGCGCAGCGGCGAGGAACTGCGCCGCGACCGGCCCGCCGCCGATGATCCACACGTTGCGGTCGCCGGCCGCCGCGGCAGCGGCATCGGCCACCACCCCGACCTCGCCCGAGGCGAAGCGGACGTCGGCGCCGTCCGGCGCCTCGAGGGTCCGGTGGGTGAGCACCCAGGTCGGCAGCGCGTCGTACGGCCACCCGCCGCCCTCGCGGAGCACCCACTCGAAGGTGGTCGCACCGAGCACGAGCGCGCCGACCTCGGCGAAGAACCGCTCGTAGTGCTCGGAGAAGTCGGCCATGCCGAACTGCAGGAGCCACTCGAGCCCGTCGTGCTCGTCGGCGATGAACCCGTCGAGGGTGGAGGCCACGTAGTACTGGAAGCGCGTCACCCCGCGAGCATACGAACGGCCCCCGACATCTCGTCGGGGGCCGCTTCGCACGGGTCAGGCCGCGATCAGGACTCGACGCCCCGGATCGGCGGGTGGTGGAACGTGTCGCCGAAGACGCGCTCCGACGCGCCCACGCGGTCGAGGTACGGCGTCAGCCCGCCCATCTGGAACGGGAAGCCCGCGCCGAGGACCATGCAGAGGTCGATGTCCTCCGCAGCGGCGACGACCTGGCCGTCCAGCATGAGCCTGGTCTCGCGGGCGAGGCCGTCCTGCAGGCGGGTGAGGATCTCCTCGGGCGACGAGGGGTCGGTGCCGCCCGCGATGATCTTGAGCGCGCCCTTGTCGAAGCCCTTGACCTTGCCCTTGTCGTCCTTCTCGAGGAGCGTGCCGTAGTCGGCGAGCTCGTGCAGCTTCTCCGACCGGTAGAACCGGTCGGGGAACGCGGCGTGGTGCGTATCGAGCACATGCGCGCCGACCTTCAGCCCGACGAGGTCGAGCAGCACCGACGGCGCCATCGGCAGGCCGAGCGGCGCCATGGCCTCGTCGACCGTCTCGAAGGGCGTGCCCTCGTCGACCGCGCGCATCGCCTCGCCGAGGAGGACCGCGAGCAGGCGGTTCACGACGAAGCCGGGGGTGTCCGCCGTGATCACGGCGTTCTTCTTCAGCTTCGCGGCGGTCACCATCGCGGTCGAGAGCGTCGCGTCATCCGTCTTGCCGGTCTTCACGACCTCGATGAGCGGCATGACCGCGACCGGGGTGAAGAAGTGGAAGCCGACGAGTCGCTCCGGGTGCGCCAGCTTCGCGCCGATCTCCTCGACGGAGAGCGACGAGGTGTTCGTCGCGAGCACGGCCTCGGGCGAGATGATGGGCTCGATCTCGGCGAAGACGTCCTGCTTGATCGAGAGCTCCTCGAACACCGCCTCGATCACCCAGTCGCAGTCCGCGAACTCCGACTTGTCGGTCGTGCCGTGCACGAGTGCCTTCAGCCGGTTGGCCTCGTCGGACGAGATGCGGCCCTTGCCGAGCAGCGTGTCGATCTCACCGGTGATGTAGGCGACGCCCTTGTCGACCCGGTCCTGGTCGAGGTCGGTGATGACCACGGGCACCTGCAGGCGGCGCAGGAACAGCAGCGCGAACTGGCTGGCCATGTACCCGGCACCGAGCACGCCCACCTTGGTGACGGGCTTCGCGAGTGCCTTGTCGGGAGCCCCGGCCGGCTTCTTCGCGCGCTTCTGCACGAGGTTGAACGCGTAGATCGACGCGTGGAACTGGTCGCCGGCGACGAGCTCGGCGAGCATCTCGTCCTCGCGGGCGAAGCCCTCCTCGCGCGTGCCGGACTTCGCGGCCTTCAGCAGCTCGAGGGCGGCGTACGGCGACTTCGGCACCGTGCCGATGCGGCTCTGCAGCATCTTCTTCGCGATGCCGATCGCCGCGTCCCACTTGACGAGGCGCTCGACCTTGCCGGGCTCGTTCGGCCGCTTGACCTTCACGCGACCCGAGACCACGTCGTCGGCCCAGCGGATCGAGTCCTCGAGGTAGGAGACCGACGGGAACATCACGTCCGCGATGCCCAGCTCGAGCACCTCCGGCGCCTTGATGGTCCGGTTCTGCTTGAGCGGGTTCTCGACGACGACCTTCAGCGCGTTCTCGATGCCGATGAGGTTCGGCAGGAGGGTCGCGCCGCCCCAGCCGGGGATCATGCCGAGGAACACCTCGGGCAGCGCGAGCGCCGGCATCGAGGCGTCGACCGTGCGGTAGTCGGCGTGCAGGCCGATCTCGACGCCTCCGCCGAGGGCGAGGCCGTTGATGAAGGCGAACGAGGGCACGCCCACGGTCGCGAGCCTGCCGAGCGCGTGATGGCCGAGCTGCGCGATCCGCAGCCCCGCCTCGCGGTTCGGCAGCTGCGAGACCTTCGAGAGGTCGGCGCCCGCGGCGAGGATGAACGGCTTGCCGGTCACCGCCACGGCGTGGATCTCGCCGGCGGCGGCGCGCTCGGCGAGCCGGTCGAGGGTCGCGGCGTACTCGAGCAGCGTGTTCGGCCCGAGCGTGTTCGGGCGCGTGTGGTCGCGGCCGTTGTCGAGCGTGACGAGCGCGAGGGTGCGGCCCTCCGAGAGGGGGATGTCGCGCACGTACGAGTGCGTGACGACCTCGTCGTCGAACATGCCCGCGAGCTCGCTGAAGTCGATCGTGGTGTAGTCGGTCATCGAGCCTCTCCTCAGGCCTTCTTCGCGGCCTTGCGCGAGTAGTTCGGGTTCTCCCAGACCATCGTTCCGCCCTGGCCGAGGCCGACGCACATGGTGGTGATGCCGTAGCGCACGTCGGGGCGCTCGGCGAACTGGCTGGCGAGCTGGTTCATGAGGCGCACGCCGGAGGAGGCGAGCGGGTGGCCGACCGCGATCGCGCCGCCCCACGGGTTCACGCGGGGGTCGTCGTCGTCGATGCCGTAGTGGTCGAGCAGCGACAGCACCTGGACGGCGAACGCCTCGTTGACCTCGATGATGCCGATGTCGCTCATCTTCAGGCCGGCGAGTCGCAGCGCCTTCTCGGTGGCCGGGACCGGGCCGATGCCCATGATGGCCGGGTCGACGCCCGCGAAGGCGTAGCTGACCAGCTTCATCTTGACGTCCAGGCCGTACTCCTTGGCCGCGTCGCCGCTGGCGAGGAGGGCGGCGGTGGCGCCGTCGTTCAGGCCCGACGCGTTGCCGGCCGTGACGCGGCCGTGCGGTCGGAACGGCGTCTTCAGCGTCGCGAGGCCCTCGAGGGTGGTCTCGGGGCGCATGACCTCGTCACGCGTCGCGAGGCCCCAGCCCTCGGCGCTGCGGATCGCGACCGGCACCAGGTCCTGCTGGATCTTGCCGGCCTCGTAGGCGGCCGCGGTCTTCTGCTGGCTGCCCATCGCGTAGCGGTCCGCGCGGTCCTTCGTGAGGTGCGGGAAGCGGTCGTGGATGCGCTCCGCGGTGGCGCCCATGACGAGTGCGTCCTCCGAGACCATCTTCTCGGCGACGAAGCGCGGGTTGGGGTCGACGCCCGAGCCCATCGGGTGGTGGCCCATGTGCTCGACACCGCCGCCGATCGCCAGGCGGTACTGCCCGAAGCCGATCGATCCGGCCAGCATCGCGACCGAGGTCATGGCGCCGGCGCACATGCGGTCGATGGCGAAGCCCGGCACCGACTTCGGCAGGCCCGCGAGGATCGCGGCGCTCCGCCCGATCGTGAGGCCCTGGTCGCCGGTCTGCGTCGTGGCCGCGATGGCCACGTCGTCGATCTGCTCCTTGGGGGCGTTCGGGTTGCGTTCGAGCAGTCCCACGATCGCCTTGACCACCAGGTCGTCCGCCCGGGTGTTCCAGTACATGCCCTTGTCGCCGGCCTTGCCGAAGGGGGTACGGACCCCGTCGACGAACACGACGTCAGCTCGTTCAGCCACGCTGCAGCTCCCTTTCGAGTGAGGAATCACCTGATCGTAGGAACGCCCCCGCACGGGGGGAGAATCGGCTGTCGGTTCCTACGAAGGCTCGTGCGCGGCGTCTTCGAGCGATTGTGCCGCTTGTACAAAAGCAGCCGCGATTATCTGTGAGGTAGCCTCAACCTGCCACGGACGCGCGCCGAGGTCCGAGAGGGCACCGGCGACGGCCTCCGGCGTCGCATCGGCGGGCGGATGCCACGCCAGCCGCCGCAGGTGGTCGGGCGTGAGCAGGTTCTCGATCGGCATCTCGTAGCGCTCCGCGACATCGCCCACAGCGGCCTTCGCGAGCCGCAGCCGGGCATCGGCCTCCGGGTTCCGCGCCGCCCACGCCCGCGGCGGCGGGGGAGCGTCGCTGGGCACGCGCGAGGCGGGGGGCTCCGCGGTGCGGGCCGACTCCACGGCCGCCCACCAGCGGTCGAGCTCCGTCCGGCTCGCGCGCCCGTTGAACGCCTTGAGCTCCGCGAGCGCGCGCTTGGACTCCGGGAGGGTCTTGGCGACCGCGAGCAGCGAGGCGTCGGGCACGAGCCGCCCCGGCGCGACATCCGTCTCGGCCGCGAGCGCGTCGCGCGCCTCCCAGAGCGCGCGGGCGACCGCGAGATTGCGAGGGGAGCGGAGCGCGTGGATGCCGCTCAGCCGCCGCCACGGCTCGGCCGCCGGGGGCTTCGCCGCGCGGCGGACCGTCGCGTCGAACTCCTGCCGCGCGATCTCCTCCTTCTCCGCGTCGACGAGTCGCTCGGCGAGGCGGTCGCGCACGTCGACGAGCAGTTCCACGTCGAGCGCCGCGTACCGGAGCCACGACTGGGGGAGCGGACGGGTCGACCAGTCGGCCGCGGAGTGCTCCTTCGCGAGCCTGATGCCGAGCAGCTCCTCGACGACCGACGCGAGCCCGACCCTCGGCATGCCGAGCAGCCGTGCCGCGAGCTCCGTGTCGAAGACGTGCGCCGGGTCGAGGCCGACCTCGCGCAGGCACGCGAGGTCCTGGCTGGCCGCGTGCAGCACCCACTCCTCGTCGCGGATCGCGTCCTGGAGCGTGCCGAACCCCTCGATGCGGGTCGGGTCGAAGAGGAACGTCCCCGCGTCGCGCCGGAACAGCTGGATCAGGTACGCGCGCTGCGAGTAGCGGAACCCGCTTGCGCGCTCGGCGTCGACGGCGACCGGGCCCACGCCGCCCGTGATGGCCTCGACCGCATCGTCGTAGGCCTCGCGGGAGTCGATCACGTGGAACTCGTCAGCCACGTCTCCTCCTCCGTGTCGGAAGGGCCGTCACCCCCTCCGAACCCGGAGGCAGGCCGGCCAGCATGCACAGCAACTCACTCCACCCTTCCACATGCGGTGCGATCGCGGCGTCCAGCGGCGTCCACGAGGCGCGGAGCTCGAGCTCCGCGCCGTCGCCCTGCCGGGCGAGCTCGCCGTAGCCCGTGGAGAGGATCTTGGTCACGGTGCCGGAGGCGGCGACGTAGCGCGCGTCGCGCGCGTCGAGCGCGTCGACCAGCCACGACCAGGCGACGTCGGCGAGGAACGGGTCGGTGCCGATGTCGGTCTCGAGCGGCGCCTGGGCGAAGCAGACCACGCGGAAGCGGCCGCCCCAGGACTCCGGTTCGGTCGGATCGTAGAGGAGCACGAACCGGCCGGTGCCGAGCTCGGAGTCCTCGGCGTGCCGGCCCGGCACCAGGTCGGCCGCGAGCGCCACCGCCCACGGCGCGAGCGAGGAGGGCGCGGTGATCTCCGACACGCGCAGTTCCGATCGCGGTGTCGCGGACCGCAGCGACTCGAGCGCTGCGGCGAACTCTGGGGGAGGCGTGGTCGCCGAGTCGGACACCTTCGCAGACTAGAGTCTCGATCACGGGGGCAGACGGCGGCGCGCCGCACGCGACGGCCCCGGCAGGCGAACCGACCAGGAGGCAGGATGACACGGCTCGAGCGCACGGTGGGTCCGGTCGGCGCGGTCCTCGGCGGGCTCGCGATCGTGGGCGCGGCGCTGGTGGCGGCCACCGCGACGACCGCCGTCGTGTTCGCCCGTCGCGTGGTCATCCCGGAGCCGGCGCGAGAGGACGACGTCCGGATCGAGCGCGTGGACCTGGCGGCGGGCGAGGTGGTGCTGTCCGGTTCGGAGGACGCCCGGTTGCGCGGCCGGTTCGGCCTCTGGTTCGAGCGCGACTCCGGCTATGCGCGGGTCGGCGACGTGCTGCACGACGACGGCCACCGAGTGCGCCGCGTGGTCGAGTCGGTCGAGTTCGGGCGCCTCGACCGGGCCGCGCGCGGACGTATCAGCGGCTGGATGCACCTCGGACCATGGGAGGTCGCGCCCCACTACGAGAACGTGCGCGTGCCGACCCCGCTCGGGCCCGCACCGGCGTGGTTCGTCCCGGCCGCGGATGCCTCGGGTTCCGTGTCGTCGGACTGGGTGATCCAGGTGCACGGGCGGGGGGCCAAGCGCCACGAGGCGCTCCGTGGCGTGGAACCGGCCGTCGCGGCGGGCTGGTCGAGCCTCCTCGTGTCGTACCGGAACGACGGCGAGGCGCCCGCGAGCGCGGACCGGCGCTACGGCCTCGGCGGCACCGAGTGGGAGGACGTCGTCGCGGCCGTGCGCTTCGCCGTGGAGCGCGGCGCGCGGCGGATCGTGCTCATGGGCTGGTCGATGGGCGGCTCGATCGTGCTGCAGACCGTGCTGCGTGCTGAGGAGGTGCGCGAGCACCTCGTGGGCCTCGTGCTGGAGTCGCCTGCGGTCGACTGGCCGGACATCCTCCGCTTCCAGGGCCGTGCGCTCGGCCTGCCGTCCGAGCTGGGCGGTGCCGTGGCCCGCGTGCTGAGCGCGCCGATCGCCGGCACGCTCACGGGCCTCGCAGCGCCGATCGACCTGGAGGCGCTCGACGCGGTCGCCCGCGCGGACGAGCTCGACGTGCCGATCCTCCTGCTGCACAGCGAGGACGACGGCTTCGTGCCCATCGACGGATCCCGGCGGCTGGCCGAGGTGCGGCCGGACCTCGTGCAGTTCGAGGTCTTCGAGGGCGCGCGCCACACCAAGCTCTGGAACCACGACCCGCGCCGATGGACGATGCTGGTGCGCGACTGGCTCGCGGCGCGCTGAGTCGGCGCCGCGTCGAGCGGACCGGTCCCGAGTCGGCGGCGCCGTGGGCTCAGGCCGCGGCCAGGCGCTCGGCGAGCTGGCGCTTCGCGCGCGCGAGCATGCCCGACATGCCCCGCACGCGCAGCGGCGAGACGGCCTCGTTGAGCCCGAGCGACTGCGGGTAGTCGGCCGGGATCGCCATGACCTCGTCGGGGCTCAGGCCCTCGAGGCCCTGCGCGAGGATCGAGGCGAACCCGCGCGTGGTGGGTGCCTCGGCGGGCGCGGTGGCGTGCATGTGCACGAGTCCGTCGCCGTCGACCTCGACGAAGATGTACACCGGCGACTGGCACTCCTCGACGCGCTCGAGCAGGTCCGGGTGGTCGCGATAGCGCTCGGGGAGCTCGGGCAGCTCGTTCGAGAAGTCGAGCAGGAGCGTGAGCCGGTCCTTCAGGCCGAGCGCGAGGAAGTCCTCGCGCGTCTCGGCGAGCGCCGGGGGCAGGGCTGTGGCATCCATCCGACCCATTCTCCCATCGATCGGCGCGGTGCCGCCCGCGCTCCGGCTACCGCGCGGGCGCCTCGCCGCGCTCCGGGCCGGTGGCGATCGGCACGCGCACCGCGCTGCCCCACTCCGTCCAGGACCCGTCGTAGTTGCGCACGTGCTCGAAGCCGAGCAGGTGCGTCAGCACGAACCACGTGTGGCTGGACCGCTCGCCGATCCGGCAGTAGGCGATGATCTCGTCGCCCTCGCGGAGCCCGACCTCGTCCCGGTAGATCGCCTCGAGCTCGGCCCGGCGGCGGAACGTGCCGTCCTCCGCGGCGGCGCGCGCCCACGGCACGGATGCCGCGGTCGGGATGTGGCCGCCGCGCAGCGCGCCCTCCTCGGGGTAGGCCGGCATGTGCGTGCGCTCGCCCGTGTACTCCTCGGGGGATCGCACGTCGATGAGCGGCCTCCCGAGGTGCGCGAGCACGTCGTCCTTGAAGGCGCGGACGGTCGTGTCGTCGCGCTCGAAGACGGGATACTCGACCGACTCCCGGTCGGGCGCGTCGGTGGTCAGCGGTCGGCCCTCTGCGATCCACTTGTCGCGACCGCCGTCGAGGAGCCGGACGTCCTCGTGGCCGAACAGGGTGAACACCCAGAGCGCGTACGCGGCCCACCAGTTGTTCTTGTCGCCGTAGATGACGACCGTGTCGTCGCGGGCGATGCCCTTGCGGCCGAGCAGTTCGGCGAACTGCTCGCCGGTCAGGTAGTCGCGGACGACCGGGTCGTTCAGCTCCGTGTGCCAGTCGACCTTGACCGCGCCGGGGATGTGCCCGACCTCGTAGAGCAGCACGTCCTCGTCGGATTCGACGACCACGAGCCCGGGTTCGCCGAGTCGTTCGGCGAGCCACTCGGTGGTGACGAGGCGCTCGGGGTGCGCGTACTCGGCCAGCTCGGCGGCGGGGTCGGACTCGACGGACATGGGGTACCTCCAGTGGTCGCCCGGTCGGGCGAGGCGGAATACGGGGCGGACTAGGCTGGTCACCCGTCCACCATCGAATCTACGCGGCGCGCCGGTCCGAGTCACCGCGCCCGTCATCAGGTGCAACAGGAGCCCCACGTACATGACCCCTGCAGCGGCATCCGCGCCCGAGCGCCTCGTCGACCGGAACCCGACGATCACCGGCGCCGAGATCGCGTCGGAGCTCGTCCCGCCGCCGCAGTTCGAGCACGCGTCGTTCGACTCGTACCGACCGGACCCGGACTTCCCGTCGCAGCAGGCCGCACTCGACCGGCTGAACACGTTCGCGGGCGCGTGGCGGGCCGCGCAGCGGCCCGGCGGGTTCTTCTCGCGCAAGCGGCCGGCGCGCATCGAGCTGCCCGGCGTCTACCTCGACGGGGGCTTCGGCGTCGGCAAGACCCACCTGCTCGCGTCGCTCTGGCACGTCGCGCACGGTCCGAAGTACTTCGGCACGTTCATCGAGTACACGGCCCTCGTGGGCGCACTCGGGTACGCGCCCGCGGTCGAGCTCCTCCGCGGTGCGCGGCTGGTCTGCATCGACGAGTTCGAGCTCGACGATCCCGGCGACACGATGCTCATGACGCGATTCCTCGGGGAGCTCATGGCGGGCGGCACGCGCGTGGCCGCGACGAGCAACACCCCGCCGAACGCGCTCGGCGAGGGCCGGTTCGCCGCTGCGGACTTCCTGCGCGAGATCCACGCCCTCTCGTCGAACTTCGAGACGCTCCGGATCGACGGCCTGGACTACCGCCGGCGCGACACCGAGGGGCACGCCGCCTCGATCGCCGACGACGCGTCGGTCGAGCACGCGGCGAACTCGCTCGCCGGTCGCGGCCATCGGGTCACGCTCGACTCGTTCGACGCGCTCATGGCGCACCTGTCGACCGTCCACCCGTCGAAGTACATCAAGCTGATCGACGGCGTCGAGGTCATCGCGCTCACGGGCGTGCACGAGCTGACCGACCAGAACGCGGCCCTGCGCCTCGTGGCGTTCATCGACCGCGTCTACGACGCCGAGGTGCCGATCGTCGCGGGCGGCGTCCCGCTCGACGAGGTGTTCGGCGGCGACATGCTCGAGGGCGGCTACCGGAAGAAGTACCTGCGGTCGATGTCGCGCATGATCGCCCTCACGACCGGCGAGCTGCCGCCGCACGACTGAGGCCCGTCACCACCCCCGGCGCGCCCGCCCGCGATCGACGCGGCGACCCGGCGCGCACCCCTGTCCGGGCGATTTCGGAGGCTCGTCGCGGCATCCGGAAACACGCTCGTTACATTCAGGGCGATTCCGTAACCGTCGTGAAACGTTCCGTGGCCCGTCGTCGAAACGTTGCCGCACCATTCTGATCCCCGTACCTCGAGACGAGCCCCAGTCTCATCCCCCTCGCGGTACGTCCCCTGCAAACCCTGAGGTGTGAGGATTACCTATGGATAGCGGCAACATCGCGTGGGCCGTCACGGCATCCGCGCTCGTGCTCTTCATGACGCCGGGCGTCGCGTTCTTCTACGGCGGACTGGTCAAGGCCAAGAGCGTCGTCAGCATGATGATGATGAGCTTCGGCGCAATGGGACTGATCAGCGTCCTGTGGGTGCTGTACGGCTTCAACATGAGCGCGGTCGGCAGCGCCTGGGAGTTCTCGGGCAACCCCTTCGCCGACTTCGGGCTCGCGGGCATCGCGTCCGGTGAGTCGGCCAACGCCGACCTGCTCGGTGTGATCTTCGGCGCGACGTTCGCCATCATCACGGTGGCGCTCATCTCGGGCGCGATCGCCGACCGCGCCAAGTTCGGCGCGTGGATGATCTTCGCGGGCGTCTGGGCCACCCTCGTCTACTTCCCGGTCGCGGCCTGGGTCTGGGGCGGCGGCTGGATCCTGTCCCTCGGCGACAACCTCGGTCTCCCGACCGTCATCGACTACGCCGGTGGTACCGCGGTGCACATCAACGCCGGTGCTGCGGCGCTCGCCCTCGCGCTCGTCCTCGGCAAGCGCGTCGGCTTCCAGAAGGGCATGGACAAGCCCCACAACGTGCCGCTGACCCTGCTCGGCGCCTCGATCCTGTGGTTCGGCTGGTTCGGCTTCAACGCCGGTGCCGAGTTCCTCGCCGAGGGCATGCCCGGCGTCGGCCTGATCGCCGTGAACACGCTCGTCGCGACGGCCGCGGCGATCCTCGCCTGGCTCATCGTCGAGAAGATCAAGGACGGCAAGCCGACGTCGGTCGGCGCCGCGTCCGGCGCCGTCGCGGGCCTCGTCGCGATCACTCCGGCCTGTGCCAACCTCACCCCGGGTTGGGCCACGGTCCTCGGCGTCGTGGCCGGTGCGGTGTGCGCCATCGCCATCGAGCTGAAGTTCAAGTGGGGCTTCGACGACTCGCTCGACGTGGTGGGCATCCACCTCGTGGGCGGCCTCATCGGTACCCTCTACCTCGGCTTCTTCGCCACCGGCACCGGCCTCTTCGTCGGCGGCGACGCCGGTCAGCTGGCCGTCCAGGCGATCGCGGCCATCGGCGTCCTCCTCTACTCGTTCATCGTGGCCTTCGTGGTCGGCTTCGCCATCGAGAAGACCATCGGCTTCCGCGTGAAGAACGAGGACGAGCTCGCGGGCATCGACACGATCGTCCACGGCGAGGAGGGCTACAAGCTCGAGTCCGTCTGATCCTGCGATCACCGCGAAGGGCGGTGAGGGTAGTGTGCGGGTGTGCCTGACGCCCGCCGCTTCCTCACCGCCCTTCGGCGTGTCATCCGCCCGTCGCCGGCCCGCGGTGCGGGCCCGTCTCCGGTGTCGACGGCGAGGGCGGATGCCGCGCCCGGACCCGTCGCGACCGACCTCGAGGCATCCCCGGGCCGGTTCGGGCCGGCGGCGACGGTCGAGCTCGATCCGGCGCGGGTGCGTCGCGTCCGCTTCTCGTACGCTCCCGAGCACGACGGGGAGCCCGACCCGGGCGAGGTCGTCTGGACGTGGGTCCCCTACGAGGAACGCGACGGACGCGGGAAGGACCGCCCGGTGGTCGTCGTCGCGGCGGGGGAGGACGACCGGTTCCTGGCCGTGCCGCTGACGAGCCGGCCGCAGGACGGCGATCCCGACGCGGTCGCGCTCGGATCCGGCGCGTGGGACGGCGACGGACGGCCGAGCTGGGCCCGGATCGACCGCGTCTTCCGGATCCATGCCGACGGCATGCGTCGCGAGGCCGCATCGCTCGATGCAGCGAGGTACCGGCGCGTGGTCGAGGCGCTCGAGGCCCGGTACGGCTGGGGCTGAGACGACGAACGCCCCCGGGGGAACCGGGGGCGTTCGAGATGGTGGGCGATGCCGGGCTCGAACCGACGACCTCTTCCGTGTGAAGGAAGCGCGCTACCAGCTGCGCCAATCGCCCATGTGGGATTCGCGGCCCGATCGGATCGCGACCGCGGATCGATACTAGCCCACGCGCAGGGTCGAATGCACATCGACGCACCGTCGCTCGGGCGGTCGGGGCGGGCGGCGAGCGCGAGGGTCGGCGACACGCCCGGATGGCAGGGTCGGATTGGCCCCGTGACCGGGCCGAACGACCAGGGGGACCCGCTCGGTTTGTCATTCGTTCATCGGATGGGTTATCGTCTTTCTGCACGCAGAAATGCGGATCGCAAACGCGGATGTGGCGCAGTTGGTAGCGCATCACCTTGCCAAGGTGAGGGTCGCGAGTTCGAGTCTCGTCATCCGCTCTGATCAAGCAACCGGCGCAAGCCGGTTCTTGTTCGTTCGGTGGTGAACCCAAGCAACGGTGGATTGGCCGAGAGGCGAGGCAGCGGCCTGCAAAGCCGTATACACGGGTTCGAATCCCGTATCCACCTCGAGCAGAGCCCAAGGGCTCGACTCAGAGCACGGGCGATTGGCGCAGCGGTAGCGCGCTTCCCTGACACGGAAGAGGTCACTGGTTCGATCCCAGTATCGCCCACCAGCACGAAGGCCCCGGCAGACGCCGGGGCCTTCGTCGTCTCCCGCGACGAACCGCGCGCGGTGCGGATGCCGTCAGCGACTCACGGGTTGCCACCGAAGCCGCAGCTGACCGGGGGCACGCAGGGCGGGTGGTCGAGCACCTCGACCTTCGCGTTCGAGCTCGTCCGGCTGAGACGGAACTCCACCCAGGTGACGTTGTTGGCCTCGTCGGACTCGATCCAGTGCACGTCCGGGGCGGCGAGGTGGGTCAGGACGTTCTCGCCGTGGGGACGTCGGTGACGTCGAGCTCCTGGAGGGGCGTCGACTGGTGGTACGAGTCGGCCCACCACGAGGCGAGGCCCCGGAGGTCGCCGTTGCACTCCCGGTACGTGCGCGGCCTCTCCTTCTGGGGCCGCAACGTCCCGGTTCGGGGGTCGCGTCGGCGGGGTACGCTGCACGGGAGCGGCGCTCCCCGCCGACCGTGCGAGCGGCGCTGCGGAGGAGGCGTCGGATGCGCAGCGCGGCGTGGCAGGCGAGCGCCGCACTCGTGGCTGCGGCAGGGCTGCTGCTCACCTCGTGCGACCGCGTGGATGCCGGGGGCGGACGAGCCGAGCCCGCGCCGCCTTCATCGGTCATGTTCACCGCCGCCGGCGACATCGGCATGACCGGGGAGTCCGCGGCGACCCTGGCTGACGTCCGGCGCCTGGACCCGGACGTCCACTTCGCCCTCGGCGACCTGTCCTACGGGGAGGTCGGCACCGAGCGGGAATGGTGCGAGTTCGTCGCCCGGCAGGTCGGCGGCACGGTGCCGTTCGAGCTGCTGAGCGGCAACCACGAGTCGGATGGCGCGAACGGGGACATCGGGGCGTTCGCCGAGTGCCTGCCCAACCGCGTCGACGGGCTGGTGGGCGACTACGCGCGCCAGTACCGCGTGGACCTGCCCGCAGGCTCGCCGCTGGTCAGGTTCGTCATGATCTCGCCCGGGATCACCTTCCCCGACGGCACCTGGTCGTACGCCCGCGGGTCGGAGCGATACGAGTGGACGCGGAGCGCGATCGACGACGCCCGGAGCGCCGGCATCCGATGGGTCGTCGTCGGCATGCACAAGCCGTGCCTCTCGGTCGGGAACTACGAGTGCGATCCGGGTCCGGACCTCGTCGACCTGCTGGTGCAGCGCCGCGTCGATCTGGTCATCGGGGGCCATGAGCACCTCTACCAGCGGACGGCGCAGTTGGCGCTGGGGGCGGACTGCGCGTCGGTGGCGCCGGTCGCCGTCACGCCGGCCTGCGTGGTCGACGGCGGCGACCAACTCGAGCAGGGAGCCGGAACCGTGTTCGTGACGGTGGGCACCGGCGGGACGACCCTCCGGGACGTGCATGCCGATGATCCGGATGCGCCGTACTTCGCGACCTGGTCGGGGGCGAACGTGGCACCGAGCTGGGGCAACCTCGTGGTTCGCGTCACGGACGCGGCGCTCGAGCTCGAGTTCGTCCCCGCGGTGGGAGCGTTCACCGATCGAGTGCGCATCGGCGCGGCCGGATGAACCGGGCGACGGTCGGGGCGCGCGGCGGCCGCACGCCCCGACGCATCACCAGGCGGACGGCGCCGGCGGCGGCACCACCGGGGGTCGGTCGTCGCACGTGATCGTGTTCGGCAGCTCCCACGGCGCCATCCACGGCCCCGTCGTGTTCATGCCGCTCGAGTCGTTGCCGCCGAGGTCGGTGATCGAGAACTCCGAGCCCGCGGCCGTGAAGTTGAACGACCCGCAGTTGTTGATGCCGACCGCGCCGACGTTGCGCGCGTCGACGTTCTCGAACGAGGCCGAGCCGGCGACGCGGGCGCTGACGACCGACGTCCCGGTGCCGTCGACGCGCACGTCGGCGACGTGCACGCCGGAGATCGAGACCTGGTCCTTCACGGGCCAGTCCGAGACCAGCATGATCGCGTTGTACGTGTTGTCGAGGTAGTGGTCGCCGGTCACGCGGATGTCGGCGCCATCGATCGAACGGTCGAGCGCGTACAGCCAGATCGCCCCGAGCCCGATGTTCCAGTTGAGCTCGTAGGTACCGGCGCGCACGGTCGTGTTGTCGGTGAAGTCGAGCGACCCGGTGAACGGCTCGGCGCCGAAACGAGACCCGGCGTGCAGGGCGCTGCCCTCGCGGATCGGGTCGGCGACGAGGTTGCCCTCGACGGTCGTGTCCGCGCCGCCGTAGATCGCGATGCCGTTGGCGAGGGTCGGCGTCTGGACCGTGTTCCGGGCGAACGCGTTGCCCGCGTTCGCGACGCCCTCCGACCACATGGCGAGGCCGTCGTCGCCGGTGTTGCGGACGAAGTTGCCCTCGGCGACGGAGCCGGTCACGCCGGTGTGGAAGTTCAGTCCGTCGGCGACCTGGTCGACGATCAGGTTGTCGCGGACGACGACGCCGTCCATCGGCCCGTCGAACCAGAGCCCGACCTTGGTGTGCTCGATGTGCAGGCGCTCGATCGTCGAGTCGCTCATCGCACCGCCCACCCCGTTGACCTGGTCGGTGTCGATGCGCTCGCGCACGTCGCCGCGGATCGCGAAGTCCGAGAGGTGCACGTTCGAGCTGCCGCCGTCGGCGGCATCCCTCCCGTAGAAGCCGACCCCGGTGTGCACGGAGCCGTCGGCGCTCGGCCGCTTCAACGCGACCTCCTCGCCGAAGACCGTCGAGTGCCAGTTGCCGGCGCCGCGGATCGTGACGTCGTCGACGACGAGGTGCTCGCTGACGCGGAACCCGCCGGCGGGGATGAACACGTCCACGTCGTGGCGCTGGGCCCAGCGGATGGCCGTGCGGAACGCCGGGGCGGAGTCGCGCACGCCCGTGGGGTCGGCGCCGAACCTCACCACGCTGACCGAGCCGACCGGCTGCGCGGCAGGCGGAGCCACGAGCTCGGAGTCGAGGAGGTCGATCACGGTCCACGCGGCATCCGTGCCCGGGGGCGCCTCCAGGCGGACGACGCTGCCCGCCTCGTGGGTCGCACCGAGGAGCATCCGCTGCTCGTCGTAGAAGTGCATCGGGCGGAAGGGCTTCTCCACCTCGTAGCCCTCGCCGGGGACGCAGCCGCATTCGGTGATCCACCAGTCGGGGTGCAGGAGGTCGGCGTCGGGATCGTTCGTGAACGGGTACTGGTTGTAGAGCCACGAGTACTCGGAGGTGAGCGTCATCGTCGCGGGCTCGCCGCCGTCGACCGAGACCTCGAGCGGCGCGGTGATCCCGCCGCCACCGGGGGCGTCGGGGATGCTGTAGCGGACCGTGACGGCGTTCGCGGCCTCGGGGAGGGTGAACTCGACGTACTCGCCCGGGTCGAGTCGCACGGCCGAGCGGCCGGATGCCTCGGCCTCGATCGTGTACGCAGTGCGGTCGGGTCCGATCACCTCGCCGGTCGTGGTCGCGTGCTCGGCCTCCTGCTCGAGGAACGGCACGTCGGCGCCGCGCCCGGCCACGAGCACCGGGTCGAGCCCGGCCCGCGTGACGACCGGATCGGGTGCGGCCGAGGCCGGCGTGGGGCCGAGCAGGGCGGCGCCGACGGCGAGCACCGCGGTCGCGGCCACGGCGAGCGGGGCGCGCCCCGCATTCGGGTGCGGTCCGCGCGGCGGCGGAGGGACGGGGATGGTGGGACGTGTCATCGTCGACTCGATTCCTCTCGTTGTGCACGCCGGCGGGCACGGCGGGGCGTCGCGGTGCCCTCGGGTGAGGCGAGGCTATGACGCTGCGTGAGAACGTCACAAGCCGGTGCGAGGAAATGTCTGGGAAAAGTCGTGTTCTTGCAGAGACGCACGCAAGCCGGCGCAAGCCATGACGCGATCAGGGCGCCGCTTGCGCAGCGTGCGCGCAAGCGGACCCGCGCCCCGCGGCCCACGATCCGGTCCGCGCGCCGGGGCCCCGCGGGCCCGACTACAGTTGAGGGGTTGCGTCTCACACAGCAGGGGAGTGGATCCACTTGGCCGACGGCTTCGAGCTCTTCACCGATCGTTCCGTTGTCGCGATGCGCGTCAACGGCGAGCTCACGGACCTCGCGACGACGGTGACCGACGCCGACGTCGTCGAACCGGTCGCGATCGACTCGCCCGACGGGCTCGCGATCCTCCGCCACTCGACGGCGCACGTGCTCGCGCAGGCCGTGCAGAAGGTCAACCCCGACGCGAAGCTCGGCATCGGCCCGCCCGTCACCGACGGCTTCTACTACGACTTCGACGTCGTCGAGCCCTTCACGCCCGAGGACCTGAAGGTGCTCGACAAGGAGATGGCGCGCATCATCCGTTCGGGGCAGCGGTTCGTCCGCCGCGTCGTGACCGACGAGGAGGCGCGGGCCGAGCTGGTCGCGGAGCCGTACAAGCTCGAGCTCATCGGGCTGAAGGGTCACCCCACCGGCGGCGAGGGCAGCCAGGACGACAACGAGTCCGTGGAGGTCGGCGGCGCCGAGCTCACCATCTACGACAACGTGGACCCGAAGTCGGGCGAGGTGGCGTGGAAGGACCTGTGCCGCGGGCCCCACCTGCCGAACACCCGCATGATCGGCAACGGCTGGGCGCTCATGCGCGTGGCCGCCGCGTACTGGCGGGGGTCGGAGAAGAACCCGCAGCTCCAGCGCATCTACGGCACCGCGTGGCCGACCAAGGACGAGCTCCGCGCCTACCAGCACCGGCTCGAGGAGGCGGCGCGCCGCGACCACCGCAAGCTCGGCCTCGAGCTCGACCTGTTCAGCTTCCCCGACGAGATCGGCTCCGGCCTGCCCGTGTTCCATCCCAAGGGCGGGGTGATCAAGCGCGAGATGGAGGACTACGTCCGCCGTCGGCACATCGAGGAGGGCTTCCAGTACGTCTCGACGCCGCACATCACGAAGGCCCACGTCTTCGAGTTGTCCGGGCACCTGCCGTACTACAAGGACACGATGTTCCCGCCGATGGAGCTCGAGAACAGCGAGTACTACCTCAAGGCGATGAACTGCCCGATGCAGAACCTCATCTACCGCTCGCGCGGGCGCTCGTACCGCGAGCTGCCGCTGCGGTTCTTCGAGTTCGGCACGGTGTACCGCTACGAGAAGTCCGGCGTCGTGCAGGGCCTCACGCGTGTGCGGGGCCTGACCCAGGACGACTCGCACAGCTACGTCACCCCCGAGCAGGCGCCCGCCGAGATCGAGCACCTGCTGAACTTCGTGCTGGGCCTGCTCCGCGACTTCGGCCTCGACGACTTCTACCTCGAGCTCTCGACCCGCGACGCCGACTCCGACAAGTTCAAGGGCACCGACGAGCAGTGGGAGGTCGCGACGAACGTGCTCCGCGACGTCGCGGAACGCTCTGGCCTCGAGCTCGTGCCCGATCCGGGCGGCGCCGCGTTCTACGGCCCCAAGATCTCGGTGCAGGCGCGCGACGCGATCGGCCGCACCTGGCAGATGTCGACGATCCAGTACGACTTCAACCAGCCCGAGGGCTTCGGCCTCGAGTACACCGCGGCCGACGGCAGCCACCAGCAGCCCGTCATGATCCACTCGGCGAAGTTCGGGTCGATCGAGCGCTTCTTCGGCGTGCTCACCGAGCACTACGCCGGCGCGTTCCCGCTCTGGCTCTCGCCCGTGCAGGTCGTCGGCATCCCCGTCGCCGACGAGTACGCGCCCTACCTCGGCGGCATCCTCACGCAGCTCGCCGGATCCGGCGTGCGCACCGAGCTCGACACGAGCGACGACCGCATGCAGAAGAAGATCCGCACCCACACGACCCAGAAGGTGCCGATCCAGCTCATCGCCGGCGAGAACGACCGCACCGGCGAGACCGTGAGCTTCCGCTTCCGCGACGGCACGCAGGAGAACGGCGTGGCGATCGCCGACGCCGAGCGGCGCATCCTCGACGCGATCGCCGATCGCCGCCAGGTGACCACCCGGGACGACCTGTTCGCATGACCCGCGCGTACCAGCCCGACGAGTTCGACGGCGTGCCGACGGATGACGCAGCCGACCTCGCCGGAGTGCCCGACGCGTTCCAGCGCCTGTGGACCCCGCATCGGATGGTCTACATCCAGCACGGCCAGCAGCCCGACGAGCACTCCTGCCCGTTCTGCCGAGCGCCGGAGCTGAGCGACGAGCAGTCGCTCATCGTCGCGCGCGGCACGCATGCGTACGTGCTGCTGAACCTGTTCCCCTACAACAGCGGACACCTGCTGGTCTGCCCGTACCGCCACATCGCGACCTACGACGAGGCGACGCCGGAGGAGGTCGCCGAGATCGGCGAGCTGACGCAGGTCGCGATGCGCACGGTCAAGGAGGTGGCGCGGTGCGACGGCTTCAACATCGGCATGAACCAGGGCCGCATCGCCGGCGCCGGCATCGCCGGGCACCTGCACCAGCACATCGTGCCGCGCTGGGCGCTCGATGCGAACTTCTTCCCGATCATCGCGGGCACGAAGGCGCTGCCGCGCCTGCTCGGCGAGGTGCGCGAGGAGATCGCGGAGGCGTGGCCCCGCTGAGGCGTCCGGCTCAGCGCACCTGCCGGACCTCGAACTGCATCCGCGGGTTGGCGTACGCCTCCTGCGACTCGACGAGTCGCAGTTCGCGTTGCCCCGATTCGTGGGTGTTCGAGAGCAGGTCGAAGACGCTCGACGCGGTCATCGCCAAGGCGTCGGCCACCGAGCCGGTGCGACGCGAGTGCGCCGTGAAGAGCGCGGCCGTGACATCCCCGGATCCGTTCGCCTTCATCGGCAGTCGCGGCGTCTGCACGATCCACGCGCCGTCGTCGTCGACCGCGAGCATCTCGATCGTGCCGCCCTCGCGATCGGGCCGCTCGACGCTCGTCACGAGCACCGTGCGGGGGCCGGAGGCACGGACGAGGTCGACGGACTCGAGCGTCGACTCGAGCGAGCCCGGCTCGGTTCCCGTCAGGTAGCCGAGCTCGAACTGGTTCGGCGTGATCAGGTCGGCGGCCGGCACGACGCGTTCGCGGAGCAGCACGGGGATGGCCGGCGCGACGAAGCATCCGCTCTTCGCATTGCCCATGACCGGGTCGCACGCGTACACGGCGTCGGGGTTCACGGACTTGATGCGGGCCACCGCGTCGAGGATGACGTCGGCGATGCCCTCGCCGCCCTGGTAGCCCGAGAGGATGACGTCGACCTCGGGGAACACCCCGCGGTCCTCGATCCCGTCGATGACCTCGCGGACGTGGTCCGGGCTGATCATCGGGCCGCGCCACGCGCCGTACCCGGTGTGGTTCGAGAAGTTCACCGTGTACACCGGCATGACCTCCACGCCGATGCGCTGGAGGGGGAACACGGCCGCCGAGTTGCCGACGTGGCCGTACGCGACCGCGGACTGGATGGAGAGGACCTTCACCCGACGATCATTCCATCCCCGCGACGACGAGCCGGCCGCCCGCGGCGCGGACGGCCGCCGCGACGTCGGCGGCGAGCCGCTCCGCGTCGGCGTCGGACAGGTCGTGCACGGTCAGCCGCAGTCGATGGGCGGCGGGCTCCTCGGCCAGGGCGAACTCGTCGCCCGCGCGCACCAGCCAGCCGCGGCGCATGAGCTGCTCGGAGACGTCGCGCGCCGGAACCGGCAGCGGCACCCACAGGTTCAGGCCGTCGCCGGCCTCCGCCGGCACGCCGAGGTCGGTGAGGCGGGCGGCGAACACGGCGTTGCGAGCGGCGTAGTGCGCGCCGGCGTCGGCGATCCCGGCGACCACCTCGGGGTCGGTGACGAGGGCGAGCGCGAGCCGCTGGAGGAGATGGCTGACCCACGTCGTGCCCGGGCTCAGGCGCATCGCGAGGCGGTCGGCGGTCTCCGGGTCGGATGCCGTGACGGCGAGGCACATGTCAGGACCGAGGAACTTCGACACCGATCGCACGAGCGCCCACCGTCGGTGCTCCGGCCCGATGATGGAGCGGAACGGGCTGCGGGACAGCATCGAGAAGTGGTCGTCCTCGATGACGAGCACGTACGGGTGGTCGCGCAGGACCGCGCGCAGTTCCTCCGCGCGGCGCTCGGTCAGGCTCGCGCCCGTCGGGTTCTGCGCGCGCGGCGTGCACACGACGGCGCGCACGCCCTGGTCGAGCGCGGCGCGCAGCCCGTCGACCGTCATGCCCTCGTCGTCGACCGGGACCGGCACGGGCCGGTAGCCGCCGACGCGCACCGTGTGGATGCTCGTCAGGAAGCACGGGTCCTCGAGCGCGACCGCGTCGTCGCGGACGAGGGCCTGGGCGAGGAGCCGCTCGACCGCGTCGGCCGCGCCGCTCGTGATGGTGAGGCGCACGTCGGTGGGCATGAGGTCCGCCGACATCCACTCGCGCGCCCATCGCTCGAGGCCCGGGTCGATGAGGGGCTCGCCGTACAGCACCGGCCGGCCCGCCATGCCCGCGAGGGCGCGTGACGGGTCGGGGATGCGCTCGGGGTCGGGGTTGCCGGTGGCGACGTCCCGCAGCACGCTGTCGGCGGCGAAGCCCTCCTGGGCCACGGCGGAGCGATCGGCCACGTGCGTGCCGCCGCGGCCGCGGGTGACGACGACGCCGGCCGACGTGAGCTGCCGGTACGCCGCGACCGCGGTATTGCGGTTCACGCCCAGGTGGTCGGCCAGGTTGCGCACGGGCGGCAGCGAGTCGCCGGGCCGGAGGGCGCCACGCTCGATGAGCGCGCGGACGCTCGCGGCGATGTCGGCGGCTGAGCGGCCGGTGATCTCGAGGGTCATGTCACGATCCGATACGGGTCGAACTGCAGGGTCCGCTCCATGCTATCTTTTGGCCTAGGCCAAGCAAGCGCCTTGTCCGAGAAGTTGCGCGATCGCGCGTCCTCCGTCGAAAGGGAATCACGATGAGCACTGCCGAGATCGGCTCGAGCCGAGTCAAGCGCGGCCTCGCGGAGATGCTGAAGGGCGGCGTCATCATGGACGTCGTCACGCCCGAGCAGGCCCGCATCGCCGAGGACGCCGGTGCCGTCGCCGTCATGGCGCTCGAGCGCGTGCCCGCCGACATCCGCGCCCAGGGCGGCGTCGCCCGCATGAGCGACCCCGACCTCATCGAGGCGATCATCGCCGAGGTCTCGATCCCCGTCATGGCGAAGGCCCGCATCGGCCACTTCGTCGAGGCGCAGGTGCTGCAGGCGCTCGAGGTCGACTACATCGACGAGTCCGAGGTGCTCTCGCCGGCCGACTACGTCAACCACATCGACAAGTGGGCGTTCACGACCCCCTTCGTCTGCGGTGCGACCAACCTCGGCGAGGCCCTCCGCCGCATCAATGAGGGCGCCGCGATGATCCGCTCCAAGGGCGAAGCCGGCACCGGCGACGTCTCCGAGGCGACCAAGCACATCCGGAAGATCACGAGCGAGATCAACCAGCTGAAGTCGATGACGCGCGACGAGCTCTACGTCGCCGCCAAGGAGCTGCAGGCGCCGTACGAGCTCGTCCTCGAGGTCGCGGAGACCGGCAAGCTCCCCGTCGTGCTGTTCACCGCGGGCGGTGTCGCGACGCCGGCCGATGCCGCCATGATGATGCAGCTCGGCGCCGACGGCGTGTTCGTCGGCTCCGGCATCTTCAAGTCGGGCAACCCCGAGCAGCGCGCGGCCGCGATCGTGAAGGCGACCACGTTCTACGACGACCCGAAGGTGATCGCCGAGGTGTCGCGCGGTCTCGGCGAGGCCATGGTCGGCATCAACGTCGCCGACCTCGCGGCGCCGCACCGCCTCGCCGAGCGCGGATGGTGACCCTCCGCGACGAGTCGCAGGGCCTGACGGATGCCGCCGGCCCGACCGTCGGCGTCCTGGCGCTGCAGGGCGACTTCCGCGAGCACGCCCGCGTGCTCGCCGGCCTCGGGGCGCGCATCGTGCTGGTGCGCCGCCCTGAGGACGTCGAGGGCATCGACGGTCTCGTCATCCCCGGCGGCGAGTCGACGGTGATGGACAAGCTCTCCCGATCGTTCGGCGTCGCCGATCCGCTGCGGCGCCGGATCGCGGAGGGCCTGCCCGTCTACGGCACGTGCGCGGGCCTCATCATGCTCGCCGACACGCTGCTCGACGGCATCCCCGGGCAGCAGAACCTCGGCGGCCTCGACGTCGTCGTGCGCCGCAACGCGTTCGGATCGCAGAACCAGTCGTTCGAGACCGACCTCGACATCCCCGTGCTCGGCGAGCCGCCCGTGCGCGCGGTGTTCATCCGGGGACCCGTCGTCGAATCCGTGGGGGAGCGGGCGGCCCCGCTCGCCGCGCTCGAGGACGGCCGCGTCGTCGCCGTCGAGCAGGGCAACCTCGTCGGCACGAGCTTCCACCCCGAGATCCTCGGCGACCACCGCTTCCACGCCTACTTCCTCGGCAAGGTGCGCGAGGCGGTCGCCGCGGCGGCGTAGTCTCGCCGGTCCGCGGGCCGATCGGCTCCGTCCGGCGCGTCGGCGATCAGTGACGCCACGGATGCCGCGACCCTCGCCGTCGGCTTGCATCGCCGTCATGACCACGCGACTGCCCAGCACCTCCGACTCCCTGCCCGACGGCGAGGCACCCGGGTGCGACACCTCCGACATCCTCATCGTCCACCGCATCTTCCGGTGGGGCTTCCGGGAGATGCCGCGGCTCGTCCGCGACGCGACGCCCGGCGACCTCGCGCGCACCACGGTCGTCGCGGACGCGGTCGACCTCGTCACCCTCGGACTCCACGTGCACCACGAGGGCGAGGACGCCATGCTCTGGGATCCGATCGAGGCGCGACGCCCCTCGTGCGCGCTGACCGTCGGCCTCATGCGCGAGCAGCACCGGCACGTCGCGGCGCTCCTCGGCCGCGTGGGCCCGCGCGTGGTCGACTGGCGCGAGCGCGCGGACGCCGACGCCGCCGAGGCGCTCGCTGCGGCGCTCGACGACGTGGGCGTCGCCCTCGGCGTCCACCTCGGGCAGGAGGAGGACGAGGTCGTCCCCGTCGCCGCCGAGGTGCTCAGCCAGCGCGAGTGGGACGCGATCGGCGAGCACGGACGGGAGAGCTTCCCCAAGGACGGCATCCCGATCCAGCTCGGACTCATGATCGACGCCGTCCCCGAGGCGGATCGTGCCGACTGGCCCCGCGAGCACCTGCCGGCGCCCATACGGCTGCTCTGGGCGATCCTGCTCCGACGCAGATACGCCGCCTGGCAGCGGGCCCTGTTCCCGGAGGGCATGCCGGCCATCGCGTGAGCCCGATGGCACCGGCGTCCGTCGTCCCGCGGCCCGGGCCGCGCGCGTGCGCGCCCCGGGCCGACGGGCGTGCTGGCCTAGACTGTCGTGGTACTGATCACCGTGACGGGAGAGGCATGTCCGGGCATTCCAAGTGGGCGACGACCAAGCACAAGAAGGCGGTCATCGACGCGCGCCGTGCGAAGTCGTTCGCCAAGCTCATCAAGAACATCGAGGTCGCCGCGAAGCTCGGCGGCGCCGACCTGGCGGGCAACCCGACGCTGTACGACGCCGTGCAGAAGGCCAAGAAGACCTCGGTCCCGAACGACAACATCGATCGCGCGATCAAGCGCGGCGCCGGCATCTCCGGCGAGAGCGTCGAGTACATGAACATCATGTACGAGGCGTACGGTCCCAGCGGCGTGGCACTCATGGTCGAGTGCCTCACCGACAACAAGAACCGCGCGGCGGCCGAGGTGCGCACGGCGCTCTCGCGCAACGGCGCCACCCTGGCCGACCCGGGCTCGGTCGCCTACAACTTCTCGCGCAAGGGCGTCATCGTGGTCTCGGGCGAGGGCACGACCGAGGACGACGTCATGATGGCGGCGCTCGAGGCCGGCGCCGAGGAGGTCGAGCCGCACGCGCAGGGCTTCGAGGTCGTCACCGAGGCCTCCGACCTGGTCGGGGTCCGCACTGCGCTGCAGGACGCGGGGCTCGACTACGAGTCCGCCGACGTCGAGTTCGTGCCGAACCTCAAGGTCGAGATCGACGCCGACACCGCGAAGAAGGTCTTCCGCATCATCGACGCCCTCGAGGACAGCGACGACGTGCAGAACGTGTACAGCAACTTCGACCTCACCGCCGAGGTGCAGGCCGAGCTCGAGGCGGACTCGGAGTAGCGGCGGTGCGGGTCCTCGGCATCGATCCCGGGCTGACCCGCTGCGGCGTGGGCGTGGTCGACGTCGCGCCCGACCGCTCGGCGCGCCTCGTGGACGTCGTCGTGCTGCGCTCGCCCGCCGACCTCGCGACGCCCGCACGGCTCGAACGCATCGCGGACGGGCTCGAGGCGATCATGGAGGAGCACCGGCCGAACGCGGTCGCCCTCGAGCGGGTGTTCGCGCGCAGCGACGTCTCGACGATCATGGGCACGGCCCAGATCTCGGGCGTGGCCATGCTGATCGCGTCGCGTCGCGTGCTCCCGGTGGCCCTGCACACGCCCAGCGAGGTGAAGGCGGCGATCACGGGCTACGGGCGCGCCGACAAGAAGCAGGTCGGGGCCATGGTCGCGCGCATCCTCGGGCTCGAGGCCGTGCCGAAGCCGGCGGATGCCGCGGACGCGCTCGCGCTCGCGATCTGCCATGCCTGGCGCACGGGAGGTGCGGCCGGCGCTGCGGTCGCGGACGCGGCGGCGGGGTCCGCCCGCGGGTCGCGATCGGACGGCTCGGGCGCGCCGCTGACGCCTGCGCAGCGTGCGTGGCTCGCCGCGGAGCGTGCCGCGACCGTGTCGGGGGCAGCCCGTAGGGTGAGGGAGTGATCTCCTCCCTCCGCGGTCGCGTGCTCCAGGCCTCCGGCAGTTCCCTCGTGGTCGAGGTGGGCGGCGTCGGCTACCTCGTGAACGCGACGCCCGCGTTCGTGCTCGCGAGCCGCGAGGGCGACGAGGTGCTCGTCCACACGTCCCTCGTCGTGCGGGAGGACTCGCTCACGCTCTTCGGCTTCGCGACGCGCGACGAGCTCGAGGTGTTCGAGTTGCTGATCGGCGTCACGGGCGTCGGCCCCAAGTCGGCGCTGGGCGTGCTCTCCGCCATGTCTCCGAGCGACATCGCGCGCGCCGTCGAGGCCGACGACGACGCGGCCTTCCGGCGGGTGAGCGGCATCGGGCCGAAGACGGCCAAGCTCATCACGGTCTCGCTCGCGGGCAAGGTGGTCGCGCCCGTCGCGGCGGCGCCCGGCGCGCCCGTCGCCACCGGCGGCGTCGCCGACGACGTGCTCGCCGCGCTCACGGGCCTCGGCTGGTCCGAGAAGCTCGCCGGCGAGGCGCTCGCCGAGACGCTCGAGACCGCCGACGAGAGCGCATCGGCCTCCGTGCCCGTGCTCCTCCGCCTGACGCTCGCGCGACTCGGCCCCGCGCAGCAGGGGGCCCGCGCCCGATGAGCGACGACGACCTGACCGATCCCCAGCTCGCCTCCGAGGCCGAGCTCGCGTTCGAGGGCGCGCTGCGACCCAAGAGCCTCGGGGAGTTCGTCGGGCAGACACGCGTGCGGGGGCAGCTGCAGCTCCTGCTCTCCGCCGCGGCGATGCAGCAGCGCACGCCCGACCACATCCTGCTCGCCGGACCGCCCGGCCTCGGCAAGACGACGCTCGCGATGATCGTCGCGCACGAGGGCGGCCGACCGCTGCGCATGTCCAGTGGTCCCGCCATCCAGCACGCAGGAGACCTCGCGGCGATCCTGTCCTCGCTCGTGCCCGGCGAGGTGCTCTTCATCGACGAGATCCATCGCATGGCCCGCTCCGCGGAGGAGATGCTGTACCTCGCCATGGAGGACTTCCGCATCGACATCATGGTCGGCAAGGGCGCCGGCGCGACGTCGGTCCCGCTCGATCTCGCGCCGTTCACCCTCGTCGGCGCCACCACGCGCGCGGGCCTGCTGCCCAATCCGCTCCGCGACCGCTTCGGCTTCACGGCCCACCTCGAGTTCTACGACGAGGCCGAGCTGGAGCAGGTGCTCGGTCGTGCGGCCGTCATGCTCGGGCTCGACATCGACGGGCCCGCCATCGCCGAGATCGCCGGCCGGTGCCGCGGCACGCCGCGCATCGCGAACCGACTGCTCCGGCGCGTGCGCGACTACGCGCTCGTCCACGGCGGGCGTGCCGACGTCGAGGCGGTCCGCGCCGCGCTCGACCTGTACGACGTCGACGCGCTCGGGCTCGACCGGCTCGACCGGGCGGTCATGCTCACCATCCTCACGCGGTTCGGCGGCGGCCCCGTCGGCCTCAACACGCTCGCGGTGTCCGTCGGCGAGGAGGCCGAGACGATCGAGGCCGTGGTGGAGCCGTTCCTCGTCCGGATCGGCCTGATCACGCGCACGCCGCGCGGTCGCATGGCCACGCCGATGGCCTGGCGTCACTTCGGGCTCGTGCGCGAGTCGGAGGACGCCGGGGCGACGCTGCCCATCGATGACCTATAATCCTTTGAGGCTCCGGCCGCCCCGCCCCTGATCGTGCGCCGCGCGCACACTGGAAGGTTTCCCTCCCCATGGCCCTTGATCCGCTGACTCTCATCATGCTCGCCGTCCTGGCGGTCCTGATCTTCTTCATGTTCCGGAACTCGCGCCGGCGACAGGCCGAGGCGCGCGAACTGCAGACGAAGGTCGTGCCCGGGGCGAAGGTCATGACGAACTTCGGGGTGTTCGGGACCATCCTCGCGATCGACGAGGACGAGAACCAGGTCGAGCTCGAGTCGTCGCCCGGCACCGTGCTCACCGTGCACCGCCAGACGATCTCCCGCGTCGTCGAGCCCGTCGAGGAGCCCACGGTGTCCTCGACGCCGGTCGAGGGCGAGCCGGAGTTCGGCGAGCGCGTCGACGACGCGCCGAACGACGAGACGCCCGACGCCAAGAAGTCGGACGACTAGGCACACCCACCGCTCTGCCCGCGCGATGATGCGCGGGCTCCCTGCAGAGAAGGCACAACCGTGGCTGCACCATCCAAGCGGTCCTCGCGACCGACGCCCGTCCGCAAGGCGGTGCGCTCCCTGACCTGGCTCGGCGTCCTGATCGTCGCGCTGTTCGGCATCAATGCGGCCGGCGTGATCTGGGGCGGCGGCTCCTGGACGCCGAAGCTCGCCCTCGACCTCGAGGGCGGAACGCAGATCATCCTCGCGCCGCAGCTCGCCGACGGCGAGACGGTGTCGCAGGAACAGCTCGACCAGGCCGTGTCGATCATCCGCCAGCGCGTCGACGCGTCCGGCGTGTCCGAGGCCGAGATCACGACGCAGGGCGGCGAGAACGTCGTCGTCGCGATCCCCGGCGAGCTCGACGAGCAGACGCGCAACCGCATCGAGTCGTCGGCCAAGCTCGAACTGCGGCCGGTGCTGCTGGCGGATGCCGCCACCAACCAGTCGATCGACCCGAGCGAGAGCCCCGAGCCGACCGACGGCGCCGACGAGGAGCTGTCGGCGACGCCGACCGTCGAGCCGACGGACGGCAGCGACCCGAACTGGATCACGCCTGCGCTGCAGGACGAGTTCGACACGTTCGACTGCGGCAGCCTCGACGAGGGCGACACGAACGTCGCGCCGTCCGACGAGCCGCTCGTGACGTGCGACACGACGCGCACGATCAAGTACCTGCTCGGCCCGGTCGAGGTCAGCGGCGAGGACATCGTCGACGCGACCAACGGCATGGTGCAGACCCAGACCGGCGCCACGACCGGCCAGTGGGCGGTCAACATCGTCTTCAACGACCGCGGCACCGAGGAGTTCGCGAAGGTCAGCCAGCGGCTGTTCGCCCTCAACGGCCAGACGCCGCGCGACCAGTTCGCGTTCGTGCTCGACGGGGCCGTGCTCTCGGCCCCGCAGATGAACGGCGTCATCACCGACGGCCGCCCGCAGGTGACCGGCAACTTCACGCAGGAGTCGTCGAAGGCCCTCGCCGACCAGCTGAAGTTCGGCGCGCTGCCGATCAGCTTCGAGGTCCAGTCCTCCGACACGATCTCGGCCACGCTCGGAACCTCGCAGCTCCAGTCCGGCCTCATCGCGGGCATCATCGGCCTGCTCCTGGTCGTGATCTACACGCTGTTCCAGTACCGCGCACTCGGCACCGTGACGATCGCGTCGCTGATCATCGCGGGCATCCTCACCTACCTGACGATCACGATCCTGTCGTGGCGCGAGGGCTACCGGCTCTCGCTCGCCGGCATCGCGGGCCTGATCGTGGCCATCGGCTTCACCGCCGACTCGTTCATCGTGTACTTCGAACGCGTCCGCGACGAGCTCCGCGACGGTCGACCCCTCGTCGGCGCCGTCGAGGCGGGCTGGAAGCGCGCACTGCGCACGGTGCTCGCGTCCAAGGGCGTGAACCTGCTCGCCGCCGTCGTGCTGTTCATCCTCGCGGTCGGCAGCGTGCGCGGCTTCGCGTTCACGCTCGGTCTGACCACGGTCATCGACGTCATCGTCGTGATCCTCTTCACCCACCCGATGCTGCAGCTGCTCGCGCAGACGCGCTTCTTCTCGAGCGGCCACCCCTGGTCCGGCCTCGACCCGCAGGCGCTCGGCGCCGTCTACCGCGGCCGTGCCGAGTTCCGCAGGCCCGTCGCCGTCCCGGCGAAGAAGGTCGCGTCAAGCTCGCGCGAGGCGCAGAAGCGACAGACGATCGCGGAGCGCAAGGCGGCACAGGCCGACGCCACCGTCGGCGCCGGCGAAGGCAAGGAGTCCTGATGGCCAACCGGCTCACCACGTTCGGAAACGACCTCTACACCGGGAAGCGCTCGTTCAACTTCGTCGGCGGCCGCCGCAAGTGGTACGCGATCGCCGCGGTGCTGATCATCCTGTCGCTGCTCATGCCCGTCGTGCGCGGCTTCAACTTCGGCATCGAGTTCCGGGGCGGCTCGCAGTTCCAGATCTCCGGCGTGCAGGAGGCGACGCAGCAGCCCGCGATCGACGCCGTCGCCGACGTCGCGCCCGAGACCGTCGCGCGCGTGACCATCGTCGGCGAGGACGGCGTGCGGGTGCAGACCGACCAGCTCGAGCAGGCCCAGGCCCGCGAGCTCACGTCGGCGCTCGCCTCCGCCTACGGCGTCCCGGAGACCGAGGTGACGTCCTCGTTCATCGGCGCGAGCTGGGGAGCGGACGTCACGAGACAGGCGATCGTCGGCCTCCTGGCGTTCCTGCTGCTGGCGGCGATCATCATGGCGCTCTACTTCCGGACCTGGAAGATGTCGCTCGCCGCGATCCTCTCGCTCCTCGGCGACCTCATCGTGACGGCGGGGGTCTACGCCGCCGTCGGCTTCGAGGTCACGCCTGCGGCGATGATCGGCATCCTGACGATCCTCAGCTACTCGCTCTACGACACGGTCGTGGTGTTCGACAAGATCCGCGAGAACACCAAGGAGGACGGTCAGGAGTCGCGACGCACGTTCGCCGAATCGGTGAACCTCGCGGTCAACCAGACGCTGG
Source organism: Agromyces tropicus (assembly GCF_039531345.1). Classification (NCBI taxonomy): domain Bacteria; kingdom Bacillati; phylum Actinomycetota; class Actinomycetes; order Micrococcales; family Microbacteriaceae; genus Agromyces; species Agromyces tropicus. The sequence goes on along the minus strand of NZ_BAAAPW010000001.1, from coordinate 465,087 downwards.
TCCGGTCGATCAACACGAGCGTCGTGGCGGCCCTGCCGGTCGCGGCCATCCTCTTCATCGGTGCGGGCGTGCTCGGCGCCGACACCCTGCGTGACATCTCGCTCGCACTGCTCATCGGCATCATCGTGGGCACCTGGTCGACGGTCTTCATCGCGTCGCCGCTGTACTCGCAGCTGCGCGAGGGCGAGCCGGCGATCAAGCGCCACGACCAGAAGGTCCTGAAGGAGCGCGAGCGCGCGGGCGGGTCCACCTCGGAGGCCGTCACCATCGGCTGAGCGGGTCGATGGGGCCCCGTGGTCACCGCATGCCTCGGAAGCGGTGATAATTGAGGTCTGGAGGTGCGGGGCCCATGACCGAGACCGGTGTCAACTCGACGGCGTCACTGCGCCGCCTCGTGCCTCGGATCTTCTCGAAAGCGCTTCCGGCGGGCGCGGTGGACGGCGTCATGCGCACGGTCCGCATGCACCACCCGAAGGCCGACCTGACGGTCATCGAGCGGGCCTACACGGTCGCCGAGCGGGCGCACGAGGGCCAGAAGCGCCGCAGCGGTGAGCCCTACATCACCCACCCGATCGCGGTGTCGCAGATCCTCGCCGACCTCGGCATCGGATCCAAGGCGGTCGCCGCGGCGCTGCTCCACGACACGGTCGAGGACACCGCTTACACGCTCGACCAGCTCCGCGTCGACTTCGGCGACGAGATCGCGATGCTCGTCGACGGCGTCACCAAGCTCGACAAGGTCAAGTACGGCGACTCGACCCAGGCCGAGACCGTCCGCAAGATGATCGTCGCGATGTCGAAGGACATCCGCGTGCTGATCATCAAGCTGGCCGACCGGCTCCACAACGCCCGCACCTGGGGCTTCGTGCCGGCCGAGTCGGCCGCGCGGAAGGCGACCGAGACCCTCGAGATCTACGCGCCGCTCGCGCACCGACTCGGCATCCAGACCATCAAGTGGGAGCTGGAGGACCTCTCGTTCGCCGTGCTCTACCCCAAGCTGTACGCCGAGATCGAGAGCCTCGTGAAGCAGCGCACCCCGCAGCGCGAGGAGTACGTGCAGTCGGTGATCGACCTGGTCTCCGAGGACCTCAAGGCCGGGCGCATCCGCGGCAAGGTGGTCGGGCGACCCAAGCAGTACTACTCTATCTACCAGAAGATGATCGTGCGCGGGCGCGACTTCGACGACATCTACGACCTCGTCGGCATCCGCGTCCTGGTCAATTCGGTGCGCGACTGCTACGCCGTGCTCGGCTCGATCCACGCCCGCTGGACGCCGGTGCCCGGACGCTTCAAGGACTACATCGCGACCCCGAAGTTCAACCTCTACCAGTCGCTGCACACGACAGTGATCGGGCCGAAGGGTCGCGCGGTCGAGATCCAGATCCGCACCCACGACATGCACCAGCGCGCCGAGTACGGTGTCGCGGCGCACTGGAAGTACAAGGAGCGGATGGCCTCGGGCGGCACCACCCGGACCGACGGCGCCTCGACCCGCGGCGACGCCGACATGGCCTGGCTCGCCCACATCTCCGACTGGCAGGCCGAGACCACCGACCCCGGCGAGTTCCTCGACTCCCTGCGCTTCGAGATCGGCGCGAAGGAGGTCTACGTCTTCACGCCGAAGGGCCGCGTCATCGGCCTGCCCGCCGGTGCCACGCCGGTCGACTTCGCGTACGCCGTGCACACCGAGGTCGGGCATCGCACGATGGGGGCGAAGGTCAACGGCCGGCTCGTGCCGCTCGAGAGCGAGCTCACGAGCGGCGACGTCGTCGAGGTGTTCACCTCGAAGAACCCCGACTCCGGTCCGAGCAAGGACTGGCTGAACTTCGTCAAGAGCCCGCGTGCGCGCAGCAAGATCCGCCAGTGGTTCACCAAGGAGCGGCGCGACGAGGCGATCGAGCACGGACGCGACGCGATCGCGCGCGCGATGCGCAAGCAGAACCTCCCGCTGCAGAAGCTCATGAGCCAGGAGTCCTTCGCCGAGGTCGCGGCGCAGCTGCGCTACGACGACGTCTCGGGGCTGTACGCCGCCGTGGGCGAGGGCCACGTCTCCACGCAGTCGGTCATCGAGAAGGTCGTGGCGCTCGTCCGCGACGACGACGAGTCCGAGGAGCCGGAGCTGCCGGCCATCCCGGTCCGCTCCCGTCCGCTGCCGCGGACCAGCGACTCGGGCGTGCTCGTGCGCGGCGCCCCCGACATCCTCGTGAAGATCGCGCGGTGCTGCACGCCCGTGCCCGGCGACGACATCGTCGGCTTCATCACGCGGGGCTCGGGCGTCTCGGTGCACCAGGCGTCGTGCCACAACGTGCAGTCGCTCCTGCGCGAACCCGACCGGATGATCGACGTCGAGTGGGCGCCGAGTTCGAAGAGCGTCTTCCTCGTGCAGATCCAGATCGAGGCGCTGGACCGCGCCGGCCTGCTGTCGGACGTGACGCGGGTCCTCAGCGAGCACCACGTGAACATCCTCTCTGCGAACGTGTCGACGTCGACGGATCGCCTCGCGATCAGCCGGTTCGTGTTCGAGATGGGCGACACCACGCACCTCGACCGCGTGCTGAACGCGGTTCGCCGGATCGACGCCGTCTACGACGTCTACCGCGTCAGCGACGGCTGATCGAGGACGGCGCGCACGGCGGCGTCGAGCCGTGCCAGCGCGAGCGCCTTGTGCGGCATCCGGTGCGCCCGCTCGATGCGACGTCGTGCGCGGTCGCCGGCGTCGGCATCGATGGCGAGCAGGCCGCGGACGAGCTCTTCGACCCCCGGAGCCGCCGTGGGATCCCGGACGAGGTCGTGGATCGTGCGCTCGGGCGTCGTGCAGCGGATGCCGCCGATGACGGCGACCTCGTGCGCCTCGATCGCGACCTCGCGCAGCTGCAGGGCGGGGGAGAGCCCGCGCATCGACACCCGATCGCTGTGCGACACGCAGCACTCGACGACGGGCGGAGGCGACGGCAGCGCGCCGTGCACCCACGCGGCCGTCCGCCGCTCGAGGATCAGGCCGGACGGGATGGCGGCGGCCGCCGCCGCGGCCCGCAGCGCGGGCAGGTCGGGCTCGTCGACCGGGCACCAGCCGTCGCCGATGCGCATGAGCTCGCCGTCGATGCGCGCGGCGCAGAGTTCGGCGAGCGGCAGGTCGCCGTCGCCCAGGACGGCGGGGAGTCGGGTCATGGCACCAATGGTGCGCCATCCGTCGCCCCCGCAGGGCCGGAAGCCCCTGCCTTGTGGACGGCGGGACGCCCCGGTCTCCCGTGGAGGGGCGCCGACCGGGGCGAGCCGTCGGTCGGTCGCGACCACCCTGCGGCGGTGGAGCCCTCGACGCGAACGACCCGCCGCCGCGGATGCGGCGACGGGTCGTGAGCTCGGCTACGAGCGGCGGGTCAGCCGCCGACGGCCTTGAGCCAGGCGCGACGGGCGTCGAGCGCCTCGCGCGCCTCGGCGACGGCCTTCGCGTCGCCGGCGGCCTCGGCCTCGGCGAGCTCGGCCTCGAGCTTGGCGATCGCGTCGTGCAGCTGGCCGAGCATGCCCTCGCTGCGTGCCTTCTTCTCGGGGTCGTCGCGCTCCCAGCGCTCGTCCTCGAGCGAACGCACGTGGTTCTCGACCTTGCGGAGCCGGTCCTCGACCGACCGGACCTGGTCGCGCGGGACCCGGCCGATCTCGTCCCACTTGCGCTGGATGCCGTTGAGCTCCGAGCGCGCCGCGCGGGAGTCGGTGGCCTTCAGCAGCTTGTCGGCCTCGTCGAGGAGCGCGAGCTTCTGCTCGAGGTTCGCGCGGTATTCCTCGTCGTCGCGGGCGTCGATCTCGGCCTTGGCCTGGAAGAGCACGTCGCCGGCCGCCTTGAACTTGGCCCAGAGCGCGTCGTCGACCTTCTTGCCGGCACGGCCGGCCTGCTTCCACTCGTCGAGGAGCGCGCGGTAGTCGGGCACGCCGTCGGCGCCGCGCGGCGCGAGCGCCTCGGCGCGCTCGATGAGCCGCTGCTTGCGCTGGCGCACCTCGCGGTGCTGCGCGTCGAGCTCGGCGAAGAACGCCTTGCGGTGCTGCTCGATGGTCGAGCGCGCGGCGCGGAACCGCTTCCAGAGCTCGTTCGCCTCGCCCTTCGGCAGGCGCGGGCCGTCCTGCTGGTGCTGCTGCCACTGCGCGAAGAGCGCATCGAGCGCGGCGGAGGTCTGCTTCCACTGCGTCCGCGCCGGGTCCTGCGCGGCGAGGGACTCGGCCTCCTCGACGATGCGCGTGCGCTCGACGATGGCGTCGGCGAGGGCGGCCTTCGCCTCGGCCTGCTGCTGCGCGGTGAGCTCCTGCGTCGTGCCCGAGAGCGCGTCGAGGCGGCGTGCCAGCGACTCGAGGTCGCCGACCGCGTGGGCGTCGGCGACGCTCGCCTGGAGGGTGGCGACGGCCTTCGCGACGTCAGCGGCCGGCGCACCGCGTCGCACGCGCTGCTCGAGCAGCCCCACGGCGCCGGCCAGGTCGGCGTACTTGCGCTCGAAGTAGGCCATGGCCTCCTCCGGCGTCGCGTCGGGGTACTGCCCGACCTCGCGCTCGCCCTCGCTGGTCCGCACGAAGACGGTGCCCGTCTCGTCGACGCGGCCCCACGGTTGCTGTGCTGAATCGGTCACGGACTCACCCTGTCGTCGGTCGGATGCCGCATGCGCGGCGGATAGACGGCATCAAGCCTATTGCACCCCCGACGGGCGCGACGGTCGGCCGCGGCCCGGCGCGGGCCGGGTCATTCGACGACGAACGAGGTGATGCTCACGGGGACCACGGGTGCCCCGTCGGTGCCGTCGTCGGCCACCCCGAAGTCGGTGATGTCGGCGCGCAGCGCATCGAGCCCGTCGGTCACGCGGCCGATCACGGTGTACCCGCCGGCCGCGTCGGAGGGGATCGTCGAGTCCTCGTAGACGATGAAGAACTGGCTGCCCTGGCTCTGGTCGTCGCCGCCGACCCTGGCCATCGCGATCGTCCCGGCCGGGTACACGTCGTCGGCGGGCGCGTTCTCGATCGGGCCGTAGGAGTAGCCGGGGCCGCCGGAGCCGTCGCCGCTCGGGTCGCCGCACTGGAGCACGAAGATGCCCTCGGTCGTGAGCCGATGGCAGGTGAGGCCGTCGTAGAAGCCGGAGTCGACGAGGCTGATCGTGCTCGCGACCGCCTGCGGCGCGGCCTGCCCGTCGAGCTCGATCGACAGCGTCGTGTCGTCGAGCGCCAACTCGCCGACCCAGGTGCGGTCCTCGGCGAGGTCGGGCGAGGGCACCTCGGCCGACGCGGTGGGCGTGGGCGTGGCCGTGGGGGTCGGCTCGGCCTCGGGCGTGCCGGGACCGCCGCCGAAGTAGAAGAGCTGCGCGCCCGTCGCGAGCGTGAGGGCGACGACCAACGCGACGCCCGCGATGACGTTGTCGCGGGTGCGTCGGCGCACCGCGCGCCGGTGGACTTCCTGACGGGCCTGGTAGGTGCGCAGGCGCGTGCGCTCCTCGCGCGCCTGCCGGTCGTTCGATGCCACGCTGCTCCTTCGGGGGGATCCTGCGGGGGAGAGCCTACGCAACGGCGGCCGACCGGGGCGAATTCGCGGGGCGGATGACGCGTCCGGAGCTGTCGGCGGCCGCGATTACGCTGGTCGGCATGGTGGACACGGCTGCGGGACTGCGTGCCGGCGCGACCCCGCTCGCGGTCCGCATGCGCCCGCGAAGCCTCGACGAGGTCGCCGGCCAGCGGCACCTGCTGACGCCGGGCTCGCCGCTCGTGGCGCTCGCGGCCGACCGCACGGGCGAGTCGGGTGCCGTGTCGGTGATCCTGTGGGGTCCGCCCGGCACCGGCAAGACCACGCTCGCGCAGGCGATCGCGCGCTCCTCGGGCCGGAAGTTCGTCGAGCTGTCCGCCGTCACGGCGGGCGTGCGCGACGTGCGCCAGGTCATGGAGGAGGCGCGCGCCAACCGCGACCTCTACGGCGTCTCGACCGTGCTCTTCCTCGACGAGATCCACCGCTTCACGAAGGCCCAGCAGGACGCGTTGCTGCCCGGCGTCGAGAACGGCTGGGTCATCCTCGTCGCGGCCACGACCGAGAACCCGTCGTTCTCGGTGATCTCGCCGTTGCTGTCGCGGTCGTTGCTGCTCACGCTCGAGACGCTCGACGACGACGACCTCGCGATGCTCGTCGACCGCGCGGTCGCCGACCCGCGCGGCCTCGACGGGCGCGTGGCGCTCGACCCCGAGGCGAGGGCGGCGATCGTGCGGCTGGCCTCGGGCGACGCGCGACGGGCGCTGACCGCCCTCGAGGCCGCCTCCACCTCGGCACTGGGCGCGGCGGCGGAACCCACGTCGACGACGGATGCCGCGGCGGCCGACGACACGACGGAGCGCGGCGACGCGGCAGCGGAGGCCGGCGACGGCGCTGCGGGCGCGGAGGCCGGCGGCGGCGCGGACGGCGGAGCCGCCGTGCGTGCGGTCCCGGTCATCACGCCCGAGGTGGTCGCGCGGGCGGTCGATCGGGCGCTCCTGCGATACGACCGCGACGGGGACGAGCACTACGACGTCATCAGCGCCTTCATCAAGTCGGTCCGCGGGAGCGACGTCGACGCCGCCCTGCACTACCTGGCGCGGATGATCGAGGCGGGGGAGGATCCCCGCTTCATCGCGCGACGCATCATCGTCCTCGCGTCGGAGGACATCGGGATGGCCGACCCCACGGCGCTCGGGGTCGCGGTGGCGGCCGCCGACGCCGTGCAGTACATCGGCATGCCCGAGGGTCGCATCCCGCTGGCCCAGGCGGTGGTGCACCTCGCGACGGCACCGAAGTCCAATGCGGCGTACCTCGGCATCGACGCCGCCCTCGCGGACGTGCGCGCCGGACGCGCGGGGCGGGTGCCGAAGCACCTCCGCGACGCGCACTACCCGGGCGCGAAGCGGCTGGGGCACGGCAAGGGATACGCCTATCCGCACGACGACCCGATCGGCGTCGTGCCGCAGCAGTACCTCCCCGACCCGCTGCGCGGCGCGGTGTACTACACGCCGACCGAGCACGGCAACGAGCGCGAGGTGTCGGCGCGGCTCGCGAAGCTCCGGCGGATCGTGCGCGGCGAACGCTGATCCCGTGTCCGTGATAGGATCATCGCTGGCCTGAAGCTGGATTCTCGCGTGCGGCTGCGCGGTCTCCACGGCGAAGGGATGCGACCTGTAGCCGGTCGCCCCGTGGCGAACCCCTCTGAACATCGTCTTTCCGGCGCCGAGCGCGCCCGGAACACATCGTTTGAGAATCCTCCGAAAGGACATCGTGACCAACCAGTCCCGAAGCAAGACCCGCCTCTCGCGTGCGCTCGGCGTCGCCCTGACCCCGAAGGCCGCCCGCTACATGGAGAAGCGTCCGTACGCTCCCGGCGAGCACGGCCGCACCAAGCGCAAGCAGGACTCCGACTACGCGGTCCGCCTCCGCGAGAAGCAGCGCCTCCGCGCCCAGTACGGCATCCGCGAGAAGCAGCTCCGCATCGCGTTCAACGAGGCCCGCCGCACCGACGGCCTGACCGGTGAGAACCTGGTCGAGCTCCTCGAGATGCGCCTCGACGCGCTCGTGCTCCGCGCCGGCTTCGCCCGCACCATCTCGCAGGCCCGCCAGTTCGTCGTGCACCGCCACATCACCGTCGACGGCAAGATCGTCGACCGTCCGTCGTTCCGCGTGAAGCCGGGCCAGGTCGTGGGCGTCAAGCAGCGCTCCGAGGGCACCGAGCCGTTCCAGGTCGCGGCCGCCGGCGGCCACGTCGACGTGCTGCCCAAGGTCCCGGGCTACCTCGAGGTCGAGCTCGACAAGCTCCAGGCCAAGCTCGTGCGTCGCCCGAAGCGCGCCGAGGTGCCCGTCACGTGTGACGTGCAGCTCGTCGTCGAGTACTACGCCGCCCGCTAGTCGGTCGGTCTCCCGGACGGGGTCGCGGTTCGCCGCGGCCCCGTTCGTCGTCTCCCGACGGCCCCGTCCGTCGCCTCCCCGCGGCATCCGTCGGACGCCCTAGACTGGGAGGACGCGTGCGCACGGCGCGGCGCGACGACCCCTCGAGGAGTGAGACGTGAAGAGCATCCTGTGGTTCACCGTCGGCGTCGCGGCCGGGTTCGCGGTCGCGCACCAGGTCAACCGCACGGCGCAGGGCCGTGAGTTCTTCGAGGGTCTCGACGCCAAGGCGCGCGCGTTCGGCCGCGCCGTCGCCGAGGGGTACCACGCCCGCGAGGCGGAACTCCGCGCCGCCGAGGACTAGGCCGCCGCGGCCGACCACCATCCCGCGGTCGCCGCGGGACGCTCCACCATTCCCACGAACCCCGAGAACGGAACCATGCAGACTGCCGAGATCCGCCAGCGCTGGCTGGACTTCTTCGCCGAGCGCGGCCACACGGTCGTGCCGTCGGCCTCGCTCGTGTCGGACGACCCCTCGCTGCTGTTCACGGTCGCCGGCATGGTCCCGTTCGTGCCGTACCTCACCGGCGTGGTGCCCGCGCCCTACGACCGTGCGACGAGCGTGCAGAAGTGCATCCGCACGAACGACATCGAGGAGGTCGGCAAGACCCCTCGCCACGGCACCTTCTTCCAGATGAACGGCAACTTCTCGTTCGGCGACTACTTCAAGGAGGGGGCGATCACGTTCGCGTGGGAGCTCCTGACGACGCCGGAGGCCGACGGCGGCTACGGCTTCGACCCGAAGGACCTCTGGGTCACCGTCTACGAGGACGACGACGAGGCGCGCGAGATCTGGCGCCGGGTCGCCGGCCTCCCCGACGAGCGCATCCAGGGCCTCGGCAAGGACACCAACTACTGGCACACGGGCCAGCCCGGGCCTGCCGGCCCGTGCTCCGAGATCTTCTTCGACCGCGGACCCGCGTACGGCATCGACGGCGGCCCGGCCACGGACGACGACCGCTACGTCGAGATCTGGAACCTGGTCTTCATGCAGTACCTGATCGCCGACGTGCGGTCGAAGACCGACTTCACGATCGTGAAGGAACTGCCGAAGAAGAACATCGACACCGGCATGGGCCTCGAGCGCGTCGCCTTCATCAAGCAGGGCGTCGACAACATGTACGAGATCGACCAGGTCCGGCCCGTCCTCGACGCCGCCGCCCGCCTCTCCGGTCGCAGGTACGGTGCCGACCACGAGGACGACGTGCGCATGCGCGTCATCGCGGACCACATCCGCTCGTCGCTCATGCTCATGAGCGACGGCGTCACGCCGTCGAACGAGGGCCGAGGCTACATCCTCCGCCGCCTCCTCCGCCGCAGCATCCGCGCGATGCGCCTGCTCGGGGTCGAGGGGCCGACCTTCCGCGAGCTGTTCGCGGCCTCGCGCGACGCCATGAGGGCCGCGTATCCGGAGGTCGCGACCAGCTACGCGCAGATCGAGCAGCTCGCGCTCGGCGAGGAGGCGGCGTTCCTCCGCACGCTCACCGCCGGCACGACGATCCTCGACACCGCCGTCGCGAAGACGAAGGCCGACGGGGCGGACGCGCTGCCGGGCGACACGGCGTTCCTGCTGCACGACACGTACGGCTTCCCGATCGAGTTGACCCTGGAGATGGCGGAGGAGGCGGGCCTCGCGGTGGACCGCCCCGCGTTCGACTCGCTCATGGCCGACCAGCGCTCGCGCGCCAAGGCCGACGCGAAGTCGAAGAAGAAGGTGCTCGCCGACCTCTCGGTCTACAGCGACTTCCGCGCGAAGGGCGAGACGGTCTTCACCGGCTACACCGACCTCGTCACCGACTCGACCGTGCTCGGCATCCTCGTGGACGGCCGTCCGGCTCCGTCGGCGACCGCGGGCCAGACCGCGGAGGTCATCCTCGCGGAGACCTCGCTGTACGCCGAGTCCGGCGGGCAGGCGCCCGATCGGGGCCGCATCGTCGGCGACGGGTTCGAGCTCGAGGTGCTCGACGTCCAGAAGCCCGTCAAGGGCCTCATCAGCCACACGGTGAAGGTGACCGCCGGCGAGGTCGGCGTGGGCGTGCCCGCGACCAGCGTCGTCGACGACGACTACCGTCGCGGCGCGACGCAGGCGCACTCGGGCACGCACCTCGTGCACGCCGCACTGCGGCAGGTGCTCGGCCCCACCGCGCACCAGTCCGGTTCGTTCAACAAGGCGGGCTACCTGCGCCTCGACTACGGGTGGAACCAGGCGCTGTCGCCCGAGACCCGGAGCGAGATCGAGGAGGTCGCCAACGGCGCCGTCCGCGAGAACCTCGAGGTCGTGACGCGCGAGATGCCGATCGACGAGGCCAAGGCGCTCGGCGCGATGGCGCTGTTCGGCGAGAAGTACGGCGACATCGTGCGCGTCGTCGACATCGGCGGTCCGTGGTCGCGCGAGCTCTGCGCGGGCACGCACGTGTCGCGCAGCGCCGAGATCGGCATGATCAACATCGTCGGCGAGTCGTCCGTCGGCGCCTCCAACCGACGCGTCGAGTCGCTCGTCGGCCAGGACGCCTTCCGTCGGTTCGCCGCCGAGCGCGCGCTCGTGCAGGAGCTCACGGGCACGCTCAAGACGCGTCCCGAGCTGCTCGTCGATCGCGTCGGCGAGCTCGTCGCGAACCTCAAGGCCGCCGAGAAGAAGATCCAGGCGTTCGAGGCCAAGGCCCTCAGCGATCGCGTGCCGGACCTCGCGTCGAAGGCAGATCGCGTCGGAGACCTGCTCGTCGTCGCGGAGGCCGTGGGCCCCCTCGGCTCCGGCGACGAGCTCCGTTCGCTCGCCACCTCGGTGCGCGGGCGTCTGGGCGACGCCGCCTCGGTCGTGGCGCTCGTCGGCGAGGTGGGCGGCAAGCCGCTCGCGATCGCCGCGACCTCGCCGGCCGCGCGGGACGCGGGCGCGAACGCGGGCACGATCGCGAAGGCGATGGCCGCGGCGCTCGGCGGAGGGGGCGGCGGCAAGCCGGATCTCGCCCAGGGCGGCGGCTCGGACCTGTCCGCCATCCCGGCCGCGCTCCGCGCGGCGCGGGACGCATCGGGGGCCTGAGCATGCGTTCGGGCGCGCGACTCGGCATCGACGTCGGCCGGGCCCGCATCGGCGTCGCCCGGTGCGATCCGTCGGCGATCCTGGCCGTTCCGGTCGAGACCGTGCCGCGGAGCCCGGACGGCGAGGATGCCGACGTCCGGCGCGTGCTCGAGCTCGCGGAGGAGCACGAGGCCGTCGAACTCGTCGTGGGCAACCCGCTGTCGCTGTCGGGCGGGTCGACGGCGTCCACGGCCGATGCCGTGGGGTTCGCGGAGCGCCTCGCGGCGACCGGCGCGGCCGTCCGCCTGGTCGACGAGCGGATGTCGACCGTGAGCGCCCAGCAGGCATTGCGCTCGGCGGGGAAGTCGTCGCGGAAGCAGCGTCCCATCATCGATCAAGCCGCAGCCGTTATCATTCTGCAACACGCCATCGATGCCGAACGTGCATCGGGCACCGCCCCCGGACGCACGATCTCCGTCGAGGAAGGCCCCTGACCTCGTGACCCAGCTTCCCCCAGAGCGACGCCGCGGCGCCGAGCCGCCGTCGGACCCGCAGCGCTGGGACGACCGACGCGCCGGCTACGGATCGAACGCATCGCCCGGCGGGGGTCGCGCCCCCCGCACGCGACGCGAGCTCCGGGAGATGGAGCAGCGCCAGGCCGCTGAAGCGGAGGCGCGCAGGGCCGCAGCGCAGGAGGATCCGACGGACGCCTGGGGGGCGGATGCCGGGGCGCCCGATCCGCACGAGGGTGGGCCGTCGAACGACGGGGCCCGCGACGCGCGCGGATACGCCGCGGGCCACGACCCGCGGAATGCCGAGTCGCCCGGGTACGACCCCCGCGATGCCGGCAGGCCGGGCTACGATCCCCGCGATGCCGGCAGGCCGGGCTACGATCCCCGCGATGCCGGCAGGCCGGGCTATGACGACGCGCAGTACGGCGGGCAGTCCGGGTACGACGACGCGCGGTACGGCGGGCAGTCCGGGTACGACGATCCGCAGTACGGCGGGCAGCCGGGCTACGACGATCCCCGCTACGGCGGGCAGCCGGGCTCCGACGACCGCGGGTATTCGACGCAGGGCGGCTACGACGACCCGCGCTACGGTGCGGAGCCCGGGTACGACGATCCGCGCTCCGACGCGCAGTCGGGCCACGACCCGAGGGACGTGGGACAGCGCGGCTACGATCCGCGCCACGGCGACCGACCCGGCGGGTACGACGACCGACAGGGCTACCCGGAACAGGGCTACGACGACCGGCAGGGCTACCCGGACCGGGGCTACGGCTACGACGACCGGCAGGGCTACCCGGATCAGGGCTACGACGACCGGCAGGGCTACCCGGACCGGGGCTACGGCTACGACGACCGGCAGGGCTACCCGGACCGGGGCTACGACGACCGCGGTCAGCCGGACCAGGGCTACCCGGACCGGGCGCACGACGATCCCGGCGCCGACGCCCCGTACGCGACCGACGACCGGGTCGGGTACCCGGAGGTCGGCCGGGGCGCGGCCGAGCCCGGCGATCCCCACGCGGCCGAGGACGCCGTCAGGTCCGGTCGCGCCGGACTGGTCGCGCAGGCCGACCCGCACGAGGCCGACCCGTTCGCGGACTGGGACGACGACCCGTCGCGCCCCTCGCGCTCCGATCGCCGTTCGGCGTCGTCGTGGGAGCTCGAGGAGCACGAGCGCGAGCCCAACCGCCGACGTCGGGGTGCGTGGGGCTGCCTCATCGCCCTGCTCGTGCTCGCGGCACTCGTGGCGGGCGCGGCGTTCTTCCTGCAGGGGCCGATCACCTCGCTCGTCGAGCGATTCCAGCCGCCCGCCGACTACTCGGGCGCGGGCACGGGCGAGGTCGTCTTCATGATCAACGAGGGCGACGGCGGCGAGGCCATCGCCGCCAACCTGGAGGGACAGGACATCGTCGCGTCGGCCGAGGCCTTCATCGACGAGGTCACGAGCCGCTCGCCCGAACCCGTGTTCTACCCGGGTGCCTACCAGATGGCGAACCAGATGAGCGCCGCCGATGCGCTCGACGCCCTGCTGGATCCCGACAACAAGCTCGAGAACACGTTCGTGATCCAGGAGGGCCTGTGGGCGCGCGACGCCCTCGCTGCGGCGTCGACCGCGACCGGCATCCCGCTCGAGGACCTGCAGGCCGCGGCATCCGATCCGCAGGCGCTCGGGCTGCCAGAGCAGGCGACCAGCGTCGAGGGCTTCCTGTTCCCGGCGACGTACACGTTCGGTCCGGACGTGACCGCGCAGGAGGTCGTCCAGACGCTCGTCGACCGATCCTTCCAGGCGCTCGACGAAGCCGGCGTCGCGCCGGAGGACCGCTGGCAGACGATCATCATCGCCTCCCTCATCGAGCGCGAGGCGGGGTCTGAGACGGATGCCTACAAGGTGTCGCGCGTCATCCGGAACCGCCTCGACGAGAACCAGTTCCCCTCGCAGCTCCTGCAGTTCGACTCCACCGTGCACTACGGCACCGGCGATGACACCGTGGTGACGACGACCGACGCGGAGCGGGCGGACGAGTCGAACCCGTACAACACGTACGTCCACCCCGGTCTGCCGCCCGGTCCCATCGGCAATCCGGGCGACGTCGCGATCGATGCCGCGCAGCATCCGGCCGACGGCCCGTGGCTGTACTTCGTCACCGTCAACCTGGAGACCGGCGAGACGGTCTTCTCGGCCACGCTCGAAGAGCACGAGGCGGCGGTGGAGCAGTTCCTGCGCTACCTCGACGAGAACGGGTGAGCATGGGCGACGCCATCGACCGGGAGGCACTGGGCGCCGACGCGACGGCTCGGCCGGTCCGGCTGGCGGTGCTCGGCTCGCCCATCGCGCACTCGAAGAGCCCGGCCCTGCACCGGGCCGCGTACGACCGCCTCGGACTGGACTGGCGCTACGACGCGATGGAGGTGCCGTCCGGAGGGCTGGCGGCGTTCCTCGACCGCCTGCGAGCGGACGCGGACGCCTCGTGGCGCGGACTCTCGCTCACGATGCCGCTCAAGCACGAGGTGCTCGCGCACCTCGACGGGGCCGACCGGCTGGTCGACCTCGCGGGCGCCGCGAACACCGTCCGCTTCGCGGGCGACGGCACCCTGCAGGGCTTCAACACCGACATCGGCGGCATCGTGCGCACGCTCGCGGAGGCGGACCTCGAGCGCGTCCACCGCGGCGTGCTCGTCGGCGGCGGCGCGACCGCCGCATCGGCGCTCGTGGCCATGGCCGAGCTCGGTGCCGCCGAGGTCGACGTGTTCGTGCGCGACCCGGCACGGGCCGTCGCCGTGTCGGAGCTCGGCCGACGGGTCGGCCTCGTCGTGCGACTGCGCCCCATCGCGGAGCTCGCGGCGGCGGCATCCGCGGAGCTCGTCGTGAGCACGGTGCCCGGCGGCACCGACCTCGGCATCGCGCCGTCCGACGACCTCGTCGGCTCGGCGCTCCTGCTGGACGTCGCCTACGACCCGTGGCCGACGCGGCTGGCGGCGGGATGGATCGACCGCGGCGGGCGGGTGGCGCACGGGCTCGGGATGCTGCTGCACCAGGCGCTCCTGCAGGTGCGCGTCTTCGTCGCCGGCGACCCGTTCGAGCCCCTGCCCGACGAGGCCGGCGTGCTCGACGTCATGCGCCGGAGCGTCTGACGCCGCTGTGGGAGGATGGTGGGCATGCTCCGTTGGCTCACCGCCGGGGAATCGCACGGCCCCGAACTCGTCGCGATCCTCGAAGGCCTCCCCGCAGGCATCCCAGTCTCGCTCGACGACATCCGCGCCGACCTCGCGCGCCGCAAGCTCGGCTACGGGCGCGGCGCGCGCATGAAGTTCGAGCAGGACGAGCTCGCGGTGTCCGGCGGCGTGCGCCACGGCCTCAGCCTCGGCAGTCCCGTCGCCCTGCGCATCGGCAACACCGAGTGGCCGAAGTGGGAGCAGGTCATGAGCGCCGAGCCGGTCGACCCGGAGACGCTCGGCCGCGGCCGGGGCGCGCCGCTGACGCGCCCGCGCCCGGGCCACGCCGACCTCGTCGGCATGCAGAAGTACGGCTTCGACGAGGCCCGCCCCGTGCTCGAGCGCGCAAGCGCCCGTGAGACGGCCGCGCGCGTCGCGCTCGGCGCCGTCGCCCGCTCGTTCCTCGGCGAGCTCGGCATCCGGCTGGTGTCGCACACGGTCGCCATCGGTCCGGTCCACGTTCCCGAGGGTGCGGTGCTGCCCATGCCGTCCGACGTCGACGCGCTCGACGCCGATCCGCTGCGCTGCTTCGACGCGGCGACGAGCGACCGCATGGTCGCCGAGGTCGACGCCGCGCACAAGGACGGCGACACGCTCGGCGGCGTCGTCGAGGTACTGGCCTACGGCCTGCCCCCGGGGCTGGGTTCGCACGTCCACTGGGACCGACGCCTCGACGCGCAGCTGGCCGCGGCCCTCATGGGCATCCAGGCCATCAAGGGCGTCGAGGTCGGCGACGGCTTCCTCACCACCACCCGCCGCGGCTCCGCCGCGCACGACGAGCTGCACCTCGCCGACGGTCGCATCGTGCGTGCGAGCGAGCGCGCCGGCGGTACCGAGGGCGGCATGTCGACCGGCACCGTGCTGCGGGTCCGCGCGGGCATGAAGCCCATCGCGACCGTGCCGCACGCGCTGCCGACGATCGACGTCGCCACCGGCGAGCCCGCACCCGCCCACCACCAGCGCTCCGACGTGTGCGCGGTGCCCGCCGCCGGCGTCGTCGCCGAGGCGATGGTCGCCCTGACCCTCGCGAACGCGGTGCTCGAGAAGTTCGGCGGCGACTCGGTCGCCGAGACCCGGCGCAACCTCGAGGGCTACCTCGCGGCGATCCCCGACGCGCTCGCGAGCGAGGTCGCCGACGGCGCGGTCCGTGCCTGACGCGTCCCCTGCGGTCGGTCCGCGCGGCGGTGCGCGTCGCGTCCCGCTGCCGATCGTGCTCGTGGGCCCCATGGGCGCCGGCAAGTCGCGCGTGGGCGCCCGGCTCGCGGCATCCGTCGGCGCGCCGTTCGTCGACACCGACCAGCGGATCGTCGAGCGCCACGGACCGATCGACGAGATCTTCGCCCGCGAGGGCGAGGCCGGCTTCCGCGTGCTCGAGCGCGAGGTCGTCGCCGAGGCGCTCCGCGAGGAGGCCGTGATCTCGCTCGGCGGCGGCGCGGTGCTCGACGCCGACACCCGTGCCGATCTCGCGGACCTCGCCGTCGTGCGCCTCGACGTGACCCCTGGCGCCGTCGCGCCCCGCCTGTCGGGCGGCACGCGGCCGCTCCTCGCGGACGGCGGGCTCGAGCGCTGGATCCGGATCCGCGACGAGCGACGCCCCCTGTACGACGAGGTCGCCGGCCTCACCATCGACACCTCGCGCCGCTCGGTCGCGCGGATCGTCTCGCAGATCACCGAGTGGGCTGGAGGACGCGCATGAGCGAGCACGAGGCGACCGTGATCCGGGTCGGCGACGACGACGGGTACGACGTGCGCATCGGCCGGGGCGTCCTGGACGGCCTCGGCGAGGCGATCGGGTCGGCGGCGCGCAAGGTGCTCGTCGTGCATCCGCCCACGCTCGGGGCCCGTGCCGCCGAGCTGCGCGAGTCGCTCGGCGACCGGTTCGAGGTGCTGCTCGCCGAGGTGCCCGACGCGGAGCAGGCCAAGCGCGTGGAGGTCGCGGCGTTCTGCTGGCAGATCCTCGGCCAGGCCGACTTCACGCGGACCGATGCGATCGTCGGATTCGGCGGGGGAGCGATCACCGACCTCGCGGGCTTCGTCGCGGCGACGTGGCTGCGGGGCGTGCGCATCGTGCAGGTCCCGACGACGGTGCTCGGCATGGTCGACGCGGCGGTCGGCGGCAAGACCGGCATCAACACGAACGAGGGCAAGAACCTCGTCGGCGTCTTCCACGCGCCGGCCGAGGTGCTGTGCGACCTGGAGCTGCTCGACACGCTCCCGCGCAACGAGATCCTCGCGGGCTTCGCCGAGATCGTGAAGGCCGGGTTCATCCGCTACCCGGAGATCCTCGACGTCATCGAGGCCGACCCGGATGCCGCGACCGACCCGTCGACGCCGCAGTTCCGGCGCGTGGTCGAGCTCGCGGTCCGCATGAAGGCGGAGGTCGTCGGCGAGGACTTCCGGGAGGCGGGCCTGCGCGAGATCCTCAACTACGGGCACACGCTGGGGCACGCGGTCGAGCACGCCGAGCGGTACCAGTGGCGCCACGGCGCGGCGGTCGCCGTCGGCATGGCGTTCGCCGCGGAGCTCGGTCGCCTCTCCGGGCGGCTCTCCGACGAGGTCGCCGACCGCCACCGGCGCGTGCTCGACCTGCTGAGCCTGCCGACGTCGTACCCGGCCGGGCGCTGGAGCACGCTGCTGGCGACCATGCAGCGCGACAAGAAGGCGCGCGCGGGCCAGCTGCGCTTCATCGTGCTCGACGACCTCGCCAAGCCGACGGTCATGCTCGCGCCCGACCAGTCGCTGCTGTTCGCCGCGTACCAGGAGATCGCGTCCTGAGGCGAGTCCCGGCCGCGGCCGGCGGATGCCGCGCCGATAGGCTTCCGGCATGACCACGATCCTCGTCCTGAACGGGCCGAACCTCGGGCGGCTGGGCACGCGCGAGCCGGAGGTGTACGGCTCCGAGACCCTCGCCGACATCGGCGCGAGCCTCGCGGCATCCGTCCCGGACGGCGTCGAGGTCGACCTGCGCCAGACGGACGACGAGGCCGAGCTCATCGGCTGGATCCACGAGGCCGTGGACCGCCGGCTCCCGGTGGTGCTGAACCCGGCGGCGTTCACGCACTACAGCTACGCGCTGCGCGATGCCGCGGCGCAGCTGAAGACGGCGGGCGTGCCGCTCGTCGAGGTGCACCTGTCGAACCCGCACGCGCGGGAGGCGTTCCGGCACACCAGCGTGATCTCGGGCGTCGCGACGGGCGTCATCGCCGGCTTCGGGTCGGACTCCTACCGCCTCGCGGTGGACTGGCTCCTGCGATCGCCCAGCTGAGTCGACTACACTCGACCAGTCGCACGCCCGTCCGGCGTGCCCGCTGACTTCCCCTCACCATCGAACGGAAAGCACTTCCATGGCATCCACCGCTGACATCAAGAACGGCGTCGTCCTGAACATCGACGGCCAGCTCTGGAGCGTCGTCGAGTTCCAGCACGTCAAGCCCGGCAAGGGCGGTGCGTTCGTGCGCACGAAGCTCAAGAACGTCGTGTCCGGCAAGGTCGTCGACAAGACGTACAACGCGGGCGCCAAGGTCGACATCGAGAACGTCGACCGCCGCGACTTCACCTACCTGTACAGCGACGGCGACGGCTTCGTGTTCATGGACACGACCGACTACGACCAGGTCACCGTCCCGGCCGCGGTCGTGGGCGACGCGAAGAACTTCATGCTCGAGAACCAGGCGGTCACGATCGCGCTGAACAACGGCAACCCGCTCTACGTCGACCTGCCCGCCTCGGTCGTGCTCGAGATCACCTACACCGAGCCCGGTCTCCAGGGCGACCGGTCGTCCGGCGGCACCAAGCCGGCGACGGTCGAGACCGGCTACGAGATCCAGGTCCCGCTCTTCCTCGAGACCGGCACCAAGGTCAAGGTCGACACCCGCTCCGGCGAGTACCTCGGCCGCGTGAACGACTAGTGAGCGCCCGTACGAAGGCGCGCAAGCGCGCCCTCGACCTGCTCTACGCGGCCGACCTGCGCCAGGTCCCGGTCGAGCGGCTGCTCGCCGCCGAGGCGGAGCGCGCGGTGAACGAGCCCGAGCGGCAGGCGTCGTGGCTGTACGCGCGCGAGATCGTGGACGGCATCGTCGACCACCGCGACGAGATCGACGAGCTCATCACGACGCACTCGCGCGGCTGGACCATCGAGCGGATGCCCGCGGTCGACCGCGCCCTGCTGCGCATCGGGGTCTGGGAGATCGTCTACAACGACGAGGTGCCCGATCCCGTCGCGATCGCGGAGGCGGTCGAGGCGGCGACGGTGCTCTCGACCGACGACTCCGCGGGCTTCGTCAACGGACTGCTCGCGGCCGTGTCGCACTCGAAGGGCTGACGGGCAGCCCGACGGCACTCGTCAGGCCCCGGGCGTGACCGGGCGCTGCGCTCGGCGGCGGTCGACGAGCGCCATCGTGTGGGCGACGACCTCGCGCGGCCCGTCGTGCGCGCGCAGCGCGCGCCCGATCGCCTCGGCACGTTCCCGGAAGCCGGGGGCCGATGAGAGCCGTCGCCAGGCGCGCAGGATCGCCCGCGGCGACGGCCTGCCGGTGCGGAGGTCGATGCCCGCCCCAGCCCACGCCACCCGTGCGGCGATGACGGGCTTGTCGATGTCGCCGCCGGCGACGATGAGCGGGATGCCGTGCGAGAGCGCCGCGAGCACGCCGCCCCACCCGCCGTTGGTGATCATCGCGCCGGTCCGGGGGAGGAGCTCCGCGTAGTCGACGAGCCCGGCGACGTACGCGTTCGGCGGAGCCGGGAACGGCAGTTCGGGCGCGTCCGCGCGGCCGGTCGTCGCCACGATCGAGACGGGCTGTCGGCCGAGGGCCGCGAACGCCGGCCGGATGAGGTCGTCGGGGTCGACGTTGAGCGTGCCCTGCGTGACGTGCACGATCGGACGGTCCTCGGGCAGCTGCGTCCACCAGTGGGGCGGATCGGGGCGGATCGATCCCGTCGGGGCGAGCGCGCCGACGAACTCGATGCGCACGGGCCAGCCGGATCGCGGGAACTCGAGCTCGGGAACGCCGGAGGCGCAGACGAGGTCGGGGGAGTGCCATGCGGCGTCGAGCGGCGCATCGGTCGGCGGCAGTCCGGATGCCGCGCGCTGCGCGTCGTACGCGCGCTGGATGCCACGGGCCGCCAGCGCGAGCGTCGAGTTCAGGACCCGATCGCGGATCCGGCCGAGCGGCCCCCTGGCCGGCCGGAACGGGAGGATCGGCGGCGGGAGCTCCGGCGTCGGGATCGAGAGCGGGACGATGCTGACCGTGACGGACGGCGTCCCCGTGCGCTCGGCGGCGAAGTGCGTGCCGAGGCTGAGCCCGTCGGCGACGATCACGTCCCATGGCCGCTGCCCGTACGCCGCGACGAGGTCGTCGCCCTGCGCCGCGCCGGTGCCGACGAACAGGTGCTCGACGTTGGCGAGCAGTTGTCGTGGACCCTTCCGATCCCGCAGGGCGGGGAAGGTCGCGGCAATGTCGTGCTCGTCGAAGTCGGGTGCGACCGACCAGAGGACGACCTCGGCGCCGAGCGTGGCGAACCGGTCGGCGTAGGCGCGGCCCGTGTAGACGCGGACCCGGTGGCCGGCCTCCACGAATGCGTCGGCGACCGCGGCGAGCGGGGCGACGTGGCCCGCGAAGGGCATCACGGCGATCATGACGTCGGCCATGGGCCATTGCAGCACGGAGCCGGGTGCGGCAGCCAGCCCCCGACCGCGGATGCCCCCGTTCGGGGGCGCACTGCGGGTGGACCCGGAGGGACGGGCCGGGTGGGCACCGCCGCGGAAACGGGGAGATCCCTCCGCGGGATCCCGCGCGGGCACTGATCCGGACCGCCGCGGCGGGTCGTTCACTGGGCTGTGCCGCTCGCCGCGGCCTCCGCCACCCGCATCCGACGCTCTGGAAGGAGCACCCGACATGACCACCATCTCCGCGCACGGCCTCCCGCAGGCCGGCGTCCGCCCCGCGGCGAGCCGCCGCATCCCGCTGTCCGGTCGCCTCGCCGCCGCCGAGGCGACGCTGAAGGCGTTCCTCGAGCGCTGGAGCATCCCGGCGCTGCGCGTCGCGCTCGGCGCCGTCTTCGTCGTCTTCGGCGCCCTGAAGTTCATCCCGGGCGCGAGCCCGCTCGAGCCGCTCGTCGAGGCCACCTGGGGCGTGCTGAGCTTCGGGCTCGTCGGCGGGCCGCTCGCGATGGTCCTGACCGCCGTGATCGAGACCGCCGCCGGGCTCGCGCTCATCTCCGGCGTGTTCGCCCGGATCGGGCTCGTGCTGCTCGCCGTCGCGTTCGTCGGCATCCTCTCGCCCGCGGCCTTCTTCCCCGGCGAGCTGTTCACCGAGACCGGGCCGACGCTGCTCGGCCAGTACGTCGCGAAGAACGTCGTGCTCATCGCCGCGGCCCTCGTCGTCGCCTCCCGCGCCCTGCGCGGACCGTCGACGCGCGCGCGCTGACGCGATCGAGTTCGTCCAGCGGGGCGGGGTGCCGGGCACCCCGCCCCGTCGCTGGTAGGATCGATCGACCGACAACCTTGAAGTCCGTCCCGTGAGGCGGAGAAGGGAGTCTGCATCGCTGTGCGCACCGTGCTCCAGCAGGCCGACCTCGAGCGGGCACTGACCCGCATCGCCCACGAGATCCTCGAAGCCAATCGCGGCGCCGACGATCTCATCCTCCTCGGCATCCCCACGCGCGGCGTGGCGCTGGCCGAGCGACTCGCCCGGATCGTCTCCCGGATCGCCGGCGTCGAGGTGCCCGCAGGGGCCCTCGACGTGACGATGTACCGCGACGACCTGGGCCGCAACCCCATCCGCGAGACGCACCCCACGGACGTGCCCGGCGACGGCATCGACGGCCGGGTCGTGGTGCTCGTGGACGACGTGCTCTACTCGGGCCGCACCATCCGCGCCGCACTCGACGCGCTCGCCGACCTCGGCCGGGCCCGCGCGGTGCGCCTCGCCGTGCTGGTCGATCGCGGTCACCGCGAGTTCCCGATCCGCGCCGACTACGTCGGCAAGAACCTGCCGAGCTCGGCGCGCGAGCGCATCAACGTGCACCTCGTGGAGGTCGACGGCGAGGACGCCGTCACCATCGAGGGGGGCGAGGACCAGTGAGGCACCTGCTCAGCACCCGCGACCTGTCGCGCGACGAGGCCATCGCCCTGCTCGACGTCGCCGAGGACATGGCGGCCGTCCAGGAGCGCGAGGTCAAGAAGCTCCCGACGCTGCGCGGCCGCACGGTGGTCAACCTGTTCTTCGAGGACTCCACGCGCACGCGCATCTCGTTCGAGGCCGCGGCGAAGCGACTGTCGGCCGACGTGATCAACTTCAGCGCGAAGGGCTCCAGCGTCTCCAAGGGCGAGAGCCTCAAGGACACGGCGCAGACGCTGCAGGCCATGGGCGCGGACGGCGTCGTCATCCGCCACCACGCGTCGGGCGCGCCGTTCACGCTCGCCACGAGCGGATGGATCGACGCGGGCGTCGTCAACGCCGGCGACGGCACGCACGAGCACCCCACGCAGGCGCTGCTCGACGCCTTCACGATGCGCCGCCGCCTCCACGGCGCCGCCTCGCGCGGGCGCGACCTCGACGGCGTCCGGGTCGTCATCGTGGGCGACATCCTGCACTCGCGGGTCGCCCGGTCGAACGTGTGGCTCCTCGAGACGCTCGGCGCCGACGTCACGCTCGTCGCCCCGCCGACGCTCGTGCCCGTGGACGTCTCGCGGTGGCCCGCGACGATCGAGTTCGACCTCGACCGCGCGCTCGCCGGGCCGCCGGACGTGGTCATGATGCTCCGCATCCAGGCGGAGCGCATGCATGGCGCGTTCTTCCCGAACAGCCGGGAGTACGCCCGCACCTGGGGGCTGGACGACGCCAGGTTCGCCCGGCTGCCCGAGACTACGATGGTGATGCATCCGGGCCCCATGAACCGCGGGCTCGAGATCGCCGCCCGTGCCGCCGACTCGACGCAGTCCACGGTGCGCGAGCAGGTTGCGAACGGAGTATCAGTGAGAATGGCCGCCCTGTATCTGCTGCTGTCCGGCGAACGGGGTGAGGCCCGATGAGCGAGCGATTCGTCATCCGAGGCGCCGCCCTCCCGACGGGCGAGCGCGCCGACCTGCTGCTCGAGCACGGCCGGATCGCCGAGATCGGCAGCGGGGTGGATGCCGCCGGCGCGACCGTCGTCGACGCCGACGGCCTCGTCGCACTGCCCGGCCTGGTCGACCTGCACACGCACCTCCGCGAGCCCGGCTACGAGCAGAGCGAGACCGTGCTCACGGGCACGCGGGCCGCCGCGGCCGGCGGCTTCACGGCGGTCTTCGCGATGGCGAACACGTTCCCGGTCGCCGACACCGCGGGCGTCGTCGAGCAGGAGCTCACGCTCGGCGAGGCCGCCGGCTACGCCACCGTGCAGCCGATCGGCGCCGTCACGGTGGGCCTCAAGGGCGAGCAGCTCGCCGAGCTCGGCGCGATGGCCGCCTCGCGTGCGCGCGTGCGCGTGTTCAGCGACGACGGCTTCTGCGTCTTCGACCCGATGCTGATGCGGCGCGCGCTCGAGTACGTGAAGGCGTTCGACGGCGTCATCGCCCAGCACGCGCAGGAGCCGCGGCTCACGCAGGGCGCGCAGATGAACGAGGGTGCGCTCTCGGCCGAGCTCGGCCTCGCCGGGTGGCCCGCGGTCGCCGAGGAGTCGATCATCGCGCGCGACGTGCTCCTCGCCGAGCACGTCGGCTCGCGCCTGCACGTCTGCCACGTCTCGACGGCCGGATCCGTCGAGGTCATCCGCTGGGCGAAGGCCCGCGGCATCGACGTCACCGCCGAGGTCACCCCGCATCACCTGCTCCTCACCGAGGAGCTCGTCGCCGGCTACGACCCGCGCTTCAAGGTGAACCCGCCCCTGCGTCGGGCGGAGGACGTCGAGGCGCTGCGGGCCGCCCTCGCCGACGGCACCATCGACATCGTCGCGACCGACCACGCCCCGCACCCGGTCGAGGCGAAGGAGTCCGAGTGGGACGCCGCCGCCAACGGCATGGTCGGGCTCGAGTCCGCGCTCTCGGTCGTGCAGCAGGCCATGGTCGACTCCGGCCTCATGGGCTGGGCCGACGTCGCCCGCGTGCTCTCCGCCGCGCCCGCACGGATCGGCCGCATCTCCGGGCACGGCGAGCCCGTCGCCGCCGGGTCGACCGCCGAGCTCGCGCTCGTCGACCCCAGCGCGTCGGCCGAGTTCGGCACCGAGCGGCTCGCCGGCCGGAGCGTCAACTCGCCCTACCTCGGCCGCACGCTGCCCGGCCGGGTCGTCGCGACCTTCCACCGCGGCGTGCCGACCGTGCTCGACGGCGCGGTCCGTCCCGCCGACGAGGTGGCCGCGGCATCCGCTCGCGCGACCGAGGAGGCGACGCGTGGATAGTCGCTGGATCGGCGTCGTCGTCGCCGTCGTGATCGTCGGCGCGGCCGCCTGGCTGATGCTGCGCTCCTGGCGCCGCCGCACGGTGCGCGACGAGACGCTGGCCTCGTACCCGCCCCCCGCCGCGCCGGGCACCCTGACGCTCGAGGTCGAGGCGCTGTACGTCGCGACCACCCCGGAGGCGGAGCCGCTCGAACGGCTCGCCGTCGAAGGGCTCGCGTTCCGCGGTTCGGCCCGCGTCGAGGTCCACACCTCCGGCGTGCTGCTGCGCATCGCGGGCGAGGCGCCGAGCTTCATCCCGGCGGAGGCCATCGCCGCCGCCGGGACAGCGACCTACGCGATCGACCGCGGGGTCGAGCCCGAGGGCCTCGTGGCCCTCACCTGGATCGTCGACGACCGGTCGGAGCCCGAAGTGCCGACCCGGGTCGACAGCTACCTGCGGTGCCGATACCCGGGCGACTCCGCCCGGCTCGTCGCCGCCGTGAACGAGATCGCTGCGGCGCCCGAGGCGCCGCAGCCGGATGCAGACGCAGAGAGCGAGGCCTCGGATGACTGAGACCCCGACCCCGGTCGACGAGCGGGCCGGCACGGTCGCGGTCGACCTCGACCGTGCCGTGCTCGTCCTGGAGGACGGCACCCGCTACGAGGGCCGCGCCTACGGCGCGCGCGGCCGCACGCTCGGCGAGGCCGTGTTCGCGACCGGCATGACCGGCTACCAGGAGACGCTCACCGACCCGTCGTACGCGGGACAGATCGTGCTCATGACCGCGCCCCACATCGGCAACACCGGCATGAACGACGAGGACATGGAGTCCTCCCGCATCTGGGTCGCCGGCTTCGTGGTGCGCGACCCCTCCCGCGTGGTGTCGAACTTCCGTTCGCAGCGGAGCCTCGACGACGACCTCGCCGACGCCGGCATCGTCGGCATCAGCGGCATCGACACGCGTGCGGTCACGCGGCACATCCGCGCCCTCGGCGCCATGCGCGCCGGCGTCTTCTCGGGCGAGGAGGCGTTCCTCTCGCCCGGCGAGCAGCTCGACCTGGTGCAGTCCGGCGAGCAGATGGCCGGTCGCAACCTCTCCGGCGCGGTCTCGACGGCCGACCGGTACACGATGGCGGCCACGGGCGACCGCGTGGGCTCGGTCGCCGTGCTCGACCTCGGGGTGAAGACGTCGACGCTGAACTACCTCGCCGAGCGCGGGTTCGACGTGCACGTGCTGCCGCAGACCGTGACACCGGAGGAGGTGCTCGCGCTCGAGCCGGACGCGCTGTTCTTCTCGAACGGGCCCGGCGACCCGAGCGCGTCGGAGCGCCACGTCGAGCTGCTGCGAAGCGCGCTGCGCGCCGGCCTGCCGTACTTCGGCATCTGCTTCGGCAACCAGCTGCTCGGCCGGGCGCTCGGCTTCGACACCTACAAGCTGCCGTTCGGGCACCGCGGCATCAACCAGCCGGTGCTCGACCGGGCCACGGGCCGTGTCGAGATCACGGCGCACAACCACGGCTTCGCCGTCGCCGCCCCCACCGACGCGGTGAGCGAGTCCAGCCAGGGCTTCGGCCGCGTCGAGGTCAGCCACGTCGGACTGAACGACGACGTCGTCGAGGGCCTGAACTGCCTCGACATCCCGGCGTTCTCGGTGCAGTACCATCCCGAGTCGGCGGCCGGACCGCACGACGCCAACTACCTCTTCGACCGCTTCCGCGACATGGTGATCGCCGCGAAGCAGAACGACCCCAGCCAGGAGGCCGGCGAGTAATGCCCAAGCGCGACGACATCAACTCCGTCCTCGTCATCGGCTCCGGCCCGATCGTCATCGGCCAGGCCGCCGAGTTCGACTACTCGGGCACGCAGGCCTGCCGCGTGCTGCGGGCCGAGGGCGTCCGCGTCATCCTCGTGAACCCCAACCCGGCCACGATCATGACCGACCCCGACTTCGCCGACGCGACCTACGTCGAGCCGATCACCCCCGAGGTGATCGAGTCGATCATCGTCAAGGAGCGGCCGGATGCCGTGCTGCCCACGCTCGGCGGCCAGACGGCGCTGAACGCCGCGATCGCCCTGCACGACACGGGCATCCTCGAGAAGCACGGCGTCGAGCTCATCGGCGCCAAGGTGGACGCCATCCGCAAGGGCGAGGACCGCCAGCTCTTCAAGGACCTCGTCATCGAGGCCGGCGCCGACGTCGCCCGCTCGCACGTCGCCACGACGCTCGAGCAGGCCAAGGAGTTCGCGCTCGACCTCGGCTACCCCCTCGTGGTGCGTCCGTCGTTCACGATGGGCGGGCTCGGCTCGGGCTTCGCCTACACCGAGGAGGACCTCGTCCGCATCGTGACGCAGGGCCTCCACGACTCTCCGACCACCGAGGTGCTCCTCGAGGAGTCGATCCTCGGCTGGAAGGAGTACGAGCTCGAGCTCATGCGCGACACGGCCGACAACACGGTCGTCGTCTGCTCGATCGAGAACGTCGACCCGGTGGGCGTGCACACGGGCGACTCGATCACGGTCGCCCCGGCGCTGACCCTCACGGACCGCGAGTACCAGCGCCTGCGCGACATCGGCATCGACATCATCCGCGCCGTCGGCGTCGACACCGGCGGCTGCAACATCCAGTTCGCGGTCGACCCGTCGAACGGGCGCATCATCGTGATCGAGATGAACCCGCGCGTCTCGCGGTCGTCGGCGCTGGCCTCGAAGGCCACGGGCTTCCCGATCGCGAAGATCGCCGCGAAGCTCGCCATCGGGTACCGTCTCGACGAGATCCCGAACGACATCACCAAGGTGACGCCCGCGAGCTTCGAGCCCACGCTCGACTACATCGTCGTGAAGGTGCCGCGCTTCGCGTTCGAGAAGTTCCCCGCGGCGGACCCCACGCTCACGACGACCATGAAGTCGGTCGGCGAGGCGATGGCGATCGGCCGCAACTTCACCACGGCGCTGCAGAAGGCCCTGCGCTCGCTCGAGAAGCGCGGGTCGAGCTTCCACTGGGGCGACGAGTCGCGCTCGGTCGACGAGCTGCTCGAGGCGGCCACGGTGCCGACCGACGGCCGCATCGTGCTCGTGCAGCAGGCGCTGCGCAAGGGCGCCTCGATCGAGCAGGCCTTCGACGCCACGAAGATCGACCCGTGGTTCCTCGACCAGATCGTGCTGGTCAACGAGGTCGCCGAGCGCATCGCCTCGGCCGAGGCGCTCGACACCGAGACGCTGCTGCTCGCCAAGGACCACGGGTTCTCCGACGCGCAGATCGGCCAGCTCCGGGGCTTCGGCGAGGCCGACGCCCGCGAGGTGCGCCACATCCTCGGCATCCGCCCGGTCTTCAAGACGGTCGACACGTGCGCGGGGGAGTTCCCCGCGCTCACGCCGTACCACTACTCGAGCTACGACCTGGAGACCGAGGTCGAGCCGAGCGACCGTCGCAAGGTCGTCATCCTCGGGTCGGGCCCGAACCGCATCGGCCAGGGCGTCGAGTTCGACTACTCCTGCGTGCACGCGTCGTTCGCCCTGTCGGACGCCGGGTTCGAGACGATCATGATCAACTGCAACCCGGAGACGGTCTCCACCGACTACGACACGAGCGACCGGCTGTACTTCGAGCCGCTGACGCTCGAGGACGTGCTCGAGGTGATCCACGCGGAGTCGCAGTCGGGCGAGCTCGTCGGCGTCGTCGTCCAGCTGGGCGGCCAGACCGCGCTGGGGCTCGCGAAGGGCCTCGAGGCGGCCGGCGTGCCGATCCTCGGCACGAGCCCGGAGGCGATCGACCTCGCCGAGGAGCGCGGCCAGTTCGCCGGCATCCTCGAGCGCGCGGGCCTGCTCGCGCCCCGGAACGGCACCGCGATCGACCTCGGCGGCGCCGTCCAGGTCGCCGAGCAGATCGGCTACCCGGTGCTCGTGCGCCCGAGCTTCGTGCTCGGCGGCCGCGGCATGGAGATCGTGTACGACACCCCGTCGCTCGTGGACTACTTCGCGCGCATCGAGGACCAGGGAATCGTGGGGCCCACCCACCCGCTGCTCGTCGACCGCTTCCTCGACGACGCGATCGAGATCGACGTCGACGCCCTGTACGACGGCGAGGAGCTCTATGTCGGCGGCGTCATGGAGCACATCGAGGAGGCCGGCATCCACTCCGGCGACTCGAGCTGCACGCTCCCGCCGGTGACGCTCGGCCGGGCCGAGATCGACCGCGTGCGCGACGCGACCCGCGCGATCGCCCAGGGCATCGGCGTGAAGGGCCTGCTCAACGTGCAGTTCGCGATCGGCGCCGGCGTGCTCTACGTCCTCGAGGCGAACCCGCGTGCGAGCCGCACCGTGCCGTTCGTCTCGAAGGCGCTCGGCATCCCGCTCGCGAAGGCCGCGTCGCGGATCATGGTCGGCGCGTCGATCCGCGAGCTCGTCGCGGAGGGCATGCTGCCGGAGCTCGACGGCTCCCGCGTGCCGCTCGACGCCCCGGTCGCCGTCAAGGAGGCCGTGCTGCCCTTCCACCGCTTCCGGACCCGCGAGGGCATCATGGTCGACTCGGTGCTCGGCCCGGAGATGCGCTCGACGGGCGAGGTCATGGGCATCGACCGCGACTTCCCGAAGGCGTTCGCGAAGAGCCAGCT
The DNA here is from genome assembly GCF_039531345.1 of Agromyces tropicus. Taxonomy (NCBI): domain Bacteria; kingdom Bacillati; phylum Actinomycetota; class Actinomycetes; order Micrococcales; family Microbacteriaceae; genus Agromyces; species Agromyces tropicus. The sequence continues at coordinate 436,460 of NZ_BAAAPW010000001.1, read as the reverse complement.
GGCCGCGTACGGCGGCATGCCCCGTTCGGGCCGCGTCTTCGTGTCGGTCTCCGACCGCGACAAGCGCGCCGTGATCCTGCCCGTGCTGCGGCTGCAGCAGCTCGGCTACGAGCTCGTGGGCACCGAGGGCACCGCCGAGGTGCTGCGCCGCAACGGCATCGCCTCCGACGTCGTGCGGAAGTTCAGCGAGAAGCACGGCGACGAGGTCTCGGTGGTCGAGCTCATCCACCGCGGCGAGATCGACGTGGTCGTCAACACGCCGAGCGGCCGGTCCGCCCGCGCGGACGGCTACGAGATCCGCGCCGCGGCCGTGGCCGCCGACATCCCGCTGTTCACGACCATCGCCGAGCTCTCGGCGGCGGTCGCCGCGGTCGGCTCCGACGAGGGCGGCTTCGACGTGACCAGCCTGCAGGAGTACGCGCGCCGTCGCGCGGCCGAGGTGGTCGCGTGACGGACGGCACGACGTTCGGCGACCGCCTCGAGGGGGCGTTCGAGACCCGCGGGAGGCTGTGCGTCGGCATCGACCCGCACGCGTGGCTGCTCGACGAGTGGGGGCTGCCGGACTCGGGCGCGGGTGTGCGCGAGTTCGGCCTCCGGGTGGTGGATGCCGCGGCCGGCCGCGTCGGCATCGTGAAGCCGCAGGTGTCGTTCTTCGAGCGCCACGGCTCGGCCGGCTACGCCGCCCTGGAGCGGGTGCTCGACCTCGCGCGCGACGCCGGGCTGCTCGTGATCGCCGACGTCAAGCGCGGCGACATCGGCTCGACGGTCGAGGCGTACGGCCAGGCGTGGCTCTCGCAGGGCTCGCCGCTCCGCGCCGACGCGATGACGATCTACGCCTACCAGGGCCTCGGGTCGATCGAGGCCGTCATGCGGCAGGCCGAGGCCGCGGACGCGGGACTCTTCGTGGTCGCGGCGACGTCGAACCCCGAGGCCGCCGCCATCCAGCAGGCCGTGCTCCAGGGCTCGAGCCGTGAGGGCTCGTCGGTCGCCGGCGCGATCGTCTCCGGCGTCGACGCGTGGAACCGGTCCCGCGAGGGCGCCTCGGAGCGCGCGTTCGGCTCGGTCGGCGTCGTGGTCGGCGCCACGATCGTGCCGGAGGAGTTCGGCATCGACATCGCGACCGACGCGCGACCGCGCGTGCCCGTGCTGGTGCCCGGCATCGGCTTCCAGGGCGGCGAGCTCCGCGACGTGCCCGCGCGCCTCGGCGCGCTCGCACCCGGCGCCATCCTCACCGACAGCCGCGGCCTGCTCGCGGCCGGCCCGGACGGCATCGCCGAGGCGATCGTGCGGCGCGCCGACGAGGTGGGGGCGCTCGATGTCTGATCGCGTCGCGGCATCCGCCCCGCCCGAGGTCGACCGGGTCGCCGCCTCCCGCGCCGCGGTCGCCGCGCGCCGCGCGCGGGCCGCCGTCAAGCACGACGTCGCCGACGGCGCTCGGAGCCCGCTCGACGTGCTGCGCGTCGCCTACGACGACCCCGAGGGCGTCGAGGGCCGGTTGCGCGTGACCGAGTTCCTGACCTCGATCCCCGCGATCGGCCAGACCAAGTGCGCGCGGATCATGGACGAGCTCCAGATCGCGGCATCGAAGCGCCTCGGCGGACTCGGCCGGCTGCAGCGGCGGCGACTCCGCGAGTTCACGGCCGACTGGGTCTCCGACCACGGCGGCACGGGCGACCGGCTCGTGGTGCTCGCCGGCCCGACCGCGGTCGGCAAGGGCACGGTCGCCGGTTACATCCGCGAGCACCACCCGGACGTCAAGCTCTCGGTGTCGGCGACGACCCGCGCGCCCCGGCCGGGCGAGGTGGAGGGCGAGCACTACTACTTCGTCTCCGACGACGAGTTCGACCGCATGATCGCCGCCGGCGAGCTGCTGGAGTGGGCGACCGTCCACAACGCGTACCGCTACGGCACGCCGCGCGGGCCCGTGGAGGAGGCGATCGCGGCCGGCAACAGCGTGCTGCTCGAGATCGACATCCAGGGTGCGCGGTCGGTGCGCCGGGCGATGCCGGAGGCGACGCTCGTCTTCCTGCTGCCGCCGACGTGGGACGAACTGGTCCGCAGGCTGGTCGGGCGCGGCACCGAGAGCCCCGCCGAGCAGCAGCGCCGACTCGAGACCGCGAAGGTCGAGCTGGCGGCCGTGGAGGAGTTCGATCACCAGGTCGTGAACCACGAGGTCCGCGAGGCCGCGCAAAAGGTCGTAGACTTGATGCGGCCTCGGCGGGGCCGGCGTCATGCTGCCCCGCGCCACGATCTTCCGCGCACCGGGGGTGCGCCTCACTCGAAGGAGTCCCTGCATGGCTGAGAAGCTGTCCGGCATCATCGACCCGCCGATCGACGACCTGCTGTCGAAGGTCGACTCGAAGTACCAGCTGGTCATCTTCGCGTCGAAGCGCGCGCGCCAGATCAACGACTACTACGCCGACCTCCACGAGGGCAGCCTGTTCGACAACGTCGGGCCGCTCGTCGACTCGTCGATCGACGACAAGCCGCTGTCGGTCGCGCTCCACGAGGTCAACGAGGACAAGCTGCGCCTCCGCCCGATCGGCGAGTAGCCGGCAGGCGCGGATGCCGCTGAACATCGTCGTCGGCGTCACCGGCGGCATCGCGGCGTACAAGGCCGTCTCGGTCGTGCGGTCGCTCGTGCTCGCCGGGCACGACGTGCACGTCGTGCCGACCGAGTCGGCGCTGCGGTTCGTGGGCCGGCCCACGCTCGAGGCGATCTCGCGCAACCCGGTGCACACCGACCTGTTCGAGGGCGTCGCCGAGGTGCGCCACGTCGCGATCGGCCAGGCCGCCGACCTCATCGTGATCGCCCCGGCCACGGCGAACTCGATCGCGAAGCTCGCGACCGGGCTCGCCGACGACCTGCTCGGCAACACGGTCCTCGCGAGCGAGGCGCCGCTCGTCATCGCCCCGGCGATGCACACCGAGATGTGGCGACACCCCGCGACGCAGGCGAACATCGCGACGCTGCGCGACCGCGGCGCCACGATCGTGGGCCCCGCGGTCGGCCAGCTCACCGGGTCGGACTCCGGTCCCGGTCGGCTGGAGGAGCCGGACGTCATCGTGCGCGCGGCCCTCGAGGTCGCGGAGCGCCACGGGCTCGACGTCGGCGCCGCCGACGCGCCCGGAAGGACGGCGGGCGACCTCTCGGGTCGACGCCTCGTCGTGACGGCTGGCGGCACCCGCGAGCCCCTCGACCCGGTGCGCTTCCTGGGCAACCGGTCGAGCGGCAAGCAGGGCGTCGCGATCGCCGACGCCGCCGCCGCGCGCGGCGCCGAGGTGACGCTCATCGCCGCGAACCTCGAGGTGGCCTCGCCCGGCGGATGCCGCGTCGTGCCCGTCTCGACGGCGCTCGAGCTGCAGGAGGCGGTCACCGCCGCCGCGGCCGACGCCGACGCCGTGGTGATGGCGGCCGCCGTCGCCGACTTCCGCCCCGAGCGCGTGAGCGACGCCAAGATCAAGAAGGTCGACGGCCAGGAGCGGATGTCGCTCGAGCTCGTGCGCAACCCCGACATCCTCGCCGAGCTGGGGGCGGCTCCGCACGACGGCATCCTGCTCGTGGGCTTCGCCGCCGAGACCGAGGCCGACTACGAGCGACTGCTCGAGCTCGGGCGCGCGAAGCGCCGCGCCAAGGGCGCGGACCTGCTCGTCGTGAACCGAGTGGGCTGGAACCACGGCTTCGCGAGCGACGAGAACGCGGTCACCGTGCTCGATGCCGCCGACGGCGTCGCCGCGGAGACCTCGGGCAGCAAGATGTCGGTGGCCCACGTCATCCTCGACCTCATCGCCGAGCGCCTCGCGTCCGGCTCCGGACCAACGACGAAGGACACCCACCCCGCATGAGCGCCCTGCGCCAGTTCACCTCCGAGTCCGTCACCGAGGGGCACCCCGACAAGATCTGCGACCAGATCTCCGACTCGATCCTCGACGCGCTCCTGCGGGTCGATCCGCGGTCGCGCGTCGCCGTCGAGACGCTCGTGACGACCGGCCTCGTGCACGTCGCCGGCGAGGTCTCCACCGAGGGCTACGTCGAGATCCCCGCGATCGTGCGCGACCGGATCACGTCGATCGGGTACGACTCGTCCGATGTCTGGTTCGACGGCCGGTCCTGCGGCGTCTCCGTCTCGATCGGCGGGCAGTCGCCCGACATCGCCCAGGGCGTGAACGACGCGTTCGAGACCCGCGAGGGCGCGAGCCACGACGAGCTCGACCGCCAGGGCGCCGGCGACCAGGGCATCATGTTCGGCTACGCCGTGCGCGAGACGCCCGAGCTCATGCCCGTGCCCATCTGGGTCGCGCACCGGCTCGCGGAGCGGCTCGCCGCGGTCCGCAAGGACGGCGAGCTCGACTACCTCCGCCCCGATGGCAAGACCCAGGTGACCGTGGGCTACGAGGGGCAGACGGCGCAGACGATCGAGACGGTCGTGCTCTCCACGCAGCACTCGCCCCAGGTCTCGACCGAGCAGCTGCGCGCCGAGGTCGAGGAGCTCGTCATCCGTCCGGTGCTCGACGCCGTCGAGCTGGCGCGTCCCGACATGAAGGTCCTCATCAACCCGACGGGCCGATTCGAGATCGGCGGCCCGCAGGGCGACGCCGGGCTGACCGGGCGCAAGATCATCATCGACACCTACGGCGGAGCGAGCCGTCACGGCGGGGGCGCGTTCAGCGGCAAGGACCCGTCGAAGGTCGACCGCTCCGCGGCGTACGCCATGCGATGGGTCGCGAAGAACGCGGTCGCCGCCGGCCTCGCCGACCGCCTCGAGCTCCAGGTCGCCTACGCGATCGGAGCCGCGGCGCCCGTCGGCCTCTACGTCGAGACCTTCGGCACCGCCCAGGTGCCCGAGGAGCGGATCACCGAGGCGATCCGCGAGGTGTTCGACCTCCGCCCCGCGGCCATCATCCGCGACCTCGACCTGCTGCGTCCGATCTACGCGCAGACGGCGACCTACGGCCACTTCGGGCGAGAGCTGCCCGACTTCACCTGGGAGCGACTCGACCGCGTCGACGACCTGCGCGCGGCCGCCGGGCTCTGACGTGGCGGACGGGCGCTGACGTGGGCGAACGGCCCGTGGCGCGCGTCCTCGTGGACTCGCCGCTGCCGCAGCTCGACCAGCTGCTCGACTACCGCGTGCCGGACCGGCTCGCCGGCGACGCGGTCGCGGGCGCCCGCGTGCGGGTGCCGCTGCGCACCGGCGGCCGCATCGCCGCGGGGTGGCTCGTCGAGCTCGCCGAGCGCTCCGAGTACGCGGGCGAGCTCAGCGAGCTCGACGACGTCGTCTCCGACGTGCCCGTGCTCACCCCGGACGTGTGGCGGCTCGCGCGCGCGGCGGCGGACCGCGCCGCCGGGAACGCGAGCGACGTGCTGAGACTGGCCATCCCGCCGCGCTACGTGCGCGCGGAGCGCGCGTGGCGTGCCGCCGAGCCCGACCCGGGTCCGCTGCCGACGGCGCCGGGCCCGGTCGAGGGGTACGAGCCCGGTCGCGTCGAACGCGGCATCGATGCCGGCGAGCGGATGGCGCTGGCCGCCGACGCCCGACCGGTGCGCCTCTCGTCGGGCACCTGGGTGGGCGGATGGGCGCGCACGGTCGCGCAGGCCGCCGCCCACGCCCTCGCGCAGGACCGCTCGACCGTCGTCGCCGTGCCCGACTACCGCGACCAGGAGCAGCTCGAGGCCGCCCTCGCCGACCTCGTGGACCCGCGGCGCGTGCTCCGGACCGATGCCCGGCAGACCGGGCCCGCCCGTTACCGCGCGTTCCTCGATGCGACGGGGGACGCCGCCCGCGTCGTCATCGGGAACCGCTCGACCGTGTACGCGCCCGCCGCGCGCCTCGGCCTCGTCGTGGTCGTGGACGACGGCGACGCGCTGCAGTCGGAGCCGCTCGCGCCCGGCGTCCACAGCCGCGACGCCGCGCTCGTCCGGCAGGAGCAGTCCGGCGCCGCGCTCGTGCTGCTGGCGCACAGCCGCAGTGTCGACGTGCAGCGGCTCGTCGGGCTCGGCTGGGTGCACGACGTGCCGCTGCGTCGCGGCGCGCGGCCGAAGGTCGTGCTGACCGAGCAGCAGGCGGCCCCGGAGAGCGGTGGCGCCCGGATCCCGTCCGCGGCGTGGCGCGAGGCCCAGGCCGCCGTCGTCGAGGGGCCGGTGCTCGTGCAGGTCGCCCGCCCGGGGCACACGCCGATGCTCGTGTGCGACCGCTGCCGCGAACCCGCGCGCTGCGCCGCCTGCGGGGGTGCGCTCGCGGTCCCGAGGGCCGGAGGCACCCCCGCGTGCACGCTCTGCGGCACCCGCGCCTCGGGGTGGCGGTGCCCGGTCTGCGAGGGAACGTCGCTGCGCGCCGCGGTGGTCGGGGCGACCCGCACGGCCGAGGAGCTCGGGCGGGCGTTCCCGCGTGCCCGGGTCGTCGTCTCCGACGGGGAGCGCCCGATCGTGCGGGTCGGCCACGAGCCGCAGCTCATCGTGGCGACGCGCGGTGCCGAGCCGCTCGCCGACGGCGGGTACCGGGCCGTGCTGCTCCTGGACGGCGAACGGATGCTGCTCCGGGAGTCGCTGCGCGTCGCCGAGGACTGCCTGCGCTGGTGGTCGAACGCGGCCGCGCTGGCGGCGCCGGGCGCACCCGTGTTCCTCGTCGGGGTCGGCGGCGCGATCGGCACCGCGCTCGCGACGTGGCGGCAGCCCGCGTGGGCGGCCGAGGAGCTCGAGGCGCGGCGCGCGCTCCGCTTCCCTCCGGCGGTGCGCATGGCCTCGCTCGTCTCCTCGCGCGAGCGGCTCGGCGGGGCGCTGGAACGCCTGCGCGGCATGGACGGCGTGGACGTGCTCGGCCCGACGCCGGTGGACGACGGGCTCGAGCGTGCGGTCGTCCGCTTCGGGTATGCGGCGGGCGCCGAGGTGGCGCAGCGGCTGAAGGGCGAGGCGATCCGGGCGGCCACGGAGCGTCGCCGGCCGGTCGCGGGTCGTCGCCCCGGTCGACCCCCGGTCCTGCGCGTGCGCATGGACGACCCGGACCTCCCGTGACCTTGCGACAATGGGGTGTGCCCCACCTCCGGATCGTGTTCGCGGGAACGCCCGCCGTCGCCGTGCCCACCCTCGACCGGCTCGCCGCGTCCGACCACGAGGTCGTCGCGGTCGTCACGCGCCCGCCCGCGCCGCTCGGCCGCAAGCGCGTGCTCACGCCGTCGCCCGTCGCACAGGCGGCCGAGCGCCTCGGCATCCCCGTGATCGACGCCGCGCGCCTGGACGCGGACGCGACCGAGCGGATCGCCGCCCTCCGGCCGGACCTGGGGGTCGTGGTCGCCTACGGCGGGCTCGTCCGCGAGCCGCTGCTGTCGACCCCGACGCACGGCTGGATCAACCTGCACTTCTCGACGCTTCCCGCGTGGCGCGGCGCCGCGCCCGTGCAGCGCGCGCTCATCGCCGGCGACGCGGAGCTCGGCGCGAGCGTGTTCCGGCTCGTGCCCGAGCTCGACGCGGGTGACGTCTACGCGAGCCGGTCGCGCGCGGTCGCGCCCGGCGAGACCGCCGGACTGGCGCTCGAGTCGCTCGCCGAGACCGAGGCCGACCTCGTGCTGGACGTGGTCGACGCGATCGCCGCCGGCACGGCCGTCGCCGTGCCGCAGCGCGGCGAGCCGAGCTTCGCGCCGAAGCTCTCGATCGAGGACGGCCGCCTCGACTGGCACCGCACCACCGTCGAGGTCGACGCGCACCTGCGCGGCGTGACCCCCGAGCCGGGCGCCCACACCGAGGTCGACGGCGTGCGGGTGAAGGTCCTCGACGCCGTGCCCGCGCCGCACGCGCCCGCGCTGGAACCGGGCGAGCTGCGGATGGACGGCAAGCGGGTGTACGCGGGCACGTCCGACGGCGCGATGGAGCTCCGTCGGGTGCAGCCGGCCGGTCGCACCGGCATGGGTGCCGCCGACTGGTGGCGCGGCCTCGGCGTCGCGCGTGCGGAGGCGCGATGAGCGACGAGCGGCGGGGGAGCGGCCGATCCGGCGACCGCGGTTCCGGCGGAGCCGGCCGGGGCGGCGCCGGCCGACGATCCGGCGGGGGAGACCGTCGACGCGGGACCGGTGGGCGCCCCCGACCGGACCGCGTCTCGCCCGCACGGCTCGTCGCGTTCGACGTGCTCGCGGCGGTCCGCGAGTCCGACGCGTACGCCAACCTGCTGCTGCCGTCGCGGATCGAGCGGGCGCGACTCGGCGCGGCCGACGCGGCCCTCGCCACCGAGCTGACGTACGGCACGCTCCGGCTCCGCGGCCGGTACGACGCCATCGTCGAGCTCGCGGCCGGCCGCCCGGCGGGGGCCGTCGACCCGCCCGTGCTCGACGTGCTGCGACTCGGCGCGCACCAGCTGCTGGCGACCCGGGTGCCGACCCACGCGGCCGTCAACGAATCCGTCGCCCTCGCGCGCCGCGTCGCGCCGTCGGCCGCGGGCTTCGTGAACGCCGTCCTGCGGGCGATCTCGCGGCGCGAGGCCGACGACTGGCTCGACGCGATCGCGGAGCGGGCCGGATCCCCGGACGAGGCCCTCGCGGTGGTGCACTCGCACCCCGTGTGGGTCGTGCGCGCGCTGCGCGGTGCGCTCGAGCGCGAGGGGCGGGCGGACGAGCTCGTCGCGCTGCTCGAGGCCGACAACGCGTCGCCGAGGGTGAACCTCGCCGCGCTGCCCGGCCTGGCCCCGGCGCCCGACGACCTCGGCGAGCCGGACCTCTTCTCGCCGACCGGCCTCACGGCACAGGACCCGCTCGGGATCGTCGCCGACCACGACGGACGCGTCCGGGTGCAGGACGAGGGCTCGCAGCTCGCCGCGCTCGCCCTCAGCCGCGTCGCGCCGGTGCGGCCGGGGGAGCGCTGGCTCGACGCGTGCTCCGGTCCGGGGGGCAAGACGGCCCTGCTGGCCGCGGAGGCGCTCGCCGGCGGGGCGACGCTCGTCGCCAACGAGGTGGTGCCCGCGCGGGCCGAGCTGGTGCGCCGCGCCGTCGCACCGGTGCCCCTCGAGGTCCCGGTCCACGTGGGCGACGGGCGCGAGCTCGATCCGGCGGTCCTCGGCGCCGAGGGCGGCTTCGACCGCATCCTGCTCGACGCGCCGTGCACGGGCCTCGGCGCGCTGCGCCGCCGGCCGGAGGCGCGGTGGCGCAAGTCGCCGACCGACGTCGCCGAGCTGACGGAGCTGCAGGGCGAGCTGGCGGATGCCGCGTTCGCGGCGCTCGCACCGGGCGGGATCCTCGCCTACGTCACGTGCTCGCCGCACACCGCGGAGACCTTCGGCAGCCTCGGAGGCGCGCTCGCGCGGTGGGGCGATGCGGCCGAGCCGCTCGACACCGCGGCCGTCGTCGGCGGCGTGGCGCGGCATCCGCTCGACCTCGCCGGGGACGGCCGGACGGTGCAGCTCTGGCCGCACCGGCACGGGACGGACGCGATGTTCATCGCGCTCGTCCGCAAGCGCTGACGCCGCCGCGCGCCCCGATAGTCTGACCGCATGGCGACGCGCATCAACCCGAGCATCCTCTCCGCCGACTTCGCGAACCTCGAGCGCGAGCTGGGACGGATCCGGACGGCGGACCTCGTGCACGTCGACATCATGGACAACCACTTCGTGCCGAACCTGACGTTCGGCCTGCCGATGGTGCAGCGACTGCAGCAGGTCTCGCCCATCCCGCTCGACGTGCACCTGATGATCGACGACCCCGACCGCTGGGCGCCGGGGTACGCGGAGGCGGGCGCCGCATCCGTCACGTTCCACGCCGAGGCCGTGGGCGAGCCGGTCGCGCTCGCGCGCCGGCTGCGCGAGATCGGCGCACGCGCCGGCATCGCCCTGAAGCCGGGCACCGACGCGACCCCGTACCTCGACCTCCTGCCCGAGTTCGACCAGGTGCTGATCATGACCGTCGAGCCCGGGTTCGGCGGGCAGTCCTTCATCCACGAGACCATGCCGAAGCTCCGCCGCGTCGCCGACGCCGTCGCGGCGGCCGGCCTCGACGTGTGGCTGCAGGTCGACGGCGGCATCACGGCCGACACGATCGGGATCGCCGCCGAGGCGGGCGCCGACACGTTCGTCGCGGGCTCGGCCGTCTACAACGGCGGCGACCCCGCGAGCCGGATCGAAGACCTCCGCGCCGCCGTCGCGTCACACCGCCATGGCGACCCCGACGGCACCGGTAGTCTGGACGCGTGAAGACCTTCGACGACCTCTTCGTCGAGCTCCAGGACAAGGCCCGGACCCGCCCAGAGGGCAGTGGCACCGTCCGCCAGCTCGACGCCGGCGTGCACGCCATCGGCAAGAAGATCGTCGAGGAGGCGGCCGAGGTCTGGATGGCCGCCGAGTACCAGGGCGACGACGAGACCGCCGAGGAGATCTCGCAGCTGCTCTACCACCTGCAGGTGCTGATGCTCGCCAAGGGGCTCGCGCCGGCCGACGTGTACCGACATCTCTGATCGCGCCATGACCGCAGATCAGTTCCGTCGACACGAAAGCCAGGGAATGCTCCGAATCGCCGTGCCCAACAAGGGCTCGCTGTCCGAGACCGCCGCGCAGATGCTCTTCGAGGCCGGGTACACCGGCCGACGCGACTCGCGCGAGCTGGTCGTCGCCGACCCCCGCAACGGGGTCGAGTTCTTCTACCTCCGTCCGCGCGACATCGCCACCTACGTGGGTTCCGGCGCCCTCGACGTCGGCATCACGGGTCGCGACCTCCTGCTCGACTCGGGCAGCGAGGCCATCGAGATCGCCCCGCTCGGCTTCGGCGACTCCACCTTCCGCTTCGCCGGCCCGCCCGGCGAGCACGCCGAGCTCGGCGACCTCGACGGCGTGCGCGTCGCGACCAGCTACCCGGGGCTCGTGGGCGACTTCCTCGCCGAGCGCGGGGTGACCGCGAACCTCGTCAAGCTCGACGGCGCGGTGGAGTCCGCGGTGCGCCTCGGCGTGGCCGACGCGGTCGCCGACGTCGTCTCGACGGGGTCGACCCTCCGAAAGGCGGGCCTCGAGATCTTCGGTCCGGTGATCCTGCACTCCGAGGCTGTGCTCATCGGCTCCGGCGTCGACCAGCCCGGCACGCAGACGCTCGTGCGGCGCCTCCAGGGCGTGCTCGTCGCGCGCCAGTACGTGCTGCTCGACTACGACGTGCCCGTGGCCCGGCTCGAGGCGGCGACCGCCGCGGCGCCCGGATTCGAGTCGCCGACGGTGTCGCCGCTGCACGACCCGGAGTGGGTCGCCGTGCGCGTCATGATCCCGCGCGTCGAGACGAACCACGTCATGGACGAGCTGTACGAGCTCGGCGCCCGGGCGATCCTCGTCAGCGCGATCCACGCGGCCCGGTTGTAGGTCGCCCCATGAGCCTCGCCGTCCGCGTGATCCCGTGCCTCGACGTGGCCGCCGGCCGCGTCGTCAAGGGCGTCAACTTCCTGAACCTCCGGGACGCCGGAGACCCCGTCGAACTCGCCGCGCGCTACGCCGCGCAGGGCGCGGACGAGTTGACCTTCCTCGACGTGACCGCGACGGTCGACGACCGCTCGACCACCTACGACATGGTGCGCCGGGTCGCCGAGCAGGTCTTCATCCCGCTCACGGTCGGCGGCGGCGTCCGCTCCGATGAGGACGTCGCCCGCCTGCTCGGCCACGGGGCCGACAAGATCGGCGTCAACAGCGCCGCGATCGCTCGACCGGCCCTGGTGGCCGAGATCGCCGACCGGTTCGGGGCGCAGGTGTGCGTGCTCTCCCTCGACGTGAAGCGGTCCGACCGCACCGGCTCGGGCTTCGTCGTCACCACGCACGGCGGCCGCACGGAGACCGACCTCGACGCGCTCGAGTGGGCGCGGCAGGCCATCGAACTCGGTGCGGGCGAACTGCTCGTGAACTCGATCGACGCCGACGGCACGAAGGCGGGCTTCGACCTCGAGCTCGTCCGGCTCATGCACGAGCTGTCGTCGGTGCCCGTCATCGCCTCGGGCGGCGCGGGCGCACTGGAGCACTTCGCGCCCGCCATCGCCGCGGGCGCCGACGCCGTGCTCGCGGCATCCGTGTTCCACAACGGCGAGCTCACGATCGGCGAGGTCAAGCAGGCCCTCGCCGCGGACGGGAGGACGGTGCGATGACCTACCGCGAGGACGAGGAGCTCGAGCGCGACGCCGAGTCCTGGACGCCCGACGCGACCGCGGTCGACCGGGCCGCGTTCAACGCCGACGGCCTCATCCCGGCGGTCATCCAGCAGTGGGACACCGGCGAGGTGCTCATGCTCGCCTGGATGGATCGCGAGGCCATGCGGCGCACGCTGACCGAGGGTCGCGTGACCTTCTGGTCGCGGTCGCGGCAGGAGTACTGGCGCAAGGGCGACACGTCCGGACACGCGCAGTACGTGCGCTCGGCCGCGCTCGACTGCGACGCCGACACCCTGCTCGTGCGCGTCGAGCAGGTCGGCGCCGCCTGCCACACGGGCACGCGCACCTGCTTCGACGGCGACCCGCTCGAGGTCGTCGCCGGTGCCCCCGACCCCGACCAGTCCGCCGGAGGAGCACGATGACGGCCGCCCGCAGCGCCACCACCCGCTTCGACGAGTTCGCCGCGCTGCTGCCCGGTCGCCGGGTCGTCCCGGTCGTGCGGGAGCTCTTCGCGGACGGCGAGACGCCCGTCGGCATCTACCGCAAGCTCGCCGGCGGCCGGCCGGGCACCTTCCTGCTCGAGTCCGCCGAACAGGGCGGCATCTGGTCGCGCTACTCGTTCGTCGGCGCCGGCTCGCACGGCGTGCTCACCGACCGCGAGGGGCGGGTCGAGTGGCTGGACTACGGGATGTCGCGCGATCGGGCGCTCGGCGCCGACGCCGCCGACCTCGCGCCGCTCGCCGCGCTGGAGGCGCTCTACGAGCGCTGGCGGACCGAGGACGTCCCCGGCGCCCCGCCGCTCACCGGCGGGCTCGTCGGGTTCATCGGCTGGGAGGCGATCCGGCAGATCGAGCACCTGCCGAACCGCCCGCCGGCAGACTTCGCCGTGCCGGGGCAGGCGTTCGCGTTCGTCTCCGAGCTCGTGGTGATGGACCACCGGACCGGCACCGTGCAGCTGGTGGCGTCGGTGCTCAACGACCGCGACGAGCCCGCCGAGCAGCTCTGGACCGATGCGCAGCAGCGCCTCGACCGGATGCAGGCGGCGCTCGCCGAACCCGCCGAGGCGTATCTCGCCGAGATCGACCTGTCCCGCATGCCGGACCCGCGGTACCGCACCGAGAAGGCCGACTTCCTCGCCGCGGTCGAGCGCTCCAAGGAGTACATCCGCGAGGGCGACATCTTCCAGGTCGTCGTCTCGCAGCGGTTCGAGCAGGACGCGTCGGCGCACCCGATCGACGTGTACCGCGTGCTGAGGAGCCTGAACCCGAGTCCGTACATGTACCTGCTCCACCTCGAGGACGTCACGGGCGAGCCCTACTGGATCGTCGGATCGTCGCCCGAGGCGCTCGTCAAGGTCGAGGACGGCCGCGTGTACACGCACCCGATCGCCGGCTCGAAGCCGCGGGGCGCGACGCCGGAGGACGACGCCGACCTCGAGGACGAGCTCATCGCCGACCCCAAGGAGCAGGCCGAGCACCTCATGCTCGTCGACCTCGCCCGCAACGACCTCGCGAAGGTCTGCACGGCCGGAACCGTCGAGGTGACCGAGTTCATGCGGGTGGAGCGGTTCAGCCACATCATGCACCTCGTCTCGTCGGTCGAGGGCGACCTCGCCCCGGATGCCAACGCGGTCGACGTGTTCCGGGCCACCTTCCCGGCGGGCACCCTGTCGGGCGCCCCGAAGCCGCGCGCGCTCGAGATCATCGACGAGCTCGAGCCCGCCCAGCGCGGCGTCTACGGCGGCGTCGTCGGCTACTTCGGGTTCGGCGGCGACGCGGATCTCGCCATCGCGATCCGCACCGCCACGATCATCGGCGGCGTGGCCCGGGTGCAGGCGGGCGGGGGCCTGGTCGCCGATTCCGATCCCGAGTCGGAGTACCAGGAGTCGGTCAACAAGGCGGCCGCGCCGTTGCGCGCGGTCGCGGTGGCGAACGCGATGCGCCGCGTCCGGTCGGAGTGAGCGTGCGCGGAGGCCGCCTGAAGCTCGCCGCGATCCTCGGCATCCTCGTCGGATCCGGGCTCGCGCTGCTGGCGTGGAGCCGGCCCTGGTACTCGGTGACCCTCGTGGCCGGCTCGGCGACCGGGCCGGCGGCGCTCGAGGTGGGCGGGCAGACGGCGTCGCCCGCGCTGTCGGCGCTGGCCCTCGCGGGTCTCGCGCTCGCGGGCGCGCTGGCGATCGCCGGTCCGGCGATCCGGATCGTGCTGGGCCTGCTCGCGGCGGTCCTGGGCGGATGCGTCGTGCTCGCCGCGTCGATCGCCATCGCCGACCCCGTGGCCGCCGTCTCGTCCGCGGTGGCCGATGCGACCGGCGTCGCCGGCGCGGGACCGACCGCCGAACTCGTCGCCGCGACCGCGGCGACCGCGTGGCCGGCGATCGCGGTCGCGAGCGGCGCGCTCGTCGTCGTGGCCGGCCTCGCGGTCGTCGTGACGGCGAAGGCCTGGCCGACGTCGCGCCGGTACGGCGGCGGCGTGCGGCTCGCCGCGGACGGACGGGGCGAGGCCGTCCCGTCGGATCGCGCCGTCGATGACTGGGACGACCTCAGTCGCGGCGACGACCCGACGGCACCAGAGCCGCCGACGGCACCCGAACCGCCGACGGCATCCGAGCCCCCGGCGCCCGGCGATGCCGACGGACGACCCTGACCGCACCCGCTAGACTCTTCCCCGACCCCGCACAGAAGGAGCACCATGAGCACTGAGCAGCACGTTGACCCCGGCCACGGACACTCGCCCGCGGCGTGGACGGCCGTGGTGATCATGCTCCTCGCGTTCGCCATCGGCACCGTCGCGTTCTTCTTCGACGTGCAGTGGCTGGTGTGGGCGTCCGTCGGCCTGCTCGTCGTCGGCCTCGTCACCGGCTGGGCCCTCGCCCGGGCCGGCTACGGCGTGGACGGCGACAAGGTCGCGCCCAGGGCGCACTGACGCGTGCTCGCCGAGCTCACCGCGAACGCCGTCGCCGACGCCGAGTCGCGTCGCGCCGACCGGCCCATGGCCGAAGTCGAGGCGGCCGCCCTCGCGCGCCCCGACGCACTCGACGCGCTGCACGCCCTCGCGCCCGCCGAGCGGATCAAGGTCATCGCCGAGATCAAGCGCTCGAGCCCGTCGCGCGGCGCCCTCGCGACGATCACCGACCCCGCCGCGCTCGCGCGGACCTACGAGCTGGGCGGCGCCAGCGCGATCAGCGTGCTCACCGAGGGCCGCAGGTTCGGCGGCTCGCTCGCCGACCTCGAATCGGTGCGGCAGGCGGTCTCGCTGCCGATCCTGCGCAAGGACTTCATCGCGACGGCGTACCAGGTCTTCGAGGCGCGCGCCGCCGGCGCCGACATGGTCCTCCTCATCGTCGCCGCGCTCGACGACGCGACGCTCGCCGAGCTCTACGGCCTCATCACCGAGCTCGGCATGACCCCGCTCGTCGAGACGCACTCGGCCGAGGAGCTCGACCGCGCCGCTCGGCTCGGCGCGAAGCTCATCGGCGTGAACGCCCGCGACCTCACGACGTTCGAGCTCGACCGCGACCTGTTCGGGCGCATCGTCGACCGCTTCCCCGAGGGCGCGATCAAGGTCGCCGAGTCGGCGGTGCTGTCGGCGGCCGACGTCGCGCACTACCGCGCGGCGGGCGCCGACGCAGTGCTCGTGGGGGAGGCCCTCGTCACGGGCGACCCCATCTCGAACCTCTCAGCATTCCTGGCGGTGTGACATGGCCCTTCGTGCCCAGACCGGTCCCTACTTCGGCGAGTTCGGCGGGCGCTTCGTGCCCGAATCCCTGATCGCCGCGCTCGATGAGCTCTCGGAGGCGTACGACCTCGCCAAGCTCGACCCGGCGTTCGGCGCGGAGCTCGCCGAGCTCGGCCGCAGCTACACGGGGCGACCCTCGATCCTCACCGACGTGCCGCGCTTCGCCGAGCACGCCGGCGGCGCGCGCGTGCTGCTCAAGCGCGAGGACCTGAACCACACCGGGTCGCACAAGATCAACAACGTGCTCGGCCAGGCGCTGCTCACCAAGCGGATCGGCAAGCAGCGCGTGATCGCCGAGACGGGCGCGGGGCAGCACGGCGTGGCGACCGCGACGGCGGCCGCGCTGTTCGGACTCGACTGCACCGTCTACATGGGCGAGGTCGACACCGAGCGGCAGGCCCTCAACGTGGCCCGCATGCGCCTGCTCGGCGCCGAGGTGATCGCGGTCAAGACGGGCTCGCGCACCCTCAAGGACGCGATCAACGACGCCATGCGCGACTGGGTCACGAACGTCGAGAGCACGAACTACATCTTCGGCACGGTCGCCGGACCGCACCCCTTCCCCGAGATGGTGCGGGACTTCCAGAAGATCATCGGCGAGGAGGCCCGGCAGCAGGTCCTCGACCTGACCGGCGGGCTCCCGACCGCGGTGGCGGCCTGCGTCGGCGGCGGATCCAACGCGATCGGCATCTTCCACGCGTTCCTCGACGACGTCGACGTCGCGCTGTACGGCTTCGAGGCGGGCGGCGAGGGCGTCGAGACGCCCCGCCACGCCGCCACGATCTCGATGGGCCGACCGGGCGTCCTGCACGGCGCGCGGAGCTACCTGCTGCAGGACGAGGACGGCCAGACGATCGAGTCGCACTCGATCTCGGCCGGGCTCGACTATCCCGGCGTCGGGCCGGAGCACTCGTGGCTCGCGGCGCTCGGGCGTGCGAACTACCGCGCGGTCACCGACGACGACGCCATGCAGGCGCTGCGCCTGCTCACGCGCACCGAGGGCATCATCCCGGCGATCGAGTCCGCGCACGCCCTCGCGGGCGCGCTCGAACTCGGCCGGGAGCTCGGTCGCGACGCGACGATCCTCGTGAACCTCTCCGGTCGCGGCGACAAGGACATGGACACCGCGGCCCGCTACTTCGGGCTCTACGACGGAGGCGAGCAGTGAGGAACGTCGGGCCCGTCATCGCGCGGCGCAACGAGGAGGCCGCCGGGGCACTGATCGGCTACCTGCCGGTCGGCTTCCCGACCCTCGACGAGAGCGTCGAGGCGGCCGTGGCCCTCGTCGAGCAGGGCGTGGACGCGCTCGAGCTCGGCCTGCCGTACTCCGACCCCGTCATGGACGGCACCGTCATCCAGGCGGCGACCCAGCAGGCGCTCGCGAACGGCTTCCGGCTCGCCCACGGCTTCGAGGCGGTGCGGCGGGTCACCGAGCGCGTCGACGCCCCCGTGCTCCTCATGACGTACTGGAACCCCGTGGTGCAGTACGGCGTCGACCGGTTCGCGGACGACCTCGCCGCCGCCGGGGGAGCGGGCCTCATCACGCCCGACCTGATCCCCGACGAGGCCGCGGACTGGATCGCCGCCTCCGAGCGCACCGGGCTCGACCGCGTGTTCCTCGCGGCGCCCACCTCGACCGACGCCCGCATCAGGCGGGCCGTCGACGCCAGCCGCGGCTTCGTCTACGCGGTCTCCACGATGGGGATCACCGGTGCGCGCAGCGATGTCGACCGTGCGGCCCGCACGCTCGTCGGCCGGCTGCGCGATGCCGGAGCGCCAGCCAGCTGCGTCGGCGTCGGCATCTCGACCGCGGCGCAGGTCGCCGAGGTGCTGGAGTACGCCGAGGGCGCGATCGTGGGCTCGGCGCTCGTGAAGGCCCTCGCCGACGGCGGGGTCGACGGGGTCGCCGCCCTCGCGGCGGAGCTCGCGCGCGGCACCGCCCGACAGTGAAGTAGTCTCGACGGGGCCGCCGTCCCACGGCACCCCAGCACCATCGACGAAAGGCAGACGCCGGCGTGATCGCACCGCTCAGCATCCCGAGCCCCGACCCGGAGTGGCGCACCCTCGAGATCCCCCTGCCGTGGGGCACGCTCCCGATCCAGATGTACGCCCTGTGCATCCTCGCGGGCATCATCCTCGCGACGATCATCACGTCGCGCCGCCTCACCAAGCGCGGCGCCGAGCCGGGCATCGTGCTCGACGTGGTGCTGTGGGCCGTGCCGCTCGGCATCATCGGCGCCCGGTTCTACCACGTGGTCACGCACCCCGACGACTACTTCGCCGGCCAGGAGTGGTGGAAGGTCTTCGCGATCTGGGAGGGCGGCAACGCCATCTACGGCTCGCTGATCGGCGGCGCGATCGGCGTGATCATCGCCTGCCGCCTGACCGGCCTGCGCTTCTGGTCCTTCGCCGACGCGCTCGCCCCCGGCCTGCTCGTCGCGCAGGCCGTCGGCCGCCTCGGGAACTGGTTCAACCACGAGCTCTTCGGCTGGCCGACCGACCTGCCCTGGGGCCTCGAGATCGAGGCCGACAACGCGGCCTTCCCCGCCGGCCTGCCGGAGGGCACCCTCTTCCACCCGACCTTCCTCTACGAGATCGTGTGGAACCTGCTCGGCGTCGTGGTCCTGCTCGCCCTCGAGCGCGCGTTCCGCCTCCGCTGGGGCAAGATGTTCGGCGCCTACCTCATCTGGTACGGCGCGGGACGTGCGGTGTTCGAGACCATCCGCGTCGACCCGAGCGAGATGTTCCTCGGCATCCGATCCAACGTGTGGGCGTCGTTCCTCGCGATCGCGATCGGCCTCGTCATCATCTTCGTGCAGACCCGCCGGCACACCGGCATCGAGCCGAGCGTCTACCGGCCCGGGCGCGAATGGACGCCCGCCGATGCTGAGGTAGACTCTGACGACACCGAGTCCGACTCCGACTCTCTCGACGATGGCGTCGAGGGTGAGAACGACCACGGCGAGCCGGCTGCCACAAGCTCGAGCCGCTCAGCCTCGTAGCAGGGGCCTCGCCACCACCGCGTTCTCCACCGCGGCGCCGCACCTTGCGCCGCGAATCCTCCTTCGTGGGCCGACGACGTCCCCCGTTGCCACCGAGATACCGAGGACGGTCCAACGTGTCGCTTCCCCCTCCCCACTCCAGGTTCGGACTCACGCCCCCCGCACAGGGCATGTACGACCCTGCCGCCGAGAAGGACGCCTGCGGGCTCGCGATGGTCGCGACGCTACGCGGCACCGCCGGGCATGACATCATCACGGCCGCGCTCGACGCGCTCCGCAACCTGGAGCACCGCGGCGCGGTCGGCTCCGACGCGGGCACGGGCGACGGCGCCGGCATCATCACGCAGGTGCCGGACGCCTTCCTGCGCGAGGTCGTGGACTTCCCGCTGCCCGACGCCGGCGCGTACGCGGTCGGCAACGCCTTCCTGCCGGTCGACCCGACCGGGCGCAGCCAGGTCAAGCAGCAGTTGCAGCGGATCGCCGCCTCCGAGGGCCTCGAGGTCATCGGATGGCGCGAGGTGCCCGTTCGCCCGGAGGAGCTCGGCACCCTCGCCCGCGCCGCGATGCCGGTCGTCCAGCAGCTCTACGTGCGGAGCTCGGCGAACACGGCCGACGGTGCGCACCTGACGGGCATCGCGCTGGATCGGCTGACCTTCCGGCTGCGCAAGCGCGCCGAACGCGAACTCGAGCTCTACTTCGCGTCGCTGTCGAGCCGCACGCTCGTCTACAAGGGCATGGTCACGACGCTCCAGCTCGAGCCGTTCTACCCCGACCTGTCCGACGAGCGCTTCGCCTCCAAGCTCGCGCTCGTGCACTCGCGGTACTCGACGAACACGTTCCCGTCGTGGCCGCTCGCGCAGCCGTTCCGCATGATCGCGCACAACGGCGAGATCAACACGATCCAGGGCAACCGCAACTGGATGCGGGCGCGCCAGTCGCAGCTCGAGTCAGAGGCGCTCGGCGACCTCGCCCCGCTCATGCCGATCGTCACCCCCGGCGCGAGCGACTCCGCGTCGTTCGACGAGGTCGTGGAGCTCCTGACGCTCGCCGGCCGCAGCCTCCCGCACGCCGTCATGATGATGGTCCCCGAGGCATGGGAGAAGCAGGCGGAGATCGACCCGGCCCGCCGGGCGTTCTACGACTACCACTCGATGCTCATGGAGCCGTGGGACGGCCCCGCCGCGATCGTCTTCACCGACGGCTCGCTCGTCGGCGCCACCCTCGACCGCAACGGCCTGCGCCCCGGCCGGTACCTCGTGACCGACGACGGGCTCGTCGTGCTCGCGAGCGAGATCGGCGTCATCGACCTGCCGCAGCGCCGGGTCGTGCGCAAGGGCCGCCTGCAGCCGGGTCGCATGTTCCTCGTCGACACCGAGGCCGGCCGGCTGATCGAGGACGACGAGATCAAGGCCGAGCTCGCGGCATCCGAGCCGTGGGGCGAATGGCTCGACGAGGGCCGCATCCGCCTGACCGATCTGCCCGAGCGCGAGCACATCGTGCACCCGCCGGCGTCGGTCAACCGCCGCCAGCGCACCTTCGGGTACACCGAGGAGGAGGTCAAGATCCTCCTCACCCCCATGGCGCGCACCGGTGCCGAGCCGATCGGCGCGATGGGCTCGGACACGCCGGTCGCCGTGCTCTCGCAGCGCCCGCGACTGCTGTTCGACTACTTCACGCAGCAGTTCGCGCAGGTCACGAACCCGCCGCTCGACTCGATCCGCGAGCAGGTCGTCACCTCGCTGTCGACGTCGCTCGGCCCGGAGCGGAACCTGCTGCTCGCCGGCCCCGAGCACGCGCGGCAGGTCTCGCTCGACTTCCCGGTCATCGACAACGACCAGCTGGCGAAGATCGTGCACATGACGGCGCCGTCGGGCGCGCGGGCGACCCGCACGCTTCGCGGCCTGTACCGCGTCGACGAGGGCCCGGAGGGGCTGCGCGAGCGCCTCGACGAGCTGTGCCGCGAGGTCGACGAGGCGATCGACGAGGGTGCGTCCTTCATCGTGCTGAGCGACCGCGACACCACGAAGGACCTCGCGCCGATCCCGTCGCTGCTCATGCTGTCGGCCGTGCACCACCACCTGATCCGCTCCGAGACCCGCATGAAGGTGGGCCTCGTCGTCGAGGCGGGCGACGTCCGCGAGGTGCACCATGTCGCGCTGCTCGTCGGCTACGGCGCATCGGCGGTGAACCCGTACCTGGCGATGGAGACGTGCGAGGAGCTCGTCCGGTCGGGCGTGCTCACGGGCGTCACCACCGAGCAGGCGGTCCGCAACGTCATCACCGCGCTCGGCAAGGGCGTGCTGAAGATCATGTCGAAGATGGGAATCTCGACCATCGCGTCGTACGCGGGCGCCCAGGCGTTCGAGGCGGTCGGACTCTCGCAGGAGTTCATCGACGAGTTCTTCACCGGCACCACCTCGAAGCTCGGCGGCGTCGGGCTCGACGTCGTCGCGTCCGAGAACCGGTCGCGCCACGAGGTGGCCTACCCGGCGGATGTCGCGGTGCGCGCCCACGAGCGCCTGATGACGGGCGGCGAGTACCAGTGGCGGCGCGACGGCTCCCCGCACCTGTTCAACCCGGAGACCGTGTTCCGGCTCCAGCACTCGACGCGCAACCGTCGGTACGACGTCTTCCGCGAGTACACCTCGATGGTCGACACGCAGGCCGAGCAGCTCATGACCCTCCGCGGCATGTTCGCGCTCCGCACGGGCGTGCGGCCGCCGGTGCCGATCGACGAGGTCGAGCCGGTCGAGTCGATCGTGAAGCGCTTCTCGACGGGTGCGATGAGCTACGGCTCGATCTCCAAGGAGGCGCACGAGACGCTCGCGATCGCCATGAACCGGCTCGGCGGCAAGTCGAACACCGGCGAGGGCGGAGAGGACCTGGACCGCCTGCTCGACCCAGAGCGGCGCAGCGCGATCAAGCAGGTCGCCTCGGGCCGCTTCGGCGTCACGAGCATGTACCTCACGCACGCGGACGACATCCAGATCAAGCTCGCACAGGGCGCGAAGCCCGGCGAGGGCGGGCAGCTGCCGCCGACCAAGGTGTACCCGTGGGTCGCGCGCACCCGGCACGCGACGGCCGGCGTCGGGCTCATCTCGCCGCCGCCGCACCACGACATCTACTCGATCGAGGACCTGAAGCAGCTCATCTTCGACCTCAAGCGCGCGAACCCGAACGCCCGGGTGCACGTCAAGCTCGTGAGCCAGTCGGGCATCGGCGCGGTCGCCGCGGGCACCGCGAAGGCGCTTGCGGACGTCATCCTCGTCTCCGGCCACGACGGCGGCACGGGGGCGAGCCCGCTGAACTCGCTGAAGCACGCGGGCACGCCGTGGGAGCTCGGCCTGGCCGAGACGCAGCAGACGCTCATGCTGAACGGCATGCGCGACCGGGTGGTCGTGCAGGTCGACGGGCAGCTGAAGACGGGGCGCGACGTCGTGATCGGCGCGCTGCTCGGCGCGGAGGAGTTCGGCTTCGCCACGGCGCCGCTCGTGGTCGAGGGCTGCGTCATGATGCGCGTCTGCCACCTCGACACGTGCCCGGTGGGCGTCGCCACGCAGAACCCGGAGCTCCGCAAGCGCTTCACGGGCAAGCCCGAGTTCGTCGTGAACTTCTTCGAGTTCATCGCCCAGGAGGTGCGCGAGTACCTCGCCGAGCTCGGCTACCGGTCGCTCGACGAGGTGATCGGCCGTCGCGAGCTGCTCGACGTCGACCGCGCGGTCCGGCACTGGAAGGCGTCGGGCCTCGACCTCACGCCCGTGCTCGTCGGTCCGGACTTCTCCACGTCGGAGCCCCGCCGCAACGGCCGGCCGCAGGACCACGAGCTCGACGAGCACTTCGACAACGAGCTCATCCGACGCGCCGGGATCGTCCTCGAGGAGGGCGGCCGCGTCGAGATCGAGCTGCCGGTCAGGAACACCGCCCGCGCGGTCGGGACGATGCTCGGCCACGAGGTGACCGTCCGCCACGGTGCGCAGGGCCTGCCGACCGGATCGATCGACGTCACGCTGCGCGGCAGCGCGGGCCAGTCGTTCGGGGCCTTCCTGCCGAGCGGCATCCGCCTGAAGCTCGAGGGCGACTCGAACGACTACGTCGGCAAGGGACTCTCGGGCGGCCAGATCATCGTCCGGCCGTCGACCGAGGCGGGCTTCGTCGCCGAGCGCAACGTCATCGCGGGCAACGTGATCGGCTACGGAGCGACGCAGGGCAGCATGTTCATCCGCGGCATCGTGGGGGAGCGGTTCCTGGTCCGCAACTCCGGTGCGACCGCGGTGGTCGAGGGCGTGGGCGACCACGCGCTCGAGTACATGACCGGCGGGCTCGCGCTCATCCTCGGCGGCACCGGCCGCAACCTCGGCGCCGGCATGTCGGGCGGCACCGCCTACGTGCTCGACCTGGCCGAGGCGAAGGTCAACCGCGAGTCGCTCTCCGGCGGCGAGCTCGAGCTGCACGAGCTCGGCAGCGCCGACCACGAGATCGTCCGCGACCTGCTCGAGCAGCACCTCGAGCACACCGACTCCGCGGTCGCCGCGACCCTCCTCGCCGAGGGGGACGCCGCGCTCGCCCGCTTCACGAAGGTGCTCCCGCGCGACTACGCCGCGGTGCTCCGCACGCGCCAGACCGCCGTCGACGAGGGACTCGACCCCGACGGCGACGTGGTCTGGTCCCGCATCCTGGAGGTGACCGGTGGCTGAGCCGACGACGCCGCGGATGCGCACTGCGACCAACGACTGCATGGAGGTGACGGGTGGCTGACCCGAAGGGCTTTCTGAAGGTCACCGAGCGGGAGCTGCCCAAGCGCCGCCCCGTCCCGGTGCGGATCATGGACTGGAAAGAGGTCTACGAGCAGGGCGACCCCGCGCAGCTGCGTCGGCAGGCCGGCCGCTGCATGGACTGCGGCATCCCGTTCTGCCATCAGGGCTGCCCGCTGGGCAACCTGATCCCGGAGTGGAACGACCTCGTGTGGCGCGGCGAGGGCCGGGCCGCGATCGAGCGGCTGCACGCGACGAACAACTTCCCGGAGTTCACGGGCCGCCTGTGCCCGGCGCCGTGCGAGTCCGCGTGCGTGCTCGGCATCAACCAGCCCGCCGTGACGATCAAGCAGGTCGAGGTGTCGATCATCGACCAGGCGTTCGGCAGCGGGTGGGTGCAGCCGCAGCCTCCGGGGCGGCTCACGGGCAAGACCGTGGCCGTCGTCGGCTCGGGCCCGGCGGGCCTCGCCGCCGCCCAGCAGCTCACTCGCGCGGGCCACACCGTCGCCGTCTACGAGCGCGACGACCGCATCGGCGGGCTGCTGCGCTACGGCATCCCCGACTTCAAGATGGAGAAGAAGCACCTCGACCAGCGGCTCGCGCAGATGACCGCGGAGGGCACGCGGTTCCGTGCCGGCGTCGAGATCGGCGTCGACCTGTCCTGGGACGAGCTCCGCCGTCGGTACGATGCGGTCGTGGTCGCCACCGGAGCGCTCGTCCCGCGCGACCTGCCCATCCCGGGACGCGACCTGCCCGGCGTGCACTTCGCGATGGAGTTCCTGACGCAGGCGAACCGCGTCGGGGCCGGCGACGACGTCTTCGACCAGATCAGCGCCGAGGGCAAGCACGTGGTGGTGCTCGGCGGCGGCGACACCGGCGCGGACTGCATCGGCACCGCGCACCGGCAGGGTGCGCTGTCGGTCACGAACCTCGCGATCGGCAAGCAGCCGAGCCAGACCCGGAGCGCGGACCAGCCGTGGCCGATGCACCCGACCCTGTTCGAGGTGCAGAGCGCGCACGAGGAGGGCGGGCAGCGCCAGTACCTGGCGTCGACCGTCGAGTTCCTCGCGAACGACGCGGGCGAGGTGCGGGCCATCCGCGTCGCCGAGACCGAGTACGTCGACGGGCGCCGGGTGCCGAAGGCCGGCACCGAGCGCGAGATCCCCGCCGACCTCGTGCTGCTCGCGCTCGGCTTCACCGGACCCGAGACCGAGGCCGCGGCGGACCAGCTCGGCCTCCGGCCCACCGAGCGCGGCAACTTCGCGCGCACCGACGACTACGCGACTCCGGAGCCCGGCGTGTTCGTCGCGGGCGACGCCGGTCGCGGCCAGTCGCTGATCGTGTGGGCCATCGCCGAGGGCCGGGCTGCGGCGGCATCCGTCGACCGGTACCTTGAAGGTGAGACGCAGCTGCCGAGCCCGATCCCCGCGACGGCGCGAGCCTTCGCCGTGTGATCCCGCGCCCCCCGGCGCCTGCAGACCCTGATCCAGCGCTTCGGCGCGTAACCCCTGGAGCACAGCACACATGAGAAGAGCGAAGATCGTCGCCACCCTCGGGCCGGCGACATCGAGCTATGAACAGATCCGCGCCATCATCGATGCGGGCGTCGACGTGGCCCGGATGAACCTGAGCCACGGCAGCTACGACGTGCACGAGGGCGTCTACCAGAACGTCCGGAAGGCCGCCAACGACTCGGGGCGCGCGGTCGCGGTGCTCGTCGACCTCCAGGGGCCGAAGATCCGGCTCGGCAAGTTCGCCGACGGACCGCACGAGCTCGCCGAGGGCGACATCTTCAAGATCACGACCGAGGACATCCTCGGCACGAAGGAGATCGTCGGCACGACGTTCAAGGGCCTGCCCCACGACGTCGAGCCGGGCGACCACCTCCTCATCGACGACGGCAAGGTCCGCGTCGAGGTGCTCGACACCGACGGCACGGTCGTGACCACGAAGGTGGTCGTCGCCGGCCCGGTGTCGAACAACAAGGGCATCAACCTTCCCGGCGTCGCGGTGAACGTCCCGGCGCTGTCCGAGAAGGACGAGGCCGACCTGCGCTGGGCCCTCCAGCTCGGCGCCGACGTGATCGCGCTCTCGTTCGTGCGCAACGCGGCCGACATCGACCGCGTCCACGAGATCATGCACGAGGAGGGACGCCGGCTCCCCGTCATCGCGAAGATCGAGAAGCCCCAGGCGGTCGAGGCGCTCGAGGAGATCATCGAGGCGTTCGACGCCATCATGGTCGCCCGCGGCGACCTCGGCGTCGAGCTGCCGCTCGAGGCCGTGCCGATCGTGCAGAAGCGCGCGGTCGAGATCGCCCGCCGGCTCGCGAAGCCCGTCATCGTCGCGACCCAGATGCTGGAGTCGATGACCCACGCGCCCGTGCCGACCCGTGCGGAGACGTCGGACGTCGCGAACGCCATCCTCGACGGTGCGGACGCCGTCATGCTCTCGGGCGAGACCAGTGTCGGCGAGTACCCCGTGCAGACCGTCAAGACGATGTCGCGCATCGTCGCCTCGACCGAGCAGCACGGCCTCGACCGGATCGCCCCGCTCGGCACCAAGCCGCGCACGCAGTCCGGCGCGATCACGCTGGCGGCCGTCGAGGTCGCGGACTTCGTCCAGGCGAAGTACCTGTGCGTGTTCACCGAGACGGGCGAGTCGGTGCGACGGATGGCGCGCATCCGCTCGGTCATCCCCATCCTGGCGTTCACGCCGGACCCGGCGATCCGTCGCCGCATGGCGCTCTACTGGGGCGTCGAGTCGTTCGTGGTCGATCGCGTCACCCACACCGACCAGATGGTCGGGCAGGTCGACGACGTGCTCGAGAAGACCGGCAAGGCCACGACGGGCGAGAAGGTCGTGATCATCTCCGGTTCGCCTCCCGGCATCCCCGGCACCACCAACGACGTGCGCGTGCACATCGTGGGCGAGGTGCTCTGACCCGTTGAGACGGCCCGGTCGCGATGGCGGCCGGGCCGTCGGCGTACCCGGCGGGGGGTGCGACGGCGGCGACTGGTGCCGGTGGTGGGGGTCGAACCCACACGCCCTCTCGGGCAAAGCATTTTGAGTGCTCCGCGTCTGCCATTCCGCCACACCGGCCTGAAGGCCCCGGCCAGAATACCGTAGGCTTTCCAGCGTGACAGACACCGAAGACACCCAGCCGCAGGCCCCGCGTCGCGTCGTCGTCGCGGAGGACGAGTCGCTCATCCGCCTCGACATCGTCGAGATCCTGCGCGACCACGGCTACGAGGTGGTCGGCGAGGCCGGCGACGGCGAGACGGCCGTGCAGCTCGCGACCGAGCTGCGGCCGGACCTGGTCATCATGGACGTGAAGATGCCGCAGCTCGACGGCATCTCGGCTGCGGAGCGGCTCTCGAAGGGCCACATCGCCCCGGTCGTGCTCCTCACGGCGTTCAGCCAGAAGGAGCTCGTCGAGCGCGCCAGCGAGGCCGGCGCACTGGCCTACGTGGTCAAGCCGTTCACGCCCAACGACCTGCTCCCCGCCATCGAGATCGCACTCGCCCGCCACGCCCAGATCATCGCGCTCGAGGCCGAGGTCGGCGACCTCGTCGAGCGCTTCGAGACCCGCAAGCTCGTGGACCGCGCGAAGGGCCTGCTGAACGAGAAGATGGGCCTCACCGAGCCCGAGGCGTTCCGCTGGATCCAGAAGGCGTCGATGGACCGCCGACTGACCATGAAGGACGTGTCGCAGGCGATCATCGAGCAGCTGGCGCCGAAGAAGTCCTGACCCCGGATCCACTCGGGCCGCAGGCCCGTCGAGGGATGGCGCGGCGACTCGTTCGTCGCGGCATCCGTCGTCTCGGCGACCCGTCGGGGCCCCGATCGGGGAGCGCCCGCCGGCTCATCCGTGTCGGTGCCCGCTTGTAGTCTTGGTGGGTGCCGGACCCCACCCCCGAGAAGCCCACCCTGCTCATCGTCGACGGTCACTCGCTGGCCTACCGCGCCTTCTACGCGCTGCCCGTCGACAGCTTCAGCACCCGCGACGGCCAGCACACGAACGCCATCCACGGGTTCCTGTCGATGCTGCTCATGCTGCTGCGCAACGAGCGGCCGACCCACCTGGCCGTCGCCTTCGACACGTCGCGCGAGTCGTTCCGCACGCGCGACTACAGCGAATACAAGGCCAACCGCAGCGCGACGCCGCCGGAGTTCAAGGGGCAGATCCCGCTCCTGAAGGACGCGTTGGAGGCCATGCGGATCACGGTGCTGACCAAGGAGGACTTCGAGGCCGACGACATCCTCGCGACGCTCGCGACCCGCGGCGCCGAGGCGGGGTACGAGGTGCTCGTCGTGTCGGGCGACCGCGACACCATCCAGCTCGTCGACGACGACATCACGCTGCTCTACCCGAACGTGCAGGGGGTCTCGCAGCTGAAGCGCTACGACGCCGACGCCGTCGTCGAGAAGTACGGCGTCCGGCCCGAGCAGTACCCCGACGTCGCCGCCCTCGTCGGCGAGACGAGCGACAACCTCCCGGGCATCACGAAGGTCGGCGAGAAGACCGCGGTGAAGTGGCTCGGCCTCTACGGCAGCCTCGACGGCATCCTCGAGCACATCGACGAGATCAAGGGGGTCGTCGGCGACAACCTGCGCCGCGAGCGCGAGAACGCCGTGCGCAACCGCCGCCTCAACCGGCTGGTGCGTGACCTCGACCTCGACGTCGAGCTGCCCGACCTCGCGGCGAAGCCGATGGACGAGGCGGCGGTGCGCGAGCTCTTCGACCGGCTCGAGTTCAAGACCCTGCTCGAGCGCGTCACCAAGATGGCCGCCGAGTCCAACGGCCTCACGGCCGACGGCACCGCCGCGCTGGCGGCCGAGGCCGAGCCCGCCGTCGTCGCGCCGACCTCGCAGTCGCTCCGCGGCGATGCCCTCGCGGACTGGTTCGCGCGCGCGACGTCCGCGGAGCCCGCGGGGCTCGGGCTGAGCCTCGAGGTCCTCGACGGCCGCGTGATCGGAGCCGGCGTCGCGAGCACGACCGAGAGCGTGCGGCTGGAGTGGACGGCCGGCGACGCCGGCCTGGCGCCGTTCGAGGCCTGGCTCGCGAGCGAGGCGCCGAAGGTGATGACCGACGCCAAGCCCCAGCTGAAGGCCATGCGGCGGTCCGGTCTCGTCTTCGACGGGCTCGTCGTCGACACGCTCATCGCGGGCTGGCTGATCCGGCCGAGCCTCGCCGAGAAGGATCTCGTCGACCTCGTCTCGCGCTACCTCGGCGAGGACGTGCCGATGGCCGACCCGGCACAGCTCGTGCCCGACGCCGACGGCACGGCCGGGGCGCCCGAGTTCGCGTGGTACTCGCTCCGGGTCGCCCCCGTCGTGCTCGCGGCACTGTCCGAGGGTTCGCGGCGGGTGCTCGCCGACATCGAGATCCCGATCGTCGGCGTGCTCGCCGAGATGGAGCTGCGCGGCGTCACGGTCGAGCACGCGAAGCTCGCCGAGCTGTCGGGGCAGCTGGGGGAGCGTGCGGCCTCCCTCGCCCAGGCGGCCTACGCCGAGATCGGCCGCGAGGTAAACCTCGGCTCGCCGAAGCAGCTCCAGGAGGTGCTGTTCGACCAGCTCGGCATGCCGAAGACCCGCGCGACCAAGACGGGCTACTCGACCGACGCGGTCGCGCTGGCCGACCTGCAGGAGACCAACCCCCACCCGTTCCTCGGGCTCCTGCTCGAGCACCGCGATGCGACGAAGCTGCGCCAGATCGTCGAGACGCTCGACAAGTCCATCCAGTCCGACGGCCGCGTGCACACGAGCTACGTGCAGGTCGGCACCACGACCGGGCGCATCTCGTCGACCGACCCGAACCTGCAGAACATCCCGGTCCGCACCGAGGAGGGCCGCCGCATCCGCGCGGCGTTCACCCACGGCGCCGACTACGTCGAGCTGCTCACGGCCGACTACTCCCAGATCGAGATGCGCATCATGGCGCACCTCTCCGAGGACCCCGGCCTCATCGAGGCCTTCCACTCGGGGGAGGACCTGCACCGGTTCGTCGGCGCGCGGATCTTCGACGTCGACCCCGCCGATGTCACGCCGCTCATGCGCACGAAGGTCAAGGCGATGTCGTACGGCCTCGCCTACGGGCTCAGCGCGTTCGGCCTGTCGAAGCAGTTGCGCATCGACCGCGCCGAGGCGACCCAGCTCATGAAGGACTACTTCGAGCGGTTCGGCGCCGTCCGCGACTACCTGCGCGGCGTCGTCGCCCAGGCGAAGCTCGACGGCTACACCGAGACGATCTTCGGCCGGCGCCGCCCGTTCCCAGACCTGAACAGCCCGAACCGCGTGCTGCGCGAGAACGCCGAGCGGGCGGCCCTCAACGCGCCGATCCAGGGCTCGGCGGCCGACATCATGAAGTTCGCGATGATCGGCGTCGAGCAGGAGCTGCG
The DNA here is from genome assembly GCF_039531345.1 of Agromyces tropicus. NCBI lineage: Bacteria > Bacillati > Actinomycetota > Actinomycetes > Micrococcales > Microbacteriaceae > Agromyces > Agromyces tropicus. The sequence goes on along the minus strand of NZ_BAAAPW010000001.1, from coordinate 406,486 downwards.
GGCGCGAGACCTGCGCTCGCGCATGCTCATGCAGGTCCACGACGAGCTCATCTTCGAGGTCGCCGAGGGCGAGGGCGACGAGCTCGAGTCGATCGTCCACGACGGGATGTCGCACGCCGCCGACCTGCTCGTCCCCCTCGACGTGCAGGTGGGGCGCGGACGCGACTGGGAGGACGCCGCGCACTGATCCCGGCCGCGAGACGTGAGCCCGCCTCGGCGTCTCGCGGCCGCGGCATCCGCTCGTCTAGGCTCACCCGCATGGCCATCGCAGACCGGACCCCGACGGACGTCGATCGCATCGCGGAGGGGTGGGTCGACACGATCGTCGAGCTGAACCCCACCGTCGGCACGTACATCGGCCGGACCGACCAGGACCACCGACTGCCGGACTTCTCGCCCGACGGTCATGCCGCGCGAGTCGCCGCGATGTCCGAGGTGCTGACGGCGCTCCGCAGCGCTGCGCCGGTCGACGAGGTCGATGAGATCACGGTCGCCGACCTCGGCAGCGAACTCGAACTCGATCTCGAGGGGGATGCCGCGGGCCTCCAGTTGCGCGACCTCAACGTGATCGCGAGCCCCGCGCAGGAGATCCGCGAGGTCTTCGACCTGATGCCGACCCGCGACGACGCGGACTGGTCGCGCATCGCGGCGCGTCTCGGCGCCGTGCCGGCCGCGATCGACGGCTACGTCGGGACGCTGCGCCTCGGCATCGAGCGCGACGTCGTCCCGGCGGTCCGCCAGGTCCGCGAAGTCGCGCTGCAGGCCCGCCGGCACGCGCGGCCGGACGGGTTCTTCGCGACCTTCGTCGGCGGGTCGGAGGGCACGGCGGGCGACGCGCTGCGTCGCGACCTCGACGCCGGCGCCGCGGAGGCCGCCGCCGCGTACGGGCGGCTGGCCGGGTTCCTCGAGGACGAGCTGGCGCCGCGGGCGGGTACGGAGGACGCCGTGGGCCGCGAGATCTACGCACTGCGGTCCCGCCACTTCCTGGGCGCGACGATCGACCTCGACGAGACGTACGAGTGGGGAGTCGAGGAGCTCGCCCGGATGGTGGCCGAGCAGGAGGCCGTCGCGAACGAGATCCTGCCGGGCGCGAGCGTCGAGGAAGCGGTCGCGCACCTCGAGGCCGACCCGGCGCGACGGCTCGCGGGCACGGATGCGCTCCGGCGGTGGATGCAGGAGACCAGCGACCGCGCGGTCGCGGAGCTCGGGGCGACGCAGTTCGACATCCCCGAGGAGATCCGCACGCTCGAGTGCCGCATCGCGCCCACGCAGGAGGGCGGCATCTACTACACCGGCCCGAGCGACGACTTCAGCCGCCCCGGCCGCATGTGGTGGTCGGTGCCGGAGGGCGTGACCGAGTTCGACACGTGGCGCGAGAAGACGACCGTGTACCACGAGGGCGTGCCCGGGCATCACCTGCAGATCGGGCAGGCGGTCGTGAACCGGGGCCACCTGAACACGTGGCGTCGGCAGCTGGCCGGCACCTCGGGCCACGCGGAAGGATGGGCGCTCTACGCCGAGCGGCTCATGCAGGAGCTCGGCTACCTCGACGACCCCGCCGATCGGCTCGGCATGCTCGACGGACAGCGGATGCGGGCGGCGCGCGTGGTGCTCGACATCGGCGTGCACCTCGGCAAGCCGCGCCCGGACGGGCAGGGCACGTGGACGGGGGAGTACGCGTTCGACTTCATGGGCCGGAACGTGAACATGCCGCCCGAGTTCGTGAGGTTCGAGGTCCACCGCTACCTCGGCTGGCCCGGACAGGCGCCCTCGTACAAGGTCGGCCAGCGCATCTGGGAGCAGCTGCGCGACGACGTCCGCCGGCGCGAGGGCGACGCCTTCGACATCCGTGCGTTCCACTCGCGGGCGCTCGGCCTCGGCGGGGTCGGGCTGGACACCCTGAGGTCGGCCCTGGCGGGCTGAACGGGGCGGACGCCCCACGCGCGTCGAGGAGTCGAGCGGGTCGCAGACGGTGCGACACGCCCGGCGGTTGCCGGTTGCCCCGCGAACCCACTAGGATTGAGTGTCACTCGTGTGACATCCCTGTCCGCCTGCCCGTCGCGGATCAACCAAGACAACGATCTTTCCGCGTCGGGCCTGATTTTGTCCATTACGGAGCATCCACTACATGACAACCGCAACGACCAAGGCGCCCAAGCAGGTCGCGATCAACGACATCGGATCTGCTGACGATTTCCTCGCCGCGGTCGAGAAGACGCTCAAGTTCTTCAACGACGGCGACCTGATCGAGGGCACCGTCGTGAAGATCGACCGCGACGAGGTCCTCCTCGACGTCGGCTACAAGACCGAGGGTGTCATCCCCTCCCGCGAACTTTCCATCAAGCACGACGTCGACCCCAGCGAGGTCGTCGAGGTCGGCGACACCGTCGAGGCCCTGGTTCTCCAGAAGGAGGACAAGGAAGGCCGTCTGATCCTGTCGAAGAAGCGCGCGCAGTACGAGCGCGCGTGGGGCGACGTGGAGAAGATCAAGGAGAACGACGGCGTCGTCACCGGCCAGGTCATCGAGGTCGTCAAGGGCGGCCTCATCGTCGACATCGGCCTCCGCGGCTTCCTGCCCGCGTCGCTCATCGAGCTCCGCCGCGTCCGCGACCTCACGCCGTACCTCGGCCAGGAGCTCGAGGCGAAGATCCTCGAGCTCGACAAGAACCGCAACAACGTGGTCCTGTCGCGCCGTGCCCTCCTCGAGCAGACCCAGTCGGAGTCGCGTTCGACCTTCCTGCAGAACCTCCACCCGGGACAGATCCGCAAGGGCGTCATCTCGTCGATCGTCAACTTCGGTGCGTTCGTCGACCTCGGTGGCGTCGACGGCCTCGTCCACGTCTCGGAGCTCTCGTGGAAGCACATCGAGCACGCGTCCGAGGTCGTCGAGGTCGGCCAGGAGGTCACCGTCGAGGTGCTCTCCGTCGAGCTCGACCGCGAGCGCGTCTCGCTGTCGCTCAAGGCGACCCAGGAGGACCCGTGGCAGGTCTTCGCCCGGACCCACGCCATCGGCCAGGTCACCCCGGGCAAGGTCACCAAGCTGGTCCCGTTCGGTGCGTTCGTCCGCGTCGCCGACGGCATCGAGGGCCTCGTGCACATCTCGGAGCTGTCGGGCCGTCACGTCGAGCTCGCCGAGCAGGTCGTGTCGGTGGGCGAGGAGGTCTTCGTCAAGGTCATCGACATCGACCTCGAGCGTCGCCGCATCTCGCTCTCGCTCAAGCAGGCCAACGAGGGCGTCGACCCCGAGGGCACCGAGTTCGACCCGGCGCTCTACGGCATGCTCACCGAGTACGACGAGCAGGGCAACTACAAGTACCCCGAGGGCTTCGACCCGGAGACCAACGAGTGGCGCGAGGGCTTCGAGGCCGCTCGCGAGGCGTGGGAGCAGGAGTACGCTGCCGCGCAGGCTCGCTGGGAGGCGCACAAGAAGCAGGTCGCGGCCACCATCGCGGCCCAGGCCGAGGACGACTCGTTCACGGGTTCGACCTACTCGAGCGACTCGGCCGGCGCGGGCACCCTCGCCGACGACGCGTCGCTCGCGGCACTGCGCGAGAAGCTCTCGAGCAACTAGTCGCCACGCAGCCCCGCGCTGCAGGTGCAACGGAAGGCCGGTCCCCTCGGGGGGCCGGCCTTCCGGCGTCACGGGCCTCAGCGGCGCGGCTCGCGGGCCGAGTCGGCCACGGGTTCCGACGACGGCACGACGGCGGATCCGGGGGCGCTCCGGGCCATGCGTGCACGCCCCTCGACGTGGACGTCGGGGAGGGCCCGCTGCAGTGCGCGCGGCAGCCACCACGCGCGTGCACCGAGCAGTGCCATGGCCGCCGGCACCGCCAGGCAGCGGACGACGAGCGCGTCGAGCAGCACGGCCATCGCCATGGCGAACCCGAGCTGCTGCAGCATCCGGTCGGGTGCGAGCACGAACGAGCCGAAGACGACGACCATGATCGCGGCGGCGGCCGTGATCACTCCGCCGGTCCGCGCCAGTCCCTCGCGCACGGCGGCCCGCGGGTCCCGCGTCCGCACCCACTCCTCCCGCATGCGGGAGAGCAGGAACACCTCGTAGTCCATCGAGAGCCCGAACACGATGGCGAAGATGAACACGGGACCGAACGCCTCGATCGGCCCCGGCTCCGCCCAGGTGAGCCCGTCCTGGAAGACCAGCGTCGTGGCGCCGAGGGCCGCGCCGATCGAGAGCAGGTTGAACACGGCGGCCTTGACCGCGATGGCGACCGACCGGAACACGGTCAGGAGGAGCAGGCCGGACAGCCCGACCACGACGAGCAGGAAGACCGGGAACCGTGCGGCCATCGCGTCGGCGAAGTCGACGTTGGCCGCCGTCGCCCCGCCGACGAGGTGCGGGTCGCCGAGGTCCGTGCGCAACGCCCGGACGAGGTCCGCCGTGGCCGCGTCCTGGGGTCCGGTCGTCGGCTCGACGCGGGTCAGGTAGAGGTCGGCGTCGATCCGGACGGGTGGGCCGAGGCGCTCCGCGGCCACCCCCGGGGCATCGGCGAGTACCGCACGCGCGGCCAGGGCGTCGGCCTCGGTGCCCTGCGTCAGCACGACGAGCGGGCCGTTCGCGCCGGGGCCGAACTTCTCGCTGATCAGGTCGTACGCCGCGCGCGTGGTGGTGGCGGGATCGTCGTTGCCCGCGTCGCCGAACCCGAGGCGCATCCCGAGGGCGGGCGCGGCGAGCGACCCGAGCACCACGACGGCGGCGACGAGCGAGACCACGGGCCGACGCTGCACGAGGTCGGACCACCGGCGCCACCAGGCGTCGGCCCGGCCGGCGCCTCGCGCATCGCGTGCACGAGCGCGGCGCTCGATGCGTCGGCCGAACACGGTCAGCAGCGACGGGAGCAGCGTCAACGAGGCGAGCATCGTGATCAGCACGGTGAGCGCGACGGCGGTCACCGTGCCCTCGTACGCGGCAACCCCGAGGGTGAACAGCCCGCTCAGGGCGATGATCACGCTCGTGCCGGCGAACAGCACCGACCGGCCGGCGGTGTCGAGCGCCGTCCTCGTGGCGGCCGAGCGATCGGCGCCCGAGCGCAGCTCGGCCCGGTACCGGGTCAGGATGAGCAGCGCGTAGTCGATGCCCACCCCGAGCCCGACGAGCACCAGCATCGCGGTGGTCTGACCGGGGACGGTCAGCACGTGCGAGAGCAGCGAGGCGAGGCCGACGGTCGAGCCGACCGCGAGCACGGCGGTGATCAAGGGAAGGCTCGCCGCGAGGAACGAGCCGAACATGAGGACGAGGATGACCAGGGCGGCCAGCAGCCCGGCGAACTCGGCCGTCGAGCCGCCGCCCCTCGTCGCCTGGCGGATGCCTCGACCCGAGAGCTCCACGTCGAGGCCATCGGTGCGGTGGGCGTCCGCGACGTCGACGATCCGCCGGTACGTGTCCGGATCCATGTCGCTGCGGGGTCCGTCGAGCGCGACGTCGAGGAGTCCGACGCTTCCGTCCTCGGAGACGGTGCCGCGACCCGCGTCCGGCGGGACGACGGCCGCGACGTGGTCGATCGTCGCGAGATCTGCGACGAGGTCCGGCACGATCGTGTCGGCGTCCCAGCCCCGCTCGTCGTGCAGGACGACGGTCACGCGGTCGCCGGCCGTCGAGGGCGACCTGGCCTCGAGGCGCTCCGAGACCTGCTGCGACTGCGTGCCGGGCAGGGCGTAGTCGTCGTCGAACGCGCTCCCGACGAGTCCCCCGAGGGCGGTGACGGCCACGAGCAGCGCGATCCAGCACGTGATCGCCACCCAACTCCGTCGCAGGGCGAAGGTCGCGAGCCGCTCCATCCTCGACGGACGCGTCGTGGGCTCGGTGGACGGCTCGGAACGTGTTGCGGTCATGATTGCGGACCTCCCGTGCATTCGAATCGGATGACGGTGCCGATCGTTCCGAGCCGCCCGACGAGCGGCGTCGGCGGAGGGTCGCGTGCCGCCGGGACGGGGGGCGCGGGTTCAGCGAATCGTGATCGCGCTCGGCGACGTAGTCGCCTACGCCTGCCGCACCACGCCCGCCGCGACGGCGCGAACCTAGAATCGTCGCATGGGCAGGAACCTGCTGGCGTACCGCCCGCCCGCGTGGGCGATGGACGTCCTGCTCGCCCTCCTCGTGACGGTCATGCAGGTGCAGGGCACCGTCGCCCGGCAGGCCGCCGATCCCGCGACCGTCGTCCGACCGCTCGACGACCCGGGCTACCTCGGCTACGCGCTGCTCGTGGTGGGCGGCCTCGCGCTGGTCGTCCGTCGGCGCGCGCCCGTCACCGTGTTCGTCGTCACGGCCGCGGTGAGCGCCCTGTACTACGGACTCGACTTCCCCGACGGCCCCGGCTGGCTCTGCCTGTTCGTCGCCGCGTACACGCTCACCGCCTCGGGCGACGGCCGGCGGTCGCTGATGATCGCCGGCGCGGGCATCGCCGTCCTCGCGGCGGTGTGGCTGGTCGCCGCGATCGACATCGAGCCGCGGGCCGCGATCGGCTGGGTCTTCTTCCGCATCGGCGGGACGATCATGAGCGCGGCGCTCGGCGAATCGGTGCGATCGCGGCGGGTGATCGCGGACGAGGCGCTCGAGCGTGCGGAGCTCGCCGAGCGAGCCAGGGAGGAGCAGGCGCGGGCGCGCGTCGACGAGGAGCGCCTGAGGATCGCCCGGGAGGTCCACGACACCGTCGCCCACGCCATCGCCATCATCAACGTCCAGGCGGGCGTGACGGCGCACGTGCTCGACCGGCGTCCCGACGAGGTCCGCTCGGCGCTGACCGCGATCGAGCGGACGAGCGCCAGGGCGCTGCAGGAGATGCGGACGATCCTCGGCGTGCTGCGCGACGAGCACGAGGGCCGCGTGCCCCACGCCGGGCTCGCCCAGCTCGACGATCTCGCCGACCGGGCACGGGACGCCGGGCTCGACCTCGCGGTGACCGTGGACCCGGCGACGGTCGCGGTGCCCGACGCCGTGTCGGACGCGGTCGGCCGCGCCGCGTACCGGATCCTGCAGGAGTCGCTCACGAACGTGGTCCGACACGCCGGGCCGACCCGGGTGACGGTCGCGCTCGACTACGGCGCGGAGGTCCTCGACGTCCGCGTGACCGACGAGGGCCCCCGGACGACGTCCCCGCGCGTGGCGCTCGAGCGGGGCGGCGGCGCGGCCGATCGGGCGCTGACGGCGGGTCGCGGCATCCTCGGCATGCGCGAACGCTGCCAGCTGCTCGGCGGGGAGTTCACCGCCGGACCGCTCGAGGGCGGCGGGTTCGAGGTGCACGCGAGGCTGCCGATCACGCCCGTCGGGACGGCGAGCGGCCGATGACGAGCAGCGGGCGCGACGGCGCGCATCCGATCCGCGTCCTGCTCGTGGACGACGAGCACCTGGTCCGGTCGGGATTCCGCCTGCTGCTCGAGGTCGAGGAGGACGTCGAGGTCGTGGGCGAGGCCGCCGACGGTGCCGAGGCCATCGAGCGCGCTCGAGCGCTTCGACCGGACGTCGTGCTCATGGACATCCGGATGCCGGGAATGGACGGCATCGAGGCGACGCGGCGACTCGCGAGCGAGCGCAGCGCGGGGCGGGTGCTGATCCTCTCCACCTACGACACCGACGCCTACGTCTTCGAGGGCCTGCAGGCCGGTGCGAGCGGCTTCCTGCTCAAGGACGCCGGCCCGGCCGAGCTGCTCCATGGGATCCGCGTCGTGGCGGACGGCGAGGCCCTGCTCGCACCGGGCATCACGCGACGCCTCATCGCCCGGTTCGCCACCCGGCGCACGGCGGAGCGCGAGGCCGAGGAGCGCCTGTCGGTCCTGACCGAGCGGGAGCGCGAGGTCCTCTCCCTCGTCGGCCGCGGCATGAACAACGCCGAGATCGCCGAGGAGCTCTTCCTCAGTCCGGCCACCGCGCGGACCCACGTGAGCCACGTGATGGTCAAGCTGGCGGCGCGGGACCGCGCGCAGCTCGTCGTCATCGCCTACCGGACCGGGCTCGTCGAGGCCTGAATCGCGGGCGACCCGGTCGCGCGGAGCCGCCACGCGCGCTCGATAGACTGCGCTCGTGTACCTCATCGGCCTCACCGGCGGCATCGCGTCGGGCAAGTCCACCGTCGCCCGCCGGCTCGTCGAGCACGGCGCCATCCACCTCGACGCCGACCAGCTCGCGCGCCGCGTGGTCGAGCCGGGGACCGCGTGCCTCCAGGCCATCGTCGACGCGTTCGGCGACGAGGTCGTCCGCGCGGACGGCACCCTCGACCGGCAGCGGCTCGGCGAGATCGTCTTCCAGGACGACGAGGCGCGCGCACGGCTGAACGCCATAGTGCACCCGGCCGTCCGCGAGCTCTCCGGCCGGCTCATCGCGAAGGCGGAGGCCGAGGATCCGGACGCGGTGGTCGTGTACGACGTGCCGCTGCTCGTCGAGGCGCAGGTGGACCATCCGTTCGACCTCGTCGTGGTCACGAGCGCGCCCAAGCGGGCGCAGGTCCGCCGGCTCGTCGAGGAGCGGGGGCTCGATCCCATCCAGGCCGAGGCGCGCGTCGACGCCCAGGTGAGCGACGAGGAGCGTCGCGCCGTGGCCGATGTCGTCATCGACACGGGCGGCACGCTCGCCCACACGATGGGGCAGGCCGATGCGCTCTGGGTCGACATCGAGCACTCGCAGCGCGAGGCGCGGGAGCGACCGAGCGGATGACGCGGGGCGCGGCGTTCGCTGACCGCGATCCCGGCCGCGCTGTCGGTGGGCGAACCTAGACTCGAATCCATGCAGTCCACCCGTTCCGTGCGCCCGTTCGAGGTCGTCAGCGAGTACGCACCGAGCGGCGACCAGCCGCAGGCGATCGCCGACCTGGCGGGCCGGATCAACGCCGGCGAGACCGACGTCGTGCTCCTCGGCGCGACCGGCACCGGCAAGTCGGCCACGACCGCGTGGCTCATCGAGCAGGTGCAGCGGCCGACGCTCGTGCTCGCGCACAACAAGACCCTCGCGGCACAGCTCGCGAACGAGTTCCGCGAGCTCATGCCGAACAACGCGGTCGAGTACTTCGTCTCGTACTACGACTACTACCAGCCCGAAGCCTACGTCCCGCAGACGGACACCTTCATCGAGAAGGACTCCTCGATCAACGCCGAGGTCGAGCGGCTGCGTCACTCGACGACGAACTCGCTGCTGAGCCGCCGCGACGTCGTCGTCGTATCGACGGTGTCGTGCATCTACGGCCTCGGCACGCCCGAGGAGTACCTCAACGCGATGATGCCGCTCCAGGTCGGGCAGCGCGTCGACCGCGACTGGCTCATCCGCAAGTTCGTGTCGATGCAGTACCAGCGCAACGACGTCGCGTTCTCGCGCGGCACCTTCCGCGTCCGCGGCGACACCATCGAGATCATCCCGGTCTACGAGGAGCACGCGATCCGCATCGAGATGTTCGGCGACGAGGTCGAGGCGCTGCACAGCCTGCACCCGCTCACCGGCTCGGTGATCGCCAAGCTCGACGCGGTGCCGGTCTTCCCGGCGTCGCACTACGTCGCCAGCGTCGACGTCATGCAGCGCGCCATCGGCACCATCCGCGACGAGCTCGACGAGCGGCTGCAGGAGCTCGAGCGCGAGGGCAAGCTGCTCGAGGCGCAGCGCCTGCGCATGCGCACGACGTTCGACCTCGAGATGATGGAGCAGATCGGCTTCTGCTCCGGTATCGAGAACTACTCGCGGCACATCGACGGCCGTGCGCCGGGCGAGGCGCCGCACTGCCTGCTCGACTACTTCCCCGACGACTACCTCGTGGTGATCGACGAATCGCACGTCACGGTGCCGCAGATCGGCGCGATGTACGAGGGCGACGCGTCGCGCAAGCGGACGCTCGTCGAGCACGGGTTCCGCCTGCCCAGCGCGCTCGACAACCGGCCGCTGAAGTGGGACGAGTTCAAGGACCGGGTCGGGCAGACCGTCTACCTCTCGGCGACCCCCGGCAGGTACGAGTTGGGCATCGCCGACGGCGTGGTCGAGCAGATCATCCGCCCGACGGGACTCGTCGACCCCGAGATCGTGGTGAAGCCCACGAAGGGCCAGATCGACGACCTGCTGGAGGAGATCCGGGCTCGCGCCGAGCGCGACGAGCGCGTGCTCGTGACGACGCTCACGAAGCGGATGGCGGAGGAGCTCACCGACTTCCTCACCGAGGCGGGGGTGCGCGTCCGCTACCTCCACTCCGACGTCGACACGCTGCGACGGGTCGAGTTGCTCACCGAACTCCGAGCCGGCGTCTACGACGTACTGGTCGGCATCAACCTGCTGCGCGAGGGCCTCGATCTGCCCGAGGTCTCGCTCGTGGCGATCCTGGACGCCGACAAGGAGGGCTTCCTGCGCTCGTCGACCTCGCTCATCCAGACCATCGGCCGTGCGGCGCGCAACGTGTCGGGTCAGGTGCACATGTATGCCGACGTCGAGACGGAGTCGATGCAGCTCGCGATCGAGGAGACGAACCGCCGCCGCGAGAAGCAGCTCGAGTACAACCGGGTGAACGGCATCGACCCGGCGCCGCTCCGCAAGCGCATCGCCGACATCACCGAGGTGCTCGCCCGCGAGGGCGCCGACACCGCGGCGCTGTTCGCCGGGCGCGATGCGCGGTCCACCTCGCCCGTGCCGATGAAGCGCGACGGCATCGCCGCTGCGGGCGCGAACGACCTCGAGGAACTGATCCGCGACCTCAACGACCAGATGCTCGAGGCCGCGGGCGAGCTGAAGTTCGAGCTCGCCGCCCGGCTGCGCGACGAGGTCTCCGAGCTCAAGCGCGAGCTCAGGCAGATGGAGAAGGCGGGCCACCTCGGCTAGTCGGCGAACGGGGGAGCGGCGCCCCGGTCCGCCGACGCCTCGAACGTGTGTTCGCTCTCAGCACGAGCGCGTGCGGCAGGAGTGTCGGAGGTCGTTCGTAGACTCGTAGGGTGCCAGTTTCACGTCTCGATGCCCATGCGCGCCTGAGTGTCCGCGGGGCCCGCGTCCACAACCTGCGCGACGTCGATGTCGAGATCCCCCGCGATGCGATGGTGGTCTTCACTGGACTGTCCGGGTCGGGCAAGTCCTCGCTCGCGTTCGACACGATCTTCGCCGAGGGCCAGCGTCGCTACGTCGAGTCGCTCTCCGCGTACGCGCGCCAGTTCCTGGGGCAGGTCGACCGCCCCGACGTCGACTTCATCGAGGGGCTCAGCCCCGCGGTCTCGATCGACCAGAAGTCGACGAACCGCAACCCGCGATCGACGGTCGGCACGATCACCGAGATCTACGACTACATGCGACTGCTGTGGGCGCGCATCGGCGTCCCGCACTGCCCCGTGTGCGGCGAGCGGATCCAGCGGCAGACCGTGCAGCAGATCGCCGACCGGCTCATGGAGCTCGAGTCCGGTACGCGCTTCCAGGTGCTCAGCCCGGTCGTCTCGCAGAAGAAGGGCGAGTTCGTCGACCTGTTCCGCGAGCTCTCCGGGCAGGGCTACTCCCGCGCGGTCGTCGACGGCGAGCTCATCCGGCTCGACGAGCCGCCGAAGCTGAAGAAGCAGGTCAAGCACGACATCTCGGTCGTGATCGACCGACTCGTCGCCTCCGACGACATCCTCGGCCGCCTCACCGACTCGCTCGAGACGGCGCTGCGCCTGACCGACGGGCTCGTCCAGGTCAACTACGTCGACCGCGACGGCGACGCGGCGTGGCAGACGTTCTCCGAGAAGCTGAGCTGCCCGAACCAGCACCCCATCGCGCTCACCGAGATCGAGCCGCGCACGTTCTCGTTCAACGCCCCGTTCGGGGCGTGCCCGGAGTGCTCGGGCCTCGGCACCCGCATGTCGGTCGACGAGGACCTGCTGCTCGGCGACCCGTCGCTCAGCATCTCCGAGGGCGTCATCCTGCCCTGGACCTCGCAGGGCAAGAGCCTCTACAACTACTACGAGAAGCTCCTCGACGGGCTCGCCCGCGACCTCGACTTCTCCCTCGACACCCCGTGGGAGGAGCTCGACGACGACGCGCGCAACGCCGTGCTCCGGGGCGACAACTTCGAGGTGCGCGTGCGCTGGCGCAACCGCTACGGCCGCGAGATGAGCTACACGTCCGGCTTCGAGGGGGTCGTGCCCTACATCGAGCGGCAGTACCTGCAGGCCGAGACCGACGTGCAGCGGGCCCGGTGGGCGGAGTACCTGCGCGAGGTCCCCTGCCCGGTCTGCCGCGGCGACCGGCTGAAGCCCGAGGTGCTCGCCGTGCTCATCCACGACGCGTCGATCGCCGACGTCTGCCGCCTCAGCCTGCACGACGCACGAGCGTTCATGGACCGGCTCGAGCTCACCGACCGCGAGCAGACGATCGCGGCGCAGGTGCTCCGCGAGATCAAGCTGCGGCTCGACTTCCTCATCCGGGTCGGCCTCAGCTACCTCGACCTCGCCCGCGCAGCCGGCACGCTGTCCGGCGGCGAGGCGCAGCGCATCCGCCTGGCCACGCAGATCGGTTCGGGCCTCACGGGCGTGCTCTACGTGCTCGACGAGCCGAGCATCGGCCTGCACCAGCGCGACAACCGCCGGCTGATCGACACGCTGGTCGCGCTGCGCGACCTCGGCAACACGCTCATCGTCGTCGAGCACGACGAGGACACGATCCGCACGGCCGACTGGATCGTCGACATCGGCCCCGGTGCCGGCGTGCACGGCGGCACGGTCGTGCACAGCGGCAGCTACGCCGAGCTGATGAAGAACACCGAGTCGCTGACCGGCGACTACCTCGCCGGGCGCAAGGAGATCGCGATCCCGCCGTCCCGGCGCGCGATCGACCGCGAGCGCGTGATCCGCGTCGAGGGGGCGCAGGCGAACAACCTCCGCGGGGTCGACGTCGAGTTCCCGCTCGGCACCTTCACGGCGGTGACGGGCGTGAGCGGGTCGGGCAAGTCCTCGCTCGTGAACGACATCCTCTACCGCGTGCTCGCCAACCGGCTCAACGGGGCGCGCAAGGTGCCGGGCAAGCACCGTCGCGTCACCGGGCTCGAGCACCTCGACAAGGTCGTGCACGTCGACCAGGCACCCATCGGCCGCACGCCGCGGTCGAACCCGGCGACCTACACGGGCGTGTTCGACCGGATCCGCACCCTGTTCTCAGAGACGGCCGAGGCCAAGGCGCGCGGCTACCTGCCGGGCCGCTTCAGCTTCAACGTCAAGGGCGGCCGGTGCGAGGCGTGCTCGGGCGACGGCACCATCAAGATCGAGATGAACTTCCTTCCCGACGTCTACGTCGCGTGCGAGGTGTGCGGCGGCAAGCGGTACAACCGCGAGACCCTGCAGGTGCACTACAAGGGCAGGAACATCGCCGAGGTGCTCGAGATGCCGATCAGCGAGGCGGCCGAGTTCTTCGAGCCGATCTCGGCGATCCACCGGTACCTGAAGACGCTCGTGGACGTCGGGCTGGGCTACGTCCAGCTCGGCCAGAGCGCGACGACCCTCTCCGGCGGCGAGGCCCAGCGGGTGAAGCTGGCGACGGAGCTGCAGCGCCGGTCGAACGGACGCAGCGTGTACGTACTCGACGAGCCGACCACCGGCCTGCACTTCGAGGACGTGCGCAAGCTGCTGAAGGTGCTCGGCAAGCTCGTCGACAAGGGCAACACCGTGATCGTGATCGAGCACAGCCTCGACGTGATCAAGTCCGCCGACTGGATCATCGACCTCGGGCCCGAGGGCGGCTCGGGCGGCGGCCAGGTCGTCGCGACCGGCACGCCCGAGCAGGTGGCCGAGGTGCACGAGAGCCACACGGGGTACTTCCTGCGCGAGATCTTCGAGGCCGCCGCCGGCCCGGCGGTCGCCGCCAGCTGAGCATGGCGAACACCGTCCCGTACCGACCGCGGCCGGGGGAGATCCCGACCGATCCCGGGGTCTACCGCTTCCGCGACGTTGATCGGCGCGTGCTCTACGTCGGCAAGGCGAAGAACCTCCGCGCGCGCCTGTCGAACTACTTCGCACCCCTGTACACGCTGCACGAGCGGACGCGGCGGATGGTGACGACGGCGTCGTCCGTCGAGTGGACCGTCGTGGGCAACGACATCGAGGCGCTGCAGCTCGAGTACACGTGGATCAAGGAGTTCGACCCGCCGTTCAACGTCAAGTACCGCGACGACAAGTCCTACCCGTACCTGGCCGTCACGCTCGCCGATGAGGCACCGCGCGCGATCGTGACCCGCCGGCGCGGCATCCCGGGTGCGAAGTACTTCGGCCCCTACCCGAAGGTGTGGGCCGTCAACGAGACGCTCGACCTGCTGCTGAAGCTCTTCCCGATCCGCACCTGCAAAGACTCCGACTACAAGCGCGCGATGCAGACCGGCAAGCCCTGCTTCGCCGGGCAGATCGGGCGGTGCTTCGGGCCCTGCTCGGGCGCGGTCACCATCGCCGAGCACCGGGCGAACGTCGAGCGGTTCGTCGCGTTCATGCAGAACCAGGACCGCCGGATCGTCACCGACCTCACGCAGCAGATGCGCGCCGCCGCGGCCGTCCAGGACTACGAGACCGCCGCACGTCGCCGCGACGAGCTGCAGGCCGCCGAGTCCTTCTTCGAGAAGAGCGCCGTCGTCCTGCGGGAGCACGTCGACGTCGACGTGTTCGGGATCGACCACGACGAGCTCGCTGCCGCGGTGCACCTGTTCATCGTGCGGGGCGGCCGCATCCGCGGTGTCCGCTCCTGGACGGTCGACACCGAACTCGACATGGACCTCGGCGACCTCGTCGACTCCGTCGTGCAGAACGCCTACGGCGACGACATCCGTCCCCCTGCCGAGGTCGTCGTCCCGGCGCTGCCCGACGACGCCGACGCGCTGGAGGGCTGGCTCGCCGGCCTGGGCGGCCGGAAGGTGCGTCTGCGCGCCGCTCGCCGGGGCGACAAGGCCGCACTGCTCGAGACCGCCACGCAGAACGCCCGCCAGACGCTCGTCCTCTACAAGACGCGCCGCAGCGCCGACTTCACGGCGCGGTCGCGCGCGCTGGAGGACATCCAGGAGGCGCTCGGCATGGCCGACGCCCCGCTGCGGATCGAGTGCTTCGACGTCTCGCACCTGAGCGGGACCAACATCGTCGCGTCGATGGTGGTCTTCGAGGACGGACTGCCGCGGAAGGACGAGTACCGGCGCTTCACGATCCCGAGTTCGACGGACGACACCGACTCGATCCACCAGGTCCTCACGAGGCGCCTGGCCTACCTGGCCGACCCCGGCTCCGAGGAGGCGGTCGCGGGAGAGGGGGCCGTCGACGACGTCGCCGAGGTGGCCACCGCCGACGGCGAGGTCGTGACGCCCTCACGCCGGGCGAAGTTCTCGTATCGCCCGAACCTGCTCGTCGTCGACGGCGGCCAGCCGCAGGTCGCGGCGGCCGAGCGCGCACTGCGCGAATCGGGCGTCGAGGGCATCTACCTCTGCGGCATCGCGAAGCGGCTCGAGGAGATCTGGACGCCCGAGTCGGACTTCCCGGTCATCCTCCCGCGCAACAGCGACGCGCTGTTCCTCTTCCAGCGGGTCCGCGACGAGGCGCATCGCTTCGCGATCACGCACCAGCGGCAGCGGCGCAAGCGCGACATCACGACCGTGCTCTCCGAGGTGCCGGGGCTCGGCCCCGCGCGCGTCAAGGCCCTGCTGAAGCACTTCGGGTCCGTGTCGCGGCTCCGACAGGCCGACGCGTCCGCGATCTCGGAGGTGCCTGGCATCGGGCCGAGCCTCGCGAGCGCCATCCGCACCCACCTGGAGGGAACGACGCGATCCGCCGCCGACTAGGCTGGACGCCCGGGGGACTGCAGGAAGGGAGCGCCGAACGCATGACCGACGGCGATCGCCAGGAGATGCTCATCGTCACGGGGATGTCGGGGGCCGGCCGATCGACCGTCGCCGATGCGCTCGAGGACCTGGGCTGGTACGTCGTCGACAACCTCCCGCCCCAGATGCTCCGCCCCCTCGTCGAGCTCGTGCAGCGCGCCGGCGCCTCGTTGCCGAGGATCGCGGCCGTCGTCGACATCCGCGGCGGCGAGTTCTTCTCCGAGCTGCAGGAGATGGTCGAGTCGCTCCGCGACAAGGTCGACGTCCGCGTCGTCTTCCTCGACGCGAACGACGCCGTGCTCGTGCGGCGCTTCGAGTCGGTGCGCCGGCCGCACCCCCTGCAGGGCGACGGGACGCTCCTCGACGGCATCGGCGCCGAGCGCACGCGACTCGCAGAGGTGCGCGAGTCGAGCGACATCATCGTCGACACGTCCGACCTGAACATCCACCAGCTCGCGAACCTCGTCACCGACACGTTCGCGGAGGAGGACCGCGCGGGGCTGCGCGTGACCGTCCAGAGCTTCGGGTTCAAGTACGGGCTCCCGCCCGACGCCGACCTCGTCGCCGACGCGCGCTTCCTGCCGAACCCGTTCTGGGTGCCCGAACTCCGCCCGCTCTCCGGCGAGGACGCCGAGGTGAGCGAGTACGTGCTCGACCAGGACGGCGCGCGGGAGTTCCTCGACGCGTACGTCGCGGCGCTGCGACCCGTGCTCGACGGCTACCAGCGCGAGAACAAGCGCCATGCGACGATCGCGATCGGCTGCACGGGCGGCAAGCACCGCTCGGTCGCCATGGTCCGCGAGCTCGCCGCGCGACTGAGATCGATCCCCGGACTGGCGGTCAGCGTGAAGCACCGCGACCTCGGACGGGAATGAACCGGCGCCGACGGCGCCATCGCACGACAGAGAGGACGACCACGTGGCCCTGACCGCTGAGGTGAAAGAGGAGCTGGCGAAGGTCGAGGTCACCCGGACCTCGGTGCGCGCCGCGGAACTTGCGTCCGTGCTCCGATTCGCCGGGGGACTCCACATCATCTCGGGGCGGATCGCGATCGAGGCCGAACTCGACTCGCCCGCGATCGCGCGCCGCGTGACGCGCGACCTCGGCGAGCTGTACGGCGTCCGGCCCGACGTCTCCGTGATCTCCGCATCCGGCCTGCGGCGGACGAACCAGTACCTGGTGCGGGTGCTCGACGGCGGCGAGACCCTCGCCCGGCAGACCGGCCTGCTCGACGCCCGGCGTCGCCCTGTCCGGGGACTGCCGAACAAGCTCACCACCGGGTCGCGCGACGAGGTCGCCGCCGTCTGGCGGGGCGCCTTCCTGGCGCGGGGCAGCCTGACCGACCCCGGTCGCTCCGCAGCCCTCGAGGTGACCTGCCCCGGCGGCGAGACCGCCATGGCGCTCGTCGGCGCGGCCGGGCGGCTCGGGGTCTCGGCGAAGGCGCGCGAGGTGCGCGGTGTGCACCGCGTCGTCATCCGCGACGGCGAGGCCATCAGCGCGATGCTGGCTCTCATGGGTGCCGACGAGACCGTGCGCAACTGGGAGGAGCTGCGGCAGCGCCGCGAGGTGCGGGCGACCGCGAACCGCCTCGTGAACTTCGACGACGCCAACCTCAGGCGATCCGCGCAGGCCGCCGTCGCGGCGTGCGCGCGCGTCGAGCGCGCCATGGAGATCCTCGGCGACGAGGTGCCGGAGCACCTGCGCTACGCCGGCGAGCTCCGGCTCGCCCACCGCGACGCCAGCCTCGACGAGCTCGGGCACCACGCCGACCCGCCGCTGACGAAGGACGCGGTCGCCGGCCGCATCCGTCGCCTGCTCGCCATGGCCGACAAGCGCGCCGCCGACCTCGGGGTCCCCGGCACCGAGGCCAACCTGCCCGCCGACCTCGACGACGTCTGAACGGCGGCCGAACGCCGGCCGAACGGGGTCAACCCCCGTCATGCACGCCCGGCACGGGCATAGGATCGAACACGCCGCGGTCACCGGGCAGACGTCCGGGTTCACCCGGCTGCTGACAAGGAGAAGCAATGGCTGACTACACCCTCCCTGACCTGCCGTACGACTACTCGGCGCTCGCGCCGTCGATCAGCGGCACGATCATGGAGCTGCACCACTCGAAGCACCACCAGGCCTACGTGACCGGTGCGAACACGGCGCTCGCGCAGCTCGCCGAGGCGCGCGACTCCGACAACCTCGCGAACGTGAACAAGCTCGAGAAGGACCTCGCGTTCAACCTCGGCGGTCACGTGAACCACTCGATCTTCTGGACGAACATGTCGCCCGACGGCGGCGACAAGCCGACCGGCGAGCTCGCCTCGGCGATCGACGACCAGTTCGGCTCGTTCGAGAAGTTCCAGGCGCACTTCGCCGCGACCGCCATGGGCGTCCAGGGCTCCGGCTGGGCCGTGCTGGCGTGGGACTCGATCGGGGCCCGCCTCATCGTGCTGCAGTTCTTCGACCAGCAGGCGAACCTCCCGGCGGGCATCGTGCCGCTGCTCATGCTCGACGTGTGGGAGCACGCCTACTACCTCGACTACAAGAACGTGCGCGCCGACTACGTGAAGGCGTTCTGGAACATCGTGGACTGGGGCAACGTCCAGCAGCGCTTCCAGGTCGCCTCTGAGAAGACCTCAGGGCTGCTGCTACTGTCATAGCGGATGGTGTCCCCGGGCGCCGTCCGGGGACACCGCCGTCCGGTCAGATCCACCTCGAAAGCGCGTTCGCGCCCGTCACTACAGGGGAGAAACCTGTGTCTGTAAAGATCGGCATCAACGGCTTCGGCCGTATCGGCCGCAACTACTTCCGCGCCGCACTCGCGCAGGGCGCGGACCTCGAGATCGTCGCGGTGAACGACCTCACCGACAACAAGACGCTCGCGCACCTGCTGAAGTACGACTCGATCACCGGGCGGCTCGACGTCTCGGTCGAGTACGACGACGAGAACCTCATCGTCGACGGCAAGGCCATCAAGGCGTTCGCGGAGCGCGATCCCGCGAACCTCCCGTGGGGCGCGCTCGGCGTCGACATCGTGATCGAGTCGACCGGCTTCTTCACGAAGGCGGCCGACGCCCGAAAGCACCTCGACGCCGGCGCGAAGAAGGTGCTCATCTCGGCACCCGCGACCGACGAGGACGCGACCTTCGTCATGGGCGTCAACGAGGACTCGTACGACCCCGACGCGCACCACATCATCTCCAACGCGTCGTGCACCACGAACTGCCTGGCGCCGCTCGCCAAGGTCTTCAACGACGAGTTCGGCATCGAGCGCGGCCTGATGACGACGGTGCACGCGTACACCGCCGACCAGAACCTGCAGGACGGCCCGCACAAGGACCTCCGCCGGGCCCGTGCCGCCGCGATCAACATCGTCCCGACCTCGACCGGTGCGGCCAAGGCGATCGGCCTCGTGCTGCCCGAGCTCGTCGGCAAGCTCGACGGCTTCGCCCTGCGCGTGCCGGTCCCGACGGGCTCGATCACCGACCTGACGGTGACCTCCTCGCGCCCCGTCACGGTCGACGAGGTCAAGGCCGCCTACAAGAAGGCCGCCGAGGGTCCGATGAAGGGCATCCTCAAGTACACCGAGGACCCGATCGTGTCCAGCGACATCGTCACCGACCCGCACTCGTCGATCTTCGACGCGGGCCTGACCCGCGTGATCGGCGACCAGGTCAAGCTGTCGTCGTGGTACGACAACGAGTGGGGCTACTCGAACCGGCTGGTCGACCTGACCGAGTACGTGGCCGAGCGCCTCTGAATCGAGACGACGTGACCCTCCGAACCATCGATTCCCTGGGTCCGCTCGCCGGCACGCGTGTCGTCGTCCGCTGCGACCTCAACGTCCCGCTCAAGGACGGGGTCATCACGGACGACGGCCGCGTGCGCGCGTCGGTCCCCACGCTCACCCGACTGGTCGACCAGGGCGCCAGGGTGATCGTGGTCTCCCACCTCGGCCGCCCCGACGGCGCGCCCGACCCGAAGTACAGCCTCGCGCCCGTCGCGACCCGGCTGGGCGAGCTCCTCGACGCGCCGGTGGCGTTCGCCGCCGACACGGTCGGCGACGACGCCGCGGCCAAGGTCGCCGCCCTCGGCGACGGCGAGGTGCTCGTGCTCGAGAACCTGCGCTTCAACCCGGGCGAGACGAGCAAGAACGAGGCCGAGCGCACCGCCTTCGCGGGCCGGCTCGCCGAGTTCGCCGACGCCGTCGTCTCCGACGGCTTCGGCGTGGTGCACCGCAAGCAGGCCAGCGTCTACGAGCTCGAGCAGCTCCGGCCCAGTGCCGCAGGGCTGCTGATCGCCGAGGAGCTCGAGGTGCTCGACCGCCTCACCGAGAACCCCGAGCGACCGTACGTCGTCGTGCTCGGCGGCTCGAAGGTGTCCGACAAGCTGGGCGTCATCGAGCACCTGCTCCCGCGCGTGGACGCGCTGCTCATCGGCGGCGGCATGCTGTTCACCTTCCTCGCCGCGCAGGGCCACAAGGTCGGGTCGAGCCTGCTCGAGGCCGACCAGCTCGACACCGTGAGGGGCTACCTCGCGGATGCCGCGGAGCGCGGCGTCGACATCGTGCTGCCGACGGATGTCGTGGTCGCCGCGGCGTTCTCCGCCGAGGCCGACCACGTGGTCGCCGCGGCCGATGCGATCGAGGAGACGCCGTTCGGCGCGTCCGGCCTCGGGCTCGACATCGGTCCCGAGACGTCGGTGGCCTTCGCGGACCGCGTCCGCGGCGCGAAGACGGTGTTCTGGAACGGCCCGATGGGCGTGTTCGAACTGGCGCCGTTCGCCGACGGCACCCGCGCCGTGGCGTCCGCCCTCACCGAGGTCGACGGGCTCAGCGTGGTGGGGGGCGGCGACTCCGCCGCGGCCGTGCGGCAGCTCGGATTCGACGAGGCCGCCTTCGGGCACATCTCGACGGGCGGCGGCGCGAGCCTGGAATTCCTCGAAGGCAAGAAACTCCCCGGACTGGAGGTCCTCGGATGGCAGTGACCCGCACCCCGTTCATCGCGGGCAACTGGAAGATGAACCTGGACCACCTCCAGGCGATCGCGTTCGTGCAGAAGCTCGCGTGGAACCTCGCCGACGCGAAGCACGACGCGGCCGACGCGGAGGTCGCGGTCTTCCCGCCGTTCACCGACCTGCGCTCGGTGCAGACGCTCGTCGCCGCCGACGACCTGGCCGTGAAGTACGGTGCCCAGGACCTCTCGGCGAAGGACTCCGGTGCGTACACCGGCGAGGTGTCCGGCGCGTTCCTCGCGAAGCTCGACTGCGCGTACGTGATCATCGGCCACTCGGAGCGTCGGACGATGCACGCCGAGACCGACGAGGTCGTCGGAGCGAAGGTCCAGGCTGCGCACCGGCACGGCCTGGTGCCCGTGCTCTGCGTCGGCGAGACCGCCGAGGACCTCGAGCAGCACGGTGCGAGCGCCGTGCCGGTCGCGCAGCTCCGCGCGGCCCTCGAGGGCGTCGACGTCTCGAAGGGCCTCGTGGTGGCGTACGAGCCGGTCTGGGCGATCGGCTCGGGCCAGGCGGCCACGCCGGAGCAGGCCCAGCAGGTGGCCGCCGCACTCCGGGCCGTGCTCGCCGAGATCGCCGGCGACGAGCTCGCCGCGGCGACCCGCATCCTCTACGGCGGGTCCGTGAAGGCCGCGAACATCGCGGCGTTCATGCGCGAGCCCGACGTCGACGGCGCGCTCGTCGGCGGGGCGAGCCTCGACCTCGACGAGTTCTCCAGCATCGTGCGCTTCAAGAAGCACGTGGGGGCCTGACCCCGGCACCCCTCCGCCGCCGCGTCGTCCGGCCCGCCCGCACGCGGGCCGGACGACGCGGCGGCTATACTCGTTCAGCGGCATCGACAACCCCGCATGCCCGGAAAGGTTTCACCGTGGAGATTCTCCAGGTCGTCCTGCAGGTCCTGCTCGGCCTCACGAGCATCCTGCTCACGCTCCTGATCCTGCTGCACAAGGGCCGCGGCGGCGGCCTGTCCGACATGTTCGGCGGCGGCATGACGTCCAGCCTCGGTGCCTCGGGCGTTGCGGAGCGCAACCTCAACCGCATCACGATCATCCTCGGACTCGTCTGGGTCACGTGCATCGTCGTGCTCGGGCTCATCACGAAGTTCGACGCCGGAATCTGACGGGGGCGAAGGCAACGTGGTTTCTGGAAACAGTGCGATCCGCGGCTCGCGGGTCGGTTCGGGACCGATGGGCGAGCAGGACCGCGGCTTCCACGCCGATCGCGTCGCGGTGAGCTACTGGGACGCCCAGGGCAACGAGACGGTCCGGTACTTCGCGGCGAACCTCCCCGAGGAGGAGATCCCCGACGTCATCGACAGCCCGTCGACCGGCCTGCCGGCCGGCCGCGACAAGGAGAACCCGCCGGCCGTGTCGAAGACCGAGCCGTACAAGACGCACCTCGCCTACGTGAAGGAGCGGCGCACCGAGGAGGAGGCCGCCGCACTCCTCGAGGAGGCGCTGCAGCAGCTGCGCGCCCGTCGGGGCACCGCGACGCAGGACTGACGCACTCGCGCGAACGACGAAGGGCCGCCCCTCGGGGCGGCCCTTCGTCGTTCGCGGGTCCGACGCACGTCGGACCCGTGGGTGGTCAGTAGTCGCGAGCGATGAGCGCCTCGGGCACCTCGGCGGCCGCGTCGCGGTCCACGAAGAACACCGTGCGTCGCCGGCCCTTGATGCCGGCCACGGGCACCTCGTCGCGGCTCGCGCCCGCGAGCGCCAGGCCGAGCGCCGAGGCCTTGTCGGCCCCGGCGAGGACCAGCCAGACGCGCTGCGACGCGTTGATGACGGGCCGGGTCAGGCTGAGGCGTTCGGGCGGCGGCTTCGGCGACTGGCGCACCGCGATGACGGGGCGGTCGACGACCTGGATGCCGGAGCGGTGCGGGAACAGCGAGGCGATGTGGCCGTCCGGACCGACGCCGAGGAAGACGATGTCGAACACCGGATGCGGCAGCCCGTCCATCCCGAAGCGCGCCAGCTCGTTCGCGTACGCGGTCGCTGCGTCGTCGAGCGAGAGGCCCGAGTCCGATGCCGGGAAGGGGTGGACGTGTCCCTCGGGCAGGTCGAGCGAGTCGAGCAGCGCCTCCCGCGACTGACGGTCGTTCCGCTCGGCGTCGCCGTCCGGCACCCAGCGCTCGTCGCCCCACCAGAAGTGCACGCGCGACCAGTCGATCGACGTGTGCGCGGGGGAGTTCCGGACGGCTTCGAGGACGGCGCCGCCCATCGACCCGCCCGTCAGCACCACGTGCACGGTCTCCTGCACGTCGAGCAGGTCCAGCACCTTCGTGATGAACCGCGCGGCGACAGATCCCGCCAGGGCGGACTTGTCGGGGTGGACGAGCACGCGCCGCTCGTTCGTCATGCAGTGACTCCTTCGTCGTCGACGGTCCGGCGCTCCGGGAGCAGGCCGAGGCCGCTGGTGATCACCTCACCGTACAGTTCGTCGGGGTCGAGCCGTCGCAGCTCGTCGGCGAGGCAGTCGCGGAGGCTGCGCCGGGGGAGTGCGACGTCGTGGACGGGCTGCCCGGGCTGGCGGAGCGTGGCGACGCCGGGGACGTCGCGCACCAGCTCGATGGTGCCGGTCGCGCGGCCGAGGTAGACGCCGCGGATCCCGTGCGACCCGTGCTCGAGGCCGGTGAGCGTGCAGTCCGTCGAGGCGCCGAGCTGCATCGACAGCCAGGCCGCGAGCAGCGTCGTCGAGGGGGAGTCGATCGACCCGGTCACGCGGACGGTCGTCACGGGCTCGTACGGCGGCTGGTCGAGGACCGCCGCGAGCTGGGCGCGCCAGAGCGTGAGGCGCGTCCACGCGAAGTCCGCGTCACCGGGACGGTAGCTGCGGGCGAGGTGCTCGAGCGCGGCCTGCGGATCGGGCTGCGTCGAGGCATCCGTGATCCGGCACTGCGCGATGCGGCCGAGCGGCGAGTCGCCCGGCACCTCCGGCGAGCTGCCCGGCCACCACGTGACGACCGGCGCATCCGGCAGGAGGAGCCCCATGACGAGGCTCTGCTCGTCCTCCGCGGCGTCGCCGCGGGCGCGCAGCACGATGACCTCGCTCGCCCCGGCGTCGCCGCCGACGCGGATCTCCGCGTCGAGCCGGCTCACGCCCTCCTCGGCCTCGTCCGGTTCGGTGGAGAGCACGATGACGCGCATCGGGTGCTCGCGCGAGGCGTCGTTCGCCGCCTCGATGGCCTCCTCCTCGCCGTCCTTGGCGGTCGCGATGACGAGGGTGAGCACGCGGCCGAGCGCGACGGCGCCGCCCTCCTCGCGGATCTTGACGAGCACCTTCGAGATCTGGCTCGTCGTCGTGTCGGGAAGTTCGACGATCATGGGCGCCTCCAGGTGCGTCCGTCACGGGCGAGGAGCTCGTCGGCCGAGGCCGGGCCCCACGAACCGGGCTTGTACTGCTCGGGGCGGCCCTGCGTGGCCCAGAACCGCTCGATGGGGTCGAGGATCTTCCAGGACAGCTCGACCTCCTCCTGTCGGGGGAAGAGGGGCGGGTCTCCGAGGAGCACGTCGAGGATGAGGCGCTCGTACGCCTCGGGGCTCGCCTCGGTGAACGCGTGGCCGTAGCCGAAGTCCATCGTGACGTCGCGCACCTGCATGCCGGCGCCCGGCACCTTCGAGCCGAACCGGATGGTGACGCCCTCATCGGGCTGCACGCGGATCACGAGGGCGTTCTGTCCGAGCTGCGAGGTCTGGCTGTCCGCGAACACCTGCTGGGGCGCGCGCTTGAAGACGACCGCGATCTCGGTGACGCGTCGGCCGAGCCGCTTGCCGGCACGGAGGTAGAACGGCACACCGGCCCACCGGCGGGTGCCGATGAGCAGCTTCATGGCGGCGTAGGTCTCCGTCGTCGAGTCCGGGTTCATCCCGTCCTCGTCGAGGAATCCGACGACCTTCTCGCCGCCCTGCCATCCCCCCGAGTACTGCCCGCGAGCGGTGGCGGCGGCGAGGTCCTCGGGGAGCCGCACGGCGCGGAGGATCTTCTCCTTCTCGGCGCGCAGGTCGGCGGCGTCGAACGAGATCGGCTCCTCCATCGCGGTGAGTGCCAGCAGCTGCAGCAGGTGGTTCTGGATGACGTCGCGCGCCGCGCCGATGCCGTCGTAGTACCCCGCCCGGCCGCCGACGCCGATGTCCTCGGCCATCGTGACCTGGACGTGGTCGACGAAGTTCGCGTTCCAGATCGGCTCGTAGAGCTGGTTCGCGAACCGCAGGGCGAGGATGTTCTGGACGGTCTCCTTGCCGAGGTAGTGGTCGATGCGGAACACCGAGTCGGGCGGGAACACCGACGCGACCACGTCGTTCAGCTCGATCGCCGACTTCAGGTCGGACCCGAACGGCTTCTCGATGACGACGCGTCGCCACTTGCCGTCCCGCTGCTCCGTCAGGCCCGAGCGCTTGAGCTGCTCCGTCACCTGCGGGAAGGACTTCGGCGGGATCGACAGGTAGAACGCGTGGTTGCCCATGGTCCCGCGTTCGCGGTCCAGCGCCTCGACGGTGTGCCGCAGGCGCTCGAACGCCGCGTCGTCGTCGAACGTGCCCTGGACGAAGCGGATGCCGTGGGCGAGCTGCTGCCACACGTCCTCGCGGAACTCGGTGCGGGCGTACTGCTTGACCGAGTCGTGCACGACCTTCGCGAAGTCCTGGTCCTCCCAGTCGCGCCGGGCGAAGCCGACGAGGGCGAAGCCCGGCGGCAGGAGGCCGCGGTTCGCGAGGTCGTACACGGCCGGCATCAGCTTCTTGCGCGACAGGTCGCCCGTCACGCCGAAGATGATCAGGCTGGACGGGCCGGCGATGCGGTTGAGGCGGTAGTCCTTGGGCGAGCGCAGCGGGTTCTGCGTCGCGGTGATCTCGACCGGATGCATCTGGTCTCCTGCTCAGTCGATGGCGCCGCGGAGGGCTGCGAGGTCGGCGCGGGGGTCGGAGAGGGTGAGGGTGAGGACCGGGCGCCCGTGCTCGGCGAGCACGGCGGCGTCGCCCGAGGCCTGGGCGGCGATCAGCTCGCCGAAGGTGAACGGCCGGCCGGGGATCGCGAGGTCGTCGAGCGGCCGCTGCACCAGTTGCAGGAACACGCCGTTCGCGGGGCCGCCCTTGTGGTACTGACCGGTCGAGTGCAGGAACCGTGGTCCCCAACCGAACGTGACCGGGCGGCCGCTGCGTGCGGCGAGCAGGTCGCGGAGGTCGGCGAACTCCGGGTGCGCGACCCGGTCGACGTACGCCTGCACGGCGAGGTAGCCGTCGCCGGCCACCTCCTCGAGGAGCACCTCGATCGCCGACGCGAGGTCGCTCGCGGCGCCGATCACGTCGGGCGTGCCGCGGACCTCGATCCCGTCGGCGACGAACGCGGCCGGCGACGGCTCGGGTCGCGCCTCGAGCAGCCCGCGCGCGGCGACCTTGGCCGACTCGACGTCGGGCTGGTCGAACGGGTTGATGCCCAGCAGGCGACCGGCGACCGCGGTCGCGTACTCCCACACGAGGAACTGCGCGCCGAGGGTGCCCGACACGCGGATCTCGCCGTCGGTGCGGTCGACGAAGAGGTCGGCGCCGGCGTCGTCCACGAGGCGGACGACCTGGAGGTCGGCCGGTCGCTCGGCGAGCTCGGGCGCCTCCGGCGGGAGGACGACCGGAAGGATGCCCGTGCCGTCCTTGCCCGTCGACTCCGCGATCAGCTGCTCCGCCCAGTCTCCGAAGCCGACGAGGTGGGTGCCGTCCGCCACGATCGCGAGCTTGTCGCGTCGCGGCTCGGTCGCGGCGATGGCCGCGCCGAGGACGAGGCCGGGGTTGTCCGGCGCGTCGACCGCGAGGGCGAGTTCGATGGCCTGCGCCTCGTCGAGGAGCTCCCCCAGGTCGACGCCCGCGAGGCCGGTGGGCACCAGGCCGAAGGCCGTGAGCGCCGAGTAGCGGCCGCCCACCTCAGGGTCGGCGGTGAAGACCCGGTAGCCCGCCTCGCGGGCCGATGCCTCGAGCGGGGAGCCGGGGTCGGTGACCACGACGATCCGCGTGGCGGGGTCGATCCCGGCATCGGCGAACGCCTGCTCGTACGCGCGCCGCTGCGAGTCGGTCTCGACGGTCGAGCCCGACTTCGACGAGACGACGAGCACCGTCCGCTCGAGCCGGTCCGCGAGCGCCGCGCGCACCTGGCCGGGTTCGGTCGAGTCGAGCACGGTGAGGTGCGCACGCGCCGTCCGCGCGATCACCTCCGGGGCCAGCGACGACCCGCCCATGCCGGCGAGTACGACGTGGTCGACCCCGCGGGCGCGGAGCTCGTCGCGAAGTGCGACGATCTCCGGCACCAGCGGCCGGGACACGGCGACGGCCTCGGTCCAGGCGAGTCGCTTGGAGGCCTCCGCCTCCGCATCCGGTCCCCACAGGGCGGCGTCGAGCCCGGTGATGCCCGTCGCGATCCGGTCGGCCACGAGCGCGGGCACGACGCGGCGCACCGCGGCGGCCGGAGGGCCGCTCACGGAGATCCGGGCATTCACCGAGCCGCCTCCAGGGCGCCGCGCACGGTGTCGAGGAGCTCGTTCCAGGAGACGACGAACTTGTCGACGCCCTCGTTCTCGAGGACCTGCGTGACGTCGTCGTAGTCCACGCCCACGCTCGCGAGCGCGTCGAGCACGCGACCCGCCTCGGCGAACGCGCCGGTGATCGTGTCGCCTTCGACCACGCCGTGGTCGAAGGTGGCTTCGAGCGTCTTCTCGGGCATCGTGTTCACGACGCCGCGCGCGACGAGCTCGGTCACGTAGAGCGTGTCGGGCAGCGACGGGTCCTTCACGCCGGTCGAGGCCCAGAGCGGGCGCTGGTGGTTCGCGCCGGCCTCGAGCAGCGCGGCGGCGCGGGGCGCGCCGAACTGCTGCTGGTACAGCTCGTACGCGAGGCGCGCGTTCGCGACCCCGGCCCGACCCTTGAGGGCGAGCGCCTCGGGCGTGCCGATGGCCTCGAGCCGCTTGTCGATCTCGGTGTCCACGCGCGAGACGAAGAACGACGCGACCGAGTGGATCGTCGAGAGGTCGATCCCGGCGGCCTTGGCCTGCTCGAGGCCCGTGAGGTAGGCGTCGATGACCTCGCGGTACCGGTCGAGGCTGAAGATGAGCGTCACGTTCACGCTGATGCCGGCCGAGATCGCCGAGGTGATCGCGGGCAGGCCCTCGCGCGTCGCGGGGATCTTGATCATGACGTTCGGCCGGTCGACCTTGTCCCAGAGGCGGTGCGCCTCCGCGATGGTCTCCTCGGTCTCCCGGGCGAGGCCGGGTGCGACCTCGATGGAGACGCGCCCGTCGTAGCCGCCGCTGCGGTCGTAGATCGGGCGGAAGTGGTCGGCGGCGTCGCGGACGTCGTCCGTCGTGATCTCGAACACGGCGCGGTCGACGTCGGCGCCGTCGGCGGCGAGTGCGGCGACCTGGTCGCGGTACGCGTCGCCGTTGGCGAGCGCGCCGGCGAAGATCGTCGGGTTGGTGGTCACGCCGACGACGTTCCGCTCGGCGATGAGGCGCTCGAGGCCGCCGGACGTGATGCGCTCGCGCGACAGGTCGTCGAGCCAGATGCTGACGCCGGCCTCCGAGAGGGCGGCGGTGGGGGTCGTGCTCATGGTGATGGTCTCCTTCGTGCCCGGTCAGTTCGACGCGAGCGATTCCTTCGCGGCGGCGACGACGTGCTCCGCCGTGATGCCGAACTCGCGGAACAGGGTCTTGTAGTCGGCGGACGCACCGAAGTGCTCGATGGACACGGCGCGGCCGCGGTTGCCGAGGTAGCGGTACCAGCTGAGCGCGAGGCCCGCCTCGACGCTCACGCGCGCGGTCACCGACGACGGCAGCACCGACTCCCGGTACTCCGCAGGCTGCTCCTCGAACCACTCGAGGCTCGGCGCGGACACGACGCGCGCGGCGACGCCCTCCGCGGCGAGCTGCTCGCGCGCGGCGAGGGCGACCTGCACCTCGGATCCGGTCGCGATGAGGATCACGTCGGGCGTGCCCGAGGCGGCCTCGGCGAGGACGTAGGCGCCCTTCGCGACGTTCGACGCTGCGGCGAGCGTGTCGCCGGAGGCCTCGCCGTCGCCGCGCTCGAAGACGGGGACGTTCTGGCGGGTCAGCGCGATGCCGGCGGGGCCTCCGCGGCGCCTGACGATCTCCAGCCACGCCCAGGCGGTCTCGTTCGCGTCCGCCGGACGCACGACCGACAGGTGCGGGATGGCGCGCAGGGCGCTGAGCTGCTCGATCGGCTGGTGCGTCGGGCCGTCCTCGCCGAGCGCGACGGAGTCGTGCGTCCAGACGAAGATCGACGGGATCTGCATGAGTGCCGCGAGTCGGACCGCGGGGCGCATGTAATCGCTGAAGATCAGGAACGTGCCGCCGAAGGCGCGGGTCGGTCCGTGCAGCACGATGCCGTTCAGGATGGCGCCCATGGCGTGCTCGCGGATGCCGAAGTGGAGCACGCGACCGTACGGGTTGCCGGGGAACTCGTGGGTCGAGTGCTCGGCCGGGATGAACGACGGCGCGCCGTTGATCGTGGTGAGGTTCGACTCGGCGAGGTCGGCGGACCCGCCCCAGAGCTCGGGCAGGTGCGCGGCGAGCGCGTTGATGGCCTTGCCGGACGCGGCGCGCGTCGAGACGTCCTTGCCGGGCTCGAACACGGGGAGCGCGTCCTCGAGGCCCTCGGGCAACTCGCCGGCCTCGAGCCGGTCGAGCAGCGCCTTCCGCTCGGGGTTCGCCGACGCCCACGCGTCGAACGAGGCCTGCCAGGCCTGCTTGGCCTCGACGGCGCGGTCGCGCGCGTTGCCGCGCGTGCGCTCGATGACCTCGTCCGCGACGACGAAGCTCTGCGCGGGGTCGAAGCCCAGCACATCCTTGGTCGCGGCGAGCTCGTCGGCGCCGAGCGCGGAGCCGTGGATCTTGCCGGTGTTCTGCTTGTTGGGCGCGGGCCAGCCGATGATCGTCTTCAGGACGATGATGGACGGCTTGCCGGTCTCGGCCTTCGCCGCCTCGATCGCCCGGTCGAGCTCGGGCACGTCCTCGACGTACTCGCCCGACTTCTTCCAGTCGACCGTCTGCACGTGCCATCCGTAGGCCTCGTAGCGCTTGGCGACGTCCTCGGTGAAGGCGATGTCGGTGTCGTCCTCGATCGAGATCTGGTTCGAGTCGTAGATGACGACGAGGTTGCCGAGCTGCTGGTGGCCCGCGAGCGAGGATGCCTCGCTGGTCACGCCCTCCTCGAGGTCGCCGTCGGAGGCGATCACGTAGACGTGGTGGTCGAAGGGGCTCTCGCCGGCGGGCGCGTCGGGGTCGAAGAGGCCGCGCTCGTAGCGCGAGGCGTAGGCGAAGCCGACGGCCGAAGCCAGGCCCTGGCCGAGCGGGCCGGTCGTGATCTCGATGCCGGCCGTGTGGCCGTACTCGGGGTGGCCGGGCGTCTTCGACCCCCACGTGCGCAGCGCCTCGAGGTCGGACAGCTCGAGACCGTCGCCGGCGAGATAGAGCTGCACGTACTGCGTGAGCGAGCTGTGGCCGGCCGACAGGATGAACCGGTCGCGGCCCAGCCAGTCGTGGTCGGCGGGGTCGCGCCGCATCACCTTCTGGAAGAGGAGGTAGGCGACGGGGGCGAGGCTCATCGCCGTGCCGGGGTGGCCGTTGCCGACCTTCTCCACGGCATCGGCGGCGAGCACGCGCGCCGTGTCGACCGCGCGATCGTCGATGGGGTCCCAGTGCAGAGTTGCCACGGGTTGCTGTTCCTTCCGGTCGTGACGGCGTCGGGGGCCTCTCCATTCGGCCCCGGACCCGCCGGGAAACGCGACGGCGCGGTGGAGCCCGGGACCGATCCGGTCATGCGTCAGGTGGAGTTGCACGTCGAATCCGCGCACCGGGCGCGCTCACCTCAGTATATGGAGTGCGGGGCGCCGTATGACGGGGCTTGACGCGTCCGTCCGGTGGGGGCGCCATGCCCTAGAATCATTCCGGATGCGCGCGCCCCCGCTTCGTCGGCGCGCGCCCGGAAGAGGAAAGAATGCAGGCCGCGCCGACCATCCGTGAAGCTCGACGGACGACGAGCGTGCGACGGAAGGTCGCCGCGTACGTCGCCCTCACCAAGCCACGGGTGATCGAGCTGCTGCTCGTCGTCACGGCGCCGACCATGGTCCTCGCCGCCGACGGGCTGCCGAGCCTCTGGCTCGTCGTCGCCACGCTCATCGGCGGCGCCATGAGCGCGGGCTCCGCCGGCGCGTTCAACTGCTACATCGATCGCGACATCGATCGCGTCATGAAGCGCACGAAGGGGCGCCCGCTGGTGACCGGCGAGCTGACCGATCGCGAGGCCCTGGTGTTCGCGTGGGCCCTCGGCGCCGCATCCATCGCCTGGCTCTGGGTGTTCACGAACTGGCTCGCCGCGCTGCTCTCGCTCGGCGCGATCCTGCTCTACGTGGTCTTCTACAGCCTGATCCTCAAGCGCCGGACCGCGCAGAACATCGTGTGGGGCGGCGTCGCCGGCTGCATGCCCGTGCTCATCGGCTGGGCCGCCGTGACCGAGAGCCTCAGCTGGGCGCCGTTCATCCTCTTCCTGATCATCTTCCTGTGGACGCCGCCGCACTACTGGCCGCTGTCGATGAAGTACAAGGACGACTACGCGGCGGCCGGGGTGCCGATGCTCGCGGTGGTCCGCGGCCGCGCGCAGGTCGGCCTCCAGGTCATCCTCTACGCGTGGGCCACCGTCGCCGCGTCGCTGCTGCTGATCCCGGTGGCCGGCATGGGGCTGCTCTACACGAGCGTCGCGATCGTGTCCGGCGCCTGGTTCGTCGGCGAGTGCCACCGGCTCTACTCGCTCGCGATCCGCGGCGAGGACGTCTCGCCGATGCGCGTCTTCCACGGCTCGATCGTGTACCTCTCGCTGCTCTTCCTCGCGGTCGGCATCGACCCGCTGCTGCCGTTCTAGGGTCGCAGCACGCCGCCCGAGTGCACGCCGGCGGGCGGGCCGCGTCCGGGACGGCGCGCTCACCGCAGCGGGCTGAGCACCTCGACGCGATTGCCCGCGGCGTCCCGAGTGCGGAACCTGAGGTGGCCGGCGAACGTGTGCCGATCGGTCCGGTCCACGTCGAAGCCGAGTCGCTCGAGGCGCTCGGCGACCCGATCGAGTTCGGCTGGCGATTCGACGACGAATGCCGGATGCGCCTTCCGGGCCGGCGCGAACGGCTCCTCGACGCCGACGTGGACCTCGGCCGTGACAGCCGAGGCCACGTCGAACGCCCGGAACCAGCATCCGCCGCGCCCGGCGAGGTCGGCGGGCTTCGGCACTTCGTCCAGACCGAGACCGTCGCCGTAGAAGCGGCGGGCGCCGTCCTCGCCGTCCACGGGACAGGCGACCTGGACGTGGTGCAGGTGCAGCATGGAACTCCGTTCGGTCGTCGATCGCGCTGCCGACGTTAGCGCGGCCCGCGCGACGCCCACGACACGACGATCCCTGCCGCGCCGACCTGCGCCGCGCCGACGCGAACGCGCTCGGAGGCTCCACCCCGTGGCCTCCGAGCGTGCCCGCGTCGGGGTGTCAGTCCTGTTCCGGGATCCAGGACGGGGCGGGGACGCCCGCGCCGGTGAGGTCGTCGCACCGGACGAACTGGGCGTCGATGCGTTCGAGCAGGCACACCGGAGCGTCCGCCCGCTCGACGGCGACGACCGCCGGCGCCGGTTCCGGTCCGGGCTCGGGACGGGCGACCGCTGGGGCGGCGGCGATGGCCGTGAGGAGCGCGGCCGCCGAGGCGACCAGCGCCGAGGTGGTGATGGCGGTGGTGGTGATGCGCATGATCGTGTCCTTCCGGGATGGCGTCGACATCGTCGACACCCACGACCATGCGCTCCCGTCGGCCCTCCCGGATCGGGTCCCAGTCCTGAGATGGATGACGAAAGACCTGATCCCCGGCCGTGTCGATGCCAGACTGGTCGGGTGGTCGTGCCAGCCGCGACCGCCGGGCCGCAGTTGGTCGGCCGCGAGCGGGAGCTCGACACCGTGGGGGGACTCCTCGACCGGGCATGGGGCGAGGAGGCGCAGACCCTTGTCGTCTCGGGGGATGCCGGCGCCGGCAAGACCGCGCTCGTCGCGGCGGCGTGCGCGCTCCGGCAGTCGGATGGCGAGGCCCTGTTCGGCGCGTGCCTGCCGCTCACCTCGATGTCGATCCCGTTCCTGCCGATCCGCTCCGCGCTCCGCGCGAACCCCCGGCTGGTCGCGCCGCCGATCGCCGCGGTCGACGGGGAGGGGCGCGACTTCGCCGTGCGCTTCGATGCCTGGCTGGACGAGCAGTGCGAGCGGCGAGCGCTCACGCTGGTCGTCGACGACGTGCAGTGGGCCGATCGCAGCACGCTCGACACGCTCATGTACGCCGTGGCCGGGCCGGCCGCGCGCCGCCTCGCGATCGTCGTCACGCTGCGCGCCGGAGAGGTCGGCCTCGGCCATCCGCTGCAGCGCTGGCTCGCGGACGTCCGCCGCCTTCCCCGGACGACCGAGCTCGAACTCGGCCCGCTGGATCGCGCGGGCACGGCCGCGCAACTCCAGGCCGTGCTCGGCACCTCGCCGCACCAGTCGCTGATCGACGACGTGCAGGCCCACAGCCGGGGCAACCCCTACTTCACGCGGCTGCTCGTCACCGGGCTGCCTCCGGGCGCGCGAGCCGTGCCCGCGTCCTTCCCGGCCGACCTCAGGTCGGCGGTCCTGCAGTCCTGGTACCGGCTCTCCGAGCCGACCAGGCAGCTCGCGACGGTGCTCGCGGTCGGCGGCCGGGCGATGCGGGCCGACGACCTCGCAGCGGTGGCGGGCGAGGCGGATGTCGCGGCGACGCGATCGCTCCTGCTCGAGGCGGTCGGCGCCGGAACGCTCGACCTGCTCGACGACGGCGGGTTCTGGTTCCACCATCCGCTGGGTGCCGAGGCGCTCGAGGCGACGCTCGGCGCGGACGAGCGGCGCGAGTGGCACCGCCGCTTCGCGGACGCCATCGAGGCCGCGGGCGGCGCGGAAACCTCCGTGGCGACGGCCGTGGCGGTCGCCGACCACCGCTACCGCTCGGGGGAGGCGAGGTCCGCTCTCGACTGGGCCTTGCGCGCGGCGAGCGCCGCGCGAGCGGCTTCGGGCACGGCGGAGGAACTGCGGCTGCTCCGGCGCGGCGTCGACCTCCGCGCCCAGCTGCCCGGAGACGAGCGGTCGATGGACGAACTCCTCGGGCGACTCATCCGCGCGGCCGAGGTGGCCGGTGCCACCGCGGAGGAGCTCGAGGCGGTGGACCTGCTCCTCGACCGCATCGATGGGGAAGCCGATCCGCTCCGGGCGGCGGCGCTCCTGGTGCGTCGGATGCACCTCCGGTTCATGCGAGGGCTGGCGTTCGCGGAGGTGCCGGAGATGGAGGACGCGGTGCGACTCGCGTCGGCCGACCTCGCCAGCCCCGAGTATGCGCTCGCCTCGGCGGAGCTGGCCCAGACGGAGCTCTGGCACGGCGCGACCTCTGCGGGAGCTCGCGCGGCGACGGCCTTGGTTCGCGCGCGCTCCGCCGGCGATCCGAGGGCGCTCTCGTTCGCGCTGAGCGTGGCGTCGATGTCGGCGACCCTCGCCGGTGACGTCGTCGCCGCCGCCGGCTTCGGTCGCGAGGCGATGGCCCCTGCGCTGCAGGCGCGCGACTGGTTCGGGTACGTCCACGCCGCCCTCTGGGAGGCGAACGCGATCGAGACGTGGGCGAGCGCGGAGTACGCCGCCCGGATCGGGGACCGCAGGAAGGAACTCGAGGCCAACGGTGGACCGCATCCGTACGTCGCGTGGCTGTCGGCCGCCGAGGCCAACTCGCACCTGGCCAGTGGCGGATGGCGCGAGGCCGACGAGCGGCTCCGCGTCGCGCTCGGGTCCGATCCCGGCCCGCTCGGTGACGTCGAGGCCCGCCTGGCCGCGGCGCGGCTCGCCGCACTCCAGGGGCAGCTGCGCGAGGCGGAGGCGCACCTGCTGCGCGTCGAGGAGCTCGTCGTCGACGGGTCGGCGTTCCTGCCGCTCGAGTACGACGCGGTGCGCGCGGAGGTCCGGCTCGCGCTGGGCGACCCCGCCGGGGCGTACGACGCCGCGCTCGAGGGCGCCGTGGAACGAGGGGTGGCGCCGACGATGGCCGAATGGCTCATGCCGTTCGCCGCCCGCGCCCTCGCCGACGAGGCGCAGTCCGCGCGCGACGCGGGCGACCCCGTCGACGAGGTCCTCGACCGCCTGGATGCGCTGGTGGAACGCTTCCCGCACATCATCGAGGACGTGGGCACGGCGACGGAGCTCGTGCGTCGGCAGGACGCGGCGCTCGACGGCCTGTACGCCGCGGAGTGCGCCCGCGCCCGCGCGGAGCCCGGTGCCGCCGATGCGTGGTCGCTCGCGGCGGCCCAGTGCGTGAGCGCGCGCCTTCCATGGGAGGAGGCGTACGCCCGCTGGCGAGCAGCCGAAGCGCTCCTCGGGCGGGGTGGAGATCGGGCGGCCGGCGCCGAGATGCTGCGGTCGGGTCTCGCGCTCGCGCGGCGTCTCCGCGCGCGGCCGGTCGAGGGCGAGCTGCTCGACCTCGCGCGGCGAGCGCGCGTGCCCGTCGAGGAACCGGATCGGGCGATGCCGGAGCCGACGCCGGTCGTGCCGGGCCTCACCGACCGGGAGCGCGAGGTCCTCGCCCTCATCGCGGTCGGGCGCACCTACTCGGAGATCGCCCGGTCACTCGTCATCAGCGAGAAGACGGTCTCCACGCACGTCTCGCACCTGCTCGACAAGACCGGCTCGGCGAACCGCGTCGAACTGGCCCGGCTGGTGCACCGGCTCGACCAGCACGACGGCGACGGCAACGGCACGGAGGATGGCGCCCACCGGGACGGCGGCGGCGCCGCGAGGTGACGGGCGGCTCAGCGAGCGGATGCCGCCACGGCCGACGCGTCGGACGCGGCATCCGTCGTCGCGGGGCGCTTGAGCCTCAGCACCACGACCGTCATCGTCGCCGCCGTCAGCGCCGCGAGGACCATGTGGACGCCGACCGCGAGCGGGGGCAGCCCGTTCCGGGCCTGGTAGAGCCCGACCGCGATCTGGACGAGCTCGACCGCCAGCAGGGCGAGCACCCAGCGCGCGACCGGCAGCCGGAGTCGCCACGCGGCGACGGCGAGCACCACCGTGAGCGCGAACAGCGCGTACCCCGGCCACGCGTGCACGTGCTCGAGGAGCTCGGCGTTGAAGCCGGTGCGACCCGCGTCGGCGTCGCCGGAGTGCGGGCCCGACGCGGTGGTCAGCACCCCGAACGCGATCGAGATCGCGAGCACCGCCGTCGTGACGTGCGTGAGGATCGCGAACCACGGGGGGACGGCGAGCACGCGGGCGCCCGTCGCGGTGCCCAGGCGGACGAGGTAGGCGGCCGTCACGCACACGAGCACGAGGGAGGCGACGTAGTGGAAGCCGACGATGAACGGGTTGAGGCCGGTCCAGACCGTGATGCCGCCGACGATCGCCTGCGCGATGATGCCGAGCAGCACGACCAGCCCGAGCGTCCAGAGGTCGCGCCGCTCCTTCCGGAGCCGCCAGATCGAGGCGATGACGAGCAGGGCCACGATCCCGACGACGCCGGTCATCAGTCGGTTGCCGAACTCGATCATGCCGTGGATGCCCATCTCCGGCGTCGTCACGAGCGACTCGGGCGTGCAGAGCGGCCAGGTCGGGCAGCCGAGACCCGAGCCGGTCAGGCGCACCGCGCCGCCCGTGCCGATGATGACGGTCTGGGCGAGGAAGGAGAGCCAGGCGACCACGCGCACGCGGCGGTCGATGCGGTCGGGCAGCCACGCGATGAGGCGGTTCACGCTCGTGTTTCCTGATCCGGATCGCGGTGGGAGGGCGCTGGGAGTCGGGCCCTCGGAACCGGTCGACCCTATAGACTTGATTGGTTGATGCGACTCGGCGCGCTCTCGCGCGCGGAGCATCACCATTGTAGGTTCGCGACGAAGCCACCCGCACATCACCCCACGACCGAACCGGAACCTCGACCGGAAGGCCGGGGGTGGGCCGGACTGATAGCCGGTACGCGGGAGGAGAAGAGGGAGAGCATGACGGACGTACTCATCGACCGCCCCGAGTTGGAGGGGCTCGGCACGTACGAGTTCGGCTGGTCCGACTCCGACGTGGCCGGGGCATCCGCTCGCCGCGGCCTGTCGCCCGAAGTGGTGGCCGACATCTCACGGCTGAAGGACGAGCCCGAGTGGATGCTGCAGCGACGCATGCGCGGGCTGCAGCTCTTCGACCGCAAGCCCATGCCGTCCTGGGGCGCCGACCTGTCGGAGATCGACTTCGAGAACATCAAGTACTTCGTCCGGTCCACCGAGAAGCAGGCCCAGACCTGGGAGGACCTCCCCGAGGACATCCGCAACACGTACGAGCGCCTGGGCATCCCCGAGGCCGAGCGCCAGCGCCTCGTCGCGGGCGTCGCCGCCCAGTACGAGTCCGAGGTCGTCTACCACCAGATCCGCGAGGACCTCGAGGAGCAGGGCGTCATCTTCCTCGACACCGACACCGCGCTGCGCGAGCACCCCGAGTTCTTCGAGGAGTACTTCGGCACCGTGATCCCCGCGGGCGACAACAAGTTCGCCGCGCTGAACACCGCCGTCTGGTCGGGCGGCTCGTTCGTCTACGTCCCGAAGGGCGTGCACGTCGAGATCCCGCTGCAGGCCTACTTCCGGATCAACACCGAGAACATGGGCCAGTTCGAGCGGACCCTGATCATCGCCGACGAGGACAGCTACGTCCACTACATCGAGGGCTGCACCGCCCCGATCTACAAGTCCGACTCGCTGCACTCGGCCGTCGTCGAGATCATCGTGAAGAAGAACGCGCGCGTGCGCTACACGACGATCCAGAACTGGTCGAACAACGTCTACAACCTCGTCACCAAGCGCGCGGTGGCGCACGAGGGCGCCACCATGGAATGGGTCGACGGCAACATCGGCTCCAAGGTCACGATGAAGTACCCCTCGATCTTCCTCATGGGCGAGCACGCCAAGGGCGAGACCCTGTCGGTCGCCTTCGCCGGTCCGGGACAGCACCAGGACGCCGGCGCGAAGATGATCCACATGGCGCCGTACACGCAGTCGTCGATCGTCTCCAAGTCGATCGCGCGCGGCGGCGGCCGGGCGGGCTACCGCGGCGAGGTGCGGGTGGATGCCAACGCGCACCACTCCGCGAACACCGTGCGCTGCGACGCCCTCCTCGTCGATACGATCTCGCGTTCCGACACCTACCCGGCGATCGACATCCGCGTCGACGACGTCCAGCTCGGCCACGAGGCCACGGTCTCGAAGGTCAGCGAGGAGCAGCTGTTCTACCTCATGTCGCGCGGCATGCCGGAGGACGAGGCCATGGCGATGATCGTGCGCGGCTTCATCGAGCCGATCGCCCGCGAGCTGCCCATGGAGTACGCGATGGAACTCAACAAGCTCATCGAGATGGGCATGGAAGGATCGGTCGGCTGACAGATGAGCACGACGATGCAGAGCACCGCCATGCCCACCGCGGAGCAGCACGGCTTCCGCCCCCATTCCGACGGGCCGGTCGTGCCGGTCCAGACGCGCTCCGAGCGCTTCCGCTCGACGGATGTCGCGGCGTTCGAGGCCGTCACCGGCCGTGAGCACGAGTGGAAGTACTCGCCGGTCGCGGCCTTCGCCGACCTCACCTCCGGCGAGCTCGACGGCTCGCGCGCCGAGGTCGAGTCGACTCCGGTCGACGGCGTGACCCACTCGTGGATCCCGCGCGACGACGCCCGCATCGGGCGCGCCGGCATTCCCGAGGAGCGCGCCTCGGCGAATGCCTGGTCGGGCTTCGAGAAGGCCCTCCTCATCGAGGTCGCCGGCGAGGAGGCCAAGACGGCCACCGTGACCCGCTCGGGCCTCGGGGCGACGCCGCGTGCGGCGCACACCGTGATCGAGGCCGCCCCGAACAGCCGCGGGCTCGTCGTGCTCCGCGGCACGGGCGATGCCCGCCTGTCGGAGAACGTCGAGATCGTCGTCGGCGAGGGCGCGAACCTCACGGTCGTCTCGCTGCAGGAGTGGTCCGACGAGTCGGTCCACCTCGCGAGCCACTTCGCCCGGATCGGGCGCGACGCCAAGCTGAAGCACATCGTCGTCTCGCTGGGCGGGAAGGTCGTGCGGGTCAACCCGTCGACCCACCTCGCCGAGCAGGGCGGCGACATCGAGGCGCTCGGCATGTACTTCTCCGACGCGGGGCAGCACCTCGAGCAGCAGGTCTTCGTCCACCACGACGCCCCGCACACGCGCTCGCGCGTGACCTACAAGGGCGCGCTGCAGGGTGAGGGCGCGCGCAGCGTGTGGATCGGCGACGTGCTCATCGGCAATGCCGCGACCGGTACCGACAGCTACGAGCAGAACCGCAACCTCGTCCTCACCGACGGCACGCGTGCCGACTCGGTCCCGAACCTCGAGATCGAGACCGGCGACATCGAGGGCGCCGGGCACGCGTCGGCGACCGGCCGGTTCGACGACGAGCAGCTGTTCTACCTCCAGGCCCGAGGCATCCCCGAGGACGAGGCGCGTCGCCTCGTCGTGCGCGGGTTCCTCACGGAGATCGTGCAGCAGATCGGCGACGCCGAGCTTGAGGAGCGCCTGACCCTGGCGCTCGAAGCGGAACTGCAGGGGAGCTGACGTGGCATCCACGCGCGTGTGCGGGGTCGACGACCTCGCCGAGAACGAGGCCCGCAAGTTCGTCGTCGACGGCGTCCCGATCGCCGTCGTGAAGGACACCGCCGGCGACATCTTCGCCATCGGCGACACCTGCACCCACGGCGACATCTCGCTCTCCGAGGGGTTCGTCGAGGACGACACGCTCGAGTGCTGGGCCCACGGCTCCAAGTTCTCGCTCCACACCGGCAAGCCGCTCACGCTGCCCGCGTACGAGCCCGTGCCCGTCTACCAGGTCGAGATCACCGACGGGGGCGTGTTCATCGACCCGACGGTGAAGCTCGCCGTCTGACCACCGACTTCACCGACATCCGGCCCGCGCGGCCGCCACGAACGAAAGAGACCACCGAATCACCATGTCCGTGCTCGAGATCAAGAACCTGCACGTCAACGTCGAGACCGACCAGGGCACCCGCGAGATCCTCCGCGGCGTCGACCTGACCATCCGCGAGGGCGAGATCCACGCCATCATGGGCCCGAACGGCTCCGGCAAGTCCACCCTCGCCTACACGATCGCCGGCCACCCCAAGTACACGGTCGTGGAGGGCGAGATCCTCCTCGACGGCGAGGACGTCCTCGAGATGTCCGTCGACGAGCGCGCCCGCGCCGGCATGTTCCTCGCGATGCAGTACCCGGTCGAGATCCCCGGCGTCACCGTCACCAACTTCCTGCGGACCGCGAAGACCGCGATCGACGGCGAGGCGCCGGCGATCCGCGGCTGGCTGAAGGACGTGCGCCAGTCGATGGCGAACCTCCGCATGGATGCCGCGTTCGCCGAGCGCAACGTCAACGAGGGCTTCTCGGGCGGCGAGAAGAAGCGCAACGAGATCCTCCAGCTCGAGCTGCTCAAGCCGAAGTTCGCGGTGCTCGACGAGACCGACTCGGGCCTCGACGTCGACGCGCTCAAGGTCGTCTCGGAGGGCGTCAACCGCGCCCACGAGAACACCGGGCTCGGCATCCTGCTGATCACCCACTACACGCGCATCCTCCGCTACATCAAGCCAGACTTCGTGCACGTGTTCGTCGCGGGCAAGATCGCGGAGCAGGGCGGCCCCGAGCTGGCCGACCGCCTCGAGGAGGAGGGCTACGACCGCTACCACGTCGCCGAGTCGGCGACCCAGTAACCGGGCGTATCCTGACGACATGGTCACCTCACTCGCACCCGAGCGCTACGACGAGATCAGCGAGGCGCTGAAGGACGTCGTGGACCCGGAGCTCGGCGTCAACATCGTCGACCTCGGGCTCATCTACGACCTGAACTGGGACGACGAGCACGACGCGCTCGTCGTCAACATGACCCTGACCAGCGCCGGCTGCCCGTTGACGGACGTCATCGAGGAGCAGACCGCCGAGGCGCTGGACGGCACCGTCGAGCGGTTCCGCATCAACTGGGTGTGGATGCCGCCGTGGGGCCCGGAGCGGATCACCGACGACGGGCGCGACATGATGCGCGCGCTCGGCTTCGCGATCTGACGCACGACATCGCGCGAGGGAGGTCCCGTCCGGGGCCTCCCTCGTCGCCTGCCCGGGCATAGGCTCGGAGCATGCACGGCACACCCGCTCCACCCCGAGACGCGTACACCCACGGACACCACGAGAGCGTGCTCCGCGTGCACGAGTGGCGGACGGTCGCGAACTCCGCGGCCTACCTGGTGCCGCACCTCCGCGAGGGGCTCGCCGTGCTCGACCTCGGCAGCGGGCCGGGCACGATCAGCCTCGACCTCGCCCGCATCGTGCGGCCGGGCCGGGTGGTCGGCGTCGACGCGTCGGCGGACGTCGTCGCACGTGCGAACGGGCTCGCCCGGAGCGAGGGCGTGCCGAACGCGGAGTTCCGCACGGGCGACGCGTACGCGCTGCCCTTCGAGGACGACTCCTTCGACGTGGTCCACGCCCACCAGGTCCTGCAGCACCTCGCCCGACCCGTCGACGCGCTTCGCGAGGCGCGCCGCGTGCTGCGGCCGGGCGGCGTGGTGGCGGTCCGCGACGTCGACTACGGCGGCGTCATCTGGAGTCCGGCGTCGGCCGAGCTCGAGCGGTGGCGCGAGCTCAACGAGGCCGTGACGCGCTGGAACGGCGGCGACGGGAACGCCGGCCGCCACCTGACGTCGTGGGTCCGGGAGGCAGGGTTCCGCGACCTCCAGGCGACGGGGTCGGTCTGGGTCTTCGCCTCGGACAACGATCGCGAATGGTGGGGTGGGAACTGGGCCGAGCGCGCGCTCGAGTCCACCTTCGCGGCGCACGCGATCGAGTCGGGGCACTCGTCCCGGGCCGAGCTCGAGGCCGTCTCGGCCGCGTGGCGCCGCTGGGCGGCCGATCCGGACGGGTGGTTCCTCATGCCGCATGGCGAGGTCGTCGCCCGGGCCTGACCGCTCCGCGCCCGGAGCGGGCGACGCGACGCGCCCGGCGGGTCACCAGTCGTCGTCGGCGCCGTCCTCGTCCGTCGCGTCCGGGAGCCGTTCGAGCGTGACCGTCGTCCCGTCGTCGAGCTCCGCGATGGGCCGGCCCTCGAGCCAGGTCAGCGTCCAGTGGCGACCGACGCCATCGGTCGTGTCGGCCTCCGCCGCCCGGATGCCGGGGCGGAGCTCCATCGGGACGGATCGCGGCGGCTCGTCGCCGAAGGCCCATCGCGTACCCAGCTGCATCAGAGGTCCATTTCGAAGACGATGGCGGGGGAGCGGCGAGCCAGCTCCTCCGAGACGCGGAGGCCGTCGGCGTCGCCGGGGTCGTTCGCCCAGGTGATCCGCGTGGCGCGGAGCTCGCCGGCGATCGCCCGGACGCGTCCGAGCAGTTCCGCGGCGACGCCGCCGCGGCGGTGCTCGTCGGCGACGAACAGGTCGTCGACGACGAGGCCGATGCTCGCATCGAGCGTGCGCGGCTCCGGGTGGTAGTGCACGAGTCCGACCAGGTCGCCCGCCTCGTCCGCGGCGACCGTGGCGCGCAGCGCGCTGCGCGGGTCCTGGATCCAGCTCCAGACGATCAGTGCCTTGGTGTCGTCCAGCTGACGGCCGCGGCTCGCGCAGTATGCGTCGAACAGCGGCAGCCAGCCGAAGAAGTCGTTCTCGGCGACCTCCCGGACGGTCACGGTCATGCGCGGGCCTCCTCCTGCGGGGTGTCCAGCACGATGTCGCGGACGGCGAGCTCCTCGGCCTCGGCGAATCCGAGGTCGGCGATTCGGCCGACCGCGCGCAGGTCGCCCTCGGCCGAGGCGAGGAGGGCCGTCGCCGCGGCGGGCGCGGCGATCACCGCGGAGGTAACCGGCGTCTTCTGCGAGGCCTTCGCGTCGGTCTTGGCGCGGCGGATGCCGGTCAGCGCGAGGCTCGCGAGCTCGAGCAGCTCCACGCCGGCGTCGCCGCGCGCCGCGAGCTCCTCGACCGCGGGCCAGCTTGCCCGGTGCACGGAGCCGTCGTTCGACCAGCTCCACGCCTCCTCGGCGGCGTACGGGATCACCGGGGCGAAGAGGCGCAGGAGCACGCTGAGCGCCGTCTTCAGGGCGGCGACCGCGGAGGCCTGCTCGGGGCTCGCCTCGCCGTAGGCGCGCTCCTTGACCAGCTCGAGGTAGTCGTCGCAGAACGTCCAGAAGAACGTCTCGGAGACCTCGAGCGCCCGCGCGTGGTCGTACGACTCGAGCGCGCGCGTGGCGTGCTCGACGACCGTCGCGAGCCCGGCGAGCATGCTCCGGTCGACGGCGACCGTCACCGGGGCGTCCGCTGCGCCCTCGAAGCCGAGGATGAACTTCGCGGCGTTCAGCACCTTGATGGCGAGGCGTCGGCCGATCTTGACCTGCGTCGGGCTCTGCGGGTCGAAGGCCGCGTCGGTGCCGAGGCGCGAGGACGCGGCCCAGTACCGCACCGCGTCGGCGCCGTGCTGCTCCAGCAGGCCTGCCGGGGTCACGACGTTGCCCTTGGACTTCGACATCTTCTTGCGGTCGGGGTCGACGATGAAGCCGGACACGGCGGCGTTCGCCCACGGGGCGACGTCGTGCTCGAGCTCGGCGCGCAGCACCGTCGAGAACAGCCAGGTGCGGATGATGTCCTGGCCCTGCGGACGGAGCGAGTACGGGAAGAGCAGGTCGAAGAGCTCGGGATCGCGCTCCCAGCCGGCCGCCAGCTGCGGGGTCAGCGAGGAGGTGGCCCACGTGTCCATCACGTCGTGCTCGCCGACGAAGCCGTTCGGCTGGTCGCGCTGCGACTCCTCGTAGCCGGGGGCGGCCGTCGAGGACGGGTCCACCGGCAGCATCTCGCGGGTGGCCACGATCGGCTCGTCGAACACCGGGTTCCCCTCGGCGTCGATCGGGTACCAGACCGGGATCGGCACGCCGAAGAAGCGCTGCCGTGAGATGAGCCAGTCGCCGGACAGGCCGCCGACCCAGTTCTCGTACCGCACGCGCATGAAGTCGGGGTGCCAGTCGATCTCACGACCGCGGTCGAGCAGCTTCGACTTCAGCGCCGCGTCGCGCGCGCCGTTGACGATGTACCACTGCCGCGTCGACACGATCTCGAGCGGGCGCTCGCCCTTCTCGAAGAACTTGACGGGGTGCGTGATGGCCTTGGGGTCGGCGAGCAGGTCGCCCGACTCGCGGAGCAGCTCGACCACGGCCTGCTTGGCCGAGAACGGGGTCTTGCCGGCGAGCTTCGCGTACGCCTCGCGCCCGGCCTCCGAGGTGATCGCGTCGGGGGCCTCGGCGACGATCCGGCCGTCGAAGCCGATGATCGCCCGGTTCGGGAGGTCGAGCTCGCGCCACCAGACGACGTCGGTCACGTCGCCGAAGGTGCAGATCATCGCGATGCCGGTGCCCTTGTCCTTCTGGGCCAGGTGGTGCGCCACGACCGGCACCTCGACGCCGAACACGGGCGTCGTGACGGTCGTGCCGAAGAGCGGCT
Organism: Agromyces tropicus; assembly: GCF_039531345.1. Classification (NCBI taxonomy): domain Bacteria; kingdom Bacillati; phylum Actinomycetota; class Actinomycetes; order Micrococcales; family Microbacteriaceae; genus Agromyces; species Agromyces tropicus. The sequence goes on along the minus strand of NZ_BAAAPW010000001.1, from coordinate 362,132 downwards.
GGTAGCGCTCGTCGTCGGGATGCGCGACGAGGGCGACGCAGGCGGGGATGAGCTCGGGACGGCTCGTCTCGATCTCGACGTGGCCGCCGTCCGGCTTCGCGAACGCGACCCGGTGGTAGTGACCGGGCTGCTCGCGGTCCTCGAGCTCGGCCTGCGCGACCGCCGTGCGGAAGGTCACATCCCAGAGCGTCGGTGCGAGCGCCTGGTACGCCTCGCCGCGCTCCACGTTGCGGAGGAACGCGAGCTGCGAGGTGAACAGCGCCTCGTCGGCGATCGTGCGGTACGTCTGGGTCCAGTCGACCGAGAGGCCGAGCTGGCGGAAGAGGGCCTCGAACTGCTGCTCGTCCTCGACCGTCAGCTGCTCGCACAGCTCGATGAAGTTGCGGCGGCTGATGGGCTTCTGGTCGGCGGCCTTGACGCTCTTGCCCTCGCCGCCCTGGAACGGGGGCGCGAAGTCGGGTTCGTAGGGCAGCGAAGGGTCGCAGCGCACCCCGTAGTAGTTCTGCACGCGGCGCTCGGTCGGCAGGCCGTTGTCGTCCCAGCCCATCGGGTAGAAGACGTGCTTGCCGCGCATCCGCTGGAAGCGCGCGACGAGGTCGGTGTGCGTGAACGAGAAGACGTGCCCGATGTGCAGCGACCCGGATGCGGTGGGCGGCGGCGTGTCGATCGAGTAGATGCACTCGCGGGTCGCGCCCTCGCGCTCGAACCGGTACGTGCCCTCGGTCTCCCAGACACCGCCCCACTTGGATTCGAGGCCCTCGAGTGCCGGCTTGTCGGGGATGCGCGCGGTGTCGGTCATGATGCTCCGGTTCGGTATGTGCGGCACCGAGTCCATGGGGGTGCCTGAATGTGCGACGGTCAAGCCTACCGGACACGGCCGAAGTCCGCGTTGACCGGGCGCGACCGCGGAGGTCGCATCGGGAGCGGAGACGACGGATGCCGCGGGGCCGGCGCCCCGCGGCATCCGCCCCTGCCTCACACCGTCGCGGGCGCGACCTCCCGGCCGTCCTCGGCGATCGGCGCGTGCCGCATGCGCGCCGCCGCCCACGCGGAGACGAGCGTGATCGCGGAGAGCAGCGCCAGCACGACGCCCGGGTGCCACCAGACGTAGCCGGTCGCCTCACCGAGGAGGGTCGTCAGGAGCGGGATGAACCCGCTGACGGCCGCGGCGACCGCGTAGGCCACCGACAGCGCCGAGTAGCGGTAGTGGTCGGCGAAGAGGTCGTTCATGAGCCCGCCGAGCGCGGCCCACGCCATCGTGGGCAGGATGCCGCCGACGATCATCGTGCCCACCAGCACCGGGAAGCTCGCGAACTGCAGCAGCCAGTACATGGGGAAGGTGATGAGCAGCGTGCCGAGCGCGCCGTACGCGACCACGCGCGCGGAGCCGGCGCGCGTCGCCCACCAGCCGAACAGCGGGATGGTGACCAGCTGCAGCAGCCCGCCGATCGTCGTCGCCACGAGCAGGTCCTGGAAGCTGAAGCCGAGCGTGGTGACGCCGTAGTTGATCGTGTAGGTGTTCATCAGCGAGTAGGAGCCGATACCGAGCAGTGCGGCGCCGAAGGCGACGGCGAGCGCCACGGGCTGGGCGCGGAACATGGTCGCGAACGGAACGCGGTCGCGACGCTGCTCCGAGACGACGGCCGTGAAGACGGGCGTCTCGTCGATCGTCAGTCGCAGGTACAGCGACACGAGCAGCAGCGGGATGGCGAGCAGGAACGGGATGCGCCAGCCCCACGCGGCCAGCTCCGCGGCCGGCAGGGCGAGTGTCATCACGATGAACACGACCGCGGAGAGGATCGAGCCGACGGGCGAGCCGAGCTGCGGCACGGCGGCGTAGAAGGCGCGCTTGACCGGGCTCGAGTGCTCGGTCGCGAGCAGGATCGACCCGCCCCACTCGCCGCCGAGCGAGAGGCCCTGGGCGATGCGGAGCAGCACGAGGAGCACCGCGCCGAGCCAGCCGGCCTGCGCGTACGTCGGGAGCAGGCCGATGAGGCCCGTGGCGACGCCCATGATGGCGACGGTCCACAGCAGGGTCGCGCGGCGGCCGAGGCGATCGCCCATGTGGCCGAAGATCGCGGCGCCGAGGGGGCGCACGACGAACGCGACGCCGATGGTCGCGAAGGCGGCGAGCGTGCCGCCGAACCGGCCGAGCGGGTCGAAGAAGAGCGGCCCGATGAAGTACGCGCTGAAGTAGGCGAAGACGTAGAAGTCGAACGACTCGAGCGAGGTGCCCACCATCGACGCCCAGGCGACACGGCGCACGGGCGATGAGGCGGCGGGAAGGGAAGCGGGGGAGGGGGCTTCGGTGGTCACGGGGAGCCATCCTGACAGCGGGCGGATGCCGGGACAAGCCGAATGCGCTATTCGCACTAGCGCAATACGTTGAATCGACCCGCGGTGCGCGCTACGGTCGTGGCGTGCGCATCCACCTCGACCCCACGGCGCCCGGCCCGATCTTCGCGCGACTCGCCGACGCGCTGCGTGCGGCGATCGTGGACGGCCGGATCGGCTTCGGCGAACGCCTGCCACCGTCGCGCGACCTCGCCGAGGGCCTCGACGTCAACGTGCACACCGTGTTGCGCGCCTACCGGGTGCTGCGCGACGAGGGATTCATCGAACTGCACCCGGGTCGCGGCGCGACCGTCGCCAAGCGCCTCGGGCACCACACCGCCCTCGCAGGCGCCATCCACGACCTCGTGGACGAGGCGCGGCTCAACGGCGTCGACGAGGTGGCGCTGCTCGCGCTCGTGCGCGAGGCGTGGCGCTGAACCTCGACGGCCCGTACCGCGCGCCGTGGCCGGGCCGCGCGGTACGATGGTCGGCAACGACATCGATCCGGCCATCACCGGGGAGTCTCCGGAAGAACGCGGAACGGGTGCGCAGGCATCCGGGCCGTCAGTAGAACCGGACGGGACCAGCCCGTCACAGCTGAAGAACGAGCGGCTCCGGCATCGCCGGGGCAAGCGGGGTGGTACCGCGGAGGGGTTCGACGAACCCGCCGTCCTCGTGGACCGGTGATCCCCGATCAGGAGCGAGCGTTGTACCCCAAGGGCCACGACCCAGAGCAGCAGTCCGTCACGCCGTCGCCGTCCTTCCCGGCGATCGAGCAGGAGGTGCTCGCCCACTGGAAGGCCGACGGCACCTTCCAGGCCTCGATCGACCGGCGCGAGGGCGCGGAGGAGTGGGTCTTCTACGACGGCCCGCCGTTCGCCAATGGCCTGCCGCACTACGGGCACCTGCTCACCGGCTACGCGAAGGACCTGTTCCCGCGGTTCCAGACCATGCGCGGCAAGCAGGTGCACCGCCGCTTCGGCTGGGACACCCACGGCCTGCCCGCCGAGCTCGAGGCGGAGCGACAGCTCGGCATCACCGACAAGAGCGAGATCGAGCGCATGGGCATCGCGGCCTTCAACCAGGCCGCCCGCGACGCCGTGCTCCGGTACACCGAGGAGTGGGAGGCGTACGTCACCCGGCAGGCCCGCTGGGTCGACTTCGAGAACGACTACAAGACGCTCGACGTCACCTTCATGGAGTCCGTGATCTGGGCGTTCCAGCAGCTGCACGCCAAGGGCCTCGCCTACGAGGGCCACCGCGTGCTGCCGTACTGCTGGCGCGACCAGACGCCGCTGTCGAACCACGAGCTCCGCATGGACGACGACGTCTACAAGATGCGGCAGGACCAGACCGTCACGGTCACGTTCCCGCTCACGGGCGCGAAGGCCGAGTCGCTCGGCCTCACGGCCGTGCGGGCGCTCGCGTGGACGACGACGCCGTGGACGCTGCCGACGAACTTCGCCCTGGCGGTCGGGCCCGACATCGAGTACGCCGTCGTGCCGGCCGGCCCGAACGGCACGCCCGACGCGACGGTGCTCCGCGAGCGCGCCGGCGCGGCATCCGACACCGAGGTCCTCGGCGCCGAGTACCTCATCGCCCGCGACCTCGTCGGCAACTACGCCAAGGAGCTCGGCTACGAGTCCGCCGACGACGCGCGTGCGGCCGTCAGCCGGACCGTGCGCGGCGCCGAACTCGAGGGGGTGACCTACGACCGCCTGTTCGACTACTACGCCGACGTCGAGCGCTGGGGCCTCGAGAACGCGTGGACGATCCTCGTCGCCGACTACGTCACGACCGAGGACGGCACGGGCATCGTGCACCAGGCGCCCGCCTACGGCGAGGAGGACCAGAAGGCGTGCGAGGCGGCCGGGATCCCGGTCGTGCTCTCGCTCGACGACGGCGGCAAGTTCCTGCCCGACGTGACGGATGTCGCGGGGCTCCTCTGGAGCGACGCGAACAAGCCGCTCACGCAGCTGCTCAAGGCCGAGGGGCGGCTCCTCCGGCAGGCCAGCTACGAGCACTCGTACCCGCACTGCTGGCGGTGCCGGAACCCGCTGATCTACCGGGCCGTCTCGAGCTGGTTCGTCCGCGTGCCGGAGTTCCGCGACCGCATGGAGGAGCTCAACCAGCAGATCGAGTGGGTGCCCGCGAACGTCAAGGACGGCCAGTTCGGCAAGTGGCTGTCGGGGGCGCGCGACTGGTCGATCAGCCGCAACCGCTACTGGGGCTCGCCGATCCCGGTGTGGAAGAGCGACGACCCCGCGTACCCGCGCATCGATGTGTACGGCTCGCTCGAGGAGCTCGAGCGCGACTTCGGCCGGCTCCCGTTGAACCAGCACGGCCAGCCCGACCTGCACCGCCCGTTCATCGACGAGCTCACGCGCCCGAACCCCGACGACCCGACGGGCCGCAGCACGATGCGGCGCATCCCCGACGTGCTCGACGTGTGGTTCGACTCCGGGTCGATGCCGTTCGCGCAGGTGCACTACCCGTTCGAGAACCGCGAGTGGTTCGACACGCACAGCCCGGCCGACTTCATCGTCGAGTACATCGGGCAGACGCGCGGCTGGTTCTACACGCTGCACGTGCTCTCGACCGCGCTGTTCGACCGCCCGGCTTTCCAGAACGTGGTCAGCCACGGCATCGTGCTCGGCAACGACGGCCAGAAGATGTCGAAGTCGCTGCGCAACTACCCCGACGTGAACGAGGTGTTCGACCGCGACGGCTCCGACGCGATGCGCTGGTTCCTGATGTCGAGCTCGGTGCTGCGCGGCGGCAACCTGGTCGTGACCGAGGAGGGCATCCGCGAGGGCGTGCGCCAGCTCATGCTCCCGCTCTGGAGCACCTGGTACTTCTTCTCGCTCTACGCCAACACGGCGCGCGAGGGCGGCTACCAGGCATCCCGTCGCACCGACTCGGCCGACGTGCTCGACCGCTACCTGCTGGCGAAGCTGCGCGACCTCGTCGAGGCCGTGACGGCCGACCTCGAGGACTTCGACTCGCCGCTGGCGGCGCAGAAGCTGCGCGACTTCGGCGACGTGCTGACGAACTGGTACGTGCGCCGCTCGCGCGACCGGTTCTGGGAGGGCGTCGCCGAGGACGGCACGGGCGCCGAGGCGTTCGACACGCTCTTCACCGTGCTCGAGACGCTCACGCGGCTCGCCGCCCCGCTGCTCCCGCTCGTGACCGAGAAGGTCTGGCGCGGGCTCACGGGCGGACGCAGCGTGCACCTGGCCGACTGGCCCGACGCGGACCAGTTCCCGGCCGACCCGGAGCTGGTGGCGGCGATGGACGCCGTGCGCGAGGTGACGGGAGCGGTGCTCGCCCTGCGCAAGCAGTCGGGCCGCCGCGTGCGCCTGCCGCTCGCGTCGCTCACGGTCGTGACGGCGGATGCGGCGGCCCTCGCGCCGTTCGAGGCGATCCTGCGCGACGAGCTCAACGTCAAGCGGGTCGAGCTCGTCCAGCTCGACGACTCGAGCGCCGCCGCCTACGGCGTGACGAAGCGGCTGACGGTCAACGCCCGCGCCGCCGGTCCGCGACTCGGCAAGCAGGTGCAGCAGGCCATCGGGGGCGCTCGATCGGGCGACTGGTCGGTCGACGGCGACATCGTCGTGGCCGGCGGGATCGCGCTCGAGCCGGGGGAGTACGACCTCGTGCTCGAGGCCGGCGGGGCCGACGCCGACGGGTCGGCGCTCGGGCTGCTCGCCGACGGCGGATTCGCCCTGCTCGAGATCGCGACGACGCCCGAACTCGAGGCGGAGGGCATGGCGCGCGACATCGTGCGCGCCGTGCAGGAGTCGCGCAAGGCGGCGGGCCTCGAGGTCGGCGACCGCATCCGGCTCTCGCTCGCCCTCGACGCGCCGAGCCGCGAGGCGGCGGTCGCGCACCGCGAGCTGATCACGGGCGAGACGCTGGCAGTCGAGCTCGACGTGCGGGAGCTCGACGCGGCGGACGCCGACGCCACGAAGCCGCTCGCGGGCGGGACCCGCGTGCAGATCGGAGTCGAGAAGGCATGACGATCGAGTCCACGCCCGAGGAACGCGACGCGGCCGACGCCGTCTACGCCGACCTGCTCGCGCGCATCGGCGAGGCCGCGCCGCAGCCGCGGCTCGACGCGACCCGGCGCGCCGTCGAACTGCTCGGGGACCCGCATCGCGCGGCGCCCGTCATCCACCTCACCGGCACGAACGGCAAGACCTCGACGAGCCGCATGATCGAGTCCATCCTGCGGGCCCAGGGCCTGCGGACCGGCCTGCTCACGAGCCCGCACCTCGCGCGCTTCACCGAGCGGGTCCGGATCGACGGCGCGCCCATCGCCGACGAGGCGGTCGCGCGCATCTGGGACGAGATCACGCCGATCATCGAACTCGTCGACGCCGAGCTCGTGGCGCGGGGCGAGGCTCCGCTCACGTTCTTCGAGGCGCTCACCGTGCTCGCCTTCGCCGCGTTCGCGGACGCACCGGTCGACGTCGTGGTGCTCGAGGTCGGCATGGGCGGCGAGTGGGACTCAACGAACGTCGCCGACGGCCAGGTCGCCGTGGTGACCCCGATCGCGATCGACCACCAGGAGCGGCTCGGGCGCACCGTCGAGGAGATCGCCCGGACGAAGTCGGGCATCGTGAAGCCCGGCGCCGAGGTCGTCACCGCCTTCCAACCGCCCGAGGCGCTGCAGGTCTTGAGCGACGCGGCCGAGCGCACCGGCGCGACGCTGGCGGTCGAGGGCGGCGCCTTCGCCGTGCTCGACTCACGGGTCGCCGTCGGCGGCCAGCTGGTCTCGATCCGAGGGCTTGCGGGGGAGTACCGCGATCTCGCGCTGCCGCTGTACGGACGGCACCAGGCCGAGAACGCGGCGGTCGCGGTCGCGGCCGTCGAGGCGTTCCTCGGCCGCGAGGTCCGGCTCGCCGACGAGGTGCTCGAGGTCGGCTTCGCCGAGGTCACCTCGCCCGGTCGGCTCCAGCTGGTCTCGACCGAACCGACCGTGCTCGTCGACGCCGCGCACAACCCGCACGGCGCCGCGGCCCTCGTGCAGTCCCTCGAGGAGTACTTCGACTTCGACGAGCTCGTCATCGTGCTCGGCGTGCTCGCCGACAAGGACGTCGAGGGCATCGTGCAGGCGCTCGAGCCCACGGGCGCCACGTTCGTGGTCACGGCGTCCGAGTCCGACCGCGCCATCCCCGCGGACCGGCTGGCGGCCCGCGTGGCCGCGGTCATCGCACCGGAGCGCGTCACCGTCGCCGAGCGGCTCGACGACGCGCTCGACGAGGCGCGCGACTGGGCCGGACGCGGCGAGCGGCGCGGCGTCCTCGTGACGGGCTCGATCACCCTCGTCGCCGACGTGCTCGCGATCGCCGAGGACCGCGAGTGGAGCGGCCGATGAGCGCCGAGACGCCCCCGCCGGCCGAGGACCCCCGTCCGGCGGACCCGGCCGACGACGGTGCCGGAGGCGACGGGTCGGCGGATGCCGCGCCCGCGCGCCCGGCCCGGCGACCCCGGTCCACCCGCGAGAGCCTCGGCTCGATCGTCCTCACGTTCGAGGTCGTCGTCGTGTTCCTCGCGGCCCTCGTGATCTGGGGGCTGTCGCGCGAGGACGGCGGCGCGTTCGGCCTGCCCTCGTGGGCGCCGCTGGCCGCCGGCGGCATCCTCATCGTCGGCCTCGCGATCACGATCCCGTTGCTCCGGTTCGAATGGGCGTACGTGCTGGGCTGGGCCCTGCAGGTGCTGCTCGTCGCGTCGGGGCTGCTCAACCCGGCGATGTTCATCGTCGGCGCGCTGTTCGGCGGCATGTGGGCCTACTGCATGATCGTCGGTGCGCGCATCGACCGTGCCCGCGCGGCCCACGCCGCCGCGGAGCAGGACCCAGGAAAGGAACCCGCATGACCACCGCCATCGAAGAGACCCTCGTCCTCGTCAAGCCCGACGGCGTCGCGCGCAACCTCACCGGCGAGATCCTCCGCCGCATCGAGGCCAAGGGCTACTCGCTCGTCGACATCCGCATGATCCAGCCGACGCGCGACCTCCTCGCCGAGCACTACGCCGAGCACGAGGGCAAGCCGTTCTACGAGCCGCTGCTCGAGTTCATGGAGTCCGGTCCGGTCGTCGTCATGCGCGTCGCCGGCAACCGCGTGATCGAGGGCTTCCGGGTGCTCGCGGGCGCGACCGACCCGACGACGGCGCTGCCGGGCACGATCCGCGGCGACTTCGGTCGCGATTGGGGGCTGAAGGTCCAGCAGAACCTGGTGCACGGCTCCGACTCGGTCGAGTCGGCCGAGCGCGAGCTCGCCCTCTGGTTCGCCTGAGCCGACGTGCGACGCGGGGCCGCGGCATCCGCTGAGCGGATGCCGCGGCCCCGCGGTCGTCGCGCCCGGTGCCGCTGCGGCCGCAGCACGACGATCCGGCTCGCTAGAAGAGGCCCTGCAGGTCGAGGATCACCCGGGGGATGGCGTTCATCTGCGCCTGCGCGAGGATGATAACGATCGCGTAGGTGGCCGCCGTGATCACCACGATCCAGCTCATGCCGACCGCGCCGACGCGGCGCGCGCCGGCGGCACCGGAGTACACGCCCTCGCGGAGGTTCCGGAAGGTGACGGCCCAGAAGGTCGGGATCGTCACGGCCCAGGTGAGCATGCACCAGGGGCAGAGCACGTCGAGCACGTAGATGCTCTGGTAGATCAGCCAGCCGACGAAGACCACCGCGCCGGTGACGCCGACGTCGAGGCCGATCCAGAACCAGCGCGAGAAGCTCGCCCCGGCGAGCAGTGCCATCCCGATCGTGATCACGACGGGCCATGCCATCAGCCCGATGAACGGGTTGGGGAAGCCGAACACGCTGCCCTGCCACGAGGCGAGGTTGGTGCTGCAGCCCACGAGGACGCCGACGTTGCAGTTCGGAACGTGGCTCGGATCGAGCAGCGTGAGCACCTTCTCGAGCGAGAGCTCGAAGGCGGCGAGGAGCCCGAGGGCTCCGGCGACGACGAGGAAGACGGCGAGCGCGACCGGCCGTGCCGCGCGGGGGGAGTCGGGCATGCCCACGATTCTGGCACGCCGGTTCGGCGGTCTGCTGGGAGACCGTGCGATAATCGAAGTCAGTCGCCCGGGCCGCGCCCGGAGCGGCGCCAACGGAGGCTTCGAGGATGCACCGCATCCCACCCGCGGAGGAACCGCGAGATTTGGCGTCACCGGCACCCGCCGGGCGCAGCAGAGAAGGATTGGTGGTCCAGCGCGAATCGCGCCGGACCGCTCTGAGGAGTACGGGAACGATGGCGCGGCCGTCGATCCCGGTGTAGGAGTGCACCAGAGATGGTGGAAGAGAACGCAACACCGCCGAACGCACCCGAGGGCGAGTCGCCCCGGCGGCGCAACGGCATCTTCAGCGGTCGCCGTCGCGCGCAGGTCGTGCCCCGATCGGCGACGACGGATGGCGCGGCCGACGGCCCCGCCGCGGACGCCGACGACACCTCGACCCCGCCCGTGGAGGCGGAGGTCGTGACCGAGGAGGCCCAGCGGGCCCCGGACGCCGAGGCGACCGACGCGAAGGCGACCGAGGCGGATGCCGACGGCGCCGGCTCGACGACCGACGTCGTGGCACCGGTCGAGGGCGACGAGCCCACGGCCGCCCCGGACGGCGGGGCCGAGGCGACGACTGCGGCCGCGGATGCGCCGGCGGAGCCTGCCCCGGACGCGCCGGTCGAGCCCGCCGAGGAGGCGTCTGCCGAGCCGACGATCCCGACGGCGCTGTCGACCACGTCGTTGATCTTCCACGCCCCGCCCGTGTTCGAGCCGCCGGCGCAGCCGGAACGCGGCGAGCGCGGTGAGCGCGCCGGCGAGCGCGAGTCCGGCGAGCGCGAGGGCTCGAGCGTGCGCCGCCGGTCCCGCCGCCGCAGCGGCGAGGAGTCGCGGGGGAACGGCGACGACCCGGCGAACACGGTCGTCAAGGTCCGCAAGCCCCGCGAGCCCGAGCTCATCACCGAGCCGCAGAAGGTCAAGGGCTCGACGCGCCTCGAGGCGAAGAAGCAGCGCCGCCGCGACGGCCGCGACGCGGGTCGCCGGCGCGCCGTGATCACCGAGGCCGAGTTCCTCGCCCGCCGCGAGTCGGTCGACCGGCAGATGGTGGTGCGCCAGAAGGGCGGCCGCATCCAGATCGGCGTGCTCGAGGACGACGTGCTCGTCGAGCACTACGTCGCCCGCAACCAGGACGCCTCGCTCATCGGCAACGTGTACCTCGGGCGCGTCCAGAACGTGCTGCCCTCGATGGAGGCCGCGTTCGTCGACATCGGCCGCGGCCGCAACGCCGTGCTGTACTCCGGCGAGGTCGACTGGGACGCCGCGGCCGAGAACGGCGAGAAGAACCAGCCTCGCCGGATCGAGCTGGCGCTGAAGCCCGGCGATCGCGTGCTCGTCCAGGTGACGAAGGACCCGGTCGGTCACAAGGGCGCCCGCCTCACCAGCCAGATCTCGCTGCCGGGCCGCTACCTCGTGTACGTGCCGAACGGCTCGATGAACGGCATCAGCCGCAAGCTCCCCGACACCGAGCGCGCGCGCCTAAAGAAGATCCTCAAGGAGGTGCTCCCCGAGAACCAGGGCGTCATCGTGCGCACCGCGGCCGAGGGCGCCACCGAGGAGCAGCTCACGCGCGACGTCAACCGCCTCGTGTCGCAGTGGAAGGACATCTCGGCCACGGTCGAGAAGGTGCAGGCGCCCGCGCTGCTGCACTCCGAGCCCGACCTGCTCATCAAGATCGTCCGCGACGTCTTCAACGAGGACTTCCAGAAGATGATCATCTCCGGTGACGACGCGCGCCGGACCATCGAGAAGTACCTCGGCCAGGTCGCCCCCGACCTCCTCGAGCGCGTCGAGGCGTACGAGGACGAGCGCGACGCGTTCGACGAGTTCCGCATCTCCGAGCAGATCGAGAAGGCGCTCGAGCGCAAGGTGTGGCTGCCGTCCGGCGGATCGCTCATCATCGACCGCACCGAGGCGATGACGGTCATCGACGTCAACACGGGCAAGTTCGTCGGGTCCGGCGGCAACCTCGAGGAGACGGTCACCAAGAACAACCTCGAGGCGGCCGAGGAGATCGTCCGACAGCTCCGCCTGCGCGACATCGGCGGCATCATCGTGGTCGACTTCATCGACATGGTCCTCGAGTCGAACCGCGACCTCGTGCTGCGGCGTCTCGTCGAGTGCCTCTCGCGGGACCGGACGAAGCACCAGGTCGCGGAGGTCACCTCGCTCGGCCTCGTCCAGATGACCCGCAAGAAGCTGGGCCTCGGCCTGCTCGAGTCGTTCAGCGAGCCGTGCGAGGTGTGCGCCGGTCGCGGCATCATCGTGCACCACGAGCCCATCGCGAAGCACCGCGCTCCCCAGCAGCAGGTCGAGCGCCGTCGCAACCGCGGTGGCGGCGGCAGCGGCGGTGGCAGCGGCAGCGGCGGGGGCGGCGGCAACGGCGGCGGCTCCGGCCAGCAGGGCGGCGACAAGGCCCACCAGGGCACCCACAGCATCACGGACGACGTCAAGCACGCGCTCGCGCAGATCGCGGCGTCGACGGTCGCGCACCAGGAGCAGCGGCCCGCCGAGGGCGAGCAGGCTCCGGCGGCGACGGGCGAGACGGCCGGGGCACCGGAGTCGGGCGCCGCTGCGGCCCCGACCGACGACTCCGCGCAGCGCCGTGAGGGCGACCAGCCCCGCTCCGAGCGTCGCCGCGGTCGGCGCCGCGCATCGCGCGGATCCGGAGGCTCGGCGGCCACGTCGGGCGGCGATCGCCGCGGCGGCGAGGAGCCTGCGGAGACGACCGAGGCCGCGCGGGCCGAGCGTCCCGCCCCCGAGCAGGCGTCGCGGCGCGAGGAGCGCGCCGCGGAGACGGCGAACGGCGACGAGTCCCGCCAGGCACCACTGATCGACCTCCCCGAGGCACCGGCGCGGCGCGACCGTCCGGCGCGCACCGAGGACACCGAGACGCTCCTCGGATCCGTCCTCGACGCGCTCCCGGCCCCGAAGGCGGCCGGCGAGGGCCGGTCGCGGACGAAGAGCCGGCGGGTCACGACGACCGCGCTGAGTCCGGCGGGGGCCCCGCCGGTCATCACGCGGCCCGACGAGGCGTCGGGCGACTCAGCGTCCGAGTGAGGCGCGCCGCTCGCGCGGCGTGACCCGCAGGCCGCTCGCCGCGAGGCGGCGGACGAGGTCGCGCGCCGGGACGGGCTCCGCCCCGGCCGCGACGAGCTCGTCGTAGCGCTCGGCGGGCACGTCGTAGTGATCCAGGTCGAACCCGCGGCGCGGGATCCCGGCCCGGTCGGCGAACGCGACGAGCTCCTCGATCGAGCGGTCGCTGACGAGGTGCGACCAGACGGTGCCGTGCTTCGGCCAGAGCGGGGGGTCGATGAGCACGGCCATGGGCAGAGTGTACGCCGCCGGCTCGCGGCATCCGCTCGGATCGGTGCCGACACGCGACTCACGCTCGTTTGACCGCCCCAGCGGCATCCGGTAGACTCGACCGCTGGTGCCACCGGCTTATCCCGGCGGGCACGAACAGTTTTCTGGCAGTGACGACCCTCTCTCCCGCTGGGGTCATCCGCGCAGTGACATCCCATCCAGGCAGTCGGAGCCCTCGGGGCTCCCCAGAGATAGGTACGAGAAGTGGTTTACGCAGTAGTGCGCGCCGGTGGCCGGCAGGAGAAGGTCGAGGTCGGCACCATCGTGACGATGGACCGGATCAAGGCCGACAAGGACGGCAACGTCCAGCTCACGCCCGTCCTCTTCGTGGACGGCGACAAGATCACCTCCGACGCGAAGTCGCTCGCCAAGATCACGGTCACGGCCGAGGTCCTCGGCGACCTCCGCGGCCCGAAGATCGTGATCCAGAAGTTCAAGAACAAGACCGGCTACAAGAAGCGTCAGGGCCACCGTCAGGAGCTCACGCGCGTCAAGGTCACCGGCATCAAGTAACGGCCAGAGGAGACAGGCAGAATGGCACACAAGAAGGGTGCGAGCTCCACTCGCAACGGTCGTGACTCGAACGCGAAGCGCCTCGGCGTGAAGCGCTTCGGTGGCCAGGTCGTCTCGGCGGGCGAGATCCTCGTCCGCCAGCGCGGCACGCACTTCCACCCCGGTGCGGGTGTGGGTCGTGGCGGCGACGACACGCTGTTCGCCCTCGAGGCGGGCGCCGTCGAGTTCGGCAACAAGGGCGGCCGCAAGGTCGTGAACATCGTCGCGGTCGACGCGTAAGCAGCGACCGGTGAGCGTGAGGGCGGGCTTCGGCCCGCCCTCACGTGTTTCGCGAGAGGAGTGATGCGGCGATGGTGAGCTTCGTCGACCAGGTGCGACTGTTCCTGCGCGCCGGCCACGGCGGCAACGGCTGCGTGTCGGTGCGCCGCGAGAAGTTCAAGCCGCTCGCCGGCCCCGACGGGGGCAACGGCGGCGACGGCGGCGACATCGTGCTCGTCGCCGACCCTCAGGTCACGACGCTGCTGTCGTACCACGGGCGACCGCACCGCGCCTCCGACAACGGCCAGCCCGGCCAGGGCGACAACCGCTCCGGTGCCGCCGGCGTGGACCTCGAGCTCCCCGTGCCGGTCGGCACGGTGGTCAAGGACGACGACGGCGTCGAGCTCGCCGACCTCACCGAGGCCGGCATGCGCTTCATCGTCGCCCACGGCGGCCAGGGCGGCCTCGGCAACGCCGCGCTCGCCTCGCCGAAGCGCAAGGCCCCCGGCTTCGCGCTGCTCGGCACGCCCGGCTTCGAGGGCGACGTCACCCTCGAGCTGAAGACCATCGCCGACGTCGCGCTCGTCGGGTTCCCGTCCGCCGGCAAGTCGAGCCTCATCGCCGCCATGTCCGCAGCGCGGCCGAAGATCGCGGACTACCCGTTCACCACGCTGCACCCGAACCTCGGCGTCGTGCAGGCCGGAGACCACCGGTTCACGGTCGCCGACGTGCCCGGCCTGATCGAGGGCGCGAGCGAGGGCAAGGGCCTCGGCCTCGAGTTCCTCCGCCACGTCGAGCGCTGCTCGGCGCTGCTGCACGTGCTCGACTGCGCGACCCTCGAGCCCGGGCGCGACCCGATCTCGGACCTCGAGGTCATCCTCGCGGAGCTCGAGGCGTACGAGGTGCCCGAGGGCCAGGTGCCGCTGCTCGAGCGTCCGCAGCTCGTCGCGCTCAACAAGGTCGACGTGCCCGAGGCGCGCGAGCTCGCCGACTTCGTCCGGCCCGAGCTCGAGTCGCGGGGCTACCGCGTCTTCGAGATCTCGACCGTCAGCCACGAGGGGCTCCGGCAGCTGGGCTTCGCGCTCGGCGAGGTCGTCGACCGTGCGCGCGCCGAGGCCGCGGCGGAGCCCGAGGCACCGCGGATCGTCCTGCGCCCGAGGGCCGTGCAGGAGGCCGAGTTCGTGGTCCGCCCCGAGGGCGGCAGCTACGGCACGATCTACCGCGTGCTCGGCACCAAGCCAGAGCGCTGGGTCGCGCAGACCGACTTCCAGAACGACGAGGCCGTCGGCTACCTCGCCGACCGCCTCGCGCGCCTCGGCGTCGAGGACGAGCTCGTCCGGGCGGGCGCGGTCGCTGGCTCCACCGTCGTGATCGGCCCCGGGGCCGGCGTGATCTTCGACTGGGAGCCGACGCTCTCGTCGACCGCCGAGCTCATCAGTTCGCCGCGCGGCTCCGACGAGCGCCTCGACGACCGCCGACGCGCGACGCGCGCCGAGCGACGCAGCGGCTACCACGAGCGCATGGACGCCAAGGCCGAGGCGCGCGCCGAGCTCGAGCGCGAGCGCGAGGCCGGCATCTGGACCGGCGACGACGAGGAGCAGGCATGACGGGTCTGACGCGCGACGGCATCGCCTCGGCGCGCCGGATCGTCGTCAAGGTCGGATCGTCGTCGATCTCCGGCGAGAACGTCGGGCAGATCGCCCCGCTCGTCGATGCCCTCGCCGCCGCGCACGAGCGGGGGGCCGAGGTGATGCTCGTGTCGTCGGGCGCGATCGCCACGGGCATGCCGTACCTGCAGCTCGACGCGCGACCCGACGACCTCGCGACCCAGCAGGCCGCGGCATCCGTCGGCCAGAACATCCTGATCTACCGCTACCAGGAGTCGCTGCGCCGCTACGCGATCGTCGCCGGGCAGGTGCTGCTCACCGCGGGCGACCTCGAGAACCCCACCCACCGCCTGAACGCCCAGCGCGCCATGGAGCGACTGCTGGGGCTGCGGATCCTCCCGATCGTCAACGAGAACGACACCGTCGCCACGCACGAGATCCGCTTCGGCGACAACGACCGGCTCGCCGCGCTCGTCGCGGAGCTGACGGGCGCCGACCTGCTCGTGCTCCTCTCCGACGTCGACGCGCTCTACACCCGGCCGCCGCACCTCGACGGCGCCGAGCGGATCCCGCACGTGCCCCACGGCGACGAGCTCGTTGGCATCGAGATCGGCTCGGTCGGCCGTGCCGGCGTGGGCACGGGCGGCGCGGAGACCAAGGTGTCCGCCGCGCGGATCGCCGCGGCCGCCGGAACGGGCGTGCTCGTCACGGCCACCTCGCTCGTCGCAGAGGCGCTCGCGGGCGAGCGCGTCGGCACCTGGTTCGAGCCCGCCGCCGACTGACGTCACACGCGGCATCCGTCGACGCCGCCGGAACTAGGCTGGCAGCATGACCGACGTCCGCCCCGCCCCCGCCGAGATCGCCGAGGTGCTCGACGCGCGCCTCGCCGCTGCGAAGGACGCGTCGCGCCGGCTCGCCCGAGCCACCACGGCCGAGAAGGATGCCGCGCTCGCGGCCATCGCCGACCGCCTCCGGGCGCGAGCCGACGAGATCGTCGCCGCGAACCGCGAGGACCTCGATGCGGGCCGGGAGGCAGGCCTCGGCGCCGGGCTGCTCGACCGGCTCACGCTCGACGCCCGACGCATCGACGCCATCGCGGACGCGGTGCTCGACGTCGTGCAGCTCGGCGACCCGGTCGGCGAGACCGTGAGCGGGAAGACGCTGCCGATCGGCGTGCGCATCGAGCAGGTGCGCGTGCCGCTCGGCGTGGTCGGCGCGATCTACGAGGCGCGACCCAACGTGACCGTCGACATCGCGGCCCTCGCCCTGAAGAGCGGCAACGCCGTCGCCCTGCGCGGCGGCAGCGCGGCCGAGCGCACCAACGCCGTGCTCGTCGAGGTGCTCCGCGAGGCGATCGCGAGCACCGGGCTTCCCGGGGACGTCGTGCAGACGGTCGACGACTTCGGTCGGGAGGGCGCCCGCCACCTGATGCGGGCCCGCGACCACGTCGACGTGCTGATCCCGCGGGGGAGCGCCGCGCTCATCCGTGCCGTCGTCGACGAGGCGACGGTGCCGGTCATCGAGACGGGCGCCGGCGTCGTGCACATGTTCCTCGACTCGAGCGCGCGTGAGGACTGGGCGGTCGACCTCGTGCACAACGCGAAGGTGCAGCGGCCGAGCGTCTGCAACGCGCTCGAGACGCTGCTCGTGCACGCCGACGCGGCCGAGCGGCTCCTCCCGCCCGTGCTGGCCCGGCTCGAGGCATCCGGTGTCACGGTGCACGGGGACGACCGCGTCCGCGCGCTGCACCCGGGCGCGCTGCCGACGGCCGAGGAGGACTGGGGCACCGAGCACATGAGCCTCGACCTCAACGTGGGGGTGGTCGACTCGCTCGACGACGCGCTCGCGCACATCCGCCGCTACTCCACGCGGCACACCGAGTCGATCGTGACGAACGACCTCGGCAACGCCGAGCGGTTCCTCGACGAGGTGGATGCCGCGGCCGTCATGGTGAACGCGTCGACCCGCTTCACGGACGGCGCCGAGTTCGGCTTCGGCGCCGAGGTCGGCATCTCGACGCAGAAGCTGCACGCACGGGGACCCATGGGCCTGCCGGAGCTCACGAGCACGAAGTGGATCGTGCGCGGCGCGGGCCACGTCCGTGCCTGATCCGCGCCCCGACCCCGCCCACCGGTACACTGTCCTGAGCGTCACCCGAAAGACCTGGAGGAACGGCAGATGAGCCTGGCGACCGCACTGCAGACGAGCACGGTCCTGACCGAGACCGTGCACGCGAGGGAACTGCCGTTCGACCCGATCTGGTTCGGCGTCATCGTCTTCTCGGTGTTCGTGGTCTTCGGATTCGTCGTCTACTCGTACCGCGACGTGGCGAACCGCCACCGTGCCAAGGCGGAGGCCTACGCCGCCCGCCACTCGGGAGGCGAGCACGGCGGTCACTGACCCCGTCGTTCCGGCCATGGCCTCGGAAGCGCGGCGCCCGCGCCTCGGCGTGATGGGCGGCACCTTCGACCCGATCCACCACGGGCACCTCGTGGCGGCGAGCGAAGTGGTGAACGAGTTCGACCTCGACGAGGTCGTGTTCGTCCCGACCGGCCGGCCGTACTACAAGGAGGTCGTCACCCCGGCCGAGCACCGCTACCTGATGACGGTCATCGCGACCGCGTCCAACCCGCGGTTCACGGTCAGCCGGGTCGACATCGACCGCGAGAAGCCGACGTACACGATCGACACGCTCCGCGACATCCGTCGTGAGCGGCCCGAGGCCGACCTGTTCTTCATCTCGGGTGCCGACGCGATCGCGCAGATCCTGTCGTGGAAGGACGTCGAGGAGCTCTGGAGCCTGGCCCATTTCGTGGCTGTGAGTCGCCCGGGACATGTGCTGTCCGTTTCGGGACTGCCGGAGCAGGACGTAAGCTTGCTGGAGGTCCCGGCGCTCGCGATCTCATCGACCGACTGCCGGGATCGCGTGCACCGGGGATCACCGGTGTGGTACTTGGTGCCTGATGGGGTCGTCCAGTACATCTCCAAGCACCACCTCTATCGGAGTGTCGAATGACGTCGTCGCAGGAACCGCCGCTCACGCGACGTGAGCTGCGCGAACGCGAGCGCCTGCGCGAGCAGCAGCGCGCCGCGGCGTCGCCCGACGGCGGCGGTCAGGCACCCGCCGGGCAGGCCCCGCCGCCCCGGCAGCACCAGCCGCCGCAGCAGCCGCCGGCGCAGGGGTATCCGCCGCAGCAGCGTCCCGCCTACCCGCAGGGCGGCGACCCGCGTCAGGGCGGTCGACCGCGGCCGCAGGCACCCGCGCAGGGTGGTCCGCCCCCGCAGCGGCCGCCGCAGGGCTGGTCCGACCCGCGCCAGCAGGGCGGGCGTCCGCCGCAGGACGGCACGCGTGGGCCGACCCGTTCCGGACCGATGGCGGTGCCCCAGCAGCAGCAGCAGCCCCGGCCCGCGAACGCGTCGGGGCCGATGCCGGTCCCCGCGGGCGGACGAGGGTATCCGCCGCAGGGTCAGCCGCCGCCGGGCCCGCCACCGGGCCAGTACCCTCCGCAGGGCGGGCCGGCCCGCCCGCCGCAGGGGCCTCCGCGCAGCGCCCCCGCACCGCAGACGACGCCCGAGCGGACGCTCACGCGACGCGAGTTGCGCGCGATGCTCGAGTCCCACGCCGGCGACGGCTTCGAGGACGTCGACGACGTCGAGCCCCAGTCCGCTCCGCGACGACCCGCCCCTGCCGCGGGGATGCCCCAGCGTGCACCCCAGGGCCCGGGCGGCGAGCGCGGCCCCGGCCAACCGCACCGGCCACCGCACCACCCCGCGCCGTCGCGCGCGGCCGCGCCGCACACCACGGTCGACGGCGGACTCGACGAGCCGGTCGCCGCGCCGAAGCCCGTCGGCCACTGGACCAGCCAGTTGAACCTGCCGGAGGACCGGTCGGAGCCCTACGACCAGCTCCTCTCGCGCGGGGGGTCGTCGGGTGGGGTCCCGACGACGACGAACGCGCTGATCCTGCCCTCGCTGCCCGACGAGGGGGCGATCGGCCAGCCCTTCGCCCCGAGCGGCGAGATCATCGTGACCGGATCGATCGACCTGCCACGCAGCTACGGCGCGACGGGCGTGCACCCGAGCCAGATCGACTCGAGCGACGTGGACCGCATCTTCGACTCCGTCGAGGACGTGTCGGGTCCGGGCGTCGCGCCGATCGCGGCGACGCGCGCGATCAGCACCCAGCAGCCGAACCGGGCCATGATGGCGCCGCCGTCCAAGGAGGGCATGAACGTGCCCCTCGTGCTCGCGGTCACCGCGGGCGTGCTGGCGCTCGGCGTCGTCGCGACGCTCGTCGTCGGCGCCATGACGGGCCTGTTCTGATCCCATGGGCGCGCAGATGAGGGGAGCGACCGGGATGCCGGTCGTACCCGGGAAGTCGAGGACATGACCGCATCCGACAACGCACGACGTCTGCTGACCGTCGCCGCCCGCGCGGCGGACGCCAAGGGTGGTGAGGACCTCGTCGCGATCGACGTGTCGGAGCCGCTGCCCTTCGCCGACGTGTTCCTGCTCGTCAACGGCACGGCGGAGCGCAACGTCGTCGCGATCGCCGATGCGGTCGTGGAGGCCGTCCGCGACGAGGGACAGGAAGTCCTCCGCCGTGAGGGACGCGACGGCGGCCGCTGGGCGCTGCTCGATTTCGGTGACCTCGTCGTGCACGTCTTCCACCGCGAGGAGCGCATGTACTACGGCCTGGAGCGACTCTGGCGCGACTGCCCGGCCATCCCGGTCGCGCCGCTGCTCGAGCGCGACGGCTCCTCTGCGCCGTCCGGCGGCGGTGGGCAGCCGTGAGGCCGCCTCGATTTCGTTTCCGCGCGAGGACTGGGGTAAGCTGAACTCGTTGCCCCGAGCGGGCAGCGAAACTGAGTACGGGTCTGTGGCGCAGCTGGTAGCGCACCTGCATGGCATGCAGGGGGTCAGGGGTTCGAGTCCCCTCAGATCCACCACCGAAACCCCCGGGCGAGATGCCCGGGGGTTTCGTCGTCTCGGGGATGTGGTCGATCAGGCGGCGTGCGCGCCGCTCTCGCGTCGGCCGCGGACGACCGACTCCGGCGCCGCCGTGAATCGGCCGGATCTGCCGTCTTCGGTGAGGTACTGCACGCGGATGCCGCGGCCGACCCGGGCGACCTTCGTGATCTCGTACGAGGCGCCGGTCGCGCTGACGAGGGTGTCGCCCACGGCGAGCTCCCTGGCCTGCATCAGTTCGACGATTCCCATGCTGAGAGGTTCTCACCACCCACCGACATCGGGGCGATCGGACGCTCGGCGCGCTTGCTTGACCGCCCCTCGTGCCCGGCCCACAATTGGGGGACATGCCAACTCAGGGGGATACCGCGACATGAGCGACACGACCGCCCGCAACTCCGACCCGTCGAGCGGCGACGCCGCGTACGGCGACACGGTGGTGTTCCAGACGGAGCCGGAGGCCGGAGCGCCGGCCGAGCCGGCCGCGAAGCGCGGCGCCTGGAGTCGCGACCTGCGCTTCATGCTCGTGGTGCTCGCGGCGATCGTCGCGCTGTTCCTCGCGTTCGCGCTCGTGGTCGCATTCAGTCCCGACGCGTCGGGGATCGCCGCGCTCGCGATCGTGGCCGCGCCGATCGCGACGATGGTCGCCGCGTACTACGGCATCTCGCTCGCGCTCCGCCAGGTCGCCGACGCGCGCCGGGCGGCGGAGGCCGCGGAGGCACGTGCGCGGGCGTCGGAGACGAGCGCGCGCGAGTCCGACGCGTGGGCCGCGCAGATGGAATCCGGTCTGCGCGTCGCGGTGGCGAAGCTCGAGGCGGCTCGGATCGAGACCCGCGACGTGGAGCGTGCCGCCGGCACGCCCGACGACTTCTTCTAGACCGGCGGGAGCCCGGAACGACGAAGGCGCATCCGTGACGGATGCGCCTTCGCCATGTGCGCGCCGCCGGCGTCGGCCCGGCCCGGTCAGAGGTCGGCGAGCAGCGAGATCGGACGCTCGATGCAGCCGGCGACGTAGGTCAGGAAGGCCGCGGCTTCCGCCCCGTCGCACACGCGGTGGTCGAACGAGATCGTGAGCTCGGTGACCGTGCGCACGGCGAGGGCGCCGTCGACGACCCAGGGCCGCTCGACGAGGCGGCCGATCCCGAGCATCGCGGCCTCGGGGTGGTTGATGATGGCGGCCGAGCCGTCCACGCCGAGCGTGCCGTAGTTGTTCAGCGTGAAGGTGCCGCCAGAGAGCGCGTCCGGCGGGAACGCGCCCGTGGCGGACTGCTCGGTGCGGGCCTGGACGGCGTCGCGCAGCTCGCGCAGCGACATCCGCTCCGCGCCGTGGACGACGGGCACGAGCAGGCCGCGCGGCGTCTGCGCGGCCAGTCCGAGGTTCACCCCGTCGTGCAGCACGAGCTCGTCGCGCTCGGCGTCGAAGCTGGCGTTGAGCGATGGATGCCGCCGGAGCGCGGCGACCACGAACCTTGCGACGAGCGCGGTGACGCCGAACCGTTCGCCGGTGGCGTCGTTCAGCTGCCGGCGCGCGGCCAGCAGCTCCGTCGCGTCGACGTCCATCCAGACCGTCGCCTCGGGGATCTCGCGCCGCGAGCGGCTGAAGTGCGCCGCGGCGGCGCGCTGCATGCGGTCCAGCGGCACGCGGTGCTCGCCGGCGCGCGTGTCGGGCGTGGGCGGCGTGGCCGTGGCCACGGTCGGCAGGCCCGCGTGGGGTGCCGTACGGCCGGCGCGCGCCTCCTCGAGCTCGGCGATGAAGGCCTCGACGTCCGCCCGGCTGACGAGGCCGTCCGGCCCCGTCCCGAGCAGCTCGCTCGCGTCGAATCCGTGTTCGCGGGCGAGGCGCCGCACGATGGGCGAGATCACGGGGGAGTGGCGGCCGTGCTCGAGCGTGTGCGCGGCGTGCGCCTCGGCGACCGCCGGGTCGTCGCCCTCGTCGCGGTGCGGCGTCTCGCCCGCAGGCGAGAGATCCTGAGCGCCCGTCGGGGGCGATGCGGGACGGTCGTCGGCGGTGCCGTCGCCGGTCGGCCCTGCGGCCGACGTGCCACCGATCGCGCGGCCTGCCCCGAAGCGCGACGGCGCCGACGCGGCGCGCGCCGTGGCGGCCGTCGCCCGCGTGCCGTAGCCGATCAGCACCGCGCCGGACTCCTCGCCCGCGGACTCGGTCGGTACCGCGATGCCCGGCTCGGCGGCCTCCGGCGCCGTGCGCGCCGGCACGTCGGCACGCGCGGTGGCCGCGGGAGCGTCGGCGGCGGCCTCAGCCGCGGCGCCGACCGGCGTCAGACGCATCAGGACCTCGCCGGCGTGCAGCACCTGGCCGACCTCGCCGCCGAGCGACTCGACCACGCCGGCGAACGGCGTCGGCAGCTGCACGACCGACTTGGCGGACTCCAGTTCGACGACGGGCTGGTCGACGGCGACCTCGTCGCCGGGCGCGACGAGCCACGCGACGACCTCGGCCTCGGTGAGGCCCTCGCCGAGGTCCGGCAGGATGAACTCGCGCGCGCTCATGCCAGGTCCCACTCCCACGAGGCGAGTGCATCGAGCACCCGGTCCGGCATCGGCAGGTAGTGCTCCTCGAGCTTCGGCGACGGGTACGGGATGTCGAACCCCGTGATCCGGAGGATCGGGGCCGCGAGGTGGAAGAAGTTCCGCTCCGTCAGTCGCGCAGCGACCTCGGCGCCGTAGCCGCCGAACTGCGCCGCCTCGTGGATGACGGCGGCGCGAGACGTCTTGCGGACCGACGCGCCGACGGTCTCGTCGTCGAACGGCGAGAGGCTGCGGAGGTCGACGACCTCGATCGACAGGCCCTCCGCCTCAGCTGCGGCCGCGGCATCCAGCGCGGTGCGCACCGTCGGGCCGTAGCCGATGAGCGTGACGTCCGTGCCCTCGCGGACGACCTGCGCCCGGTCCATCGGCGCGGTCCGCACGGGCAGCGCCAGCTCCGCCTTCGACCAGTACCGGCTCTTCGGCTCCATGAACACGACGGGGTCGTCGCTCTCGATCGCCTCGCGCAGCATCGAGTACGCGTCGGCCGGGTTCGAGGGCATCACGACGGTCAGGCCCGGCGTCGACGTCCAGTACGCCTCGGACGAGTCGGAGTGGTGCTCGACCCCGCCGATGGCGCCCGCGCACGGGATGCGGATGACCATCGGCAGGCTCACCCGGCCCTTGGTGCGGTTCCGCATCTTCGCGACGTGCGAGACGATCTGCTCGAAGGCCGGGTAGCTGAAGGCGTCGAACTGCATCTCGACGACGGGGCGCAGGCCGTACATGGCCATGCCGACCGCGGTGCCGACGATGCCGGCCTCGGCGAGCGGGGAGTCCCAGACGCGCTCGTCGCCGAAGGTCGCCTGGAGGCCGTCGGTCACGCGGAACACGCCGCCGAGCGGGCCGACGTCCTCGCCGTAGACGACCACGCGGTCGTCGGCCTCCATCGCGTCGCGGAGCGCGGCGTTCAGCGCGCCGGCCATGGTCATGGGTGCGGTGCCGGATGCCTCGGGCGGCGTCGCACGTTCGGCGGCGGTCGTGCTCATCGGGCCACCGCCTCGGCGGGGGCGTCGGCGGCGTGAGATGCGAGCTCCGCCTCGAGGGCGGCGCGCTGCTCGGCGAGCGACGCGCGCGGGTGCGCGTAGACGTGGTCGAACAGCTCGAGCGGGTCGAGGTCGGGCGTCTCGCCCATCGCGTCGCGCGTGCGCGCCGCGAGGTCTTCGCCGGCCTGCGCGATCTCGGCGCGGACGTCGTCGCCCAGCGCGCCCTCGGAGACGAGGTACTTCTCGAGTCGCTCGATCGGGTCGCGCCGCTTCCAGTGCTCGACGTCGCGGGACTCGCGGTACCGGGTCGGGTCGTCGGAGTTCGTGTGCGGCTCGATGCGGTACGTGAGCCCCTCGATCAGGGTCGGGCCGCCGCCGGAGCGGGCGCGATCGACGGCCGCCGTCGCGACGGCGTACATGGCGGCCACGTCGTTGCCGTCGACGTGGTAGCCGGGCATGCCGTAGCCGACGGCCTTGTCGGCGAGGGTGGTCGCGTGCGACTGCCGGGCGAGCGGGGTGGAGATCGCGAACTGGTTGTTCTGGACGAGGAAGATCGTCGGCGTCTGCCAGACGGCCGCGAAGTTGAACGCCTCGTGGGCGTCGCCCTCGCTCGTCGCGCCGTCGCCGAGGTAGGTGAGCGTCACGATCGGGTCGTGCCGGAGCCGAGCCGCGTGGGCGAGTCCGACCGCATGGAGGGCCTGCGTGGCGAGCGGCGTGGCCATCGCGGCGGTGCGATGCTCGTGCTGGTCCCAGCCGTTGTGCCAGTCGCCACGGAACGACTGCAGGATCTCGCCGGGCGCGAGCCCGCGGGTGAGCAGCGCGATGCTGTCGCGGTAGGTCGGGAAGAACCAGTCGTCGGCCGTGATCGCCGAGACCACGCCGATCTCGCAGCCCTCCTGCCCGTACGCCGAGGGATAGGTGGCGAGGCGGCCCTGCTTGGTGAGGGCGGTCACCTGCACGTCGAACCGGCGAGCGACGACCATGCGACGGTAGAGCTCGAGCAGCGTCTCGACGGGCGGCAGCTCGAACCCGCCGGTCTCACGCCCGTGCAGCGCGTGGCCCGCGTTGTCGAGGAGTCGCAGCGGCTTCTCGGAGGGGAGGACGCGTGGGTCATGGTGCTCGACATTGAGGCTCATGTGGCCATGGTGCGCCAGTATCCCGGGCCCCCGCTGGAGGTCCGGGGCAACGGTGAACGAACGGCTCGCGAGGGTCGAAACCCGAACCGCTCGTCCCGCTTCGATGCCGTCAGACGCGCCAGATGTCCAGCGACTGCGCGGGCGGTCGGCCGTCGAGTTCCTCGAGGATCAGGTGCGACCTGGTCGACACGACGCCCGGCATGTCGTGGATGTCGCGGAGGATCGCCTGGCTCAGCTGCTCGTGGTCGGGCGCGCTCACGGTGAGGATGATGTCGATGTCGCCCGAGACGGCCTGGACCTTCTCGACGAACGGCAGGGTGGCGAGCTTGGCCGCGATCGATTCCCACGAGACGTCGCCGATCCGGACCACGACGAGCGCCGAGATGTTCAGTCCGATCGCCTTGCGGTCGATCTGCGCGCCGAAGCCCGTGATCACCCCGCGCTGCTGCAGTGCGAGCACGCGGTTGTGCGCGGCCGTGCGCGAGACGTGGACGCGCTCGGCGAGGGTGCGGACGGAGAGCCGGCCGTCGCGGCTGAGCTCCGCGACGATGCGACGATCGATCGCATCGAGCGGCTCGCCGTGGTGCGGTGCGTGCTGGGTCATCCTCGTCCTCGCGGGTCACTCACAGCGTACCGGGTGCGACGCCGCAGCCGACGGAGCGATCGACTCGTCGGGACGGCGCGGACCGGTGCGGGGAGCACCCTCCGTGCGACGGCGAGGGCCGCGATCCAGGCGCCGGCGACGCGACGCGCGCGCGGCGTCCATCGGAAGCCGTAGGCGTCGCGGAGCGCGGGCGGCAGCAGGGCCGCCGTGACGAGCCGGACCGGCGGCATGAGCAGCGCCAGCGCCGGCGGCAGGCCGGGGCCGCCCAGGAGGTCGCGGGCGACCGCGCGCGCGTCGTCCCCGACCCGGAGTCGCGTCAGTCGCTCCGTCCACCACGCCTCGAAGTCGGCCCGCGAGTCGGGCCATCCGGCCGGGCCGCCCTGGAGTCGCGCGGCGATGGGTGCGTACCCGCGCACGAGTGCGTCCGCGGTGCGGGCGTCGAGCGGCGCGCCGCGGAGCCGCTCCTCGAGCTCGAGCGCCACCGCGAGCAGGGTCGCCGCCACCCAGCGCTGGGCGTCGGGGTCGCGCGCGTCGTACCCGGGCTCGCCGCTCCCGCGGACCCGGGCGTGTCGGGCATCGACGATGCGGGCGGCGTGGCGGATGTCGCCCTCGTCGCCGAACACGAGCGCCGTCAGGTAGCCGTGCGTGGCGACGAGCCGGTCGAGCGGTCGCTCGCGGAACCGGCTGTGCCGCGCGACTCCGGCGGCGATGCGCGGGTCGGCCAGCTGCAGGAGGATGGCCGCGGCACCGCCGGCCATCAGCGTGGCGTCCGCGGCGTGCCGTCGGAGGATCGCGCGGTCGGCGTGGAGGTCGTCGTCGCTCACCCGTCCAGTCTCGCCGTACGTCGTCGGGAAACCGTCCAGCCGTGCCGCGTAGACTCGCCGGGTGCGTCGCAGACCGGGCCTCCTCCCGCTCGCGGTCGTCGTCATCGGTGCGGCGGCCCTGGCGGGCTGCAGCGCGCCGTCGGGCGTAGCCGCACCGAGTCCCACCGCGGAGGCCGCGCCGAGTCCGACGCCCACGCCGACCCCGCCGACGCCCGAGGAGTGGGCGGCGGAGCGCGTCGCCGACATGACGGACGAGCAGAAGGCGGCCTCCCTCCTCATGCTGCACGCCCCCGGAACCGACCCCGGGGCGATGCGCGCGCTGGTCGACCAGGGCATCGCCGGCGTCATCCTGATGGGGGACAACATCCCCGGCAGCGAGGGCGAGCTCGCCGCGCTCACGGCCGACCTGCAGGCCGATCCGGATGCCGCCACCCTCATCGGCATCGACCAGGAGGGCGGGATCGTCAGCCGCATCGACTGGGACCCGGCCCCGCCGCCCTGGGAGCTGCGCGACCAGCCGGCCGAGGCGACGCGCGACGCGTTCGCCGCGCGGGCGGGCGCGCTCGAGGCGTCCGGCGTCAACGTGAACTTCGGCATCGTCGCCGATGTCACCGACGATCCCGGCTCGTTCATCTACGACCGCGTGCTCGGCACGGACCCGCAGTCGTCGGCCGACCGGGTCGCCGCGGCCGTCGAGGGCGAGCGGGGCGCGGTGGCGAGCACCGTCAAGCACTTCCCGGGCCACGGCGCCGCGCCGGGCGATTCCCACGTGTCGGTGCCGTCGGCGCCGCTCACGCTCGACGAGTGGCGGGCCGGGCCCGCGCTGCCGTTCCGCGCGGCGGTCGACGCTGACGTCGAACTCGTGATGACCGGCCACCTCGCCTACCCCTCGGTCGACGCCGCACCGGCGTCGCTCTCGCCGGAGTGGCACCGGATCCTGCGCGACGAGCTCGGCTTCGACGGCGTGCTGGTCACCGACGACATGCTGATGCTGCAGCACAACGGGCTCGCCGAGTACCAGGACGCGGGGGAGAACGCGATCCGCGCGGTCGCCGCCGGGAGCGACCTCCTGCTCTACGTGCTGCCCGCCGACCCGTCGGAGTTCGGCATCAGCGTCGGCGGGCTGGCCGACTCGATCGCCGGGGCCGTGGCCGACGGGCGCATCCCGCGGGAGCGCCTCGACGACGCCGCGATCCGCGTGCTCGAGCTCCGCCGTGAACTCTCAGGCGCGTCCGGGGAATAGATCCCGCAGTTCGATACGTTTGCATTGATCGTGGCCGACCGGCCCGTGAACGCAACGACTGGGAGAGTTACCCGATGACGACGACCGCGACGACCCTTGAGATCCCCGGCTACCGCGCCGGCACCTGGAAGATCGACCCGACGCACAGCGAGGTGGGCTTCAGCATCCGGCACCTCATGATCAGCAAGGTCAAGGGCAAGTTCGAGCGATTCGACGCCACCTTCATCACCGCCGAGGACCCGCTGGAGTCGCGCGTGACCGCGTCGGCCGAGGTCGCCTCGATCACGACGAACGAGCCCAACCGCGACGCGCACCTGCGCACGGGCGACTTCTTCGAGGCCGAGCAGCACCCGACCATCGACTTCGTCTCGACCGGCGTCCGCGTCGAGGGCGGCGAGTTCAAGGTCGACGGCGAGCTCACGATGCGCGGCGTCACGAAGCCCGTGACCTTCGACTTCGACTTCGGCGGCTTCGGCGGCGACCCGTACGGCAACTACAAGGGCGGCGCCACGGCGAAGGCCGTCGTGAACCGCGAGGACTTCGGCCTCACCTACAACGCGGCCCTCGAGACCGGCGGCGTGCTCCTCGGCGAGCAGGTCACCATCACGCTCGAGCTGCAGGCGGCGCTGGTCCAGGACTGACGCCGCGCCCGCCGCGAGGCGGGCCGAGATGACCGATCGACGGGTCGCGCCGGTGGAGGGTGCGGCCCGTCGATCGTCTCCGCACCGTCGCGTCGCGCGGACGCCGGACCTGCGCACCAGCGGCGTCGGCTCATGCTGCGCCGAGGACCGCCGCGTCGATGCCGTGGAGTTCCAGGCCCTGGAACCTCGCCCACGCCCGGACCGGCCGGTCGAACCGACCCGCGACCGTGTCGGCCGGCGTAGTGAACCAGCGCAGCTCGACGCGCGGCCTCGCCGCCGTCCCGGTACGCCGCCAGGTGCCGACGACCCGCCCGTCGAGCACGAGCAACGGCTGGAACACCCCGTTGCCGCCGGGGATCACGTGGTCGGCGAACCGTGGATCGCACACCGGCGAGCGGTCGGCGTAGCCGAGGAAGTACTCGTCGAAGGCCGCGAGCGCGAACGCCCCGCTCGGGCGGCTCGCCGCGGCCTCCGTCGCCCCGGCCGCGACGAACCGCTCCGTGGCATCCCGGGCGGATGCCTCGGCGAAGCGCTCGATCGCGTCGCCCGCACCCTCGAGCCCGTCGCGCGCGTCGCGCATCGTGAGGCCGGACCACCACGCGAAGTCGGCCAGCGTCACGGGTCCGTGGCCCGTCACGTACGCCGTCAGGAGCTCCGCGAGCGTCGCCTCACGGGAGTCGGGCTCGTCGGCTCCGGGCGGCGCCCAGGCGTCGAGCAGGGCGAAGTGCTGCACGCGGCCGTCGACCGGCCCGCCGCACAGCACGCCGTCGAGTGCGAGCCACCAGATGAGGTGGTACGTGCGTGGACCCGTCGCGGCGATGCCCGCCGCCGCCCACAGGGCGGCCAGTTCCTCGCGGGTCGCCGTCGCACCTCCGGCGAGCTCGCGCTCGACCACGCCGCGTGCGGTGCGGTACTCGGCGTCGCCGAGTTCGAGCCGTTCGTGGCGGAGCCGCGCCCCGCCGAGCACGCGCGATGCCGTGAGCCGCAGCGTCGGCCGCAGGAGGCGCGTCGGCATGACGTGCAGCGTGCCGCGCATCGGCCAGGATCGGACGACGCGCCGATCGGCGAGCGCGGCGTCGACGGCGTCGAGCGCGGGATGCGCCATCCGCGAACCGATCGCCCACTTCGCCGCGCCCAGGTCCTGCGCCTGCATGGCCCCCATCCGCTCGACGACGGCGACCGCGTCGTCGGAGGGCGTGCGGAGCCCGTGCGCCTGCAGGCGCACGGCGCGGGCGAGCGGGGACGCACCGGTGGGCATGCGGCCAGTCTGCCGTGCGCCGCCGACACGCGGCATCCCTCGTCGGGGTCTAGACTGGAGGGCTGTGCCGATCGGCACCCACCCCCTCATCGTCTGCCGCTTCCGGAGGTCACCGTGCTCGCCGTCCACGACCTGGAGATCCGCGTCGGCGCGCGCCTGCTGATGGAGGACGTGAGCTTCCGCGTCTCGGCGGGCGACAAGATCGGCCTCGTCGGCCGCAACGGCGCCGGGAAGACCACGCTCACGAAGACGCTCGCGGGGGAGACGCTGCCCACCGGCGGGCGCATCGACCGCTCCGGCGAGATCGGCTACCTCCCGCAGGACCCGCGCTCCGGCGATCCCGACATGCTCGCCCGCACGCGCATCCTCGACGCTCGCGGGCTCGGCTCGCTCGTGGTCGGCATGCACGACGCGTCGGAGAAGATGGGCTCGTCCGACCCCGTCGTCGCCGAGAAGGCGATGAAGCGCTTCGGGACGCTCACCGATCGGTTCACGGCTCTCGGCGGGTACGCCGCCGAGGCGGAGGCCGCGTCGATCGCGTCGAACCTCAACCTGCCCGACCGGATCCTCGACCAGCCGCTGCGGACGCTCTCGGGCGGCCAGCGCCGACGCATCGAGCTCGCGCGCATCCTGTTCTCCGACGCCGACACGATGATCCTCGACGAGCCGACGAACCACCTGGACGCCGACTCGGTCATCTGGCTCCGCGAGTTCCTGAAGGGCTACCGCGGCGGCGTGATCGTCATCAGCCACGACGTCGAGCTGGTCGGCGAGGTCGTGAACCGGGTGTTCTACCTCGACGCGAACCGTTCGGTCATCGACGTGTACAACATGGGGTGGAAGCACTACCTGCGCCAGCGCGCCGCCGACGAGGAACGCCGCAAGAAGGAGCGCGCCAACGCGGAGAAGAAGGCCGACGCGCTGCGCCAGCAGGCCGCGAAGTTCGGGGCGAAGGCCTCCAAGGCCGCCGCCGCGCACCAGATGGTCGCGCGCGCCGAGAAGCTGCTGTCCGGACTCGAGGAGGTGCGGGCCGTCGACCGCGTCGCGAAGCTCCGCTTCCCGACGCCCGCACCCTGCGGTCGCACGCCGCTGACCGCGAGCGACCTGTCGAAGAGCTACGGCTCGCTCGAGATCTTCACGGCCGTCGACCTCGCGATCGACCGCGGCTCGAAGGTCGTCATCATCGGGCTGAACGGCGCGGGGAAGACCACGCTCCTGCGGCTGCTCGCGGGCGTCGACCGGGCCGACACCGGCGTCGTCGAGGCCGGCCACGGACTCCGCATCGGGTACTACGCGCAGGAGCACGAGACGCTCGACGTCTCGCGCACCGTGCTGCAGAACATGGTGAGCGCCTCGCCGAACCTCACCGAGACCGAGGCCCGCAAGGTGCTCGGCTCCTTCCTCTTCACGGGCGACGACGTGCACAAGCCCGCCGGCGTGCTCTCCGGCGGCGAGAAGACGCGCCTCGCGCTCGCCACGATCGTCGTCTCGGGTGCCAACGTGCTCCTCCTCGACGAGCCCACGAACAACCTCGACCCGGCGAGTCGCACCGAGATCCTCGACGCGCTCGCCCACTACGAGGGCGCGGTCGTGCTCGTCTCGCACGACCCGGGCGCGGTCGAATCGCTGAACCCCGAGCGCGTGCTGATCATGCCCGACGGCGTCGAGGACCATTGGAGCCGCGAGTACCAGGAGCTCATCGAGCTCGCGTAGGTCGCCGCGATCGCCTCCGAGGCCGCCGACGGCCGTCGGCGTGAAGATGGAGTGGTGACCACCCCGGCCGCCGAGTTCATCGACCGCACGCTCCGCATGGAGGGCTCTCCGGAGCGCGCCGAGGCGGATGCGGCGCGGATCGGGGGCGGCCTGCGCTCGTACGGCGCCTCGGTGGGCGCGGTGCGCGGCACGGTCCGCGACGCCGGCCTGCGGCATCCGGGGCTCACGCACGACGAGGTGACCGCGCTCGCCGCGGAGCTGTGGGCGGAACCGGTGTTCGAACGCCGGCTCGCTGCGATCGTCCTGCTCCAACGGCACGTCGCGATGCTCCGGGCATCGGACCTCACGCGGCTCGAGCAGTTCCTGCGCGACGCCCGCGTCGGCGAACTGGTCGACCCGCTCGCCGCCGACGTCGTGCGACCGCTGGTCGACCGGCTCGAGGGAGCCGAGGCCGGCCGCGCCCGCCGGATCGTGGCGCGATGGTCGAGCGAGTCGGATCCGCTGCTCCGGCGAGCGGCCACGCTGGCCTGATCCCGGGCGCGGCGGGCGTCGAGCTCGACTCGCCGATTCGTGAAGCGACTGCACGAAGGCCCGGATTCATCGTCGGGAGCGTGCACCGTTCCCACGCGATGGCGTGCTCGCGAGCGACGGCAAATCTCCGACACGAAGCGGCCGAAGGCTAGTGCCGGTCGAGGATCTCGTCCTCCACGTCCGCGTCGGATCTGCGTCCCGATCTCGCGGGGCGCGGCTGCGGCGCAGTGCGGCGCGGTGGGCGCGAGCCGGCCCGCGGCCCGCGAGGCGGCTCTCCGTCGCCGCTTCCGTCCGCATCCCCGTCACGGGCGTCCCCGGCGAGCGCCCGGCGCTCCTGGTTCGCGAACCAGCCGAGGGCGACGAACGCCAGCAATGCGAAGACGAACCACTGCAGCGCGTAGGACAGGTGCGGGCCCTCGTCGCGGACGGGGCGGGGGAGGGCGAGCGGGGGATCGCCGGCGTCGGCGCCGTCCTGGACGAGGATGCCGTACGCCCCCGTGTACGCGGGCGCGCCGATCCGGTCGGACACCTCGTCGAGGTCGATGGTCGCGAGCTCGGAGCCCGACGAGGTCCGGCCGGCGATCGTGTCCTCGCCGGCCTTCAGTCGCGCGACGACCTCGACCTCGCCGGAGGGCGGCGGCGCGATCTCGGAGGGGCGGCCGTCGGAGTCCTGCGGGATCCACCCGCGGTCGACCATGAACACGGTGCCGTCGTCGAGCAGGAACGGCGTGATCACCTCGAAGCCCGTGCTGCCCTGGAACGGGCGGTTGCGGACGACGACCTCCGCCTGCGTCAGGTACTTCCCCGAGGCGGAGACGACCTGCCAGCGCTGGTCGATGTCGAAGCCGGCCGGGTCCGGCAGCGCATCCGCGAGCGGGATCGGCTCGGCGTCGTAGTTCGCGTCGATCCGGGCGACCTCCGCGAGGGCCTCCGCCCGACGGTTCAGCTGCCACGTGCCGAGCGCGGAGCACGCGATCGCGAAGACGATCACCAGGGCGAGGTAGCCCGCCCAGCGCGGAGCGACGAGGAAGCGCCATCCACTCACGCGCCGTCACCGCCCGTCGTGCCGTCGCCGACCCGCGGCGTCGCGGCCGCGGCATCCGTCGTCTCGAACGCCGAAACCCGGACGGGGAACGACCGCGACGCGAGGAAGTCGCGGAGGAACTCGACGTGCTCGTCGCACGCGAGCCACGTCTTCACGCGGTCCTCTGCGTGGATGCGGGGGTTGCGCCAATCGACGCGCCACGTCGCCGCCTCGCGGCATCCCGCGCGGGAGCAGCCGCCCTGCGGGGCGGCCGAGGAGAGGCCGATCACCGGTCGTCCTCCCGGTGCTCGGACGCGGGCGGCGTGCCGCCGGGGCGGTCAGAGTCGTCCTGCGGCGTCGTGCCGGTCGAGCCGGATGCCGGTGCGTCCTCCGTCGTCCAGTCGGTGCCGCCGTCGGGCCGACGCAGCGGGACGAGGCCGCCGGGACTGACGACGTCGTCACCGCGTCGCGACGTGGCCACGTTCGCGACGACCACGGCGAAGTACGGGAGGAAGACGGCCCCTGCCGCGAACACGAGCAGCCACCAGCCCTGCACGAACAGCAGCGCGACGATGCAGACGACACGGATCGACATCATGACCGTGTACTTGATCATGCGTGCGCGCCGTTCCTCCTCGGGCGAGGGAGGCAGCGACGTGATCGACTGCAAGTGCTGGTGCTTCATGCTGATCGCCGTGGACTGCGGCGCTCCTCTCCCTCAAGCCTACGTCCGCTGCGGGCGACCGGAGTCACGCACTCGGCAACCTCTATGCTGGGACGCGGCGCGCGGGCCGCGCCCCACGACCACCCCGCCGGGATCCCCGTGATCGCCGGTCGCACCCCGACAGAGACGGAGTCCCGCCATGACCACGAGCCGCACGGTGCTGGTGACCGGAGGCAACCGCGGCATCGGCTACGCCATCGCCGAGGAGTTCGTGGCGCAGGGACACCGCGTCGCCGTGACCGCCCGCTCGGGCGAGGGGCCGGAGGGGACGCTCACGGTCCGGGCCGACGTCACCGACGCCGAATCGATCGACCGGGCGTTCTCCGAGATCGAGGCCGAGCTCGGACCGGTCGAGGTCGTCGTGGCGAACGCCGGCATCACCCGCGACACCCTGCTCCTGCGCATGAGCGAAGAGGAGTTCACGAGCGTCGTCGACACCAACCTCACCGGGGCCTTCCGTGTCGTGAAGCGCGCATCGAAGGGCATGCTCAAGGCCCGCTTCGGTCGCATCGTGCTCATCTCGAGCGTGGTCGGCCTCTACGGCTCGGCCGGGCAGGTCAACTACTCGGCGTCCAAGGCCGGACTCGTCGGCATGGCCCGGTCGCTCACGCGCGAGCTCGGCGCCCGGAACATCACCGCGAACGTCGTCGCCCCCGGCTTCATCGAGACCGACATGACCGATGCGCTCCCCGAGGCCCAGCAGGCCGAGTACAGGAAGAACATCCCCGCAGGCCGCTTCGCGACGCCCGGCGAGGTCGCCCGGGTCGTCACCTGGCTCGCGGGCGAGGACGCCGGCTACGTCTCCGGCGCCGTCATCCCCGTCGACGGCGGCCTCGGCATGGGGCACTGACCCCGCGTCAGCGGTCGATCCGCACCGCCTGGTAGGGCGTCGTCGGGGTCGCCGGCGTCCCGAACCGGGCGTTCGGCAGGTAGAGCCCGTCGCCGAACGAGTCGACGGTCGTCGGCACGTCGAAGTCCGGGCTGGTGAGCACGTCGACGACCTCGCCGGACGTGCCGGACGGATCCAGCCGGATCTCGGCGACCTGGTTCGACTGGTTCTGCACGACGTACAGCGTGCGACCGATGACGAGCATCCCGTCGCCGTTCGGCACGCTCGCACCGCCCAGGTCGACGGCGGTGGCGTCGCCCGAGGCCGGATCGACCCGGTAGACCGTCGCCGTCGAGGTCTGCATCACGAGCAGGGCCCGATGATCGGGCGTCTGGACGATGCCGTTGGCGTCGAACCCGCCCTGCTGGACCCAGTCGCCGCCGAGCGCCACGGTCTCGACCTCGGACGGGTCGGGCAGCGCGCCGCCGGGTCCGAGCGGGAGCCGGTAGAGCTCGCCGGCGAAGCTGTTCGTGAACCACGCGGCATCCCGCGTCACGATGACGTCGTTGATGAACGCCGGGCCGTCCGTCAGCTGGTAGGTCGCCAGCACGTCGCCGGACGCCGGGTCGATCACGCGCGCCTCGCCCGTCGGGCCGCCGGAGACGAACAGCCGCCCGTGCGCGTCGAGGTCGAGCCCGACCGAGGGCGTGCCGGGTCCGTCGCTGACGACCTCGCCGTCGCCCGTGCGCAGGTCGGCCGCGTAGATGTCGCCGTCGGCGAGCGAGCCGAAGTACGCCGTGCCGCCCGGGGCGATCGCGATGCCCTCGGGCTGGAAGCCGTCCGGCAGTTCGATGATCGATTCAACCGCACCGCCTCCGGAGGATGACGGCGCGAGCGCCGAGGCCGGTGCGGCGACGGCGACGGCGAGGAGCGCGGCGAACGCGCCCACGGCGGACGAGCGTGCGACGGTGCGGCTGGTCATGCGCTCAGGCTAGGCGCGTCGCGTCAGTGCGGTGCGGGTTCGGATGGGACTCCCAGCCCGCCGGCGGACGCGTCAGCCTCGCAGGCCCGCGAGCGCGAGGACGCCGCTCAGGTCGACGCGGTCGATCGCGACATCCGCCTGGGCCCGCACGACCGGCTTCGCGCAGAAGGCGACGCCCAGGGCGGCCCGGTCGAGCATGCGGAGATCGTTGGCGCCGTCGCCGACCGCGATGGTCTGCGAGAGCGGCGTGCCGGATGCCGCGGCCCACTCCTCCAGCGAACGCCGCTTCGCCTCCGCGTCGACGATGTCGCCGAGCACCCGGCCGGTGAGGCGGTCGTCGTCGACCTCGAGCCGGTTCGCCCGGCAGAAGTCGAGCCCGAGGCGGTCGGCGAGCGGATCGAGCAGCTCGTGGAAGCCGCCGGACACGACGCCGACGGCGCCGCCCACGGCGTGCACGCCGTCGATGAGCTCCTCGACGCCGGGCGTCGGGGTCAGTCGCGACCGCGCGGCCGCGACCTCGGCGACGGGCAGCCCCGCCAGCGTCGCGACGCGCTCGCGCAGGCTCGCGGCGAAGTCGAGCTCGCCGCGCATCGCGCGTTCCGTGACCGCGGCGACGTGGGCGAGGCTGCCCGCCGCCTCGGCGAGCAGCTCGATCGCCTCCTCGCGGATCAGCGTCGAATCGGCGTCGAGCACGACGAGGAGGCCGCCGGGGCGGCCGGGGGCGCGGCGGCTCACGCGCGTTTCCGGACGTGGGACCCCTTGCCCACGACGGTGATGTTGCTGTCGGTCACGACGAAGCCGCGCGCGAGGTCCTCGGCCCGGTCGACGCCGATGTGGGCGCCCGCCTCGACGACGACCTCCTTGTCGAGGATCGCGCGGCGCACGGTCGCGCCGGCCTCGATGCGCGCCCGATCGAACAGGATCGAGTCGGACACGTTCGCGCCCGAACCGACGATCGCCCACGGACCCAGCACGCTGCGCTCGACGTGCGCGCCGGAGATGACCGAGCCCAGCGAGACGATCGAGTCGATGACCGTGCCGAGCGAGCCGCGGGCGTCGCGCGTGAACTTCGCCGGCGGCGAGTTGACCTGCTGGCTGAAGATCGGCCACTCCTGGTTGTACAGGTTGAAGACCGGCAGCACCGAGATCAGGTCCTGGTGGGCCTCGAAGAACGAGTCGATGGTCCCCACGTCGCGCCAGTAGTAGCGGTCGCGGTCGGTCGACCCGGGCACGTCGTTGCGCTTCAGGTCGTAGACGCCGGCGTTCCCCTGCGCGACGAACGCCGGGATGATGTCGCCGCCCATGTCGTGGCTCGAGTCGGTGCGCTCGCCGTCGCGGAGGACCGCGTCGATGAGGGCGTCGGCGTTGAAGACGTAGTTGCCCATCGAGGCGAGCACCTCGCCGGGGGAGTCGGGCAGGCCCTCCGGGTCGCTCGGCTTCTCGAGGAAGCGGTGGATGCGGTCCGGCGACTTCGCGTCGACCTCGATGACGCCGAACTGGTTCGCGAGCGAGATCGGCTGGCGGATCGCGGCGACCGTGGCATCCGCCCCGGAGTCGATGTGCGCCTGGATCATCTGGCTGAAGTCCATGCGGTAGACGTGGTCGGCGCCGACCACGACGATGATGTCGGGCTGCTCGTCGTAGATGAGGTTCAGGCTCTGCAGGATCGCGTCGGCCGAACCGGAGAACCACCGCTTGCCGAGGCGCTGCTGCGCCGGGACCGACGCGATGTACGACCCGAGCATGCCGTCGAGCCGCCACGTCTGCGAGACGTGGCGGTCGAGGCTGTGCGACTTGTACTGCGTCAGCACGACCATCTGCCGCAGGCCCGAGTTGACGAGGTTCGACAGCGCGAAGTCGATGAGGCGGTACTGGCCGCCGAACGGGACGGCCGGCTTGGCGCGATCCTCGGTCAGCGGCATGAGCCGCTTCCCTTCACCGCCGGCGAGCACGATGCCGAAGATCTTCCGCGTAGCCATGTGCCCAGCGTAGTCAGGCGGATGCCGCGCGCGACAGGTGGTTGACGGCGCGTGACCGCAACGGGCTAACGTGGCGACATGCGAGTCGACCTGCTCACGCGCGAGTACCCGCCCGAGATCTACGGAGGGGCGGGGGTGCACGTCGCCGAGCTCGTCCGGGCGCTGCGGCGCGACATCGACGTCCAGGTGCGCTGCTTCGGCGCGCTCCGCTCCGAGCCCGGCACCACGGCCTACCCGACTCCGGCCGAGTTCACGACGGCGAACGCGGCGCTCGCCACCATGGGCGTCGACCTGCTCATGGCGCAGGACGCGACCGGCGCCGACCTCGTCCACTCCCACACGTGGTACGCGAACTTCGCGGGCTTCACCGCGAAGCAGCTGCACGGCATCCCGCACGTGGTGACCGCGCACAGCCTCGAGCCGCTGCGGCCGTGGAAGGCCGAGCAGCTCGGCGGCGGCTACCGTGTCTCCAGCTGGGTCGAGCGGACCGCGTTCGAGGACGCCGACGCGGTGATCGCCGTCAGCGACGGCATGCGCCGCGACATCCTCCGCTCGTACCCGGACATCGACCCGGACAGGGTCTCGGTCGTCTACAACGGCATCGACCTGGCCGACTGGACGCCGAACCCCGACGCCGACCTCGCGCGATCGCTCGGCGTCGATCCCGACCGGCCGTCGATCGTGTTCGTCGGGCGGATCACGCGGCAGAAGGGCCTGCCCTACCTGCTCCGGGCCGCGCGGTCCCTGCCGCCCGAGGTGCAGCTCGTGCTCTGCGCGGGCGCCCCGGACACCCCGGAGATCATGTCCGAGGTGTCGGGGCTCGTGGCCGAGCTCGCGGAGACCCGCGAGGGCGTCGTGTGGATCGACCGGCACCTGCCGCGAAACGAGCTCACCGCACTGCTCACCGCCGCGACCTGCTTCGTCTGCCCGTCGGTGTACGAGCCGCTCGGCATCGTCAACCTCGAGGCGATGGCGTGCGGCGCTGCCGTCGTCGGCACCGCGACCGGCGGCATCCCTGAGGTCGTCGACGACGGCGCGACCGGCGTGCTCGTCCCGATCGAGCAGCTCGACGACGGCACCGGCACGCCGGTGGATCCGGATCGGTTCGTTGCCGACCTCGCGGCGGGGCTCGAACGCGTGGTGTCCGACCCCGACCGTGCCCGGGAGATGGGCGCGGCCGGTCGCCGGCGCGCCGAGGAGCACTTCGCCTGGGACGCCATCGCGTCCGAGACGCGTGCCCTGTACGAGCGGGTGCTGGCCGGCCGCTGAGGCCTCCCGCGGTGCGCAGGAGGGGGTCATCCGTCCCACTAGCATGGAGGCCATGGCGTCTACGGTTCTCCAGTTCCAGAATGTGTCGGTGGTCCGCGACGGCAACACGATCCTCGACGACATCGACTGGAGCGTCGCGTCCGACGAGCGCTGGGTGATCCTCGGCCCGAACGGCGCCGGCAAGACCACGCTGCTGCAGATCGCCGCCGCCGCCATGCACCCGACCCGCGGCACCGCCGAGGTGCTGCAGGAATCGCTCGGCAAGGTCGACGTGTTCGAACTGCGTCCGATGATCGGGTTCGCCTCCACCGCGATGGCCCGCCAGATCCCGCGGGGCGAGTCGGTCATCGACACCGTCATCACCGCGGCCTACTCGGTGACGGGCCGCTGGAACGAGGAGTACGAGGGCATCGACGACCGGCGCGCGCAGCGCGTGCTCAAGGAGTGGGGCCTCGACGGATTCGCCGACCGCCGCTTCGGCAGCCTCTCGGACGGCGAGCAGAAGCGCGTGCAGATCGCCCGGTCGGTCATGACCGACCCCGAGCTGCTGCTGCTCGACGAGCCGGCGGCGAGCCTCGACCTCGGCGCGCGGGAGGAACTCGTCGCGCTGCTCGGCGGATTCGCGTCCTCGGCCACGTCGCCCGCGATCGTGATGGTGACCCACCACGTCGAGGAGATCCCCGAGGGCTTCACGCACGCGATGCTGCTCGCCGACGGCACGGTCCGTGCGGCGGGGCCGATCGCCGAGGCGCTGACCTCCGAGACCCTCACCGAGACGTTCGGCATGCCGATCGAGCTCGAGGAGCACGACGGGCGCTACACGGCGCGCGCCGCACGATGACGCACCGGCGTCGTCGTCTCTGCTAGAATCGTGTTTTGGCCAATGGCCGACACGCTTCCCTGCCCCGAGGCGGGGCGAACCCATCATCCGATCACGCAAGGACTCTTCATGAAGGCCGACATCCACCCCGAGTACAACGCCGTCGTCTTCCGCGACCTCGCCTCGGGCGAGACGTTCCTCACCCGCTCGACGGTCACCAGCGAGAAGACGATCGAGCTCGA
The DNA here is from genome assembly GCF_039531345.1 of Agromyces tropicus. Lineage (NCBI taxonomy): Bacteria > Bacillati > Actinomycetota > Actinomycetes > Micrococcales > Microbacteriaceae > Agromyces > Agromyces tropicus. The sequence continues at coordinate 322,675 of NZ_BAAAPW010000001.1, read as the reverse complement.
CGGCGAGACCTACCCGGTGATCGACGTCGAGATCTCGTCGGCGTCGCACCCGTTCTACACGGGCAAGCAGCGCATCATGGACTCGGCGGGTCGCGTCGAGAAGTTCAACAAGCGCTTCAAGAACTTCGGCGCGTAAGGCGCTTGCGAAGGGGCGGACGACCTCGGTCGTCCGCCCCTTCGGCGTCCCCGCGCTCGCGCGGCCGCGGCCTCAGCGCCCGTCGGCGGGCGTGCGGGTGAGCCCGGCCGCCCAGTCGAGCGCGTCGACCTGGGCCTCGTGCGCCGTGATCCGCTCGGCGTCGAGCGCCTCGCCGGTCGCGAGCAGCGCCCGCGCGTCGTCGGGCGTCCCGGTGCCCTCGTCGATCACCGACCGCGCACGATCCACGAGTTCCCGGATCGAGATGCGCTCGTGCAGGAACTGCGCGGCGAGCTCCCGGAGGGCGAGCGGCACGGTCGCCGCGTCGAGCGGATCGGGCACCGCGGCGCCGAGCTCGCCGAGTGCGCGCCCGAGCGCCTCGCGGAGCGCCCACGGCGAGTCCGCGTCCGACATTCCCGCGAGCTCGTGCAGCGCCGGCGCGTCGAGACCGGCGACCGTCGCCTCCACGGCGGCGTCGACCAGGAAGCTCGGCGGGCTGTCACCCAGGATCCACAGCGCGCTCGCCTCGACGAGCGCTTCGATCGCGGTCCGGTCCGGGGCAGGTGCGGCCATGGCCCAAGGATCGCACGCCGCGCCCGCCGACGCGACGGTCTTCCGACCCGGGGTCAGCGCAACGGCCAGGCGCCCGACGTCGTGAACTCCGGCTCGCCGTTGCTCCGCCGCCACTCCTGGTAGCTCTCCGCCTGCTCGCGGCACCAGCCGACCTGTCGGGCGTGCAGTTCCCCGACCGCGACGGCGGCGAGCTCGGGGAACGCGCGCGCGATCGCCTGCGCCACACGGCCCGCGGCGATGGCATCGGCGCCGGCGTCGTGCGCCGCCGTGAGCTCGACGCCGTAGTGCTCGCACGCGGCGGTCAGCGTCCGCTTGCCCCGGCGGTAGCGGTCGACGGCACGGTCGATGACCAGGGGGTCGACGACGTGCCCGGGTCCGCGGAACGGCTCGTGGCCGTAGCGCTCCGCCTCGCGGTGCAGCACCGACAGGTCGTACGCGGCGTTGTACGCCACGATCGGGAGCCCGCGCGCGGCGACGTCGCGCAGCGCCGCGACGATCTCGGCGACGCCCTGCGCCGCCGGCAGCCCCTCGAGTCGCGCCTGCTCGGTCGTGATGCCGTGGATCAGGGTCGCCGCGGTCGGGATCTCGACCCAGGGATCGACGATCCACTGGCGTTGCTCGAGCACGGCCCCGTCGGCGCCGATCACGCCCACGTGGGCGGTGACGATCCGGCACGTGTCGATGTCGATGCCGGTGGTCTCGAGGTCGAACACCGCGAGGGTGTCGGCCCAGGATGCGACGGGGGAGTGCTCCATGCCGGTCACGGTATCCGCGCCCGCCGACAGCGTTCAGGTGCCGCGCCGTAGGATGACACGGATGATCGCCTCACCGTACGCCGTCGACCTCGCGCGCATCCCCGTCCGCGAGCACCGTGCCCGGGTCCTCGGCAGCGAGACCGCCTGGTGGGAGTACGGCCCCGAGGACGGCCCGCTGATGGTCGCCGTGCACGGCTTCCGAGGCGACCACCACGGACTCGAGCCGATCGTCGCGAAGCTGCCCGGCTACCGCGTGGTGATCCCCGACCTGCCGGGGTTCGGCGCGTCGTCCACGTTCGCCGACGGCGTCCACGACATCGATGCGTACGCCGCGTGGCTGGTCGGGTTCGCCGAGGCGTGCGGCGCGACCGGGGCCGCGGCGACCGGCGAGGGCTGGACCCTGCTCGGCCACTCGTTCGGCTCGATCGTGACCAGCGCGGCCGTGGCATCCGGCCTCTCGCCCGACCGGCTGATCCTCGTCAACCCGATCGGCGCCCCGGCGCTCGAGGGGCCGCGCGCGATCATGACGCAGCTCGCGATCGCGTACTACCGCGCCGCAGCGGCGCTCCCCGAGCGGGCCGGGTTCGCCCTGCTCCGGAACCGGGGGATCGTCCGCATCATGAGCGTGACGATGGCCAAGACCCGCGACGCCGAGCTGCGACGGTTCATCCACGACCAGCACGACCGGTACTTCTCGGCGTTCGACGACCGCGACGCCGTGCTCGAGGCGTTCGAGGCATCCGTCTCGCACGACGTCCGCGAATACGCGCCCGGCATCGACCTGCCCGTGCTCCTCGTGGTCGCCGAGCAGGACGACGTCACCCCGCTCCCGGCCCAGCACCGGCTCCAGCCGCTGTTCGCCGATGCCACGCTCGCGGTGATCCCGGACGTCGGGCACCTCGTCCACTACGAGACCCCCGGCGAGGCGGCCGCGCACATCCGCGTCTTCGTCGAGGGGGAGCGGGCGTGAGGATCGTCGTCGACTGCCGGTACGTCCGGGTCGGCCACCACGACGGCATCAGCCGCTTCACGGCGGGGCTCGTCGCCGAGCTCGCGAAGCGGCATCCGATCACGATGCTCATCAGCGACCGACGGCAGCTCGACAAGCTGCCCGCCCTGCCGTGGGAGCTCGTGAGCTCGCCGACGAGCGTCCGCGAGCCGTGGGTGGCGCGCCAGGTGCGCAAGCTCCGCCCCGACGTGGTCTTCTCGCCGATGCAGACGATGGGCTCCTGGGGGCGCACGTACGGGCTCGTGCTCACCCTGCACGACCTCATCTACTACGAGAACCGCACGCCGCCGCGCGACCTGCCGGCGTTCGTGCGCGTGCTGTGGCGGCTCTACCACCTCGCGTGGTGGCCGCAGCGGATGCTCCTGAACCGCGCCGACGCAGTGGTCACCGTCTCCGACACCACGGCCGGACTGATCCGGCGGCGCCGGCTCACGAAGCGGCCGCTCACGGTCATCCCGAACGCCTCGGACGAACTCGGCACGCCCGAGCTCCCACGGCAGCGGCCCGAAGGCGGGCGCCTCGTCTACATGGGCTCGTTCATGCCGTACAAGGGCGTCGACACGCTCGTGAAGGCGGTCGCGACGCTGCCCGACCACGAACTGCACCTCATGAGCCGCATCTCGGAGGACGAGCGCCGCCGGCTCACCCGGCTCGCGCCGGAGGCGCGGCTCGTGTTCCACGACGGCGCGACCGATGAGGAGTACGCGGACGTGCTCGCGGGCGCCACGGCGCTCGTCACCGCGTCCAAGGCCGAGGGGTTCGGCATCCCGCTCGTCGAGGCGATGCGGCTGGGCACGCCCGTCGTCGTCAGCGACATCCCGATCTTCCGCGAGATCGGCGGCGACGCCGCGGCGTTCTTCCCCGTCGACGACGCGGATGCCGCGGCGCGCGCGATCGCCGGCCTGGAACTGCCGGGCGAGTGGGAGCGCCGGTCCGAGGCGTCGGCCGCCGCCGCAGCGCGCTTCACGTGGAGCGCGTCGGCCGAGCGCCTCCTCGAGCTGCTCCTCGAGGTCGGCGGTGCGACCGGTTCCGCCGCGCACGCGCGTCGGAACCGCTGACCCCGCCGACCCCCACGGCCAACCGCGACCTCCGGGACGGGTCGCACGGCGCCGTCGGGCAGCACCGTGATCAAGCGGTCGCCGTGGGCTCCTCGAGGGGCAGGGCGTCCGACTCGACGAGCACGAGCCGGTCGGGCTCGACGCGGAACCGGTGCACCGACCCGTTGGCGACCGCGCCGCTCGGCAGGGACCGGCGCTGGAGCAGGTGCAGCAGGAGCGACTGGATGACGCCGCCGTGCGTGACCGCGACGACCGCGCCGCCGGCGTGCGCGGACCCGAGCCGGTGCAGCGCCGGCACCGCCCGGGCGACGACCGCCGTGCGCGACTCCACGCCCTCGATCGGGATCGCGGCCGCATCGAGCCGGCGTCGCTCCTGCGACGTCAGCCCCTCCAGCGTGCCGTGGCGACGCTCCCGCAGGCCCGGCACCACGGCCGGGTCGGGGAGGTCGAGCCGCTGCGCGATGATCGTCGCGGTCTCCGACGCGCGGGAGAGGGGGCTGGTCGCCGCGGCCGACCACACGCCGTCGGCGGCGAGTCGCTCCGCCACGGCGCGAGCCTGCCCGCGCCCGGCCCCGTTCATGGGGATGTCGGTCGCGCCCTGGATCCGGCCCTGCCGGTTCCAGTCCGTCTCGCCGTGCCGCACGAGCACGACCGTCGCCGGGCCGGCGGCCGCGATCGCCGGGCCGTCGGCCGAGATCGCCGGGTCGTCGGCCGACGCGTGGAGCCGGACGATCACACGAGCGCCCGGGCCATCGCGGTCAGGGTCTCGGTCGCCCCGGCATCGAGCTTCACCGTCGCCCGGCTGTCGCCCTTCGTCAGCCCGCGATTCACGACGATGATCGGCACGCGGCGCCGGCGGGCGATCTCGAGCAGGCGCACGCCGGAGTTGACGACGAGCGACGACCCGGCCACGAGCAGCACGTCGGCGCGCTGCACGAGCGCCGCGGCCTGGCGGTACACGGGCGTCGGCACGAACTCGCCGAAGAACACGACGTCGGGCTTCAACGTGCCGCCGCAGACCGTGCACGCGGGGATCACCATCGCGTCGACGATGTCGTCGACCTCCACGTCGCCGTCGGGCGCCGGCCGGATCGCGACGTCGAGGTCGACGTGGGGGTTGAGCTCGGCCAGCCGATCCGCGACGGACTGGCGCGCGAACACCTGGCCGCAGGAGAGGCAGACGACGCGGTCGGAGGCACCGTGCAGCTCGACCACGTGCGAACTGCCCGCGCGGCGATGGAGGCCGTCGACGTTCTGCGTCACGACGCCCGACACGACGCCGCCGGACTCGAGCTCGGCGAGCGCCCGATGCCCCTCGTTCGGCCCCGCCGTGCCGAAGCTGCGCCAGCCGAGGTGGCTGCCGGCCCAGTAGCGCCGGCGGGCGCCCTCGGAGGCGAGGAAGGTCTGCACCGTCATCGGCGTGCGCACCGGGGCGCCCTCGCCGCGGTAGTCGGGGATGCCGGAGTCGGTGCTCACGCCCGCACCCGTGAGCACGGCCACGCGCGAGCCCCGCATGAGGCCGATCGCCTCGTCGAGCAGCACATCGGACGGCGCCGGAGCCTCGATCCCAGTGACCACGCGCGTCTCCCTTCGACGGTGCTGCGATTCTAGACATGCGGCTTTACCGGAATGTTTCCGGCTGCCGCACGACGACTCGGAGGACCACATGCGCATCGAACACGTCACGGACGCGGCATCCGACGCCGTCGCCGACTACGCCCGGCTCACCGACGTGGCGCTGCGCAGCATCACGGAGCCGGAGCGGGGCGTGTTCATCGCCGAGTCCGCGAAGGTCATCCGGCGGGCGATCGGCGCCGGGTACCGGCCGCGCTCCGTGCTCATGGAGGAGAAGTGGCTCGCCGACCTCGAGCCGCACCTCGCACCGTTCGACATCCCCGTCCACCTCGCCGACCAGGCCGGGCTCGAGGCGATCACGGGGTATCGCGTGCATCGCGGCGCGCTCGCCGCGTTCGAGCGGCCCGCGCTGCCCGACCCGGGCGCCCTGCTGGAGGGCGCGCGCCGGGTCGTGATCCTCGAGGACATCGTCGACCACACCAACGTCGGCGCGATCATCCGCTCCGTCGCGGCGCTCGGCGCCGACGCCGTGCTCGTGACCCCGCGGTGCGCCGACCCGCTGTACCGGCGCAGCGTGCGCGTGAGCATGGGCACCGTGTTCCAGGTGCCGTGGACCCGGCTGCCCGAATGGCCCGAGGCTCGCGAGCTGCTCACCGCGCACGGGGTCCGGGTCGCCGCGCTGGCGCTCGCCGACGACGCCGTCACGCTCCGGGAGCTCGCCGCCGATCCGCCCGCGAAGCTCGCCCTCGTGCTCGGCAGCGAGGGCGACGGGCTCTCACGACAGGCCATCGCCGCCGCCGACCGCGTGGTCACGATCCCCATGGCGCACGGCGTCGACTCGCTCAACGTCGCTGCCGCTGCGGCCGTGGCGCTGTACGCGCTCGCATAGGTCCGCTGGGTATCCTGCAACGGATGTCACGCACGCTCGAGTCGGCCCCACCCGCCCCGCCGTCCCCCTCGCGCCCGTCGCCGGCGGTCTACCGACGGCGGCGGATCGTGGTGTTCACCGCGCTCGCGATCGTGCTCGGGCTGCTCATCGGCGGCGGCGTGTACACGACGTCGGCGCTCGGCGCGCCGATCCCCGCCGCGGCCCCCGCCGTCGACGATCCGGACCCGATCGCGTCGGAGCCGCAGGCGGTGGTGCAACCCGGGTTCGGAACGTGGGCGGTCGGCGCCGTGGGCTTCGACGGACTGATGTCCGCGGGCGGACAGGACACCCCGATGGCGATGGCGAGCATCGCGAAGGTCGTCACCACGCTGGTGATCCTCGACGAGCACCCGATCCCCGAGGGCGAGGGCGGGCCCGACATCGCCTACACCGACGCGGATGTCGACATCTACTGGGACATGGTCGCGCAGAACGGCTCGGTGGCACCGGTGGTGCCCGGCTCGACGCTGAGCCTGAAGGAGAGCCTCGAGGCGATGCTGCTGCCGTCGGGCAACAACTACAGCATCTCGCTCGCGAACTGGGCCTTCGGCTCGGTCGACGCGTACGTCGAGCGCGCCCGCGGCTGGCTCGCCGACCACGGGCTCGACCAGACCACGATCGTCGACACGAGCGGCCTCTCGCTCGACGACGTGAGCACCGCGGCCGACCTCGTCCGACTCGGCGAGATCGCGCTGGAGAACCCGACGCTCGCCGAGATCGTCGCCACGAGGTCCGTCGACATCCCGGAGCTCGGCCCGCTCGAGAACTCGAACAAGCTGCTCGGCACGCACGGCATCGACGGCATCAAGACCGGCACGACCGACGACGCCGCCAACCTGCTCTTCTCCGCCGACGTCGCCGTCGGCGACTCGTCCGTCACGCTCGTGGGCGTGGTGCTCGGGGGCGACACGCACGCGCTCGTGCGCAGTGCCGTCGCCGACCTGGTCGACTCGATCGGACCGGGCTTCCACGAGGTCGACGCCCTCGAGGCGGGCCGGCCGCTCGCGGCCTGGGCGACGCCATGGGGCGAGACGGCCACGGGTCGTGCGCAGGAGGGCGCGTCCGTCGTCGTGTGGTCGGACACGCCCGTCGACGTGGCGGTCGACGTCTCGTCGCTCCGCACGGCCGACGAGGGCGACGAGGTCGGCACCGCGACGGTGACGGCCGGGAGCGAGGTCATCGAGGTCCCGATCGTGCTCGACGCGGGGATCCACGACCCGGGCGCATGGTGGCGGCTGTCGAACCCCGGCGGACTGGATCACGGCGTCGCCGCCGATCCGCCCGCCGCGCGTCCGACGCCCGCAGGCTGAACGGGCGGCCGACGCGCCTCGGCCTAGTCCTCCGAGGCGTCCGGTCGCGACGCGTACGGCCCAGCCTCCGGGCGCTTGGCCGTGACGAAGTCGCCCGACGACTGGTGCCGGATCCGGCGGATGACCCACGGCACGAGGTACTCGCGGGCCCACGACAGGTCCTCGACACGAGCGGCGCGCCAGGTCCGCTCGGGCAGCGGCTCCGGCTTCATCGGCTCGAGGTCGTTCTCGACGTTGAGGGCGCGCAGCACCATCCGCGCGACCTCGTGGTGGCCGAGGGAGTTCAGGTGCAGGCGGTCCCGGTCCCACATCCGCTGGTCCTGGATGGCCGCGAGCGCCCACTGGTCGGCCACGAGGCAGTCGTGCTTCTGCGCGATCGCGCGGAGGTTCTCGTTGTAGATCGCGACCTTGCCGCGGATCCCGCGGAAGACGGGGGAGAAGCCGACGTCCACGCCCGTGAAGATCACGATGGTCGCGCGGTCGCGCGCGAGCCGCTCGATCGCGTACTCGAAGCGCGCCGAGATCTCGTCCGGGTCCGTCCGTGGCCGGATGACGTCGTTCCCACCCGCCGAGATCGTGATGAGGTCGGGCCGGAGCTCGAGCGCGGGCTCGATCTGCTCGTCGATGATCTGCTGGATGAGCCGGCCGCGGATCGCGAGGTTCGCATACGCGAAGTCGTCGGTCCCCTGCGAGAGCACCTCGGCGACGCGATCGGCCCAGCCGCGGTGGCCGCCGGCCACGCCGGGCTCGGGGTCGCCGATGCCCTCGGTGAAGGAGTCGCCGACGGCGACGTAGCGCGACCAGGGATGTTGCTGGGTGACCATCCCCCCATTCTGCACACGCCGACGGGATCGTTCGGGCGTGTCGCGTGCACGTGCGTGCGGGTGGCCGTCCGTGTCGTCGGCCTCGACTACAGTGCTGCAGAGTGAGTACCGCGACCCCCTCCGGCAGCCACCTGCCGGGCACCTCGGCCGCCGAGCATCTCTCACCCTCGTTCCCCGCCCGCGCTCCGTGGGGAACGGCCTCGAAGCTCCGGGCCTGGCAGGCCGAGGCGCTCGAGCAGTACTTCGAGACCGAGCCGCGCGACTTCCTCGCCGCCGCGACGCCGGGCGCGGGCAAGACGACCTTCGCGCTCCGCCTGGCGGCCGAGCTGCGGGCCCGGGGCACGATCGACCGCGTCACCGTCGTCGCCCCCACCGACCACCTCAAGCGGCAGTGGGCGGATGCCGCGGCGCGCGTCGGCATCCGCCTCGACCCCGGGTTCCGCAACGCGCACGGCCGCGCGGCGCGACACTTCCACGGCGTCGCGGTGACCTACGCGCAGGTCGCCGTGCGCCCCGCGCTGCACCGCGAGCTCACGCTGTCCGGACGCACGCTGGTGATCCTCGACGAGGTGCACCACGGCGGCGACACGCTGTCCTGGGGCGACGCCATCCGCGAGGCCTTCGCGCCCGCGACGCGCCGGCTGTCGCTCACGGGCACGCCGTTCCGAAGCGACACGGCGCCGATCCCGTTCGTCGACTACGCGCCCGACGCGCAGGGCGTGCGGCTCTCGCGAACCGACTACGACTACGGCTACGGACGGGCGCTGCAGGACGGGGTCGTGCGCCCGGTGCTCTTCATGGTCTACGCGGGCAGCATGCGCTGGCGCACGAAGGCCGGCGACGAGATGGAGGCCCGGCTCGGCGAGGACGCGACGAAGGACATCCACTCGGCGGCGTGGCGGACGGCACTGGAACCGACGGGGGAGTGGATCCCCGCCGTGCTGCAGGCGGCGGACCGGCGGCTCACCGAGGTCCGGCACGCGATCCCCGACGCCGGCGGGCTGGTGATCGCGACGGACCAGTCGACCGCCCGGGCGTACGCCGAGATCCTCCGCGGCATCTGCGGCGAGCCGGTGACGGTCGTCCTCTCCGACGAGAAGGAGGCGTCGGGACGCATCGAGGAGTACTCCAACGGCACGAGCCGGTGGATGGTCGCGGTCCGTATGGTGTCCGAGGGCGTCGACGTGCCGCGCCTCTGCGTGGGCGTCTACGCCACGAGCTCCTCGACGCCGCTCTTCTTCGCGCAGGCGATCGGCCGCTTCGTGCGCGCGCGTCGGCGGGGCGAGACGGCGTCGGTGTTCCTGCCCAACGTGCCGGTGCTCATGGGGCTCGCGGGCGAGCTCGAGCGGCAGCGCGACCACGCCCTCGATCGCAGGTCCGGCGACGGCGACGACGACCCGGGGCTCGACGACGGCCTGCTCGAGTCGGCGAACCGCGAGGACCGGGCGTCCGACGAGCTGCAGGACGAGTTCACGTGGCAGGCGCTCGGGTCGGACGCGACGTTCGACCGGGTGGTCTACGACGGCACCGACTTCGGCACGCTCGCCGAGCCCGGCAGCGACGAGGAGCTCGACTTCATCGGCCTGCCCGGCATCCTCGAGCCCGAGCAGGTCAGCGAGCTGTTGCGGCATCGACAGGCGCGCCAGGCCCGACGCGCGGCGGACCGTCGTCGGCACGCTGCGGCCGACGACGACGGCGAGACGGCCGCGGCCGAGCCGGTCGCGCTGTACCGGACCCTGAAGGAGCAGCGGACGCTGCTCAACAGCCTCGTCGGGCTGTACGCCCGCCAGACGGGCCAGGCGCACTCGCTGGTGCACGCCGAGCTGCGGCGCGCCTGCGGCGGACCCGAGGTCGCGCAGGCCACGGTGACCCAGCTGCAGTCGCGCATCGAGCTGCTCCGGAAGCGGCTCTCCGGGCGCTGAGCGTCCGGCCTGCCGCATACCGCGTGAGCGGATGCCGGCATGCCGACGCCGCGACCCCGCGTCGGCGCACGGGCGTAGCATGACCGGCATGGACCGCCGCACGCGCGTGCTCGTCATCGCCATCGTCGTCGCCTTCATCGCGTTCCTCGACGGCGCGGTGATCAACATCGCCCTGCCGGCCATCGAGGCCGAGCTCGGCGGCGGGCTGACCCTCCAGCAGTGGGCGGTCGACGCCTACCTGCTGACGCTCGGATCGCTGATCCTGCTCGCCGGATCGCTGTCCGACTCCTTCGGCCGGCTGCGGATCCTCCGGATCGGCCTGTACGGCTTCGGACTCACCTCGATCGTGTGCGCGATCGCGATGGACGGCACCGTGCTCGTGGTCGCGCGGGCCCTGCAGGGCGCCGCGGGTGCCCTGCTCGTCCCGAGCTCGCTCGCGCTCATCATCGCGAACTTCCCGTCGGCGGAGCAGGGCCGCGCGATCGGCCGGTGGACGGCGTGGACGACGAGCGCGTTCCTGATCGGGCCGATCCTGGGCGGCGCCCTCGTCGACCTCGTCTCGTGGCGCCTCGTGTTCGCGATCAACGTCGTGCCGATCGCGGTCGCCCTGGTCATGATGCACCCGCTCGGGCGCGACGAGCCGAACCCTGACCGCGCCCGTGTCGACTGGCTCGGGGCGACCCTCGGGGTGGTCGGGCTCGGCGGCACCGTCTTCGCCCTCATCGAGCAGGGCCGGCTCGGCTGGGCGGATCCGCTCGTGTTCGTCCCCGCGGTCGTAGGCGTGGTCGCGCTCGTCGCGTTCGTGCTGTGGGAACGCCGCGCCCCGCACCCGATGCTGCCGCTGTCGCTCTTCGAGGCGCGGAACTTCGCCGCCGGCAACCTCGCGACCTGGTTCATCTACGCGGCGTTCATGCTCGGCCTGTTCGCGCTGCCGATCTTCCTGCAGGAGGTCGGCGGGTTCCCGGCGACGCTCGCGGGCCTGGCGACCCTGCCGCCGACGGCGATGCTGGTCGTGCTCGGGTCGTGGTTCGGCACGCTCGGCGGGCGGTTCGGCCCGCGGTTCTTCATGTCCGCCGGACCGATCGTGGTCGCCGTGGGCTACCTGCTCACGCTCATGGTCGACGTGCCGGTCGAGTACTGGTGGCAGGTGTTCCCGGGCATGCTCGTCGTCGGCCTGGGCATGTCGATGACCGTCGCGCCGCTCACCTCGGCCATCCTCGGGGCGGTCGATCCGTCGCGCGCCGGCATCGGGTCGGCCGTGAACAACGCGGTCGCCCGCATCGCGGGTCTCGTGTCGGTGGCCTCGATCGGCGTCATCGTGGCCGGGCAGCTCGACGTCTCGGGGTACCACCGGGTCGCGATCGTGACGGCGGCACTGCTCCTCGTCGGTGGCGTCGTGTCGTGGATCGGGATCCGGAACCCGTCGCAGACGGCGGATGCCGGCGCGGCGGCGACGACGGAGACGGCGGATGCGGCCGGGTCGACCGTCGAGGCCGACCCGGCGGACGGTCAGCCGCGCACGTCCGCGCCCGACGCGGCGAGCTCCGACGAACGCCCCAGGTCCTGAGCGTCGGCGGCGGCGTCGAGCGCCGACATGAGGTCGGCCGTGAGGTCGTCGACGTGCTCGAGTCCGATCGAGAGTCGCACGACGTTGCCGTCGGGCTTCGCCTCGGCGGCGACGGGGCGATGGGTGAGCGAGGCAGGATGCTGCACGAGCGAGTCGACGCCGCCGAGCGAGACGGCGTGCGTGACGAGCCGGCACGCCTCGGTGAACCGGCACGCGGCGTCGTAGCCGCCCACGAGTTCGAGCGCGATGATCGAGCCCGCGCCGTCGAGCTGGCGGCCGATGAGGCCGTTCGGATCCTGGCCCGGAAGCCCGGGGTAGCGCACGCGCGCGACCGCGGGGTGGGCCTCGAGGCGGGTGGCGAGCTCGCCGGCCGTCTCCTGCTGCGCCCGCACGCGGATCGGCAGGGTGCGGATGCCGCGGTGCAGCAGGTATGCGCCCATCGGGTGGAGCAGCCCGCCCGTGAGCGCACGCACGCGGCGCAGCCGCTCGACCCACTCGATCGGACCCGCGACGACGCCGCCCATCGCGTCGCCGTGCCCGCCGAGGTACTTCGTCGCGCTGTGGAGCACGAGCGTGGCGCCGTGCTCGACCGGGCGCTGGAGGATCGGGGTCGCGAAGGTGTTGTCGACGAGGAGCGGCACCTCGCCCGCGGCATCCGCCACCCGACGGATGTCGACGAGCTCGAGCGTGGGGTTCGCGGGCGTCTCGACGACGACGAGGCCCGTGTCGGGCCGGATCGCGTCGGCGATGCCGTCGACGCCGGTCCACGTCACGCTGGTTCCGAGCAGGCCGCTCTCGAGGACGTGGTCGCTGCCGCCGTAGAGCGGACGGACGGCGACGACGTGCGGGGTCCCCTCGGTGGTGGCGGCGATGAGCACGGCCGCGAGGGCGGCCATGCCGCTCGCGAACGCGACCGCGCCCTCGGCGCCCTCGAGGTCGGCCAGTGCGGTCTCGAAGCGCGCCACGCCGGGCTGCCACAGGCGCTGGTAGACCGCGGACCGCCCCTCGGTGAGGCATCCGCCCGTCGCCAGCTCCTCGTACGACAGGCCGCCGTTCTCCACGTCGCCCAGCGGGTTGGTCGTGGAAAGATCGATGGACGGCACGTGCGAGCCCTGCTCGCGGATGCCCTCCATCCCGGAGTGGACGGCGCGGGTCTCGAGGTTCGACGACGGTGTCAGCATGCGAGCAGGGTACAGAATCTGTCACCCATTCGGGGCTGTTGCGCAGATCATTCAATGAATGAGAGAATCTGTGCAGAATCTGCAGCAACCGGCGAGGGGAGCTCGATGATGGCGCAGAAGCCCGAACTCGATCGCGTCGACCGCGCACTGCTCACGGCGCTGTCGGCGAACGCCCGGGCGTCCGGCGCGGCGTTGGCCGCCGAGGTCGGCGTCGCCGAGTCGACGGTCTCGCTCCGGCTCCGCCGGCTCCAGGCGCTCGGTACGGTGCGCGGCTACCGCGTGGACGTCGATCTCGCCTCACTCGGGGTCTCGCTGCAGGCGCTCATCGCCGTGCGGCTCGTCAAGCACGACCGGAGCGAGATCGACGCGTTCCGGAACGCGGTCCCGCACCTTCCCGGCGTCGTCGGCGTGTTCCACATGGCGGGCGCGGAGGACTACCTGCTGCACGTCGCGGCACGCGATGCGGAGGAGTTGCGCGAGTTCGTCCTCGCCCACCTGACCGGGCACCCGGCCGTCGCGCACACCGAGACGAACCTGATCTTCGAGCACGCCGAGGGCGACGGCTGGCAGAAGCTCGTCGGCTGAGCGAGGGCGCTTCGGCGCTCCGAAATGCTGCCAATCCAGCCCCGGAGCGGGACGCGGCGACCCGAGTCGCACTAGCCTTTCGCGGGGCCCGATCGGGCCGCCACGCGACGACGCGGACGCCCGCGCGTCGAGGGAATGCCGGGCGCCGCCACGGATGGAGCACCATGACCCCCGAGCCCCAGGCGACGCCCGCGGACCGCGCCCGCTGGAAGCGCTACCTCGCCGACGAGCGCGCCGAGGCCGCCGTCTACCGCGAACTCGCCGCGCGGCGCCACGGCGAGGAACGCGAGATCCTGCTCGCGCTCGCCGCCGCCGAGGGCCGGCACGAGGCGCACTGGCTGCGCCTCCTCGACGGCGACGAGACCGGCATCCCGCGGGCCGACGTGCGCACGCGCATGCTCGGGGGGCTCGCCCGACGCTTCGGCTCGATCTTCGTGCTGGCGCTCGCGCAGCGCGCCGAGTCCCGGTCGCCGTACGCGAGCGACCCCGACGCGACGGCCGCCATGGCCGCCGACGAGCGGATCCACGGCGAGGTCGTGCGCGGGCTCGCCGCCCGCGGCCGTCGGCGACTGGCGGGCACGTTCCGCGCGGCGGTCTTCGGCGCCAACGACGGACTGGTCTCCAACCTCGCGCTCGTGCTCGGCATCGGCGCGACCGGCGTCCCCGCCCCGGTGGTGCTGTTCACCGGCATCGCCGGGCTCCTCGCCGGCGCGCTGTCGATGGGCGCGGGCGAGTACGTCTCGGTCCGCTCGCAGCGCGAGCTGCTCGAGGCCTCCGCGCCCGACCCGGGCGCGCGCGACGCGCTCGGCGACCTCGACCTCGACGCGAACGAACTCGCGCTCGTGTACCGGGCTCGCGGGATGGCGCAGCAGGACGCCGTCGAGCAGGCGGCGCTCGTGCTCGCGCGCGTCCAGGCCGCGGAGCGCGTCCAGGCGCCGACCGACGCGATCGGAGCCGTCGAGCACGACGACGAAGCCGTGGGCACGGGCATGAGCGCGGCGATCTCGAGCTTCCTGTTCTTCGCCTCGGGCGCCCTCATCCCGGTGCTGCCCTGGATCCTCGGCATGTCGGGCCTCGCGGCCATCGTGACCGCGACCGTCCTCGTGAGCATCGCGCTGCTGCTGACCGGTGCGACCGTGGGCCTGCTGTCGGGCGCCTCGCCGCTGCGGCGCGCGCTGCGCCAGCTCGGCATCGGACTCGGTGCGGCCGCCGTCACCTACGTGCTCGGGCTCGCGTTCGGCACCACGATCGGCTGACCCGGCCCAGCCCGGCCGGTCGGTCGGGCCCTTCGGCCCGCCCGCTCAGTCGGTCGGCGCGGTCACGAAGTCGATGAGCTCCTCGACCCGACCCAGGAGCGCCGGCTCGAGGTCGCCGTAGCCGCGCACGCTCCCGAGGATGCGCTGCCACGCGCGGGCGATGTCGGCCTGGTCCTCGTGCGGCCAGCCGAGCTCGGCGCAGACGCCGTGCTTCCAGGATGTGCCGCGGGGAATCACGGGCCACCCGTCCCGGCCGATCCGCGCGGGCTTGACGGCCTGCCAGACGTCGATGAACGGGTGCCCCACCACGAGGACGTGGCCGCGGTGGCGGCCTCGCATCACCGCGTCGGCGATGCGCTGCTCCTTGGATCCGGTCACGAGGTGGTCGACGAGCACCCCGACGCGTCGTCCGGGCCCCGGCGCGAACTCGTCGAGCACCGCGTCGAGCACGTCGACGCCCTCCAGGTACTCGACGACGACGCCCTCGACGCGCAGGTCGGCGCCCCAGATCCGCTCGACGAGCTCGGCGTCGTGCCGACCCTCGACGAAGATCCGGCTCGGCAACGCGACCTTCGCGGGGCGCCCGGGCTCCGCGGCGTACGATCCCGAGGCCGTGCGCAGTCGTCCCCGCGGCGCAGTCGCCTTCGGCGCGACGAGCCGCACGGGCTCCCCGTCCACGAGGAAGCCGAGGCCGAGCGGGAACAGGCGGGTTCGGCCGTGGCGGTCCTCGAGCGTCACGGTCTGCTTCTCGACGGCCACGACCGCGCCGCAGTAGCCGTCGGCGGCGAGCTCGACGACGAGGTCCCGCGCGGCCGGAACCTCCGGGATGGTGCGGCGGCCGGCGGCGCGCCAGTCGCCGGCGAGCACGTCGTCGCCGTAGCGGTCGGGTCCGGTTCGGTCATGGGTCGCAGGTGGCACCGGATGAGGCTAGCGAACCCGGCACGCCCGGCCGGGTCGACACGACGACGCCGCTCAGGCCCGGGCGGGAGAGCGCCGCACGAGACCGGCCGTCCATCCCGCCCCCGCGAAGGCGATGCCGGCGGCGAGCGCGAACGCCCACGGGATGCCGAACGGCGCCGCGATGAGCCCCAGCGCGATCGGCCCGAGCCCGAGCCCGAGGTCGAGGGCCGCGCTGGCCGTCCCCGACGCGATCCCGCGCTCCGACGGCGACGCCGTGGCGAAGACCGCGGCGAAGAATGCGGGCGTCGTGAAAGTGATGCCGACCGCCATGAACACCACGCCGACGAGCAGCCCCCACCCGTCCTGCCACGCGGCGGCGATCACGAGGCCGATGCCGATGAGCACGAGCGACCAGGCGGCGAGGGGGAGCGGCGCGAGGCGGTCGGGGACCCGGGCGAAGGCGATGCGGCACACGACGACGATGGCGCCGTAGGCGACGAGGGCGAGGCTCGGCGAGGCGAGGCCGATACGCTCCGCCCAGAGCGTCGCGAACGCGATGAAGCCGCCGACCGCGGCGAGCGAGCTGAGGAAGCCGATCGACGCCGGGATCGCCGGTCGATGGACGATCCGGAGCGGTACGCCGACCTCGGGCGCTGCCGTCCGCGTCTCGCCGATCGCGATCGCGAGTCCCACCGCGAGCACGGCGAGCGCGGCGCCGCCCAGCCAGACGGCGCGGAACCCCGCGGCATCCAGCAGCGCCTGTCCGATGAGCGGCCCGAACGCGATGCCGAGGTAGAGCCCGAGCGAGTTGTACGAGAGCGCCTCGCCCATCCGCGACGCGGGCGCGAGGTCGGCGAGCGCCGCGAACACCGAGACGAAGAAGGCCGCCTCGGCGACCCCGGCGAGCAGCCGGAGGCCGATGATGACGGCGAGGTCCTGCGTCACCGCGAGCAGGAGCAGCGACGCCGCCGCGAGCAGGGCGCCCCCGACGAGCATGGGCCGGCGCCCGTACCGGTCGGACGCGCGGCCGGCGAAGGGGCGCAGCACGAGCGCGGAGACGGCGAAGACGCCGACGGCGACCCCGGCCGACGCCTCATCGCCCCCGACCGGACCCGTCACGTAGAGCGGCAGGGCGAACAGGGCGAGGCCGGTGGCCGTGAAGTAGGCCAGTTCGGCGGCCGCGAGCGCGATGAAGGCGCGCGTGAACAGCGGTTCCCGCGTCGATCCGGCCATCCGGCCACCTCCTCGCGTCGCGTGCGCGTCGCGCGTCCGGGCCGTGGCCAGCGTATCGCCGTGCGGGGGCCGCCGCAGGGGGCGTCCCCAACGAGGCGGTCCGAGACCCTCCGCGCCGACGCGGTGTCGCCACGGGACCGGACTCCGCGCTACCGTGTCGCTCGAGGAACGACGTCGTCCGCATCCCCGTCCGTCGGGCGAGGATGCGCGGACGGCGTCGTCGACGAGGGGAGCGAGCCGTGCCGACCGACCGTCAGGCGATCCGGGTCGCGCTCCTCGGCTCCGAGCGCTCGCTGGAATCGCTCGCACTGGTCGCCGGCGCGGTCTCCTTCGCCGCCGTGGGGCTGATCGCGATCCCGGTGTTCGACCTCGGGGATGCACCGATCTCGGGTCCGGGCTCGATCGGCGAGTACGCCGCCGTGGCGAGTGCCGTCGTCGCCCTCGTCGTCTTCGTCGCCGGCAGCTTCAGCGTCGCACGACGAGAGGGTGATCGGCTCGGCGTCCTGGGCGTGCTGGACGTGGTGGCGCTCGCCATCGCGCACGCCGTGATCGCCCTCCTGACGTGGACCCTGCTCGCGGCCATCCTCGAGCGCGCGTTCATCGACGCACCGGTGTTCGCCATCCCGCTGCTGGTGATCGCGGGATCCGCCGGGGCGGTCACCGCCTACGTGGTCTTCTCCTCCGCGACGCACCTCGACCTGTTGCTGCTCGCGATCGTGCTCGCGGTCTTCCTCGTCGAGGGCATGCTGGCGAGCATGCTGACGGCCTCCGACCCGCACTGGTGGGCCGAGCACCTGAGCGCGCTCGGCATGACGAACGACCTGTCGGCCCGGACGTTCAACCTGACCCTCATCGTCGCCGGGTTCATCGTGACCACGCTCGCCCGATGGGCCACGTCGACGGTCACGACGCCGCATCCGCACGGTCGGCGCAACGTGCTCGTCTGCCTCGTGCTCATCGGGGTCCTGCTCGCGGGCGTCGGGATCTTCCCGGTCGACACGCACTTCTGGATCCACACGGCCTCGGCGTCCGGGATGGCGATCACGTTCTTCGTCCTGGTGGTCGCGTTGCGCCGTTGGGTCCCGGGCATCTCGAGGACCTTCGTCGTCGTCGGCTGGGCGTTCATGGCGGTGATCCTCCTGCTCGTCGTGTACTTCGTCATCGGGCTGTACACGCTGACCGCGGTCGAGCTCGTCGCCGGCATCCTCGTCTTCACCTGGATCATCCTGTTCATCCGCAATGTCGCGGCCGTCGGGCTGGACGCCGGGCGGAGCGGACCGGCGGCGGCGGCCGCGCCGTAGCGGCGACGAACGCCGGACCCGAGGCGGTGCCGCGTCAGGAGTCGCCGCGTCAGCGGAAGTCGCGCGACCGGTTGGTGGTCGACACGGTCAGCGGCTCGAACCGGTCGGCGACGAGGTTGACGACGCCCTCGCGCGAGCGCTCCAGAATGCCGCGGACCACCATCGCCGGCGCCTCGCGCGCGATCCGGCGGTACCGCGACCACACGCCCACGCTCGCGATCACGTTGAGCGTGCCGGATTCGTCCTCGAGGTTCATGAACGTGATGCCGCTCGCGGTCGCCGGCCGCTGCCGGTGCGTGACGACGCCGCCCACCTCGATCCGACGCCCGGACTCGGCGTCGCGGAGCCGGTCGATGCGCAGCGCCCCTCGCGCCTCCAGCCGGTCGCGGACGTGCCGGATGGGGTGGTCGTCGGGCGAGATGCCCGTCGCCCACAGGTCGTAGACCACCTGCTCGGCGTCGTTCAGCATCGGCAGCAGCGGCGGCTGCACGACGACGACGGCGCCCGGCAGGTAGTCCGCCCGGTCCTGTGCGGCCTCGCCGGCGAGCCACAGCGCCTGCCGCGGCTGGAGGTCGAAGCACGCGAACGCGCCGGCCGCGGCGAGCGCCTCCAGCTGCGTCGCGTCGAGGTCGGCCCGGCGCGACAGGTCGGCCATGTCGCGGTACGGGCCGTACTGCTCGCGCTCGGCCACGATCCGCTCGGCGACCCCGGTGCCGATCGAGGCGACGTCGGCCAGACCCAGGCGCACCGCGAACGCGCCGTCGCGGCGGTGGTCGACGGAGACGTCCGGCGCCTCGCGGTGGAAGGGCCCGACCGGGGGTTGGGCGGCATCGGCGCAGCCCGGCATGCCGGTGGGGCGACGGATGCCGCTCGCCCCCGCCGCGGCATCCGTCGCCGGTTCCTCGGCGTCGATCCCGCCGGCCGCCGCACCGTCGTCGGCATCCCGCGGCGGGAGCGCCTCGAGTCCTGCGTGCACGCCGGAGCGCGCGAGGTCGGGCCGAAGCAGCTCGACGCCGTGCCGCCGCGCGTCGGCGGTCAGCGTGTGCGGCGAGTAGAAGCCCATCGGCTGGGCGCGCAGCAGCGCGGCGAGGAAGGCCGCGGGGTAGTGCAGCTTCAGCCACGAACTCGCATAGACCAGCAGCCCGAAGCTGATGGCGTGGCTCTCGGCGAAGCCGAAGTTCGCGAACGCCTCGATCTTCTCGTAGATGGCGTCGGCGGTCTCAGGGTCGATGCCGTTGCGCGCCATGCCCGCGTAGAGCTTCGCGCGCAGCCGCTCGATCTTCTCGACGCCGCGCTTCGAGCCCATCGCGCGGCGCAGCAGGTCGGCGTCGGCCGCGTCGCAGTCGCCGACGGCGACGGCCATCTGCATGAGCTGCTCCTGGAAGAGCGGCACCCCGAGCGTGCGCCGCAGCACCGGTTCGAGCTTCGGGTGCAGGTAGGCGACCGGCTCCTCGCCGGTGCGGCGGCGGATGTAGGGGTGCACCGCGCCGCCCTGCACCGGACCGGGGCGGATGAGCGCGATCTCGACGACGAGGTCGTAGAAGCAGCGCGGCTGCAGCCGGGGGAGCGTGCCCATCTGCGCACGCGACTCGACCTGGAACACGCCGATCGAATCGGCCCGGCACAGCATGTCGTAGACCGCGGGCTCCTCCTTCGGGATCGTCGCGAGCTCCCACTCCTCGCCCGTGTGCTCGCGCACGAGGTCGAACGTGTACTGCAGCGCGGCGAGCATGCCGAGCCCGAGCAGGTCGAACTTCACGAGGCCCATCCAGGCGCAGTCGTCCTTGTCCCACTGCAGGACGGTCCGGTCCTCCATGCGCGCGTGCTCGATCGGGCACACCTCGCCGACGGGCCGGTCGGTGAGCACCATGCCGCCCGAGTGGATGCCGAGGTGACGGGGGAAGGTCAGCAGCTGCTCCGCGAGCTCGACCACCGGGCCGGGGATGTCGTGGTCGTCGGTCTCGACGACCGACCCCCAGCGCTCGACCTGCCGCGACCACGCGTCCTGCTGCCCGGTCGAGTAGCCGAGCGCCTTCGCCATGTCGCGCACCGCGCCCTTCGGCCGGTAGCTGATCACGTTCGCGACCTGCGCGGCGTTCTGCCGGCCGTACCTGCCGTAGACGTACTGGATGATCTCCTCGCGCCGGTCGGAGTCGAAGTCGACGTCGATGTCTGGTTCCTCGTCGCGCAGCGACGACAGGAACCGCTCGAACGGGAGCTCGTAGTAGATCGAGTCGACCCCGGTGATGTCGAGCACGTAGCAGACCGCCGAGTTCGCCGCCGATCCGCGACCCTGGCAGAGGATGCCGCGGCGGCGCGCCTCCTGCACGAGGTCGTGGACGATCAGGAAGTACCCGGGGAAGTCCTTCTGCTCGATCACGTCGAGCTCCTTCGCCAACCGCTCGCGCACGTGGTCGGGCACGCCCGGGTAGCGCCGTTCGGCGCCCTGCCACGCGAGCTCGCGCAGCCACGACATGGGCGTGTGCCCCTCGGGGACCTCCTGGCGAGGCAGGCGCGGGCGGGCGCTGCGCAGCCGGAACGACAGGTCGCGCGCGAGCGTCGCCGAGTGCTCGACGGCGCCGCCGTACCGGCCGAAGCGGGCGAGCATCTCGGCGCCCGAGCGCAGGTGCAGCCCGTCGGTCGCGGGCAGCCATCCGTCGAGCTCGTCGAGGCTGCGCCGGGCGCGCACCGCCGCGAGCGCGGACGCCAGCCGGTGCTCGCCCGGCGTCGCGTAGTGCACCGCGTTCGTGGCCAGCACGGGCACGCGCGCCCTGGCGGCGAGCGCGGCCAGGGCATCGTTGCGCACCTGGTCGAGCGGGTCGCCGTGGTCGGTGAGCTCGACGACGACGTGGTCGCGGCCGAACAGCGCGACGAGCCGATCGAGCTCGCGCCACGCGGCATCCGCCCCGCCCTCCCCGGCGAGCGCCCGGCGCACCGCGCCCTTGCGGCACCCCGTCGAGACGACCCAGTGCCCGTCGGCGCGCTCGGCCAGGTCTTCCAGGTCGTAGATCGGGCGGCCCTTCTCGCCGCCCGCGAGCTGGCCGGCGGTGATCGCCGAGGCGAGCCGGTGGTAGCCCTCCTCGCGGGCGGCGAGCACGAGCAGGTGGTCGCCCTCGGGGTCGGCGGCGCCCATCTGCGGCTCGGTGAGCCCGAACGACAGCTCGGCGCCGTAGACGGTCTCGAGCTCGGGGTACGCCTCGGCCGCCTCGGCGAAGCGCACGATGCCGTAGAAGCCGTCGTGGTCGGTGATCGCGATGCCCGTGAGCCCCAGCCGGTGCGCTTCTTCGACGAGTCGTTCGGGGCCCGATGCGCCGTCAAGGAAGCTGAAGGTCGAGTGCGCGTGCAGCTCGGCGTACGGCACGACCGGTCCTGCCGGCGAGCCGGCCGGTTCGCCGGCCCCGGGCGGGCGGTACGGATGCCGCTTCCGGCTCCAGGCCGGGCTGTCGCCGCCGTCGCCCAGTACCTTCGATCGGCCCGCCGACCCGCTGCCGGATCCGTTGCCGGGACGCTGCCGGTCGGAGAGCCGCCGCTCGAGCTCGGACCACGGGATCTCCGGGTTGTTCCAGCCCATCAGTCGTACCTCGCCTCGGCCCACCAGCCGTCGTCGTCGCGCACGAGCAGCCACGCGCAGCCGTCGTGGTCGACCACCTGGAACCGGTGCACGCGCCGGGCGCGCTCCGCGTCCCACCATCGCTCCACGACCGGCCACGGGCCCGCCCAGGCGCGGACGGGCGCCGCCCGCCCGCCCGCCACCGCGAACGACTCCGGCGCCGCCGAGATCGCCCCGCGCGCATCGACCGACACGGGGGCGCCGCCGCCGTCGACGAGCGCGACCGCCTGCCGGTCGCGGAACACGCTCGCCGGCGCGAGCGCGGGCAGGCTCCCCGGCCACGGCGCCTCGCCCGCGGTGCGCTCCGGCGCCCGGTCGCCCCACGGCACGAGCACTTGGCGGTCGGCGAGCATGCGTCCGCCCCCGACCGCGGCCGTGACCACGCCCTCGTGCCCGAGCATGCTCTGCACGCGCGTGAGGCCGTGGTGCACGCGCTCGTCGGGCCCGCCGCCCCACAGGCCCTCCTCGTGGTTGCCCGTGGAGTCGACCCGCTCGGGCACGATCCGGAGCCGCACGATCGGGGAGTCGAGCCCCGCGTCGGCGGTGCCCGCCCCCTGCAGCTGCCAGCGCACCCGGTCGACCACGTCGGCCGGCGTGAACCAGTGCGGATGCAGCCAGCTCCGGCTCGAGTGCCCGCCGCGCTCGTCGTCGAGCTCGACGCGGATGCCGGTGCACACGAGCCGCACGGCCCGCATCCGCTCGATGAACTCCTCGGCCCGCACGCGGAACGCGAACGCGAGCTGGTCGATGCGGTCGAGGGGCGGCTCGAAGTCCTGCTCCGCCTCGAAGTCGGGCGGCGGCGTGCGCGGCGCCACGCGCGACTGCTCGCGGCCGGCCGCCCGATCGTGCGCGAACGCACCGGCCGCGCCGAACCGGCGCCGCACATCCTCCTCGGGCAGCGCCGCGAACTCGCCCAGCGTCCGCACGCCGAGCCGGTGCAGCAGCGTCGTCGTGCGGGCGTCGGCGACGAGCGACACGGGCAGCGGCGCCAGGAAGGCGGCCGAGCCGCCCTGCGCGACCACGTGCACGGAACCGCCCGCCGCCTCGGGGTCTCCCGGCCTTCCGGCCGCGCGCGCCGCCTGCTCGGCCGCGAACGGGCCGTCGGCCACCCCCACGCGCGCGTCGGCGACGCCGAGCTCCGCGGCGGCCGCGAGCAGCGCCCGCGCCGCGGCATCCTCACCGCCGTAGTACCGCGCGGGGCCGCGCGCCCGCATCGCGAGCGAGCCCGGCCGCAGCACCTGCACGCCCGGCACGATCGCCTCGATGCCGCGCACGACCGGCTCGAACGCGCGATGGTCGAGCGCCGCGTCGTACGGCAGCACCGCGAGCGCGGGGGAGCGGTACTGCGCCTCGCGCAGCCGCAGCCCGCGCATCACGCCGTCGCGCCGCGCGGCCGCCGAGCACGAGTGCACCTGCCCCGCCTCGGTGAGCGCGACGGGTGCGGCCGGGTCGAGGCCCGCCTCACGGCACGCCGCGAGCACGGGCCAGTCGGGACACCACAGCACGATCGTGCGCACGACCGCGCTCACGAGGCCCTCGCGGCGAAGTCGGGGCGGTGCACGATGCCGGTCGCGTCCGGGGCGACGGATGCCGCGGGGCCGGCGGCGTGGGCCGTGGCATCCGCACCGATGCCCTCCCCGCCGCCCGAGGCCTCGTCGACGGCGGCGAACCCCAGGTCGCCCGCGGGAAGCCGCAGGCGGCGCCGGCTGCCCCGACCGACCTCGCCGCGGCCCGTGACGCGGACGACGACCTCGCGCTCGGCGAGGTGGCCGTGGCCGCGCTCGAGCCCGGTCCAGTCGCTGCGCTCGAGCTCGAGCCGGGCGTCGCTGCCGGGCCACGCGCCGTCGACGAGCAGCAGCGCGCCGCGCTGGCGCAGCCGGGCCGCGAACCGCGAGGCCTCGGCCGGGGCGAGCCGCCCCGCCGGCCGCACGGCGACGACGGGGATCACGTCGGCGAGCGCGGCGGCGACCGTGAGCCACTGCCGGCCCGGATCGGGCACGAGCACGAGCCGCTCGAGGTCGATGCCGAACCGCGCGGCCGCCTCGACCCCGAACTCGGGGATGCCCGCGACCGCGACCCAGCGACCGCTGCGCGAGGGCCCGGCGAGCGCGGCCATGAGCAGCGTGATCGAGCCCTCGACCTGCACGACCGCCCCCTCGCGGAGCGCCCCGCCGGGCAGCACCGAGGCGAGCGCCGGGTGCGTCGGCACGGCGCGCGAGTCGAGCCTGGTGGACTGCATCCCGCGGATGCGGGCCTGCAGTTCCTCGACCCGTTCGATCCGCGCCGCCGGCGCCGTGGGGGCGTCCGGAGCGGATCGGGGAGCGGTCATCGTCACCCCTCAATGTTCGAACACATGTTCGAATACGGCAAGTCGTGGAGGCCACCCGTCCACGCCCCCGAGCGGGGGTCGCGTCGTGGTTACGTCCTCCAGTGAAGGACGCGACGAGCGCGCCCAACGCGAGAACGCCGGATCCGAGGAACCGGCCTTCTCAACAGTGCGTGCCGGGGGGACTTGAACGCACTCGATTCCCTCGCTCGAGGATCATGAATCGGCGCCTAGGGAGAACGGTCGGGACGCCCGACCGCGGACTCGGGCTGTAAGGCTGCTCGAAGGGTGAACAGCCTGATCCATCAATTACTGACCGCCTCGACACTGGCGACGGTACCCGCCGTACCCCGCCACTCGGTCATTCCTCCTCATGGCTTGTCTCTCGTCGCTCACGCGCGAGCAGGAATCGGGTCAACATGCGTCCTTCCTCGGCCGTCGGCGGGCGTTCACCGGCCGGCACTTGAGCAAGGATGTCGGCCGCAACATCTTCCTCATTCGATGTGCGGATCGCATTTTCAACGCGAGCAGCAAGCTCGTCTCCCAAGTTCGCCCGCATCCGCTGCACGTCGATATACCAGCGATACCCGGCGGACGTAGATAGCTGCAGTCCGACATAAACAGACCCGACGTCATCCTCGCGCCATGCGCGCGATTCGAGTCGTCGCTGAACTAACGAGCGTGCCGAGTCCGAATCAAGCTCAAACAGCATTCGCAGGTCGTCCCGTGTAGAACTCTCTGGGAAAGCCGGGGTTCGGGCGCTCTCAAGCCGGCCCGTCAGGGTGCTCGCGATCGGACGGGTGATCTCCGTCACAAAGTTGTTGAGCACGTCGGCGCCAGTTTCCGGCCGTGCACGCAGTCGGGCACTGAGCTCGACCAGAAGAGGCCGGTTCCCGTAGTTCGGCGCAATGACGAGCTCGCTCAGTTCCTCCGCGGACATCTGCGTCAACAGGTCGTTCGCGATCGAGAAGATGCGCCGATCTACGCTCGTGGCGAAAACGCCAAACGTGGCTGTAACACCGTGAGTCCCATACAGCCGCTCGAACAGCATGAACACCTGCGGCCTGCTAACTCCGTCGGCTCGTGTATTTCGCCAGATTGAATCAAGCGTGAGGCGAGGCGAGTCGAGAAGAAGGTCACGAATCTCTCGCTCGGCCGCATCGTCGGGCAGTCGCCGAAGCGCGCTCGTCACTGCCGTCTCGGAGATGGAGCCTGGCGGTAGATCAAGCCAGAGGTAGTGATCCACAAAGTCGCTGTGTCCAATTCGGGGTGCGTCCGCCGACCGCGTGTTCTTTGGATCGAGAGCGTGGGCGAACGATGGAAAGCTGTCCACGACCAGGTCAAGGAGATCTGGGCCGAATGCCAGATCGCCGGTGGCGGCGCGGAATCGCTCTAGCGCCGCCTCAGCGTGCTCCTTGCGGTCGCTGTCTATCAGATACTGCCCACCCACCACTAGAAGCTGCCTTTCTTGAATGATCGCCTTCCAGAGGGTGGGAGCGGCGACGCGAAGAAAGAGTGTCAAATGAAGGTCACCTTGATGGAGTTCGTCTCTCACTCGTTCAGGGATTGAATTGGCGAGATTGACATACCGTTCGGCAGCACGCGGCGTCGTTACTACCGCTCGGATGAGGGATTCGAGCCGGTAGCCGACTCCGGGATCGCTTGGGTCGCCTTCTCTGAGGGACAGCCTGGCGAAGAGGA
The DNA here is from genome assembly GCF_039531345.1 of Agromyces tropicus. Taxonomy (NCBI): domain Bacteria; kingdom Bacillati; phylum Actinomycetota; class Actinomycetes; order Micrococcales; family Microbacteriaceae; genus Agromyces; species Agromyces tropicus. The sequence goes on along the minus strand of NZ_BAAAPW010000001.1, from coordinate 296,928 downwards.
TTTCGTCGAGCTGAGCGTCAGTAAGCGGCGGGACCTCCCAACGGCGCTCGACGATCTTCTCCAAGTACCGCCGGGCGCGTTCGGACGATCCCGCGGCAATCGCTGTCTGCTTCAGGAGGTGGTGCAGGGTGTCCTCATCGTATGCAAGGAGGTAGTTCAGACCCGGCACATCGCCAACAAGACGCACGAGTTTGAAGAGGATAAGGAGTTCATCCGGATTCAGGCGGTCGAGGTCGTCCATCACGATGAGCAACCGTCGTCCGGACTTCGCAAGCCCACCCGTTATTGCGTCACGAATACGAGATGGTGTAGTTGACTCAAGAGCCGTTCCCACCTGATTCACGACAGCGGTGAGATCGACCGTGCCAAACTTCGCGGAGGGTCCGACCAGCTTCAGCAACCCCGCGAGCCGAGCGCGGGCACGGCCCTTCTTCAAAGTCTGCTGGACCAATAGAGACGCGAACCCTGCAAATAGGGCCTGTTCGTCGGCGTAGTACCAAGGATTGAAGTACACGACGGTACATCGCGTCGTAACCCAGTCCGGGTTCTTCGTCAGGTCGTTCAGCAATGCGTCAAGCAGCCAAGTCTTGCCGGAACCCCATTCTCCGACGAGCGCGAATGTGGCTGACTCGCGATGGCTCAGGAGACGTTCGACGACTTGCCGCGCCTGCGCGGATGCAAGAGGAGCGCGGCCTAGGTCGAAGTCGTGACTATCGGACTCTGCCATCGGACTCCCCGCTCATCAGTGCGCCGTGCAGCCCGTTCCAGAGGGGCTGCGCGCTCATTCTCCCAAGCTGGCGCGCAAGGCATAGCGTTAAACACAAGAAGGCCGGATCCGAAGATCCGACCTTCTCGACAACGCGTGCGCGAGGGGGGACTTGAACCCCCACGCCCTATCCGGGCACTAGCACCTCAAGCTAGCGCGTCTGCCAATTCCGCCACCCGCGCGTTGCCTCGGCCCTGATCGCTCAGCGGCCGTAGAAGACATTAGCACGGTTTTCGGGGCCCGCCGACCACTCCCGGACACCGTCGCGCCCGCCCGCGACGGAGGTGCCGGTCACGCCGGGAAAGCAGGTTTCCCGAGCCCCGGCACCCCGCCCGACGGACGATCGGCGGACCCGGACGATAGCGTTGACCGCATGGCCGAGACGACCCCGACGACCCCCGAGCTGGACGAGACCGCCGTCATCGCGCGCGACCTGATCCGGTTCGACACGACCAACCACGGCGAGGGCCGGTCGAACGGGGAGCGCGAGGCCGCCGAGTACGTCGAGGCGCACCTGCGGCGGATCGGACTCGACCCGGTCGTCCTCGAGTCCGCGCCGCGGCGGGCCAACGTCGTCGCGCGGGTGCCGGGGGCGAACCCGGACAAGCCCGCGCTCGTGCTGCACGGCCACCTCGACGTCGTGCCCGCCGATGCGCGGAACTGGAGCGTCGACCCGTTCGCCGGCGAGGTCCGCGACGGCATGCTGTGGGGGCGCGGCGCCGTCGACATGAAGGACATGGACGCCATGATCCTCACCGCCGTCGGCGACATCCTCGCCGAGGGCCGCCTCCCCGAGCGCGAGCTCGTCCTGGGCTTCTTCGCGGACGAGGAGGCGGGCGGGCTCTACGGCGCGAGCTGGCTCGTGGACGAGCACCCCGGACTCTTCGCCGGCGCGACGGAGGCGATCAGCGAGGTCGGAGGCTACTCGATCACGGTCGGCGGGCAGCGCGCCTACCTGCTGCAGACCGGCGAGAAGTCGCTCGTCTGGGTCCGACTCATCGCGCACGGCACGGCCGCGCACGGCTCGCGCCTCGTCCGCGACAACGCGGTCACGAAGCTCGCCGACGCGATCGCCCGCATCGGCCGGCGGGAGTGGCCCGTGCGCCTGACCGGCACGACCCGGGAACTGCTCGCCGCGATCGCGGGCGCCCTCGGCGTCGACCCCGAGCAGGTCTCGCCCGACGAGCTGGCGCTCGCGACCGGCTCCGCCTCCGGGTTCATCACGGCGACGCTGCGCACGACGTCGAACCCCACGCAGCTCCAGGGCGGCTACAAGCACAACGTCATCCCCGACCGCGCGGAGGCGCTCGTCGACATCCGCACCCTGCCGGGAGAGGAGGACGCGGTGCTCGCCGAGGTCGCCGAGCTCATCGGCCCCGACATCGAGATCGAGATCGTGCACCGCGACGTCGGCCTCGAGGCGCCGACCCACGGCCCGCTCGTGGACGCCGTGACGGGGTCGCTGCGCGCGCACGACCCCGAGGCATCCGTCTTCCCGTACCTGCTCAGCGGCGGCACCGACAACAAGGCGCTCTCACGGCTGGGGGTCGCCGGCTACGGCTTCGCGCCGCTGCGCCTGCCCGACGGCCTCGACTTCCCCGCGATGTTCCACGGCGTGGACGAGCGCGTGCCGCTCGACGCATTAGTCTTCGGTAGGCAGGTCCTGAAGGGCCTGCTGCTGGCGTACTGACGCCGACCAGGTCCGACCCCGACGGTCCCGCGGCCAAGCGTGCCGAGGGCGGAAGGCGATGCTCCACGTGCTCGAAGCCATCATCCTCGGCCTCGTGCAGGGACTCACCGAGTTCCTGCCGATCTCCTCGAGCGCGCACCTGCGCATCCTCGGCGAGTTCCTGCCCAACGCGGCCGACCCGGGGGCGGCGTTCACCGCGATCACGCAGCTCGGCACCGAGGCGGCGGTCGTCGTCTTCTTCTGGCGCGACATCGTCCGGATCGTCTCGCGCTGGTTCGGCGCGCTCTTCGGCCGGGTGCCGCGCAACGACCCCGACGCCCGCATGGGCTGGCTCATCATCATCGGCTCGATCCCGATCGTCGTGCTCGGCCTGGTCTTCCAGGACCAGATCGAGACGGTGCTGCGCTCCCTCTACATCACGGCGACGATGCTCATCGTCTTCGGCGTCGTGCTCGGCATCGCCGACTGGGCGGGGGAGAAGCGCCGGCGCCTGCAGGACCTCACCTACCCCCACGGCGTCTACTTCGGCCTCGCGCAGTCGCTCGCGCTGATCCCGGGCGTCTCCCGGTCGGGCGGCACCATCACGATGGGACTGCTGCTCGGCTACGAGCGCGCCGCGGCGGCCCGGTACGCGTTCCTGCTCGCCATCCCGGCCGTGTTCGGCTCGGGCTTCTACCAGCTGTTCAAGAGCTGGGACGAACCGGGGGTGTACAACGGCCTCGAGACCGCCGTGGCGACCGTGGTGGCGTTCGTGGTCGCCATCCTCGTCATCGCCTTCTTCATGAAGTGGATCTCGCGGCACAGCTTCCTGCCGTTCGTGATCTACCGCATCCTGCTCGGCATCACCGTGTTCGTCCTGCTCGGCGCGGGCGTCATCGAGCCCTACTGAGCCGGGGCGGATGCCGCGTGCGGCGGATGCCGCGTCAGGCGCCGTCGCGCGGGCGCCACGGTCCGCCGCCCGGCTGGTCGCCGCGACGGCGCAGGTAGCGCTCGAACTCCTGGGCGATCGCCTCGCCCGACGCCTCGGGCGCGTCGGCGGCGTCGCGCGCCTGCTCGAGCTGCGCGATGTAGCCCGCCATCTCCTCGTCGTCGGCGGCGAGCGCATCGACGCTCGCCTCCCAGGCGCTCGCCTCGACCTCGAGGGAGCCGCGGGGGATACTGAGCCCCGTCAGCTCCTCGACCTTGCCGAGGAGCGCCAGCACCGCCTTCGGCGACGGGGCGTTGTGCACGTAGTGGGGGACCGACGCCCAGAGCGAGACCGTCGGGATGCCGACGCGCTCGGCCTGGTCGGCGATCACGCTGAGGATGCCGACCGGACCCTCGTAGCTCGAGCGGTCGACGCCGAGCGCCGCCCGGACCTCGGGGTTCTCGCTCGAGGCGTACACCGACAGCGGCCGCGTGTGCGGGGCGTCGGCGAGCATCGCGCCGAGGAGCACGATGCCCTCGATGTCGGCGGTCAGCGCCGCGTCGATGAGCTCGGCGGCGAAGCCCTTCCAGGTGCGCGCGGGCTCGGCGCCGAGGAGCACGTGGAGCCGGTCCGCGCCGGGGCCGGTGACGACCTCGTCGTCGTCCGGCTCGACGGGCTCGCCGCTCGGACCGAGGATCGCCGCGCCCGGCCACTTGAGCGTTCGGGAGCCGTCGGCCATCGCCTCGATGGTGGGGCGGGTGAACTGGTAGTCGAAGTAGAGCTCCGGGTCGACCGCGGCGATCTCGACGAGGCCCAGTCGCTCGGCGAGGAGTCGCGCCGCGCCGGTCGCCGCCTCGCCCGCGTCGTTCCAACCCTCGAACGCCACCACGAGGAGTCGTCCGCCCTCGAACCCGGTCGGCTGCTGCACTCGGTCCGCCCCGCTTCCCGAGCCCGGGACCTCCGGACTCACCTCCACAATAGGGCGTGCCCGTAGAATCTCCCGTTGTGACCAAGCGCCTCCCCGCCGCCGTCCTGTGGGACATGGACGGCACCCTCGTCGACACCGAGCCGTACTGGATGCGAGCCGAGATCGAACTCGTGTCGGAGTTCGGCCGGACGTGGACCCACGACGACGCCCTGAAGATGGTCGGCATGGGCCTCTGGGACGCCGCGGAGGTGTTCCGCGCCGCCGGCGTCGAGCTCCCGGCCGACGAGATCGTCGCGCGCCTGACCGAGCGGGTGCGCGAGCAGCTCGCCCAGCACGGCGTCCCGTGGCAGCCCGGTGCGCAGGCGCTCCTCCGGGAGATCCGCGAGGCCGGCATCCCGACCGCGCTCGTCACGATGTCCATCCGCTCGATGGCCGAGGACGTCGTCGGCGCCATCCCGTTCGCCGCCTTCGACGACCTCGTCACGGGCGACGAGGTCGCGGCGCCGAAGCCGCACCCCGAGCCGTACCTGACCGCGGCAGGGCGGCTCGGCGTCGACATCGCGGACTGCGTCGCGATCGAGGACTCGCCGACCGGCCTCGCCGCCGCGTCCTCGGCCGGAGCGGTCACGATCGGCGTGCCGCACATGCTCCCGCTCGACGGGGCGCCCGCCGACGCCCTCTGGGAGAGCCTCGACGGCCGCACGCTCGACGACCTCGTCGAGGTCGCGATCGGGAAGTGGGCGCGCGCATGAGCCGCGGCGAGTCCAGCGGGCCGTTCCGCGTCGGCGACCGCGTCCAGCTGACCGGTCCGAAGGGACGCCTGCACACCATCACGCTCGAGCCCGGCAAGGTCTTCCACTCGCACAAGGGGCCGATTGCGCACGACGACCTGATCGGGCTGCCCGACGGGTCGGTGGTGGCGAACGCGATGGGCGTGGAGTACCTGGCGCTGCGGCCGCTGCTCAGCGACTTCGTGATGTCGATGCCGCGCGGCGCCGCCATCGTGTACCCGAAGGACGCCGCGCAGATCCTCGCGCAGGCCGACGTGTTCCCCGGCGCGACCGTCGTCGAGGCGGGCGTCGGCTCCGGCGCCCTCTCGCTCTGGCTGCTCCGGGCGATCGGACCGGAGGGCCGGCTGATGTCGTTCGAGCGTCGCGACGAGTTCGCCGACGTCGCCCGCGGCAACGTGGCGACCTTCCACGGCGAGGACCCGGAGAACTGGTCGATCACGCTCGGCGACCTCGCCGATGCGCTGCCCGAGCAGGCGGAGCCCGGTTCGGTCGATCGCGTCGTCCTCGACATGCTCGCGCCGTGGGAGTGCCTCGACGCCGTCTCGACCGCGCTGAAGCCCGGAGGAGTGCTGCTCTGCTACGTCGCCACCGTGACGCAGCTCTCCCGCGTCGCGGAGGCGATCCGCGCGACCGGCTCGTACACCGAGCCCGTCGCGAACGAGACGATGGTGCGCGGATGGCACGTGCAGGGCCTCGCCGTCCGACCCGACCACCGCATGATCGCGCACACCGGATTCCTGCTCACCGCCCGCCGGCTCGCGCCCGACACGATCCTGCCCGAGCTCAAGCGGCGACCGTCGAAGACCGAGTTCAGCGACGACGACGTCGAGGCCTGGACGCCCGGGGCGCTCGGCGAGCGCAACGTCAGCGACAAGGTGCTGCGCAAGCGCGCACGCGCCGCGGATGCCGCGGCACGGCGCTCGCGGGGCGACCTCGACGACGACGCCGATCCACGGCCCGACACCGACCCCGCCGACGCCGACTAGGCTGTCTGCGCCCGTTCACCCGAAGACGAAATGAGGATCCGTGCGCCTCCCGCTCGCACTCACCGCCACCGCGACCGCCGTCGCGCTCGCCCTCACGGGCTGCAGCTCCGCCCCCGAGCCCCAGGCGAGCTCCGGGCAGTCCTCGGACCTGGTGGAGGTCCGCGGCGACCTCGGCGACACCCCGCGCGTCGATTTCCCGACCCCGCTCGCCCCGGGCGAGACGCAGTGCACCGAGCTCATCGAGGGCTCCGGCGACCACCTCGTCGAGGGCCAGGAGGCGCTCGTCGGCCTCGCCGTCTACAACGGCGCGACGGGCGAGGAGATCCAGGTCACCGGCTTCGGCAGCGAGGACCCGGTGCCGGTCGTCGTCGGCGGCGGCACGCTCCCCGGCCTGAGCAAGGGCCTCAGCTGCGCGCGCGAGGGATCGCGCGTCGCGGTCGTCGTCCCGCCGTCCGACGCGTTCGGCGACCAGGGCCAGGCGAGCATCGGGATCGGGCCCGACGACAGCATCGTGGTGATCTTCGACGTGCAGCAGGTCTTCCTGCCGAAGGCGAACGGCTCGCCGCGCATCACGCGCGACGGCTTCCCCGCGGTGGTCACCGCCCCCGACGGCCGGCCCGGCATCACCGTGCCCGACAACCCGCCGTTCGACACGACCGAGGTCGAGGTGCTCAAGCAGGGATCCGGGCAGACGATCGAGGACGGCGACCGCGTCGTCGTCCACTACACGGGCGTGCTGTGGGACGACAACGAGGTGTTCGACTCCAGCTGGGAGAGCGGGGCGCCGGCGTCGTTCGTCGTGAGCGAGGGCTCCGGCTCGCAGGTCATCCCGGGCTTCGCGAAGGCCCTCATCGGCCAGCAGGTCGGCTCGCAGGTCGGCGTCGTGGTCACCCCCGAGGACGGCTACGGCGACACCGAGCAGGCCGGCATCCCCGCGGGATCGACGCTGTTCTTCGTCATCGACATCCTCGGCGTGGTGTGACGCCCGGCGGCCGTCCTGCCGCCGCGAGCGCTTCAGTATGATCGCTGACGTGGCGTCATCCAAGCCCGCGGGGGAGTCTCGGATCCCGGTCGAGGACCGGCTGTTCAGCCTCGTGCTCGCACTGCTCGCGACCGAGACGGGACTGCTGAAGTCCGAGATCCTGTCGACCGTGCGCGGGTACGCGGAGCGGTACGATCCGCGCGGCGGCAATGCGAACCTCGAGCGGCAGTTCGAGCGCGACAAGGACGACATCCGCGACCTCGGCATCCCGCTCGAGACCGTGGAGTCGCCCGACCGCCCCGGCGACAACCAGGCGCTGCGCTACCGGATCCCGAAGGGCGACTACGACCTCCCGGTCGACGTCCGCTTCACGCCCGACGAGCTCGCGCTCCTCGGCCTCGCGGCCGAGGTGTGGCGCGAGGCGTCCCTCTCCGCAGACTCGCAGCGCGCGCTCACGAAGCTCCGCTCGCTCGGCATCGAGCCGCGCGAGCCTGTGATCGGCTATGCGCCGCGGCTGCGGGTTCGGGATGCCGCGTTCGACCCGCTGCGCCAGGCGCTCGACCGACGGCAGCGGGTGCGGTTCCGCTACCTCAAGCCCGGCGAGCAGGCGCCGCGCCTGCGGACCGTCGAGCCGTACGCCGTCGTGCTGCACGAGGGAAGGTGGCACCTGCACGGGCGCGATGTCGACGTCGCGGCCCCGCGCACGTTCCTGCTCTCCCGGATCGTGGGCGACGTGAAGGTGCTCCCGGGCGCGCCGTTCGACCCGCCGCCGGCGGACGTGCAGGACCGGGTGCTCGCCGACCTGCAGGCGCTGCGGCTCGCGAACTCGGCCGACCTGGCGGTCAGCGCGGGGTCCGACGCGGAGGTTCGCCTGGGCAAGCGCGCGGTCCGCACCGACGAGGACGCGGGCGTCATCCGCCTGCACTACACCGACGAGGCCGTCTTCGCCGACGAGCTCGCATCGTACGGACCGGAGGTGCGCGTGATCGCGCCCGAATCGCTGCGCGAGGCCGTCCGCTCCCGGCTCGCGGCCGTGGCCGCGGCCCACCGCGACGGGGGCGCCGAATGAGCGCACGCCCCTCGCGGCGGCCGGCCGGCCTGCGCGCGCCCGACCGTCTGGTGTTCCTGCTCTCGCTCGTGCCGTACCTGCTCGAGCAGCGTGTGGTCGACGTCTCGGAGGCGGCTGCCCACTTCGGCGTGGGCGAGCAGGAGATCCGCGACGCGGTCATGCTCATCGCGACCTCGGGCCTGCCCGGGGCGACCGGCACGTACCAGCCGAACGACCTGTTCGACATCGACTGGGACTCCTTCGAGGACGACGACGTGATCGTGATCGTCCACCACGTGGCGATCGACGACGCGCCGAAGCTGTCGGCGCGCGAGGCGGCGGCGCTCATCGCCGGGCTCCAGTACCTGTCGGCGTCGCCGGAGAACGCCGACAGCGCCTCGCTCGCGGCGCTCACGGAGAAGCTCAGGGCCGGCGCCTCGGCCGAACCGAGCCGCCTCGCCGTCGCCGAGGAGGCGGCGGATGCCACGCTCGCGGAGGTGCGGCGCGCGGTGGCCGCGGGGCACCGCCTCGAGTTCGACTACCTCAACGCGCGCGGCGAGCATCGCCGTCGTCGCGTGGACCCGCTCCGGATCGCGTCGCTCGGGGCGGACTGGTACCTGCAGGCCTACGACCAGCTCCGCGACGACGTCCGCAACTTCCGCATCGACCGCATGAGCGGACTGCAGGTCACCGACGAGCCGATCGCCGACCATACGGGCCGCGCCATCCCCGAGACGCTCTTCCAGGCCTCGCCCGACGACCTCGAGATCGTCGTCGACGTGGCGCCCGAGAGCCTTCCGCTGCTGGCCGACTACCTCGCCGACTCGACGACGACCGAGGTCGGCGACCGGCTCCGCGTCACGCTGCGGCTGGCGCACGTGCACGGGCTCAAGCGGCTCGTCGCGGGCCTGCCCGGACTGGTCACCGTGGTCGCGCCGGCCGAGGCCCGGGAGGTCGTGGCGGCGTGGGCCGAGGCCGGTCTCGCGGCCTATCCGGACGACCCGTCCGATCGTGATGGGATCGAAGCCGGGGTGTGAGGGCGCCCGCTCGGGCGAGCAGGTAGACTGGCCGCACCATCCCGCCAGAATGGACGACTACCTTATGTTTGGAAACGCCTTCACCGGTTGGCACGCGCTGATCATCCTCCTGGTGATCCTGCTGCTCTTCGGTGCGCCGAAGCTCCCCGCGCTCGCGCGGAGCCTGGGCCAGTCGATGAAGATCCTCAAGAACGAGGTCCGCTCCGACGACGACGGTGCCGACGCCAAGGACGGCGACGCAGCGAACACCGAGGCTCCGGCCTCCTCGACCTCGTCGGCGTCGACGGCGTCGACGACGCCCGCCACCCCGTCCGAGCAGCCCAAGCGCGCGGACTCCGGCCCGAGCGCCTGAGCCGCATGACCGCGGTGAGGGATCGCGGGGAGAAGAACCGCGAGAAGCGGATGTCGCTCGGCGAGCACCTCGTCGAGCTGCGCAAGCGACTCTTCCGGTCCGCGATCGCGATCGTCGTCGGCATGGTCGCCGGCTGGATCCTGACCGACCTGTTCGTGTGGCAGGCGATCCAGGAGCCCGTGAATCGCGTCGTCGAGGCCCAGCAGGGCACCGACGCGGCGACCGCCGGCATCATCTTCCCGACGATCTCGAGCGCGTTCGACCTGCGCCTGCAGATCGCGTTCACGCTCGGCGTCGTCATCTCCGCGCCGGTCTGGCTCTACCAGGTGTTCGCCTTCCTGGTGCCCGGGCTGAACTCGAAGGAGCGGAAGTACACGTTCGGGTTCTTCGCGACCGCGATCCCGCTGTTCTTCGCCGGCTGCGCGGCCGGCTGGTTCGTGCTGCCGAACATCGTCAAGCTCATGACGAGCTTCGTGCCCGACGGCGCGGAGACCCTGCTCACGGCGAAGGAGTACATCGACTTCGTCCTGAAGCTCGTCGTGGCGATCGGCATCGCGTTCGTGGTGCCCGTGTTCATCGTGCTGCTGAACTTCGCCGGCATCCTGAGCGCCGCGGCGATCATCAAGTCGTGGCGCATCGCCGTGCTCGTCATCGTCCTGTTCACCGCGTTCGCGACGCCGTCGGCCGACATCGTGTCGATGTTCATGCTCGCGCTGCCGATGATCGGCCTCTACTTCGCGGCGTACGGCATCGCGTTCCTGCACGATCGTCGGGCCGCCAAGCGCGCGCAGCTGGAGTTCGGCGACGCTGTCTAGGCTGGAGGGGTGATGAGCCTCTCGCCGGCCGAACGCTACGCGCAGTCCCGGCAGCAGCGTCGGCAACCCAGGCTGCAGGAGTTCGCGGCAACGCTCTCGTTCGACCTCGACCCGTTCCAGCGGGCGGCGTGCGCCGCCCTCGACGACGGACGGAGCGTGCTCGTCGCGGCGCCCACCGGGGCGGGCAAGACCGCCGTCGCGGAGTTCGCCGTGCACCTGGCCATGCAGTCCTCCGACGAGAAGGTCTTCTACACGACGCCCATCAAGGCGCTCTCGAACCAGAAGTACCAGGAGTTCGTCGAGGCGTGGGGGGAGCGCAGCGTCGGCCTGCTGACGGGCGACACCAACATCAACTCCGGTGCGCGCATCGTCGTCATGACGACCGAGGTGCTCCGGAACATGCTCTACGCCGAGTCGCCCCTGCTCGAACGGCTCTCCTACGTGGTGATGGACGAGGTGCACTACCTCGCCGACCGCTTCCGCGGCGCCGTCTGGGAGGAGGTCATCATCCACCTTCCCGAGCACGTGCGGCTCGTGTCGCTGAGCGCGACCGTCTCGAACGCCGAGGAGTTCGGCGACTGGCTGCAGGCCGTGCGCGGCGACACCGACGTCATCGTCTCCGAGCAGCGGCCCGTGCCGCTCGAGCAGCACGTGCTCGTCGGCGGCAAGATGGTCGACCTGTTCGACTCGTCCGGTCAGGCGGCGACGCACCGGGTGAATCCCGAGCTGCAGCGGCTCGCGCGCTCGGCCGGCGGGCGCTCCATCCGAGGCCGGTCCCAACGCGGTCGGCGGGGGAGCGATCGCGGTCGGTACCACCGCCCGTCGCCCGGCGAGGGGCGCATGGAGCGGTCCGCCGTCGTCGAACTGCTGAGCGGCAAGCACCTGCTCCCGGCGATCTTCTTCATCTTCTCGCGGGCCGGGTGCGACCAGGCCGTGCGCCAGGTGCTCCGCAGCGGCATCCGCCTCACCGACGCCGACGAGCGCACGGAGATCCGCGCGATCGTGGAGGAACGCGCCCGCCGGCTGCGGGACGAGGACCTCGCGGTGCTCGGCTACTGGGAGTGGATCGAGGGGCTGCAGCGCGGCGTCGCCGCGCACCATGCCGGCATGCTGCCGACGTTCAAGGAGATCGTCGAGGACCTGTTCCAGCGCAAGCTCCTCAAGGTGGTCTTCGCGACCGAGACGCTCGCGCTCGGCGTGAACATGCCGGCGCGATCGGTCGTCCTCGAGAAGCTCGAGAAGTTCAACGGCGAGGCGCGCGTGCCGATCACGCCGGGCGAGTACACGCAGCTGACCGGCCGGGCCGGCCGGCGCGGCATCGACATCGAGGGCCACTCGGTCATCCAGTGGGTGGACGGGCTCGACCCCGAGGCCGTCGCCTCCCTCGCGTCGCGACGGAGCTACCCGCTGAACTCGAGCTTCACGCCGACGTACAACATGGCGGTCAACCTCATCGACCAGTTCGGCCGGGAGCGCACGAGGCAGGTGCTCGAGCTCTCGTTCGCCCAGTTCCAGGCCGACCGAGCGGTCGTCGACCTGGCCCGCACGCTGCGCAAGCAGGAGGAGTCGATGGCCGGGTTCGAGGGGGCCATGCGCTGCCACCTCGGCGACTTCGCGGAGTACGCCGCCATTCGCCGACGCATCGGCGACCTCGAGCGGCAGACGTCCAAGGGCAACCCGACCCACGCGCAGCGTGAACGGTTGCAGCGCGAGCTCGCCGCGGAGCGCAAGCGGCTCCGCGCCCATCCCTGCCACGGGTGCGCGGAGCGCGAGCAGCACGCCAGGTGGGCGGAGCGCTGGTGGCGGCTCAAGCGCGAGCACGACGACCTCTCCCGCCAGATCCGCAGCCGCACCGGTCAGGTCGCGAAGCGGTTCGACCGCGTCGCCGACGTGCTCGCGGAGCTCGGCTACCTCGAACGCGACGGTGGCGGCGAGCTCGTGCCGACGTCGGCGGGCCGCACGCTCAAGCGCATCTACGGCGAACGCGACCTGCTCGTGGCCGAGGCGCTCCGCCGCGGGCTGTGGGACGGCCTCGACGTGCCGTCGATCGCGGCCATGGCGGCGGCACTCGTCTACGAGCCGCGTCGCGACGATCGCGGCGTCCAGTACCGCCTGCCGAAGGGCGGATTCCGCGAGGCGTTCGATCGCACGACGGACGCCTGGAGCGAGCTCGACGACGTCGAGCGGGACCACCGCCTGACCGGCACCGAGCAGCCGTCGCCGGCGCTGGCCTCGGCGATGCACGCGTGGGCGCGCGGGGCCGGGCTCGCGCAGGTGCTCGCCGACACCGAACTCGCGGCCGGCGACTTCGTCCGGCTCGCGAAACAGGTGATCGACCTGCTCGACCAGGTCTCGATCGTGGCGGAGGCCGAGCTCGGTGCGAACGCGCGCGCGGCCATCGACGCGGTTCGCCGCGGCGTGGTCGCATACGGGGCGGCCGCATGACCGCGGAGTCGAGCGTGGAACCGGAGCCGAGCGTGCAGTCGGCCGCGCCGTCGCCCACGGGCGACGCGCCCGCGACGGATGCCGCGACGTCGGCCGTCGGCCCGCGGCCGATCCTGCCGCTCTGGGCTGCGCTCCTCGTGTCGGCCCTCGGCGGCTTCGTCTACGACCTCGGCTTCCCGGGCGCGAGCGTGTGGCCGCTCGCGTTCGTCGGCATCGCGATGGCGCTCGTGCCCCTCGTCGGCCGATCGCTGCTCTCGTCGTTCCACGTCGGACTGGCGTTCGGCCTCGCGTTCTACCTGTCGCACGTGTCGTGGACGTCGCTGTACCTCGGGCCGATCCCGTGGCTCGCGCTCTCGATCTTCGAGTCGCTGTTCGTCGCCGGCGGAGCGCTGCTCATCACGCTGGCGTACCGGTGGGTGCCGCGGGCGAGCGCGTCGCGCTGGGTGCAGCTCCTGGCGCTTCCCGCGCTCGTCTCGGGGCTCTGGGTCCTCCGCGAAACCGTCACCGGGACCCTGCCGTACGGCGGCTTCCCGTGGGGCCGGGCCGCGCTGAGCCAGTCCGAGAGCCCGTTCGCGCCGGTCGTGTCGTGGATCGGCTCGACCGGCCTCGGGTTCGTGATGGTCGCGCTGACCGCGGGCACGATCGAGTGGGTCCGCGTGCGCGCCTGGGGCGACCTCCGCACCGCCGTCCCGGTCGCGGCGCTGCTCGTCCTCGCGATCACGGTCCCCGCGTTCCCGACCACTGCGGCGGGCACGCTGCGCGTCGGGAGCGTGCAGGGGAACGGCCCCGCCGGCTACTTCGACGCCCGCGAGCCCGGCGACATCCTCCGGTCGCAGCTCGACGCGACGGCACCCGTGCTGGCCGACGGCGACGTGGACGTGCTGCTCTGGCCGGAGGGCGGATCCGACATCGACCCGACGCGGAGCCCGGACGTCGCGCGCGTCTTCGACGGGCTGTCGGAGCAGCTGGACGCACCCGTCATCCTCAACACCGTCACGGTCGACGGGGACCGCTTCTACAACACCTCCCTGCTCTGGGAGGCGGGCGAGGGCGCCGTCGACCGCTTCGCGAAGCGGAACCCGGTGCCGTTCGGCGAGTACATCCCGGACCGCTGGTTCTACGATGCGATCGTCCCCGAGCTCACCGGGCTCATCCAGCGCGGCTACTCGCCCGGCACGGAGCCGCCGGTGTTCGACCTCGGCGATACGGTCACGGGGCTCGCGATCTGCTTCGACGTCATCTACGACGGCCTCATCTGGGAGGGCGCCCGTGACGGCGCCGAGGTGTACATGTTCCAGACGAACAACGCCGACTTCCGCGGCACCGACGAGAACGAGCAGCAGTTGGCGATCGCGCGGCTGCGCGCGATCGAGACCGGCCGGTCCGTCGTCAACATCTCGACGGTCGGCACGAGCCAGGTCATCGACCCGACCGGCCGCACGATCGACTCGCTCCCGGCCTACGAGGCGGGCTCGATGGTGACCGACGTCGAACTCCGCACCGGCCTCACGCCGTCGGTCGTCCTCGGAGCGGCGGTGCCGCTCCTGATCGTGCTCGGCTCGCTCGCCGGGCTCGTGCTCGCGGGCGTGCTCGCACAGCGGAACGCCCGGCGACGGACGAGGTCCGCGGCCGGGCGTGCTGATTCGGCTGACGTGGGCTAGGCGCCGATCTTCTGCTGCCCGCGACGGGCGCGCAGGTACTGGAGGCGCTCCTCGAGGATCTCCTCGAGCTCGGCGCGCGTGCGGCGCTCGAGCAGCATGTCCCAGTGGGTGCGGGCGACCTTCTCACCCGAACGGTCGACCTCGACCGGCTTGGAGTCGACGAGCAGCACCGCGGAGTTGCCGCAGTGACGGCACTCCCAGGTCTCCGGAAGCTCGGCCTCGGTCGAGAAGGTCATCACCGTGTCACGGCCACAGGTCTCGCAGCGGTACGTGTACTCCGCGCGGTCGGCGAAGACCACGCCGTCCTCGCTCTGCAGGCTCTGGGCGCCGATACGCATGCCCCGAAGGCTCCGGTCCGCCATGGCGTACTCCTCTCGATCGTCAATCAGGTATAAACGATCAAGCTGTGCGCCACCTTCCCGCAGGCTGGGGTTTTGCCGGGCAACTCTCAGCTTGCCGCGACGACGCGGAGGGCGAGGTCGGCGCGATCGGTGACGAGGCCGTCGACGCCGAGTGCGAGCAGGCGCCGCATGTCGTCCGGATCGTTGACCGTCCAGACGTGCACCTCGAGGCCCGCGGCGTGCGCGGTCTCGATGAGCGCGGGGGAGAGGAGCCGGGCACGGCCGACGCGTTCGGGGATCTGCAGGGCGTCGGCTCCGGCGACGCCGCGGCGCATCGCACGCGGGTTCCGGACGACGGATGCCGCGGCCGCGCGCAGCACGGAGGCGCGGCCCGCCGAGGTCGCGGAACCGGGGACGGCCGCGGCCACGCGACGACGGCGGCGATCGGAGAAGGCGGTCAGCAGCACCCGATCCGCGGCCGCCGCGCGTCGGACGGCGTCGATCGTGGCGTCGACCGCGGCATCCGTCTTCACGTCGATGTTGAGGCGCGCCTCGGGGAACGCGTGCAGCAGTTCGTCGAGGGCGGCGAAGCCGTGGCCGCCGCCGAGGTCGACGCGACGGAGCTCCGACAACGGGAGCGCCGCGACGTCGTCGTCACGGCCGGCGACCCGCCGGAGGGTGGGATCGTGCGCGAGGACGGCGGCTCCGTCCGCGCTCGGGTGGACGTCGGTCTCCAGGTAGGCGGCTCCGGCGCGCACCGCCGCCTCGAATGCGGCGAGCGTGTTCTCGGGGGCCTCGAGGGCGAGCCCGCGGTGGGCGAGGACCCGCGGTGCGGGCGGACCGAACCAGCCGGCGCCCACGCGGGTCAGCCTGCGGCGCCGGCGCGGGGAGGCGTGCCGCCGTCACCCTTCGGCGTGAACGCCGAGCCGATGCCCTTGAGCGCCTCGGTGAGCTCGCTCGGCACGATCCAGAGCTTGTTCGACGCGCCCTCGGCCAGCTGCGGCAGCATCTGCAGGTACTGGTAGCCCAGCAGCTTCGGGTCGGGGTCGCCCTTGTGGATGGCGTCGAACACGGTGAGGATCGCCTCGGCCTCGCCCTGGGCGCGCAGCACGGCCGCCTTCGCGTCGCCCTCGGCCTGCAGGATGGCCGCCTGCCGCTTGCCCTCCGCCTCGAGGATCGCGGACTGCTTGGTTCCCTCGGCGGTCAGGATCGCGGCGCGGCGGTCGCGCTCGGCGCGCATCTGCTTCTCCATCGAGTCCTGGATGGAGAGGGGCGGGTCGATGGCCTTCAGCTCGACGCGGGAGACCCGGATGCCCCACTTGCCGGTGGCCTCGTCGAGCACGATGCGCAGCTGCCCGTTGATGTTGTCGCGGCTGGTCAGCGCCTCTTCGAGGTTCAGTCCGCCGACGACGTTGCGGAGGGTCGTGGTGGTCAGCTGCTCGACGGCGCCGAGGTAGTTGTTGATCTCGTAGGTCGCGGCGCGGGCGTCGGTGACCTGGAAGTAGACAACGGTGTCGATCGAGACGACCAGGTTGTCCTCGGTGATCACCGGCTGCGGCGGGAAGGAGACGACCTGCTCGCGCATGTCGACCAGGGGAAGGAGCCGGTCGATGAACGGCACGAGGATGTTCAGGCCCGGCGTCAGCGTCTTGCGGTACCGGCCGAGCCGCTCCACGACGCCCGCGTAGGCCTGCGGGACGATGCGGATGGACCGCGCGATGACGACGATCGCGAAGATCGCGATCGCGACGACGAAGATCAGGGTGATGATGGGGCCGACGTCGCTCACGCCTGGCTGCTCCTCTCCATCGGGACGACGACCGCCGTCGCCCCGTCGATGCCGGTCACGAGCACGTGGGCGCCGACCGCGACATCCGCCTGCTCGGTGATCGGCGACAGACGCGCCGTCCAGACGTCGCCGTTCTGCAGGCGCACCTGGCCGCCCGCGGGGCCGACCGTGCGGACCACGGTGCCGGCGGCCCCGATGAGTGCGTCGACGTTGCTCTTCGCGGGGTCGCCCCCGCGTTGCAGCCGCCGGAGGAGCGGCGGTCGGAGCGTCAGGATGAGCAGCACCGCGACCACCGCCGCGATCACGAACTGCGCCCACCACGGGATCCCCGTCAGCCCGGAGAGGAGCCCCGCGACGCTGCCGAGGGCGAGCATCAGGAACGTCATCTCGAGCGTGAACACCTCGATGGTCGCGAACACGAGGATCAGCACGAGCCAGGCGATCCACGCGTACTGGGTCAGGACATCCACTTCGTCTCCTTCGGGGCCGTCCCCCGCAGTCAACCTAGCAGCGCGAGGGACGCCGGTGGGGGAGTTGGTATTCTCGGTGCGGCGCGCCGTGCGCGCAGACGTCCCCCACCTCGAGGAGCCCTGATCGTGACCAACCCGCTCGCCCCCGGATCGCTCGACGGTCGTGTCGCCCTCGTCACGGGCTCGTCCCGCGGCATCGGCGCCGACACCGCCCGGTACCTCGCCGAGGCCGGCGCGGCGGTCGTGATCAACTACCGCAGCAAGGCGCCCCGCGCCGAGAAGATCGTCGGCGAGATCGAGGCCGCGGGCGGTCGCGCGATCGCCGTCGGCGCCGACCTGACCGACGCCGCCTCGGTGGAGTCGATGTTCGAGCGGGCCGTCGAGGCATTCGGGCCCGTCGACCTGCTCGTGCTCAACGCCTCGGGCGGCATGGAGACGGGCATGGGCGAGGATTACGCGATGCGGCTCAACCGCGACGCGCAGGTCAACGTCGTCGAGCGTGCGCTCCCGCACCTCGCCGAGGGTGCGCGCATCGTCTTCGTCACGAGCCACCAGGCGCACTTCATCCGCACCACCCCGACCATGCCGGAGTACGAGCCCGTCGCGCTTTCCAAGCGCGCCGGCGAGGACGCCCTCCGCAAGAAGCTGCCCGAGTTCGACGCGAAGGGCGTGGGCTTCGTCGTGGTGTCCGGCGACATGATCGAGGGCACCATCACCGCGACCCTCCTCGAGCGAGCCAACCCCGGTGCGATCGCCGCCCGCAAGGAGGACGCGGGCAAGCTCTACAACGTCGCCGAGTTCGCCGCGGAGGTCGCCTCGGCCGCCGTCGACCCGATCCCCGCGGAGCACACGCGCTACGTGGGCGACGTCTCGGGCTTCGCCGTCGAGGGCTGATCCCCGCGACGACGCACGACGAGGGCGGGGCCGGTTCGACCGGCCCCGCCCTCGTGTCGTCCGGCGGACGCGGCGGTCAGGCCGAGACCTGCATCCCGCGGCCGAATGTGAACGCGCGGACGATCTGCACGATGCCGAGCACGATCAGCGCGATGCCCGCCACCCAGAAGAGCACGACGGCGCCCCAGAACGGCGAGAACAGCAGCACGATGCCGGCGATGATGCTCAGGATGCCGAAGAAGATGCTCCATCCCCGGGAGGACGAGTTCCCGGACTGGGCGAGCGCGACGGCGCCCTCGATGATCCAGAGGATGCCGATCATGACCCCGAGGAAGATGCCGATCACCACGGCGCTCTCCGTCGGGTTCGAGAACATCAGGATGGCGCCGATGACGAACAGGATGCCGAGGATGATGTCGAGCGCCCTGGCGCCGCCGGTGATGCCCCTCGAGAACAGGCCGAGGCCGACGTACGCGAGTCCGGCGATCAGGAAGTAGATCGCGAGCATCACCGTCAGCACGACGGCCGAGTTCTTGGGCCAGAACGTGATGAACACTCCGATGATCAGGGCGATGACGCCCGTCACCCCGAGCGCGACGCGGATCGAGTTCACCGCCGACTTCGTCAGTTCGGACGAATCGAACGCGAACGCGGCGAACATGCTGTTGGACTGCGGAGAGGACATTCCGACTCCTTCCGGCGCGACCCGGGTGGCGCGCTCGGTCTCAGGCTATTCCCAGCGAGCGGTCCGTCGGGGGAGCCCTTGGTCCCTCACTCGGCGTGTCGCGGATCGGGACGACCGGCGCGTCCCGGCGCGAGCGACTCCTCCGGGCGACGCGCCTCGATCCAGTCGTCGATCCGCTCCCACTCGGCCATCAGCCAGTCGGTGCGCGCGTCGTGGTCGTCGGGGATCTCGGAGCGGGGGATGTTCCAGAACTGCATCGTGATCGTCTTGTCGGTGGGCAGCTCGCGCCAGACGTCCGCGATCGTGCGGATCCGATCGAGTCCGGTGTGCGCGACGAGGAACACGTCGGCACCACGCGCGGCGTCCAGCGCGGCGAACAGCCCGCCCGGTCGCGGCGCCATGACGTTCATCAGGTGCTCGGCGCGCTCGGCGGCCGCCGTCAACCCGGCCGCACGCAGCCGGTCGATCGCCCGGGCACGTCGCTCGGGCGTGAAGTTGCCGCCCTCCGGGAAGATCACGAGCGCGTCCCGCTCCGCCATGCCGGTCGCGAGCTCGCGGATGCGGTCCTGGATGACGGAGTCGCCCGTTCGTCGGCGCGGGGTGACCGGCGGCGGCGCGATGAACCGGTTGGGGAGCCGGTTCAGGACGACGTCGATCGCCGGATCCCACTGCAGCGTGTCCTTGAGCACGATCCGCGGTGAACGATCGAACCAGTTGAGCACCGCGTGGATCAGGATGAAGGAGTCGCCGGGGCCGGCGTGCCGGCTCGCGATGATGCGCGGACCGTCGTCGTCGTGGAAGCCCTCGGGCACGCGCACGTCGATGTCGAGGCGGAGCACCCAGTGGGCGTTCCAGAAGAGGATGCCGAGCATGCGCGCGACGAAGCGGTAGTGGGCGCGCTGGAATCCGGGCGAGTGGATGCGCCATCCGAACCCGGAGGCGACCCACAGGACGAACAGCGCCACGAGCGACGCGGCGTCCCAGAGCAGGTAGACGTAGGCCATCCAGAAGAGCCGCGGCGCCCGCAGCCGCGGCCGCACGGCGATGGACACGATGAGCGCGATGAGCAGCCAGAGCGGCAGGAGCGCGGTGAGCACCAGCGCCGCGATCACGACGAGGGGCGCGACGATCACGCGCCGGACCCACTTCGGCGGGAGCCGCATCAGCCCGACCCTCCGATGTCGCCCTCGGGCGTCGCGTCCTCGCGATCGAGGTAGGCGGTCGCCGCACCGTACGCGGTGTCCATGCGGCGCCGCACCGCGGCGGGGGAGAGGTTGCGGGAGATCCGGTTCGAGCGGGCGGATGCCGTTCCCGTGGGGAGCACGTGCATCCGGGTACCCGCCGCGAGGCCCGCCGCGTCCCTGGCGAACCGGTGGCGGCGCGAGATCTCGAAGGCGACGCGCGCGTTGTCGAGCTGGTTGCGCGGCGGCGTCAGCGGGTGCTCGATGCGTCCCACCTGCATCACGTAGATGTCGGTCGCCCCGGCGTCGGCCGCCTCGCCGACCGGGATGGAGTTCACGATGCCGCCGTCGACGAAGTGCTCGTCGCCGATGCGGACGGCCGGGAAGACGCCCGGCAACGCCGCGGAGGCGAGCACGGCCGGCACCAGCGGCCCCGCCGCGAACCAGTGCTCGGCCGCGCGCTCGACGCTCGCGGCGCAGCACCGGAACTCGACGTCGAGCTCCTCGAAGGTCTCCACCCCGGCCAGTCCGCGTTCCAGCAGCCGGCGCAGCAGGTCGGTCGACATCACGTGCGTTCGACCGGGGCGAAGCCCCGTGCCGCTCGTGAACTGCCGGGCCTCCTTCGAGCTCCAGGCCTCCTCGAGCCGGTCGAGGGCATGGTCGAGGTCAGCGGCGATGATGGCGCCGTTGATGGCGCCGATCGAGGTCCCCACCACGAGGTCGGGGCGGATGCCGCGCTCGAGCACGGCCCGCAGCATGCCGACCTGCACGGCACCGAGCACGCCGCCGCCGCCGAGCACGAACGCGACCTTCCCGGAGCCCATGGCCATATTGTCGCACCGGCGCGGGGGCCGGACGGGGCGGAGGGCCCGACGCGCTGGACACGACCTCCGGGAGGTGGCAGCATCGCGCACGTGGGGATGGGAACCGGCGACGCGCAGCACCTGCGCGACCTGGCGGTGCTGCGCCGCGTGCGCGACCGGATCGACCGCGAGTACGCGCAGCCGCTCGATGTCGAGGCGCTCGCACGTGGTGCGAACATGTCGTCCGGGCACCTGAGCCGGCGGTTCCGGGAGGCGTTCGGCGAATCGCCGTACTCCTACCTCATGACCCGTCGCATCGAGCGCGCCATGGCGCTGCTGCGTCGCGGCGACCTCAGCGTGACCGACGTGTGCTTCGAGGTCGGGTGCTCGTCGCTCGGGACCTTCAGCACGCGGTTCGCCGAACTGGTCGGGGTGCCGCCGAGCGTCTACCGCGAGCGGTACACCGGAGCGACGCTGGGGATGCTGCCGTGCGTCGCCAAGCAGGTGACGAAGCCGGTCAGGAATCGAGAAGCGCCCGTCGGTGCCCGCGGATAGCGTGGCAGCCATGACCATCACCATCCACTCGAGCTTCCTCCCGCACCTGGACCCCGACGCCTCGCTCGCCTTCTACCGGGACGTGCTCGGCTTCGAGGTGCGCAACGACGTCGGCTACGAGGGCATGCGCTGGATCACGGTCGGGCCGGCGGAGCAGCCCGACACGGCCATCGTGCTGCACCCGCCCGGCGTCGGTCCCGGCATGACCGATGACGACCGGAAGGCCCTCCTCGAGATCATCGCGAAGGGCAGCTACTTCGGCGCGAACCTCGCCGCGACCGACCTCGACGAGACGTTCGCGCGGCTCGAGGCGGCGGGCGCCGAGGTGGTCCAGGAACCCGTCGACCAGCCCTACGGGCTGCGCGACTGCGCCTTCCGCGACCCCGCGGGAAACCTGATCCGGATCCAGCAGGTCGCCTGAGCAGGCGCACCGGCCACGCCCGGCCGCGGAGCGTTCTCCCGGCGGCCCCGACCCGAACCATGGAGAGACGATGACGACCACCTCGACCCCGGGGGCATCCGCCCCGGCCCCGGCCGATGCCCATGACCGGATCCGCGTCCGGGGCGCTCGCGAGAACAACCTGAAGGACGTGTCGGTCGACCTGCCGAAGCGCCGGCTGACGGTGTTCACGGGCGTGTCCGGCTCCGGCAAGAGCTCACTCGTGTTCGACACCATCGCCGCCGAGTCACGCCGGCTCATCGACGAGACGTACAGCGCGTTCGTGCAGGGCTTCATGCCCTCGGTGCCGCGTCCCGACGTCGACGTCCTCGAGGGGCTGACGACGGCCATCATCGTCGACCAGGAACGGCTCGGCGCCAACCCGAGGTCGACGGTCGGCACGGTGACCGACGCGAACGCGATGCTGCGCATCCTGTTCAGCCGATTCGGCGAGCCCTACATCGGCGGTCCGACGGCGTTCTCGTTCAACATCCCGACGCAGAAGGCCAGCGGCGTCATGACGTCGGCGACCGGCGACAAGACGATCGTCCGCGACGTGGTCTACCTCGGCGGCATGTGCCCGCGCTGCGAGGGTCGCGGTTCGGTGTCCGACCTCGACCTCTCGCAGGTGATCGATGAGCGCCGGTCGCTGAACGAGGGCGCGATCATGGTTCCCGGCTACACGGCGGACGGATGGATGGTCCGCGGGTTCGCCGAATCCGGTTTCTACGATCCCGACACGCCGATCGCCGAGTTCACCGAGAAGGAGCGGCACGCACTGCTCTACAGCGAGCCGACGAAGGTCCGGATCCAGAACATCAACATGACCTACGAGGGGCTGATCCCCAAGATCACGAAGTCGATGCTCTCCAAGGACCTCGAGGCGCTCCAGCCGCACATCCGCGCGTTCGTCGAGCGCGTGGCGACGTTCACGGCCTGCCCGGAGTGCGACGGCACGCGCCTCACGGAGGCCGCCCGCTCGTCCACGATCGACGGCGTGAGCATCGCCGACGCGTGCCGCATGCAGGTCACCGACCTCGCGGAGTGGGTCCGGAGCCTGGATCGCGCCGATGCGGGCCCGCTCCTCGAGGCGCTCGGCGCGAACCTGGACGCGTTCGTCACGCTGGGGCTCGGCTACCTGAGCCTCGAGCGACCGTCGGGCACGCTCTCCGGAGGCGAGGCCCAGCGCATCAAGATGCTGCGGCACCTCGGTTCGTCGCTGACGGATGTCACGTACGTCTTCGACGAACCCACGATCGGCCTGCACCCGCACGACATCCAGCGCATGAACACACTCCTCCTGCAGCTGCGCGACAAGGGCAACACCGTCCTCGTGGTCGAGCACAAGCCGGAGACGATCGCGATCGCCGACCACGTCGTGGACCTCGGCCCGGGGGCCGGTCGCGACGGCGGGGAGATCGGCTTCGAGGGCACGGTCGAAGGCCTCACGGCGAGCGGCACGACCACCGGACGGCACCTCGACGACCGTGCCTCGATCAAGCCGGGGGTGCGGCGGAGCTCGGGCGCCATCGAGGTGCGCGGGGCCGACGAGCACAACCTCCAGGGCATCGACGTCGACATCCCGTTGGGGGTCCTCACCGTCGTCACGGGCGTCGCGGGTTCGGGCAAGAGCTCGCTCATCCACGGGTCCGTGTCGCCGCGCGAGGGCATCGTCTCGATCGACCAGGGCGCCATCAAGGGCTCTCGCCGAAGCAGCCCGGCCACGTACACCGGCCTGCTCGACCCGATCCGGAAGGCGTTCGCGAAGGCGAACGGCGTGAAGCCGGCGTTCTTCAGCGCCAATTCCGAGGGCGCCTGCCCGACGTGCAAGGGGGCCGGGGTCATCGTCACCGAGCTCGGATTCATGGACACGATCGAGACCCCGTGCGAGGACTGCGGGGGAAAGCGTTTCCAGCCGGGCGTGCTGCAGTACACGCTCGGGGGACTCGACATCACCGAGGTGCTCGACCTGCCCGTCGCGAAGGCGCGCGAGTTCTTCTCGACGGGCGAGGCGAAGATCCCGGCCGCGGCGAAGATCCTCGGCCGGCTCGAAGACGTCGGGCTCGGCTACCTGAGCCTCGGGCAGCCGCTGTCGACCCTGTCCGGCGGCGAGCGCCAGCGCGTCAAGCTCGCGATCGCGATGGGGGAGACGGGCGACGCCTACGTGCTCGACGAGCCCACGACGGGCCTGCACCTCGCCGACGTCGACAACCTGCTGCGGCTGCTCGACCGCCTGGTCGACTCCGGGAAGACGGTGATCGTCATCGAGCACCACCAGGCGGTCATGGCGCACGCCGACTGGATCATCGACCTCGGGCCGGGCGCGGGCCACGACGGTGGGCGGATCGTCTTCGAGGGCACGCCCGCGGACCTCGTCGCGACTCGCGCGACGCTCACGGGGAAGCATCTCGCCGACTACGTGGGCGCCTGATACCCCCACCCGTATCGAGAGGACGATCCATGTGCCTGCATTCGGCATACGAGTCCGGGGGAGTGGTGTACTCCCGCGACCTCGGTCCGACGTCCTCCGCACCCGTGGCGCCGCGATCGGCGGCATCCGTCGTCGCCGCCTCGGGATCTGCACCGACCGAACACGAAGGGACCGGAGATGGCTGAGAAGACGACCCGCGCACGCGACGAGGACGGCGAGGGCTTCACTGAGGAGGAACGCGCCGCGATGAAGGAGCGCGCCAAGGAGGTGCGCGGCAGGAAGAAGAAGGACGGCCTCACCGACCTCCTCGAGAAGGTGGCCGAGATGGAGGGGGAGGACCGCGTCATGGCCGAACGCATCCACGCGCTCATCACCGAGCACGCGCCCCAGCTCGAGCCCAAGACGTGGTACGGCATGCCCGCCTATGCGAAAGACGGCAAGGTGCTCGTGTTCTTCCAGCCCGCCCTGAAGTTCAAGGCGCGGTACGCGACGCTCGGGTTCCAGGACACGGCGATGCTCGACGACGGGCCGATGTGGGCGACGTCGTTCGCACTGACCGAGCTGACGCCGGACGCAGAGGAACGCATCGTCTCGCTCGTGACCCGCGCGGCGGGCTGACCCGGCGCCTTCGTCGGCGACTGCCGGTTCGGACGAAGCGCCGGCCGAGATCGGGGTGACCGACGACGAGACGGCGCGTTTCGGGATCGCGGCGAGCGACCTCGAGTGCCTGAATCCTGATCGCTGAGCACTCTGCTCATCCTGGCGGACCTGACGCTGAACGTCTCACAGGACGACCGCGGGCTGCGCTGAATTCGGTCGGGACTCCGGCTCCCAGCCACACTCGGCAAACTGGCAGGAACGGGAATCGACGAGCCGGGAGTCGACCCTAGCGACGCTGTCCGTGACGATCTCAACCCAGTTCATGTCGAGTTCGAGCCCGTAGTCGACGATGTCGTCGCTCGGTCTGCGCCAGCTCTCTGTCCGCCTTCGTTGCGGATCCTCACGCGAGGCTTGACTTTGTCAACCTGAATCGGGGCCAGGCGACGCCTTGATTCGGGACCACCCGGCCGGTCACCGCGCACACCTTAGGGCAAGGTGAGAAGGTCCGATCTCCCTTTCGTGCACACCTCGAAGGTCCAGCCCGCCTTCGGGTGGCAGTCCCCCCAGAACCAGCGCACAGTCCATTCGCTGCCCGTACCGCCAGACCAACGAACCAGACGGCCTATGCCACGCAGCTCCTCAGGCGGAAGGATCTCGATTTCGCTGAGGTGTCTATCCGCGCCGCATTGCGGGGGAATCCCCGCAGTACGCATACCGCTCTGCTCAACTCGCGCAGCGTACGCAGAGAGTTCTGCTTCGTACGCCCGATCGAAGGCCTCCGTTGCGTCGGATCGAACCGCTTCAGCCACGATCTCTACTGAAGAGCGGGAACGACGGACAGTGACGACCGCCTGGATGCCCGAAACGGTCGTCACTTTGGTGCTAGAACGCGGACCGGTCATCACGGTGCTACGGCTTGCACCTGATCGATCTTGGTCGTACCAGCCTTGTAGAGGGTGGCAATGCTGGTGACGTACTGAGCTGTCGACATCGAGCCCGAGACGGTCGGAAGGTACCCATACGTAGTGATACCGAGAGATGGTCCGTACTCCCAAGAGCCCGAACTCGGCCCGATGCGGTAGATCACGTTGAGGTTGTTCAGGGTGCCGTTATAAGGCACACCGCTAGCGTTGACGTCGATACTCCACGATCGGTACGAAGGTCCGCACGGGCAGGTCAACGTTTTCGATTGGGTGCTGTTGCGGATGTAGATGCCGTAGGCGGTGCCCATCGGGGTCACGGCATCATCGCCCGACGCAGGAGCTTTGGGTGAGGGGATCCCCGCGCATTAGTCGCGGATGGCTGAAATTGCTCTCGCCAGGTCGATACCGCCCAACCTTGTTCCATCGGCACGAATTAGGTTCAGCGACTCGTCCTGGCAGACGTGGACGATGTCCGTTCGGTACGTCTGGGTCGACGTCGTGTCGGCGGCCGCCGGGGCGGCCGTCGTTCCGGCCAGCATCAAAACACTGATCATCGCGGTCGAGATTGCACCACTCACCGCCCGTACCTTCCGAGGACCTGAGTGAGCCAGCTTGCGTAGGGTCATAGCTGCTTCCGTTCTGCCGGCCCTTGCCGACGTCGATTGGGCTGATCCTGCCCGTGGGCAGAACTGACTGTCAACGACAGAACGCATGATGAGGGATCATCGACATGATCGGGATTCCTCAGCGGCCGTCCACGACGGCGTGCTCATGGCAAGTGTCGATGGCGGCCGTGCGATCCTGCCGGTTCCGGAACATCGCGACGGGCAGCTGATCGTGATGGACCGCCCGTACCAGCCGGGTCGGCTGATCAACGACATCACCGATCGGCGCGAGTTCGATCGGTACTTCGAGCAGAGCAAGATCTACAAATGGCCGGCATGACGAAGGACCAACAGTGGCGGGCGGTCATCGAGGGCCTCGCTGCCGGTCTCGTCGCCGTCGGTGCGACTGGGACGTCTTCGTCGAAGGTGCGCATCGAGTCTGCGTTCTCTTCCGCGTGGCGCAATTGGCCGTGGACATCAGAGTTCCCGGGCGTTGATCCGGCGTCGGCATACATCTGCGTGGCGAGGAGCGAGCGGCGGAATGGCGCGATGGCGGCGTTCGCACTCGGGCGTACAGCCGAGCCATACCTCACGGCGGACTACGAGTGGTGGGCGGTCGAAGACGTTCTGGGGCACCTCGCGCGACGAGATCCCGGCGTGCCAGTAGAGGGCTGGAGCTCCCTTGCCGCCAGCTTCGCGGCCGCGATGAAGCGGCGCACAACATGATCCATGAGCGGGCATCTTGCCGGTCCCCATCGGAATCGCCGGCGCGGGTGTCGCGACAGTCGCCCGGCTTGGCTGCAACGATCAAGCGAGTGGCCAAATGTCAAGATTGAACACCGATGAGAATTCGTGGGAAAGTGCTTCCACGTCATTTGAGCGCACTCAATGAGGAGGATGCATATGGGGCGAAGACCACGTTTCGGTCGGGCCGTAGGGGCGGTACTGGTGGCCGCAGCGCTTGCTATAGCGACCGCGACGCCGGCAGCGGCACTCGGGAGCAAGAACATCAACTGTGTGTACGGCACAGGGGGCACAGGCGTCGCATACGGATATTCCTGGCGTAACGCTGACTTCAGTGGCGGCGGTCAGACATCACGGACGCCTGACTGCTACGTATTGGTCGCGTCAGTGCGAGTTCTCTATGCATCCTATCCGGGCGGGCCTTCGTACTGGACAAGCTGGTCCTCGACGAGCGGCCCCTCGGTGACGAAGTATCAGTCGGGGACATCGAAGGGTGAACATCAGATCAGCGGGCACGGCTCATGGCAGACGTGAGTTGGAAGGACGAATCATGAGAGCACGGACTCTTCTTCTCGGCCTAGTGATTGCCGGTGCGGTTCTCTCGACGACCGGCTGTGCCGCGGCTACGGCTAAGGCAGGAAGTGGCGTAGCGCGCGAGGATCTTCCGCCCATCCAGCAGAGTCTCGAGCAACGCTCCGCACTCGCTGACGATTCCGTGACTCGCGGGGAGTATACGTCCGCGTTCTCTCGATATCGCGACTGCCTTAAAGATGACGGGTTCGAGGTTGTCTCGATCAAAGAGCGAGGGAACCTCATCGAATACTCGGTCCCCGCTGACGCCGTGTCAACAGGAAGTGACGATAGGTGCTACCTGAGCGAATTTGCCGAGATCGATCAGCGCTGGCAACTCGCACACGAGGACGAGTCGTTCACGACCAAGATGTATCAGGCATGTCTGAACGCAAGTGGTGTCCCGGCAAGCGAATCGGCAACCGAGGTCTGGGCACAGTTGGAAGCGAACGGGCTAGACGAGAAGTCCTGCCTGGCATATGCGGAAGATGTGCAATGACGCTGGCCAGCCGCCGCCGAAAGACCGGACAATAGGCACGCTCTGCTGTGCTAAAAGAATGTCGAGTCGGCCCGGTCACCACTGACTGGGCCGACTCGACTGTCGCGCCCCATTCATATGCGCGAGCCTCGCCGGGATCATAAGGACGTTCCAGATCCGTGAGGTACTTGATGATCTCGGGTGGTCTGCTCACGAGGTCCGCCTTTGGTCGCGTGCGGCCGCGATGTACTCAGCGTAGGTGCTTGCCGACCCGATCGCGTGGCGCTCGATGGTGGATGGGTGGTAGCCGAGTGCATCAGCGATGACCGGCACAGGGCCCAGCTTGGTCAGCTCGTGCAGGGTTCCGAGTCGAGCCGCACGGGTGCTGAAGACGACCTTCAGCCGCTGTCGCAAGCTCGCGCCGTGGATGTGCTGGCCGGGGGAGTAGCCGCGGAACACCCAGCTGCTGTTCGTATGGGCCGCGGTGAGGTCGTTGCCTGGCGCAGCCGCGAGCTGTCGCATGGGCTCGTCCAAAGGGGAGGGGAGTGCGAACTCGGTCTTCCCGAGCCTGATCGTGACGACGTCGTCGGTAACGGTGACGTCGTTCCAGGTAAGCCGGACGACATGTTCGATGTGCTGGCCGAAGACGATGACCAAGATGGCGGCGGCGCGGTCGCGCACGCTGAGCTCGTCGGTGTGGACCACGCGCTCAACGACTGCGTCCTGCTCGAACTTGTGCAACTTGGGGCTGGTTCCGCGGCGATGCCGCGGGATCATCAGTTCGGGATCGACGAGCTTGGCCTTGATCGCCCACGGGATGAATCGGTCGACGAACCTACGCGTGCTCGGGCCATCCGCCAGCCAGGCATCGAGGTGCTCCTGCCTGAGCTCTTCAACTGTGATGCCGTGCGCGTGAAGCCAGTTCAGGAACTCGATCGCCACGGTGACCGTCTGCTTCGATCGCAAGAACGTGCCGTGCGGCACAAACTCCATCTGGTTCATCCGCCGCTGCAGATTCCAGCGGATGTATCGGCGAACGACGTCGCGATGATGGTTGCTGCTGACGCGCTCAAGTGCGATGGTCGCCCACTGGTCGTAGCGGACGGCGAGTTCGTCGCGGCGCGGCAGGGCGCCGTGCTCAACCAGCAGGCCGCGGACGTAATTGCGTGTGCGATCTGCGCCGGGCAGCTCGTCCAGCTTCTCGTGGGTGATGCTCGGCGCGACGGCCAGGTCCTTGAGGAAGGCAGTGACGTGGCGTTGTCTGATCCACGTCACTCCGCTGTTGGATCGCTTCATCGCCTTCAGTGCCGCGGCGACCGGAGCCAGCTCGGCTGCCATCACGTCGGTATCAGGGTTGATGAGCAGGTGATCGACGAGGACTGCGAGCTCGCATGACCAGCATCTGCTGCCGCGGTAGAGCTCGTCCTCCGTGCTGCACGTCTTGCAGTCGATGTTGAGTTTGACGCCGGAGCATCGTCTGCAGGCTGGCTGCCCGTCGATGCGGCCGGGGAGGATGCCATCATGGCCGCATACACAGGTGCCGCGTGTTCGCTTTGCTTCCTGGTAGCAGTAGCCGCACGCGCCGCCGTCGGGCCAGTTCACTGCGATCGGGTGGTGCTCACCGCAGCGGCTGCAGGGGACCGGCCAATGGTTCGGATCGCCCTGCCTACGCGGCCTAGCCATTCTGGTCGTCTTGCACGATTCTGACTCGCCGCGCGATCGGGTTGCCCGGTTTCACGCCGAGGCCCTCTGGCTGCTTGGGCGCGTCCGCGGTCTTGGCCGCGCGCATTTCGACGTATGGCTCGAACAGGTCGTTGGGCTCGCAGTCGAGGATGTCGCACAGGGCGGCGAACGTGCGCGCAGGAATGCGCTCCGGGGTCCCGGTGACGAGTCGATAGACCTGGCTCTCGGAAAGGTTGATGCCCCGGGACTTGAGCAACGGCATGAGCTCAGTGCTCTTCCAAAGGTTCTGCTGCGCCATTACCGTACGCAGGTTCCATTTGTAGCCGATGCGGCGTTGCTCAGCCATCTGGATTCGCCTCCTCGGGACGCGTAATGCGGCGGGCAATCATCTTCTGAATCGTCTTCTGCTTGAAGTCATCACCAACCGACGTGTAGACGCTGGTGACCGAGGCGTAGGCGTGGCCGACTTGTGTCTGCACGAACGCCGGGTCATACCCGGCCTCGATGAGGTGGGTGATGTACGAGTGGCGCAGGCAATGAAGGCCTAGCTCTCCGGAGAGGCCCACCGCGTCGCGAGCCGCGGCGAAGGAGTCGCCAAGGCTTCCCAGCGCTATCCGGTCCGCACGTTCGCTGGGCCACAGCGCCGCCGAGCGGTCAGCAGTATGAAATCGGTCGCGACCTTCTTCGCAGATCCAGAAACGAAGAAGGTCTACAACCCACTCGAACTCGGGAACCGTCAGAACAGTACGGCGACGGGGGCCGGATCCCGCGGTGCCCTTGGCCCACCGGATCGTCACGGCGCCGAACTCACCGTACGACGGAACGTGCGGATTCGGGCCGAAGTCGTGCAGGTCGAGCATCGTCACCTCTCGGCGGCGCAGACCGTAGGCGTAGCAGACCTTGAACGCGATCGAATCCCGCAGCGCGGGAAGCCAGCGCTTGCTGCCGGCCGCGTACTCCCGGTCGACGAGGTCATCCATGTAGTCGAAGAGCTTCTGCAGCTCGTTCCGTTTGAACGCTCGCCGTCGTGGCGGCACCGCGTCATCAGTCGTGTGGCGAGGGGCGTTCCAGTCGAACGCGATCTGGGCAGGCACGTCGCCGAAGGTCTGCTCACAGAACGCACCCCAGCCGTAGGCTGGCGACGAGAGGTAAGCACAGAACATTGCGATCGCGTTGCTGTCCGATCGTAGCGTCGTCAGGCTGATCGGCTTCTCGCCCGAGCGGCGCTCTGCCATGTAATCGTCCAAGTCGACGGGCCGCCAGGTCCACGGGAACGTGCTGGCGTACTCTTGGAACCGCCGCAGGACCCGGCAGCGGCCCTCAATCGTCTGCGTGGTCAGCCCACGAGCCAACATCTGTGCCTTCCAGCCGTCGAGCATCGCGTCGAACACGCGATCTTCGGCTCGGAACAAGCCGACCTCGGCGTCTCGAAGAACCCGAGGGACGAACCCCGGAACACCCTGCACACGCACCTCGCATCGTGGAAACCTGCATCTAATGCAAGAAACCTACGACGGCCTGCGCAGATGCAGCAAGAGGCGGATTCGCACGCCGCGGGTCGTCTCATCGCAATTGGGAGCTTGACCTGGGGAAACGCAACAAACCTCGACCGACGGGAGTAGTCGCATCCACTTAAACTCCCGTTGGTTTTACGCCGATAATGTGCATTATGTCCGTTCGGTGGGGAGCGCCCTGCGTCGCCGCTCCCCGAGGACCGGGCTCGTCGCAGGAACCATCGAATGCACGACCCAGGTTCTCGTCGTACTGCGCGCATCATGAAGTGCCTTCACGATGAAGCCGCCCAGCATCCGGGGACGGCCGACGGCGCCAACCGCGACACGGGGTCGCGCGATCACGTCTCGAGTCAGGCGCGCTCGTTCCGCCTGAGCTTCTCCATTCGCGCCTCGCCTGCGGGCATCCCGAACTCGTTCAGGGGGCCGCTTGCAGCGGGCTCGGGCAGGCGGACGTCGGTCGGGCATTCGAGCAGGACGTTCGGCGTCGACTCGTCGATCGTGTGTTCGAACATCGGGTGCCCGCAGAGCGGACACGGCTTCTCCCCCGAGTGACTGCGATCCTCGGGCTCTTCCGGGGCCATCCGCGGCGATTCGAACGCTGGGGTCATCACCCGGTCCATCCGGTCGAAGAACCTGGTGAACGCGTTCCCGTCGCCGTGACCCGCCTCTTCGCGTGCCATGCGGCCGATGCTACTCCTCGGCGGCGACCGGACGCGAGCGAACCTCGCGTCCGGAACGGATCGGGCATGACGGAGCGACCCGGCTCCTGGCCGGGTCGCTCCCCCGCGCCTCAGTGCTCGCCGAAGCCGGATTCCGCGAGGTCGGCGAGCGCATCGACCGCCTCGCGCGCCTCGGGGTCATCGGAGGTGATCTCGATCTCGTCCCCCTTCACCAGTCCGAGCGCCATGATCGCGAGCAGGCTCTTCGCGTCGATGCCGTTGACCGCGACCTTCTGCGGGAACGTGCCGGCGAGCTTCACGAACTCCGCCGCCGGGCGCGCGTGCAGCCCGTCGGAGTTGACGAGCGTCACGCGCCGCGTGATCGACCCCGCTCCGATCTCCGGCCCCGGCGGCGCCGGGGCGACGTCCTCGCCGCCCCCTCCCCCGCCCGCGGTCTCGGCGGCACGGAGCACGGCGTCGAGGTCATCGCCCGATTCCGCGGCGACGGCGGCCGCGACGGCACCCTCCACGAGGGGCGCGTCGGCGATCCGGACCCGCTCGCGCAGGTCGTCGTCGAGGAAGTCCATCGCCGTCTCGGCCGTGAGGATCGCCGAGCCGAGGTCGCACAGCACGACCGCGCCCGCGCCGTCATCCGCTGCGGTGATGGCCGCGGACACGAGGTCGAAGCTCGTGCCGATCCGGCCGTCGTCCGTGCCGCCCGCCGCCTCGAGGCGCACGTTCCGCGCCATCTGCAGGGCGAGCTGGACGACGCCGCGGGCGATCAGGTCCGAATGCGAGACGATGACGATGCCGACGCGGGACGACGATGGCATCTCAGGCACTGGTCCCGTTCGTCGCCGCCGCGGCCGCCGCCTCGAGGAGGTAGGCCGTGGACTGGGCGCCCGGGTCCCGGTGCCCGGCGGAGCGCTCGCCGAGGTAGCTCGCGCGCCCCTTCCTCGCCACGAGCGGCTCGGTCGCCACGGCGCCCTCCGCCGCGGCATCCGCTGCCGCGCGCAGCGTCTCCGCGGCGCTGGCGCCGCCGTCGGCCGCCGAGCGCGCCGCGTCCACCGCCGGCGTCCAGGCGTCGACCATGGTCTTGTCGCCCGATTCCGCCTTGCCGCGCGAGACGATCCCGTCCCGCGCGGCCTCGAGCAGGGTGGCGACGCCGGCGGCGTCGATGGAGGACTCCCCCGCGATCGCCACGGAGCCCTTCAGGAACGCGGTGCCGTACAGCGGTCCGGCCGCGCCGCCGACCGTGGAGATCAGCGTCGTCGCGACGAGCTTGAGCACGTCGGCCGGGGTCGACCCGGCCGGGAGGTCGTCGAGCTTCGGCAGCACGGCCTGGAAGCCACGGTCCATGTTCTCGCCGTGGTCGCCGTCACCGATCTCCCGATCGAGCGTGATCAGCTCGACCCGATGCTCCGAGAGCGTCTCAGCGCCCCGCCTGACCCAGTCGACCGCCCAGGTGATGTCCAGCCCCACCGCGCGCCCCTACCGGCCCCACCGCAGTGCAGCCGTGTGCACGGGCGCGTCCCAGAGCTCGACCATCTCGTCGTCGAGCTTCAGGAGCGTGATCGAGAAGCCCTGCATCTCGAGCGAGGTGATGTAGTTGCCGACGAGCGACCGCTCGACCGTGACCCCGCGCTCGGCCAGCACGTCGGCGGCGCGGCGGTAGGCGATGTACAGCTCGATCTGCGGCGTCCCGCCCATGCCGTTCACGAAGAGCAGCACGCGGTCGCCGTCCGAGTACGGCAGGTCCTCGATGACGGGCGTGATCAGCCGGTCGACGATCGCGTCGGCGGGCTCGATCTTGATCCGCTCGCGCCCGGGCTCGCCGTGGATGCCGATGCCGATCTCGATCTCGTCGTCGGCGAGCGTGAAGCTCGGCTCCCCGGCGTGCGGGACGATGCACGGCGTGAGCGCCATGCCCATCGAACGCGCATTCGCATTGACCCGCTCCGCGATGTCCGCGACCTGCTCGAGCGAGTCTCCACGCTCGGCGGCGGCGCCGGCGATCTTCTCGACGAGCACCGTGCCGCCCACGCCGCGTCGTCCAGCCGTGTAGAGCGAGTCCTTCACCGCCACGTCGTCGTTCGTGACCACCGCGCGCACCTCGATGCCGTCGGCGGCGGCGAGGTCGGCGGCCGTCTCGAAGTTCAGCACGTCGCCCGTGTAGTTCTTCACGATGTGGAGGACGCCCTTGCCGCCGTCGACGGCCTTGGTGGCCGCCAGGATGGGATCCGGCGTGGGCGAGGTGAAGACCGCGCCGGGCACCGCGGCGTCGAGCATGCCGTGGCCGACGTAGCCGGCGTGGAGCGGCTCGTGGCCGCTGCCGCCGCCCGACACCAGCCCGACCTTGCCGGACACCGGTGCGTCGGCGCGCACCACGTAGATCGGATCCGTCTCGACCCTCACGAGGTCGGCGTGCGCGAGGCCGAACCCCGCAACGGACTCGTCGACCACGTGCTTGGGATCGTTGATGATCTTCTTCACGAAAACGTCCCTTCCCCTCGGCCGCACACGTCCGGCCCGTCGCCGTCGACGCTGACGCGGCACTCCCCCGCCAAGCTACCCCCCGCGGCACCGATCATGAAAGGGCTCTCCGCCTTTTGGGGCGCGCCCTTCCCCGCGTCTGAGCCGCGCGAGTAGGGTGGGCGCTGATCCGCCCTTGGGCGCGGCCCTCGGGCACGGCGAAAGGATGGAAGGTCAACGTGGACAATCTCGGAGTGCTGTTCCTCTCCGAACTCGTCGGCACCGCGATGCTGGTGCTGCTCGGGTGCGGAGTCGTAGCCAACGTCGCCCTCGTGAAGAACAAGGGCTACAACGGCGGCTTCCTCATGGTCAACATCGGCTGGGGCCTCGCGGTCTTCTCCGGCGTCGTCGTGGCCTACGCGTCCGGCGCCCACATCAACCCGGCCGTGACCCTCGGACTCGTCGCGAACGGCGCGACCGAGTTCGGCAACCCCGCATACGGCACGACGGTTCCGGTGAACTTCGTGTCGGTGCTCACCTTCATCGGCGCCCAGCTCGTCGGTGCCATCCTCGGTGCGATCGTCGTGTGGCTCGCATACAAGCAGCACTTCGACGAGGAGCCGCAGGCGGCCAACAAGCTCGGCGTGTTCTCGACCGGGCCGGCCATCCGCTCGTACGGCTGGAACCTCGTGACCGAGATCATCGGCACGTTCGTCCTGGTGTTCGTCGTGCTCGGCTTCGGCCGCAACGGCGACGCGTCCGGCCTCGCGGCGCTCGGCGCGCTGCCCGTCGCCCTCCTGGTGATCGGCATCGGCGCCTCGCTCGGTGGCCCGACCGGGTACGCGATCAACCCGGCCCGCGACCTCGGACCGCGCATCGCGCACGCCTTCCTGCCCATCGCGGGCAAGGGCGGCAGCGACTGGTCCTATTCCTGGGTCCCGGTCGTCGGCCCCATCATCGGCGGCGTGCTCGCCGGATGGGCGGCGCTCGTCGCGCTCCCCGTCCTGGGCTGATCACCCGAGGGGTCGGTCGCACGACCGGCCCCTCGTCCGTCCGTGCCCGCCGGCGCGATCCGCCGGCCACGGACTGGCACATTCCACCATTGCGACAGAGAGGACGCATCGGACATGGCCGACTACATCCTGGCGATCGACCAGGGAACCACCAGCACTCGAGCGATCATCTTCGACCACTCGGGCTCCATCATCTCCTCGGGGCAGCTCGAGCACGAGCAGATCTTCCCCAAGGCGGGCTGGGTCGAGCACGACCCGATGGAGATCTGGAAGAACACGCGCGAGGTCATCGGGCAGGCCCTCGGCAAGGCCGACTTGACCCGCCACGACATCGCCGCGGTGGGCATCACCAACCAGCGCGAGACCGCCGTGGTCTGGGACAAGAACACGGGCGAGCCCGTCTACAACGCGATCGTCTGGCAGGACACGCGCACGCAGCCGATCGTCGACCGCCTCGCGGCCGACGGCGGCGTCGAGCGGTTCAAGCACGACGTCGGCCTGCCGCTGGCGACCTACTTCTCCGGCACGAAGATCGTCTGGATCCTCGAGAACGTCGACGGCGCGCGCGAGAAGGCGGAGGCCGGGGACCTGCTGTTCGGCACCACCGACTGCTGGGTGCTCTGGAACCTCACCGGCGGCGTCGACGGCGGCGTGCACGCGACGGATGTCACCAACGCCAGCCGCACGATGTTCATGGACCTCGAGTCGCTCTCCTGGCGGGACGACATCCTCGAGACCTTCGGCGTGCCGCGCTCGATGATGCCCGAGATCAAGTCGTCCTCCGAGGTCTACGGCACGGTCGAGTCGTCCAGCCTGCTCCGCGAGGTGCCGGTGGCCGGCATCCTCGGCGACCAGCAGGCCGCGACGTTCGGCCAGGCGGCGTTCGACCAGGGCGAGTCGAAGAACACCTACGGCACGGGCAACTTCCTGATCTTCAACACGGACACCGAGGTCGTCCACTCGAAGAACGGCCTGCTGACCACGCTCGGGTACAAGCTCGGCGACCAGCCGGCGCACTACGCGCTGGAGGGGGCGATCGCGGTCACGGGGTCGCTCGTGCAGTGGCTGCGCGACAACCTCGGGATCATCTCGTCGGCCCCGGAGGTCGAGGAGCTCGCGAAGTCCGTCGAGGACAACGGCGGCGCGTACTTCGTACCGGCCTTCTCGGGGCTCTTCGCCCCGTACTGGCGTCCGGACGCGCGCGGAGCCCTGGTGGGCCTGACCCGCTACGTGAACAAGGGGCACATCGCGCGTGCCGCGCTCGAGGCGACCGCGTTCCAGACGCGCGAGGTCCTCGACGCCGTGAACGCGGACTCCGGCGTCGACCTGACCGAGCTGAAGGTGGACGGCGGCATGATCGCCAACAACACCCTGATGCAGTTCCAGGCCGACATCCTCGGCGTACCGGTGGTCCGTCCGGTCGTCGCCGAGACGACCGCGCTCGGCGCCGCCTACGCGGCCGGTCTCGCGACGGGCTTCTGGTCCGGTCTCGACGACCTCCGCGCCAACTGGCAGGAGGACCGCCGCTGGGAGCCCCAGATGGATGAGGCCGAGCGCGAGCGCCAGCTCCGCCTGTGGAAGAAGGCCGTCACCAAGACCTTCGACTGGGTCGACGACGACGTGCAGTGACCTCCGCTCGACCGACGACGGGGTCCCGCGACGCGGGGCCCCGTCGCCGTGTCCGGGTCGACGTCAGCGTCGGGTCGCGGCGACCCACTCGTCGAGCTTGCGCGCGGCGGCGCCGCTGTCGATCGCACCCTCGGCGATCGCCATCTTCTCGTGGAAGCGCTCGATGATCGATCGCTGGAACTGGCTCGGATCCTTGGCCAGCTCGAACGCGACGAGGCCGGCCGCGGCGTTCAGCACGACGATGTCGCGGATCGGGCTGCGTGCGCCGGCCAGCACCTGGTGCACGATCTCGGCGTTGTGCGCCGCGTCGCCGCCCTTCAGCTGCTCGATCGTCGCGCGCGGGATGCCGAGGTCGCGCGGATCGAGGTCGTGCTCCTTGACCGTGCCGCGCGACACCTCCCAGATGTGGCTGTGGCCGGTGGTCGTCAGCTCGTCGAGCCCGTCGTCGCCGCGGAAGACGAGTGCGGTCGCGCCACGCGTCTGGAAGACGCCGACGATGAGCGGGACGCGGTCGAGGTGCGCCACGCCGACCGCCGACGCCTCGGGCCTGGCCGGGTTGCAGAGCGGTCCGAGGAAGTTGAACACCGTGGGCACGCCGAGCTGGGCGCGCACCGGACCCGCGTGCTTGAAGCCGGGGTGAAACGCCGCCGCGAACGCGAACGTGATGCCGGTCTCGTCGAGCACCTCGGCGACGCGGTGTGCGGGCATCGTCAGGTCGATGCCGAGGGCGCCGAGCACGTCAGAGGAGCCGGACGCCGAGCTCGCGGCCTTGTTCCCGTGCTTGACGACCGGGACGCCGGCCGCGGCGGAGACGACGGATGCCATGGTCGAGACGTTCACCGTGCCGAAGCGGTCGCCGCCCGTCCCCACGATGTCGAGCGCCATCGGGTCGACGGGCAGCTCCACGGCGTGGTCGAGGATCGCGTCGCGGAAGCCGACGATCTCGTCGACCGTCTCCCCCTTGACGCGCAGCGCGACCAGGAACGCGGCGAGCTGGGCGTCGGTCGCGACGCCCGTCATCACCTGCTCCATGCACCACGCGGCATCCGACACGCTGAGGTCTTCGCCCGCGAGGAGCGCGTTCAGAACTTCCGGCCAGGTGTGCGTGGTGGGCATGCGATCGATCCTATCCGCGCCGATTCGCGGTGGATTCACGGGTTACGGGCAGCCCGATCGGGGACGCATCGTGGAGAATCATCGGCATCCGGACCCGCCCCGTCCGAAAACACGTCCGAGGATCAGCCATAATGGTGAACGTGACGAGCACCTCAATGACGTTTCAGACGAGTGCGCCCGCGATCAAGCGGCCGAACACCGTCGCGGTCGGTACCATCGTGTGGCTTGGCAGCGAGGTCATGTTCTTCGCCGGCCTGTTCGCGATCTACTTCACGCTGCGGTCGACGTCGCCCGAGCTGTGGAACTTCGAGGCCGGGCGCCTCAACGTGCCGTTCGCCCTCGTCAACACCCTGGTCCTCGTCGCCTCGTCGTTCACGTGCCAGTTCGGCGTGTTCGCGGCAGAGCGCATGCAGCCGTATCGCACCAGCTGGAAGCTGCGCGACTGGGGCATGGTCGAGTGGTTCTTCGTGACCTACGTCATGGGCGCGATCTTCGTCGCCGGGCAGTCGCTCGAGTACGCCCAGCTCGTGTCCGAGGGCATCGCGTTCGACTCGAACGCCTACGGCTCGGCCTTCTACCTCACCACCGGCTTCCACGCCCTCCACGTCACGGGCGGCCTGATCGCCTTCCTCCTCGTGCTCGGCCGCGTGTTCGCCGTCAAGAACTTCGGCCACAAGGAGGCCACCAGCGCGATCGTCGTGTCGTACTACTGGCACTTCGTCGACGTGGTCTGGATCGGCCTCTTCCTCGTCATCTACGTCCTCAAGTAGGCCAGAGCCAGGAGCGCCCACCCCGCAATGCCCGTGAACAGGAAGAGATCAATGAACCGCTCGAAGCGACGCACCGGCCGCCGGCACCCGCTCGCCACCGCCGCGCTGCTCGCGCTCGGCCTCGTGTTCACCGGCGGCGCCTACGCCGCCTTCAGCACGTCGACCGCCCAGGCCGAGGCCTCCCCCACGTCGCAGGAGACGATCGAGGAGGGTGGCAAGCTCTTCCAGGCGAACTGCGCGACCTGCCACGGACTCGACGCCCAGGGCACCGCGAACGGCCCGAGCCTCATCGGCGTCGGTGCCGCCGCGGTCGACTTCCAGGTCGGCACCGGCCGCATGCCCATGCAGATGCAGGGCCCGCAGGCCGAGCAGAAGCCGGTGCAGTTCACCGACGAGCAGGTCAAGCAGCTCGCCTACTACGTGGCATCGCT
The DNA here is from genome assembly GCF_039531345.1 of Agromyces tropicus. Lineage (NCBI taxonomy): Bacteria > Bacillati > Actinomycetota > Actinomycetes > Micrococcales > Microbacteriaceae > Agromyces > Agromyces tropicus. The sequence continues at coordinate 257,725 of NZ_BAAAPW010000001.1, read as the reverse complement.
CGGCCCGGGCCCGGACATCCCCGCCGACAGCCTCGTCAACGGCGGCGGCGACGCGGCCAACGGCGCGGAGCTCTTCCGCATCAACTGCGCCATGTGCCACAACGTGGCCGGCGCCGGCGGCGCGCTCACCGAGGGCAAGTTCGCTCCCCCGCTGACGGATGTCTCGGGCGTGCACATCTACGAGGCGATGGTCACCGGCCCGCAGAACATGCCGGTGTTCAACGACCTCAACATCTCGCCTGAGGACAAGCGCGACATCATCACCTACCTGCAGTACGTGCAGGACAACCGTTCGCCCGGAGGATTCGAGCTCGGCTCGCTCGGTCCGGTCGCGGAGGGTCTGTTCATCTGGGTCTTCGGTCTCGGCGCCATCGTCGCGATCACCGTGTGGATCACGGCGAAGTCCAACTAGGGCCCGCACCGAAGAAGCGAAGAAGGAGAACCATGGCACAGGACGACCACAGCGGCACGGAACTCGCCGCTGCCGACTCGTCGCACGCCGAGACCGTCCCCGCCGTGAAGACGGGCACCGCCCTCGTCCAGGCGGACGCGTTCGAGAACCCCGGCTTCCCGCCGCACCGTCCGCGGGTGACCGACGAGGACCCGAACAAGGAGAAGCGTGCACAGCGCACGGTCTACACGCTCTTCTACCTGTCGATCCTCGGCAGCATCTGGGCGATCGCGGCGTACATGCTGTTCCCGATCGAGTCGAACAACGTCGGCGACGTCCGCCTGAACAACCTGTTCATCGGCCTCGGCGCCGCCCTCGCCCTCCTCGGGATCGGCTTCGGCGCCGTCCACTGGGCGAAATCGGTCATGACCGACGTCGAGCTGGTCGACGAGCGTCACAAGATCGGCGGCAACGAAGTCGCGCGAGCCGGCGCGGTGAAGGTCTTCGAGGACGCGGACCGCGAGTCGGGCTTCACGCGGCGCTCCGTCATCCGGAACAGCCTCATCGGTGCCCTGCTCGTCTTCCCGCTTCCGGCGGTCGTGCTCTTCCGAGGCCTCGCGCCGCAGGACGAGAACCCCGTGGAGCTGCTCAGCCACACCATGTGGAAGCAGGGCACGCGCCTCACGCTCGACCCGTCGGGCGTCCCGATCAAGGCCGCCGACGTCACCATCGGCAGCGCCTTCCACGTGATCCCCGAGGGCCTCAGCGAACTGCACCACGGCAAGCTCGAGGAGAAGGCCAAGGCGGCCGTGCTCCTCATGCGCCTCAACCCCGACGAGCTCAACCAGCTCCCGGAGCGCGAGTCCTGGTCGTACGACGGCATCGTCGCGTACTCCAAGATCTGCACCCACGTCGGCTGCCCGGTCGCCCTCTACGAGCAGCACACGCACCACCTCCTCTGCCCGTGCCACCAGTCGCAGTTCGACGTGGCCAACCACTGCGAGGTCATCTTCGGCCCGGCCGCACGGCCCCTGCCGCAGCTGCCCATCGAGGTGGACGACGAGGGCTACCTCGTCGCGCAGAGCGACTTCACCGAACCCGTGGGCCCGAGCTTCTGGGAGCGTCATTGAGCACCGCAACCACCCGCCCGCCGCAGCGTCGAACCTTCACGGCGGCAGCCTCGAACTACATCGATGAGCGCACCAGCGTCTCGACGTTCGTCAAGGAACTCGGTCGCAAGGCCTTCCCCGACCACTGGTCGTTCCTGCTCGGCGAGGTCGCGCTCTTCAGCTTCCTGGTCATCCTGATCACCGGCACGTTCCTGACGTTCTTCTTCCAGGCCTCGATGGCCGAGGTCGAGTACGACGGATCGTACGTGCCGCTGAAGGGCGTCGAGATGTCGGTCGCGATGGCGTCGACGCTCGACATCTCGTTCGACCTGCGAGGCGGTCTCTTCGTCCGCCAGATGCACCACTGGGCCGCGCTCATGTTCGTCGCCGCGATCGGCCTCCACATGCTGCGCATCTTCTTCACCGGTGCGTTCCGCAAGCCGCGCGAGCTCAACTGGGTCATCGGCTTCGTGATGTTCATCCTGGCCATGGGCGAGGGCTTCACCGGCTACTCGCTCCCCGACGACCTGCTCTCGGGCAACGGCCTCCGCATCATCGACGGCATGATCAAGGGCATCCCGTTGATCGGCACCTGGACCTCGTTCCTGCTCTTCGGCGGCGAGTTCCCCGGCACGGCGATCGTGGGCCGCCTGTACACGCTGCACATCCTGCTGCTCCCGGTGATCCTGCTCGCGCTGATCGCGCTGCACCTGATGTTCGTCGTCGTGCACAAGCACACGCAGTACGCGGCGCCCGGGCGGACCCAGCAGAACGCGGTCGGCCCGCCCATCCTGCCGATCTACGCGGCCAAGGCCGGCGGCTTCTTCTTCCTGGTCTTCGGCGTGCTCGCGCTCATCGCGTCGCTGTTCACGATCAACCCGATCTGGAACTACGGTCCGTACGACCCGTCGCCCGTCTCGGCCGGTACGCAGCCCGACTGGTACATCGGCTTCGCCGACGGCGCCCTGCGCCTGATCCCGCCGGGGCTGGAGTTCGTGCTGTTCGACCGGACCTGGTCGTTCAACATCCTCATCCCGCTGGTCGGCCTCGGCCTGTTCATCGCCACCGTCCTGATCTACCCCTTCATCGAGGCGTGGGTCACCGGCGACAAGCGCGAGCACCACATCGCCGACCGTCCGCGGAACAACCCGACCCGCACCGCCATCGGCGCGGCCGGCGTGACCTTCTACGCGGTCCTGTGGGCGGCGGCCAGCTCGGACCTCATCGCGACGCACTTCAAGCTGACGATGGAGGGCGTCATCCACGCCCTGCAGGCGATGTTGATCTTCGGCCCGATCATCGCCTACTTCGTCGCCAAGCGCGTCTGCATCGCGCTCCAGAAGAAGGACCGCGAGATCGTGTTGCACGGCTACGAGTCCGGCCGCATCGTGAAACTGCCCGGCGGCGAGTTCATCGAGGTGCACCAGCCCCTCGACGAGTACGACCGCTGGCGTCTCGTGAGCTACGAGTCGTACGAGCCGCTCATGCTGCGCCCGAACGCCCGCGGCAGGATCACGCCCGGACAGCGCCTGCGCGCCGGCATGTCGCGCTGGTTCTTCGAGGACCGCATCGCGCCGGTCACGAAGGGCGAGCTCGAGGCCGCGCACTCGCAGCACCACTGAGCCACCCTCCACGTCAGTTCGGGCACCGGACCATGTCGATCGATTCGACCTGGCTCCGGTGCCCGAACTGCTTCGCCGACCTGCACGACGTCGATGACCGGGTCTTCGGATGCGACCACGGGCACCGGTTCGATCGGTCGAAGTTCGGCTACCTGACGCTCCTGCCGCCGAGGGCGCCGGGCACGTCGGGCGACGATCGATCGATGCTCGCCGCTCGGGCGGAGCTGCTCGAGGGCGGAACGTTCGCGCCGATCGCCGACGCGATCGTCACGGCAGCGTCCACAGCGGCGGCGATGACGCCACCGGAGGCTGCGGCCCAGCGCCTCCGGGTCGCCGACCTCGGATGCGGGACCGGCTACTACTCCGCGCGCCTCGCTGATGAGATTCCAGACGTCGACGTCCTGCTCGCGGACCGTTCCCCCGACGCCGTCCGGATGGCGCTGCGGGCGGTTCCGGACGCCACCGGCGTGGTCCTGGACATCTGGCGTCCACTCCCCCTCCGCGATGCGGTGGCGGACGTCATCCTCGACGTGTTCGCGCCGCGGAACCCCGACGAGTTCGCGCGCGTGCTGCGTCCGGCGGGCCGCCTCGTCGTCGTCGTTCCGGCCGCGAACCACCTCCACCAGCTCCGTTCACGGGGCATGCTGCTCGACATCCCGCCCGAGAAGGACGCCGCGGTCACCGACCGGCTGGGCGGAGCGGGCTTCATGCGGTCGGCGGCGACGCGAGTGGAGTACGCCGTCGACGCAGATGGTGCGCTGCAGCGACTCCTGACGGGCATGGGACCGTCCGCGCACCACGCAGACGCACTCTCGGCCGCCTCGGACGGCTCAGGGCCGCAGGAGGTCACCGTGAGCGTCGACGTGCTCTCCTTCTCCCTCGCGTCGCGCTGACCCGCAGCTCCGGAGGCCGCCCGGGTGCATACTGGGCGCATGGACGACTGCTGCGGCCGCGGCCAGGCGCGGTACGACGCGGTCTTCGACGCGCGTTTCGCCGGGGACCTCGCGCGCCGATACCGACGGCGCGGACTCACGCGTCCGGAGCGCCGGATCCTGGAACGGGTCGCCGCAGAAGGCGTGGCCGACTCCGCCGTGCTCGAGGTCGGCGGCGGCATCGGCGAGATCCAGCTCGAACTCCTCCGACGAGGTGCCGCCTCATCGACGAACCTCGAGCTGTCCAGTGCCTACGAGTCCGAAGCGCGTGCACTGCTGGAGGAAGCCGGCGTCGCCGACCATGCGCGACGGATCGTGGGGATCGACCTCGCGACCGACGGGGGACGCGTGCCCGTCGCCGACCACGTGATCCTGCACCGTGTGGTCTGCTGCTATCCCGACGCGATGGCACTGCTCGCCGCCGCTGCCGCCCATGCCCGGAGGTCGGTGATCTTCAGCCATCCACCCCGCACCTGGCTGTCGCGCGCGATGGTGTCGGTCGGCAACGTCGTCATGCGCCTGCGCAGACGGGAGTACCGCGGGTTCGTCCACTCCCCCGCGGACATGTACGACGTGCTGCGTCGGGCGGGTTTCGCGATCGACGACGTCTCCCGTGCCGGCACCTGGCGCATCGCGAGCGCGCATCGCGCCTGAAACGCCGACGTCCCCGGCACCGAGGCGCCGGGGACGTCGTGAAGTCGCTATGGTCAGCGCGCGAAGTTGCCGCGGTAGTACTCGTAGACCCAGCCAACCAGGCTGACCAGCGCCGGACCGATCGCGAGGAACGAGATCCAGACACCGACCGCCAGGCCGAGGAACACGAGCGCCGCCGAACCGGCGAGCATGATCGGCCACCAGCTCCACGGGCTGAAGAAGCCGAGCTCGGCGTCGCCGTCGTCGATGTTCGCATCGAGGCGGTCCTCCGGGAGCTCGCCCCCCTGCTCGCGATGCACGCGGCCGAGGTAGAACGCGATGAACGCGCTGAGGACCGCGCTGAGCGAGATCGCCACGAGGCCGACCCACTCGACGCCGGGCTCATGCTCGTCGATCAGCGTCCAGAACGTGTAGACGGCCGCCGAGAGGGCGAAGAAGCCGGTCAGGACCCAGAACAGGACGACATTGGCGCGCATCTACTTGACTTCCTTGGTCTCGGCGTCGATCACGGGGGCGTGCGGGGCGTCCTTCGCCGGGCCGATGCCGACGGGCACGCCGGCCTCGGGGTGGTTCAGGTCGAACGCCGGGCGCTCCGAGCGGATGCGCGGGATCGAGGTGAAGTTGTGCCGCGGCGGCGGGCAGCTCGTCGCCCACTCCAGCGAGCCTCCGTAGCCCCAGGGGTCGTTCACGGTCACCTTCGGCGCACGACGCGCCGTGATGTAGACGTTCAGGAAGAACGGGATCAGCGAGATCGCGAGGATGAACGCACCGATCGTCGAAAGCTGGTTCATCCACGTGATGTTGTCCTCCGGCAGGTACGAGTAGTACCGGCGCGGCATGGCCACGACGCCCAGCCAGTGCTGGATGAGGAACGTGGTGTGGAAGCCGATGAACAGCAGCCAGAAGTGCCACTTGCCGAGGGTCTCGTTCAGCATCTTGCCGGTCCACTTCGGCCACCAGAAGTAGAACCCGGCGAACATCGCGAACACCACGGTGCCGAACACGACGTAGTGGAAGTGGGCGACGACGAAGTACGTGTCGGACACGTGGAAGTCCAGCGGCGGCGAGGCCAGGATGACGCCCGTCAGGCCGCCGAACACGAACGTGATGAGGAAGCCGACCGACCAGATCAGCGGCGTCTCGAAGGTGATCGAGCCTCGCCACATGGTGCCGATCCAGTTGAAGATCTTCACGCCCGTCGGTACCGCGATGAGCATCGTCATGAGCGCGAACCACGGCAGCAGGACCGAGCCGGTGACGTACATGTGGTGCGCCCAGACCGTGACGGAGAGAGCCGCGATCGCGATCGTCGCGTACACGAGCGTCTTGTACCCGAAGACGGGCTTGCGGCTGAACACCGGGAAGATCTCGGTCACGATGCCGAAGAACGGCAGCGCGATGATGTACACCTCGGGATGGCCGAAGAACCAGAACAGGTGCTGCCAGAGGATGACGCCGCCGTTGGCGGGATCGTAGATGTGCGCGTTGAAGACGCGGTCGGCGGCCGCGGCGAGGAGCGCGGCGGCGAGGACCGGGAACGCCATGAGCACGAGGATCGAGGTCACGAGGGTGTTCCACGTGAAGATCGGCATGCGGAACATGGTCATGCCCGGGGCACGCATCGTGACGATCGTCGTGATGAAGTTCACGGCGCCGAGGATCGTGCCGAAGCCGGAGAGGCCGAGGCCGAGCATCCAGAGGTTGCCGCCGATGCCCGGTGAGAACGTCGTCGAGGCGAGTGGCTGGTACGCGAACCAGCCGAACGAGGCGGCTCCCTGGGGCGTGAAGAAGCCGGCCACCGCCATGAGCGAGCCGAAGTTGAACGCCCAGTACGCGAACGCGTTGAGGCGCGGGAAGGCGACGTCGGGCGCGCCGATCTGGAGCGGCATCAGCACGTTCGCGAAGCCCGCGAACAGCGGGGTCGCGAACATGAGCAGCATGATCGTGCCGTGCATCGTGAACAGCTGGTTGTACTGCTCACGCGTCTGGATGACCTCGAGGCCGGGCTCGAAGAGCTGCGCGCGGATGATGAGGGCCATCACGCCGCCGACGCAGAAGTAGATGAACGAGGTGATCAGGTAGAGGTACCCGATGACCTTGTGGTCGGTGGAGGTGATCCACTTGACGAGGACGTTGCCCTTGCGCTCGACCTTCGCGGCGCCGAACGGCTGCGACGAGGCCGTGGGGCGAGCCGGTGCGGTGGTGGTGCTCATTCGCCTGCGTGCTCCTCACTCAGTTCGGGCGCGCCCGTTCCGGGCAGGTTCTGGTTGCGGTCGTACTCGCTGGAGAGCTGGCCCTCGTAGCCCGCGGCGCGGAGCGAGTCGATGTAGTCGTCGTACTCCGACTGGGAGACGACCTCGACGTTGAAGAGCATGAGCGAGTGGTACTCGCCGCAGAGCTCGGCGCACTTGCCGGCGTACGTGCCCTCACGCTCCGGGATGAACGACATGTAGTTCGTCTTGCCCGGGAACATGTCCTTCTTGTAGAGGAAGTCGACGACCCAGAACGAGTGGATGACGTCGCGCGACTCGAGCGCGATCTCGACCTTGGCGCCGACGGGCAGCACCAGCGTGGGCAGCTCCTCCTGCTTGACCGAGCCGGCGGGGCCGCCCTCGTCGAGCTGGGCCTGGATGCCCGCGGAGTAGACGTCCTCGTCGACGTAGTTGAAGTCCCACGCCCACTGCTTGGCGATCGCCTCGATCTTGACGTCGATCTCGCCCTCGGCGAACCGCTGCTCGATCGCCTGCTGGTCGCGCGCGGTGAAGGCGAAGAAGCCGAGCACCAGGATCAGCGGGATGACCGTGTAGAACACCTCGATCGGCATGTTGTAGCGCAGCTGCACCGGGAGGCCGGTCTGGCCCTTGCGGCGGCGGTACGCGATCACGGCCCAGATGGTCAGGCCCCACGTCACGACTCCGACGACGAGGAGGACGATCCACGACGTGACCCACAGGCCCGAGACGCGCTCGGTGTGGTTCGTGACGGGCGCCTCGCCCTCGACGAAGCCGGGAAGGAATCCGTTCAGCTGAGCCTGCGTGCATCCGGCGAGGACGAGGCTGAGCGTCGCTGCGATCGGAACTGCAGCCCATCGGAGACGGCGATTGTGACGCACCGGTGACCTTTCGGGAGATTCGAAGGCGCTTCTCAGCGAAGCGCACTGATCAGCCCTAGCCTACTCCGACTCAGCACCCCGCTCGTGCACCATCGGGGCGGGTTCGGCCGGATGTGCGGCGAAACTCCGCTCCGACCACCGGAAACGCGACGAGGGAGGCCGCCGGAGCGGTCTCCCTCGTACGTGGTTCGGGCGGATCAGTGGAACGAATCGCCGCACGCGCAGCTGCCCTGCGCGTTGGGGTTGTCGATCGTGAAGCCCTGCTTCTGGATGGTGTCCTCGAAGTCGATCGTCGAGCCGTCCAGGTACGGCACGCTCATCTTGTCCACCACGACCTCGACGCCGCCGAAGTCCACGACGGCGTCGCCGTCGAGCAGTCGCTCGTCGAAGTAGAGCTGGTAGATGAGCCCCGAGCAGCCGCCGGGCTGCACGGCGACCCGCAGGCGCAGGTCGTCGCGACCCTCCTGCTCGAGGAGGCTGCGCACCTTGTCGGCAGCCGGATCGCTCAGCTTCACGCCGTGGATGACGTCGGTGATCGTGTCGCTCATATCGCTCCTCATGGACGTACGTTCAGGTCGATGATACCCGCGTCGAATGGGTGTTCCCCCTGAGGCGCCTCCATTCGTTCGACGCCGGCCGCGGCATCCGCCCGCGCCGCGCCCTGCACGACGGCCGGGCTCACTCCCCCGCGCGCTTCTGGAGGCGGGCCAGCAGCAGCGCCTCGGTCAGGATCGCGCGACGGAACACGCCGAGGTGGAGCGACTCGTTCGGGCTGTGCGCGCGCGAGTCGGGGTCCTCGACGCCCGTCACGAGGATCTGCGCGTCGGGGAACTCCTCGACGAGTTCGGCGATGAACGGGATCGACCCGCCGACGCCGATGTCGACCGGCTCGACGCCCCATGCCGCTGACATGGCGGCGCGGGCGTCGGCGACGGCCCATCCGCTCGTGTCGACGAGGAACGGCTGCCCGGTGTCGACGTCGTCGATCTCGACGTGGGCGCCGAACGGCGCACCGGCGAGCAGGTGCGCCCGGAGCGCCTCGTAGGCCTCGCGTGCGTCCTGCCCGGGCGCGACGCGGGTGCTCAGGCGCACCGAGACCTTCGGGATCAGGGTGTTCGACGCGTTCGCCACGGACGGGGCGTCGATGCCCGTGATCGTGATCGAGGGCTGCGCCCAGATGCGCGACAGGATCGTGCCTCGGCCGATCGGCGAGACGCCGTCGAGAAGCCCCGTCTCGGCGCGGAGCTGCGCCTCGTCGTATTCCGGCGTGTCGAGCTCCGCGGAGGACAGGCCCGAGACGGCGACCGCACCGTCCTCGTCGTAGAGGGTGTCGAGCAGTCGCACCGTCGCGAGCATGGCGTCCGGCACCGCGCCCCCGAACATCCCCGAGTGCGACGCGTGGTCGAGCGTCGACACGGTGAGGCGGAAGGTCACGTTGCCGCGCAGTGCGACGGTGAGCGCCGGCGTGGCCACGTCCCAGTTGTTCGAGTCGGCCACCACGATCGCGTCGGCCTCCAGCAGGTCGCGCTGCTCGCGGAGGAACGCCGAGAACGAGGGCGACCCGTCCTCCTCCTCGCCCTCGATGAAGAGCGCGATCCCGAGGTCGGGGTCGGGACCGGCCACCTCGAGGAACGCGCGGATGGCGGCGATGTGCGCCATCACGCCGGCCTTGTCGTCGGCGGCGCCGCGCCCGTAGAGGCGGTCCCCGCGGAGCGTCGGCTCGAACGGCGACGACGTCCAGTCCTCGTCGCGTCCGGGCGGCTGCACGTCGTGGTGCGCGTAGAGCAGCACCGTCGGTCGGCCGTTCCGGGCGGCGCGGCGGGCGACGACGGCCGGCTGCCCCAGCTCGCCGCCCTCGGCCACGGGGGCACGGCGGATGTCGACGACGTCGAACAGCCCGAGTCCGCGGACCAGGTCGGCGACGGCCTCCGCGCTGCGCGCGACGTGTTCGGGGTCGAACGCCGGCCAGGAGACGGAGGGGATGCGCACGAGGTCGGTCAGGTCGGCGACGGTGGTGGGGAACCCCGCTTCGACGGCGGAGCGGAGGCGCTCGGCGGTGGGCGCGCCGTCGTCGGCGGCCGTGTCGGAAACGGGGTCGGGTCGGGTCTCGGTCATGCGGGTAATCTTAAGAGGAACCGATTTCGACGAGGACTTCCCCGTGGCCAAGCACCCCAGTACCGACTCCACCAGCTCCGAGACCGACGCGCAGGCGACGCCGAAGGTCGGCAAGGGCGCACCGACGCCCACGCGCGCCGAGCGCGAAGCCGCCAACCGGCGACCGCTCGTGCCGAACGACCGCAAGGAGGCCGCCCGGCAGGCGCGCGCCAAGGCCGCCGAGGCCCGCGAGCGTGCCCGCGTCGGCATGGCCGCCGGCGATGAGCGCTACCTGCCCGCCCGCGACCGCGGTCCGCAGAAGAAGTTCGTGCGCGACTACGTCGACGCCCGCTTCAGCATCGGCGAGATCCTCATCCCCGTGATGTTCGTCGTGATCGTGCTCACCTTCGTGCCGAGCTACGAGGTGCAGACCATCGGCATCTTCGCCCTGTGGGGCTTCTTCCTGGTCTCCGTGCTCGACGTGATCGTCCTGGGCTTCACGCTGCAGCGCAAGCTCGCCGCGAAGTTCGGTGCGACCAAGGTCGAGCGGTTCCGGTGGTACGCGGCGATGCGCGCCCTGCAGCTGCGGCCGCTCCGGCTGCCGAAGCCCCAGGTCAAGCGCGGGCAGTACCCCTCCTGATCCAGCGCCGGCCGCGGTCGGCGAGCACGACGACGGATGCCGCGGCGGCGCGCCGCGGCATCCGTCGCGTCGTGCGCCCGACCGCTCAGTCGCGCGCGTAGGCGCCGAGCCGCACGAGCGGGATGCGCGTCTCCTCGTCGGTGAGCGAGCCGTGCTGGCCGACCATGTCCTCGCCGCGACGATCGGGCTCGCGCCGGTCGTAGTACGCGACGCCGGCGCGGGCGGCGACGAGGATGTCGGCGACGCGGTCGACGTTGGCCGGCTCGACGTCGCCGTACAGGCCCGCGGCGATCGCCTCGTCGCCCGACATCACCCAGGCGCGTTCGCCCTCGGCGGCGCGCCACCGCTCCAGGAGCACGGCGCGGGCGTCGTCGTCGAGGCCGTCCTCGAGCACGAGCCCCAGGCAGCGCGGTTCACCGGCCACGTGCCGCACCCCGTCGACGAGGGCCGGGTCCGCGTCGATGAAGACGTGGCGGTGGGGCGGCACGTCGATGACGCCGTGGTCGGCGGTCACCAGGAGTCCGGTGCCGCGCGGCATCCGCTGTTCGAAGGCCGCGAGCTCGGCATCGAGCACCTCGAGCGCGGCCAGCCAGCGGTCCGACTCCCAGCCGTGCGCGTGGGCGATCTGGTCGAGCTCCGAGACGTAGAGGTAGACGAGCGCCGGTCCCTCATCGAGCACGCGCAACGCCTCGGCGAAGCGGTCGGGGATCTTCGCGCCGGCGCGGTACTCGGCGCCGCGCAGGACCGCGCGGGTGAAGCCCGAGGTGGCGTACCGCGTCCCGCCCACGGCGACGGCCCGCACGCCCCGCTCCCCCGCGTGGTCGAAGACGGTCGGGTGCGGCTGCCAGGCCTCGGGCACCATCCGCCCGTCCCAGCCGCTCAGCTGGTTGACCACGCGGTCGTGCGCCCGGTCGGGCACGCGGAACCCCATGAGGCCGTGCGCGCCGGGCATGAGGCCCGTGGCGAAGCTCCCGATCGCCGCGGCCGTCGTCGAGGGGAACACGGTCCGGATGACGTCGCGCTTGGCCATGCGGCCGGCGAGGAACCGTGCATGGCCCGCGCGCGCTCGGAGGTTGTGCGCGCCGAGGCCGTCCACGAGGACGACGACGGCCGACTCGACGGCCGGGAGGTCGAAGGGCCCCGCTCCCCCGCCGATGGAGGCGAGCGCGGCGGGCAGGACGCCGGTGAGCCGCGGGGCTCCGTCGGCGGGCACCGGTAGCATTGCTGGCATCGCGCCCAGTCTGGCACAGGCCGGGCGCGGCCCCGTTCCCCGCGCGTGCCCCGGCACGCCCTGCGCAGAGACGACGAATGACCCCAGCCAAGAACGAGTCCCCCTCCCCACAGATCGCTGAGCGGATCGACGAGATCGACGTCGCGGAGGAGATGCAGGGGTCGTTCCTCGAGTACGCGTACTCGGTCATCTACTCCCGCGCCCTGCCCGATGCGCGCGACGGCCTGAAGCCCGTGCAGCGCCGCATCCTCTACATGATGAGCGACATGGGCCTGCGACCCGACCGGGGCCACGTGAAGTCGGCCCGCGTGGTCGGCGAGGTCATGGGCAAGCTCCACCCGCACGGCGACAGTGCGATCTACGACGCGCTCGTGCGCCTCGCGCAGCCGTTCACGATGCGCGTGCCGCTCGTCGACGGGCACGGCAACTTCGGCTCGCTCGACGACGGCCCGGCGGCCGCCCGCTACACCGAGGCGCGCATGGCGCCGCCCGCCGTCGCCATGACCGAGCACCTCGACGAGGACGTCGTCGACTTCATCCCGAACTACGACAACTCCCACCAGCAGCCCGAGGTGCTGCCCGCCGCCTTCCCGAACCTGCTCGTCAACGGCGCGAGCGGCATCGCGGTCGGCATGGCGACGAACATGGCGCCGCACAACCTCGTCGAGGTGGTCGCCGCGGCTCGCCACCTCATCCTGAACCCGGAGGCGACGCTCGACGAGCTCATGGAGTTCGTCCCCGGACCGGACTTCCCGTCGGGCGGCACGATCGTCGGGCTCTCCGGCGTGCGCGACGCGTACGCGACCGGCCGCGGGTCGTTCAAGACGCGCGCGAAGGTGTCGATCGAGCAGCTCACGCCGCGCAAGAGCGGCCTCGTCGTGACCGAGCTGCCGTACCTGGTCGGCCCCGAGAAGGTCATCGAGAAGATCAAGGACGGCGTCAACGCGAAGAAGATCACGGGCATCGCCGACGTCACCGACCTGACCGACCGCACGCGCGGCCTGCGGCTCGTCATCGGCGTGAAGACCGGCTTCAACCCTCAGGCCGTGCTCGAGCAGCTGTACCGGCTCACGCCCCTCGAGGACTCCTTCAACTTCAACAACGTGGCGCTCGTCGACGGGCAGCCGCAGACGCTCGGGCTGCGCGAGCTGCTCGAGGTCTACCTCGCGCACCGCATCCGCGTGGTCACCCGTCGCTCGGAGTTCCGGCTGGCCCGCAAGCGGGAGCGCCTGCACCTCGTCGAGGGCCTGCTCATCGCGATCCTCGACATCGACGAGGTGATCCAGGTCATCCGGTCGAGCGACGACGCCGAGGTCGCGCGCACCCGCCTGGAGGAGGTGTTCGACCTCAGCCGCCTCCAGGCCGAGTACATCCTCGAGCTCCGCCTGCGCCGCCTCACGAAGTTCTCGCGCCTCGAGCTCGAGACCGAGCGAGACCAGCTGCTCGCCGACATCGCCGCGCTCGAGGAGCTCCTCGCGAGCGACGCCCGCATCCGCCGCCAGGTCGCCGACGAGCTCGACCGCGCCGCCGAGCAGTTCGGCACGCCGCGGCGCACGCTGCTCACCGAGGCGCGCGTGCAGCCCAAGACGCGCAAGGCCATCGACCCCGCGTCGCTCGAGCACGCCGACGTGCCCTGCCGCGTCATCCTCGGGGCGACCGGCCGCATCGCCCGCGTCGACGCTCCCGATGGCGAGACCGTCGTCGCCATCACGCCGCCGAGCCGCCGTTCCAAGCACGACGCGGTCCGCTCCGAGGTGCTCACGACGAGCCGCACCGAGATCGGCGCCGTGACCTCGACGGGCCGGCTCGTCCGGTTCTCGCCGCTCGACCTGCCGGCGCTGCCGCCGAACTCGGTCCAGCTGGGCGCCGGCGTGCGCGTCGCGGACTACCTCGCGCTCGCCGACCGGTCCGAGCAGGTGCTCGCGGTCGTCTCGCTCGACTCGCAGCAGCCGATCGTGATCGGCACCGAGCAGGGCGTCGTGAAGCGCGTCACGCCGGGCGGCTACCCGACCCGACCGGACTTCGAGGTCATCTCGCTCAAGGCCGACGACCGGGTCGTCGGCGTCGCCCAGGGCGGAGACGACGACGAGCTCGTGTTCGTGACCCGCGAGGCGCAACTGCTCCACTTCCCGGCGTCCGCCGTGCGTCCGCAGGGCTGCGCGGCGGGCGGCATGGCCGGCATCAAGCTCGGCGCGGAGGACCGCGTCGTGTCCTTCACCGTGCTGCCACGCGCCGACCTCGAGTCGGCCGTCGTCGTGACGGTGGCGGCGACGGGCGACACGCTGCTCGGCACCGACCCGGGCGCCGCGAAGGTCAGCGACTTCGCCGAGTTCCCCGGCAAGGGCCGCGCGACCGGCGGCGTGCGGGCGCACCGGTTCCTCAAGGGCCAGGACGGGCTCTCGGCCGCGTGGGTCGGGCCGGGTCCCGCTCGCGCGCTCGGCATGGACGGCTCGCTGCGCTCCCTGCCCGAGGGCGGCGCGAAGCGCGACGGTTCCGGCCAGCCGCTCGACGCGGTCGTGCCACCGGCCGGGCGAACGACGAAGGGCCGCGCACCGATCGATCGGTGCGCGGGCCTTCGTCGTTCCGACGCGTGGTCAGGCGTCGATGCGCTCGCGCGTGAGCGCTGCCGCGCTGTCGACGATGAACTCCTTGCGCGGTGCGACCTCGTTGCCCATGAGCAGCTCGAAGACACGTCCGGCGTTCTCGGCGTCGGCGACGCCGACGCGCCGGAGGGTGCGGTGGCGGGGGTCCATCGTCGTCGACGCCAGTTGGTCGGCATCCATCTCGCCGAGGCCCTTGTAGCGCTGGATCGGGTCCTGGTACTTCTTGCCCTGCTTCCGCAACGTCGCGAGCACGCCCGAGAGCTCCTTCTCGGAGTACGTGTAGATGACGTCGTTCGGCTTCGAGCCCGGGTTCATCACGACCACGCGGTGCAGCGGCGGCACCGCGGCGAACACGCGGCCGTCCTCGATCATGGGCCGCATGTACCGGAAGAAGAGGGTGAGCAGGAGGGTCCGGATGTGCGCGCCGTCGACGTCGGCATCGCTCATGATGATGACCTTGCCGTAGCGCGCGGTCGCGAGGTCGAAGCTGCGCCCCGAACCGGCGCCGATCACCTGGATGATCGAGGCGCACTCCGCGTTGCCGAGCATGTCGGCGATGCTCGCCTTCTGCACGTTGAGGATCTTGCCGCGGATCGGCAGCAACGCCTGGTGCTCGCTGTCGCGCGCGAGCTTGGCGGTGCCGAGCGCGGAGTCGCCCTCGACGATGAACAGCTCGCTCTGCGCGACATCCGTCGACCGGCAGTCGACCAGCTTCGCCGGAAGCGACGACGTCTCGAGCGCGTTCTTCCGGCGCTGGGTCTCCTTGTGGGTGCGCGCAGAGATGCGCGCCTTCATCTCGGAGACGATCTTCTCCAGCAGCAGCGACGTCTGCGCCTTGTCGTCGCGCTTCGTCGAGGCGAAGCGCTCGCCGAGCGCCTTCTGCACCACCGACGCCACGATCGAGCGGACGGCCGGCGTGCCGAGGACCTCCTTGGTCTGGCCCTCGAACTGCGGTTCCGGCAGGCGGACGGTGAGCACCACCGTGAGCCCGGCCAGGATGTCGTCCTTGTCGAGCTTGTCGTTGCCGACCTTCAGGCGACGGGCGTTCTGCTCGACCTGCTGGCGCAGGAACTTCAGCAGGCCCTGTTCGAAGCCGGCCTGGTGGGTGCCGCCCTTGGGCGTCGCGATGATGTTCACGAAGCTGCGCATCACGGTGTCGTAGCCCGTGCCCCACCGGAGCGCGATGTCGACGTGGCAGTGCCGCTCGACGTCGGTCGGGATCATGGCGCCGTGGTCGTTGAGCACGGGCACGGTCTCGGTGAACCGGCCGTCGCCGGTGAGCCGCCAGGTGTCGGTCACCGGGCCGTCGACCGAGAGGTGCTCGACGAACTCCGAGATTCCCCCGTCGAACTGGAAGCGATGGCGCTCGGGCTCGTCGCTGCTCTCGTCGATCACGGTGATGCCGAGCTCGGGGACGAGGAACGCGGTCTGCCGGGCGCGGTTCAGCAGGTCCTCGACCTGGAAGCCGGCCCCGCGCGTGAAGATCTGCGGATCGGCCCAGTAGCGCACGCGGGTGCCCGTCACGGCCTTGGCGACACGCCCGACCTTGCGCAACTCGCTCGATTGCTCGAACGGGCGGAACGGGGCGCTCGGCGACGGGGTGCCGTCGTCGTCGAACACGCCCGGCTCCCCGCGGTGGAACGACATCGCCCAGGTCGCGCCGTCGCGGTCGACCTCGACGTCGAGGCGCTCCGACAGCGCGTTCACCACCGACGCTCCGACGCCGTGGAGGCCACCGGACGACGAGTACGAGCCCGAGCCGAACTTGCCGCCGGCGTGCAGCTTGGTGAAGACCACCTCGACGCCCGTCAGGCCCGTCTTCGGCTCGACGTCGACCGGGATGCCGCGCGCGGAGTCGCGGACCTCGACGCTGCCGTCGGCGTGGAGGAGCACCTCGATCTCGGTGCCGTGGCCGGCGAGGGCCTCGTCCACGGAGTTGTCGATGATCTCCCAGAGGCAGTGCATGAGGCCGCGGGAGTCCGTCGAGCCGATGTACATGCCCGGGCGCTTGCGCACCGCCTCGAGGCCCTCGAGGACGGAGAGATGGCGGGCGGAATAGTCGGAGCTCACGTCGGACAAGCCTAGTGAGGGCCGCCCACTCCCTCGTGCAGGCGCTTCGCGGTGAGCGAAATGGGGCCCCGGCGGAAGGTTCGCGGTCCCCGACGTGTTTTCATTGAGTGAAGGGAACGGCCCGTGAACCACACGAAGGAGGCGCCATGACCCAGTACACCGAAACCGCCGGTGCCGTCGACGAGGTCGACACCCCGCATGAGCTCACGGCGCTCGACCGCTGCGACGCCTGCGGCGCTCAGGCCTACATCCGTGTGGTCGTCTCGAGCGGCGAGCTCCTCTTCTGCGCCCACCACGGTCGCAAGCACGAGGAGAAGCTCTCCCAGATCGCCCACAGCTGGCACGACGAGTCGAGCCGGCTCCTGACCGACACGCGCGACTGACGCGTCTCACGACGACGAGAACGCCCCCGGAGCATTCCGGGGGCGTTCGTCGTGTGTGGCTGCGGGGGCGTCAGGCGGTGGCGGATGCCGCGACGCCCGCTGCACGCAGCTGTGCGGCGCGGGCCGCCTCGGCGTACCCGTCGACGACGGCGGTCCGCTCCCCCGGGACGTAGTCGAGGCCCGCGCGCTCGCACATGCGAGCGAGGATCGCGTCGGCCAGGCGCGGGTTCTTCGCCAGCACCGGTCCGTGCAGGTGCGTGCCGAGCACGTCGCCCATCCGGACGCCTTCCTGCCCGGACCCGCGGCCGTTGCCCGAACCCGCCTGTACGCGGCCGATGGGCGAGCCCTCGGCGCCGACGTAGTCACGGGCATGGTTCTCGAAGCCGACCAGCAGGCCGAGCCCGCCCGAGGCGTTCACGACGAGGTCGCCCGCGACGCGGCCGTCGCGCGGCACCGCGCGCCCGGCGACGAGCCCGAGCCCCTCGATCGTGCCGCCGTCGGCGAGCTCGATGCCCCAGCCGAGCAGCTCCCAACCCGTGCCGACGGCGAGGATCGGCACGCCCTCGGTGCCCCAGCGACGGAGCTCGTGGTGCATCCCGAGGAGCGCGGCGCGACTGCGGTCGAGCGACGCGTCGCTCCCCGAGCCGAGCACCACGGCGTCCACGCGCTCGGGCAGGTCGGCCGCCGATTCGACGGCCACGACGCGGGCGTCGAGTCCCGCCCAGCGGGCCCGGGCGGCCAGGACCGCCGCGTTCTCCGCGTCGCCGTTCGTGTTCTGCAGCGACGGCAGCAGGGAGACGATCGTGAGGCTCATTCCGCTCCCGTCAGTCCGAGGTGGGCGCGCGTGCGGCGCATGGCGTCGGCCGAGAAGACGATCGTCTTGACCCCGGCCGTGGGCGGCGGCGCCGCGAGGAAGTCGTCGAGCGCCCGGCCGAGGTCGTGCTCGACCCGGTCGATCTCGACGCCGTCGTAGGCGAGCATGAGCGCCGCCTCGTCGGCCTTGGACCCGCTGACGACCGCGACGCGGCCGAGCGACGAGGCATCCGTCGGCCAGAAGTAGGACGGGTCGCGCACGTCCGAGCCGATCGCGAACAGCACCTGCTCGGTGCCGCTCGGGATGCTGTCGACGTTGAGCTGGTAGCTCGCGGGGTTCTGCACGAGTACGAAGTCGACCTCCTGGCCGCGCACCGTGACGCGCTCGCCGCGCCCGAAGACCGCGGGGATCGAGCTGAGCGCCCGAGCCGCGAGCTCCGCGTCGAATCGCTCGCCGAGCACGGCGCTCGCCGTCGCGTAGGCGGCCGCCGCGTCCACCGCGTAGTGGATGCCGCGGGCCGGCAGTCCGACGGCGACGTCCGTCGCGCCGTCGGCGAGCACGGCCGAGGCACCGTCGACGGAGGCGACGACGATGCCGTCGCCGCGGTCGAGCCGCTCCGGCGTCGTCTCGGTGTGGCCGAGCCCGCGGGGGGCGGTCGCCAGCACCTCGGCCGAGACGCCGAACCGGCGCACCTCCACGCCGTCGGCCACGTCGGCGGCGAGCCGTGCGAGGTACCCGTCGTCGGCGTTCACGACGACGGCGCCGTGGGCGCGCGCCGCGATCCGGCCGAGCATGCCGGCGACCATCTCGGAGTCGTGGAAGCGGTCGATCTGGTCGACCATGACGTTCGTGAGCGTCACGACCCTCGCGTCGACGCCCTCCATCACGCGGGCGCCGTGGCCCTCGTCCATCTCGAGGACGGCGACGTCGCCCGGCACGCGCCCACGCCAGTCGGCCTGCTCGAGGAGCGCCGACGTGAGGCCCTGGCTGATGTTGGCGGTCGACGGGTTCGTGAAGACCCGCTCGCCGTGCGCGCGGAGGATCGACACGAGCATCTTCGTCGTGGTCGACTTGCCGCTCGACCCGGAGACGACGACGAGCCCCTGCGGGAAGCCGGAGAGGGTGGTGCGGAGGTAGCCGGGGGCGATCGTGTTCACGACCAGGCCGGGCACCGCGGAACCGCCGCCCGGCTTGCGCAGCCGAGCGGCGATCCTGGTGAGCCGGCCGACGAGGATCGCCGGCGCGTACTTCACGTGCGGCCTACTCGAGGTAGTCGCGCAGCGACTGGGACCGGGACGGGTGGCGCAGCTTCGCCATCGTCTTGGACTCGATCTGGCGGATCCGCTCGCGCGTCACGCCGAAGGTGTCGCCGATCTGGTCGAGGGTCTTCGGCATGCCGTCGCCGAGACCGAAGCGCATGCGGATGACGCCGGCCTCGCGCTCGCTCAGCGAGTCGAGCAGCGACTCCAGCTGCTTCTGCAGCATCGTGAAGCCGACCGCGTCGGCCGGGACGACCGCCTCGGTGTCCTCGATGAGGTCGCCGAACTCGCTGTCGCCGTCCTCGCCCAGCGGGGTGTGCAGCGAGATCGGCTCGCGGCCGTACTTCTGGACCTCGATGACCTTCTCGGGGGTCATGTCGAGTTCCTTCGACAGCTCCTCGGGCGTGGGCTCACGACCCAGGTCCTGCAGCATCTGGCGCTGGACGCGGGCGAGCTTGTTGATGACCTCGACCATGTGCACCGGGATGCGGATGGTGCGGGCCTGGTCGGCCATCGCGCGCGTGATGGCCTGACGGATCCACCAGGTCGCATAGGTCGAGAACTTGAAGCCCTTGGTGTAGTCGAACTTCTCGACCGCGCGGATGAGACCGAGGTTGCCCTCCTGGATCAGGTCCAGGAACTGCATGCCGCGGCCCGTGTAGCGCTTGGCGAGCGACACCACGAGGCGCAGGTTGGCGCCCAGCAGGTGGCTCTTCGCGCGCTGGCCGTCGCGGGCGACCCACTGGAGCTCGCGGCCGTACTGGCTGCGCCGCTCCTGGTCGCTCATCTGCGACAGCATCTCCTCGGCGAAGAGGCCCGCCTCGATGCGCATCGCGAGCTCGACCTCCTCGGCCGCGTTCAGGAGCGCGACCTTGCCGATCTGCTTCAGGTAGTCCTTGACCGGGTCGGCCGTGGCGCCCGTGATCGTCGTCGAGTAGACGGGGAGCTCGTCCTCGTCGTCGGAGGCGCGCAGCACGATCGCACCGGTGGGGTGCGGCTCGGCCTTCGCGGGCTTGGCCTCCTCGTCGCCGGACTCGTCCTCGGCGGACTCCGACGCCTCGGCGTCGCTCGTCTCGAGGTCGGCGTCCTCGACCTCGGCGTCGTCGTCGAGCTCCTCGTCCTCGGCGGACGCGGCCTTCGACTTCGCGGACTTCGCCTTGCCGCCCTTCGCCGTCGAGGCGCGGGGCGTCTTCGAGGCGGTCGTCGCGCCCTTGCCCGCGCCCTTGGACGCGGTGGACTTCGCGGTGGTCTTGGTGCCCGCCTTCGCGGACGTGGTCTTGGTCGACGCCGACTTCGACGTCGTGGCGCGCTTCGTCGCCGTTCCGGTGGCGCGGGGCGCCTCGGTCGACTCGTCGGTCGCCGCCGGGGTGGTCTTGGCTGGCATGTGTTCTGAACCTCTTCCTCACCGTCGCGCGGCCGTGCCCGTCGCCGGGCGTGCGGTCGGGCTGCCGCGTCGCGCCTGACGTGATTTCGGACACGATGAGGACCCATGTCAAGTCCGCTGGGTGTGGCGACGTGAATCGCTCGGCGGACCAGACCGGGTCCTGCCCCCTATTATACAGGGATCTCACGTCGGCCGACCCGCCACGCCACGGGATCGGGACGCGTTCGACCCATCGCCTCCTACAACGCCGTGCAGTGCGCCGGAATTCCCGGGAACCCGAGCCTGATCAGGCTCCTTCGCCGTCGGCGTGGCGCCGCCTGGCGAGGAACTTCTCGAGTTCCGCGGCGATCTCGTCGGCGGAGGGCAGTTCCCCGTCCTCGTCGGTCAGGGGCGAGCGGAGGGAGGTCCCCTCCATGTAGTCGTCGTGCCGCTCCTCGAGCGTGCGGACGAGCTTCGCGAGCTCCCCGTTCTCGGCGACCTGCTCGTCGATCCTGCCGAGGAACTCCCGTCCCTGCTCGCGGAGCGCGTCGGTGGGGAAGATCCGGCCGGTCGAGGCGCTCACCGCCTCGAGCGCCGCCACGGCCGCCGACGGGAACTCCGCGTCGGAGAGGTAGTGCGGCACCAGCAGCACGAACCCGGTCGTCGGGTGCCCGAGCTCCTGCAGGCGGTACTCGACGAGGTGCAGCGCGTTCGCCGGCACCTGCGTCGTCGGCCGCCACACCGACATCGCCTCGATGAGGTCGCCGCGGTTGCCGCTCACCGTCACGCCGATCGGCCGTGTGTGGGGCACGGGCATCGGGATGGAGTTGATCCACGTGGTCGAACCGACCTCGAAGCGCTCGATCAACCCGAGCACGGCGGCGCCGAACCGCTCCCACTGGAAGTCGGGCTCGTACCCGGTCAGCAGCAGGAACGGCTGGCCGAGTTCGTCGCGCGCGAGGTCGAGCGACAGGCGAGGCGGACGGTAGTCCGTCAGGTGGTCGGCGTCGAAGAGGATGATCGGACGGCGCGCCCGGTAGTCGAGCAGCTCGTCGGCGTCGAACGTCGCCACGACCTCGGTGTCGAGGGTGCCCAGCAGGTACTCCGTCGTCTGCGCGACGGCCGAGCCGGCGTCGGCGAACCCCGTCAGCCCGGCGACGAGGGGCAGCCCGGAAGGCACCTCGACATCGGCGTTGAGCTCGTACAGGGAGCGGGGATCGCGCATACGTCAAGGGTACCGAGGGGTCGGCGGGCCCCCGCCGGCGCGCGGAGGTGGCGGACATGCCCAGAGCGAACACCTAGCATCGATCGCATGTCCGTTCCCACGATCGACCTGTCCGACTCCCCCGCCGCCGAGTCCGGCGCCGACGCCCTCGTCCTCCCCGTGCGGCGCACCGCCGACGGCCCCGAGCTCCTCGCGCCCGACGGGTTCGACTGGGTTCCCGCAGCGCTCGCCCTGCTCGGTGCGAAGGGCTCCGCGGACGAGGTCACCCGGCTCGTCGCGCCCGGCGAGGGCGGCCGGCTCGTCGTCGCGACCGGCGTGGGCGAGACGGCGGATGCCGCGGGGCTGCGGCTGGCCGGCGGGGCCGCGCTGCGCGCCCTCGCCTCCGCCGAGGCGGTCGCCGTCGCCGCGGGCGGGCTCGATGCCCCGCTCGCCGAGGCGCTGCTCGAGGGCGCGGGCCTCGGGGCCTACACGTACACCGAGTACCGCGAGGGCCCGACCGGCCCGACGGCGATCACGCTCCACACCGCGCACTCGGCCGACGAGGTCCGGCTCGATCGCGTGCGCCGCGTGGTCGCGGCGGTCGCGCGCACCAAGGACCTCGTGAACGCGGCCCCGAACGACCTGCCGCCGGCCGTGATGGCGGAGCTCGCCGCCGACGCGGCCGGCGCCGCGGGCGTCGAGGTCCGGGTGTACGACGAGGCCGCGCTCGCGGAGGGCGGCTTCAACGGGATCCTCGCGGTCGGCGGCGGCTCCTCGCGTCCCCCGCGCCTGGTCCGGCTCGACTATGCGCCCGCCGAGGCGTCCGCCCACCTCGCCCTCGTCGGCAAGGGCATCACCTTCGACTCCGGCGGCCTCTCGCTGAAGCCCGGGGCGTCGATGGTCGGGATGAAGTCCGACATGGCGGGCGCCGCCGCCGTGCTCTCCGCGATCGTCGCCCTCGCCGAGCTCGCGGTCCCCGTGCGGGTGACCGGCTGGCTGTGCCTGGCCGAGAACATGCCCTCGGGTACGGCCGCGCGACCGAACGACGTCATCCGCATGAAGGGCGGCACCACGGTCGAGGTCCTGAACACGGATGCCGAGGGACGTCTCGTGATGGCCGACGCCCTCGCCGCCGCGAGCGAGGATCAGCCCGACGCGATCATCGACGTCGCGACGCTCACCGGCGCCCAGGTCGTCGCGCTCGGCAACCGGATCACCGGGCTCATGGGCGAGGACGACCTGGTCGCGCGCATCCGCGGCGCGGCGGACGCCGCAGGCGAGCCGACCTGGCCGATGCCGCTGCCCGACGACCTGCTCCCCCTGCTGAAGTCGGACGTCGCCGACCTCGCCAACACCAAGCTCGGGACGGTGGTACCGGGCATGCTGCTCGCCGGGGTCTTCCTGCAGCAGTTCGTCGGTCGACGCGACGGCGACGAGGCCCCCCGCATCCCGTGGGCCCACCTCGACATCGCGGGCCCGTCGTTCAACTCGGCGGCGGCGTGGGGATTCACCGGCACCGGTGGCACGGGCGCGGCCGTGCGGACGCTCATCGCGCTGGGCGAGCGGTCCTCCGCCAGGTAGTACAGTCGTCTGGGGCGTTCCTCGCCCCAGACGTTCCCCGGCCACGAAACCGGGTGACTCGCGCCGCAGATCCGATGCGCAAGGGAGATTCCGTTTGTCCGAGCAGAACTTTGACCTCGTCATCCTCGGAGGCGGCAGCGGAGGGTACGCAGCGGCGCTGCGCGCCGTCCAGCTCGGCCTCAGCGTGGCCCTCGTCGAGAAGGACAAGCTCGGCGGCACGTGCCTGCACCGGGGCTGCATCCCGACGAAGGCGCTGCTGCACGCCGCCGAGGTGGCCGACAGCTCGCGCGAGTCGGAGAAGTTCGGCGTCCGGTCGTCGTTCGAGGGCATCGACGTCGCGGCCGTGACGCGCTACCGCGAGGGCATCGTCTCCAGCAAGTTCAAGGGCCTCCAGGGCCTCATCAAGGCGCGCGGCATCACCGTCGTCGAGGGCGAGGGCCGCCTCGAGGGCCCGAAGACGGTCGTCGTGGGCGACCAGCGCCTCGTCGGTAAGAACGTGGTGCTCGCCACCGGCTCGTACTCGCGCTCGCTGCCCGGCCTCGACATCGCCGGCCGCGTGATCACGAGCGAGCAGGCGCTCGAGCTCGACTTCGTCCCCAAGAAGGTCGCGATCCTCGGCGGCGGCGTCATCGGCGTGGAGTTCGCGAGCGTGTGGCGGTCGTTCGGCTCCGAGGTCACCGTCATCGAGGCCCTCCCCCACCTCGTCCCCAACGAGGAGGAGTCGATCTCGAAGCAGCTCGAGCGCGCGTTCCGCAAGCGCGGCATCGACTACAAGCTCGGCGTGCGGTTCCAGGGCGTCACGCAGCACGACGACGGCGTCGTCGTGACGCTCGAGAACGGCGACACGGTCGAGGCCGAGCTGCTGCTCGTGGCCGTCGGCCGCGGCCCCGTCACCGCGAACCTCGGCTACGAGGAGGCGGGCGTCACGGTCGACCGCGGCTTCGTGATCACGAACGACCGCCTCGAGACGAGCGTGCCCGGCGTGTACGCGGTCGGCGACATCGTCCCCGGCCTGCAGCTCGCGCACCGCGGCTTCCAGCAGGGCATCTTCGTCGCCGAGGAGATCGCGGGCCTGTCCCCGATCGTCGTCGAGGACGTCAACATCCCCAAGGTCACCTACTGCGAGCCCGAGGTCGCCTCGATCGGCTACACCGAGGCGCGCGCGGCCGAGAAGTTCGGCGCCGACCAGGTGTCGTCGTACGAGTACAACCTCGCGGGCAACGGCAAGAGCCACATCCTCGAGACCAGCGGCTCGATCAAGGTCGTCCGCGTCAACGACGGCCCCGTGGTCGGCGTGCACATGATCGGCGCCCGCGTGGGCGAGCTGATCGGCGAGGCGCAGCTCGCGGTGAACTGGGAGGCGTACCCCGAGGACATCGCGCCCCTGATCCACGCGCACCCGACGCAGAACGAGGCGCTCGGCGAGGCGTTCCTGAAGCTCGCCGGCAAGCCGCTGCACGCGCTCTGACCCCGTCGCGCCGAAATACGACTGCAATAAGCTAGAACGCGTCACACGCTGTGAAGGAGACAAGCGAATGAGCGAATCCGTCAGCCTCCCGGCACTCGGCGAGAGTGTCACCGAGGGCACGGTCACCCGCTGGCTGAAGAACGTGGGCGACCGGGTCGAGGTCGACGAGCCGCTGCTCGAAGTTTCGACCGACAAGGTCGACACCGAGATCCCCTCGCCCGTCGCGGGCGTGATCGAGGAGATCCTCGTCCAGGAGGACGAGACCGTCGAGGTCGGCACCGCGCTCGTGACCATCGGCGACGGCTCCGGCGGCGGGGCGCCCGCCGAGGCACCGCAGGCCGAGGCGGCGCCGGCCCCGGCACAGGAGGAGGCGCCGGCGGAGCAGGCTCAGGCCCCCGCCCCGCAGGAGGCGCCCGCGCAGCAGGCACCCGCCCAGCAGGAGGCGCCGGCCGCACCCGCTCCTGCTCCGCAGGAGGCACCGGCCCAGCAGGCGCCGGCCCAGCAGGCGCCGGCCCAGCAGGAGGCGCCCGCCGCTCCCGCACCGCAGGCTCCGGCACCCCAGCAGGCTCCGGCGCAGCAGGCTCCGGCGCAGCAGCCGGCCCCGCAGGCTCCGGCGCCCCAGCAGGCGCCCGCCCAGCAGGCGCCGGCCCCGCAGGAGGCGCCGCAGCAGGGTGGCGCGCACGCCGGCACGTCCGGCTACGTCACGCCGATCGTCCGCAAGCTCGCCAACGAGCAGGGCGTCGACCTCGCGAGCGTCCAGGGCACCGGAGTCGGTGGCCGGATCCGCAAGCAGGACGTGCTGTCGGCCGGTTCGGCCGCCCCTGGGGCGCCCGCTGCGAAGGCCGAGCGCCAGCCGCTCGAGACCTCGCCGCTGCGCGGCACCACCCAGCCGATGACGCGACTGCGCAAGGTCGTCGCCGAGCGCGCCGTGGTGTCGATGCAGTCGACCGCCCAGCTCACCTCGGTGGTCGAGGTCGACGTCACGCGGGTCGCCCGCCTCCGCGACCGCGTCAAGGGCTCGTTCCACGAGAAGACGGGGACGAAGCTCTCGTTCCTGCCGTTCTTCGCCCTCGCGGCGGTCGAGGCGCTCCGCGCCTACCCCATCGTCAACTCGACGGTGGACGGCGACTCGATCGTCTACCCGGAGCGTGAGAACCTCAGCATTGCGGTCGACACCGAGCGCGGCCTCCTCACGCCGGTCGTGCGCGACGCGGGCGAGCTCGACATCGCCGGGCTGGCGAAGCAGATCGCGGACCTGGCCGAGCGCACGCGCAACAACCAGCTCAAGCCCGACGAGCTCGCCGGCGGCACCTTCACGCTGACGAACACCGGCTCGCGCGGCGCGCTGTTCGACACCCCGGTCGTGTTCCTGCCGCAGACGGCGATCCTCGGCACGGGCGTGGTCGTGAAGCGCCCGGTCATCGTCTCCGAGGACGGCTCCGACGCGATCGCGATCCGGTCGATGGTCTACCTCGCACTGTCGTACGACCACCGCATCATCGACGGCGCCGACGCCGCGCGCTTCCTGACGGCCGTGAAGGCCCGACTCGAGGAGGGCGACTTCGAGGGCGACCTCGGCGTCTAGTCGAACCACTCGCGCAGTCGCCAACCGGCCTCGCTCCGCATCATGAGGAGCGAGGCCGGTTCGCGTCCGGCCGCCGTCGGCACGGCGAGGACGACGGCATCCCCGAGCTCGCCCGCGACCGTGATCCCGTCGAGCCCGACGATCGGCTCCTCCGGCGCGGCGTCCGAGTCCATCGCCGCGCGATCGCGGACGGCGAGCGGTGAACCGTCCTGGGCGTAGGCGCCGATGCAGGCGACATCGCGGGCGGCGAGACAGCCGGCGCGGATCTCCAGGAGCATGGCGGCGACCGCGGCCGGCGCCTCGGGATCAGCTGCCGCCCGCTCCGGGTCGGTCGACGCGCCGGTCGGTGCCGACTCGGTCGCGGGCTCGTCGCCTCCCGACCACGGGCCCGTCGCCGGCGGCGCCGAGCTGGACGGCGCGGGCGCGGCGCTCCCGTCCGGTTCGGCACGTCCGCTCGGCGGCACCGCGGTGAGCAGCATGACGAGCACCGCCGCCCCGACGAGCGTCCCGACGGCGAGCACCGGGCGCCTGCGGCCCGCCCAGGCCGCCGCTCGCCGGCGCACTGCCGCCGTCGGGCCCGAGTCCGCGGTCTCCCCCAGCCGGTCGACGAGTTCCCCGGGCACCTGCGCGAGCTCCGCCAGTGTGCGGCCGAGGTCCCGCCCGGACGGCACGGCCGACGCGGCGGGGACCGACGGTACGACGCGCTCGCGGTCGGGCCGACCGCCGACCCGCGACGGCACGGAGTCGACGTGGGGCACCAGCGGCGCCGGCAGCAGCGGTGTCGGGTCGGCGACCGCGAACAGCGCACGTTCGATCGCGACGTGGTCCGGAGCGAACGGACGGCGCTCGAGCGGCTCGCGCACGAGCTCCACGACGGGCGCGAACCGCGAGGCCGCGCCGGTCGCGGACGCCACGACGGTCACCAGGTCGAGCAGCGCGGCGTGGGCTCGGCGGCTGCGGTCGCGCCGTTCCGCCATCGGCGTCTCCGCTCCGACCCGCTCGAGGGCGCCGAGCCCGACGAGCCTGGGGCGCCCGGTCGCATCGACCAGCACGTCCGCCGGCGAGAGACGGGTGTGCGCGAATCCCGCCCGCGACAGCTCGCGGACCGCGACGACCACGGGCGCGAGCGCGGTCACGGCCTGTCCGGCCGAGATCGGCCCGGCGTCGAGGATGCCACCGAGGGAGTGGGTCCCGACGCGCTCGACCACGACGCACACCCGACCGTCGGGCAGCCTCGCGACGTCGACGAGCGTCGGGGTGGTGCCGGTGGCGTCGCGCTCCATGGCGTCGATCTCGACCGCGATCGCCGTCGCATCCGCATCCGTGCCGTACACCCGAACGACCACGAGCGACGGCGGGGCTGCGGGGGCCTCCGCGCCTCCGGTCCGGGGCTCGTCGACGACGGCGAGGTGGAGGTCGGCACGGTCGCCGGTCGCAAGCCGCCGCACGAGCCGGTACCCGGCCAGCACGGCTCCCGACGGCGCGGGCGCGTCTCGCCGGGGTGGCGGATCGTCGTGGGCGTGGCGGGCGACGCGGCGGGTCATGCCGTCGACGATGCCGGTCCCGCCACGCGGCCGCGCTGCGATCCGCGGCCGGCGGGGGTCGAGCGCCGAGGTCCGGGCGCGGTGGAGGACGGGACGACGCCTAGACTGGGGACATGCTCGACTATGTCGACACGGGGCTAAGCGCCAACTCCGTGCCGTACGACGAGGGCCTCTCCCTCCAGCGCGCCGTCCATCAGGCGGTGGTCTCCGGTCAGCGACCGGACACCGTCATCCTCCTCGAACACGAGCCGGTGTACACCGCCGGCAAGCGGACCTCCCCCGATGAACGTCCGACCGACGGCACCCCCGTCATCGACGTCGACCGCGGCGGGAAGATCACCTGGCACGGTCCGGGCCAACTCGTGGGCTATCCGATCCTGCGCCTCGTCGAGCCGATCGACGTGGTCGGCTACGTCCGGCGGCTCGAGGGCGTCCTCATCGACGTCCTCGCGGGATTCGGCATCGACGGCGTCCGCGTCGACGGTCGCTCCGGCGTCTGGATCGCGCGCGACGGCGCGACGGAGAAGATCGCCGCGATCGGCATCCGCGTCGCCGAGGGCGTCACGATGCACGGCTTCGCGCTGAACTGCTCGAACTCCCTCGAGCCGTACGCGAAGATCGTCGCCTGCGGCATCCGCGACGCGGGCGTCACGACGATGTCGCGCGTCCTCGGCCGCACGGTGACCCCCGCCGACGTCGCCGGACCGGTGCGGGCCCGACTCGACGCCGAGTTCGCGGCGGTGCCCGCATGAGCGCGGATCCCGGCGGGCGCCGGATGCTGCGGCTCGAGGTCCGGAACGCCCAGACCCCGATCGAACGCAAGCCCGAGTGGATCAAGACCCGTGCACGGATGGGTCCCGAGTACCGGCAGCTCCAGCAGCTCGTGAAGACTGAGGAGCTGCACACGGTCTGCCAGGAGGCGGGCTGCCCGAACATCTACGAGTGCTGGGAGGATCGCGAGGCGACCTTCCTGATCGGCGGGTCGCAGTGCACGCGCCGGTGCGACTTCTGCCAGATCGACACGGGAAAGCCGGCCGACTACGACGTGGACGAACCGCGTCGCGTCGCCGAGTCGGTCGTCCGCATGCAGCTGCGCTACTCGACGGTCACCGGCGTCGCACGCGACGACCTCCCCGACGAGGGTGCCTGGCTGTACGCCGAGACGATCCGGCAGATCCACGCGCAGTCGCCCGGGACCGGGGTCGAGATCCTGGTTCCCGACTTCTCGGGGAACCCCGCGCTGCTCGGCGAGGTCTTCTCCGCGCAGCCGGAGGTCTTCGCGCACAACGTCGAGACGGTGCCGCGGATCTTCAAGCGCATCCGGCCGGCCTTCCGCTACGAGCGATCGCTGGACGTGATCACGCAGGGTCGCGACGCGGGCCTGATCACGAAGTCGAACCTGATCCTCGGCATGGGCGAGGAGCGCGAGGAGATCTCGCAGGCCCTGCGCGACCTCCATGACGCGGGCACCGACATCATCACGATCACGCAGTACCTCCGACCGAGTCCGCGTCACCTGCCGGTCGCCCGGTGGGTGCGCCCCGAGGAGTTCGTGGAGTTGAAGGACGAGGCCGAGGAGATCGGCTTCCTCGGCGTGCTCGCCGGCCCGCTCGTCCGGTCGTCGTACCGGGCAGGGCGGCTGTGGGCGCAGTCGATGCGCGCCAAGGGCCGCGAGGTGCCCGAGGAGCTCGGCCACCTCGCCGACGCCTCGCTCGGCTTCGCACAGGCGGTCGGCTGACGACGAGGGCCCGACCCCTCCGACCGTCCTCAGGACGGTCGGAGGTCGGGCCCGCCGCCGGTATCCTTGAGGCATGGCACGCACCAAGGACGCCGGGTCCTCCCCCAAGCCCGCGAAGGAGCCCGGCCGCATGAAGCAGATGTGGCAGGTCTTCCAGATGACCCGCCGCTACGACTCCAGCGCCCAGTGGCTCATGCTCCTCGGCTTCCTGCTTCCCGTCGTGGTCGGCCTCGGCCTCGCACTGTGGCTGAGCGGAGGCAACGGCTTCACGATCGCGCTGTGGATCATCGCCGGCGTGCTCGCGGGCCTGCTGATCGCACTCGTCATCCTCGGTCGTCGCGCCGAACGGGCCGCGTACTCGCAGATCGACGGCCAGCCGGGCGCCGTGGGCGCGGTGCTCAAGAGCGGCCTGCGCGGCAGCTGGACCGGCAACGAGATGCCGGTGGCCGTGAACGGCAAGACGCAGGACGCCGTCTATCGCGCCGTGGGCCGCGGCGGGGTCGTGCTGATCAGCGAGGGACCTCGTTCGCGGACCGATCGCATGCTCACCGACGAGAAGCGCAAGGTGGAGCGAGTGCTGCCGAACGTGCCCGTCTCGACCATCTCGGTCGGCCACGAGGAGGGCTCGGTCGAGCTGCACCGACTCGCGGCGACGCTGCGCAAGACGAAGCGCTCGCTGACCAAGCCGGAGGTGCTCGCCGTGACCAACCGCCTCAACTCGCTGCAGGCGCCGCTGCCCATCCCCAAGGGCATCGACCCGATGCGCGTGCGCCCGCAGCGCGGTCGCATGCGCTGACGTCCTCGTCCTGCCTGCGGCATCCGTTCCCAGTGAGCGGATGCCGCAGTCGTCTGCGGCAGGTCAGGCGCGGATCAGGACCGTGCCCGCCACCTTGTCGTGGAAGCCCCGCTGGTCGGAATCCCAGACCAGCGCGGGCACGACGACGACCAGGAGCAGCGTGCGCACGATCGGGCGCCACGGGCCGACCCACCCGCCTCGGACGGGGACGACCCGCATGCCGAGCAGCCGATGGCCGACGCTGCCGCCGATGGTGGGGATGAACAGCACCTGCATGAGCGCGAAGATGCCGAGCGTCGCCCACGACTGCGCCGTCGAGGCGTACGGGCCGACGAGGAGCGCGATCACGTTGGCGATCGCCCAGTCGATGAGCAGGGCGACGACGCGACGGCCGACCCGGCCGACGGAGCCCGGACCCTCCTCCGGGAGGCCGAGCCGTTCGCCGGGGTAGATGCTCGGCGGGATGTCACCGGGAGTCGCTGCAGGGTCGGGCACCGGACGAGTCTACCGATCGGGACGCGTGTAACACGGTCGAAACATTTGCGTCATGGCAGGGAAATCCCGGGCGGATAGCGTCGGGACCGGTCGAACGACTGCGTCCTCGCCCTCTATCTGCCCTTGGAGCACCGTCACATGTTCAGTGATTCTTCCGAAGTCCTCAAGTTCATCAAGGAGACGGACGTCAAGTTCCTCGACATCCGCTTCACCGACCTCCCGGGTGTGCAGCAGCACTTCAACATCCCGGCCTCGACCGTCGACGAGGACTTCTTCACGGTCGGCCAGCTCTTCGACGGTTCGTCGATCCGCGGCTTCGCGTCGATCCACGAGTCGGACATGCAGCTGATCCCGGACGTGTCGACCGCCTACGTCGACCCGTTCCGCGCCGAGCGCACGCTGGTCATGGTCTTCGACATCTACAACCCGCGCAACGGCGAGATCTACGCGAAGGACCCCCGTCAGGTCGCCAAGAAGGCCGAGAAGTACCTCGCCTCGACCGGCATCGCCGACACGGCCTTCTTCGCGCCCGAGGCCGAGTTCTACATCTTCGACGACGTGCGCTACGAGGTGAAGCAGAACTCGAGCTTCTACTCGGTGGACTCGAGCGAGGGCGCGTGGAACTCGGGTCGCGTCGAGGAGGGCGGCAACCTCGCGAACAAGACGGCGTACAAGGGCGGCTACTTCCCCGTCTCGCCGGTCGACCAGCACGCCGACCTGCGCGACGACATCGTGGTGAAGCTCATCGAGTCCGGCCTCGAGGTCGAGCGCTCGCACCACGAGGTCGGCACCGCCGGCCAGGGCGAGATCAACTACAAGTTCGACACGATGGTCTCCGCCGCGGACGACATCCTGAAGTTCAAGTACATCGTCAAGAACACGGCGCTCGAGTGGGGCAAGACGGCCACGTTCATGCCGAAGCCCCTGTTCGGCGACAACGGCTCGGGCATGCACACCCACCAGTCGCTCTGGAACGAGGGCAAGCCCCTCTTCTACGACGAGGCCGGCTACGGCGGCCTGTCGGACGTCGCGCGCTGGTACATCGGCGGCATCCTCAAGCACGCGCCGTCGATCCTCGCCTTCACCAACCCGACGGTGAACTCCTACCACCGCCTCGTCCCCGGCTTCGAGGCGCCCGTCAACCTCGTCTACTCGGCGGGCAACCGGTCGGCGGCGATCCGCATCCCGATCACGGGCACCAACCCGAAGGCCAAGCGCATCGAGTTCCGCGCGCCGGACTCGTCGGGCAACCCGTACCTCGCGTTCGCCGCGCAGCTCATGGCCGGCATCGACGGCATCAAGAACCGCATCGAGCCGCACGAGCCCGTCGACAAGGACCTCTACGAGCTCCCCGTCGAGGAGGCCAAGGCCATCCCGCAGGTGCCCGCGACGCTCGACGCCGTGCTCGACGCACTC
This sequence comes from Agromyces tropicus, assembly GCF_039531345.1. Lineage (NCBI taxonomy): Bacteria > Bacillati > Actinomycetota > Actinomycetes > Micrococcales > Microbacteriaceae > Agromyces > Agromyces tropicus. The sequence goes on along the minus strand of NZ_BAAAPW010000001.1, from coordinate 225,621 downwards.
GAGGCCGACCACGACTTCCTCCTCGAGGGCGGCGTGTTCACGCCGGAGCTCATCGAGACCTGGATCGACTACAAGCGCGAGAAGGAGCTGAAGCCCCTGGCCCAGCGCCCGCACCCGTTCGAGTACGAGCTGTACTACGGCGTCTAGGCTCTCTCCCCAGTCCCCCCGGAGAGCGCGAGGGCCCGTGCCGCATGGCACGGGCCCTCGTGTCGTGTGGGGGGGTCGCGACTGCGCGATGCGCGCGCCGGGCTCGGGGCGGCCCGGCTATCCGATGGTCGGCTCGCGTCGCGGCTGGGCGCCGTAGAAGCCGTCCTCGAAGACGGCGCGCGCGCGACGGGTCACGGCCAGGTAGTCGTGCTCGAGCGCCGTCGCCGACCCGGGCGGATAGCCCATGATCCGTGCGACGCCCTCGAGCTGCGTCCGCTCCACCGGGAGCACGTCGGTCGTCTTGTCGAGCCAGAGCGTGAGCGCCGAGCGCGCTCGCGACGCGAACACCCACGCAGCCCGCAGCGTCTCCGCGTCGCGCGCCGCGATCAGGTCGGCCGCCACCGAGGCCGACAGCGCGTCCAGCGTCGACGTGGTCCGGAGGGCGGGGACGGATGCCGCGTGCTGCAGCTGGATGAGCTGCACGAACCACTCCACGTCGCTGAGCGACCCCCGGCCGAGCTTCAGGTGCCGGGTCGGATCGGCGCCCTGCGGCAGCCGCTCGTTCTCCACGCGCGCCTTGATGCGCTTGACCTCGCGGACCTCCTGCGGGGCGATGCCGTCCGGGTACCGCACGGTGTCGGCGAGCTCGGTGAAGTCGTCGATGAGGGCGCGGTCGCCCGCGACGCCGCGCGCTCGCAGCAGGGCCTGCGCCTCCCACGTCAGCGACCAGCGCGCGTAGTAGGCGCGGTACGCGTCGAGGGACCGGGCCACCACGCCGTTGCGGCCCTCCGGGCGGAGTCCGGCGTCCAGCTCGAAGGGCAGTCTGGCGTCCTCGCTGACGCGGACCAGCTCCGAGACGATCTTGAGGGCGCGCGTGTGCGCGGCATCCGGTTCCGCGGTCGTCGCACGGTACACGTAGAGGATGTCCGTGTCGGAGCCGATGCCGAGCTCTCGGCCGCCGAAGCGGCCCATGCCGATGACGGCGAACTCGATGCCGTCGTCGTCGCGCCGGATCGCGCGGACGAGGCTCTCGAGGTGGGCCTCCACGAGGTCGCTGAGCCCGTGCCCGAGCTCCTCGATCGTGCAGACGTCGAGCAGCGCCGCGAGCGCGAGCCGGAGCACCTCGCGGCGGCGCATCGCACGGAGCACCTTCGCCGCGGCGTCGAGCTCGCCGTGCCGGGCGAGCACGGCATCGCCCTCCTCGCGGAGCGCGGCGAGCGGGCGCGGGCGGAGCTCGTCCTCGTCCTCGAGCCAGGCCACCGCCTCGGGGATGCGCTCGAGCAGCTCGCCGGCGAAGCGCGAGCCGGAGAGCACGCGCGTGAGCCGGAGGGCGGCGTCCGACGAGTCTCGGAGCAGGCGGAGGTACCAGTGCGTGGTGCCGAGGGCGTCGCTGATCCGCCGGAAGGCGAGCAGGCCGTAGTCCGGGTCGACGCCGTCGGCGAACCACGAGATGAGCACGGGCATGAGGTGCCGTTGGATGGTCGCACGGCGCGAGACGCCGGCCGTCAGCGCGGCGATGTGCGCGAGCGCGCCGCGGGGGTCGTGGAAGCCGATGGCGGCCAGGCGGGCCTCTGCCTGCTCGCTCGTGAGTTCGAGGCCGTCGGCGGGCAGGGCGGCGACCGCCGAGAGGAGGGGCCGGTAGAAGAGGCGCTCGTGGAGTCCTCTCACGCGCCGACGGGTGGCCTGCCATGTGTCCGTCAACTCGCGGGCCGAACGGCCGAGCCCCGATGCGCGCCCGAGGACGCGGCGGGCCGCGTCGTCCTGCGGCATGAGGTGCGTGCGCCGGAGTCGCGAGAGCTGGAGCCGGTGCTCGAGCACGCGGAGCACGCGGTAGTCGCGCGAGAACTCCGCCGACTCCTCACGACCGACGTACCCGTGCTCCGCGAGGGCGGCCAGCGCCGGCAGGGTCCCGGCCTGGTGGATGGACTCGTCGTTCGCGCCGTGCACGAGCTGCAGCAGCTGCACCGTGAACTCGATGTCGCGGAGGCCGCCGGGGCCCAGCTTCAACTGCACCGCGACCTCGTCGGCGGGGATGTGCTCGGTGACCCGCTCGCGCATCCGCTGCACGGAGTCGACGAAGCCGTCGCGGGAGGAGCTGGACCACACCTTCGGAGCGACGCCGGCCGCGTACCGCGCGCCGAGGTCGCGGTCGCCCGCCATCAGCCGGGCCTTCAGCAGCGCCTGGAACTCCCAGCTCTTGGCCCAGCGCTCGTAGTACTGCAGGTGCGACTCGAGGGTGCGCACGAGGGCGCCGTCCTTGCCCTCGGGGCGAAGGTTCGGGTCCACCTCCCACAGCGGCGGTTCGATCCCGGGCTCGCCGATCACCCGCATCATCGTCATGGCGAGTCGGGTCGCCACGTCGAGCGCCCGCGCGGTGGACACCTGCTCCTCATCGGCCGTTCCGCCCACGAAGATGACGTCGACGTCGCTGACGTAGTTGAGCTCCCGGGCCCCCGCCTTGCCCATGCCGATGACCGCGAGTCGGGTGCCGTCGACCTGCTCCGCCGGGAACCGTCCGGGCCCGGCGGGCTCGCCCTCGGCGCGACCGACGACGCGTCGCGCCAGCTCCAGCGCGGCCTCGAGCGCCGCCCCGGCGAGGTCGGCGAGGCCCGCCGCCACCACGTCGAGGGCTGCGACGGCGTCGTCGCGGGTGAGGTCCCAGACGGCGACGCCGGCGAGCAGGCGGCGGTAGCGGACGCGCAGCGCCCGGGCGCCGACCTCGGCGCGCGTCGCGACGGGTTCGTCGAGCGCGTCGACCACCCCGACGAGCTCGGCCGCGGCGGCCGCGGCGGTCGGCGGCCGCGACGGCTCCTCGTGCAGCAGCGCCAGCTCGTCGGGGTTGCGGAGGAAGAACTCGGCGAAGCCGCGCGATGCGCCGAGCAGCCGGACCGTCCGGTCCGCCGCAGCGGCGTCGCGCAGCAGCGCCTCGATCGCGTCGGGCGTGCGCTCGTGCAGGCGGAGCAGCTCGTCGAGCGCCTGGTCGGGATCCGCCGCCGCACCGAGCACCCGGACGAGGTCCTCGGCCTCGACGCCGGTGGCCTCGGCCAGCTCGGACGACCGGGTCGCGGCGAGCTCGAGGTCGTCGAATCCGGCGCGCGCGAGCGCCCCGAGTGTCGCAGCCTGCCGCGTCATCCGGTGCCGATCGTCAGAGGATCTCGAGGTTGCGCTGCAGCTCGAAGGGCGTCACCTGGGTGCGGTAGTCCCGCCACTCCGAACGCTTGTTGGCGAGCACGTAGTTGAAGACGTGCTCCCCCAGCGTGTCGGCGACGAGCTCGGAGGTCTCCATGTACTCGATGGCGTGGTCGAGGCTCGCCGGGAGCGGCCGGTAGCCGAGCGCGCGGCGCTCGCTGTCGGTCAGCGCCCACACGTCGTCCTCGGCCTCGGTCGGGAGCTCGTAGCCCTCCTCGATGCCCTTCAGGCCGGCCGCCAGGAGGAGTGAGAAGGCGAGGTAGGGGTTCGCCGCTGAGTCGATGGCGCGGTACTCGACGCGGGCGCTCTGCCCCTTGTTGGGCTTGTACAGCGGCACCCGCACGAGTGCCGACCGGTTGTTGTGCCCCCAGCAGATGAAGCTCGGCGCCTCGTCGCCGCCCCACAGACGCTTGTAGGAGTTGACGAACTGGTTCGTCACCGCGGAGATCTCGTTCGCGTGGCGCAGCAGCCCCGCGATGAACTGCCGGCCGATCTTGGAGAGCTGGTACTGCGATCCGGCCTCGTAGAACGCGTTCGCATCGCCCTCGAAGAGCGAGAGGTGCGTGTGCATGCCCGAGCCGGGCTTGTCGGAGAACGGCTTCGGCATGAACGTCGCGTACACGCCCTGCTCGATCGCCACCTCCTTCACGACGGTGCGGAAGGTCATGATGTTGTCCGCGGTCGTGAGCGCGTCGGCGTAGCGCAGGTCGATCTCGTTCTGGCCGGGGCCCGCCTCGTGGTGGCTGAACTCGACCGAGATGCCGAGGTCCTCGAGCATGCGGACCGAGCGGCGCCGGAAGTCATGCGCCGTGCCGCCGGGCACGTTGTCGAAGTAGCCCGCGGAGTCGACGGGCTGCGGCCCCTCCGGACCGTACTTGCTCGACTTGAGCAGGTAGAACTCGATCTCGGGGTGCGTGTAGAAGGTGAAGCCGGCGTCGGCGGCGCGCGCCAGCGTGCGCTTCAGCACGTTCCTCGGGTCGGCGACGGCGGGCTCGCCGTCGGGCGTGGTGATGTCGCAGAACATCCGCGCCGTGGGGTCGATGTCCCCGCGCCAGGGCAGCGTCTGGAAGGTCGTCGGGTCGGGGTACGCCAGCAGGTCGGACTCGAACGTGCGGCTGAGGCCCTCGATCGCCGACCCGTCGAACCCGATGCCCTCGGTGAACGCTCCCTCGACCTCTGCGGGCGCGATCGCGACCGACTTCAGCGTCCCGACGACGTCGGTGAACCAGAGCCGGACGAACTTGACCCCGCGTTCCTCGATGGTTCGGAGAACGAAGTCGCGCTGCTTGTCCATGCACACCCTTCCTCGATGCTCTCAGCGTACTGGGTCGGCTCCCCCGGTCCGGCCCGGATGTCGGCGGTGCTGTGCCAGACTGGCGCCATGTCCGACCACGCACCCGACGGCGCGGCGTCCGCGTCCGAAACCCCGCAGGCGGAGAACCCCTACGGCGGCGCCTCCACCGCCACGGGCGGCCCCAAGCGGGTCCGCACGAGGCACTTCCAGAACGCCAAGCGCGACGGCATCAAGATCACCGGGCTGACGAGCTACGACCAGCTGACGGCGCGCATCTTCGACGAGGCCGGCATCGACTTCCTCCTCGTCGGCGACTCGGCCGGCAACAACGTGCTCGGGTACGAGACGACGCTGCCCGTGACCGTCGACGAGCTCATCCCGCTCACCCGCGCGGTCGCGGGGGCGGTGCAGCGGGCGTTCGTCGTCGGCGACATGCCGTTCGGCTCCTACGAGAACGGGCCCGACGAGGCGCTGCACACCGCCATCCGCTTCATGAAGGAGGCCGGCGCCCACGCGGTCAAGCTCGAGGGCGGCGAACGCAGCCACAAGCAGATCCGCCGCATCGTCGGCGCCGGGATCCCGGTCATGGCGCACATCGGCTACACGCCGCAGAGCGAGCACGGCCTCGGCGGCCACATCATCCAGGGCCGCGGCGAGGGCGTGAAGCAGCTGCTCGCCGACGCGAAGGCCGTCCAGGAGGCCGGGGCGTTCGCGGTCGTCCTCGAGATGGTGCCCGCCGACGCGGCGCGGCAGGTCACCGAGCTGCTCGACATCCCGACGATCTCGGTCGGCGGCGGTCCGCACTGCGACGGCCAGCTGCTCGTCTGGACCGACTGGGCCGGCCTCACGACCGGCCGCATCCCGCGGTTCGTCAAGCAGTACGCGAACCTCGCCGAGGTCCTCGGCGACGCCGCGAAGACGTGGCGGGCGGATGTCGCGTCCGGCGCCTACCCGACCGACGAGCACTCCTACTGATCGTGCGGGCACCGGCGGTCGCCCGCCGGAGCCCGCCGTCGGCGGATCACTCCTCTGCGGCGTCCTCCTCGGCCCACTTCGCGCTGTTCGCGCGAAGGATCTCCAGCGCCTGCTCGGCCTCGGCGCGCGTCTCGAACGGACCCACGCGCTCGACGGCCGGCGAGACCAACCCCTCCTCGACCTCACCGGTGTTGAGGTTGTACCAGAACTGATGCTCGACGTCCCTCGACATAGGCTGATCCTATGCCCAAGGACCCTGACGGCCACCTGATCCCCGGTCGGCGCTCCCCCGCGCGGCCCGTCCCCGCGACGATCGCCCGGCCCGAGTACGTCGGGCGGCCGGCGCCGTCGCCGAACACGGGTGGCGATCGGTACACCCCCGACGAGGTCGAGCGCATCCGGGCCGCAGGCCGCGTCGCCGCGGGCGCGATCGAGGCGGCGGCCGAGGCCGTCCGTCCCGGCATCACCACCGACGAAATCGACCGGATCGCGCACGAGTTCGTCGTCGGCCACGGGGCGTATCCGTCGACGCTCGGCTACCGGGGCTACCCCAAGTCGTCGTGCACGTCGGTCAACGAGGTGATCTGCCACGGCATCCCCGACGACACCGTGCTCGAGGACGGCGACCTCGTGAACCTCGACGTCACGGCCTACCTCGACGGCATGCACGGCGACACGAACGCCACGCTCCTGGTCGGCGAGGCGGGCGAGGACGCACGACTGCTCGTCGAGCGCACGCGCGAGGCGCTCGCCCGCGGCATCCGCGCGGTCGCACCGGGCCGGCAGGTGAACGTCATCGGCCGCGCGATCGAGTCGTACGCGAAGCGGTTCGGCTACGGCGTCGTCCGCGACTACACCGGCCACGGAGTCGGACGGGCATTCCACACCGGCCTCGTCATCCCCCACTTCGACGACCCGAACGCGACGACCGTGCTCGAGCCGGGCATGGTGTTCACGATCGAGCCGATGCTCACGCTCGGCACGACCGAGTGGGACCTCTGGGACGACGACTGGACGGTCGTCACCCGCGACCGGTCGCTCACGGCGCAGTTCGAGCACACGCTCGTCGTGACCGAGCGCGGCGCGGACGTGCTCACGCTCGCGTGACGTCGTCGCCTGAGGCGCCGCGGTAGTCTGGCGCCATGGCGACCAATCGCGCGATCGGCATCGACATCGGCGGCACGGGCATCAAGGGGGCGGTCGTCGACCTCGGCACCGGAGACCTGGTCACCGAGCGCATCAAGGTCAAGACGCCCGAGGGCGGCCGTCCGGCCGACATCCTGCAGGCGACGGGCGAACTGCTCTCCCAGGTGGCCGACCTGGGCCACACGTCCCTGCCGCTCGGCGTCTGCTTCCCGGCGATCGTCAAGCACGGCCGCACGCTGTCGGCCGCGAACGTCTCCGACGAGTGGATCGGCCTCGACGCCGAGCACATGTTCGAGCAGGAGCTGCGCAGCGAGATCCACTTCATCAACGACGCGGATGCCGCCGGCTACGCCGAGGCGCAGTTCGGCGCCGCGAGCGACGAGGACGGCCTGGTGATCCTGACGACCCTCGGGACGGGCATCGGCTCGGCGCTCATCTACGACGGCGTCGTGGTGCCGAACAGCGAACTCGGCCACCTCGAGATCGACGGGCACGACGCGGAGTCGCGCGCGGCGTACTCGGTGATGGAGCGCCAGGGGCTCTCATGGGAGCACTGGGCGAAGCGGCTGCAGCGCTACTACTCGCACGTGGAGTTCCTCTTCTCCCCGGACCTCTTCGTCGTCGGCGGCGGCGTGTCGAAGCACCACGAGCACTTCCTGCCGCTGCTGGACCTGAAGACCCCGATCGTGCCCGCGGTGCACCGCAACAACGCCGGGATCCTCGGCGCCGCCGCGCTCGCGGCGAAGTTCTGAGCCGGCGAACGAGGCGAGCGGGCCGGCTGATACGCCGGGTTCTGTTCACCGGGCGCTTGCGCGACACCGGCTGGACGGCCATCTCTCTCGGAGCTGCGTCGCCGCAGCCCTCCAGCGGCCTACCCGGGGACGGGACGGGCCGCCCCATGGTCCCCTGTCTGGCCTTGCTCCGGACGAGGTTTACCGAGCCGACCGCGTCACCGCGGCCGCTGGTGGGCTCTTACCCCACCCTTTCACCCTTACCCCGGGCCGGAGCCCGTGGCGGTCTGCTCTCTGTGGCACTGTCTCGCGGGTCACCCCGGGTGGGCGTTACCCACCGTCCTGCCCTGCGGAGCCCGGACGTTCCTCGGCGCCCGATCGCTCGGACGACGCGGCCGTCTTGCCGACCCGCTCGCCCTCCAAGGCTACCGCGCCGGGGCGGTCCGTCGAGCGCACGGTCGGATCAGAGGCCGGACTCGGCCGTGCGGACCAGGATCCGGTCGCACTCGGGGCACTGCACGACCTCGTCGTCCGCGGCGCGCCGGACCGCGTCGAGGTCGGATCCGGTCAGCGTGATCGTGCAGCCGCCGCACGTCCGCTGGCGCAGGAGCGCCGCGCCGATGCCGCCGCCGCGCACGCGGCGGTCCTCGTAGAAGCCCAGGAGCTCGCCGGGGACGGCTGCTGCGATCGCGCCGCGATCCCGCTCGGCCTGCTCCCGCTCGGTGCCGAGGCCGCCGGCCGCCTCGTCGCGCGCGGCCTCGACGGACGCGACCGACTCCGCGAGCTCCGCGCGCTCGCGATCGATCTCCGCGACGCGCCCCTCGGCCTCCTCGACCTTCTCCATGACCACGAGCTCGGCGTCCTCGAGGTCGCTGAGCCGCTTCCGCAGCGACACCAGCTCGGCCTCGAGCGCCTGCACGTCCTTCAGGGACGACGTGTGCGTCAGCCGGTCCCCGTCGCGGGCGATGCGCTTCTCGACGACCTCGACGTCGGACTCGATGCGCCCGAGCTCGGTGCGCGCGTCCTCGAGCGTGCCGATCGCCTCGGCGCGACGGCCGCGCACGGCGGTGTCGCGCTCGCCGAGGGCGGCGAGTTCCGCGGTCTGCGGCAGCGAGCGCAGCCGGTGCGCGATCTGCTGCAGGCGCGTGTCGATGGCCTGGAGGCGGAGCAGCTGCTCCTGGTCGGCGGGGCTGGCCTTCACGTGGTGCTCCTCGGGGTCGGGGCGGGAGGGTCGGGGGTCGGGGCGATCCGGGCGGCGGTCACTGCACGACCTGGAAGTCCCACGGATCGGTGCGGAGGTCGCTCACGGCGACCTCGAGATCGGGGTGCGCCTCGCGCAGCTCGCGCGCGGCGGCATCCAACCACAGCCACTCGCCGGCCCAGTGCGACACGTCGACGAGCGCAGGGCCGCCGCCGAGCATGGCCTGCTCGCGGGCCTCGGAGGCCGGATGGTGCCGCAGGTCGGCGGTCACGTAGGCGTCCGCGGCGCGCACCAGCTCGTGGCCGAGGAGCGAGTCGCCGGCGCCGCCGCATACGGCGACCGTCTCGACCGGATCGTCGAACCCGCCGGCGACGCGCACGCCGGTCGCGGTGGGCGGGAGGATCTCGGCGAGACGACGTGCGAGGCGGCCGAGCGTCGTCGGCTCGGCGAGGCGCCCCACACGACCGAGTCCGCGCGCGGCGTCCGTCGCGTTCGGCACGATGGGGATCGCATCGACGAGGCCGAGGCGATCGGCCAGCACCGCGGAGGTGCCGGTCTCGACGACGTCGGCGTTCGTGTGCGCCCCGATGAGCGCGCAGTCGGCGCGGATGAGCTTCGCGAGCAGCGCGCCCTTGTAGCGGTCCTCGGCGATCGAGGTGACGCCGCGCAGCAGCAGCGGATGGTGCGCCACGATCAGGTCGGCACCGGTGTCGACGGCCTCGTCGACGGTCGCCGCGACCGCGTCGACGGTGAGCAGCACCCGGGAGACCTCGCGGGCCGGGTCGCCCGTCACGAGCCCCGGCGCATCCCACGCCTCGGCGCCGGAGAGTGGCCACAGGCGTTCCACGGTCGAGAGGACGTCGGCGAGGCGGACTGGCACGCGCCCCAGCCTACGCCGAACCTCGCGGCGGGCCGGGTCCGCGGTTGCCGCCTGCACCCGGCCTCGTTACCATCCGCGGCATGACCGACCTCGCGACGTCCGAGCTCCTCACCCGCTACTCGGACGTCGTGGTCCGCGGCGGGCTCAACCTCCAGCCGGGCCAGACGCTGGTGGTGCGGGCGCTCGTGGAGCATGCCCGACTCGTGCGCGCGATCGTCGAGGCGGCCTACGACGCGGGCGCGGGGTTCGTCGACGTCGAGTACCAGGACGATCACGTGCGCCGATCGGGCATCGTGCACGGCGCGGGTCCGGCGATGGCGGCCGGGACCGCCCGCGATCGCGCCGCGACCGAGCGGCTGGAGGAGCCCGGCCTGGCGTTCCTCCGCATCACGGGGAACCCCGAACCGCACCTGATGGACGACGTCGACGCCGCCGCGGTGGTCGCCGCGAGCCCCGTCGATCTGGCCGCGCGCGAGCGCGCCGCGCTCATGGCGGGCGGACTCCAGTGGTGCATCGTCGCCGCCCCGAACGAGGGCTGGGCGCGGGCGGTCTACGGCGAGCCCGATGTCGACCGGCTCTGGCAGGCGGTCGGCACCGCAGTCGGACTCGACGTGGACGACCCGGTCGCCGACTGGTTGGCGCACACCGCACGCCTCCGCCGTCGTGCGGCGGCGGTCGAGGCGCTCGACCTCACGGCCGTGCGGTATGCGGGCCCGGGCACCGACCTCGAGATCGGTCTCGTCCCGGAGTGGCGCTGGATGGCCGCGACCATGCACACCGCGACCGGCGTGGAGTTCAGCCCGAACATCCCGACCGAGGAGGTCTTCACGTCGCCGGATCCGGCGCGCGCCGACGGCACCGTGGCGACGACCCGCCCGTTCCTCCTCCTACCGAGCGGGGTGCTCGTGGAGGGCCTGACGCTGACGTTCGAGCGCGGTCGCATCGTCGATGCGACCGCGGAGCGCGGGCTGGACGCGGTCATCGCGCAGCTCGACTCGGATCCGAACGCCCGCCGGCTCGGCGAGGTCGCGCTCGTCGACGGCGGTTCCCGTGTGCGCCGCGCCGGGGTGCTCTTCCACGACATGCTGTACGACGAGAACGCGGGATCGCACATCGCCTGGGGCCAGGGCTTCCCGATGGTCGTGCCCGACGGCGACGCGACGAGCGGCGTGAACCGCGTGGCCGCCGTGCACACCGATGTCGTCGTCGGCGGTCCCGGGGTGTCGATCGCCGGGGTGGCCGGCGACGGCCGGGTGATCCCGATCATCACGGACGACGAGTGGGTGCTGCCCGCCTGACCCGGGGTCGGGACGATCCGGGTGGGCCCTGCCGGGCTCGAACCGACGACATCCACGGTGTAAGCGTGGCGCTCTACCAACTGAGCTAAAGGCCCTCGCCGCGCGCGGCGGCACTTCGATCGTAGCGTCGGCGGCCCGTGGCATCCGCCCCGCCGCGCGTCACCGGAGCGCGTCGAGCGCCTCCCGGTAGGCCGACATCGGACGCGGCTCGCCGGGCTCGGACGCGAACGAGGAGCGGATGACGCCGTCGGCGCCGATCGCGAACGAGGCGCGGCGTGCGAACCCCGCGTCCTCCTCGAAGGCGCCGTACGCGCGCGCCACCGCGCCGTGCGGCCAGAAGTCCGACAGGAGCGCCACGCCCACGCCCTCGGCCTCCGCCCAGGCGCGCAGCGCGTACTTCGCATCCACGGAGACGACGAAGAGCCGCGCGCCGGCCTCGTCGAACATCGGCCGCGCGGCATCCAGCTCCCGGAGCTCCCCCGTGCACACGCGCGAGAACGCGAACGGCACGAACGCGAGCACGGTCGGCGCGACGCCGAGCCGGTCGACGAGCCGCTGCGGCGCGCCGAACTGGTCGGGCAGGACGAACTCGGGCGCTCGGGCGCCGGGTCCGAGGATCACGGAGCCTCCCCGGGATGCGGTCTGGACGCGCGCCAGCCTAGCCCGGTCATGCACCGGCATAGAATCACTAGGATGGCGTGGTGCCCCCCGGACCGTGACCCGGTCTTCGTCGTGCCGACGCACGAGTCAGAGGCACGATCTGCTGAAGAGAGAGGTCGAGTGTGACTGTCAACGACCAGGACCCGTACTCGGTCGAGGCGATGGACTCCGATCCGGAGGAGACCAACGAGTGGGCGGAGTCCCTCGACGCCCTCGTCGCCGAGAAGGGCCACCAGCGCGGGCGCGAGATCATGCTCAGCCTGCTCAAGCGCTCGAAGGAGCTGCACCTCGGCGTGCCGATGGTGCCGACCACGGACTACCTGAACACGATCGCCCCCGAGAACGAGCCGGAGTTCCCCGGCGACGAGGAGATCGAGCGCCGCTACCGCGCCTGGATCCGCTGGAACGCCGCCATGCTCGTGCACCGCGCGCAGCGCCCGGGCATCGCGGTCGGCGGCCACATCTCGACCTACGCGTCCTCTGCGGCGCTCTACGAGGTCGGCTTCAACCACTTCTTCCGCGGGCAGGACCACCCCGGCGGCGGCGACCAGATCTTCATCCAGGGCCACGCCTCCCCCGGCACGTACGCCCGCGCGTTCCTCGAGGGCCGGCTCTCGGCCGACCAGCTCGACGGCTTCCGCCAGGAGAAGTCGCACGCCCCCAACGGCCTCTCGTCGTACCCGCACCCGCGCCTCATGCCCGACTTCTGGCAGTTCCCGACCGTGTCGATGGGCCTCGGCCCCATCAACGCGATCTACCAGGCGCAGCTGAACAAGTACCTCACCAACCGCGGCATCAAGGACGCCTCCGACCAGCACGTCTGGGCGTTCCTCGGCGACGGCGAGATGGACGAGGTCGAGAGCCGCGGCCAGCTCCAGGTCGCCGCGAACGAGGGCCTCGACAACCTGACCTTCGTCATCAACTGCAACCTGCAGCGCCTCGACGGTCCCGTCCGCGGCAACGGCAAGATCATCCAGGAGCTCGAGAGCTTCTTCCGCGGTGCCGGCTGGAACGTCATCAAGGTCGTGTGGGGCCGCGAGTGGGACGACCTGCTCGCCCGCGACCACGACGGCGCGCTGCGCAACCTCATGAACGTCACGCCCGACGGCGACTACCAGACGTACAAGGCCGAGTCGGGCGCCTACGTGCGCGAGAACTTCTTCGGCCGCGACCCGCGTGCGCTCGAACTCGTGAAGGACCTCTCCGACGAGCAGATCTGGAACCTCAAGCGCGGCGGTCACGACTACCGCAAGGTCTACGCCGCGTTCAAGGCGGCCACCGAGCACCAGGGTCAGCCCACGGTCATCCTCGCGAAGACCATCAAGGGCTACGGCCTCGGCCCCGCCTTCGAGGGCCGCAACGCCACGCACCAGATGAAGAAGATGACGCTCGACAACCTGAAGACCTTCAGGGACACGATGCGCATCCCGATCTCCGACGCGCAGCTCGAGGAGAACCCCTACCTCCCGCCGTACTACCACCCGGGCGAGAACGACGAGGCGATCCAGTACCTGCACGAGAAGCGTCGCGACCTCGGCGGCTACCTGCCCGAGCGCCGGACCACGCACACCGCGATCTCCCTCCCGGACGACTCCGCCTACGCGATCGCCAAGAAGGGCTCCGGCCACCAGGAGATCGCCACGACCATGGCGTTCGTGCGTCTCCTGAAGGACCTCATGCGGTCCAAGGACTTCGGCAACCGGATCGTTCCGATCATCCCCGACGAGGCCCGGACCTTCGGCATGGACGCGTTCTTCCCGAACGCGAAGATCTACAACCCGATGGGGCAGCACTACACGTCCGTCGACCGCGAGCTGCTCCTGGCCTACAAGGAGAGCCCGCAGGGCCAGATCGTCCACGTCGGCATCAACGAAGCGGGCGCGCTCGCCGCGTTCACCGCGATCGGCGGGTCGTACTCGACGCAGGGCGAGCCGCTCATCCCGATCTACGTCTTCTACTCGATGTTCGGCTTCCAGCGCACGGGCGACGCGATCTGGGCGGCCGGCGACCAGATGGTGCGCGGCTTCATGATCGGCGCCACCGCAGGCCGCACGACGCTGACCGGCGAGGGCCTGCAGCACGCAGACGGCCACTCGCCGCTGCTCGCCGCGACGAACCCCGCGGTCGTGTCGTACGACCCCGCCTACGGCTACGAGATCGGGCACATCGTGCGTGCCGGCCTCGAGCGCATGTACGGCGGATCGCACCCCGACCCGAACGTCATGTACTACCTCACGGTGTACAACGAGCCGCTCGTCCAGCCCGCCGAGCCGGAGGGCGTCGACGTCGAGGGCATCGTGCGCGGCATCCACCGGGTCTCCGCCGGTTCCGGCGAGGGTCCGAAGGCGCAGCTGATGGCCTCGGGCGTCGCGCTGCCGTGGATCCTCGAGGCGCAGCACCTGCTCGCGCAGGACTGGGGCGTCTCGGCCGACGTCTGGTCGGTGACCAGCTGGGCGGAGCTCGCACGCGACGGCCAGGCCGCCGACGAGCACAACTTCCTGCACCCCGACGAGGAGCGACGCGTCTCGTACCTGTCGCAGAAGCTCGAGGGCGCCGCGGGTCCGTTCGTCGCGGTCTCCGACTACATGCACGCGGTGCAGGAGCAGATCCGGCCGTACGTGCCCGGCGAGTACGCGACGCTCGGCGCCGACGGCTTCGGGTTCTCGGACACGCGTCCCGCGGCGCGTCGGTTCTTCAAGATCGACGGGCCGTCGGTGGTCGTCCGGACCCTCCAGCTGCTCGCAGACCGCGGGGAGGTGGACCGCTCGGTCGTCGGCCAAGCGATCGACCGCTACCGACTGCACGACGTCAACGCGGGCACGACCGGCAACGCCGGCGGCGAGAGCTAGCAGGCGTCGCGACGGTGGCAGCGAAGCCCAGGACCAAGGCGGAGACGCTCGCATGGCTGCGGACGATCTCGGGTGAACTCTCGACGCAGACGCTGAAGCGCCTGGAGGACACGCTGCCCTGGTACGGGGAGATGCCGCCCAGCCGGCGGTCGGCCGTCGGGCTGGTCGCGCAGGCCGGCATCTCCTCGTTCATCGCCTGGTTCGACGACCCGCGGTCGACGCCGTGGATCGCCGCCGACGTGTTCGGCGCCGCGCCGCGCGAGCTGCTGCGCTCGGTGAGCCTGCAGCAGACGCTGCAGCTCATCCGCGTGACGGTCGAGGTCGTCGAGGAGCGCGTCAAGGACGGCGGCGAGCCGCTGCGCGAGGCGATCCTGCTGTACTCGCGCGAGATCGCCTTCGCCGCCGCCGACGTCTACGCCCGCGCCGCCGAGGCGCGCGGCCTCTGGGACGCGCGCCTCGAGGCGCTCGTCGTCGACTCGATCCTGTCGGGCGAGTACGACGACGAGCTGCCGAGCCGCATCGCCGCCCTCGGCTGGCACGGTCACGGCGAGGTCGCGGTGCTCGTCGGCACGGCGCCGAAGCAGTTCGACGTCGACCAGGTGCGACGTGCCGCCCGCCACATGCAGGCGGACGTCCTGGTCGGCGTGCAGGGCAACCGGCTCGTCGTCGTCATCGGCCGAGCCGAACCGCGCGGCACCGAGACCGAGGAGGCCGTGGGCACCGCTCCGGCGCTCACGTTCATCGAGATCGCCACCCAGCTCGAGCCGCACTTCGGGCCGGGGCACCTCGTGCTCGGCCACGAGGTGCCGAACCTCGTCGACGCCTCCAAGAGCGCGAAGGCGGCGCTCGCCGGCTTCGCGGTGGCCCGCTCGTGGCGGCATGCCCCGCGCCCGGTGCATGCCGACGACCTGCTGCCCGAGCGCGCCCTCGCCGGCGACCCGCTGGCCCGCGCCACGCTCGTGCACCGGATCTACCGGCCGCTGCAGGCGCACTCGACCGAGCTGCTCACGACGCTCTGGAGCTACCTCGACAACGGGCGGTCGCTCGAGGCGACCGCGCGCGAACTGTTCGTGCACCCGAACACGGTGCGATACCGGCTCAAGCGCGTCTCCGACGTGATCGGCTGGGATGCGACGGGCGCGCGCGAGGCCCTCATCCTGCAATCGGCGCTGATCATCGGGTCGATGAGCGACCACGAGTCCACGCCACGCCGCCGACCGACGAACTGAACGTCGGTATGTGCTGGCGATACAAGCGTCCGGCGAATACCTTGTGTCGAGTGCACACACACGACCGTGCCGGGATTGGCAGACTGAGACGGTGATCGTCGTCGTCTGCCCTGGACAGGGCTCCCAGACCCCCGGTTTCCTCGCTCCCTGGCTCACCGAGCCGGCCTTCGCCGAGCGCCTGGGCGGCCTCTCCGAGGCCGCGGGCGTCGACCTGGCGCTGCACGGGACCGAGAGCGACGCCGACACCATCCGGGACACCTCGATCGCGCAGCCGCTCATCGTGGCGGCCGGCATCCTGGCCTTCGACGCGCTGACGGCCGAGGGCCGCCGCGCGAAGGTCGGCGGCGTGGCCGGGCACTCCGTCGGCGAGATCACCGCCGCGGCCTCGACCGGCGTGCTCGGCGACGCCGACGCCATGCGGTTCGTGGGCGAGCGCGGACGCGCGATGGCCGCCGCCGCGGCACTCGAGCCGACCGGCATGAGCGCCGTGATCGGCGCCGACGAGACCGACCTGCTCGCCCGGCTCGACGAGCTCGGCCTCGAGCCCGCCAACTTCAACGGCGGAGGCCAGGTCGTCGTCGCCGGTGCCGTCGACGCGCTCGACCGGCTCAAGTCGGAGCCGCCCGCCGGCGCCCGCGTCATCCCGCTGCAGGTGGCCGGCGCATTCCACACGCGCTACATGCAGCCCGCCCGTGAGCGGCTCGCCGACGTCGCCGCCGGCCTCGCGCCGAGCGACCCCGAGCTGCGACTGTGGACGAACCGCGACGGTTCCACCGTGGCATCCGGCACCGCCTTCGTCGACCTCCTCGTCGGCCAGGTCGCCTCGCCCGTGCGCTGGGACCGCTGCATGTCGTCGTTCGCCGACGCCGGCGTCACGGGCCTCATCGAACTCGCCCCCGCGGGCGCCCTCGTCGGCCTCGCCAAGCGCGCCCTGAAGGGCGTGCCCACCGTCGCCGTCAAGACGCCGGACGACCTGCCCGCCGCCATCGACCTGCTCGACCAGGCCGCCTGACGCCCGCACCCACGACACGAGAGAACGCATGACGCACCCCACGCTCAGCCAGTCGACCGGCCCCGCCTTCACCCGCCTCCTGTCGGTGGGCGCCGCGCGCGGCGAGAACGCCGTCCCCAACGACGACCTGGTCGGGCCGATCGACTCCTCCGATGAGTGGATCCGCCAGCGCACCGGTATCATCACGCGCACCCGCGCCGGCGCCGACGTGCAGGCGGTCGACCTGGCGACGGATGCCGCGCGCGAGGCGATCGAGCGCTCGGGCATCCCCGCCGAGCAGATCGACCTCGTCATCGTCGCGACGATCTCGAACGTGCAGCAGACGCCCTCGATCGCCGCGGTCGTCGCCGACCGCGTCGGGTCGAACCCGGCGGCCGCGTACGACATGAACGCCGCCTGCGCCGGCTACGCGTACGCGGTCGCGCAGGCCGACGCCCTCATCCGAGCCGGTGCGGCCCACTACGCGCTCGTGATCGGCGCCGAGAAGCTCTCGGACGTCGTCGACCCGACCGACCGCACCATCTCGTTCCTGCTCGGCGACGGCGCGGGCGCGGTGGTGGTGGGCCCGAGCGACGCGCCGGCGATCGCCCCGACCGTGTGGGGGTCCGACGGCTCCAAGGCCGACGCCGTGGGGATGAACCACACGCTCGTCGAGTTCCGCGACGGCGCATCAGGGTGGCCGACGCTCCGCCAGGAGGGCCAGACCGTCTTCCGCTGGGCCGTGTGGGACATGGCGAAGGTCGCCAAGCAGGCGCTGGACGCCGCCGGCATCACGTCGGACGACCTCGCCGCCTTCCTCCCCCACCAGGCGAACATGCGCATCATCGACGAGTTCGCGAAGCAGCTGAAGCTGCCGGACTCGGTCGTGATCGGGCGCGACATCGCGACGACCGGCAACACGTCGGCCGCCTCCATCCCGCTCGCGATGCACCGACTGCTCGAGGAGCACCCCGAGCTCTCCGGAGGGCTCGCCCTCCAGATCGGCTTCGGCGCCGGACTCGTGTTCGGCGCCCAAGTGGTGGTTCTGCCCTGAGCCGCCGACCCCCGTCCATCTAGACTGTGTCTCGGTCATACGAGACACCCCTGCAAGGAGAAGAACCATGGCAGCGACCCGCGAAGAAGTGCTTGGCGGCCTGGCCGAGCTGATCAACGACGAGACCGGCATCGCGACCGACACGGTCGAGCTCGACAAGTCGTTCACGGACGACCTCGACATCGACTCCATCTCGATGATGACGATCGTCGTCAACGCCGAGGAGAAGTTCGACGTCAAGATCCCCGACGAAGAGGTCAAGAACCTCAAGACCGTCGGTGACGCCGTCGACTTCATCGTCAACGCGCAGGCCTAGTGACGTCCGGACGGGCCGGCTCAGGCCGGCCCGTCCGTGTCGTCCCCACCGCCCATCGGAGTGATTTCGTATGACCAAGAAGATCGTGATCACGGGCATCGGTGCCACCACGCCCATCGGCGGCACCGCCCGTGACAGTTGGAAGGCGCTGCTCGCCGGCGAGTCCGGCGCGCGCAGCCTCGAGCAGGAGTGGGCGGCCAAGTACGAGCTGCCCGTGACCTTCGCCGCGACGGCCGAGGTGCCCGCGGCCGACGTGCTCGCGCGGCACGAGCTCAAGCGGCTCGACCCCTCGAGCCAGTTCGCCCTGATCGCCGGTCGTGAGGCCTGGGCCGACGCCGGTGCACCCGAGGTCGAGCCCGAGCGGCTCGCCATCGACTGGGCGACCGGCATCGGCGGCGTCTGGACGCTGCTCGACGCATGGGACACCCTGCGCGAGCGCGGGCCGCGGCGCGTGCTCCCGATGACCGTCCCGATGCTCATGCCGAACGGCCCGGGTGCCGCGGTCGGCATGGACCTGCACGCGCGCGCCGGCATCCGCACCGTCGTCTCCGCGTGCGCGTCGAGCACCGAGTCGCTCGTGAACGCCTGGGAGCACCTGCAGGACGGCGTCGCCGACGTCGTCATCGCGGGCGGCTCGGAGGCGGCGATCCACCCGATCACGATCGCCTCGTTCGCCTCGATGCAGGCCCTGTCGCGCCGCAACGACGACCCGGCGATCGCCTCCCGGCCCTACGACGTCGGCCGCGACGGCTTCGTCATGGGCGAGGGCGCAGCGGCGCTGGTGCTCGAGACCGAGGAGCACGCCAAGGCCCGTGGTGCGCGCATCTACGCCGAACTCCTCGGCGGCGCGATCACGAGCGACGCGTACCACATCACGGCGCCGGACCCCGAGGGCTCGGCGGCCGCGCGCGCGATGAAGGCCGCGATCGAGCAGGCGGGCGCCGCACTCTCGGACGTGCGCCACATCAACGCGCACGCGACCAGCACCCCGGTCGGCGACATCGCCGAGTACAACGCCCTGCGGCGCGTGTTCGGCGACGGGCTCGACGACATCGCGGTGACCGCGACGAAGGCCTCGACCGGCCACCTCCTCGGCGGTGCCGGTGCGATCGAGTCGATCTTCACCGTGATGGCGCTGCATGAGCGCACCGCTCCCCCGACGATCAACCTCGACGAGCAGGACCCCGAGATCCCGCTCGACGTCGTGACGTCGCCGCGCGAGCTCGGCGACGGCGAGCTCATCGCCATCAGCAACTCGTTCGGCTTCGGCGGGCACAACGCGGTCGCCGCGTTCCGCGCCGTCTGAGCGAGGCGGATGCCGCGGCATCCGTTCATGCATCGGGCCCCGATCGCCGCACGGCGTCGGGGCCCGCTGCATTCCACCGCACACGGTTTCGATCGTGCGCCGCCGGGACCGGAGTCGACCAGCCGACGCGTCACGCCACCGGCGGTGTCCTCAACCCACGCGATGCAGCCACACCACGGGGGCGAAGTCGCTGGCGTGCCGGAACGGCTCGAGCTCGTCGTCCCACGCCTGGCCGAGGGCGAGCCGCAGTTCCCGGTGGAGTTCGGCGGCATCGAACGCCGCCACCTCCATCGCGTAGCGGACGCGGTCCTCGGGGATCACGACGTTGCCCGCCGTGTCGGTCTGCGCGTAGTGGATCCCGAGCTCGGGGGTGTGCATCCACCTCGCACCCTCGGTCCCGAGGCCGGGATCCTCGCTCACCTCGAAGCGGAGCTGGTCCCAGCCGCGGAGCGCCGACGCGATGCGCGCGCCGGAACCCGGCTCGCCGGTCCAGGAGAACTCGGACCGGAGCGTGCCGGGAAGCACCGGCTGCTCCGTCCACTCGAAGTTGACGGGCGTGCCGAGGGCGCGACCGACCGCCCATTCGACGTGCGGGCCGACCGCCCGCGGGGACGAGTGCACGAACAGCATGCCTCGCGCGGCGCGCTGGGCCCGCGTGACCTGTTCCGCCATCTCCTGCTCCGTTCCTCGTGAGGTGCGTCTTCCCCTACGACCTCGAGGCGGTGCCGATGGCAGTGCGTGTTCGGTTGTGACGAGCGTGTCGTCAGGTCGAGTATGCCCCGCATCGACCGCACTGACAAGGGAGTTCCCCGGCGATCCGCGCCTCGGGCGATAAACTGCCTACCCGGTGAGTGATTGCCATCGACCCGTGAGGAGGCGGCGTGGCCGTTCGCGATGCACTGCTCGTCCTGCTGATGAACGGCCCTGCGTACGGATTCCAGCTGCACGGCGACCTCGCGGCCCGCACCGGCGGGCGACGCGACGTCAACGTGGGTCAGACGTACGCGACGCTGGAGCGCCTGACGGCACAGGGCCTCGTCGAGCCCGCCGGGTCCACCGACGACGGCCTCCCCCTGCATCGGCTCACGCGATCCGGGCGCGCCGCGGCCCGCGGCTGGCTCGACGGCGCCGACGGCGCCGGGACGGACCCGTGGCACGAGAGCGTGGACCGCGTGCTGATCGCCCTGTCGATGCCTGCGGTCGACGCGACGCCCGTGCTCGACGCGGAGCGGGAGCGATGGCGGGCCCGGCGCGGCGATGCCGTCACGTCGCCGGGCACCGCGCCGGGTGCCGACGCCCGCGCCGCGCTGCGGGCCACGGCGGGCGACGCGGATGCCGCGCGTGCCGACGCCATGCTGGCCTGGCTCGACCGCGTCGCCGCGTCCGACCCGGCGGCATCGGCCCTCGCACCATCGACGGAACGGCCGAGGCGCGGCCGTCGCCCCGCCCGGACGAACGTCGCGGATCAGGCCCCCGCCGACGCGTAGCTCTCGGTCACCGCGAGGTCGAGGGGGAACTCGACGGGCGCCTCGCCGAAGAGCAGGCGCCCGGCCTCCGCCGCGGCCTCGCGGACCGCGACGGCGACGTCGTCCGCCATGCCGGCGGGCGCGTGCACGATCAGCTCGTCGTGCAGGAAGTAGACCAGGTGCGGGCTGCGGGCGAACGCCGGGCCGGGGACGCCGGCGCTCCGCTCGCCGGATGCCATCGCCGAGAGCCGCGTGCGCACGCCCGCCAGCCAGCACAGCGCCCACTCGGCCGCGGTGCCCTGTACGACGAAGTTCCGCGTGAACCTGCCCCAGTCGCGCGCCGCGGATCGCGCCCGCCGTTCCTCGGCCGCCGTCGCCTCCGGCTGGGACGCCGCCGCCTGCGCCTCGCGCCACCAGGCCGGCGGCAGCGGTGACGAACGGCCGAGCAGCGTCGTCACCTGGCGGCCCGCCTCGCCGTCGCGGGCGGCACGGTCGACGAGGCCCATCGCCCGCGGGTAGGCCTTCGCGAGCTGTGGCACGAGACGGCCGCTGTCGCCCGTGGTCGCGCCGTACATCGCGCCGAGCAGCGCGACCTTCGCCTCGTCGCGCGTCGCGACGACGCCCGCGTCGACGATGGCGCGGTACATGTCGCGACCGCGACCCGCCGCCGCCATCGCCGGATCTCGTGCGAGCGCGGCGAGCACGCGCGGCTCGAGCTGCGCGGCATCCGCCACCACCAGGCTCCACCCCGGATCGGCGACCACCGCCGCCCGCACGGCCTTCGGCAGTTGCAGCGCGCCGCCGCCGGAGGTCGCCCATCGGCCCGTCGCGGTGCCGCCCGCGACGTAGTCGGCGCGGAACCGGCCGTCGACGACCCACTCGTCGAGCCACGCCCAGCCGTTCGCCGACAGCAGTCGCGCGAGCCGCTTGTAGGCGAGGAGCGGCGCGACCGCGGGGTGGTCGTGCTCGCGCAGCTCCCACTTCGCCGTCGAGTCCACGCCGATGCCGGCCGCCCGCAGCGCCCGCAGCAGGTCGGCCTGGGAATCGAGGCGCAGCGACGGCGCGTCGAGCTCGTCGCGCACCCGCTGGGCCAGCGCCTCCATGCGCTCGGGCTTGCGGCCGAACGGCGGGCGCGGACCGAGCGCCTCCTCGAGCACGCGCTCGTGCACGAGGCGACGCCACGGCAGGCCGGCCGCGTGCAGCTCCGCCGCGATGAGGGCGCCCGCCGACTCGGCGGCGAGGAGCAGCCGGAGCGCCGCAGGGCGATCCGCGGCCGCGACGAGCGCGAGTTGGCGATCGTGCTCGGCGGCGAGCTCCGCAGCGCCGGGCGCCTCCGCCGCGGCTGCCACCGGCACGCGGTCGAGGTCGAAGAGTGCGGGCCCGCGGTCGACGGATGCCGCGGCCGCCGGCTGCGCGTCGGCGCCGGACTCGGCGGGGCCCGCCGGCAGCCACGCAGGCCGGGCGCGGACGATCGATCCCGCAGCGACGGCCGTCGACGACGCGAGGATCGCCCCGCAGAGCCGCAGGTCGTGGCAGCGCGCCACTCGCACGCCGTCGGCGAGCAGCATCGGCGCCCACTCGCGTGCGTCGCGCCAGATCCACCGCGGCGACGACTCGGCCTCGAGTCGCGCGACCTCGGCGCTCGCCTCGGCGGCCGGCAGCTCGTGGTGCAGGTCGCCGTCGGGGTCGAAGAACTCCACGCGCCCCGCGCCCGTCGTCGCCATCGCGATCCGCACGTCTCGATTCTCCCGCGGCCCGGCGACATGGCGCGTGGGCGGGCCGTCGGGAACGCGCGCCGCCCACGGCCGCGACGGACCGTGGCGGCATGCCCGCCCGATGTCGGCGGTGTCCGCGACCATGTGGGCATGCGAGGGCGGAGTGCGACGTGGTCGCGGTGAGGTTCGGGTGCGGCCATGGCGCAGCGGAGGGCGAGCCGGCGGCGACCCTGCGGCGCGGATGCCCCGTGTGCATGCTCCTGCAGGAGACGCAACGGACCCGCGCCGAGCTGCTCGGCCGCGTCGCGCCGGCACAGCGCCGTCGGCTCGCCGCCGAGACGCGCATCGGTGCGGAGTACGACTGGGCGTGCCGGCGCGGCCACGACCGGTACCGCGCGAGCGTCATGGACGTGCTGACCGGCACCGGGTGCCCGAAGTGCCGCGCGAACGCAGCCGCACCCGGCGCCGCCCGCGAGGCCGGCATGCCGTTCATGAAGCACGGCCTCAGGGTGGGCACGTCGATGACCGAGCAGCGCCTGCGCGTGCTGCTCGGTGAGCGGATCCGGCTCCACCACCGTGCGAACGCCGTCCGCACGGCGCGCATGTTCCACGGGCGCCAGGAGGTGTGGCCCGACATCCTCGTCGCCGAGCTCCGCGTCGCGATCGAGTACGACGACCCGGGGCGGTCGCGCCGCGCGCACCGCGGTCTCAAGGAGGGCTCGGACGTCGAGAAGGACGAGGTGCTGCGCGAGGTCGGCTGGGAGGTGATCCGGATCCGAGGGGGCGGGCTCGCGCCGCTCGGGCCCTACAGCATCCCGTGCCGGGGCATCACGCCCGCCGTGGCCGACGCAGTCGTGCGGATGCTGCGCGACATCCGCGGCGATGCGGCCGTGGACGCGCTGCTCGTCACGGGCCCGGTACGCGGCGACGCTCTGGCGCGGCGCCGCTCGGCGTCGATAGGGTGAGAGACGTCTCCGCTTGACCCGGGCGGGGACGCCGCCATGTAGAGAGGCTCCCCCGCAGTGCTGCTCCCGTTCCTCATCATCGGAGGCCTCGGCCTCGTCCTGCTCCTGATCTCGCTCGTCATCGGCGACGTGCTCGACCACTTCGAGATCGGCGACGGCGCCATCTCCGGCACGGCGCTCGCGATCGGGCTCACCGTCTTCGGCGCCTCCGGCGCGCTGACCGCGACGAGCGGGCTGGCCCTGGTCTGGGCCTACGTCGTCTCGGCGATCCTCGCGATCGCGGCGTACGTCGTGTCGGTCCTCGTCGTCCGGTCGCTCGCGCGCAGCAGCGACGGCGTGCCCGCCTCCGCGGTGGGGCTCACGGGCGTCGCCACGGCCTCGATCTCCCCCGCCGGCGGCGAGGTGAGCCTCGACGGCCCGGCAGAGGTCGAGCGGCGCATGGCATACGCGGACGCGGAGATCGACGAGGGAGCCCGCATCCGGGTCGTCGCGCACGCCGGCAGCCGCGTCAAGGTCGAGCCCGAGCACGCCTGACAGCGCCTGACGCGGGTCGGATCAGCACCGTCCTCATCCGCATGACGCAGCGACGGCGCCCGCGGCGACGGCGTGACGCCCCATCCGCCCACGCAACCCCACGCACCTCCACCCCCTCGCCCCGAACGGAAGGACCCCATGATGACCCCCGAAGTCATCCAGATCGGCGCGATCGTCGCGATCGTCGTCGCATTCCTCGGCCTGCTCGGCTTCATCGCCGGCCGCATCCGGCGCGTGCCGCCGAACGAGGCCCTCATCATCGTCGGCCGCGGCGCCGGCCGCGCCTCCACGAGCGGATCCGGCCAGCGGGTCGTCATCGGCGGCCGTACCTTCGTCTGGCCGATCCTGCAGCAGGGCTTCCCGATCTCGCTCGAGCAGCGCCAGATCGGCATCACGGTCGAGGGCGTCGACCGCAACCGCATCAAGATCGCCATCAAGGCGTCGATCAACTTCAAGGTGAGCGGCACCGAGGAGGGCGTGCGCCGGGCCGCGCAGCGCTTCCTCTCGCAGCAGCACCTGCTCACCGAGATCATCTCCGAGTCCCTCGAGGGCTCGCTGCGCTCGATCGTCGGCGACATGACCATCGAGCAGATCATCTCCGATCGCAAGTCGCTCTCGGACCGCGTCGTCGCCGAAACCAAGGCGGACCTCGCCGAGCAGGGCCTGCAGGTCGACCTGCTGAACATCAGCGACATCTCCACCCCGGGCAGCGACTACCTCGCCAACCTCGGCCGTGCCGAGTCCGCGCGTGCCCGTCAGGTCGCCGAGGTGAGCGAGGCCGAGGCGGCTCGGGCGAGCGAGTTCGCCCGTATCGAGGCCGCCGAGCAGATCGCCGAGCGCCAGAAGGCCCTGAGCCTGAAGCAGGCCGCGATCAAGGCGGAGACCGACAAGGCGAACGCCGAGGCCGAGGCGTCCGGCCAGCTCGCGAAGGCCGAGCAGGACAAGCTGGTCGCCGTGCAGGAGCGCGACGCGCTGTCGGAGCAGGCCCTCGTCACGCAGGAGCGCCTCGACATCGAGATCCGCAAGCCCGCTGAGGCCGAGGCCTATGCCGAGGTCCAGCGCGCGACCGCGCAGCGCGACGCCGCGAACGCCGCGACCGAGGCCGACGCGTTCAAGCGCACGAAGATCGCCGAGGCCAACAAGGTCGCCGCGGTCCAGGATGCCGAGGCCGCCGCCGCCGCGGTGCGCTTCGCGGGTGAGGCCGAGCGCGACCGCCAGGTCGCCCTCGCCGCGGGTATCCGCGCGGAGGGCGAGGCACGTGCCGATGCGGTCCAGGCCGAGGGCGTCGCCGAGGCCGCCGCCACGGACGCGAAGGCCGAGGCGCTGAAGAAGTACGGCGAGGCCGCCCTCGCGCAGGAGATCATCTCGCGCCTGCCCGAGATCGTCCGCGCCGCGGCCGAGCCGATCGGCAGCATCGACACCCTCACCGTCGTCTCGACCGACGGGGCGTCGGCGATGACGAAGACGGTCGGACAGGTGCTGGGCGAGGGCACGGAGGTCGTGAAGTCGCTCACCGGCCTCGACGTGGGCGCCATCCTCGCCGGGCTCGCGGGCGGCACGATCGCGGGGCGCGACGGCGCCCGTCACACCGTCGGCGACTGACCCATCGGATCCCCGGACGGGGCCGGCACCGCATCCACGGTGCCGGCCCCGTTCCGTTCGGGGTCGGGGACGACGAACCGCGCGGACGCTCGGCGCTCTCCGTCTTGACATCGCGAATGCTGCTAGTAGCATTAGCACCAAAGCCAAGGTGTCCCGATGATCACCACCACTCGCCCCGCAACGTCGTCGTCCACTCCGCCGGAGCCGGATGGGACCGGATCGCGCGAGCCTGGCAGCCGGCCCGACGCTGACGCTCCGCGCGCGCATGAGGCGGTCGACGAATCCGCCGCTCGCGCACCCGTCGAAGTGCTCATCGGCGAGGCGAGACGGCGCGCACGGCGCAGACGACTCGTCATCGGGGGCGTCGCGGCGGCGGCGGCGGCCGCGGCCGCCAGCGTCGCCGCGATCACCATCATGGCGACACCCGGCGGGGGTACGTCGGACGATCGGGGCACGGCGGTGAGCGGCACCGTGGGCGAGACGACACTCGGGATGTTCGAGCCGCTGCGCGGTCGCATCGTCTGGGCTGCGGACGGGGAGTTGCGGGCCGTCGACCCGGCCGATCCGACGGACGTCCGACGGGTGGCGCTGCCCGACGAGGTGGACTCCCTGGCGATGGTGTCGGGGTGGTCGGCCGACGGGACACGGCTCGCCCTCACCTCCGAGGACGCCGGGAAGCTCTACGTCCTCGATGCCGGCGGCGCGGTCGTCACGGCCGCCGGGACCGGATGCTGCCTCTTCGTGAGCGACCCCTGGCTCGCGCCCGACGGCTCCACCGTGGCCGAATTCGTCGCGCCGGGTCGGCTGCGGCTCCGGGACGTCGGCGGGCTCACGAGACCGCGCCTGGTCGACGTCGATCCGGCATTCGGACGGGAGGACGGCCCGCCCGTCATCGCGGAGGCGTGGTCGCCCGACGGAACGCGAGTCGCCCTCCGCGTGTACGAGGACGTGGTGGGGTGGACCCGGCCGTCGATCTTCGTCCTCGACCTCGTCGCGGGCACCACTCGAGAGCTGCGCATCCCGGGGGTCGACTTCATCAGGCACGAGACCTGGTCACCGGACGGGACGCGACTGCTCGTCGTCGCGGGCACGTACCAGAAGCTGAACGGCGTGAACCTGACCGGCGCTCCGGTGGGCCCCCAGAACACGAACCTCTACGTGGTGGACGCTGCGCCCGACACCTCCGTTCCGGCGCGCGTCCCCGAGCCCATCGCCTCGAGTCACTTCATCGCGGCGACCTGGTCGCCCGACGGCGAGCAGATCGCGGCCATCGACTACGTGGGCAGGCGCGGCATCGTCGTCATGAGCCTGGACGGATCGGCGGCGCGTCGGATCGTCCCGAGCCTGGGCCCCTCCGCCTGGACCGGATTGGCGTGGCATCCGAACTCCGGCTCGCCGCGATAGGCGCGGGACGCCGGAGCGCCGTTCGCCTCAACCGGGTCCCGACTCGGCCGCCGGTCCCCTCGATCGCGCGATCGCCGCGGCCTCGGTCCGGCTCGCGGCGCCGAGCTTCCGCAGGATCGCCGACACGTGAACCGACACGGTCTTGCCGCTGATGAAGAGCTGCTCGCCGATCTGCCGGTTCGAGAAGCCGGCAGCGACGAGGTCGAGCACCTGCCGCTCGCGAGCGGTCAGCTCGTCGCCGCCGCCCGACCTGGTGCGGCCGAGGCGCCCGCGCGCGGCCACCTCGTCCGCCATCTTGGTCACCAGGTGCGCACCGATCTCCGCTGCCGCCGCACGCGCCGCGTCGAGGCTCGCCTCGGCCGCCGCGCGGTCCCCGGACTCGAGCTCGGCGATCGCGCGCTGCACGAGCGCGTACCCGCCGAGATGACGCCATCCCGATCCCGCATCGACGAGTTCGGCGACGCGCCCGAACCTCCTGATGCGTTCGCCGAGGTCGTCGGCGATCTCCGCCTCGCCCAACTCCCGCCACATCGCACCGTGCTCCCACACGTCGAACTGCGCGATCGCCGATCGTACCTCGTCCGTCGACCTGGACGGCCGCCGACCGCGGCGCGACATGGCAGCGTGCGCGCGTGCCGCGAACGCCAGCAGTCGCATCCGGTCGGTGGGTCGCTCGGTGCGGCCGTCCCAGAGCAGCGGCTCCACGACGGCCCATGCGAGCTCGGGCTCGTCGAGCGCGAGGTGGAGCTCGCACTGATCACGGACCCACCCGAACTCGATCTGGCGATCGACGCGAGCGAGCTCCGCGTGCCGCTCCCGGATCTCGTCGACGAACTCCCGGGCGTCGTCGAGGGCGTCCGACCAGATCAGCGGCTCCAGCTTCAGGTCCTCCAGGCCGAGACGGAAGACGAGCGGCGTCTCGTACCGGAGTGCCCGGTCGACGAGCGTGCGCGCGCGATCCCATTCGCCGAGCGCGATGAGCGGCTCGATCGCGTTCGTGGCGAGGATGGCGCCGACGTTGCCCTCCTCCCCGCGGCGTCGCGCCTCGTCGAGCGCCTCGTACGCGACGCCGAGCGCGTCGCGGTACCGGCCGAGCTTGATCAGCGTGTCCGAGCGGTTGATCGCGAGCCGCACCCGGGCGTCCCAGTCGTCTCCGGCGTACTCGCGGGCGCGCTCGAACATCTCGAGCGAGCGCTCCACGTCCTCAGGGCCGGCGCCGTCGAGGTCGGCCATCGTCGTCGCGGCGATGTTCGCGGCGATCGAGGCGGCGCGGCGCCCGTCCTCGCCCGCCGCGAGCCCGTCCGCGACGGCGAGCATGCCCTGGTCGATGGCGTCCTGCAGGTCGCCCGCGAGCATGCGGCGCGCGGCGAGCTCCGAGCGCACGCGCGCGCGGACGGCCAAGGCCCGACGGTCGTCGCGGTCGGCGACGAGCTGGAGCGCCTCGAGAAGCACGTCGGCAGCGCCCGGCATGCCCATCAGGCCCATGCCGAGCGCCTTCTCGAACATCAGGTCCGCGCGCTCGACGGGATCTCCCGGGTCCGCCAGCGAGATCCGCAGGTCGGCCAGCGCGACCGAGCGCTCCATGTCGCCCGCGCGGCGATGCGCCCGCGCCGTCAGGCCCGCCATGCCGGCGTGGTCCACGCCCGCACGCTCCTCAGGGCGGTCGACCAGCTCCCAGAGGTCGAGGCACCGTTCGCCCATGGCAGCGGCCGTGGTGAGCGCGTAGCTCGCCGACGCCTCCTGCATCGCGGCGACCGCCGCGTCGAACGCCTCCGGGAAGCGGCGGGCGGCGAGCCAGTGCGTCGACACCTCGACCGAGACGCCGGGTCGCGCCGGTCCGTCCGCGAGCACGCGGGCGTAGGTCGCGTGATGGCGCGCACGTTCGCCGGGCAGCAGCTCCGACTCGACGACCTCGCGGACGAGGGCGTGCCGGAACGCGTACCCCGACTCGTCCGCGACGACGAGCCCCACCTCGACGGCCTCCCGCATCGCGGCATCCAGCTCGACCGGGTCGCCGCCGTAGACCTGCTCGAGCAGGTCGTGCTCGGCCCGCGCGCCGCCGACGGCCATGAGTCGCAGCACGGCGCGGGTGGCGGCGGAGGCGCGCTCGTAGCGTGCGGCGAGCAGGTCGCTCAGCCGTCGCGGGAGCGCGCCGTCCGCGCCCGCGCCGAGGAGTTCCTCGACGAAGAACGGGACGCCGCCGCTGCGCTCGAAGAGCTCCCCGGCATCGGACGCGGCCTCCGACGTGGCGACCATGCGCGACACCTCGTCCCGGGAGAGTCGCGGCAGCTCGAGCTCCGAGACCGAGCGGAGCCGCTCCAGCTCCGCGAGGTCCTCGCGAAGTCGATGACGTCGCGGCAGTTCGGCCGTGCGCGCGGTCATGACGAGCATCACCCGGCCGTCGTGGAGCATGCGCGCGAGGTACCGCAGCAGCTGCATCGTCGGCGCATCGGCCCAGTGCACGTCCTCGACGACGACGACGACGGGTTCGAGGTCCGAGACGCGTTCGACCATCCGGGTGAACTCGTCGTGCAACCGGCCGACGCGCAGGTCCGCCTCCGGCGCTCCACCGGCGATCTCCGACGGGAGCAGCGGGGCGAGCGTGTCCAGCGCCGCGCCGGCCGCCGTGCGGACGGCGTCCGCCCCGGCGAGGTCGACGATGGAGCGCATGACCGCACGGATGGGGATGAAGGGCGCACCGTCGTCGCCGAGCTCCACGCACTGCCCGCGCGCCACCATCGCGTCGCCGTCGACGACGCGGAGGAACTCCTCGACCAGGCGGGTCTTGCCGATGCCGGCCTCGCCGCCCACCACGACCACCGACGGGTCGCCCTCGCGCGAGCGCGCGTACGCCGCTCGGAGCGCGTGCATCTCGGTCTCGCGTCCGATCATCGCTGCCGTGGGGACCCCGGTCATCCGAGTCATTGTCCCACCGGGCCCCGCGATCCGTCCGTGCCCCGCGCGGGGGTGATCGGTCGGCCGGCGCCATCCGGCGCTCTAGTGTGGGACGCATGTCCCACTCCCCCGTGGTCCGACCCGGCGCTCCCGAACGCCTGTCCCGCATGATCCGGCTGCAGACCGTCTCCGCCGAGCTCGACCGACGCGGGACCGCCGACTTCGATCGCTTCGGCGACCTGCTCGCCGAGCTCTACCCGCTCGTCCACGAGCACCTCGCGTTCGAGCCGGTGACCGACCTGGGCCTGCTCTTCCACTGGCGCGGACGCGGCGACGGCGACCCGGTCGTGCTCATGGCGCACTTCGACGTCGTCCCGGCGCATGAGGAGGACGGGTGGACGTTCCCGCCGTTCGAGGGCCGTATCCACGACGGGTCGGTGTGGGGCCGCGGAACCCTCGACGACAAGGGCCCGCTCATCGTGCTGCTCGAGGCCGTCGAGAACCTGCTCGCCGAGGGCTTCGTGCCGGCGCGCGACGTGTACCTCTGGTTCGGCGGCAACGAGGAGTCGTACGGCGACGCCGCGATCACGGCGGCCCGGCTGCTCGAGGAGCGCGGCGTCATCCCCTGGCTCGTGCTCGACGAGGGCGGCGCGGTCGTCGATGCGCCCCTGCCGTTCCTGAAGGTGCCGGCGGCGATGGTCGGCGTCGGCGAGAAGGGCGTGATGACCATCCGGATCCGCGCGCGCGGCGACGGCGGTCACGCATCGGCGCCGCCTCGGCTCACGGCGGCCGCCCGCGTGGCCCGCGCGGTCGCGCGCCTGGACCCGAACCCGTTCCCCAAGCGGATGCCGCGATCGATGCGCGCCATGCTCGCGAGCTTCACGCCGCACGCGCGCGGCGGCGCACGCCTGCTGCTGCGCGTGCTCACCGCGTTCCCGTGGCTGACGGCGCGGGTGTTCGCCCGGCTCGGCGGGGAGCCCGCCGCGCTCGTGCACACGACGGTCGCACCGACCATGCTCGACGGCGGCAGCGCGGCGAACGTGCTCCCCGCGCGCGCGTCCGCCACGGTGAACCTGCGGGTGGCGATCGGCGAGGACGTCGACTCGGTCGTGCGGCGCCTGCGCCGCACGATCCGGGACCGCGACATCGAGATCGACGTCGTCGAGGGGTACGCGCCGTCGCCCGAGTCGCCGACCGACGGCCCGCAGTTCGCGGCGATCGTGGACGCGGTCGCCGCCTCCTACCCTGAGGCGACCACCGCGCCGTACCTCATGATGGCGGCGACCGACTCCCGGCACTTCCACCGGTACGCGCCGGCCGTGTACCGGTTCGCGCCGCTCGCGATGACCGCCGCGCAGCGCGCCTCGATCCACGGCGTCGACGAGCGGGTCACGATCGACAGCCTGGAGCGGGGTGAGCGGTTCCACCGGACGCTCATCCGTTCGTTGCCGGAATGAGACCTCCCGCGGACTAGGGTGAATCCACCCGAACCACCCCCGACCCACCCACCCGGAGGACCCGATGGCGCGCGCTGCGAGACTCGGACCCGTCGCCGCCATCGTCGGCTTCCTCGCCTTCGTCGAGTTCACGAGCGGCATCATCCAGGGCTACTACACGCCCCTGCTCACCGACATCGCCCGCCACCTCGGCGTGCACGACGCCGACGTCAACTGGCTCGAGGGCTCGCAGCTGATGCTCTCGGCACTCGTCGTGCCCGCGTTCGCGAAGCTCGGCGACATGGTCGGCCACAAGCGGATGCTGCTCTGGTCGACCGCGATCACGGCCGTCGCCTCGACCGCGCTCGCCTTCACCGACCAGTTCTGGGTGTTCCTCGTCGCGTGGGCGCTGCAGGGGTTCTACGTCGTCTGGCTGCCGCTGGAGATCGCGCTGGTCTGGTCGCGCAGCCGATCGGCCGACCGACCGGCCGCGATGACGCGCAAGGCCGCGGGCCTCCTCGTCGCGGCGCTCGAGACCGGCGCGATCGCCGGCGCGCTGTCTGCGGGCGCGCTCGCCGAGGCGCTCCCGATCCAGGCACTGCTGCTCGTTCCGGCCGTCGCCGTCGTCGCGTGCTTCTTCGTGATCCTCTTCGGCGTCCGCGAATCGCCCGACCTCGCCGGCGGCACGCTCGACACCGGCGGGCTCGTGCTCATCTCGCTCGCGCTGCTCGCGCTCACCGGCGGCCTGTCGTTCCTGCGGCTGAACGGCCCCGCCGACCTGCTCTCGTGGGCGCTCGTGGCACTCGGCCTGCTGCTGGTCGTGCCGTTCGTGCGCTACGAGCTGCGGCATCCGGACCCGCTCATCGACGTCCGCATGTTCCGCTCGCCGTCGCTGTGGCCGGTGTTCCTCACCGCGGGCCTCTTCGGCGTCAGCGTGCTCGGCGCGCAGGCGCCGCTGTCGACCTTCGCCAGGACGGATGCCGCGGAGGTCGGCTACGGCCTCGGCGCGACGAGCTTCCAGACCTCCCTCCTGATCGGGGCGTACGTGCTGTCGCTCGTCGTCGGGGCCATGCTCTTCCCGCTGGCGACGCGGTGGGTCACGCCGCGCATCGCGCTCATCGGCGCGAGCGCGATGGTCGCGATCGGCTACCTGCTGTTCCTGCCGTTCCACGACGCGTACCCGCAGGCGCTCACGAACATGGTCATCGCCGGCATCGGCTCCGGGGCCCTCGTCGCGGCGCTGCCGGCCGCCGCCGCCGCGGCCGCTCCGGCGCAGCAGACGGGCGTGGCGACGGGCCTCACGAACTCGGTGAAGACCGTCGGCGGGGCGATCGCGTCGTGCGTGTTCGGCATCGCGCTCCTCGGCGCCGCCGGCGAGGCCGCGACGGGAACGGCGGGTACCTTCGCCGGCTACGTCACGGTCTGGGTTGTCTGCGGCGCGACCGCGGCGGTCGCGGCCGTCGTGCTGGCGTTCGTGCCGAAGCTGGCGTTCTCGGACGCGCCGGAGGCGGAGGCCGCGGCGGTCCGGTGAGCCTGGGCGGTCCGCCCCTCACGAGCCCTCGGCTGCGGGACGGTCGACAGGTGCCGCCGCCGGAACTCGGCGACGCGCGCGGGTCGTTCGACCCGGCCCGCGAGCCGATCGAGCGCGATGCTGGCACCGTGACCGCGGATTCGCAGGAGATCGGGCAGCCGACGCCACGACGGCGTCGCGCCGCGAGCCCCGCCGCGCGGCGACTCGGCTCCGCGATCGGGGTCGTCGTCGGCATGCTCCTCCTGCTGTTCGTGAACGTCTGGCCGGGGTGGCAGGTCCTCCCCTTCCTCACCGCCGAGACCGTCGACGTGCTCCCGTGGATCAACGTCTCCCTCGCGACCGGTGTCGTCGTCAACCTGATCGAGTTCATCTTCGATCGCGCGTGGCTCAAGGCCCTCGGCGACTTCGTGACGACCAGCGTCGGCCTCGCGGTCACGATCCGGGTCTGGCAGGTCTACCCATTCGACTTCGGCGACTCGACCTTCCCGTGGGACATCGTCGTGCGCACGCTGCTCATGCTCGCGATCGTCGGTTCCGCGGTCGGCATCCTGGCGGCGGTGGTCGCGTTCGTACGCGCCCTCGTCCGCGGGCCGGATGCCACGACTCGGCCTCCCCGCGGCTAGCGCGTCCGCGCGCCCGGGAGGCGGTGGCGGGAACGGCGCATCCGGTGTCCGCGGTGCGTGCGACGATCCGCATGACGGACGATCGGCGGGAGGACGGGATGCGGGGCGAGGCGACCGTGCTGCACGCCGACCTCGACGCGTTCTACGCCTCGGTCGAGCAGCGTGACGCGCCCGAGCTGCGCGGGCGACCCGTCATCGTCGGCGGCGGCGTCGTGCTGGCGGCGAGCTACGAGGCGAAGGCCTTCGGGGTGCGGACCGCCATGGGCGGCCGCCAGGCGCGCGACCTCTGCCCCGGTGCCGTCGTCGTTCCGCCGCGGATGGAGGCCTACTCGACGGCCAGTCGTGCCGTGTTCGCGATCTTCCGCGACACGACGCCGTTCGTGGAGGGGCTCTCCATCGACGAGGCGTTCCTGGAGGTCGGCGGTCTCCGACGCATCGCGGGCACGCCCGAGCAGATCGCGATTCGACTGCGTGAGCGGGTCAGAGCGGAGGTCGGGCTGGCGATCTCAGTCGGGATCGCTCGGACCAAGTTCCTCGCGAAGGTCGCCAGCGCCGTCAGCAAGCCCGACGGGCTGCTGGTCGTCGAGCCCGAACGCGAGGCGGCCTTCCTCCTCCCCCTGCCGGTGGAACGGCTGTGGGGCGTCGGCGCGGTCACCGCCGAGAAGCTGCACCGGCTCGGCATCCGCACCGTCGGGCAGCTCGCCGAGCTCGAAGCCGCGAGCGCGGAGCAACTGCTCGGCAGAGCGGCCGGCGCGCACCTGCACGCGCTGGCCCGGCTCCGCGACCCGCGCCCGGTCGAGACCACCCGCCGCCGCGCCTCCATCGGTTCGCAACGGGCGCTCGGCAGTCGCCCGCGCTCCGCCGAGGAACTCGAACTCATCCTCACCCAGATCGTCGATCGACTCGCGCGCCGCCTCCGCGACGGCGCCCGGGTGTGCCGCACGGTCGTGCTGCGGCTCCGCTTCGGCGACTTCACGAGGGCCACCAGGTCGCACTCGATCCACCCCGCGACCGACCGCACCGCCGTGCTGCTGGCGGTCGCCCGAGAGCTGCTCGACGGCGCGCAGGGCGAGGTCGCCGAGCGCGGCATCACCCTGATCGGGGTCTCGCTGTCGCAGTTGGCGCGCGCCGACAGCCTGCACCCGGAGCTGCCGATCGACTGGGACGACGACGCGCACCTCGACACGGTGCTCGACGCGGTCCGAGATCGCTTCGGTGCGGCATCCGTCGCGCGCGCCGCGCACCTCGGTCGCGACCCGGGTTGGTCGCCGCCGATGCTGCCCGAGCACGAGTAGGCGCACTGCACCGCGTCCGCCGGTCATCGCGGCGGCGCGGTCGCACGCGACGCAGTCGTCGGCGGGCCTGCGGCCGGCCACAGATCGAATCAAGACCTCGGAGTAGGGCGGACGGGACTTGAACCCGTGACCGATGGATTATGAGTCCACTGCTCTAACCGGCTGAGCTACCGCCCCGCGAGCGACCTCAGTCCGGGACGATGACCGGGATCGACTCGGTGACCGGATCGGTCACGCGCTCACCACGATACAGACTCTCGAAGGTGTCGAGCGTGCGGGTGATGTCGTGCGCCTTGATGAGCTT
Organism: Agromyces tropicus; assembly: GCF_039531345.1. Lineage (NCBI taxonomy): Bacteria > Bacillati > Actinomycetota > Actinomycetes > Micrococcales > Microbacteriaceae > Agromyces > Agromyces tropicus. The sequence goes on along the minus strand of NZ_BAAAPW010000001.1, from coordinate 190,585 downwards.
GAGCGACTGCGACTTCATCGCGTTGTAGTCGTCGGGCGACGCCTCCAGCACCTGCCGCAGCTTCGCCGCCATGTCCTCCGCGCTGCCGGGCTCGAACAGGTAGCCGTTCTCGCCGTCGTGCACGAGGTGCGGCAGGGCCATCGCGTTCGCGGCCACGACGGGCAGCGCCGAGGCCATGGCCTCCATGGTCACGATGCTCTGCAGCTCGGCGATCGACGGCATCGCGAGCACCGACGCGCGGTGGTACGCCTCGCGGAGCTCCTCGTCGGTCACGTAGCCGGTGAAGGTCACGCGGTCGGCGATGCCGAGCTCGACGGCCATGTGCTCGAGGTTGCGCTTCTGGTCGCCGCCGCCGACGATCTCGACCTTCACGTCCAGCTCGGCCGGGAGCAGCGTCACGGCCTTGAGGAGCACGTCGATGTGCTTCTCGCCCGTCACGCGACCGACGAAGACGATGCGGTTCTCGGTGCGCGGCTCCCAGTTCGGCGAGTACTTGTGGGCGTCGATGCCGCACGAGATCGCGTGGACGTCGTGCAGGCCCGTGTACTTCTCGAGGAAGTCCGCGGCGCGGCGGGTGGGCGTCGTGACGGCCTCGGCGCGGCCGAACGTGCGGCGTGCCGCCTTCCAGGCGAGTCCGACGGACCAGTCCTGCCACGCCTTCGGGATGAGCGTGAACTCGAGCATGTTCTCGGGCATGAAGTGGTTCGTGCCGATGATGCGGATGCCGCGCTTCGCGGCCTCGATCGAGAGCCCGCGACCGACCACGATGTGGGACTGGAAGTGCACGACGTCGGGCTTCACGGCGTCGAGCACGCGGGCGCTGTTCTGCTTGATGCGCCACGGGAGCGCGAAGCGCAGCCAGTCGTGCGGGTACCAGCGCCAGCTCAGCAGGCGGTGCGCGGTGAGCTCCTGACCCTCATGCACCTCCTTCCACGTGCCGTGCTTGCGGCTCGCGGCGGGGGCCATGACGTGCACGTCGTGACCGCGCTCGACGAGGCCCGCGGCGAGGCGCTCGGCGAACCGGGCTGCGCCGTTGACGTCGGGAGCGAAGGTGTCGGCGCCGATCAGGATCCGGAGGGGTCGATCCTGGCCGGGTTCGGCGGGCACGCTCGATGAGTCGGACACGTGGTGCTGTACCTCGCTGTTCGTGGAACGGGGTGGGGCCGCGGCGGCGTCCGACGATGGTCGTGACGGGCCGCGCAGACTGGGTTCAACCGACCCTAGTCTACGAGAGCGGGCCGCGCAGCAGCGATCTCGCGCGCCTCTCGGTGCGCAGATGAGCGGCGAACGTGCCGTGCCGGCCGCGGCCGCGCGTGCGTCAGAGCCGCGTCTGCGGGTGGTTCTTCGCGAGCAGGAACACGCCCCAGATCGCGACGGCGCCGGTGATCACGAACGTGACGATCGCCCACGGCGGCGCCTGCGACGCCTCGTCGAGCACGACGATGCCGATGAGCACCGCCACCATCGGGTCCACGACCGTGAGGCCGGCGATCACGAGGTCGGGCGGGCCGCTGGCGTACGCGTTCTGCACGAAGTAGGCGCCGAGCGCGGTGGCGGCGAGCAGGGCGACGACGCAGAGCAGCGTGAGCCACTCGAAGTCGCCCTGGTCGACCCGCGCGAGCACGACCTTCGCGAGCGTGGCGACGAAGCCGTAGAGCACGCCGGCCATGAGCACGTAGAACACGGCGCGGATGCGCTGGCGGAAGAGCGCGAAGGTGATGGCGGCCGCGGTGAGCACCACCGCGAGGATGATCAGGATCGTGATCAGCTGCCGCGCCTGCACGGGCTTGTCGACGGCCGTGAACGCGGCGACCCCGACGAACACGAAGACGCCGCCCACGCACATGACGATCGCCATGACCGACCTGCGGTTCAGGCTCACGTGGTTGAGGCGGGAGTTGAGGATCGACGTGATCACGAGCGCCAGCGCGCCGAGCGGCTGCACGACGATGAGGGGCGCGAAATACAGGCTCGAGAGCTGGAACGCGATGGCCAGACCGAGCATGAGCGTGCCGAGCACCCACGACGGGCGCGCCAGCAGGAGCGCCAGCTGGCGGCCGCTGAGGCCCTTGCCGAGCGTGTCGGCGGTGTTCGCCTCGACCTTGACCACGCCGCGGTGCTGGAACTGGGCCCCGAGGGACAGGAAGACCGCTCCGACGAGCGCGAGCGGGATCCCGATGAACTGCGTCGGATCGAGCGGAATCAGCTCGGTGAGCTCGCTGAGGTCCGGATCCACCCCTCGACCCTACCGGCTCGTCCGTCGATATCCTTGGCGAATGGCCGTGCTCCCGATCCGAATCACGGGCGACCCCGTGCTCCACGCGCCGGCGTCGCCGGTCGAGTCCATCGACGACGAGATCCGGGCCCTGGTCCGCGACCTGTTCGAGACGATGGATGCCGCGCCCGGCGTCGGGCTCGCGGCCCCACAGGTCGGGGTGCCCCTCCGCGTCTTCACCTACGGCTGGATCGACGAGGACGACCGCGAGTGGCGCGGCGTCGCGATCAACCCGGAGCTGTGGATCTCGCCGCTCGAGCCCGGCATGCCCGACGAGGACGAGGAGTCCGAGGGATGCCTGTCGTTCCCGGGCGAGCGGTTCGCACTGCGTCGCGCGGAGCGTGCGATCCTGCGGGCCACGGACCTCGAGGGCGAGGCGTACGAGATCTCGGCGGAGGGATGGCTTGCGCGCATCTTCCAGCACGAGTACGACCACCTCGACGGCGTGCTCTACCTGGACCGGCTCGACGACCACGACCAGCGCATCGTGCAGAAGATCACGCGCAAGCGCGGCTGGGGGCGGCCCGGGTCGAGCTGGATGCCGGGCGTCGACGACCTCGAGGCCTGAGCCGCGGCATCCGTCGTCGAGTGCCGGAACCGGGCGGCCGGAGCGCTCAGCCGACGAACCGGATGCCGGCGGCCACCGCCGCCGCCACCCCGACGACCACGATGAACGGCGTGCGCACGGCGTAGAGGGCGGCCGCGACGACGAGCGCGGGCACGCGCGCGTCGACCGTCAGCGCCTGCCCGTCGCCGAGCGTCTGCACCGCGATCAGCGCCGCGAGCAGGGCGACCGTGAGCAGGTCCGCGATGCGGGCCGGACGCTCGCGCTCCAGGAAGCCGGCCGGCACGAGGTGACCGGAGAGCTTCAGGGCGAGCGTCGCCGTACTCGCGACGAGCACGACGTGCCACACCGTCATCGCGCGTCCTCCCGCCGGCGGAACAGGTCGAACCAGCCGACGACGACCGCGACCACCGCCGCGACGAGCACGGGCAGCCCGGGCGTCAGCGCCGGCGTCGCGACCGTCGCGACCACGGCGGCGAGCACCGCCACGGCGCCGGCCTGCAGTCGCTTCAGCCGCGGCCACAGCAGCCCGAGGAAGGCCGCCGCCGCGGCCGCGTCGAGGCCGTAGGCGCGGGTGTCGCCGAGCGCGTCGCCGATGAGCGCGCCGGCGAGCGTCGTCGCGTTCCAGCCGACGAAGATCGCGAGGCCCGTGACCCAGAAGCCCACCCGCGCACCGCGCTCGGTCGTCTGCGCCAGCGCCACCGCGGTGGACTCGTCGATCGTGAGCCACGCGGCCGCGACCCGGTGCGCGACGCCGCGCTCGCCGACCACCGGGCGCATGCGCATGCCGTAGACGACGTTCCGCACGCCGAGCAGCGCCGCCGCGGCGATCGCCGAGCCGCCGGCCGCGGCCCCGCCCGCGCCGAGGACGCCCACGAGCGCGAACTGCGATCCCCCGGTGAACATCACGAGGCTCAGGACGCACGTCTGCCAGACGTCGAGCCCCGACGCGACCGACAGCGCGCCGAACGAGATGCCGTAGGCGGCGGTCGCGAGCCCCACGGCGATCCCGTCCCGGCGCGCGCCGCGCACGGAGGCGTCGACGTCGGGGGTGCTCACTCCCCCAGTTGACCGGGACGCGCCGCGCGGCGCAAATCGGCCTCCGCCGGAGACCGGATCGGCCTCCGCCGGAGACGACGAAGGCCCGGTCGTGGACCGGGCCTTCTGCTGCTCCCCCACTTGGACTCGAACCAAGAACCTATCGGTTAACAGCCGATTGCTCTGCCAATTGAGCTATGGAGGATCGCGCGCTGCGCGCAGAGATACTCTAGCAAAGCGATCGCCGGACTCCCAATCCGAGACCGCCTCACGTCGGTCAGTATCCGGCCCCGAGATCGATGCGCCCGGCGAAGGCTCCGTGGCCGAGGAACGCCGCCGCGTTCTCCGCGATGCGGCGGGCGAACAGCGGCACCGTCATCGCCTCCGTGTCGGCGACGTGCGGCGTCACGAGGCAGTTCGACGCGCGCCACAGCGGATGCCCCGAGGGCAGCGGTTCCGGCTCCGTCACGTCGAGGCCGGCGCCCGCGAGCCGGCCGGAGGCGAGCGCCGCGACGAGGGCGTCGGTGTCGACGACCGCCCCGCGGGCGACGTTCACGAGGACGGCGCCGTCGGGCATCGCGGCGAACGCCGACGCGCCGAGGAGACCACGGGTCTCGGCCGTCAGCGCCGCCGCGACGACGACGACCTCGGCATCGGCCAGCGCCTCGTGGAGGCGGTCGAACGTCAGCGTCCGGGCGGCACCCGGCACCGGGGCATCAGCCCGTCGCACGACGGTCGCGCGCACGTCGAAGGGCGCCACGAGGCGCAGCAGTTCGACGGCGATGCCGCCGGCCCCGACGATCACGGCCCGGGCGCCGTAGAGGCTGCGGCCGCGCTCGTCGGCCTCCCAGCCCGTGGCCCGCACACGGCGCGGGAGTTCCCGCAGCACCGCGAGCGTCAGGGCGAGCGCATGCTCCGCGACCGGCTGGGCGTACGCGCCCTTCGCACTCGTCCAGGTGCGACCGTCGCCGCGGTGGCGGGCGAGCAGGCCCGAGAAGGCGTCGACGCCCGCCCACGGCAGCTGCACCCACGAGATGCCCGGGTGTGCGGCGAGGACGGCCTCGAGGTCGCCCTCCCCCGACGAGCTCGTCCACACGAGCCCCCGGGTCGCGGCCGACAGCGGCTGCACGTCGGCGCCCGCCGACCGCGCCGCCGCGACGAACGCCGGCTGCGCCTCGGGCTCGATCGCGACCGGCCCGGGCTCAGGCCGAGCACCCGTCCGGGCGGCAACCCCCGGCGCCCCGGCGACCGGCCGGTGCCGGCCGGTCGCGGACTCGCCCGTGCTCACCGAAGGCGGTCCGGTGCCGGGTCCTCGACACGGGCGTGCCCGTCGTCGATCGCACCCGCGAGGGCCTTCACGTACGGGTGCGACGGGTCGTCGAACACCTCGTCCATCGTGCCGATCGCCACGACCCGGCCCTGGTCGAGCACCGCGAGGCGGTCCGCCACCTGGCGCAGCACGGGCAGGTCGTGCGAGATGACGATCGCCGAGAACGTGTGACCGTCGCGCAGCTCGGTGAGCAGGTGCGACACCGCGTCGCGCACGGTGACGTCGATGCCCGCCGTCGGCTGGTCGGCGATGAGCAGCGACGGTCCGAGGACCAGCGCCCGCGCGAGCGCGACGCGCTGCCGCTGGCCGCCGCTCAGCTGGTACGGGAACTTCTCGAGCATCCCGAGCGGCAGCCGCACGGAGTCGAGCATCGTGGCGACCCGCGTCGCGAGCGCCGCCCGGTTGTACCGGTGGTCCCGCTCGAGGATCGGCTCGCCGATGATCTCCGCCACCGTGCGATCCGACGGCAACGTGGTGGAGGCGTCCTGCGCGAGGTAGCCGACGTGGAAGCGGAGCTCGTTGAGCTTCCGCTTCGAGATGCCCCGGAGCGGACGGTTCAGCACCGTGGCCTCGCCGCCCGTGATCACGGGCCGCACCTCGCCGCCGGCCGGCGACGGCTCGAACGCGGCCCCGGAGAGCACGCGGGCGAGCGTCGTCGTCCCGCTGCCGGCCGAGCCGATGATGCCGAGCACCTCGCCGGGCGCGACCCGGAAGTCGACGCCGTGGAGCGCGACGTGCGCCGCGCTCACGCTGCGGGCGGGGTACTCGACCGACAGGTCGCTGACGACGACCGGGTAGCCGTGCGCGGCCGGGCGACTCATCGCGCCGCCGCCTCGCGGATGCGGTGGAGCTCCTCGCGACGCTCGGCCTGCGCCACCGGGTCGGGCACGGGCAGCGAGGCGAGCAGCCGCTGAGTGTACGGATCCTTCGGCGCGCCGAGCACCTCGGCGCCGGTGCCCTCCTCGACGAGCCGACCGCGGTACAGCACCGCGATCCGGTCGGCGAGCAGGTCGACGACGGCGAGGTCGTGGCTGATGAACAGCGAGGCGAAGCCGAATTCGCGCTGCAGCTCGGAGAAGAGCTCGAGCACGCGGGCCTGCACCGACACGTCGAGCGCTGAGGTGGGCTCGTCGGCGATGAGCAGCTCGGGCTCGAGCGCGATCGCGCGAGCGAGGCTCGCACGCTGCCGCTGTCCGCCCGACAGCTCGTGCGGGTACCGATCGCCGTACGCGGCCGGCAGCTGCACGGCCTCGAGCAACTCGTTCACGCGTGGCCGCGCGTCGCGCGCGTCGACCGCGCGGTCGTGGATGACGAGCGGTTCGGCGACGCACTCCGCGATCGTGAGCAGTGGGTTGAAGCTCGAGGCCGGGTCCTGGAACACGAACCCGATCCGGCTGCGCGAGGGGCGGAACTGCCGCTCGCGGATGCCGAGCATCTCGTGGCCGAGCACGCGGAGCGACCCGCCCGTCACCCGGGTCAGCCCGGCGATCGCCCGGCCGATCGTGGTCTTGCCGGAGCCCGACTCGCCGACCAGCCCGAGCACCTCGCCCGGGCGGATGACGAGGTCGACCCCGTCGACCGCGCGGAAGCCGGCTCGCCCGAGACGCCCCGGGTACTCGATCTCGAGCCCGCGAGCCTCGACCACCGGCTGCTGCTCGAGCCAGTCGGCCGGGCGCGCGGCGGCCCGCTCGACGGCCCGGGCCGCACCGTGCCCGACGTAGGGCACGGCCGAAAGCAGCGACTTCGTGTACTCGGCCTTGGGGTCGGCGAACAGCTCGCGGGCGTCGGCCTCCTCGACGACGCGGCCGCGGTACATCACCGCGACCCGGTCGGCGAGGTCGGCCACGACGCCCATGTTGTGGGTGATCAGCACGATCGCCGTGCCGAACTCGTCGCGGACGCGGCGCAGCAGGTCGAGGATCTCGGCCTGCACCGTGACGTCCAGCGCGGTGGTCGGCTCGTCGGCGACGATCAGCCCGGGCTCGAGCACGAGCGCCATCGCGATGACGATGCGCTGCTTCTGGCCGCCCGAGAACTGGTGCGGGTAGTGGTCGATGCGGTCCTCGGGGTCGGGGATCCCGACGCGGCCGAGGATGTCGATCGCCCGCTTCCGCGCCTCCGCCTTCGTGACCTTCCCGTGGGCGCGGAGGCCCTCCATGATCTGCCAGCCGACGGTGTAGACGGGGTTCAGCGCGGTCGACGGCTCCTGGAAGACCATCGCCACGTCGGTGCCGCGGACGCCGCGGAGCTCCGCCCCGCTCAGCGACATGACATCCTGTTCGTCGGTGCCCTCGCGGTTGGAGAGCACGACGGCGCCGGACGTCGTCGCCGTCTCGGGGAGGAGGCCGAGGATCGTCTTCGCGGTCACCGTCTTGCCCGACCCGGACTCGCCGACGATCGCGAGCACCTCGCCGCGCTCGACGGAGAGGCTCACGTCGTCGACCGCCTTGACGGCGCCCGCGTCCGTCGAGAACGAGACGCCCAGGCCCTGGATGTCGACCACCGTGCTCATTGCCTGACCTCGATCCCGTGCTCGTCGAATGTCTCCCCGTCCTCGAGGCCGTCGAGGCCGCCGGGGCCCGCGTCGAGGGTGCCGCCCGGCACGACCGAGGTCTCGGCGACCTCGCCCGCCGCCTGTGCGACCCGGCGTCGTCCGCGCAGGCGCGGGTCGGCCAGGTCGTTCAGGCTCTCGCCGACGAGCGTGATGCCGAGCACCGTGATCACGATCGCGAGGCCCGGGAAGAGCGCCGTCCACCAGATCCCGCTGGTCACGTCGGAGAGCGCCTTGTTCAGGTCGTAGCCCCACTCGGCCGCCGCGGTCGGCTCGATGCCGAACCCGAGGAAGCCCAGGCCGGCCAGGGTGAGGATCGCCTCGGACGAGTTGAGCGTGAACAGCAGCGGAAGCGTCCGCGTGGCGTTCCGGAGGATGTGCCGGAAGATGATGCGCGGATTCGAGGCGCCGAGCACCTTCGCCGACTCCACGAACGCCTCCGCCTTCATCCGCACGGTCTCGGCGCGGATCACGCGGAAGTACTGCGGGATGTAGACGACCGTGATCGAGATCGCGGCGGCGAGGATGCCGCCCCAGAGGTTCGACTGGCCGCCCGAGATGACGATCGCCATCACGATCGCGAGCAGCAGCGACGGGAACGCGTAGATGGCGTCGCAGATGACGACGAGCACCCGGTCGAGCCATCCCCCGAGGTAGCCGGACACGAGGCCGAGGAACACGCCGGCGAAGATCGACAGGGCGACGGCGACGATGATCACGAGGATCGCCGTCTGGGTGCCCCAGATCACGCGCGAGAGCACGTCGTACCCTCCGACGGTCGTGCCGAGCAGGTGCTCGGGCGACGGCGGCTGCTGCGCGCCGAACAGCCCGTCCGGGCCGCGGAGCTGGTTGTAGCCGTACGGGGCGAGGAGGGGCGCGAAGATGGCCGTGAGCACGAACACGGTCGTGATCACGAGGCCCGTCACGAGCATGCCGCGCTGGAGGCCCACGCTCTGGCGGAGCTGGTGCACGACCGGGATGCGATCGCGCCAGCGGTGGCCGGCGCTGGGGGCGGCGGTTGCGGTGCCGGTCATGTCAGTACCTCACCCTCGGGTCGATGAGCGCCGCGATGACGTCGACGATGAAGTTGGTCAGCGCCACGATCACGGCGAGCAGGGCGACGATGCCCTGCACGGCGATGAAATCGCGTGCCTGGAGGTACTCGGCGAGCTGGAAGCCGAGTCCCTTCCACTCGAACGTGGTCTCGGTCAGCACCGCGCCACCGAGCAGCAGCGCGATCTGCAGGCCGATGACGGTGATGATCGGGATGAGGGCCGGGCGGTACGCGTGCCGGCGGACGAGCCGGTACTCGCTGACGCCGCGGGAGCGCGCCGCGTCGACGTAGTCCGTCGCGAGCGTGCCGATGACGTTGGTGCGCACCAGTCGGAGGAAGACGCCCGCGGTGAGCAGCCCGAGCGCGATGGCCGGCAGCACGGCGTGCGCGAGCACGTCGCCGAGCACCGCGGGGTTCCCGGTGCGGATCGCGTCGATCGTGTAGAGGCCGGAGGGGTCGGGCAGCAACTGCATCTGCAGCTCGGCGCGCGTCGAGGCGCGCCCCGCGACGGGAAGCCAGCCGAGCCAGACCGAGAAGATCAGCTTCAGCAGCATGCCGGCGAAGAAGACGGGGGTCGCGTAGCAGAGGATCGCGAACACGCGCAGCGCTGCGTCCTGCCCGCGGTCGCGGAAGTAGGCCGCCACCATGCCGAGCGGGATGCCGACGATGAAGGCGACGATGAGCGAGTAGAACACCAGCTCGAGCGTCGCGCTGCCGTACGTGAGCAGGACCTGCACGACGGGGCGGTTGTCGCTGATCGTCGTGCCGAAGTCGCCGGTGAAGATCTGGCCGACGTACTCGAAGTACTGCACGATGATCGGCCGGTCGTAGCCCGCCTCGTGGATGCGCTCCTGCAGCTGCGCCGCCGTGAGCCGGTCGCCGAGTGCGGCCGTGATCGGGTCGCCCGTCGCACGCATCGCGACGAAGACGAGCGTCACGAGGATGAAGACGGTCGGGATGATGAGCAGGGCGCGGACCAGGATGTACCGCCCGAGACCACCCCCCGCCGATCGTGGGACGCGCCGGGTGGGCGCGGTGCCGCCGGAAGCCGGCGGCGCGGTCACCGTTGAAGCCATGTTCGCCATTCTGGACTCGAAGGCGGGCGGCCCGCTCCGTGGAGAAGCGGGCCGCCCGTTCCTGTTTCGTGTAGGAGACTCTAGCGTCTCGTCCGCGTCAGCCCTTCGAGAGGGCGCCGTAGCGGAACTTGAACGACGCGTCGAGCGTGTCCTCGGTGCCGGAGACGTCCGCACCCACGACCGCGACCTGCGCACCCTGCAGGTACGGCACGGTCGACAGGTCGGCGGCGACCTTCTCCTGGATCTCCTCGATGAGCGCGGTGCGCGCGTCCGCGTCCTGGGTCACCGACTGCTCGAGGATGAGGTCGTCGACCTCGGGGTTCGAGTAGTGGTTGCCGAGGAAGTTGACGTCCGTCAGGAAGAACGGGCTCAGGTAGTTGTCGGCGTCGGAGTAGTCCGGGAACCAGCCGAGCTGGTACTCCGGGTAGACGTCGGACGTGCGGTCCTTCGAGTACTGCACCCACTCGGTGGTCTGCAGGTTCACGGTGAAGAGGCCGGTCGCCTCGAGCTGGTCCTTGATCAGCGCGTACTCGTCGCCCGAGGACGGACCGTAGTGGTCGTTCGAGTACTGCAGGTTCAGCTCGACGGGGGTCTCGACGCCCGCGTCCTCGAGGGTCTGCGCCGCCTTGTCGGCGTCGGGGCCGCCCGAGCCGTCGCCGTACATGTCCTGCAGCGGCTTGATCGCGCCCGTCAGGCCGTCCGGCACGTAGGAGTACAGCGGCGTGTAGGTGCCCTTGTAGACCTGGTCGGCGATCTCCTCGCGGTCGAGGAGGTCGGCGACGGCCTGGCGGACGGCGAGGGCCTTGGCCTCGTCGGCCTCGGGCGTCTCGGCGCCGTAGGGCTGCGTGTTGAAGTTGAACACGATGTAGCGGATCTCGCCGCCGGGGCCCTCGACGACCTTGACGGCGTCGTTCCCTCGGAGGTCGTCGATGTCCGTCGCCGAGAGGCTGCGGAACGCGACGTCGATGTTGCCCTCCTGGACGTCGAGCTTCATGTTCGACGCGTCGGCGTAGTACTTGACGTTGACCGTCTCGGTGTCGGGTGCGCCGAGGAGACCCTCGTAGTCCGGGTTCGACTTGTACGCCACGAGGTTGTTGAAGTCGTAGCTCGTGATCACGTACTGGCCGGCGAAGGCGTTGCCGTCGACGATGTCCTCGTCGGCGGTGAGCTCGTCGGCGGAGAACACGTCCTCGTCCACGATGGGGCCGGCCGGGCTCGAGAGGATCTGCGGGAAGATCTGGTCGTTCTCGCTCTTGAGGTTGAACACGACGGTCGTGTCGTCGGGCGCGTCGACCGAGTCGAGGTTGTAGAGCAGCGCCGAGGGGCCGTTCTCGTCGGCGATCGCGAGCTGGCGGTCGAACGAGAACTTCACGTCCGAGCTCGTCAGGTCGTTGCCGTTGGCGAACGTCAGGCCCGACTTCAGCGTGACGGTGTACTCGGTCGGCGAGGTGAACTCGGCCGACTCGGCGATGTCGGGCTCGACGTCGGAGGTGCCGTACGGCGAGTTCATCAGGAACGGGAACACCTGGTTCATGACCGCGAAGGAGCCGTTGTCGTACGAGCCCGCGGGGTCGAGCGTCGTGATCTTGTCGGTGGTGCCGATGGTCAGCGTGCCACCGCCCGACGAGCTCTCCTCGTCGGCGCCGCCGGCCGAGCAGCCCGCGAGCGCGAGCGTCGCGGCGGACAAGCCCGCAGCGAGCGCGAGGACGCGCCGGCGGTTCGTGGATGCGGATGCCATATCCGTCTACCTCTTCCTGTCGAGTGGGACCGCGCACGCGGGTTCACCGCCGCGCGATCGCGTATCTCCCAGAGCTAGCACACGGGGCTGATCGCGAGGGTGTGCTGGGGAGCTCCCGGGGCCTGAATGTGATCGATCTGCAACCTTGCCCCCCTCGGGGAGCGCACACGATGAGCAGTCCTCGCATCCGACGATCGTCGATCCGCACGCGGTGGCGCCCGCGGGAGCCGGTCGCCCCGAGCACGCCGGGAGCGGTCGGCGCCCACCGTCGGGCCGCCCGGTCAGTCGCCGCGCAGCGCCCGCCGTTCGCCCTCGATCTCGACGAGGGCGCGCTGGATCATGGCGTAGGTCGCGGTGTCCGCGCGATCGGTCCGCTGGAGCCGTCCGAGCAGCTCCTGCTTCTGGCGGAGCAGCTCGCGGTCCACGAGCGAGCCGACCACGCCGCGGGCCCAGCCCTCGAGTTCCGCGCCGCTGCGCTGCGGCACGGGCAAGACGGCGAGCTGCTGCACGATGGAGGCGAACGGCGGCGGCACCTCGGCGACGACGCGGTCGACCGTGATCGTGCGGGTCGCGACCGGCGCACCGGTCGTGGAGGTCGAGACGGATGCCGCGGCCAGCACCGACGCGACGCCGTCGCGCACCACCGCGAGCGTGCCGTTGCCGAACCGGCAGTCCACGCCGTGGCGGAGCAGCTCCTCGCCCACGAGCTCGGGGTACTGGAGCATCGCCTGGAGCGCGTCGCGCTCGAGCCGGGTCGCCGGATCCGCCGGCAGCTGGGCGATCGAGAACGGACGGTCCTCGGTCGCCACGGCGATCGCAGGGTCGAATCCGCCGTCCTCCGGTCCGCGGGCGGGAGCGCCGCCGGGCCCCGGCGGCCAGGCGGGGCCGGAGCCACCGGCCCGCGGCTCGTCGCGACCGCCCGCCCCACCGCCCGATCGGCGCTCGTCGCCACCACCAGCTCCGTTCCGGGCCCGCGACCCGGCGGCGCGCACCGCGCGGGTCACCTCGTCGAGCTCCATGCCGAGCATGCGGGCGAGCTCGCGCGTGTAGCCAGGTCGCAGCGAGGCGTCGCGGATCTCCGCGACCACGGGGGCGGCGGCCCGGAGCGCCGCGACCCTGCCCTCGACCGTCTCGAGGTCGAAGCGAGCGAGCGTGTGGCGGATGACGAACTCGAACATGGGCGTGCGGGTGTCCACGAGCGAGCGCACGGCCGCGTCGCCGCGCGCGAGCCGGAGATCGCACGGGTCGAGGCCGTCCGGGGCGACGGCGACGAAGGTCTGTGCGGCGAACCTGCGCTCCTCGGCGAAGGCGCGCATCGCCGCCTTCTGCCCGGCGGCGTCGCCGTCGAACGTGAAGACGACCTCGCCGTCGGCCGAGTCGTCGCCGAGCACGCGGCGCAGCACCTTGATGTGGTCGACGCCGAACGCCGTGCCGCACGTCGCGATCGCGGTGGTCACGCCGGCGAGGTGGCAGGCCATGACGTCGGTGTACCCCTCGACCACGACGACGCGGTGGGTCTTCGAGATCTCGCGCTTGGCGAGGTCGAGCCCGTACAGCACCTGCGCCTTGTGGTAGACCGCGGTCTCGGGCGTGTTGAGGTACTTCGGCCCGGGGTCGTCCTCGAGCAGCTTGCGGGCGCCGAAGCCGACGGTCTGCCCGGTCACGTCTCGGATCGGCCAGATCAGCCGGCCGCGGAAGCGGTCGTAGACGCCCCGGTCGCCCTGCGACACGAGGCCCGACGCCGCGAGCTCCTCGGTCGTGAAGCCCTTGCCGCGCAGGTGGCGCGTGAGCGACTCCCAGCTCTTGGGTGCGAAGCCGACCCCGAAGTGCCGGGCGGCCTCGGCGTCGAAGCCGCGCTCGCCGAGAAACCGCCGGCCGACCTCCGCCTCGGGCGTGGTGAGCTGCTCGACGAACCACTCCTCGGCGGCGCTGTTGGCCGCGAGCAGCCGGGCGCGGTTGCCCGGGCCCTCGTGCTGGCCGCCGTCCTCGTAGTGCAGCTCGAAGCCGATCCGCCCGGCGAGCCGCTCGACGGCCTCGGTGAAGGTCACGTGGTCCATGCGCTGCAGGAACGTGTAGACGTCGCCCGACTCCCCGCAGCCGAAGCAGTGGTAGAACCCGAGCTGCGGGCGCACGTGGAAGCTCGGGCTGCGCTCGTCGTGGAACGGGCAGAGGCCCTTCATCGAGCCGACGCCGGCCGACTTCAGCGAGACGTGCTCGCCGACGATGTCGGCGATGTTCGTGCGGGCCTTGACCTCCTCGACATCGCTCTGTCGAATGCGGCCCGCCATGTCGTCAATCCTATTCCGCGGATCCGGCCACGGGGCCCGGTCCGGACCTCATCGCTGCACGAGCCGCTCGTACCAGGCCAGAGCGGACTGGTCGGTGAGGCTCGCGACCTGGTCGACGACGACGCGCGTGCGGGCCGCGTCATCCGCTGCGGCGCGCCAGTCCTCCGCGAAGCCCGCGTCGAGGTGCGCGTCGCCGGTCGCATGGAGGGCGTCGGCGAGGGTCGTGAGCACCTGGCGCTGCTGCGAGTAGATCGGCTGGCGCGTGTTCCGCGACATCACGAAGGCGGCCACGATGCCCTTGAGCACCGCGATCTCGGCCTGGATGCCGCGCGGGACCACGACGTCGGCGTCGAAGCGGATGAGGCTCGCGACGGGGTGGTGCGCGCGCGTGGCCTCGGTGGCCGCGTGCGCGAAGCGCCCGATGAGCTGGCTCGTCAGGTTCTTCAGGGCCGCCTGGTCGCGGCGACTGCCCGTCCACTCCGAGAGCCACACGTCGAGGGTGTCGAGCCGGTCGAACGCGGCGATGAGCTCGTCGTGCCCGAACGCCCCGCCGATCCACTCGACCATCGAGTCGACGAGCTCGTCGTGGTCGACCCGGCGCCCGAGCGCCGCCACGTCGATGTAGCCGCCGACGACGGCGTCCTCGAAGTCGTGCACCGAGTAGGCGATGTCGTCCGAGAGGTCCATGACCTGGGCTTCGATGCAGAGGCGCCGCTCGGGCGCGCCCCGCCGCATCCACTCGAAGACGTCGATGTCGTCGGCGTAGAACCCGAACTTCGTGCGGCCGCTGGGGTCGCCGACGCCCGCGGCCTCGGCCCACGGGTACTTGCAGCTCGCGTCGAGGCTCGCGCGCGTGAGGTTCAGCCCGAGCGAGCGGCCATCGGGCGAGAACACCTTCGGCTCGAGCCGTGTCAGGATCCGCAGGGTCTGGGCGTTGCCCTCGAAGCCGCCGATGTCGGCGGCCCACGCGTTCAGCGCCTTCTCGCCGTTGTGGCCGAAGGGCGGGTGGCCGAGGTCGTGGGCCAGGCACGCGGTGTCGACGACGTCGGGGTCGAGCCCGATGCTCGTCGCGAGCTCGCGCCCGACCTGGGCGACCTCGAGCGAGTGCGTGAGCCGGTTGCGCGCGAAGTCCAGCCCGGAGGTGGGGCTGAGCACCTGCGTCTTCGCCGCGAGTCGGCGCAGGGCGCTCGAGTGCAGCAGTCGCGCGCGGTCGCGAGCGAAGTCGCTGCGACGCCGGTTCTCGTGCTGCTCGGGCAGGTAGCGCTCGGCGTCGGCGTCGTCGTAGCCGCCGAACAGTCGGTCGCGCACGCGCTCAGCCGCCGCTCGTGTCGAGCTCGGCGTCGACGAGCGTCGCCCGGTCGTGGCCCACCAGGTCCTGCGAAGCGAGCCAGCCGTCGGGCAGCGCCGGGTTCTTCGGCGTGCCCGCGCGGCCGCGGGGCCCCTCGGCGCCCTCGCCCGGGTACGGCGTCGACCAGTCGAGCGTGCCGAGCAGGTCGTCGAGCTGCGCGAGCGACTCGACGGTCGCGAGGCGGGCGCGCAGGTCGCCGCCGACCGGATACCCCTTGAAGTACCAGGCGACGTGCTTGCGGATGTCTCGGCAGCCGCGCTCCTCGCTGTCGAAGAAGTCGGCGAGCAGCTCCGCGTGCCGGCGGAACGTCCGCGCCACCTCGCCGAGCGTCGGCTCGGCCTTGACGTGCTCGCCCCGGAACGCCGCCGCGAGGTCGCCGAAGAGCCACGGCCGGCCGAGGCATCCGCGCCCCACGACGACCCCGTCGCAGCCGGTCTCCTCGACCATCCGCAGCGCATCGTCGGCCGACCAGATGTCGCCGTTGCCGAGCACCGGCACGCCGGAGACCGTCTCCTTCAGATTCGCGATCGCCGGCCAGTCGGCCTGGCCCGAGTAGAACTCGGCCGCCGTGCGGGCGTGCAGTGCGATCGACGCGACGCCGGCGCCCTCGGCGATGCGGCCGGCCTCGAGGTAGGTGAGGTGGTCGGCGTCGATGCCCTTGCGCATCTTGACCGTGAGGGGCACGTCGCCGGCAGCCCGCACCGCACCCTCGACGATGTCGCGGAACAGGCCCGACTTCCACGGCAGCGCCGCTCCCCCGCCCTTGCGCGTGACCTTGGGCACCGGGCAGCCGAAGTTCAGGTCGATGTGGTCGGCGCGGTCCTCGGCGACGAGCATCGTGACGGCCTCGGCGACGGTCTTCGGGTCGACGCCGTACAGCTGGATCGAGCGGGGCGTCTCGGACTCGTGGTGCGTGATGAGGCGCATCGACTCGGGCGTGCGCTCGACGAGCGCGCGGCTCGTGATCATCTCGGAGACGTACAGTCCGGCGCCGAACTCGCGGCAGAGCCGCCGGAACGCGGTGTTCGTGATGCCCGCCATGGGCGCGAGCACGACCGGCACCTCGAGGTCGAGGCCGCCGATCGAGAGCGGGCGGGCGGGGGTCGTGGTCGTTGGCATCGCCTTCGATTCTCCCAGACGGACGGCCCGATCCGGCCGAGCGCGCCACGTGGGCACGTAGGATGCGGACAGGCCGAGAGCGGGGAGGACGTCGATGGCGCGGTTCGAGGGACTCGAGGGCGTCGAACGCGTGCGGGCGGATGCCGCGGAGCGGCGGCTCGACATCGAGGTGATCCAGCGCCCCGCGGCGCGCAGCCTCGAGGAGGCCGCGGAGCTGCTGGGCATCACGCCGGGCGACATCGTGAAGTCGCTCGTCGTCAAGCGCAGCGACGACACCTACGTGTTCGCCCTCGTGCCCGGCGGTCGCAAGATCAGCTGGCCGAAGCTGCGCGCGCTCCTCGCCGTGAACAAGCTGCAGCTGCCCGACGCGTCGCTCGCGCTGGCCGCGACCGGCTACGAGCGCGGCACGATCACGCCGCTCGGCTCGAGCACGGAGTGGCCGGTCGTCGCCGACCTGGCGATCGTCGGCCGGCGGGTGTCGATGGGCGCCGGCGAGCACGGCCGCAGCCTCTTCGTCGATGCGGACGCCCTGATCCGCGCGCTCGACGCGACCGTCGCCGACATCAGCGACCCCGAGTAGCCGCCCGCCGCGCGCGCCCACCGCGCGCACCCGCCGATGTCGCGCGAATCGACTCGCGGGGCGGGCCGCGGGTCGATTCGCGCGACCTCGGCGCCGGGTGGGCGAGGGACGGTCAGGTCGCAGGGTCGGGCAGGGGTGAGCCGGGGATCAGGCAGGCGTCGCCCTCGCAGGCCATGGCCGAGGCGTCGCCGAGCATCGTGAACGGGGCCGGTGCGGCATCCGTCGTCGGGTGCTCCTGCGGCGCGGCATCCGTCGGCACCGTGGCATCCGTGCGCTCGGAGGCGCTCACGCGGCGGCGCCCTCGCGCTCGCCGTCGACCTGTGCGAGCACCTGCGAGAAGACCTCGGCGGGCTGCGCGCCCGAGACGCCGTACTTGCCCTCGAACACGAAGAACGGCACGCCCTGGATGCCGTACGCCCGCGCCTGCGCGATGTCGGCCTGGACGTCGTCGGCGTAGCGCCCCGACTCGAGCGCGTCGCGTGCCTCCGCGGCGTCGATGCCGAGCTCCTCGGCCCACCCCACGAGCTCCTCGATCCGGTTCACCCGGCCGCCCTCGGTGAAGTACGCCTTCAGCAGGCGCTCCTTCATCTCGAGCTGCACGCCGTGCGCCTTCGCGAGGTGCAGCAGCTCGTGGCCCTTCAGCGTCTTCACGTGCGCGACGGTCTCGAAGTGGTAGTCGAGCCCGGCATGCGCGGCGACGCCGGTCACGTGGTCGAGCATCTGCTCGACGCGCTCGAGGGGCAGGCCCTTGGCCTTCGAGAGGTACTCGGTCGTCGAACCCTCGAAGTCGAGCGGGGTGTCGGGCGACAGTTCGAACGAGTGGTACTCGATCTCCACGTCGGGCGCGTCGTCGCCGAGCGCGGCGAGGCCGGCCTCGAGGTGGCGCTTGCCGATGTAGCACCACGGGCACGCGATGTGTGCGTCGTGCAAACTCAACCGTCTCGTTGAGGCACTAGGCCACGCTTGCCCGCCGCAATAACGCGGTCAACATGGGCCTGCGTCGTTGCATTGCACTGGGCCCGTTCGGACAGCGCCGCGTGGAGCCAGCCCGGCCCCTTTCGAACTGCAACTTCAGGGGCTAGGCGCTCGAGTTCACCTTGCTCCACGAGCACTACGCCGATGGCGTCGAGCTGACGCAGGAGGTCCGCAGCCGCCCTACGAGCGTCGCCTCGAAACGCCGACATCCCGTGCTCTTTCACCGACCCCCAAGGGGACCCACTCGTACGAAGCTGTGCCAGCACGATTTCGCGATAGGCCGACGAGTACGGCTCATCTCGGTTGTCTTCAAGGGCGGAGGTTACAGCGTCGAGCACATGGCCAACGCGGGCAGGCTCACGGGCCGAGCGCATGCTGGCGGTCGCTACAGTCCAATCCCGCTCCATGTCGTCGGTCCAGGCCCCTCCCACCGCCTCGACAAGAGCGCGGAGCTTTGACCGGTCCGACAGCATGTCTAGATCAGGCGCGGCAACCACTGGAACATCCACAGCATTGAGCGCAGCACACACCTTCGCCATGCCATCCTTGCCACCTGTAGGAACGAAGAGAATCTCGTTCCGCGGCAGCGGACTTTCTTCCCGTCCCTCGCAGTCGAGTGCTGCTGCCAAGAAGGCACAATCACCTTCAGCCTCGGCGACTACCACAAGCCGGTGGAACAGACCGTCAAGGACGTTGGTGTATTTCAGAACGGGATCTGACCACAATGCTCTGAGTTCAGCGGAATCGAGCCGACTTGCCTTCGCAGCACCATCCCCTCGAGCGAGCCGAACGACCGAAACGTCCACACCAGAGTCGAGGAGGCCTGTCAACAGGCTGCGATCGTGAGTGGCGACGAGGATTTGAATGTCGCTCTGCACCGCGATACGACCGAGTTCAACGCCGAGTGCATGCGCCTGCGGAGGATGCAGAAACGCCTCCGGTTCATCGATCACAATCACCCGATATGCAGCGCTGACCACAGGAAGCAACTGACCCATGAGGCTCCGCATGCCGTCACCCTGTTCATCCAACGGGCGAAGTGCAGCCATCGCCTGCCGATACTCAGGTGGAATGTTGTCGATCCGTGGCGCTTCCATCGCGACCTCGCCTACGCGAAGTCGAATCGTTTTCCCAAGATTGTCGAGAGTCAGCTTCGGGCCAAAGATCTGCTGGGATACGGCGCTGACTTCCTCCATGAGAACTCGCGAATCTTGGAGATGATGCACCGGATGCAGCGGCGGGTCTCCTGCGGACTCCCGCATCTCTGCAGCCCCTCCGATTGAGAACCGGCCCTGGGCGTCACCATAGAACGCCAGAAACGGACGGAGCGGGCCAAGCCCCTCCGATGTCGGCCGCCATCCCTTCGCCAGCGACTGAGGCGTTTCGATGCCAGTCTGAGATCGCTGGAAACCCATCGAGGAGCCCTTCGAGACCAGGCTCGCGTTGCTCCCCAGCCAGGCGATAAGGTCCTTGGTATCGCCACGACGGTTCAGCTCAAGGGATTGGACTGCGATCTTTGGCAGCTCAGCAAAGCCCGGACGATGATCAAGCCTTTCAATCAGCTCGCGGAGGATCGTCGATTTGCCGACGTTGTTTGCTCCGACGATCGCGGTGACACCGGACTGCTGGAGTCGAATGCTCTGGCCACCAACGAGGTTGATGGCGCCAATCGAGAAATCGAAGGCATCGGCATCTCCGCCTAGAAAGTCCGTGGTGTTGGGATAAGCGGCTTCGAATCGCTCACGCCAGTCTCGGGTCATGCGCCCAGCCTCTCATCCGCCGCCGACTTAGGTCCGGATGACATTCGTTGCGCGGGGGCACCGGCGTCGATGGGAGACGTCAGGGAGCGCGGACTATTGCACGTTTCAGGGCCTGCTACGTTCCGATGTAGCACATGGGTGCGTCACCACGGGCACGCGATGTCGGACCAGATGTCGATCTTGATGGGGGACGTCACGACGTATGCGAACGGATGCCGGAGCCGTCGTATTCCCGGACCGGTATCGATCGAGATCGAGACCCGCCGGACGCGGGGCACGCGCTAGCATCACGGGATGCTCGGTGCCCGCGATCCACTCCCGATGCGCCCCGCGCGCGTGATCGTCGCGGGCACGAGTGGGAGCGGCAAGTCGACGCTCGCCGCGGCGATCGGCGCTGCGCTGGCGATTCCGTACGTGGAGGTCGACGCGCTCTACCACGGCCCCGGCTGGGTACCGCGGCCCGAGTTCGACGCAGACATCGCCGGGCTGGCCGCGCGCGACGCATGGGCTGCGGAGTGGCAGTACGACACGGGGCGTCCGGTGCTCGGCGCTCGCGCCGACCTCGCGGTGTGGCTGGACCTGCCGCACGCGCTCGTCATGCGACGCGTCGTGGCGCGCACGGTGCACCGTCGCGCCCGCGGCCTCGAGCTGTGGAACGGCAACCGTGAAGCGGCGTTGCGCACCGTGCTGACCGACCGCGACCACATCCTGCGATGGGCGTGGCGAACGCGTGGTGCGACGGGTCCGCGCGTGCTCGCGCTCGCGGCGGAGCGCCCCGACCTGACGGTCGTCCGCCTGCGCTCGGCACGCGAGGTGCAGGCCTGGCTCCGGGGCCCGCTCGCCGACGCCGCGTCCGCCGGCTCGCCTCGCTGACCGCCTACGCGCCCGCGCTCGCCGCGCCCGGCGCGTCGATCGCACCGCCGAAGCGGCGGTTGCGCGAGGCGTACAGCTCGATGGCGTGCCAGAGGTCGGTCCGGCTGAAGTCGGGCCAGAGCGTGTCGAGGAAGACCATCTCGGCGTACGCCGACTGCCAGAGCAGGAAGTTCGAGGTGCGCTGCTCGCCCGAGCTGCGCACGAAGAGGTCGACGTCCGGCATGTCGGGCACGTACAGGCGCTTCGCGATGAGCTTCTCGGACACCGCGGACGGCCGGAGGCGACCGGCGGCGACGTCGTCGGCGATGGAGCGCACCGCGTCGACGATCTCGTTGCGCCCGCCGTAGTTCACGCACATCGTGAACTGCAGGCCCGTGTTGCCGGCGGTGAGGCGCTCGGCGTACTGCAGTTCGTCGACCACCGACTTCCAGAGACGCGGCCGGCGGCCGGCCCACCGGATGCGGACGTTCCACTCGTTGAGCTGGTCGCGGCGGCGGTGCAGCACGTCGCGGTTGTAGCCCATGAGGAACCGCACCTCGTCGGGCGACCGCTTCCAGTTCTCCGTTGAGAAGGCGTAGACCGAGAGGTGCTTCACGCCCGCCTGGACGGCACCCGCGACGACGTCGAGGAGCACCTCCTCACCCGCTTTGTGGCCCTCGATGCGGGTCAGTCCCTGGCGGTTCGCCCATCGGCCGTTACCGTCCATGACGATCGCGACGTGGTTCGGCACCGCGCCCTTGGCGAACTCGGGCGGATGCACGCCCGTCCAGTCGAGCGGGCGGTAGGGCACCGCGTCCTTGTGGGTGTAGGGCTTCGGGGTCACTCTGGGGCCGTTCCTCGGGAGACGTGGGTCAGCGAGCGCAGGCCGCGCTCGAGGTGCCACTGGGCGTACGCCGCGACGATACCGCTCGCCTGGGCGCGGTCGCGGTCGGACGCGGCTTCGGCGACCCCCCAGTCGCCGGAGAGCAGCGCGCCGAGCAGGTCGACCGTCGTCGGCGCGATGCGCGGGGAGCCGGGCGGCGCGCAGTCCGCGCACACGACGCCGCCGAGCTGCACGACCACCGCGGTGTGCGGACCGGACGCGCCGCAGCGCGAGCAGTCCTCGAAGCTCGGCGCCCAGCCCGCGATCGCGAGCGCGCGCAGCAGGTACGAGTCGAGCGTCAGGTCGGGCCCGTGCTCGCGACGCGAGAGGGAGCGCAGCGCCCCCACGAGCAGCAGGTACTGCTGCAGCGAGCCCTCGGCCTCGGTCAGCCGGTCGGCGGCCTCGACCATCGCGTTCGCGGCCGTGTACGCCGCATAGTCCTGGCTGATCTCCGCGCCGTAGGCGCCGATCGACTCTGCCTGCGTGATCACGTCGAGGGTGCGGCCCTCGTACAACTGCAGGTCGGCGACCATGAACGGCTCGAGCCGCGAGCCGAACTTCGACGCAGTGCGTCGCACGCCGCGCGCGACGGCGCGCACCTTGCCGTGCCGGCGCGTGAGCAGCGTCACGATGCGGTCGGCCTCGCCCAGCTTGTGCGTGCGCAGCACGACGGCGTCATCTCGGTACACGGGCACCCCTCGATTCTCCCACCGCCCGCCCCCACCCGGTCCCGGCCCCGCCGTCGGGCGCGGCACAATGGTCGGGTGACCACGTCGTCCGCACCCGTCCTCGTCACCGGCGGCACCGGCTCGCTCGGGAGCGAGGTCGTCCGCCGCCTGTCCGCCCGCGGTGACGCCGTGCGAGTGCTCAGCCGGTCGGGTGCGCCGCACACGGTCAGGGGCGACCTCGAGACGGGCGAGGGCGTCGACGCCGCCGTCGAGGGCGTCCGCGCGATCCTGCACCTCGCGACGACGAGCCGCGACGACACCGAGATGACGCGCAAGCTGGTCGCCGCGGCGGAGCAGGGCGGACGGCCGCGAATCCTGTACTCGTCGATCGTCGGCATCGACCGCATCCCGCTGGCCTACTACGGCGGCAAGCGCGCCTCGGAGCGGCTCATCGCCGAGTCGCGGCTGCGCTGGACGATCCTGCGATCGACGCAGTTCCACAACTTCGTCGAGACGCTCTTCCGCGTGCAGCGCTACTCCCCCGTCGTGCTCGCACCCGCGTTCTCGTTCCAGCCGATCTCGGTGACCGACGTCGCCACCCGGCTCATCGAGCTGCTCGACGACGAGGTGCTCGGCATCGCGCCCGACATCGGCGGTCCGGAGGTCCGCACGGCGCGCGACCTCGCGCGCGCATGGCTGCGGGCGCGCGGCTCGCGGCGCCCGACCCTGCCGTTCCGACTGCCGGGCACGCGCTTCGCGGCGTTCGCCTCCGGCGCGAACCTGGTGCCGGGCGACCCCTACGGCACGGTGACCTTCGAGGACTACCTCGCCCGCGCGCGCTGAGCCGGCCCGCGCGACCGCGCGTGGTACAACCGGTGCATGACGGTCGCGCCCTTCACGATCCCCCTCTGGGCCGACCTCGCGGCGGTCGGCATCGGCGCCCTCCAGGGCGCGATGTTCGCCTCGCGCATCAAGGAGCACCGGATCGACCTGCTCGGTGTCGCGCTCATCGGGATCATCGTCGGGCTCGGCGGCGGTCTCCTGCGCGACATCCTGCTCAACCAGCTCCCGGCGGCGATGCGCAGCAACTGGTACCTCGTCGTCGCCACCGCCGCGGCGCTGCTCGGCATGCTCCTCATCCGGCTGTTCGACCGGCTGAATTCGCTGATCATCGCCCTCGACGCGGTGACGATCGGGCTGTTCGCCGCGATCGGGACGACGAAGGCGCTCGCCTTCGGCGTGCCCGAGGTCCCCGCGATCTTCGTCGGCGTGGTCTCCGCGGTCGGCGGGTCGATCCTGCGCGACGTGACCCTGAACCTGCCGATCGCGCTCATGCACGTCGGCTCGCTCTACGCGGTCGCCGCCGGCGTCGGGACGACGCTGCTGGTCATGATGCACCTGCTCGGCGCGAACATCCTGGTCGCGGCGATCGCGTGCGTGCTGGTGACGACCGTCATCCGGTTGCTGGCGGTGCGGTTCGGGTGGAGCCTTCCCGAGCAGCGCGCGATCGGCAGCTGGCGCGTGTGGCGCCGCGCCTGATCCCACCGGACCCCGGCCGTGCGTGGCGGCGCCGCGCGGGCGCCGCCGTCGCGGGCGGACGACGGCGGATGCCGCGCCCGCCCGCGCACGGATGATCAGGCGAGCGCGGGCTCCGCGGACTCCTCGCGCACGTTCGCACCACGCAGCGCGCGGTTGACCGCCGAGACGACGGCCTTCAGCGACGCGGTCGAGATGTCGGCGTCGATGCCGACGCCCCACAGCGTGCGCCCCTCGACCTGGCACTCCACGTAGGCGGCCGCGATCGCGTCGCCGCCGGAGGACATCGCGTGCTCGCTGTAGTCGAGGACGCGCACGTCGACGCCCTCGGCCGACAGCACCGACAGGAACGCGGCGACCGGTCCGTTGCCCGACCCGTCGGCGTCGACGCGCTCGACGCCGTCGCGCAGTCCGACGCGCACGCGCACGTCGCCCGTCAGGTCGCTCTCGGTCCGCATCGACAGCAGCTCGAACCGACCCCACTTGTCGTCGGGGCGGTCCTGCGGCGCGGGCAGGTACTCGTCGGTGAAGATCGCCCAGATCTCCTCGCTCGTGACCTCGCCGCCCTCGGCATCCGTCTTCGCCTGCACGACGCCGGAGAACTCGATCTGCAGGCGTCGCGGCAGGTCGAGCGCGTGGTCCGTCTTCAGCAGGTAGGCGACGCCGCCCTTGCCCGATTGCGAGTTGACGCGGATGACGGCCTCGTAGTTGCGGCCGATGTCCTTCGGGTCGACCGGCAGGTACGGCACCGCCCACGCGAGGTCGTCGACCGACATCCCGCGCTCGTCGGCCCGCGCCTCCATGGCCTCGAAGCCCTTCTTGATCGCGTCCTGGTGCGAGCCCGAGAACGCGGTGTAGACGAGGTCGCCGGCCCAGGGGCTGCGCTCGTGCACGGCGAGCTGGTTGCAGTACTCGGCGGTGCGCTTGATCTCGTCCATGTCGGAGAGGTCGACCTGCGGGTCGATCCCCTGCGTGAACAGGTTCATGGCCAGCGCGACGAGGTCGACGTTGCCGGTGCGCTCGCCGTTGCCGAAGAGGCAGCCCTCGATGCGGTCGGCGCCCGCCATGTAGCCGAGCTCGGCGGCGGCGATCGCGGTGCCGCGGTCGTTGTGCGGGTGCAGCGACAGGATGACGTGCTCGCGGTGGTGCAGGTGGCGGCTCATCCACTCGATCGAGTCGGCGTAGACGTTCGGCGTGGCCATCTCGACGGTCGCGGGCAGGTTGATGATGACGTTGCGCTCGGCCGTGGGCTCGAACACGTCGAGCACCTGGTTGCAGACGTCGACGGCGAACTCGAGCTCGGTGCCGGTGTAGCTCTCGGGCGAGTACTCGTAGTAGACGGCGGTCTCGGGGACCGTCGCCTCCATCTCGCGGCACTTGCGGGCGCCGTGCAGGGCGATGTCGATGATGCCCTGCCGGTCGGTGCGGAACACGACCTCGCGCTGCAGCACGCTCGTCGAGTTGTAGAGGTGCACGATCGCCTGCTTCGCACCGCGGATCGACTCGTAGGTGCGCTCGATCAGGTGGTCGCGCGCCTGGGTCAGCACCTGGATGGTGACGTCGTCGGGGATCGCACCCTCCTCGATGAGGCTGCGCACGAAGTCGAAGTCGGTCTGGCTGGCCGACGGGAAGCCGACCTCGATCTCCTTGTAGCCCATCCGGACG
Organism: Agromyces tropicus; assembly: GCF_039531345.1. Taxonomy (NCBI): domain Bacteria; kingdom Bacillati; phylum Actinomycetota; class Actinomycetes; order Micrococcales; family Microbacteriaceae; genus Agromyces; species Agromyces tropicus. Next base: position 165,284 of record NZ_BAAAPW010000001.1, on the reverse strand, counting down.
AGGAGGTCGAACATGATGCGCTTGCGCTCGGGGCTCATCGGGTCGATGAGCGCCTGGTTGCCGTCGCGCAGGTCGACGGCGCACCAGCGCGGCGCCCTCTCGATGCGCTCGGACGGCCACGTGCGGTCCGGCAGCTCGACGCGGATCTGCTCGTGGAACGGGCGGTAGCGATGCACGGGCATCGGCGACGGCTTCTGTTGGTTCTGCATTGGGTGCTCTTCTCGCGATTCGGGGGTTTCAGCCGACGACGAACTCCGCAGCGAGGGAGGCCTTGGACTAGGACTCGCTGCGGCAGCTAAGGAGAAGCAGGCCGTGAAGCACGGACTCAGGGTAACACCGCGTGCGCAGGCGTGCGCAACCATGACGCGGATGCAGTGGTCCCCGATCAGCGGGTCCCGAGTCGGTCGAGCGCCTCGACGAGCGAGTCCATGTGCTCGATCGTGACGTCCGCCCCTCGAACCGCTCCCGCAATCCGACCCGTCCGAGCGTGAGCCGCATCCGGTCGTGCGAGCCGGACGACGCGATGCAGGACCGATATCCCGCGGCATCCAGTGCATCGAGCGCCTCCGGCACGCCCGGCACGATCTGCAGCTCCGTGGTGAACGACTCGGTCAGCATCTCGTCCCGACGTCGGACGAAGTCGGCCGGGACGCTCCTGCCGATCCGTCGCTCGATGTTCGCCATCACGGCGGCCGTGGAACGGCCGAGGTGCTCGCTGCGGACCTCCTCGATCGTGATCGGCCAGCCCAGCTCGGCGATCAGCTGCATCTCCGCCCGCTGCACGAGCCGCTCCGAGTCGACCAGCACGCCATCGCAGTCGAACACCACGAACACGTCGACGTCGGGGCGCAGGCTCATGCCGAGCATGCTCGCACACCGGACGACGGATGGCGGGTGCCGCCCCCCAGCGCCGGCACCCGCCACTCGTCATCCGCGCTCGCGCGCCGGCGCGCTCACTCGACGGCCAGGGCCGTGACCGGCGAGACGCGGGTGGCCCGACGGGCGGGCGCGAGCGACGCGACGACCGTGAGCACGGCCGCGCCGCCCACCAGCGCCGCGACGACGCCCCACGGGATCGAGGGCGGGATCACGAGCGGCTCGCCCTGCACGCTGCCCAGCATCGACTGCGCACCCGCCCAGCCGTAGCCGACGCCGAGCACGAGCCCGGTGGCCGTCGCCGCCGCGGTCAGCGCGGCGGCCTCGGCGATCACCATCCCGCGCAGCTGGCGTCGCTCGAAGCCGAGCGCGCGGAGGAGCCCGAGCTCGCGCGTGCGCTGCAGCACGCTCAGCGAGAGCGTGTTGACGAGCCCGACCGCCGCGATGAGCGCGCTGAAGCCGATGAGGATGCCGAAGACCGCCACGGTCGCCGACACCAGCTGCTCGATGCCGGCGCGGAGGTCGGGCCGGTCGTCGGTCGCCGCCAGGAGCAGGTCGCGGTAGGACTCCATGGCGACCGCGAAGGTGGTGACCAGCGTGACGCCGATCACGAGCCCGATCGTCATGCGCGAGCTTCGCTCCGGATGCCGCACGGCGTTCTCCGCGGCCAGGCGCGCCGGCGGCGACGTGCCGAGCGCCCGCCCGACGATCCGCAGCACGGGCGGCATCACGAGGTGGGCGCCCAGCACGATCCCGGTGAAGGAGATGACGCCGCCCGCGAGGCCGACGAGGACGCCGAGCGGCGACGCGAGCCCCAGGAGGACCCCGCCGACGAGCAGCAGCGTCCCGGCCGCGACGAGCACGAGCGAGATCACGGTGCGACCCCGATGCCGCCCGAGCTCCTCGGTCGACCGCTCCCCCGAACCGCCGAGCGCCTCGACGGGTCGCACGGCGAGCACCCGCCGCGACCCCGCCCAGGCGGCGAGCCACGTCGTCAGCACGGCGACGACGGCCGGCGCGAGCACCACGAGATCCGCCCAGGCGTGGTCGACGCGCGGCAGCACGTCGGTCGCGATGCCCCACTCCGAGAGCAGCACCGCGCCGCCCGTGCCGACGACGAGGCCCAGCGCGGCGCCGAGCGCGCCGACCCCGAGTCCCTCGCGCGCGATCACGCCGCGCTGGGCGCGGGCGCTGCCGCCCAGGAGGCGCAGCAGGGCGATGTGCCGCGTGCGCCCCGCGACGACCGTCGCGACGGTGTTCGCGGTCACGACGCCGCTGACGTAGACGGCGATCACGATGAACACCCAGGCCACGATCGACAGCATGAGCGCGGCCGTCCCGCTGGAGCCCGTCACGTCGTCGGCGCGGATCGCCGACGCGAGGTACCCCGTGACCTGCAGCAGCGCGACGCCGAACGCCGACGCGAGGACGGCGACGAGCAGCACCGGCCCGTGCTCGCGGCGCAGTCGGCCGGTCACGCCGCGCGCTCCATCGAGAGCATGTACGACGCGATCTCCTCCGCGTCCGTGCGCTGCGCGTCGCGGACGATGCGGCCGTCGGCGAGGAACAGGATGCGGTCGGCGTGGCTCGCCGCGATCGGGTCGTGGGTCACCATCGCGATCGACTGCCCCTGCTCGCGGCCGGCGTCGGCGAGGATGGCGAGCACCTCGCGCCCGGTCCGCGAGTCGAGGTTGCCCGTGGGCTCGTCCGCGAACACGAGGTCGGGCCGCGTCGCGAGGGCACGGGCGATCGCGACGCGCTGCTGCTGGCCGCCCGACAGTTCGTGCGGCCGGTGGCGCAGGCGGCCGGCCAGCCCGAGCCGGTCGACGAGGCCGTCGACCAGGCTGCGCTCCTGGCCGCTCGGGCGCCGGCCGTCGAGCTCGAAGGGCAACAGGATGTTGCCCTGCACGTCGAGCGTCGGCACGAGGTTGAACGCCTGGAACACGAATCCGACGCGACGACGACGCAGCACCGTGAGGGCGCTGTCGGGCAGCGCGGTGATGTCGGTGTCGCCGAGCCAGACTCGACCCGAGGTCGGCGCGTCGAGGCCCGCCATGATGTGCATGAGCGTCGACTTGCCCGAGCCCGACGGCCCCATGATCGCGGTGAACTCCCCGCGGCGGAGGCCGAGTGAGACGTTCTCGAGGGCGGTGACGGCGCCGGCGCCCGATCCGTAGCGGCGCCCGAGGCCGGCGACGCGGGCGACGAGCCCGAGGTCTGAGGGTTGGATCTCCATGCCGCCGACGCTACGGAGGCACCGGGCCGATCGCGTCCGTCGCGCGTCGCGCCGGCGTCATCCGCTCGGATGACCCGCCGCCGAACGCGTCAGTCGCCGGACAGGTCGTGCTCGTACGCGAAGACGACGAGCTGCACCCGGTCGCGCAGGCCGAGCTTGGCCAGCACCCGACTCAGGTGCGTCTTCACGGTCGCCTCGCTGAGGAACTCCGACGCGGCGATCTCCGCGTTCGAGAGCCCCTTCGCCGCCAGGGCGAAGATCTCGCGTTCTCGCGCGGTCAGGTCCTGCCACGACGGCGGGGCCGCGCGGCGACCGTTCCCCCGCCCGCCGTGCGCGATGAGCTCGCGCGTCGCGTTCGCGGCGATGACGGCGTTCCCTCGATGCACCGTGCGGATGGCCGCGAGGAGGAACTCCGGGTCGGCGTCCTTCAGCACGAAGCCGCTGGCACCGGCGCGGATGGCACGTGCCGCATGCTCGTCCAGGTCGAAGGTGGTGAGCACGAGGATCCGCGGCGGCTCCCGGCCCTCCCGCTCGGCGTCGGCGAGGATCCGCTCGGTCGCGGCGATGCCGTCGAGCTGCGGCATCCGCACGTCCATGAGGACCACGTCCGGGCGGCTGCGGGCCGCGAGTGCGACCGCCGCGCGCCCGTCCTCGGCGTCGCCCGCGAACGCCAGGTCGTCCTGCGATTCGACGAGCATGCGGATGCCGGCGCGGAACAGCGCCTGGTCGTCGACGAGTGCCACGCGGATCGGGCTCATGCGCCCACCTGCGCCGGGATGCGGGCCACGACGGCGAACGAACCGTCGGCGGACTCGGCAGCGAACGTGCCGCCGGCGAGCTCGGCGCGCTCCCGCATGCCGGGGATCCCGTGCCGGGGTGCGGGCGGCCCCTCGGCCGGGTCCCGGCCGTCGCCGGCGCCGAGCGCGTTCCGGATCGCGACGGTCACGCCCGCCGGGTCCCAGTCGAGGTCCAGCGAGACCGGCGCGGCGACGTCGCCGTGCCGGAGCGCGTTCGTGAGCCCCTCCTGCACGATCCGGTACACCGCGATCTGGTGCCCGGCGCCCAGCGGCACGCGCTCGCCGCGTTCGGTGCGACGCACGTCGAGCCCGGCGCCGCGCACCTGCGCGACCAGGGCGTCGAGGTCGTCGAGCACGGGCTGCGGCGCCGCCCCTTCGCGATGGCGGAGCTCGCCGAGCAGCAGGCGGACGTCGCCGAGCGCGTCGCGCGCGACACCCGAGATCGTCGCGAGGGCCTCGGATGCCGCCTCCGGACGGGTCCGCGCCGCGAACCTGGCGCCGTCCGCCTGCGCGATGACGACCGCGAGGGAGTGCGCGACCACGTCGTGCATGTCGCGTGCGATCCGGGAACGCTCCTGCTCCACGACGTACCGGTACTCGGCGTGCTCCCGCTCGCGGCGGTCCAGTTCCGCTCGACGCTGCTGCTCGCGCGCGCCGCGCACCGTGCGGACGAGGAGCCCGACCGTCCACGCGAGCACCAGTCCCGCGAGGGCCGCGCCGAACAGGATGACGCCGAGCGTGATGCGCCCGAGCACGTCGACCCCGGCGAGCGGGATGCCGTCGGCGACCGGCTGCACCACGGCGAGGTACAGCGCCGCGAGCACCGCACCGGCGCCCGCCGATCCGAGGCCCCACCAGCGCACCGGGCGGGTGCCGTGCGCCGAGGTGGCGTACACCACCAGGAACACGGCGACGTCGGCCGGCTGCAGGTCGCGCAGCAGCAGCATCTGCGTGCACGCCGCGAGCCACGCGACCGCGAGCGAGGCTCCCGTCGCGACGCGCCGGAGGGCGAGCGCCGCGGAGAACAGCACGACCACGACGACGTCCTGCCAGCCGCCGACGAACGCGTAGAGCGAGCACAGCGCGAGGAACAGTGCGGCGCCGATGCCGTCGACGACGAGGGTCGTGCGCGCGCTCGAGGTGGTCACCGACCCACGGTACGCCCTCGGACCCGCGCGTCCGCGGCCCGGGCGGCGAAGTCATCCCATCGGCTGACGCGCCGACGCGGCCTCAGAATCCGAGGCGCCCCAACTGCTTCGGGTCGCGCTGCCAGTCCTTGGCGACCTTCACGTGCAGCGCGAGGTAGACCCTGCGGCCGAGGAGCGCCTCGATCTGGGCGCGGGCGCGTTCGCCGACCTCGCGCAGGCGCGAGCCGCCCTTGCCGATGATGATGCCCTTCTGGCTGTCGCGCTCGACCCACAGGTTCGCGTAGACCTCGAGGAGGTCCTTGTCCTCGCGCTCGATCATGTCGTCCACGGTCACGGCGATCGAGTGCGGGAGCTCGTCGGAGACGCCCTCGAGCGCCGCTTCGCGCACGAACTCGGCGATGCGCTCGGTGGTCTCCTCGTCGGTCGTCGTCTCGGCCGGGTAGAGCGGATGCTCCGACTCGGGCATGAGCTTCAGCAGCTCGTCGACGAGCACGTCGAGCTGCTCGCCCCGCGGCGCCGACACCGGGATGACCGCGTCCCAGTCGCGCAGCTGCGAGACCGCGAGCAGCTGCTCCGCGACGCGTGCCCTGCCCGCGGCATCCGTCTTCGTCACGATCGCGACCTTGCGGGCGCGGGGGTAGTGGTCGAGCTGCTCGTTGATGAACCGGTCGCCCGGACCGATCGCCTCGTTCGCGGGCACGCAGAAGCCGATCACGTCGACGTCGCCGAGCGTCGTCTGCACGAGCGAGTTCAGGCGCTCGCCGAGCAGGGTCCGCGGCCGGTGCAGGCCGGGGGTGTCGACGACGATGAGCTGGCCGTGGTCGCGGTGGACGATGCCCCGGATCGCGCGACGCGTCGTCTGCGGCTTCGAGCTCGTGATGGCGACCTTCTCGCCTACGAGGGCGTTCGTGAGCGTGGACTTGCCCACGTTCGGGCGCCCCACGAAGGAGACGAATCCGGCTCGGTACTCGGTCATGGGCGCGTCCCCTCGTCGGTCGCGGTGTCGTCGCCGGCGAACGCCGCGCGAACGTCGATCAGGGCCTGGTCGGCCTCCACGAGGATCGTCGCGATGCGCTTGCGGCGTCCCTCGGTGCGCTCGGCCTCGAGCAGCAGTCCGCTCACGCTCGCGCGGTCGCGCGGCACCGGCAGCCGGCCGAGCTCCTTCGCGAGGAGGCCGCCGACGGTGTCGACGTCCTCGTCGTCGAGGTCGAGCCCGAACAGCTCGCCGAGCTCGTCCACGGGCAGGCGGGCGTTGACGCGGTACCGACCGTCGCCGAGCTCCTCGACCTGGGCCGCCTCGCGGTCGTACTCGTCGGAGATGTCGCCGACGAGCTCCTCGATCAGGTCCTCCAGGGTCACCAGTCCCGCGATGCCGCCGTACTCGTCGACGACCATCGCGAGGTGGTTCGACTCGAGCTGCATCTGCCGCAGCAGCGCGTCGGCGCGCATCGACTCCGGCACGAACGAGGCCGGCCTCGCGAGGTCCGCCACCGTGAGCGTCGCGGCGTCGAGCGGGCGCTCGAATCCGAGCCGCGCGAGGTCGCGCAGGTAGAGCACGCCGGCGATGTCGTCGGCCTCGCGGTCGATGACGGGGATGCGCGAGTAGCCCTCCTTGAGGAAGAGCGCCATCGCCTGCGGCAGGTGCGCCGAGGTCTCGATGGTCACCATGTCGGTGCGGGGCACCATGACCTCGCGCACGAGCGTGTCGCTGAACTGGAAGACCGAGTGGATCAGCTCGCGGTCGGCCTGCTCGAGCACCTCGAGCTCGGTCGCCTCGTCGACGATGCTGAGCAGCTGCTCCTCGCTCGACACGCCGGCGAAGCGGATGCGCCCGGGCGTCACCCGGTTGCCGAGCGACACCAGCGCGTTGGCGAGCGGCCCGAGCAGCACCCGGACGAAGCGCACGAGCGGCGCCGAGAGCCGGAGCACGGTCGCCGCGTGCGCGCGGCCGACGCTGCGCGGGCTCGCGCCGACGAGCACGAACGAGACCGCCGTCATGATCAGCGCCGAGACGAGCAGCACGAGCCACACGTCGTCGAGGAAGAAGGTGAACGCGAGGGTCACCAGCACCGCGGCGGTCGTCTCCGCGAGGATGCGCATGAAGTTGACGGCGTTGACGTGCGCACCCGCGTCCTCGGCGATCGCGCGCAGGGAGCGCCCGGACCGGGCGCCGACGGCGAGCTCGACCAGGTCGGCCCGCGAGGTCACGCCGATGGCGGAGTCGACGGCGGCCATCAGGCCGCCGAACGCGACGAGGACGAAGGCCGCCCCCAGGAAGAGCCAGGGCAGCATGGTCAGCGGCGTCGCTCCTGCATCGAGAAGCCCACGAGGATGTCGCGCTGGATGCCGAACATCTCCTTCTCCTCGTCCGGTTCGGCGTGGTCGAAGCCGAGCAGGTGCAGGATCCCGTGCGTGGTGAGCAGCAGCAGTTCGTCGAGCAGCGCGTGGCCGGCGGCGGCGGCCTGGGTCTCGGCCACCTGCGGGCAGAGCACCACGTCGCCGAGCAGCCCGGGCGGGGCCGGGTCCTCCTCGGTGCCGGGCCGGAGCTCGTCCATCGGGAAGCTGAGCACGTCGGTCGGGCCGGGCTCGTCCATCCACTGGACGTGCAGCTGCTCCATGGCGCCCTCGTCGATCAGGACGATCGCGAGCTCCGCGTCCGCGTGCACGTGCATCGCGTCGAGCGCGTACACGGCGAGGCGCTGCAGCGCCGCCTCGTCGACCTCGACGGACGACTCGTTGTTGATCTCGATGCTCACGGGAGCCTCTTCCTCGGGAGGTGGTCGCGTGGCCCCGCCGCACCGCGACGGTCGCCGCCGCCGGCGGCGCCGCGCCGCTCGGCGCGGTTGGCGAACTCGCGGGCCTGCTCGCGCTCGTAGCGCTGCGCCTGGGTGCGCTGGTCGTACTCGGTGTACGCGTCGACGATGCGGCCGACGAGCGAGTGGCGGACGACGTCGTCGCTCGTGAGACGGGCGAAGTGGATGTCCTCGACGCCGTCGAGGATGCGGGTGACCAGTCGCAGTCCGCTCGCGCCGCCCGGGAGGTCGATCTGCGTGATGTCGCCCGTGACGACCATCTTCGAGCCGAACCCGAGACGGGTGAGGAACATCTTCATCTGCTCGGGCGTCGTGTTCTGCGCCTCGTCGAGCACGACGAACGAGTCGTTGAGCGTGCGGCCGCGCATGTACGCGAGCGGCGCGACCTCGACGGTGCCCGTCGCGAGGAGCTTCGGCACGACCTCGGGGTCCATCATCTCGTTCAGCGCGTCGTAGAGCGGGCGCAGGTACGGGTCGATCTTCTCCGTCAGCGTGCCCGGCAGGAAGCCGAGCCGCTCCCCCGCCTCGACCGCCGGCCGGGTCAGGATGATTCGGTTGACCTCCTTGCGCTGCAGCGCCTGGACGGCCTTCGCCATCGCGAGGTACGTCTTGCCGGTGCCCGCCGGGCCGATGCCGAACACGATGGTGTGCTCGTCGATGGCGTCGACGTAGGCGCGCTGCCCCTCGGTCTTGGGGCGGATCGACTTGCCGCGCGCGGAGAGGATGACCTGTCCGAGCTGCTCGGAGGGTCGGGCATTCGGGTCGGCGTCGAGCATGCGGGCCGAGCTCCTCACTTCGATGGGTGTCGGGTCGCCGCCGCCGCGGACGAGCTCGAGGAGCTCCTCCACCAGCCGGCGGACGCGGATGCGATCCTCGGCGTCGCCGCGGATCGCGATCTCGTTGCCGCGCACGTGCACGTCGACGCCGGGGAACTCGCGTTCGATCGTCGTGAGCAGGCGGTCCTGCGGCCCGAGGAGCCGCACCATGGCGATGCCGTCGATCCGGAGGCGCTCCTCGTCGGCGCGGGACTCGGATCCGGTGAGCGGGAGGTCTCCCGCGTCGTCAGCCGCCAAGCGATCCCTCCCTGAGGCCGCCCCCGAGGACGTGGGCGTGCACGTGGAACACGGTCTGGCCCGCAGCGGGGCCGGTGTTGAAGACGAGCCGGAACTGCCCGTCGGCGAGCTCGTCGGCGATGTCCTTGGCCACCGAGACCAGCTCGGCGAGCAGCTCGGGGTCGTCGGCGGCGAGCTCGACCACGTCGCGGTGACGCCCGACGCGCGGGGTCACGATCACGTGCACTGGCGCCTGCGGCGAGATGTCGTGGAACGCGATCACGCGATCGGTCTCGGCGACCATCTTCGCCGGGATCTCACCGGCGGCGATGCGCTCGAAGATCGTGGGTTCCGCCGTTCCGCTCATCCCACCATCGTAGCGACGGATGCCTCACCACCGCCCGAGCGCGACCGAGAGGACCGCGATGGCGGCGGGGCCCGCGGTCGAGGTGCGGAGCACCGACTCGCCGAGGCGGACCGGCTCGGCTCCCGCCTCGACCAGCCGCTCGATCTCGGCGGGGTCCATCCCGCCCTCGGGGCCGACGACCAGCGCGAGGTCGCGCCCGTCCGGACGGATGCCGGCGAGCGGGGTCGCGGCACCCGGCACGAGCAGCAGCATGCGCTCGCCCGCCAGCCGGACGGGGAGCTCGCGCGTCGCGGCCACCGGCTCGACCGCGGGGATCCGCGATCGGAGCGACTGCTTCACCGCTTCGCGGACGATGGTCGCCCACCGCACGCGACCCTTCTCGGCCTTCGGGCCCTCCCAGCGCGACACCGAGCGCGTCGCGGACCACGGCACGATCCGGTCCACGCCGAGCTCGGTGGCGGCCTGGACGGCGAGCTCGTCGCGATCGCCCTTCGCGAGGGCCTGCACCAGCGTGAGCCGCTGCGCCGGTTCCGGCTCGTCCCGGACGTCGTCGACCTCGACCTCGAGCCGCCGCGGCTCGGCCGCCGTCACGGCGCCCTCCACCACGCGACCCCGCCCGTCGCCGATCGACACGCGCTCGCCGACGCGCAGCCGGGACACGGCGACCGCGTGGCGCGCCTCGTCTCCGGTCACCTCGACCCGTGCGCCGGGGCGCACGTCGTCGAGGTCCAGCGACTCGTCGAGGTAGCGATGGCTCATCGGTCGCGTGACGTCAGCCGAGGAACCGGTCGCGCAGGCGCGCGAACAGGCCCTGCTGGAAGTGGCCGAGCTCGGGCGGCTTGGGCTTGCGCTGCTTCGCCAGCTGCTCGACGAGTTCGCGCTCCTTGTGGGTGAGCTTGGTGGGCGTGAGCACGTGCACCGCGACCTTCAGGTCGCCCCGGCCGCTGCCGCGCAGGTGGGTGACACCACGGTCCTTGATCGTGAGCACGTCGCCCGACTGCACGCCGGCACGCAGCTCGAGCTCGACGTCGCCGTCGAGCGCGGCGACGGTCGTCTCCGTGCCGAGCACGGCATCCGTCATCTGCACCTCGAGTGTGCACAGCAGGTCGTCGCCGTCGCGGCTGAAGACGTCGTGCGTCTTCACCTTGATCTCGAGGTAGAGGTCGCCGTTCGGGCCGCCGGCGGGGCCGGCCTCGCCCGAGCCCGGCATCTGCAGGCGGACGCCGGTGTCGACCCCGGCGGGGACGTCGACGGGCACCGTCCGGCGCGCACGGACGCGGCCCTGGCCCTGGCACGTGACGCACGGCGTCGCGATGATCGTGCCGTAGCCGCGGCACGATCCGCACGGGCTCGAGGTCATGACGTTGCCGAGCAGCGAGCGCACGGAGCGCTGGATGTGCCCCGTGCCGCCGCAGATGTCGCACGTGACCGGAGCGGTGCCCGGCTTGCAGCACGAGCCGTGGCAGGTCTCGCACATGACGGCCGTGTCGACCTCGAGGTCGCGGTGCGTGCCGAAGATGACCTCGTCGAGGCCCACCTCGAGGCGGATCAGGGCGTCCTGGCCGCGCTCGCGGCGGGACCGCGGCCCGCGGCTCGCCTGCCCGGCACCGAAGAACGTCTCGAAGATGTCGCCGAAGCCGCCGAACCCGGCGGCGCCGCCGCCGAAGCCGCCTTGGCCGCCCAGGTCGTACTGCTGGCGCTGCTTGGGGTCGGAGAGCACGTCGTACGCGTGCGTCACCTGCTTGAACCGCTCGGACGCCTCGGCGCCCGGGTTCACGTCGGGGTGCAGCTCCCGCGCGAGGCGGCGGTAGGCCTTCTTGATGTCGTCCGGGGAGGCGTCGCGGGCGACGCCGAGGACCTCGTAGTGGTCGGCCACGTGAGGCGGGTTCCTTTCGATCGCGATGACGGATGCCGCGAGGGCGGCTCCGCCGAGTTCAGCTCTCGCCGAGCGTGCGGGAGAGGTATCGGGCGACGGCGCGAACCGCCGCCATGCTCTGCGAGTAGTCCATGCGGGTCGGGCCGACCACGCCGAGCCGCGACACGTCGCGACCGGGGACGGCGAACGAGCTCGACACGACCGAGGTCTCGCCGAGCCCGAAGGCGGCGTTCTCGCGGCCGATGCGGACGGCGATGCCGTCGTCGGCGGCCATCTCGCCGAAGAGCCGGAGGATGACCACCTGCTCCTCGATGGCCTCCATCACGCCGAGGATGTTCCCGGCGAAGTCCTGTTCGGTGCGGACCAGGTTCGCGGCGCCGGCGACGACCAAGCGGTCGCTGCGGGTGATCTTGGCCTGGTCGGCGAGCGTCGCGGCGAGCGTGTGGAGCACGGCCGCGTGGGCCCGGTCGGCGTGCTCGGTCTCGGCGGAGAGCGCGATCGCGGCATCCTCCATCGTCAGGCCGGCGGCGACCTCGTTGAGGCGGTTGCGGAGCCGGGCGAGCGTGCCCTCGTCGACGTCCTGGTCGAGCTCGGCGAGCCGCTGCTCGACCTGCCCGCTGTCGGAGATGAGGATGCACAGCACCCTCGTCGGCGCGAGCGAGACGAGCTCGACGTGCCGCACGCGGGCGCGCGCGAAGCTCGGGTACTGCACGACCGCGAGCTGGCGCGTGAGTTGCGAGACGAGGCGGACCGTGCGGCCGAGCAGCTCGTCGAGGTCGTTCGACTCGCCGAGGAAGGTCTCGATCGCATGCCGCTGCGCGGCCGAGAGCGGGCGGATGTCGGCGAGCTGGTCGACGAACACCCGGTACCCCTTGTCGGTGGGGATGCGACCCGACGAGGTGTGCGGGGCCGCGATGAGCTCCTCCTCCTCGAGCAGGGCCATGTCGTTGCGGATGGTCGCCGCGGAGACGCCGAAGTGGTGCCGATCGACGATCGTCTTGGAGCCGACCGGCTCCCGGGACGCGACGTAGTCCTGGACGATGGCCCGGAGGACGGCGAGACTGCGTTCGGAGACCATGACCCTCGCTTCCCTCGACCGTGCGACCTGGCGCGGGCCGGGTGCTTGGCACTCAGCCCACGTGACTGCTAATCCTATCGCGAGAATCAGGGCGGGCACCGTTGTGGGCGGGTCCGCCGCGCCGATAGCGTGTCCACCGTCCCGCACGCCGACCGCCCGCGTCCCCGCCCGCACGGCGCGCTCACCCCTCCGTGAAAGGCACCCGACATGTCCGACTCCGACCTCCCGCCCCAGGATCCGAACGCCGCCCCGCAGCCGTCGGCCCCGCAGCCGGCCCCCGCGGCCCCGCTCTCCCACGAGCAGGACGTGCAGTGGGCCTCGTTCGCCCACCTCGGCGGCATCATCGGCTTCCTGCCGTCCCTGATCATCTGGCTCGTGTTCAAGGACCGCGGCGCCTTCACGAACACCGAGGCCAAGGAGGCGCTGAACTTCCAGATCACCGCGATCTTCGCCTACATCGCGATCTGGATCGTCAACGCCATCCTCACCGTCGTGACGTTCGGCATCTGGGGCTACATCGGATGGCTCCTGCCGCTCGCCCTCTGGATCGCCGTGATCGTGTTCTCGGTGCTCGGCTTCATGCAGGCCAAGGACGGCAACCACTACCGCTACCCCTTCGCCATCCGCCTGATCAAGTAGGCGTTCGCGCACCTCCGACGCGCCGGTCGAGCCACCCTCGACCGGCGCGTCGTCCTATGCCAGCATGAGGACACGTCCCCTGTTCCGGGCACGACCACGAGGAGCCAGCATCATGTCCGACGCACCACCTCCCCAGCCGCCCACGCCGCCCGCCGGCGGCCCGCCGCCGCCCCCGCCCGGGGGCCCGACGCCCCCGCCGCCCGGTGGCGGGTACCAGCAGAGCCAGCCGCTCAGCCCGGCCGACGAGAAGCTCTGGGCGACGCTCATCCACGTCGGCGGCGCGCTGTTCAACTTCCTGCCGGCGCTCATCGGCTACCTCGTCCTGAAGGACCGCGGACCGTTCATCCGGGCGCACACCGCGACGGCGCTGAACTTCCAGCTGACCGTGCTCATCGCCTACGTCGTGAGCTTCCTGCTCATGTTCGTCGTGATCGGGTTCATCCTCTACCCGGCCGTCTGGGTCGTGAACATCGTCTTCTGCATCATCGCGGCCATCAAGGCGAACCAGGGCGAGTACTACACGTACCCGATGGCCATCAAGTTCGTCAGCTAGTCCTCGAGCAGGCGCCGCACCACGGCGTCGGCCAGCAACCGCCCTCGGCGGGTGAGCGTGAGCCGCCCGCCGAGGGCGGTTCGCGCATCCACGAGTCCCTCCGCGATGAGCCCGGCCACGGCGTGCCGACCGCCGGCGTGCAGGCTCGACACCTCGACGCCGTCGCGGATCCGCGTCAGCAGCAGCACGCGCTCGGTCTCCCGGGTCCGCCCGTCGAGGGTCTCCCGTCCCACCGCGGGCGACGAACCGGCCGCCAGCCGGTCGGCGTACGCCGCGGGATGCTTCGCGTTCCACCACCGCACGCCGCCGACGTGGCTGTGCGCGCCCGGTCCGACGCCCCACCAGTCGTCGCCCCTCCAGTAGCCGAGGTTGTGGCGCGAGCGGTGGATGGCATCGCTCGCCCAGTTCGACACCTCGTACCAGGCGTAGCCGGCGCCCTCGAGCAGGTCATCGGCGAGCTCATACATGTCGGCGGCGAGGTCGTCGTCGGGCATCGCGAGCTCGCCGCGCCGGATCCGGCGGGCGAGCTTCGTGCCGTCCTCGACGATGAGCGAGTACGCGCTCACGTGGTCCGGTCGCTCGGCGAGCACGGCCTCCAGGCTGGTGCGCCAGTCGGCGAGCGTCTCGCCCGGCGTGCCGTAGATCAGGTCGAGGCTGACATCGAGCCCCGCCTCGCGCGCCCAGCGCACCACCAGCGGGACGCGCGCCGGGTCGTGCGTGCGGTCGAGCGTGGCGAGCACGTGCGGCACGGCCGACTGCATGCCGAACGAGACCCGCGTGAAGCCGGCGTCGGCCAGCCGTCGCAGGTCGTCCGCGTCGACCGAATCCGGGTTCGCCTCCGTCGTGACCTCGGCGCCGTCGGCGAGCCCGAACTCGTCGCGGATCGCGTCGAGCATGCGCGCGAGGTCGTCCGCGGGCAGCAGCGTCGGCGTGCCGCCGCCGAGGAACACGGTGGCCGCGCGGCGGTCCGGCGCGCCCGAGCCCGCGAGGACGCGGCGCGCGAACCGGATCTCGCCGACCGCCTGGTCGGCGTACCCGGCCTGCGACACCCCGCGCAGCTCCCCGGCCGTGTAGGTGTTGAAGTCGCAGTACCCGCAGCGGACCCGGCAGAACGGCACGTGCACGTAGACGCCGAACGCGCGGGACGCGGCATCCGTCGTCGCGCTCGTCGGCAGCAGGCCGTCGGCCGGCGCGGGATCGGCGATCGGGAGCGGACCGGCCATCAGGACGGGAACGCGGGGTGCAGCGCCCGCAGCTCCCGCGTGGTCAGCTCGCGGCGGCGACGGCGCAGCAGCGGCGCGAACGCGCGGCGCAGGCCGCCGTTCGGCTCGTACGCCGAGCGGATCGTCAGCCACACCGAGTCGTCGTCGCGGTGCTCGAGGATGAACGACTCCTCGCCGTTCTCCGGCGCCCTGCCCGCGGTCCCGATCGCGAAGCCGACGCGGTTCGGCTCGTCGACGACGTACACGACCAGCACTGGGATCGAGCGGTGGCGCAACCGGCCGCGTCGCCGGAGGGTCGCCGTCATGCCCGCGCTGACGTACGGCGTGCCGTCCGGCCCGAAGCGCTGCTCGGTGCGCGCCGCGGGCTGCTCGGCGAGCGGGGCGCCGGAGCCGTCGTACGCGATGCCCGTGTACTGCGCGCCCGTCCCCGGCGCGGCGTCGACGACGGTGAACCCGGAGCCCTCCTGGATGCCCCAGGTCATGAGCGCCTCCGCCGAGAGGTCGAACCGCTCGCGGCCCGACCCCAACCGCACCGAGTCCTCGCCCGGCGTGAATCCGGCCGGCGGGTAGCGCAGCAGGTCGGGGTCGAGCGTCGCCCCGATCGCGCCGTACGTGACGGACTGGTCGGTGAAGGTGCTGCGACGGCTCACGGATCCCCCTACTTCTTCGCGTCCTTCTTCTCGGTCTCGCCCGACAGGGCGGCGATGAACGCCTCCTGCGGCACCTCGACCCTGCCCACCATCTTCATGCGCTTCTTGCCCTCCTTCTGCTTCTCGAGGAGCTTGCGCTTGCGGGTGATGTCACCGCCGTAGCACTTGGCGAGCACGTCCTTGCGCATCGCGCGGATGTTCTCGCGCGCGATGATGCGGGCGCCGATCGCGGCCTGGATGGGCACCTCGAACTGCTGCCGGGGGATGAGCTCGCGCAGGCGACCGGCCATCATGGTGCCGTACGCGTACGCCTTGTCGCGGTGCACGATCGCGCTGAAGGCGTCGACCTGCTCGCCCTGGAGCAGGATGTCGACCTTGACGAGGTCGGAGGCCTGCTCGCCCGCGGGCTCGTAGTCGAGCGATGCGTAGCCGGCCGTCTTCGACTTCAGGTTGTCGAAGAAGTCGAAGACGATCTCGCCGAGCGGGATGGTGTAGCGGATCTCGACGCGGTCCTCGCCGAGGTACTCCATGCCGAGCAGCGTGCCGCGACGCGACTGGCAGAGCTCCATGATCGTGCCGACGTAGTCCTTCGGCGCGAGGATCGCGGCCTTCACGATCGGCTCGCGCACCTCGGCGATCTTGCCGCCGGTGGGGAACTCGCTCGGGTTGGTGACCGTGACGGACTTCCGGTCCTCGGTGGTGACCTCGTACGGCACCGACGGCGCGGTCGCGATGATGTCGAGCCCGAACTCGCGGCGCAGCCGCTCGGTCACGATCTCGAGGTGGAGCAGGCCGAGGAATCCGCAGCGGAAGCCGAAGCCGAGCGCCACGGAGGTCTCGGGCTCGTAGGCGAGCGCGGCGTCCGACAGCTTGAGCTTGTCGAGCGCCTCGCGGAGCTCCGGGTAGTCGCTGCCGTCGACCGGGTAGATGCCGGAGAAGACCATGGGCAGCGGCTCGGTGTAGCCCGCGAGCGGCTCGGCCGCGGGCTTCGCCTGGCTCGTGACCGTGTCGCCGACCTTGGACTGCCGCACGTCCTTCACGCCGGTGATGAGGTAGCCCACCTCGCCGACGCCGAGGCCCTTCGTCGGCGTCGGCTCGGGCGCGCTCACGCCGATCTCGAGGATCTCGTGCGTCGCGCGCGTCGACATCATCTGGATGCGCTCGCGAGGGTTCAGCTTGCCGTCGACCATGCGGACGTAGGTGACCACGCCGCGGTAGCTGTCGTACACGGAGTCGAAGATCATCGCGCGCGCGGGCGCGTCGGCGTCGCCGGTGGGCGCGGGGATGCGCTCCACGACGCGGTCGAGCAGGTCCTCGACGCCCATGCCGGTCTTGCCGGACACGCGCAGCACGTCGTCGGGCGACCCGCCGATGAGGTCGGCGAGCTCCCGGGCGTACTTCTCGGGCTCGGCGGCCGGCAGGTCGATCTTGTTCAGCACCGGGATGATCTCGAGGTCGTTCTCGAGCGCGAGGTAGAGGTTCGCGAGCGTCTGCGCCTCGATGCCCTGCGCGGCGTCGACCAGCAGGATCGCGCCCTCGCAGGCCGCGAGCGACCGGGAGACCTCGTAGCTGAAGTCGACATGCCCGGGGGTGTCGATCATGTTCAGGGCGTAGCCCGTGCCGCCGAGCTCCCACGGCATCCGCACGGCCTGGCTCTTGATGGTGATGCCGCGCTCGCGCTCGATGTCCATGCGGTCCAGGTACTGGGCGCGCATGTCGCGGTCGGCGACGACGCCGGTGATCTGGAGCATGCGGTCGGCGAGCGTCGACTTGCCGTGGTCGATGTGCGCGATGATGCAGAAGTTGCGGATCAGCGCGGGATCGGTGGCGGCGGGCACCGGTGGGGTGGCGGCTCTCGGAGACATCCCGACGATTCTCCCATGCGCGCGATCGCACTTTCGACGGATGCCGGCCCGGAGGCCCCGGACTACGCTGAATCGCACCATGACCGTGCTCGATGCCCCGCTCGCCTCGCGGGTCCAGCCGTCGGCGCTGCGACCCGTCTTCGTCTCGCTCCGGGTCGGACTCCACGTGCTCGTCGTCGGCCTCGTGCTGTTCGTCGTGGCGCGCGCGGTGGTCGCCGGCGGCGCGGACCTCGTGCCGATCACGATCCTCTCGATCGCGTTCATCGGCACCTACCTCGTCGGCGTCGTCACGGCGCACCAGGTCGTCACCCCGTGGATGCGGGCCGGATGGCTGGTGATGCTGCTCGGGCTCTGGCTCGGCCTGGGGGCGCTCACGGCGGATGCCGCGTTCCTCGCGTTCCCGCTGTTCTTCCTCGAGCTGCACGTGCTCCCGGCGCGCTGGGCGGTGCCGCTCGTCGGCGTCACGTTCCTGCTCAGCGTGTGGAGTTCCACGTCGCACCTCGGGTTCGAGGCCGGGGCCGTCCTCGGTCCGTTCATCTCAGCGGGCGTCGCGGTCATCATCGGGCTCGGCTACCGGGCCATGGCGGTCGAGTCCCGCGAGCGGCAGTCGCTCATCCTCGACCTGCTCGCGACCCGTGAGGAGCTCGCATCGGCGAGCCGAGAGGCCGGCACCCTGGCGGAGCGCGAGCGCATCGCGCGCGAGATCCACGACACCGTGGCGCAGGGCCTGTCGAGCATCCAGATGCTGTTGCACGCGGCCGAGCGCGACGTCGACGACTCCGGCACGCGCGAGAAGCTGCGCCTCGCCCGTGAGACGGCGGCGCAGAACCTGCAGGAGACGCGCCGCTTCATCAGGGAGCTGACCCCGCCCGCGCTCGACGAGCAGACCCTGCCCGCCGCGCTGCGCCGCCTCGCGGACGCGACGAACGAGCAGGCCCGGCAGGCGGGCACGCGCACGCGCATCGCGTTCTCCCTGAGCGGCGAGCCCGTCCCGCTGCCCATGTCGATCGAGGCCACCCTGCTCCGCATCGCGCAGGGGTCGCTCTCGAACGTCGTCAAGCACGCCGAGGCGAGCCGCGCCGAGCTGACGCTCAGCTACCTCGGCGACGAGGTCGCGCTCGACGTCGTCGACGACGGCGTCGGCTTCGACCCTGCCGTGCTCGCCGAGCTCGACGACGGTGCCGAGTCCTTCGGCCTCCGCGCGATCCGCAAGCGCGCCGAGACCCTCGGCGGCACCGCCGACGTCGAGTCCACGCACGGCGGCGGGACCGCGGTGTCCATCCGCATCCCGGTGGTCGCCGCATGATCCGGCTCCTCCTCAGCGACGACCACCCCGTCGTGCGCGCCGGCATGCGCGCCCTCCTCGAGGCCGAGGACGACCTCCACGTCGTCGGCGAGGCCGCGAGCGCCGAGGAGGCCGTGCGCCTGGCCGCGCAGCCGGGCCTCGACCTGGTGCTCATGGACCTCCAGTTCCCGGGCGCCCTGCAGGGCGTCGAGGCGACGCGCCGCATCCGTTCGGTGCCGGGCGCGCCGCGGGTGCTCGTGCTCACGAACTACGACACCGACGCCGACATCCTCGGCGCCATCGAGGCGGGTGCAAGCGGCTACCTCCTGAAGGACGCGCCGCCCGTCGAGCTCGTCGCCGCCATCCGCGCCGCCGCGGCCGGCGAGTCGGCGCTCGCTCCCACCGTCGCCTCCCGGCTCGACGAATCGCAGCGCGCGGCCGACCAGCGGCTGACCGTGCGGGAGGCCGAGGTGCTGAACCTCGTCGCCGCCGGTCGCACCAACCGCGAGATCGGCCAGGCGCTCTTCCTCAGCGAGGCGACCGTGAAGTCGCACCTCGTGCACATCTTCACCAAGCTCGGCGTCGGATCGCGGACGGCCGCCGTCGCCCGGGCGCGCGAGCTCGGCGCCATCCGGGCGGGCTGACGGATGCCGCGGGCCCGCGTCGTCCTCGTCCACGGCATCCGCACGTCCGCGACGATGTGGCGCGGCCAGGTCGTGAGACTCTCGCGGCACGACCTCGACGTGCGGCCGATCGACCTTCCCGGGCACGGCGCGCGGATCGGCGAGGCGTTCACGGTCGATGCGGCCATGACCGCGATCGGCGCGGCCCTCGGCGACCAGGAGCGCGGCGTGCCGCGCCTGCTCGTGGGGCTGAGCCTCGGCGGGTACCTGGGGCTCGAGTTCGCCGCACGGCATCCGTCCGGCCTCGAGGGACTCGTGGCGGCGTCGTGCGGGACCCGGCCGCGTGGCCTGCCGCTGCAGGGCTATCGCGGACTCGCCGCGGCGATCGCGCGCCTGCCCGATCGGGGGCGATGGCTCAACGACGCGACCGCACGGGCCTTCCTCTCCCCCGCCGCCGTGCAGGACGTCGTGGCCGGGGGCGTCGCGCTGGATGCGATGGTGCCGACGCTCGACGCAGTCGGCGAGCTCGACCCGGTCGCCTCGGCTGCGGCGGCGAGCGTGCCCATCTGGTTCGTGAACGGGAGCCTGGACCACTTCCGCCTCGAGGAGCGACGGCTGCTGCGCGCCGCGCACGACGCGCGACTGGCCCACGTCCGCGGCGCGACGCACCTCGTGAGCCTGGTGCGTCCGGACGAGTTCGCCGGGACGGTGCTCGACGCGGTCGCGGAGCTCGAGCGCCGAGCGGCACGACGCCCGTCGTCGGACTCCGTCGGCCGGACGCCGACGGCAGGAGCGCCGTCGACACGCTGACCGCCCGCGCATTGGTGCCGCCCAGGCGTTGCTGGTATCGTTGCCTGTTGGCTTGCGTGTGGGTCCCACCCCGCACGATGCGCCGCGACGGCCCCTCTACCGATTGCGGCAACTCCGGTACCCGCAGAACACACGAAAGACGAACCACGTGGCAAACATCAAGTCGCAGATCAAGCGCATCCGCACCAACCGCAAGGCCGAGGAGCGCAACAAGGCCGTCAAGAGCGAGCTGAAGACCGTCGTCCGCGCCGCGCGCGAGGCCATCGCCGGCGGCGACAAGGACAAGGCGACCGCCGCGGTCCGCGTCGCGAACCGCAAGCTCGACAAGGCCGTGAGCAAGGGCGTGATCCACAAGAACCAGGCCGCGAACCGCAAGTCGGCGATCGCGAAGCAGGCCGCCGCGCTCTGAGCCCGACGTCTCGTTCGAGGGCCCCGCACCGTTCGGTGCGGGGCCCTCGTCGTTGCGGGGCGCGCCCGTCGCCGCGGGGCGTGCTCGTGCGAGCGGATCGTGCACGCCGCCGCGCGGACGATGCATTCGCGGGGTGCGGCGGCCCGGGATCAGGCCAGTGCGCGACCGCGCGCGGCGATGACGCCGACGACGCGCTCGAGGGCGAAGACCGGATCGCGCTCGGCGCCCTTGACCGCGGCGTCGGCGGCCGCGAGCGCCTGGATCGCGGCGCCGAGCCCTTCGTCGGTCCACCCGGCGAGGTCGCGTCGTGCCCGGTCGACCTGCCAGGGGGCGAGGCCCAGCGACGCGGCGGAGGCGCCCCTGGCACCGGCGACCTTGGCCATGGTGCGGATCTTCATCGCGAACGCGGCGACGATGGGCACCGGGTCGGCGCCCGAGTCCAGCGCGTGACGGAGCGCGATGAGCGCGTCGCCGTGCCGTCCGGCGATCGCCAAGTCGGCGACCTCGAACGCGGTCGTCTCGACGCGGCCCCCGTAGTACTTCCGCACGGTCGCCTCGTCGATGTCGCCCTCGGCGTCGGCGATGAGCTGGCGGCACGCCGCGGCGAGCTCGCCGAGGTCGTCGCTGAACGCGCCGACCAGGGCGCGCAGCGCGGCCGGGGCGATGCGACGGCCCGCGAGGCGGAACTCGGCGGCGGCGAAGTCCTGCTTGTCGGCGTCGCGCTTCAGCTCGGCGCAGACGACCTCGATGCCGCCGCCCCCGCCTCCGCGGACCGCGTCGAGCAGCTTCTTGCCGCGGTTGCCGCCGCGATGCCGGAGCACGACCGTCGTGCCCTCCGCGGGAGCGGTGAGGTACTCGAGCGCGTCGAGCAGGAACTCGTCGCTGGCCTTCTCGACGCCGGAGACGCGGATGAGTCGCGGCTCCCCGAACAGGGAGGGGCTCGCGATGGTGAGCAGGGTGCCGCGCGCGTACCCGTCGGCCTCGAGGTCGGTCACTTCGAGCGACGGGTCATCGGCGCGCAGGGTCTCGCGGAGCATCGTCTGCGCACGCTCCGCGAGCACGTCCTCGCCGCCTGAGACGAGGACGACCGGTGCGGGCCGGACGTCGCTCCACGCCAGCTGTGGGATCTTCGCCCCGGACCTGCTCGCGCCCGATCGTGCCGCCACGCCATTCCTCCCGTCGTGCCGGTCCAGTCTACGGAGCCCCCGCGACACCCGAGGCGCGCTCGGTCCACAGTGCGATGCCGTCGGCGTCGAACCCGACCGCCGACGAGCCGGCGAGGTCGCTGCGCACGGGAACGGTGCCCGCCGCGCGCAGGAGCTCGAGCGCGGTGTCGGTCGGGTGCCCGTACCCGTTGTCCGCGCCGACCCCGACCAGGCCGACCGGAGCCGACAGTTCGCGATAGAGCTCGGGGCTCTGGTCCGCGCTCCCGTGGTGGGCGACCTTGACGACGTCGACCCGACCGAGCCCGGCGGATCGACGCAACGCGTCCTGCGCGGTGCGGCCGAGGTCGCCGAGGAACACGGCACGGTATCCCGGAGCGTGGAGGTCGACGACGACGCTCGCGTCGTTTCCCGGTGCGGCGCCGTCCCGCGGCCAGACGATGCGCCACCGTGCATCGCCCAGGGCACCGCTCCGGCCCGCCACGACCTCGATCGCCTCCGCTCCCCCGGCGACCAGCGGATCGAGGGCTCGCTCGGACCGTCCGCCGTCCGGCGGCCCGTGCAGCACCGTGCCGACGCGTCCGGCGAGTGCCGGCGTGCCGCCGACGTGGTCGGCGTCCCAGTGCGTGAGCACGAGCAGGTCGATCCGGTCGACGCGCGCCGCATCGAGGCATTCCCCGAGCGCCGCCGGGTCCGGGCCGGCGTCGACGAGCAGCACCGCGGCGGCGCTGCGCACGAGGACCGCGTCGCCCTGTTCGACGTCGCACTGCCACAGGTCCCACCCGGTCGGACGGTCGAGCGCGGCGACGGCGGCGGGGCCCGCGGCCGCGCCGAGGGGCACGGCCGTGCAGATGCACGACAGCCCGACCGCGATCCCGCGCAACGCGCGCCGCGCGCGCGATCCGGTCGACGACGGCAGGAGCACCGGCACCATGGCACCGCCGACGACGCCCGCGGCGAGCAGCGCGCCCGGCAGGTCGGGCGGCCAGGGCAGTCCCGTCACGGGCAGCCGTTCCACGCCGCGCGCGAGGAGCGCGATCCACGACGCGGGGACCCATGCCACCTGGAGCGCGGCGACGCCGACCGACGGCAGCACGGGCAGCAGCAGGCATCCCACCAGGCCGGCGACGGTCGCGAGCGGCGCCGCGGGTGCGGCGAGCAGGTTCGCCGGCACGCCGTACACGGGGATGACCGGTTCGAGCAGCACGAGCACGGGCTGGCACGCGAGCTGCGCCGCGAGCGGGATCGCGACGACCACGGCGAGCGGCCGCGGCATCCGTCGCCCCAGCGCCGTGGCGAGCGGACCGGCCCACAGGACGAGTCCGGCGGTCGCGCAGGCCGAGAGCGCGAAGCCCGCGTCCCGGGAGTACCACGGGTCGATCGCGAGCAGCACGACGACGGCGACGGCCAGGGCCGGCACGCCCCCCGCGGCCCGCGCGGTCGCGCACGCGACGAGGACCACGACGGCCATCGCCGACGCGCGGACGACGCTCGCCTCGGGGGTCACGAGCATCGCGAACCCCCCGAGCGCCGCGACCGCGGCGAGCACGCGGACGAGGCGCGGGAGCCCGGCGAGGCCGGCGGCCCAGAACGCGGCGGCGGTCACGATCGCGCAGTTGGCTCCGGAGACCGCCGTCAGGTGCGTGAGCGACGCGGTCGTCATCGCGCTGCGGAGGTCGTCGGTCACCCGGGACGTGTCGCCGATCGCGAGGCCCGGCACGAGCGCCCCGCCGTCGCCGCCGAGCTCGAGCGACGCCTGGGCCAGCCCCGCTCGCAGCGGATGGGTCCAGGCGATGAGCGACGGCGCCGGACCCACGTCGAGCACCCGATCGGCGTCGAGCCGGTACGCCGCGCGCGACGATCCGGGCAGCGCCGCGAGGCGGCCCTCGACGACGACGGTCGCCGCGAACCCCGGCGCGCGGTCGTCGACCGGCATCGACAGGTCGACCCGCACCGGGACGCCCGGGAGCGGGCGCGCACCGTCGTCCACGTCGAGGGCGAGGATCGTCCCGGCCGCCCGCACGCGACCCTCCGTCGACCACGGCGCGGCTCGGGCCGCGCGCGGCGCCGCGTCGAGCCGCACGGTGGCCCGGACCACGTCCCTCGCCTCGGCGGCGGCGTCCGCGGCGGGCGGATGCCGGTGCTCGAGCGCGATCCACGCCGAACTCGCGACGAGCGCCGCCGCGGAGGCCGCGACGAGCAGGGCGGCGAGCACTCCCGCCGCCCCGACCGCGGGCCGGCCCCGGCCCGCCCTGAGGCCCGCCCGGAGCATCGCCAGCACGGCGACCGCCAGCACCCAGCACGCGGCGGGCACCGTCCACGACGGAATCCCGCTCTCCAGCGAACCGGTGGTGGCCAGCGCGGCGGCCCAGGCGGCGCAGGCGGGCGCGACGAGCCGCAGGTCGTGTCCGCGCACTCAGAGGCTCACGAGGTCGACGAGTCCGGCGTAGACGGCATCGCCGATCCCCGCGACCTCGAGCAGCTGCGAGACGTCGGTGAACGGGCCGTTCGCCTCCCGCCAGTCGACGATGCGCTGCGCGAGCGCCGGACCGATGCGCGGCAACGTGTCGAGATCTGCGATGCCGGCGCGATTCAGGCTCACGCGGCCACCGGCCGCGGACGAGCCGCCACCGGCACCCGCCGCGGCAGGAGGGGGCGCCTCGCCCTCGCGCGGCACGACGAGCTGCTCGCCGTCGGCGAGCGTGCGCGCGAGGTTCACCCCGGCCGGATCCGCGTCGTCGGTCAGCCCGCCGGCCGCGGCGACGGCGTCGACCACGCGCGCGCCCGCGGCGAGCTCGACGATGCCCGGGCGGGCGACCGCCCCGAGCACGTGGACGAGCACGGTCGGCGGAGCCGCCGCGTCGACCGCGGCCACGGGCGCGCCGTCCGGGGGCGCGCCGGTCGCACCGATCGCCCCGCTCGAGGGTTCCGGCCGGAGCACCGCGTGCCCGCCACCCGCGCCGGCCATGCCCGCGATGGCCGACGCCGCCACGGCGATCACGAACGCCGCGACCGCGGCGCCGACCGCGATGCGGGTGCGCGGCCGCGCACGCGACCCCGCGAGCTGGGCCGGCGGGTCGGCGGTCGGGACATCGGTCACGCCGCGACGCTAGGCCGCGCCGCAGGCCGTCGGACGCATGGAGGCCCCGTCCGCACGCGCCGTCCGCGGCGCCACCGCTGTGGAGGACGGCCCGGCGGGCGGGGACGAGCGGGCAGCGCGCCTCGCCCGCGCTAGCGACGCGTGGCGATGTTGACGAGCTTCGGCGCGCGCACGATCACGTTCGCGATCTCGCGGTCGCCGACCGATCGCGCGACCGCGGCCGACGCCCGCGCCATCGCCTCGAGCTCGTCGGGGCCGATCTTCGGCGACACCTCGAGCCGGTCTCGGACCTTGCCGTCGACCTGCACGATGGCCGTCACCGACTCCTCGATGAGCAGCGCCGGGTCGGGCTTGCGCCACACCACGTTCGCCACCGTGGGCTCGTAGCCCAGCCGCTCCCACATGTCCTCCGCCGTGTACGGCGCGAACAGGTCGAGCATCATCGCGGTCACCTCGGCCGCCTCGCGCACGGCGGCGTCACCGGCACCGCGGCCGGAGTCGATCGCCTTGCGCGTCGCGTTCACGAGCTCCATGAGGCGCGCGACGATGACGTTGAACTTGAACGCCTCCGCGAGGCCCGGCGCGTCCGCGAGCAGGCGGTGCGTCATTCGGCGCAGCGCCGGGTCGCCGGACTTCCACTCGATGTCGGGGCTCGAGGTGACCTCGCCCGAGATGCGCCATGCGCGCGCCAGGAACTTCGCGGCGCCCACCGGCGAGACGTCCGCCCAGTCGATGTCGTCCTCGGGCGGACCGGCGAACGCCAGCGTCACCCGCAGCGCGTCGGCGCCGTGCGCCGACAGCTCGGAGGCGAACTCGACCAGGTTGCCCTTGGACTTCGACATCTTGGTGCCGTCCATGATGACCATGCCCTGGTTGAGCAGTGACGTGAACGGCTCCGTGAAGCCGAGGTAGCCGAGGTCGAAGAGCACCTTCGTCACGAACCGCGAGTACAGCAGGTGCAGGATCGCGTGCTCGACGCCGCCGACGTACTGGTCGACCGGCATCCACTTCTCGGCCTCGGCCGGGTCGAACGCGCGCGCGTCGTCGTTCGGGTTCAGGTAGCGCAGGTAGTACCACGAGCTGTCGACGAACGTGTCCATCGTGTCCGAGTCGCGGCGCGCCGCGCGGCCGCAGTCCGGGCACGTCACGCGCGACCACTCCTCGGCCGCGCCGAGCGGGCTCGCGCCCTTCGGCGACAGGTCGAGGCCCGCGGCATCCGGCAGCCGCACCGGCAGGTCGGACTCCGGCACCGGCACCTCGCCGCAGTGCTCGCAGTGGATGATCGGGATGGGCGTGCCCCAGTAGCGCTGGCGCGAGATGAGCCAGTCGCGCAGTCGGTAGTTCTTCGCGGCGCGACCGACGCCGCGCTCCTCGAGGATCTCGATGGCGCGCCGGATCGCGTTCGTCTTGCTCAGCCCGTTCAGCGGACCGGAGTTCGTCAGTCGGCCCTCGCCGGCCAGCGCGACACCGGTGCCGGCGGGGTCGAGCTCGAGCAGGTCGTCCATGGGCAGCGGCACGCCGTGCTCGTCGACCGGGATGACCGGGATCACGCCCGTGACCGGGGCGTTGGTGTCGACCACCACGCGCACCGGCAGCTCGAAGGCGCGCGCGAAGTCGAGGTCGCGCTGGTCGTGCGCGGGCACCGCCATGATCGCACCGTGGCCGTAGTCGGCCAGCACGTAGTCGGCCGCCCAGATCGGGAGGCGCTCGCCGTTGATCGGGTTGACCGCGTAGCGCTCGAGGAAGACGCCGGTCTTCGGCCGGTCGGTCGAGAGGCGATCGATGTCGCTCTCGGCGCGGACGGAGCCGAGGTACTCGTCGAAGCGGGCGCGCACCTCGTCGGAGGCTCCGGCCGCCAGCTCCTCGGCGAGGGCCGAGTCGGGCGCGACGACCATGAAGGTCGCGCCGTAGAGGGTGTCGGGACGCGTCGTGAACACCGTGATCGGCTCGTCGCGGCCCTCGATGGCGAAGTCGACGTCGGCGCCCGACGAGCGACCGATCCAGTTGCGCTGCATCGTGAGGACCTTGCCCGGCCACTTGCCCTCGAGCTGGTTGAGGTCGTCGAGCAGCCGGTCGGCGTAGTCCGTCACCCGGAAGTACCACTGCGTCAGGGCCTTCTTGGTGACCACGGCGCCGCAGCGCTCGCAGTGGCCGTCGACGACCTGCTCGTTCGCCAGCACGGTCTGGTCGACGGGGCACCAGTTGACCTGGCCGTCCTTGCGGTAGGCGATGCCCTGCTCGTACAGCTTCAGGAACAGCCACTGGTTCCACTTGTAGTACTCGGGGTCGCTCGTGTGCAGCTCACGCGTCCAGTCGAACGACGGGGCGTACTGCTTGAACGAGCGCTTCTGCTGCTCGATGTTCGCGTAGGTCCACGCCTTCGGGTCGGCGCCGCGCTTGATGGCCGCGTTCTCGGCGGGCAGCCCGAAGGAGTCCCAGCCGATCGGGTGGAGCACGTCGAAGCCCTGGTGGCGCCAGTAGCGGGCCGCCGCGTCGCCGAAGCCGAACGCCTCGGCGTGGCCCATGTGCAGGTCGCCCGACGGGTACGGGAACATGTCGAGGATGTACTTGCGCGGGCGCGTGTCCCCCGGCTGGGCCGCGCGGAACGGCTCGAGCTCATCCCACACCGGAAGCCACTTCGCCTGGATGGCGGCGAAGTCGTAGGTGCCTGCCTCGGCCTGGGTGGGGTCCTGCTCGTGTGCCACGTGACTCTCAATCGTGATGCGCGGGGGTAGGGGGATGCCCGGGAGGTGGGCGCGCACGACGGGCGCCCGGGGACCAAGCCTACTCAATGCCCGGAGGCGTGGGTCCGCCGTTCGCGCCGGGCGCAGCGCCCCCGTCGGTCCCGCCCCCGCGGGCCGTCCGGACGGGCGGCGCCTCGCCGCCGAGCACCGAGATCAGCGCCCTCGCCTTCACCCGGGTCTCCTCGACCTCCTCGTCGGAGTCGGAGAGCGCGGTGATGCCGCCGCCGGTCCCGATCGACGCGCCCTCGGGGGTGAGCACGATCGAGCGGATGACCATGGCGAGGTCGGCGGTGCCGTCGACCCCGAGGCATCCGAACGCGCCAGAGTACACGCCGCGCGGACCGCGCTCGAGCCGGTGCAGGATCGTCATGGCCGAGAGCTTCGGTGCGCCGGTCATCGAGCCGGCCGGGAACGCCGATCGCACGGCGTCGAGGGCGGTGAGCGGATGCCGCAGTCGCGCGGTCACGGTGGACACGAGCTGGTGCACGTGCGGGTACTCCTCGACCTCGAGCAGGTGCGGCACCCGGACGGAGCCGAGCTCGGCGATGCGGCCGAGGTCGTTGCGCATGAGGTCGACGATCATGAGGTTCTCGGCGCGCTCCTTCTCGCTCGCGTGGAGCTCGGCGCGCAGCGCGGCATCCGTCGTGGCGTCCTCGCCCCGCGGCCGCGTGCCCTTCATGGGCTTGGTCGACACCGTGCCGTCGGGCTCGACGAGGAGGAACTGCTCCGGCGACGCGCTGAGGAGGGCCACGTCGTCGATGCGGACGAAGCCGCCGTGGTGGCTCGGGCTCGAGGCCCGGAGCGCGAGGTAGGTCGTCACCGGGTCGGGGCGCACGTCGATGTCGACGCGGTTGGTGAGGCACAGCTGGTACGCGTCGCCGCGGGTGATCGCCGCATGGCACTCGGCGATCATGCGCCGGTACGCGTCGGGGTCGTGGCGCCACCGGGTCGCGGCCGCGCTCGCAGGGCGCGCCGAGACCGGCGCGCGCGTGTCGGATGCGGGCGCCGCCTCCGTCGTGGCGATCGCGTCGGCGGTGCGCGCCGCCCACGCGGCGAGTTCGGCGGGGTCGCGGGCGTCGTCCTCGATCCACTCGAGCCGGAGTCGCCGCGTCGCATGCTCGAACACGATCACGCGGTCGGCGAGGAAGAAGGCCGCCTCGGGCGTCGCGTCGGCGGCGGCCGGCACCTGGAGCGTGCGCGCGCCGAACTCGTAGCCGAACCAGCCGTGCCACCCGACGGCCGCGCGCCCGCCCTCGGCGACGGCGCCGTCCGTCCCGAGCCCGGCGGCGAGTTGCGCGTAGACGGCGTCCGGGTCGGCGCCGCCGTCGGCGAGGACCGTGGCGGCGCCCGCCGCGGCGACCGCGATCACGCTCCGGCCGGTCGTCGCGTCGTCGCCGCCGTCGAGCCAGGCCACCCGCTGCGCGTCCGCGCCGACGGCGAGGAACACCGCCTCCGGCGCTCGCCATTCGGGCAGCACCATGCTGCGGATGCGACGGGGCATCCCCTCAGCCTAGGGCCCGGCGCACCGCGCTCGCTCCGGGGTCTCAGCCGAGGCGGACCTCCCGGTCGACGAGTCCGGGCGGTGCGCCCGTGTGCGAGATGAGCACGATCGTCCGGTCGCCCGCCGCCGCGGACAGCAGGTCGGTCAGCAGCGCGTCGGCCCGCTCCGGATCCACGCTCGCGGTCGGTTCGTCGAGCACCAGCACCGGGAAGTCCGCGAGCATCGCGCGCGCGAGCGCGATCCGCTGCGCCTGTCCGCCGGAGACGAGGGACCCGCGTTCGCCGACCGGAGCCGCGAGGCCGCCGCGCTCGGCGACCCACTCGGCGAGCCCGACGCGCTCGAGCACGGCGAGGAGCTCGGCGTCGGTCGCGGTGTCACGGGCGAAGACGAGGTTCTGCCGCACGTCCTCGTCGAACAGCCACGGCCGCTGCTCGACGAGCCCGACCGACCGGCGCACGTCCCGCGGGTCGAGGTCGTGGGCCTCGACCTCGTCGATCCGGTACGAGCCGTCGTACTCGAGGAACCGCACGAGCACGTGCGCGAGCGTGGTCTTGCCGGCGCCCGACGGCCCGGTGACGAGCACGCGCTCCCCCGGCACGAGGTCGAGGTCCAGCCTGTCGAGGGGCGGAGCGGATGCCGCCTCCGGCGGCCCGATCCCGCCGCCCGGCGGCTGCTCGGCGGCCACGTCGGGCCACCGCGCGCTCACCCCGCGGAGCCGGAGCGACGGCACGGCCGGTCGGGCCGACGGCGGCGGCACCGCCGCGGGGAGCCTCGTCGACGGCGCGCCGTCGGTCGCCGCGGTCGGCGCCGTCGACCCGGTCGACCCGTTCGAGCCGTGCTGGTCTGGGAGCTCCGGCGGGACGACCGCGGGCACCGCCTCGGCGACCCGCCGCGCACCGGCGCGCACGACCCGCAGCGAGCCCACGGCGACGGGGATCGCGGCCGACACCTCGGCGATCGCGAGCGGAACGAGGCAGAGCACGGCGAACGTCGGGCCGTCGATGCGGCCGCCCGCGAGGAGCGGCTGCGCCGCCCCGAGGCTCGCGGCCGCCGCGAACGCGCCGACCGCGCTCATCGCCGCCGCCGCCAGACCCACCGCGGAGGCGCGGGTCCGCGTCGCCCGTTCGAGCCGGGCGCCGAGCCGCCGGATCCGTTCGCGCCCCGCGTCGGCGGCGCCGAACGCGACGAGCACGTCGAGGGCCTGCACGTGCTCGACGATCGCCGCCTGCAGTTCGCCGCGCAGCGGCGCGAGGCGTGCGTCCGCACGTGCAGCGAGCACCGCCTGCGCCAGGACGGCGACGGCGATCCCGACGACGAGGGTCGCCGCGACCGCGAGGGCGGGGCCGGGCGCGAGCCACGCCAGCCACGCGAGCGCGGCCGCGAGCACGACGGCGGCGCTGGCGACGGGCTGCACGATCCGCAGGGACACGTTCTGGAGGTCGTCGACGTCGCCGACGAAGCGCGCGAGCAGGTCGCCGCGCCGCGACGCGGCGAGACCGTCCGGCGCGAGGGGCAGCATCCGCTCGAAGACCCCCACTCGGATCTCCGCGAGCTGCCGGAACGCCGCATCGTGCCCGGCGAGGCGCTCGAGGTAGCGGAAGACGGCGCGGCCGATCGCGAACGCCCGCACGCCGACGACCCCGAGCGAGAGGTAGAGGATCGGCGGCTGCTCTGCGGCTCGAGCGATCAGCCACGAGCTCGCGGCCAGGAGGGCGACGCTCGAGCCGCCGGCGAGGACCCCGAGGAGCACCGACGGCAGCAGCCGACGGGCCGGCGGGACCGCCTGGCGGAGCACGGAGCGCGCACGATCAGGCATGCGCCACCTCCGGGATCGCGATCACGCGGTCCGCGGCATCCGCGAGCGCACCGCGGTGCGTGGCCACGACGACGATCCGCCCCGACCGGGCGAGGTCGAGCAGGGCCGCTGCCATCGCGTGTTCGCGGTCCGCGTCGAGCGCCGACGTCGGCTCGTCGAGCAGGAGCACGGGAGCGTCGGTCGCGAGGGCGCGGTGCACGGCCCGCGCGACCGCGACGCGCTGCGCCTGGCCGCCCGACAGCCCCGTGCCGGACGCACCGAGGCGCAGCTCCGGCGCGACGTCGACTCCGGCCGCGGCGAGGGCCCGATCGAGCAGCGCCGGATCGGCGTCCGGGGCTCCGAGCCGCACGTTCTCCGCCACGGTGCCCTCGAGCAGCTGCGGAACCTGGCCGGCCCACGCGAGCCGGGATCGCGTGGTCGCGTCGAGCGCCGTGCCGTCCAGCGCGAGCTCGCCGCGCGTGGCCGCGAACCCGAGCATCGCGGCCAGCAGCGAGGACTTGCCGGACCCGCTCGGCCCGGTCAGCGCGACGAGTCGGCCGCGGGCGACGTCGAGGTCGAGCGGTCCGACGACGGGCCGGCCGTCCCGGAGCACGACGAGGTCGCGTGCGCGGAGGCCGTCGACCGCACCGGCCGGCTCGTCTGCCGCGCGACCCGACCCGGCGACCTCGTCGGGCGTCCGCGAGGGGGCATCGCGCACCGGCACCGCGACGGCCGCAGGCGCGGCGCGCGACACCGGCGTCGCCCCGCCGGCGTCGAGGAGGTCCAGCGCGTCGCGCGACGCCTCGAGCCCGGCCGTCGCGGCGTGGAACGCGGCCCCCACGTTTCGCACGGGCAGGAACACGTCGGGCGCGAGGATGAGCACGAAGAGCCCGGGGGCGAACGACATGTCGCCCGAGACGAGTCGCAGCCCGATCGAGACCGCGACGAGCGCGACCGAGAGGCTGCCCGCGAGTTCGAGCGTGAAGCCGGAGAGGAACGTGACCCGGAGCACCCGCATCGTGCTGGAGCGGTAGCGGTCGGTCATGGTGCGGATGCGCTGCGACTGCCGCTCGGCGCGGCCGAAGACCATGAGCGTCGAGAGGCCGCCCAGCACCTCGAGGAAGCCGCGCGAGAGCGAGTGCAGGCGATCCCACTGGCGTCGCTGCACGACCTCGGTCGCCATCCCGATCAGTGCCATGAAGACCGGGATGAGGGGCAGCACGATGACGAGGATGAGGCCCGACACCCAGTCGGCCGACCACGCCGCGACGACGAGCACGGGCGTCGCGATCGCCGTGAGCACGAGCTGCGGCAGGTACCGCCCGAAGTACTCGTCGAGCGCGTCGAGCCCGGGACCGAGGAGCGTGGCCGCGCGGGCGGTGGTGATGCCGCGGCGCGCCTCCGGTTCCTCGAGTGCCGTCAGGAGCGCCTCGCGGAGCTCCGATTTCACGCGCATCGCGCCCGCGGAGCCCAACGACTCCCAGAGCCAGCCGGAGAGCGCGCGGACGGTCGCGGCACCGAGCAGCACGGCGGTCGCCGGCCCGGTGCCGCCCGGCACGCCGCCCTCGACCAGGCCGACGACGAGGGTGGCGAGCGCCCACGCGAACGCGACGGTCGCGCCCGCCTGCAGCAGGGCGAGCGCGCCGCCCGCGGCGACGAAGCCGCGAGCGGCGCGGGAGCGCCGGAGCAGGCGCGGATCGAGTGGCCGCACGTCAGTGAACGGCGGCGGGATCGATCGTCTGCCGGGTGATCCGCTTGCGGAAGATCCAGTACGTCCAACCCTGGTAGAGCAGGATCAGCGGCATGAAGATGACCGCCGTCCAGGTCATCACCGTGAGCGTGTAGGGCGTGCTCGAGGCGTTCGCGATCGTCAGGCTGTTGGCCGGGTCGTTCGACGCGGGCATCACGTCCGGGAACAGCGCCGAGAACAGGGCGAACACCGCCGCGCCGATCGTGACCGCCATGAGCGTGAACGCCACGCGCTCGGAACCCCGGCCGTTCGCGAGCCATGCGCCGATGAGCGCGAGCGCCGCGACCGCGGCGAGGCCCCAGAACCACGCGGTGCCGTGCGCGAAGCCCGTCCAGACGAGGAACGACGCGGCGACGACGATCGTCAGGAGCCCGGCGCGGGCCGCGAGGCGGCGCGCCCGGCGACGGATGTCGCCGTCCGTCTTGAGCGCGACGAAGACCGCGCCGTGCGTGAAGAACAGCAGCAGGGTCGTCAGCCCGCCGAGCAGGGCGTACGGGTTCAGCAGGTCGAAGAGGGTGCCGGTGTAGTTGTGGTCCGCGTCGAGCGGCACGCCCTGCACGATGTTCGCGAACGCGACGCCCCAGAGCAGCGCAGGCACCGCCGACCCGATGGTGATCATCCAGTCGAAGCGCCGCTTCCATTCCGCCTCCGGCCGCTGGTGGCGGTACTCGAACGAGACGCCGCGGGCGATGAGCGCGAGCAGGATGAGCAGCAGCGCGAGGTAGAACCCCGAGAAGAGGGTCGCGTACCACTCGGGGAACGCGGCGAACAGGGCCGCCCCCGCGACGATGACCCACGTCTCGTTGAGGTCCCACACGGGGCCGATGGTGTTGATGAGCACGCGGCGGTCGGTGTCGTCGCGGCCCAGGAAGGGCAGCGACATCCCGACGCCGAAGTCGAATCCGTCGAGCACGAAGTAGCCGACGAACAGGAAGGCGACGATCCAGAACCAGAGCACTGCGAGATCCATGTCCGTGTCCTCCTAGTAGACCGTTGCGGTGTGCTCGAGCTCGCCCGTCTCCGGGTCGGGCGGCGCGATCTCGGGTGGCCCCTTCCGGACGGCGCGGATGATGAGCCCGACCTCGACGACCGCGAGGATGCCGTAGATGAGCGTGAAGGCGACGAGCGAGATGAGCACGTCGAGCCCGGTCACGTTGGGCGACACGGCGGACTCCGTCGGCAGCAGGCTGAAGACGATCCACGGCTGACGGCCCATCTCGGTGAAGATCCAGCCGACGATCATCGCGGCCAGCGACAGCGGGAAGCTCCAGACGGCGATGGCCCAGACCCAGCGCTGCTTCGGCATGCGCCCCTTGCGGGTGAGCCAGAGGCCGACGACCGCGATGAGCACGTGCAGCACGCCGAGGCCGATCATCCAGCGGAACGCCCAGTAGGTGACCCAGATGATCGGGGCGTAGTCGCCGGGGCCGTACAGCTCGGTGTACTGGGCCTGCAGGTCGTTGATGCCCTCGACGCAGCCGTCGAACGAGTGCGTCGACAGCAGCGACAGCAGGTACGGCACGCGGATGGAGAAGAGCTCGGTGGAGCCGTCGGGCGTGCCGAGCGTGAACAGCGAGAAGGAGGCGTCCGCACCGCAGACGGTGTCGTAGGTGGCCTCGGCCGCGGCCATCTTCATCGGCTGCGTGGCGACCATCGCGAGGCTGAGCTGGTCGCCGAAGAACGTCGTCAGCGCCCCGGCGACGAGCATGCCCCACAGCCCGAACTTGAGCGCCGGCCGCATGGTGTCCAGGTGCTGGTTGCGTGCGAGGTGCCACGCCGCGGCGCTGATGATGAGGCCCGAGCTGACCATGAACGATGCGGCGATCGTGTGCGGGAAGGCGGCCAGGGCGACCTGGTTCGTCAGCAGCGCCCAGATGTCGGTGAGCTCCGCGCGTCCGCGCTCGGCGTTCATCTCGTACCCGACCGGGTTCTGCATGAACGCGTTCGCCGCGATGATGAAGTACGCCGAGAGGATGGTGCCGATCGCCGTCGCCCAGATGGTCGCGAGGTGCAGCTTCTGCGGCAGCCGGTTCCACCCGAAGATCCACAGGCCGATGAACGTCGCCTCGAGGAAGAACGCGAGCAGGCCCTCGAGCGCGAGCGGTGCGCCGAACACGTCGCCCACGAACCGCGAGTACTCCGACCAGTTCATGCCGAACTGGAACTCCTGCACGATGCCGGTGACGACGCCCATCGCGAAGTTGATCAGGAAGATCGTGCCGAAGAACCGCGTGATCCGCAGGTACTCGACCTTCCCCGTCCGCACCCAGGCGGTCTGGAAGATCGCCGCGGAGGTCGCGAGGCCGATCGTGATCGGGACGAACAGGAAGTGGTAGACCGTGGTGAGTCCGAACTGCCACCGCGCGAGCAGCAGCGGATCGAGGAGGTCGTTCACCGGGACCCCTTTCGTGGGAAGGACCTTCGTGTCGAGGCGGTGTTCCACACCCTAGAGCACATTTTCTACACAGCGTAGAACCATTGGGCTCTTGCGCGCTATCCTCGACGTATGGCAGGCCTCGGCGAGCTGGAGCGCTCGATCATGGAGCAGCTCTGGATGAGCGATGCGGCGCTCACCGCGAACGAGGTGCGCGACCGGCTCGCGGCGAACGCGGTGCCCGGCAAGGCACCCGCGACCACGACCGTGCTCACCGTCCTCTCGCGTCTCGAGCGCAAGGGCTTCGTGGGTCGCAGCCGCGACACCCGGCCGCACCGCTACGCCGCGCTGCTCTCGCGCGCCGACCACACCGCCGAGCTGATGCACGAGGTCCTCGCCTCCTCCTCCGACCGCGACGCCGCGCTCGCACGCTTCGTCGGCACCGTGAGCGCCGGCGAGGCGAACACGCTGCGACGACTCCTCGACGACCTCGTCCGCCGCTGACGTGATCGCCGCCGCCCTCCTGCTCGGTGCGCTCGCGCTCGCGCTCGCCTGGCCGATCCCGGTCGCGCTGTCGCGCGCCGAGTGGCCGGCCCGCTCCCCCGCCACAGCCCTGGTGCTCTGGCAGGGCATCGCGCTCGGCGGCGCGCTGTCGATGATCGGCGCGCTGCTCGCGTTCGGCGCGGCGCCCGCCCGATCGCTCGAGGGCGCCGCGGAGGCGCTGCTCCCGGTCTTCGCGGGCGGGCCGATCCCCGGCCACTTCGGGGTCGTGCACCTCGCGTCGCTGACGCTCGCCGTCGGGCTCGCGGTGCACCTCGCACTCAACCTCGCGACCACCGCCGTGCGCGCGGAGCGCGCCCGCCGCCGCCAGCACCGGTTGATCGACCTCCTCGCGAGCCCGGAGATGGAGGGCTCGGGCGCCCGCGTCCTCGCCCACCCGGTCCCCGTCGCCTACTGCGTCCCCGGCCTGCGCACGGTCACCGTCATCACCGAAGGGCTCGTCGACCTGCTCGACGACGACGAGCTCCGAGCCGTCATCGGACACGAGCGCGCCCACCTCGAGCAGCTGCACCACCTGGTGCTGCTCGCCTTCCGGGCGTGGCATGCCGCCCTGCCGTGGTTCCCGATCGCGAACCGCGCCGAGCGCTCGGTCGCCGTCCTGACGGAGATGCTCGCCGACGACGCGCCGCGGCGGCGGGTCGGCGTGCAGCCCCTGCGCACGGCCCTGCTCCGCGTCGGCACCGCCGGCGAGCCCGGCGCGTACGCCGACGCGGGCGGGGTGGCGCCCGACGAGGGCATGCTCGAACGTCGGCTCGCCCGGCTCGACCCCGACGCCACACAGCTCGACGCCCGCTCGCGCACGGCCGCATGGCTGCTCGCGGCGGGCATCGTCGTGGTGCCCGCGTGCGTGCTGGCGGCCATCACGTTCTGAGCCGCCACGGAGGCGCCAGCCCGTAGGCTCGAGTCGTGAACGAGCTGCTCGACGGCATCCTCGAGACGGTGGGCAACGTCGACCCCGTCGTCCGAACGCTGCTCGCGGGCCTCGGCATCCTGCTGGAGACCTCGGTCCTCGTCGGCCTCGTCGTCCCCGGCGACACGATCGTGATCGTCGCGGCGACCGGCGTCGAGGGTCCGGTCGAGTTCATCGCACTGGCGATCGCCGTCATCGTCGGGGCGCTGATCGGCGAGAGCATCGGGTTCGCGCTCGGCCGGTGGTTCGGCCCGAAGATCCAGGCCTCGCGGCTCGGACGGCGGATCGGCGAGCACAACTGGCATCGGGCGCAGCGCTACCTCGCCCGGCGAGGCGGGCCGGCGGTGTTCATCTCCCGCTTCCTTCCCGTGCTGCACTCGCTGGTGCCCCTCACGGTCGGCATGAGCGACATGTCGTACCGTCGCTTCCTCGCGTGGACCGCCCCGGCCTGCGTGATCTGGTCGTTCGCCTACGTCGGCGTCGGGTCGGCCGCCGCCGGCGGATACCGCGAGCTGAGCGAGCACCTGCACGGGGCCGGGTACCTCTTCGTCGGCGTGATCGTCCTCTTCCTCGTGCTCGCCTGGATCGGCAAGAAGGTCCTCCTGCGCTTCGAGGCACGGCACATGTCGGATGACGCCTCGTCATCCGCCCACCCGCAGGTCCCGCCGCACATCGCGCCGGGCGACGGCGGGCGGGCGGAGACGCCGGAGGGGCCGGCCGCCGCGGCGACCGACCCCTCCGAGCGTCCTGGCGAGGGCTAGGCCAGCCCCTGCTCCGACAGCCAGTCCGCCGCGATGTCGTCGGCGGAGCGCTGGTCGTTGACGCTCTCGGAGTTCAGCTGGACCAGGTCCTCCGCGGTCATGGCCGCACTGACCTCGTTGATGATCGCGGCGACCTCGTCGGTGACCTTCTCGCTCGCGATCGGCACGACGTTCGAGGCGAGGAACAGGCCCTCGGGGTCCTCGAGCGTGACGAGGTCGTTCGTGGCGATGTTGGGGTCGGCGCTGTAGATGTTCACCATCTGCACCTGGCCGTCCGTGAGCGCCTTCAGCGTGAGCGCGCCGCCGGAGTCCTGGATCGCGGTGAACCCGACCTCGACGCCGTAGACGTCCTGCAGGCCTTCGGGCCCGTACGGACGCGTCTCGAGCTCGGCGTTGCCGCCGAGCGTGATCGGCGTCGACACGTCCTTCAGGTCGGCCAGGCTCGTCACGCCGTTCTCGTCGGAGAACTCGCGCGTGACGTTGTAGGAGTCCTGGTCGGTCGCGGACGACTGGTCGAGCACGCGCAGCCCGTCGGGCAGTGCGCCCTCGAGCTCGGCGTACACGTCATCGCTCGTCTTCGCGGTCGTGTCGGGCACGTAGTACTGCAGCAGGTTGCCGGTGTACTCCGGGAAGAGGTCGATGTTCCCGGCCTCGAGCTCGGGCAGGTACACCTCCCGCTGGCCGATGTTGAAGTCGCGCTGCACGGTGTACCCGTTGGCCTCGAGCGCCTGCGCGTAGATCTCGGCGATGATCTCGTTGGAGTAGTACTCCTGCGAGCCGATGACGATGGTCTCGCCGCCGCCATCACCGCTCGAGGGTTCGTCGTCGAGGGGATCCCCCGACGCACACCCTGCCAGGGCCACTGTCGCCCCGACCGCGACCGCCGCCAGTGCGACGAGCCGGCCTTTTCCAGTCACGGACCTCATGATGCATTCCCTTCATAGACGGGTGACCGAGGAGGTCACCCCGCGGCCGCTCCCGACCGGGACGGCCGGGAGCGGAGTCGGTCGGTGTCGCGCGCGGCGACGACGCCGGCGGGCACCACGAGTCGTTGGAGGCCAGCGAACACGCCGTCGAGCACGAGCGCGAGTGCGATCACGAGGATCGACGCGGCCAGCGTGAGGGGGTAGTCGCGCGTCTGCAGGCCGAGGAACAGGTACGTGCCGAGCCCCGGGCCGCCGACGTACGCGGCGAGCGTCGCCGTCGCGACGACCTGCAGGACCGCGGAGCGGATGCCGCCCATGATCGTCGGCAGCGCCAGCGGCAGTTCGACCTTGGCGATGATCTGCGCCTCGGTCATGCCCATGCCGCGGGCGGCGTCGACCGTGCGGCGGTCGACGGCGCCGACGCCCGCGTACGCCCCTGCGAGGACCGGCGGGATGGCGAGCACCATGAGGGCGAGGAAGGGCGCGAGGATCCCGACGCCGAGCGCGAGTGCCACGAGCACCAGGAGGCCGAGGGTCGGCAGGGCCCGCAGGCCGCCCGAGACGACCACGGCGGTCTCGCGGCCGCGACCGGTGTGGCCGATGACCGCGCCGATCGGCAGCGCGACGACCGCGGCCGCGGCGACGACCGAGAGGCTGAAGACGAGGTGGAACCACAGGTTGGCGGCGATCCCGTCCGGGCCGACCCAGTTGGCGGGGTCGAGGATCCAGGCGAAGGCCTCGGCGAAGAGGCTCATGCGACCGCCCCCTCGGGATCGCGCGCCTGTCGCCGTGCCGCCCGGCGGCTCCGGGCGTCGACCTCGGTCCACGGCATGAGCAGGCGCCCGAGCAGCACCGCAACGAGGTCGAGGACCAGCGCGAGCGCGACGGTCACGACGATGCCGGTGGCGATCTCGACCGGGATGTTGCGCTGGAACCCGTCGGTGAACAGCGAGCCGAGGCTCTGGATGCCGAGCACGGCGCTGACGGTGACGAGGCTGACCGTGCTCACGATGACCACGCGCAGGCCGGCGAGGAGCGTCGGTCCCGCGAGCGGCAGCTCGACGCTCCAGAAGCGGCGGAAGCCGGAGTAGCCGACCGCCGTCGCCGAGAGGCGCACGTCGGGATCGACGTCGCCGAAGCCGTCGGCGGCCGTGCGCACCATGAGCGCGATGCCGTAGAGCGTGAGCACGATCACCACGTTGATCGGCGCGCGGAGCGACGTGCCGATGATCCCGGGCAGCGCGATGAACAGCGGCAGCGACGGAATGGCGTACAGGATGCCGGCGAGCCCGAGCACCACTCCTCGCGACCACCGGAACCGCCACGCGGCCCAGCCGATCGGCACGGAGATCACGAAGCTCATGATGATGGTGGGCACCGACAATGCCAGGTGGACGAGCGTCAGCTCGCCCACCTCGTCGAGGTTGTTCCAGAGCCAGTTCACTGGGCGAGCACCCCGGCGGGGCGGCCCTCGGAGTCGACGACGATCCGCCGGCCGTCCACCTCGGTGAGCCGCAGCGTGCGCCGACCCTTGTCGGCGCCGATGAAGCCGGCGACGAACTCGTCGGCCGGGGCGGCGAGGATCTCGGAGGGCGCGCCCCGCTGGACGATCTCGCCCCCCGTGCGCAGGATCACGACCTGGTCGCCGAGGAGGAACGCCTCCTCGATGTCGTGCGTCACGAACACGACCGTCTTGCCGAGCTCCCCCTGCAGGCGGAGCAGCTCCTGCTGGAGCTCCGACCGCACGATCGGGTCGACCGCGCCGAACGGCTCGTCCATGAGCAGGATGTTCGGGTCGACCGCGAGCCCGCGCGCGACGCCGACGCGCTGCTGCTGGCCGCCCGAGAGCTGGCCCGGGTACCGGTCGGCCAGGGAGCGGTCGAGCCCGACGGTGTCGAGGAGCTCGAGCGCGTGCGCGTGCGCCTCACGGCGCGACTCTCCCCGCAGCAGCGGAACGGTCGCGACGTTGTCGATGACCTTCCGGTGCGGCAGCAGACCCGAGTTCTGCATGACGTAGCCGATGCCGCGCCGGAGCTTGACGGGATCGACCGTGGCGACGTCGGTGCCGTCGATGAGCACCTGGCCGCTGCTGGGGTCGACCATCCGGTTGATCATGCGCAGGAGCGTCGTCTTGCCGGACCCCGACGAGCCGACGAGCACCGTGGTCTTCCGTGGGGGGATCACGATGTCGACGTCACGCACGGCGACCGTGCCGTCGGGGAACTGCTTGGTGACGCCGCGGAACTCGATCATGCTGCCTCCGTCGGTGCCGTGCGCCGACCGGCGCATCGGATCAAGCCAAACACCTCGAGGGTGGCTGGGCAACGGATGGCGCTCGGAGGTTCGCCGCCCGCGAAACCGGATCAGGCCGCGGGCGAGGCGGCGATGCGCGCGCTGAGCTCCTGGTCGAGGTAGTCGCGCACCACGCGGCGGGACTCGGCCAGGTACCGCTCGTCGCCCGCCGCGTCGCGCTCGAAGGCGCGGTGGATGAGCGCCGCGCCCAGCTCGAGGGCGACGCCGAGTCGATGGCGCACCTCCGCGTCCTCGACGATGCCGAAGTCCTGCGCGAAGACCTTGGCGATGCGGTGGGCGATCTCGGGCTCGCCGTCGAGCTCGGACGCCTCGCGCGGCGCGGCGTGGATCACGGTGAAGCCGGGCTCCGTGCGGTACAGGTCGGCGCACACGTCGAGGGCGCAGTCGACCACGTCCCACCAGGCCGCCAGCTCGGCCGAGTCGAGCGCCTCGGCGAGACGCTCGCGGTACCGGCGGACGCTGCGCTCGCGCAGCGCGTACAGCACGGCGACGCGGTCCGGGAAGTACCGGTAGACCGTGCCGATCGACGCGCCGGCGCGCTCGGCGACCATCTGGGTGGTCAGTCGCTCGAATCCGAGTTCGTCGACGATCGCGGCGGCCGCATCCAGCAGCGCGTCGAGCCGCTGGGTGCTGCGTCGCTGCGTGGGCTCGGTTCGCACCGAGCGCGTCCGCCCGTGATCGGACCCCAGGATCAGGTCGATGTTCGGCACGGGTCCTCCTTGTTCGCCGGACCACTCTACCCGGCGTCCGCGGAAAGGCCCTCCCCCGCGGGCCGGGTTTCGCATCCCCGCGGGAGTGCATGCAAGGATGAGTGGATGCCGGTGAGTTCCCCCGTCCCGGCCGGAGCCCGGCAACGGCCGGCCCGGCACCGCGCTGCGCGCGTGGAGGACTGGATCCACGAGGTGCGCGAGCGCTGGGCGCGGGGTCGCGGCCACGTGCCGACGGTCGTGCCCTACACCGGCTACGGATCGACCGAATGGGTGCGCGTGTTCTGCCGCGTGCTCCTGTCGAAGCCGGTGCGCGACGACGAGACGTCGCCGCGGCGTCGGCGGCGGCGCAACGAGGGCATCCGCGGCTGGCGCAGCTTCACGAGCGTGCCGGTCGGCGACATCCCGGTCACGATCGAGGTCGGCGGCGAACGGATCGAGGTCCCCGCCGACCGCGGCGGCGTCGTCGACACCAGGGTGCCCGTGCGCCTCGAGCCCGGCTGGAACCGCGCCGTGCTGCGCACGCACGGGTCCGAGCCCGTCGAGGCGCCCATCTGGGTCGTCGGACCCGGCGTCGACTTCGGCATCGTCTCCGACGTCGACGACACCGTCATGGTGACGGCACTCCCCCGACCGTTCGTCGCGGCGTGGAACACGTTCGTGCTCGACGAGCACGCGCGCAGCCCCACCCCGGGCATGGCCGTCCTCTACGAGCGGCTCGCGCGCCAGCACCCCGGCTCGCCGGTCATCTACCTCTCGACGGGCGCGTGGAACGTCGCCCCCACCCTGACGCGGTTCCTCTCGCGCAACCTCTACCCCGCGGGACCGCTGCTGCTCACCGACTGGGGCCCCACGCACGACCGCTGGTTCCGCAGCGGGAAGGCGCACAAGAGCGAGAACCTGCGACGGCTCGCGGAGGAGTTCCCGCACGTGCGCTGGCTGCTCATCGGCGACGACGGCCAGCACGACGAGGAGCTCTACGCGGAGTTCGCGCGCGAGCACCCGGACCGCGTCGCCGCGATCGCGATCCGCGAGCTCTCCCCCGGTGAGGCGGTGCTCGCGGGCGGCCGCACGAAAGCCGACGAGCACGGCGCCGACGTCCCGTGGGTCTCGGCGAGCGACGGCGCGACCCTCGCCGACCGGCTCGCCGACATCGGCATGCTCTGACGAGCACGACCCGGAGCCCGGCGCGGCCTGCGGCGGTCGAGCGCGGTCAGGCGACGGATGCCGCGGCGCGACGCGCGCGGCGGATGCGCTCGAGCCCGCGATTGACCTCGCGCGCCCAGAGCGGCCCCCGGTAGATGAAGGCCGAGTAGCCCTGCACGAGCGTCGCGCCCGCATCGAGCCGCTCCTGCACGTCCTCGGCGGTCTCGACACCGCCGACCGACACGACGCAGAGCCCCGCGGGCACGTGCTCCCGGATGAGGCGCAGCACCTCCTGCGATCGCGCCGCCAGCGGGGCACCCGACAGTCCGCCGGCGCCGATGGCGTCGACCTGCGCGGCGGGGGTCGTGAGGCCGGCCCGTGAGATCGTCGTGTTCGTCGCGATGATGCCGTCGAGCCCGAGCCGCACGACGAGCTCGCAGATGCGCACGACCTCGGAATCGTCGAGGTCCGGGGCGATCTTGACGAGCAGCGGCGTCGAGCCGGCGGCGGCGCGCACCGCCTCGAGCAGCGGCGCGAGGGCGTCGAGCTCCTGCAGTCCGCGGAGGCCCGGCGTGTTCGGCGAGCTCACGTTCACGACCAGGTAGTCGGCGTACGGGGCGAGCACCTTGGCGCTGCGGACGTAGTCCGCGGTGGCGCGCTCGACCGGCGTGACCCGGCTCTTGCCGATGTTGACGCCCAGGACGGGTCGGTGCCGACGTCGCGACAGGCGCGAGAGGCGGCCGGCCGCGGCATCCGCCCCACCGTTGTTGAAGCCCATGCGGTTGACGAGCGCACGGTCCGCGACGAGGCGGAACAGTCGCGGCCGATCGTTGCCGGGTTGCGGCAGCGCGGTGATCGTGCCCACCTCGACGTGGCCGAACCCGAGGCGCCCGAGGCCGACGACCGCGAGCGCGTCCTTGTCGAAGCCCGCAGCGACGCCGAACGGCGATGGGAAGCGCAGGCCGAGCGCCTCGACGCCGAGCTCGGGCGCGGGACCGGTGAGGCGCTCGGCGAGCGGACCCAGGCCGAGCACCGGCAGGGCGCGGATGACGCGGAACGCCAGGTGGTGCGCGCGCTCGGGATCCATGCGCGCGAAGACGAGGGAGAAGAGGAGACGATACATGCCGGGGATCAGGCTACCGGAGCGGCGGCGACGTGCCGGACGGGCGTCACTCGGCCGGTCGCGCGGGAAGCCGGCCGTGCTCCTCGCGCAGCGCCTCGATCGCCGACTCGAAGTCGTCGAGCGATTCGAACGCCTGGTACACGCTGGCGAAGCGCAGGTACGCGACCTCGTCGAGCTCGCGGAGCGGCGGCAGGATCGCGAGGCCGATGTCGTTCGCCTCGATCTGCGAGGCGCCCGTCGACCGGATCGTCTCCTCGACCTTCTGCGCGAGCACGGCGAGGTCGGAGTCCGTGACCGGGCGGCCCTGGCAGGCCTTCTTGACGCCGAGCACGACCTTCTCGCGGCTGAACGGCTCGATCACGCCCGAGCGCTTGATCACCGCGAGGCTCGCGGTCTCGGTCGTCGAGAAGCGGCGGCCGCACTCCGGGCACTGGCGGCGGCGCCGGATGGAGAGTCCGTCGTCGCTCGTGCGGGAGTCGATGACACGCGAATCGGGGTGACGGCAGAAGGGGCAGTACATGGTGCTCCCAGCGTAGCGCCGCGGTCAGCGGTGCTCGCCGAAGCGCGCGGTCACGGCCTCGCCGTGGGCCGGGAGGTCCTCCTCCTCCGACAGCGTCGCGATCACGGGCGCGACCTCGCGCAGTGCGGCCTCGTCGTACCGGACCACCTGTTGGGGCCGCAGGAACGTCGCCGCCGACAGGCCGGCCGCGTACCTGGACTGGCCGCCGGTCGGGAGCACATGGTTCGACCCGGCGGCGTAGTCGCCGAGGCTCACGGGCGAGTAGGGGCCGACGAAGATCGCCCCGGCGTTCTCGATGCGTGCGAGGACGGCGTCCGCGTCGCGGACCTGGATCTCGAGGTGCTCGGCGCCGAACGCGTTCGCGAAGTCCGCCGCCTGCTCGAGGTCGTCGACGAGCACGACCGCGGACTGCGCGCCCTCGAGCGCGGCCCGGATCCTCGTCGCGTGCCGGGTCTCCGTCGCCCGCACGGCGAGCCGCTCGAGCACCCGCTCGGCGTACTCGGCCGAGTCGGTCACCAGCACGGCCGCGGCCAGCTCGTCGTGCTCGGCCTGGCTCACGAGGTCGGAGGCGACGAAGTCGGCGTCGGCCGCGTCGTCGGCGATCACCAGGATGTCGGTCGGCCCGGCCTCGGCGTCGATGCCGGTCACGCCCTGCACGACGCGCTTGGCGGCCGCGACGAACACGTTGCCGGGGCCCGTCACGCGCTGCACGGGTTCGAGCCCGAGGTCGGGCACGCCGTATGCGAAGGCGCCGACGGCGCCCGCGCCGCCCATCGCGTACACCTCGTCGATGCCGAGGAGGGCGGCGACGCCCGCGATCGTCGGGTGGATGCGCCCGTCGTGCGCCGCCTGGGCGGGCGATGCGAGCGCGATGGAGCGGACGCCGGCGACCTGGGCCGGGACGACGTTCATGA
This sequence comes from Agromyces tropicus, assembly GCF_039531345.1. Lineage (NCBI taxonomy): Bacteria > Bacillati > Actinomycetota > Actinomycetes > Micrococcales > Microbacteriaceae > Agromyces > Agromyces tropicus. Next base: position 120,676 of record NZ_BAAAPW010000001.1, on the reverse strand, counting down.
CGACGCTGGACGGGTAGACGGCCTTGCCGCCGGGCACGTACAGGCCCACTCGGCCGACGGGCTGCCAACGCTGCTCGACGACGGCCCCCGACGCGAGCACCGTGCGCTCGGGCGCCGGCACCTGCGCGGCGCTGGCGGCGCGGACGCGCTCGATCGTCGACTCGACCGCGCGGCGCACGTCGGGGCGCAGCGCGTCGCGTGCGGCCGCGAGCTCGTCGTACCGGACGCGGACGGCGCCCGGGCGCACCCGGTCGAACCGCTCGGCCTGGTCGAGGAGGGCCGCCTCGCCGCGCGCGCGCACGTCGTCGATGAGGGCGCGCGCCGGCTCGAGCGCGGCGGCGACGTCCGTCGCGGCGCGCGGGACGAGAGCGAGCAGCTCGGACGGGGTCGGACGGGTGCCGCGGAGGTCGATCGTGCGTAGCATGGCCCGCTCAGCCTAGCGATCGCACCTCGGCGATCGCTCGACGTGACGTCACGCGAGGCAGTTCGGTCCGAGCAGGCTCTTCAGCTCGCCGTAGAAGTCGGCGCTCACGGTCACCGGGTACGGCAGCTCGAAGACGCGTGCCGTCCGCCCCTTCGTCAGTTTCAACCGGACCTCGGTGTCGCCGCGGTGCCGGATGAGCACGTCGCCGAGCGCGGTGATCGTGTCGGTCGTCGCCCGGACGTCGGGCAGCGAGATGACCACCGGGCCGCCCTCGTCGCCCTGCCCCACCTCGGGCTCGAAGACGCTGTAGGCGTGCAGGTTCATGCCGTCGTCGCGCAGGCTCACGCGACCGCGGACCACGACGATCGAGTCGCCCTTCAGCGCCGGTGCGAACTCCTGGTACGCCTTGCCCATGAACATCACGGTGATCTCGCCCGAGAAGTCCTCGACCTGGATCATGCCGTACTGGTTGCCGGACTGGCGGGCCACGCGGTGCTGGACGCTCGTGACCAGCCCGGCGATCGTCGCGACGTCGCCGTCCTGCGTGCCGTCCGAGCTCATCAGGTCGGTGATCGTCGTCGACGCGTGCTTGGCCAGGGTCGCCTCGAGGCCGGCGAGGGGGTGGTCCGAGACGTAGAGCCCGAGCATCTCGCGCTCGAACGCCAGCTTGTCGCGCTTGGCCCACTCCGGGCGATCGGGCACGGGCGAGGGGGCGGCCTCCTTCTCGTGCTCCTCGAACAGGCTGTCGAAGTCGAACCCGACGTCGCCGTTCTCCTCCGCGCGCTTCTCCTTCACGGCGGCCTCGACGGCGCCCTCGTGGATCTCGACGAGGGCGCGGCGCGTGTGGCCGAGCGAGTCGAAGGCGCCCGCCTTCACGAGCGACTCGACCGTCCGCTTGTTGGCGGCCTGGCTGGGCACCTTCTTGAGGAAGTCGTGGAACGACTCGAAGCGCCCCTTGGCCTCGCGCGCAGCTCGGACGCCGTCGACGACGTTGAAGCCGACGTTGCGCACGGCGCCCAGTCCGAAGCGGATGTCGTCGCCGACGGCGGCGAAGTACTTCGTCGACTCGTTCACGTCGGGCGGGAGCACCTTGATGCCCATGCGGCGGCACTCGTTGAGGTAGAGCGCGAGCTTGTCGCGCGCGTCGCCGACGCTCGTGAGCAGGGCCGCCATGTACTCGGCCGGGTAGTGGGCCTTGAGGTACGCGGTCCAGTAGCTGAGCACCCCGTAGGCCGCGGAGTGCGCTTTGTTGAACGCGTAGTCGGAGAACGGCAGCAGGATGTCCCAGAGCGTCTTCACCGCCGCCTCGGAGTAGCCGTTCGCCTTCATGCCGCCGGAGAAGCCCTCGAACTGCTTGTCCAGCTCGGACTTCTTCTTCTTGCCCATCGCACGGCGGAGGATGTCGGCCTGGCCGAGACTGAAGCCGGCGACCTTCTGCGCGATGGCCATGACCTGCTCCTGGTAGATGATCAGGCCGTAGCTGGTGTCGAGGATGTCGCGCAGCGGCTCCTCGAGCTCGGGGTGGATCGGCGTGATCGGCTGCAGGCCGTTCTTGCGCAGCGCGTAGTTGATGTGCGAGTTCGCGCCCATCGGACCCGGCCGGTACAGGGCGATGACGGCCGAGATGTCCTCGAAGTTGTCGGGCTTCATCTGCCGGAGCAGCGACCGCATCGGCCCGCCGTCGAGCTGGAAGACACCGAGCGTGTCGCCGCGGGAGAGCAGCCGGTAGGCCTCGACGTCGTCGAGCGGGAGGTCCTCGAGGACTGGGCGGTGGCCGCGGTTCGCCTCGATGTTGTCGAGCGCGTCGTCGATGATGGTGAGGTTGCGCAGCCCCAGGAAGTCCATCTTGATGAGCCCGAGCGACTCGCATGCGGGGTAGTCGAACTGCGTGACGATCTGGCCGTCCTGCTCCCGCTTCATGATCGGGATGATGTCGATCAGCGGCTCGCTCGACATGATGACGCCTGCGGCGTGCACACCCCACTGGCGCTTGAGGTTCTCGAGCCCGAGCGCCGTGTCGAAGACGGTCTTCGCCTCGGCGTCCGTCTCGATGAGGGCGCGGATGTCGCCGGCCTCCTTGTAGCGCGGGTGGTCCGTGTCGAGGATGCCCGAGAGCGGGATGTCCTTGCCCATGACGGCGGGCGGCATGGCCTTGGTGAGCTTCTCACCCATCCCGAACGGGAAGCCGAGCACGCGGCTGGAGTCCTTGAGGGCCTGCTTCGCCTTGATCGTGCCGTAGGTGACAATCTGCGCGACGCGCTCGTCGCCGTACTTCTCGGTCACGTACTTGATGACCTCGCCGCGACGACGCTCGTCGAAGTCCACGTCGAAGTCGGGCATCGAGACGCGGTCGGGGTTCAGGAACCGCTCGAAGATGAGGCCGTGCTGCAGCGGGTCGAGGTCGGTGATCCGCATGGCGTACGCCGCCATCGAGCCGGCGCCCGAGCCGCGGCCCGGGCCCACGCGGATGCCGTTGCGCTTGGACCAGTTGATGAAGTCGGCGACGACGAGGAAGTAGCCCGGGAAGCCCATCTGGCTGATGACGCCGACCTCGTAGTCCGCCTGACGTCGGACCTCATCGGGGATCCCGCCGGGGTAGCGCTCGTGCAGCCCCGTCTCGACCTCCTTGACGAACCAGCTCTGCTCGTCCTCGCCCTCGGGCACCGGGAAGCGCGGCATGTAGTTCGCGCTCGTGTTGAACTGCACGTCGCAGCGCTCGGCGATGAGCAGCGTGTTGTCGCACGCCTCGGGGTGGTCGCGGAACACGTGTCGCATCTCGGCGGCCGACTTCAGGTAGAACTCGTCGGCGTCGAACTTGAACCGGTTGGGGTCGTCCAGCGTCGAGCCCGACTGCACGCAGAGCAGCGCGGCGTGGCTCTTGGCGTCGTGCGCGTGCGTGTAGTGCAGGTCGTTCGTGGCGACGAGCGGCAGGCCGAGCTCCTTCGCGAGCCGGAGCAGGTCGTCCATGATGCGCTTCTCGATGCCGAGCCCGTGGTCCATCACCTCGGCGAAGAAGTTCTCCTTGCCGAAGATGTCGCGGAACTCGGCGGCCGCCTGGACGGCCTCGTCGTACTGCCCGAGCCGCAGTCGCGTCTGGACCTCGCCCGACGGGCACCCGGTCGTGGCGATCAGTCCCTTCGAGTACGTCTGCAGCAGCTCGCGGTCCATGCGCGGCTTGAAGTAGTACCCCTCGATCGAGGCGCGGCTCGAGAGCCGGAACAGGTTGTGCATGCCCTCCGTGGTCTCGGAGAGCAGCGTCATGTGCGTGTAGGCCCCCGAGCCCGACACGTCGTCGCCGCCGCCGTTGCCCCACCGCACGCGCGTCTTGTCGCTGCGATGGGTGCCCGGCGTGAGGTACGCCTCGGTGCCGATGATGGGCTTCACCCCGGCATCCGTCGCCTGCTTCCAGAAGTCGAACGCGCCGAAGACGTTGCCGTGGTCGGTCATCGCCACGGCGGGCATGCCCTCCGCCGCGGCGGCCTTCATCAGCTCGCCGACCCGGGCCGCCCCGTCGAGCATCGAGTACTCGGAATGGACGTGCAGGTGGACGAAGGAGTCGGCGGCCACAGGGCTCCTCTTCGGTGGTGCTGCGAGCGGGTGCGGGGTGCTTGCAGTCTATTGGCGACCACCGGCACGGTGGCCGCTCGAGGCAGGCGTTTCAGTCGCCGGAGAGCACGTCGAGCGCGTGCTGCAGGTCGGCCGGGTAGTCCGACTCGTAGGTCGACCACTCCCCCGTGCCCGGGTGCACGAACGAGAGCTGCTTCGCGTGCAGCCACTGGCGGGTGAGGCCCAGCCGGGCGCTCAGCGTCGGGTCGGCGCCGTACATCGTGTCGCCCGCGCACGGATGCCGCTGCGCCGACATGTGCACGCGGATCTGATGGGTCCGCCCGGTCTCGAGGTGGATCTCGAGCAGCGACGCGTACGGGAACGCCTCGATGGTCTCGTAGTGGGTCACGGCGTGCTTGCCGTCGACCGTCACGGCGAACCTCCACTCGGACCGCGGATGCCGCCCGACCGGGGCGTCGATCGTGCCCGCGAGCGGGTCCGGATGCCCCTGCACGACCGCGTGGTAGACCTTCTCGACCTCGCGGTCGTGGAAGGCGCGCTTCAGCATCGTGTACGCGTACTCGGACTTCGCGACGACCATGAGGCCGCTCGTGCCGGCGTCGAGCCGGTGCACGACGCCCTGGCGCTCCGGCGCGCCGGAGGTCGAGATGCGGTAGCCGGCCGCCGCGAGCGCCCCGACCACGGTCGGGCCCTCCCAGCCGAGCGACGGGTGCGCGGCGACGCCGGCCGGCTTGTCCACGACCACGATCTCGTCGTCGTCGTGCACGATGCCGAGGTCGGGCACGGGGATCGGCTCGACCTCGAGCGTGCGCGGCGGCGCCCAGGTCACCTCGAGCCAGCCGCCGGCGCGGAGCTTGTCGGACTTGTCGACGGCGCGCCCGTCGAGGCTGGCGCCGCCGGATGCCGCGATCTCGGCCGCCTGCGTGCGGGAGAACCCGAGCAGCTTCGCCAGGCCCGCGTCGACGCGGACGCCGTCGAGCCCGTCGGGGACGGGCAGCGAGCGGTGCTCCATCTCAGGACTCGCGAGCGAGCTCGGCCGGAGCGCCGCCGCGGGCGTCGCGGCCCGGCGTCTCCGCCTCGGCGGAGCCGGTGTCGCCCTCGCCGGGCTTCACGGGCCGGGAGCCGTCGAGGCCGATCCCCCGGATCGTCAGGATCATGAAGAGGATCATGCTCGAGACGATCGCGATGTCCGCGACGTTGTAGATCGCCGGCAGCATCCACGGCGTCGAGATGAAGTCGATCACGTGCCCGATGCCGAAGCCGGGCTCGCGGAGCAGCCGATCGGTGAGGTTCCCGAGCACGCCGCCGAGCAGCAGGCCGAACACGAGGGCCCAGGCGATGGAGCGGATGCGGCGGGCGAACCAGATGATGAACGTGATCACCCCGGCCGCGAGGATCGTGAAGACCCAGGTCATGCCGCTCGCGATGGAGAACGCGGCGCCGGGATTCCGGACGAACTGCCACTGCAGCACGCCGCCGAGGACGGGGACGGTCTCGCCCTCGGCGAGCGTGGTGACGACGAAGTGCTTGCTGACCTGGTCGATGCCGTAGACCGTGATCGCGACGCCGACCAGGATCAGCAGTGCGGTGACGCCGAACCTGGCCCGGCGCTCAGCCTCCAAAGCCCTGGAAGGTCGGTGCGGGCTGCTCGCCGCTCACGCCCTGCGCGGGGAAGCCGGCACCGCCGACCTGGACCGGCTGGGCGGTGTCGAGCTCGCGCAGCTGGCCCTCGATGTAGCTCTTGAGCTTCGCGCGGTAGTCCCGCTCGAAGACGCGGAGCTCGTCGACGCGCTTCTCGAGCGCGACGCGCTCCTGGTCGAGGATGCCCATCTGCGCACGCTGCTTGGCCTCGGCCTCGGCGACGATGCGCGCGGCGGTCGCGTGGCCCTCGGCGATCAACGCGTCGCGCTTCTCGACGCCCTCGCGCACGTGCTCCTCGTGCAGGCGGCGCGCGAGCTGCAGCAGGTTCGTGGTGCTGGTCTGCTCGTCGATCTCGGACTGCGGCGCGGCCGTCTGGGTCGGCACGGCCACGGTCGGCGCGGCGGGCGCCGGCTCGGCGTACGTCTGCGCGGGAGCCGGCGCAGCCGGGGCTCCGGCACCGTCGGCGGCGCGGGACTCGGCCGCGGCCAGTCGCTGGCGCAGCTCCTCGTTCTCCTGGTTCAGTCGACGCAGTTCGACGACCACCTCGTCGAGGAAGTCATCGACCTCGTCCTGGTCGTAGCCCTCGCGGAACTTCGTCGCCTGAAAGCGCTTGTTGACCACATCTTCCGGAGTTAGCGCCATGGCTTCCCATCCCTCTGAATCTGTCGAACGGTTCGATCACGTTCTGCTAACGGTAGCAAAGAGAACCTCACGGTCGCAGTGAGGTCCGTCGCACGGCGCGCCCCGCGCGCAACTCGCGTCAGGCCGACGCGGCGGCCCCCGCCGCGAGCCACGAGACGACGGTCATGGCGATGATCACCACGAGCATCGCCACGCTCCAACCGAGGTCGAGCGCGACCTGCCCGAGCCGGATCGGCGGGATCAACCGGCGGAAGAACCGGACCAGCGGATCCGTCACGGTGTACACGGCCTCGACGAGCACCAGCACGAAACCCCGCGGTCGCCACGATCGGTTGAACGTCCGCACCAGGTCGAGGACGAACCGCGCCCACATCACGAAGAAGTAGATGAGGAGGAGCGTGTAGACGAGGTTCCAGACGACGGCGAGTGCGCTCACGTCCGCGAGTCTACGCGTGCGAGAAGAACGAGGCGTCCACGTCGCCCTCGCTCTCGCCGGCCTCCCCGGAGACCACCACGTGCGACGGCGAGAGCAGGAACACCTTGCTCGTGACGCGTTCGATCTTGCCGTAGAGGCCCTGCGACAGGCCGCTGGCGAAGTCGATCAGCCGGCGCGCATCGGCGTCCGACATCTGGGACAGGTTGATGATCACCGGCACGCCCTCGCGGAACGACTCGGCGATCACCTGGGCGTCTCGGTACTGGCGCGGGTGCACCGTGAGGATCTCGTTCATGTCCGCCTGCGGGGGTGTCGTCGGTTGCACGTGGTGCTTTCGGAGCGGGGTGACGGCAGCGCCGCCCTTGGGGGCGGGCGTCGGCGCCGCGTGCACGACCGGGGCCGGCGTCGCGGCGGCCGGCGGGGTCTCGGGCTCGAGCTCCTCGTCGGCGAGTCCCAGGTAGACCATGGTCTTCTTCAGCGGGTTCGACATCGCTGCCTCCGTCAGAGTGGTTCCGTGATTCCGAGGCTAGCCTCCGGTCGGACGCTTCCCCGTGATTGCCGTGCCGATGCGAAGGTGTGTCGCACCCTCCAGGATCGCGTCGCGATAGTCGTGCGACATCCCCATGGACATCGCGACCGCCTCCGGAGCGACGCCCTGCAGCCGCTCCGAGAGCAGCCGCACGCGGGCGAACGCCGGCCGCGCGGGCTCGTCGAGCGGCGCGACGGCCATGAGCCCGAGCAATCGGATGCCCGGCGTCGCGAGTACGCGCTCCGCGAACGGGAGCAGCGCGTCCGCGGCGACGCCGCCGCGCCCGGGGTCGTCCGTGAGGTTCACCTGGATGAAGCCGTCCACGGTCGCCTCCTCGGAGCGCAGCGCGTCCACCAGCGAGTCGCGGTCGATCGAGTGGATGACCGAGGCGTACGCGCGCGCCTGTCGCGCCTTCTTGCTCTGGAGCTGCCCGACGAAGTGCCAGGTCAGCCCGAGGTCGGCGAGCGCCCGCGCCTTGGCCTGCGCCTCCTGGTGCCGGTTCTCGCCCACGTCGGTCACGCCGAGCGCGGCGAGCTCGCGGATCAACGACTCCGGCTGGAACTTCGTCACCACGACGGTCGTGAGGTCGTCGGGAGCGCGCCCCGCCTCTCGCGCGGCGTCCGCGATGCTCGCGCGCACGGCGTCGAATCGCTCGGAGAGGCCGTTCACCGGGTGCCTCCCGCCCTCGGCGGGAGGCACCCGGGAGCGCTCGCGGTCACTTGAGGAAGTCGGGGATGTCGAGGTCGTCCGCGTCGTCGCCGCCGGCGAACGCGGGATCGGAGACGATCTGGTCGGCGGTCGTACTCGCCTCGCCCCAGTTGGCGGTCTCGACGAGCTCCTCGATGTCGATCTCGGTGATCGACTCGCTCGACTCCGCCGCGACGCCCGCACCGCCGCCGGCGGCCGCACCGACCGCGGCCGGGACCGCGCTCGGCTGGCGCGCCTCGACGGTCCTCGCCTGCGGCTCGCCGCCGTCGAAGCCCGCCGCGATCACCGTGACACGCACCTCGTCGCCGAGCGTGTCGTCGATCACCGCGCCGAAGATGATGTTCGCCTCGGGGTGCACGGCCTCCTGCACGAGCCTGGCCGCGTCGTTGATCTCGAAGATGCCGAGGTTCGAGCCGCCCTGGATCGAGAGCAGCACGCCGTGCGCTCCGTCGATCGAGGCCTCCAGCAACGGGCTCGCCACCGCGAGCTCGGCGGCCTTGATGGCGCGATCCGCCCCCCTCGACGACCCGATGCCCATGAGCGCGGATCCCGCGCCCTGCATGACCGACTTGACGTCCGCGAAGTCGAGGTTGATCAGGCCGGGCGTCGTGATGAGGTCGGTGATGCCCTGGACACCGGCGAGGAGCACCTGGTCGGCGGTGGCGAACGCCTCGAGCATCGAGATGCCCCGGTCGCTGATCTCGAGGAGCCGGTCGTTCGGCACCACGATGAGGGTGTCGACCTCCTCCTTGAGTCGCGCGACGCCCTGCTCCGCCTGCGTCTGGCGCCGCTTGCCCTCGAAGCTGAACGGCTTCGTGACGACGCCGATGGTGAGCGCGCCGATCGACTTCGCGATGCGCGCGACCACCGGGGCACCGCCCGTACCGGTGCCGCCGCCCTCGCCGGCGGTCACGAAGACCATGTCGGCGCCGGCCAGCGCCTCCTCGATCTCCTCGGCGTGGTCCTCGGCGGCACGTCGTCCGACCTCGGGGTCGGCACCGGCACCGAGCCCGCGCGTGAGGTCGCGGCCGACGTCGAGCTTCACGTCGGCATCGGACATCAGCAGCGCCTGGGCGTCCGTGTTGATGGCGATGAACTCGACGCCCCTCAGTCCGAGTTCGATCATGCGGTTGACGGCGTTGACACCACCGCCGCCGATGCCGACGACCTTGATGACGGCGAGGTAGTTCTGGTTTGTCGACATGTCCGGCCCTCTCTGCGAACTCTGAACCCTAGACCTCTACTGGAAGGTTAAAGTTTTGCCGAGTATGCATTTCCTGAATCGAAGGTAGGGGGCGCCGGCAGACACCCGCCCCGGCGATCGCGGCGTGTCGCGATCCGACCGCGCCGCTCACTCCGTGACGGGGTTCAGCGGCGCCGAGACGTCGTAGCGGTCCACCACGTCGGGCGGCGCCGCCGCCATGAGGTCCTGCAGCACCGCCGCCTTGAGCGAGGACTCGTCCGCGTTGCCCCAGACGACGCTCGCGCCCGTCTCGAGCTCGAACCGGACGTCGTCGGCGGAGGCCGCGGCGACCGAGGCGATCCCCTGGCGGAGCTCCTGGGGCAGGCTGCGCAGGACCCGGCCGACGGCGCGGAACGCGGGGGCGTCGATCCCGCCCTCGACCTCGATCAGGGGCAGGCCGTCGGGTCGCTCGTCGAGCCGATCGACCACGACGCCCGCCGCATCGACCGAGACCAGGCCGCCCGACGCGTCGAGCACGCCGACGGGCGTGCGCTCGACCAGCCGGACGACGAGCGTGCCCGGCGGCACCGTCTCGATCGAGTAGGTCTCGATGAGCGGGAACGCCGAGAGCGCCTCCTGGACCTCGTCCGGTGCGATCAGCGGGAGCGGCGTGCCCATCCGGTCGTCGAAGGCCGCGCGCACGTCGGCCGCGGCGATGCGCGACGCGCCCTCGACGCGCACCTCGCGCAGCGCCATGAGCGGCGAGTACGCGACCGCGACGGCGGCGACGGCGAGTCCCACCACGGACGCGAGCACGGCGATCCACGTCGCGCGACGCAACCGGCTCCGCTTGGTGAACCGGCGGACCTCCCGCCGCTCGTACCGACGCCTGGCACGCTCCGCGGCGCCCTGCCGCCGGCGCGTCGCCCGGTCCGATGCCGTCGATCCCTCGGCCTCCGTCACGGTCGCGGTGCCCCGGGGGTCCGACGCACCGTCGCCCGACGGCGCGTCACGGGTGGTCGGAGTGCTCGCGCCGGCGCCTCCGTCCCGATCGCGCGTCCCCGTCGCACTGCGTCGCGTCGTCGATCGATCGGCCGTCGCCGTGGTCGGCAGCGCGATGGGCTCCGTCACGTCGCGGTCCGAGTCCGAACCGCGACGCGCACCCTGACGGCGCGGGGGCGCCGACGTCGTCGACGCGGCTCCGGCGGGCGGACGCGCGGGCCGGGCCCGGTCGAATCCCTGCGGCCGCTTCACCGAGCCCCGATCAGGCGTCCCGCTCGCGTTCGAGCGATCCGAGGATCTGCGGCACGATCCGGTACACGTCGCCGCAGCCGAGCGTGATGACGAAGTCGCCCTCCCGCGAGATGCGCGCGGTGTGGTCGGCCGCGTCCTGCCAGTCCGCGATGAACGCGACGTGCTCGGGGTGCGCGAACCGCTCGCTCACGAGCGCGCCGGTCACGCCGGGCTCCGGGTCCTCGCGGGCGCCGTACACGTCGAGCACCACGGTCTCGTCCGCGTACTGCTCCAGCACCTCCGCGAACTCCTTCGCGAACAGTCGCGTGCGGCTGTACAGGTGCGGCTGGTGCACGGCGATGATGCGGCCGTCGCCGACCACCGTCCGCGCCGCCGACAGCGCCGCCGCCACCTCGGTCGGGTGGTGCGCGTAGTCGTCGTACACGCTGACGCCGTCGACCACGCCGTGCAGCTCGAAGCGGCGACCGGTCCCCGCGAACCGGGCGATGCCCTCGAGCGACGCGGCGGGGTCGAACCCGAGGCCGACGAGCACCGCGAAGGCGCCGGCGGCGTTGATCGCGTTGTGGCGCCCCGGGATCCGGAGGGTCGCCTCGTAGGTCGCGCCCTCGTGGTCGATCGCGAACGACACCGGGCCCTCGGTGACGATCGAGTGCACGCGCACCGTGGCGTCCGCCGCCTCGCCGAACGTGAGCACGCGCTCGTGCGACAGCCGCTCCCGCACGCGGGTGGCGCCCGGGTCGTCCGACGAGATCACGACGAACTCGTCCGCGCGGTCGGCGAAGTCGACGAAGGCCTGCTCGAAGGCCTCGAGCGAGCCGTAGTGGTCGAGGTGGTCGGGGTCGACGTTGGTGATCAGCGCGACCGACGTGTCGTAGAGCAGGAACGAGCCGTCCGACTCGTCGGCCTCGACCACGAACAGCTCGCCCTCCCCCGAGGCCGAGCTCACGCCGAGCTCCTCGATCACGCCGCCGTTGACGAAGCTGGGGTCCGCGCCGAGCGCGAGCAGGCCGGTGATGATCATGCCCGTCGACGTGGTCTTGCCGTGCGCGCCGGCGACCGAGACGAGGCGCTGGCCGGCGATCACCGAGGCGAGCGCCTGCGACCGGTGGAGCACGGGCACGCCGCGCTCGAGCGCGAGCTGGTACTCCGGATTGTCCTGCCAGAGGGCTCCGGTGACGACGACCGTGTCGACGTCGTCGGGGAGGTGCTCGGCCGCGTGCCCGATCGCGATCGTCGCGCCGAGGTCGCGCAGGGCCTGCACGTTCGCGGAATCGCGGACGTCCGAGCCGGTGACGCGGTGGCCCGCGCCCAGCGCGAGCCGTGCGATGCCGCTCATGCCGGAGCCGCCGATGCCGACGAAGTGCACGGCGCCGAGGTCGGCGGGGATCGCGGTGGAGAGGTCGGGCTTGATCGTCACGGTGTCGCGGTGCTTCCTCGGGAGTGGATCGGTCGGTTCAACGTTACGCGCCCTCGGCGCCCGCACGGCCTCCGCCGTGCAGCGCGCCGTCGACGAGCGCGAGCATGCGGTCGGTTCCGTCGCGGGCGCCGGCGGAGACCGCGGCCCGGGCCATCCCGTCCAGCCGATCGCGGTCCGCCAGCAGCGGCACGACCTCGCGGGCGACCCACTCCGGCAGGAAGTCGGCGTCGTCGACCAGGATGCCGCCGCCCGCCTCGACGACGCCGGCGGCGTTGAACCGCTGCTCGCCGTTTCCGACGGGGTAGGGGATGTAGATCGCGGGGATGCCGAGCGCGGCGAGCTCGCTCACCGTCGCGGCCCCCGCGCGCGAGATCGCGGCGTCGGCGATCGCGAGGGCCAGGTCCATCCGGTCGGCGTACTCGACCATGCGGTAGTCGGCGACGCCCGGGTCGTCCACGTCGGACTTCGCGCCGGTGACGTGGAGCACCTGCCAGCCGGTCGACGTGAGCGCCTCCGCGCTCGCCACCATGGTCCGGTTGATCCGGCGCGCGCCCAGGGAGCCGCCGGTCGCGAGGAGCACGGGTCGGTCCGGGTCGAGGCCGAACAGCTCGGCGGCCTCGGCACGGCGCGCGGCCCGGTCGAGCGTCTCGATCTCGTGTCGCAACGGCATGCCGACGAACTCCGCGTGCGGGAGCGGCGTGCCCTCGAACGCGACGCCCACCCGCTCGGCGAAGCGCGCGCCGAGTCGGTTGGCGAGGCCGGGGCGGGCGTTCGCCTCGTGGATCGCGACCGGCACGCCCGAGCGGCGTGCGGCGAGGTAGGCGGGCGTGGACACGTACCCGCCGAACCCCACGACGACGTCGACGCCGCGATCCGCGATCATCTCCCGGACGTCGGCGATCGAGCGCCGGAACCGCGACGGGAACCGGAGCGCCGCGCCGTTGGGCCGCCGCGGGAACGGGACCTTCTCGATCGTCAGCAGCTCGTACCCGCGCGCCGGCACGAGTCGGGACTCGAGGCCCTCGGCCGTGCCGAGCACCAGCACCTCGGACTCCGGGTCGCGCTCGCGGATCCGGTCGGCGACGGCGAGCAGCGGGTTCACGTGGCCGGCGGTGCCACCGCCGGCGAGGAGGTACGTCGTCATCGGGTGCGCGCCGCCTTCGAGGAGCGCGGCGCGCGGCGTGCACCGGACTTCGCCGATGCGCGCGCCGGCACGGCGGGGTCGCGCGCCACCGAGAGCACCACGCCGAGCGCGAAGAGGGTCGTGAGCAGGGCGGTGCCACCGGCCGACACGAGCGGCAGCGGGACACCGAGGACGGGGAAGACGCCGAGCACGACACCGATATTGACACATGCCTGCCCGACGACCCAGACGAGCACGGCCGCCGAGACCGTGCGTCCGAACGGCGTCGCCGCCGAGCGCATGATCCGCGAGAGGGCGATCGCGAGCACGACGAACAGGCCGATCACGACGACCGCGCCGATCAGCCCGAGCTCCTCGCCGATGATCGCGAAGATGAAGTCGTTGTCCGCGGCCGGCAGCCAGGACCACTTCGCCGCGGAGTTGCCGAGGCCCACGCCGAAGATGCCGCCGTTGGCCATCGCGAACGTGCCGTGCTGGATCTGCCAGCAGTCGCCGAGGTTGTAGCGCGTGCAGTCCTCCTCGAGGAACGCCGTGATGCGCCGCATGCGGCTCTCGCTGGAGACCGCCACGAGCGTGAAGGCGGCCGCGCCGAACAGCACCGGCACCGCCAGCAGCCGCAGCGGAACGCCGATGAGGAACAGCGTGCCGAGCAGCATGGCGGCCATGACCATGACGGTCCCGAGGTCGCCGCCCAGCAGCACCAGCCCGATCGCCCCGCCGCCGACGAGCAGGATCGGCATGAGGCCCTGCCCGAAGTCTCCGAGGTGATCCTGCTTCTTCGTCACGATGAGGCCGAGCCACAGCACGAGCGAGACCTTGATGAGCTCCGACGGCTGGAACTGCACCGGTCCGAGATTCAGCCAGTTCGTGTTGCCGCCGACCTCGACGCCGAGCGGGGTCGCGACGACGAGCAGCTGCAGCACGCACGCGACGCCGAGCGCCAGCCACGCGATGCGCTTCCAGAACGCCTCCGGCATCCGCCCGGCGAGCAGCATGACGGGCACGCCGATGAGCGCGTACGTCGCCTGCTGGGCCGCGCGCGAGGTGAAGTCGCCGTCGTTCGCGAGCGCCGACTCGACCTGCGACGACGAGAGCACCATGACCAGGCCGAGGATCACCAGGAAGAGCACGGTGCCGAGCAGCAGGAAGTAGTCCTTCGACTCGGGTCGGAACGCGCCGAGCCGGATCCGGGCCGCGAGCCCGGAGCGCTCAGCCTTCTTCGCCGGCTTGGTCGTCCGAGGCGGGCTGGTCATGCCCCTCCCCTCCGAGCCGGGCGCGGACGGCATCGTGGAAGCGCCGGCCGCGGTCGGCGTAGTCCGCGAACTGGTCCATGGATGCCGCCGCGGGCGCGAGCAGGACGGTGTCGCCGTCCTCCGCGACCGAGGCCGCGAGGGCGACCGCGTCGGGCATCACGCTCTCAGTGTCATCCGCCTCGACCTCGAACAGGGGCAGTCCGGGCGCGTGTCGGCGGAACGCCTCGACCAGCGCCGCGCGATCGGCGCCGATGACCACCGCCGCCCGCAGTCGCGGGGCGTGGCGCCGAACGAGCTCGTCGGCGTCCACGCCCTTCAGCAGGCCCCCCACGATCCAGACGACGGGGCTGAAGGCGCGCAGGGACGCCTCGGCGGCGTGCGGGTTGGTCGCCTTCGAGTCGTCGATCCAGCGGATGCCGCCGTCGACGGCCACGGTCTCGATCCGGTGCGCGTCGAGCCGGAAGCTCGCGAGCGCGTCGTGGATCACGCCGACGGGCACGTCGATCGATCGCGCGAGCGCCGATGCGGCGAGGATGTTCGCGACCACGTGCGGGACGGCGAGTCCCCGCGGCTCGAGCTCCTCGAGCGTGGTCAGCTCGAGCGCCGCGGTCCGCCGTTCCTCGAGGAAGGCGCGGTCGCAGAGGATCCCGTCGACCACGCCGAAGTCGCTCGGCCCCGGGGTGTCGAGGCCGAACCCGATCGCTCGGGCGCCCTCCTCCACCTCGGCGTCCTCGACCATGGCCATGGTGGCCTCGTCCGCGCGGTTGTACACGCACGCGACCTTCGTGTTGGCATAGACCTTCGCCTTCGCACCGCGGTACGCCTCCGGCGAGCCGTGCCAGTCGAGGTGGTCGTCGGCGAGGTTGAGGCAGACGCTCGCGACCGGGTGCACGGCGCCCGGCCCCGCGGTCGGCAGGTGGTGCAGCTGGAAGCTCGACAGCTCGACCACGAGCACGTCGAAGCCGAGCGGGTCGCGCACCGCGTCGAGCACAGGGACGCCGATGTTGCCGCACGGTGCCACCCGCACCCCGTTCGCGGCGATGAGCGTCGCCGCCAGCTGGACCGTCGTCGTCTTGCCGTTCGTGCCGGTCACGAGCATCCACTCCGACGGCGTCACCTTGTCGCGCACGCGCCAGGCCAGTTCGATGTCGCCCCAGACCGGCACGCCCTGCTCCGCCGCCCACGTCAGCAGCGGGTGATCGGGCCGGAACCCGGGCGAGACGACCACGAGGTCGGGGACGGATGCCGTGAGCTCGTCGGGCACGACGTCGAGCTGGTCGACGACGAACCCGACGCCGATCACGTCCAGGATGCGGGCGCGTTCGTCATCGGGCGTCGCGGCGTAGACGGTGACCCGCGAGCCGAGCTCCGCGAGGGTGTCGGCCACGGCGAAACCCGTGACCCCGAGTCCGAGGACGGCGACCCGGAGGTCGCGCCAGCCCTCGGCGTGCCAGCTGGTCAGGCCGTCGAGGCGTGCCGCCCCGGCCCTGGCATCCGTCAACTCTGCAGCCATTCGAAGTAGAACCAGCCCACGCCGGCCGCGACGAACAGGCCCGCGATGATCCAGAACCGGACCACGATCGTGACCTCGGCCCAGCCCTTGAGCTCGAAGTGGTGGTGGATCGGGCTCATCAGGAAGATCCGCTTGCCGCCCGTGACCTTGAAGTACGCCCGCTGCACGATGACCGAGCCCGTCTCGATGACGAACAGGCCGCCGACGAGGAGCAGCAGGAGCTCCGTCTGGCTCGTGATCGCGAGCGCCGCGAGCGCGCCGCCGAGCGCGAGAGATCCCGTGTCGCCCATGTAGATGTGCGCGGGGTTCGTGTTCCACCAGAGGAAGCCGACGACGGCGCCCACGATGGCCGTGGCCACGATGGCCAGGTCGAGCGGGTCGCGGACGTCGTAGCAGCGATACGCGTCGCTCGGGTTCAGGTTCTCGCCGAAGCAGGACTGGTTGAACTGCCAGAAGCCGATGATGATGAACGACCCGATCGCGAGGATCGAGGCGCCCGACGCGAGGCCGTCGAGGCCGTCCGTGACGTTCACGCCGTTGGACGCGGCCGCCGTGATGAACACGATCCAGACGATGTAGACGATGATCCCGACCACGGTGCCGAACACCATGAAGTCCAGCGGGAGGTCCCGGATGAACGAGATCTTGGTGGTCGCGGGCGTCGCGCCCTGCTCGTTCGGGAACTGCAGCGCGAGCAGTGCGAACACTGCGGCCACGACGGTCTGGCCCGCGATCTTCGCCCAGCCGCCGAGGCCGAGGCTCTGCTTCTTCCGCGTCTTCAGGAAGTCGTCGACGAAGCCGACGAGGCCCAGGCCGACCATCATGAACAGCACGAGGAGCCCGGACGCGGTCGGGCCGTCCCCCACCAGGAAGATCGCCACGAAGTAGCCGAACAGCGTGCCGAGGATGAAGATGATGCCGCCCATCGTGGGCGTGCCGCGCTTGACGTGGTGCGTCTTCGGACCGTCGTCTCGGATGAACTGACCCCACCCGAGGCGCGTGAAGAGCCGGATGAACAGGGGTGTCAGGAACAGGGTGAACGAGAGCGACAGGGCTCCGGCGGTCAGAAGTGCTCTCACGCGAACCATTCTCCCAGTCGGTCGCCGAGGTGGCGGAGGCCCGCCGAGTTCGACGATTTCACGAGCACGGTGTCCCCCGGACGGGCCATCCCGGTCACGAGGTCGAACGCCTCGTCCGCGGACTCGACGTAGGCGGACTCGCCGTCCCACGACCCCTCGTTGATCGCGCTGATGTGCAGGCGTCGCGCGCCCTCGCCGACCACCACGAGCTGCGAGATGCCGAGGCGGACCGCGAGCAGCCCGATCCGGTCGTGCTCGTCGCCCGAGAACTCGCCGAGCTCGCTCATCTCGCCGAGCACCGCGATCGTGCGGGCGCCCTCCCGCTTGACCTGGGCGAGCGTCTTCAGCGCAGCCGCCATGGAGTCGGGGCTCGCGTTGTAGGCGTCGTTGATGACCGTGATGTCGTCCCGTCCGCCCATGACCTCCATCCGCCACTGCTCGGCGAGGGTCACCTGCTCGAGGCCGGCGACGATCGTCGCGAGCGGCACGCCGAGCTCCAGCGCGGCGGCGGTCGCCGCCAGGGCGTTCATGACGTGGTGCTCGCCGAGCACCGAGAAGCGGACCCGCGCCGACTCGCCGCCGGGCACCGTCACCGTGAACTCCGTGCCGCGCGCGTGCACGACGATGTCCGTCGCGCGCACATCGGCCCGCTCGCCGAGCCCGAACCGCACGACGCGCGCCGCGGTGCGCTCCGACATCGGGGCCACGCGCGGGTCGTCGACGTTCAGCACCGCGACATCCGTCGGGAGGAGGTCGGTGACCATCTCGGACTTCGCCAGCACGGTCTTCTCGATGCCGCCGAACTCGCCCGCGTGGGCCAGCCCGACCTTCAGCACGATGCCGACGTCCGGCCGGGCCATCCGGATCAGGCGCGAGATCTCGCCGACGCCGGACGCCCCCATCTCGGCGACGAGGAACTCGGTGTCCTCGGTCAGCTCGAGCATCGTGGTCGGCGCCCCGACCTCGTTGTTGTAGCTCTTGCGCGCGGCCACCGTGGGGCCGACCTGCTCGAGGACGGTGCGGAGCAGGTTCTTCGTGGTCGTCTTGCCGTTCGACCCCGTCACGCCCACGATCCGCAGGCGGCCGAGTTCCCGCACCCGCCGCACGACTTCCGTCGCCAGCGCGCCCAGGGCGTCGACGGAGTCCTCGACCACGACCTGCGCGACCGGCAGGTCGAGCGGGTGCTCGACGACGAGCAGCGCCGCGCCGCGCTCGGCGGCGCCGGGGGCGAACCGATGGCCGTCGTCGAACTCGCCGCGCTTGGCGACGAACACGCCGCCGCGCTCGACCTCGCGCGAGTCGGTCGTCACCGCGCCGGTCACGACCGTCTCGGGGCCGGCGTCGGAGCCGCCGGCCTCGAATCTGCCGCCGGTCGCCGCCGCGATCTCGGACATGGTCAGCGCGATCACTCGAGCCACCCCGCTTCCTGCAGTGCCAGCCGGGCGTCGTCCCGGGCCGAGTACGGATGCTTCACGCCCGCGACCTCCTGGTAGTCCTCGTGTCCCGGACCGGCGTAGAGCACCGCGTCGCCCTCGCCGACGAGCGCGAGCGCCGCGCGGAACGCGGCTCGCTGGTCGGCGATCTCGTGGATCTCGCGGTCCGGCACGGCGGCACGGGCACCCGCGATGAGGGCGGCGCGGATCGCCGCGGGGTCCTCCCAGCGCGGGTGGAAGTCGGTGATGACGAGCGCGTCCGCCCCACGGGCGGCGATGGCGCCCATCTCGGCGCGCTTGGTCGTGTCGCGGTCCCCGTCGGCGCCGAAGACCATCACCACGCGGCCGCCGGTCGTACGGCGGATCGCGTCCAGCGCCTGCGCGAACGCGTCCGGCGTGTGGCCGTAGTCGATGTAGACGACCGGGCCGCGCTCGCCCGAGACGCGCTCGGTGCGTCCCGGGATGTAGGCCTCGATGCCGTCCTCGGCGACCGCGGCGGCGATGAGGTCGAGGTCGTGCCCGGCCTCGACGAGCATCACGATCGCGAGCGCGGCGTTCGCGGCGTTGTAGCGGCCGATGAGCGGCACGCGGGTCTCGAGCGAGCGGCCCTCGGGCCCGTCGAGGCGGAACGCGGTGTGCGTGGGCGCCTCCTCGAGCACGTGCAGGTGCCAGTCCGCGTCGACCCCGTCGACGGTCGCGAGCGTGGACACCGGGATCCGGGACTCCGCGACGAGCCGGTCGCCCCACGCCGAGTCCACCGTGACGACGCCGCGACGCGCCCGCTCGGGAGTGAAGAGCTCCCGCTTGGCGTCGAAGTACTCGAGCATCGACGCGTAGTCGTCGAGGTGGTCGTGCGACAGGTTGGTGAAGCCGACGACGTCGAACACGATGCCGTCGACGCGATGGCGGCTGAGCGCCTGCGCCGAGACCTCGATGCCGACCGCGCGCACGTCGACCTCTCGCATGCGGGCGAGCAGGGCGTGCAGCTCGCTCGCCTCCGGCGTCGTCAGCGAGCTCGTGACGGCCTCGTCGCCGATGCGGCGCTCGGCCGTCGAGGTCAGGCCGGCGATGACGCCGAGCTGGCGGAGGATCCCGTAGAGGAGGTAGACGACGCTCGTCTTGCCGTTCGTGCCGGTCACGCCGAACAGGGTCGCCGGGTTCTCGGCGGTGCGATGGATCCACGCCGCGACCTCGCCGAGGGCGGCGCGCGCGTCCGGCGTCACGAGGACGGGAAGCCCGGCGTCCGCGGCGCGCTCGGCGCCGGCGGCATCCGTCAGCAGGGCCACCGCGCCGTTCGCGGCCGCCTGGGCGGCGTAGTCGGCGCCGTGCGCGTTGCGCCCCGGCACGCCGACGTAGAGGTCGCCTCCGTGGACCGCGCCCGAGGCGATCGCGACGCCGGTCACGTCGAGGTCGTCGATCCCGCCGCGCACCTCGAACCCGAACGCATCGGCGAGGCCGCGGAGCGATCGAGGGCTCGGGTGCTGCGGCCGGAGTGCCGTGGGAGGCGATCCGGTCACGAACCCAACTTTCTCACCAGGTGGCTGGCAGCTCGGGCGCCTGGGCGCCGGATGGAACCGTCCGATACTTCTTCAGCACCTGACTCATCACCTGCTGGAAGACAGGAGCCGATGCGGCGGACGAGTTCATCTTAACGGGGTTCATGATGCTCACCGAAACGACGAACTCGGGGTCGTCGGCCGGGGCGAAGCCCGAGACCGAGACCAGGTAGCCCGCCTGGTAGCCGCCGTTGCCGTCCGGCACCTGCGCCGTGCCGGTCTTGGCGGCGACGCGGTAGCCCGGGATGTTCCACTGGTCGGCCAGCCAGCCGTGCAGGTACACCTGCTCCAGCATCTCGCTCGTCTCGTCGGCGGCCTTCTCGGAGACGACGCGACGCCCCTCGTCGGACGCCGCCTCGGTGAGCGTGCCGTCCGGCTGGCGGCATCCCTCCACGAGCGTCACCGGCATCCGCACGCCGCCGTTCGCGAGCGTCTGGTAGACGCTGGCGATCTGGATCGCCGTCGTGGTCAGGCCCTGGCCGAACATGGTCGCGTACTTGGTCTGGTTGTCCCACTCGTCGGGACCGCCGTGCAGGTCGCCCCCGGACTCCCCCGCGAACCCGACCTCGGACGGGCTGCCGAGCCCGAAGTCGACCATGTCCTGGTAGCGCCGCTCGTCGCTCACCCGCTCGCCGAACATCGACATCGCGGTGTTCGAGGAATCGATGAGCATGCCCGTCATCGTGTAGTTCTCCGGGCCGTGGTAGTGGCTGTC
Source organism: Agromyces tropicus (assembly GCF_039531345.1). Taxonomy (NCBI): domain Bacteria; kingdom Bacillati; phylum Actinomycetota; class Actinomycetes; order Micrococcales; family Microbacteriaceae; genus Agromyces; species Agromyces tropicus. The sequence continues at coordinate 100,182 of NZ_BAAAPW010000001.1, read as the reverse complement.
GTTGATGTTCGCGCCGTTCGGCGGCAGGTAGCGGAAGTCGGCGGTGACGCCGCTCGTCGGCGAGCCCTCCCCCGCGTCGATGACGGATGCCGACGTCAGCGCCTTGAAGGTCGAACCCGGCTCGAACGGCGCGGTGAACGCCCGCGACCCGCGATCGTCGGCGTCGACCGAGCTCGGCGAGTTCGGGTCGACGGTGGGCACGTCGGCGACGGCGAGCAGCCTGCCCGTCTTCGCCTCCATGACGGTCACGGTCGCCCAGTCGGCGCCGGTCTCGGCGACCCGTGCGGCCGCGACGCGCTGCACGAAGTACTGCAGGTCGGAGTCGATGGTGAGCTGCAGGTCGCCGCCGTCGTGGGCCGTCGTGTTCACGACCTCCGAGCCGGGGATCGCGACCCAGTCCTTGAGGCTGTGCAGCCAGGTCATCTCGCCGTCCTCGCTCGCCAGGCACGCGTCCTCCGAGTACTCGAGTCCCGCGCCGGGCTCGCCCTCCTCGGTGACGAACCCGATCAGGTTGCCCGCCACCGCCCCGTTCGGGTAGCGACGGCTCGGCACCTCCTCGGAGTAGACGAACGGGATGCCGAGCGCCTTCACGCGCTCGTAGACATCGGTGTCGACCCGCTTGGCGATGTACGCGAAGTCGGCCTTCGGGTCGTCGGCGAGCTCGCCGTCGATCTGGGTGCGCAGTTCGGCCCCAGTCCGGCCGATGACCTCCCCGAGCTCGGCGAGGGCCTCGTCCCGTGCGACGTCGACCGTGCCGCCGTCGGCCGCCTCGCGCTCGAACGACTCGGTCGCCATGGCCTGCTTGGGCGACAGCGTGATGTTGTAGCGCATCACGCTCTCGGCGAGCACGGTGCCGTTCGCGTCGAGGATCGCGCCCCGCTCGCCGTAGATCACGTCGGTCTCGCTGCGGACGTCCTTCGACGCCTCGTTGAGCTCGGCCGCGCGCACCACCTGGATGTCGACGAGGCGGACGACGAACCAGCCGACCATGAGGACGAGGGCCAGGCCCGCGGCGACGATTCGTCGCATCGGGTGGCGGCTCACGCGGTTCATCGGCTGGTTCGCTCCGTCTCGTGCTCCGGCGGTCCGGGTGTGTGGTGGGTCGTGATCCGGTGGGACCGTCAGTGCGTCGCGGGGGTCGGCAGCCCGTCGGTCAGCGCGGGCGGCGCGGCCGGCGTCCCATCCGCCGGCGAGTCCGGCTTGCCCCCCTCGCCCTTCGCAGTCTCCGCCTGCGGCTGCTCGGTGACGAGCGGCACGCCGTCGATCAGCGCATTCGGCACGAGCGCCGCCGAGGACGCCGCACCGCCGGCCGCGGCCGTCGGGTCGCCGAGGACGGCGCCGTCGGAGAGGCGCAGGTAGACGGGGTCGGAGTTCGGGACCATGCCGAGCGCCTCGGCGTTCGCCGCGAGGAACTGCGGCGACTCGAGCCGGTCGAGGTCGTCGGAGAGCTTCTGCTGCTCGCGCTGGAGCTGCGCCTGCTTCTGCAGCTCCGCATCGAGTTCGTACGCACCCTGCGTCATCGCGATCGACAGCAGCAGCTGCACGACGGCGATCGCCCCGATGGAGGCGAGGGCGACCACGGCGTACGCGAGCCGCGGTCGCGCGCGACGCGCGCCCGGCTCGGGCGCCGGGCGGAGCCGCCGCGCGGGCGCGGGGGCCGACCGCCTGGCGGGTCGGGTCTGGGCCGGCAGTGCGCTCACGACGGCCTCCTCACTCGTTCTGCGGCGCGCAGTCGCACCGGCTTGGCACGCGGGTTCTCCGCCTGCTCGGACTCGCTCGCGAGTTCGGCACCCCGGACGAGGAGCTTGAACTGCGGGCGGTGCTCCGGGAGCTCCATCGGCAGCCCGGGGGGTGCGGTGGAGGTGGATGCCGCGGCGAGGACCCGCTTCACGAGCCGGTCCTCGAGCGACTGGTACGACAGCACGACGATGCGGCCGCCGACGGCGAGGAGGTCGAGCGCGGCCGGCAGCGCCTGCTCGAGCACCGACAGCTCCTCGTTGACCTCGATCCGGAGCGCCTGGAACACGCGCTTCGCGGGGTGTCCCGCACGCTGCACGGCCGCGGGCGTCGCCGCCTGCAGCACGTCGACGAGGCGGCCCGACCGGGTGATCGGCTCCTCGGCGCGCGCCCGCACGATCGCCCTCGCGTACCGCGCGGCGAGCTTCTCCTCGCCGTAGTCGCGGAAGATCCGGCGGAGGTCCTCCTCCGAGTACTCCGCGATCACGTCGGCGGCGGTGCGTCCGCGCGTCGGGTCCATGCGCATGTCGAGCGGGGCGTCCTTCGCGTACGCGAAGCCGCGCTCCGCGCGGTCCAGCTGCAGCGACGAGACGCCGAGGTCGAAGAGCACGGCGTCGACCTCGCGAACCCCCTCGCCGCGGACGGCGGCCTCGATGCCGTCGTACACGGTGTGGACGAACCTCGCGCGGTCGCCGAACGGCGCGAGCCGTTCCCGGGCGATGCGGATGGCGTCGGTGTCGCGGTCGAGCCCGATCGCGGTCGCGCCCGGGAAGCGCTCGAGCACGGCGCGGGCGTGCCCGCCCATGCCGAGCGTCGCGTCGACGTAGACCGCACCCTCGCGCTCGAGCGCCGGGGCGAGCAGTTCGAGCGTCCGCTCGAGCATCACCGGCGTGTGGATCCGTTCGATGTCCATGGTCTCCCTCTCTCCCTCCGTGCCCTCCGGGTCCCGATCCCCATCCGTTCGTCCTGCTGCGGGGAAGTGCAGCAGGCTCGCACGGCTGGGAGTCGGGGCCAGGGGACTCAGAGGAGTCCGGGAATCACCTCCTCCGCCGTCTCCGCGAAGGCCGCCTCCTGCTCGGCGAGGTACGTCTGCCACGCCGTCGCATCCCAGATCTCCACCCGGTTTCCCGCGCCGATGACCGTGAGGTCCCGGTCGAGCCCCGCGTACGTGCGGAGGTTGGCGGGGATGGTGACCCGATGCTGCTTGTCGGGGGTCTCCGCAGAGGCCCCGGAGAGGAAGACGCGCATGTAGTCGCGCGCCTGCTTGCTCGTGACGGGGGCTTGGCGGATCTTCTCGCTCATGGTCTCGAACTCCCGCGCGCTGAACACGTAGATGCAGCGCTCCTGACCACGCGTGAGCACGAGGCCGTTCGACAACTCCTCCCGGAATTTGGCCGGAAGAATGACGCGACCCTTCTCATCGAGCTTCGGTTCGTAGCTTCCGAGGAACATCACGTCACCCCCATCCTCCGGCCAGGAACCCAGGTGCGGGCCCCACTTTACTCCACTCCCCTCCACCCGACAACGACATTGCCGTGTTCCGGTGCGTCGGGACTCAGTGCGGGCCCGGATTCTCAGGCTTCTCGAAGGTGGAGGGAAGTGGATGCCCGGTGGGCGCGAACGCGCCTCCCGACGCGCGCGGGATCGCTCCCGGCCCGGCTGCGGGCCGCTCGGCGACCGCTCCGCGGAGCGGAACGGAGCTTCGCGGGAGGCGGGGTGGTGCGAAGTGGAGGGGGCTCGGGGATCGAGGTGGGGGGCCGTGGACCGGGACGCCGGTCATCCGAGCCGAGCGGGCCGGCTCATCCGCATCCGGACACGAGGAACGGGCCGATCGATGATCGGCCCGTCGGTCGTTTCGTCTCAGTCGGCGGCGCTCAGTCGCGGCCCTCCTGGCGACGGTCCCAGCGCTCGTTGAGGCGGTCCATGAACCCGGTCTGGGCCTTGGCGGGCTTGGCCGCTCCGCCTCGCACCGAACCGCCGGACGCGGCTCGCCGGCGCTTGGACGGCGTGATCGCGACGAGGACCCCCACGAACATCAGCGCGAAGCCCAGCACGCCCACGATCAGCAGCTGCGACGCGACGCCGCCGATGAGTGCGCCGGCACCCGCCACGGCGAGGAGGACCCCGAGCACGATGGCCCGGTAGTTGGGGCGACCACGGCCGCCGCCTCCGACCGTCGCGACGAAGTCGGCGTCGTTCTTGTAGAGGTTCCGCTCCATCTCCTCGAGAAGGCGTTGCTCCTGCTCCGAAAGCGGCATCTCATTCCCCTCAATTCTCGGGACCGACGCTTCGTGAGGCCATTCTAGTCCTCTGCGCCGTCGCTAGGCTAGGCAGGTGGTCCCTGCTCCCCGACTCGCCGATGCGGTGAACGAACGCCTCGAGGAGTTCCTCGCCGACCGTGCCTCCATTCTCCGCTCCATCAGCGACGACCTTGACCCGCTGGCCGGGTTTTCGAAGGCGTTTCTCAGCGGCGGCAAGCGCTTCCGTGCGCGCTTCTGCAGCCTCGGCTTCGATGCGGTCCGCGGATCGCGACGCGAGGCCCCGGACGCCGGCGCCGAGCGCTACGCCGTCGTCTCGGCATCCGCGGCACTCGAGGTGTTCCACGCCGCCGCACTCGTCCACGACGACCTGATCGACAACTCCGACACCCGGCGCGGCGCGCCGTCCGCCCATCGCGTGTTCGAGGGACGCCACGTGGAGGGCGGCTGGACCGGCAGTGCCGAGGAGTACGGACGGGCCACCGCGATCCTCCTCGGCGACCTCCTGCTCGGCTGGAGCGACGAACTGCTCGACGAGGGCCTCGCCGGGCTGCGCGATCGCGGAGCGTCCCGGGCGACCCGACTCGAGTTCAACCGCATGCGCACCGAGGTCACGATGGGCCAGTACCTCGACATCCTCGAGGAGCGCGCATGGCTGACCCGGCCCGAGGAGGACCAGCGCGCCCGCGCCGAGCGCGTCGTCGTCTACAAGTCGGCGAAGTACAGCATCGAGTCGCCGCTCGCGATCGGCGCCGCGATCGCCGGCGGCTCCGGCCGCCAGGTCGAGGCGCTGCGCGAGTTCGGGCTGCCGCTCGGGATCGCCTTCCAGCTGCGCGACGACCTGCTCGGGGTCTACGGCGACCCCGCCGTCACCGGCAAGCCGGCGGGCGACGACCTCCGCGAGGGCAAGCGCACCGTGCTGGTCGCCATCGCGCGGGCGCGACTGTCGTCCGGCCAGCGTCGGCTCCTCGACGAACTCCTCGGCGACCCGGGCCTGGACGCGGACCAGGTGCGGGTGCTGCAGCGCACGATCCGCGAGTGCGGGGCCGTCGACGAGGTGGAGGCCGTCATCGAGGCCGAGACCGACCGCGCGCTGGCCGCGCTCGAGTCGCGGGACCTCGACCGCGAGGCCGCGCGGGACCTCGCCGACCTCGCGCGCGCCGTCACGCGTCGCGAGCGCTGAACGCCGGCCCGGGACGCCGGGGTGGTCAGGCGAGCGCCTGGGCGACCCGCCGGACCTCCGCCTTGCGGCCGGCGCGGAGCGCCGCGATGGGCGTCGTGCCCAGGCTGTCCTCCTCCGCGAGGAGCCACTCGAGCGTCTCGTCGTCGGAGAAGCCGGCGTCCGAGAGCACCACGGCCGTGCCGTGCAGCTCGGGCAGCGGCGCGTCGTCGCGGAGGAACTCGGCCGGCACCTTGAGCACGCCGTCGACACGGGCGGCGAGGAGGTAGCGCTCGGAGATCAGTCGGCGGATGCGGCCCGGGCTCTGGTCCAGGCGCTCGACGAGTTCTGGGATGGTCAGCCACTCGGTCTGCTCGGCGTCGGTCACCACTCCAGAGTGCCACGTCGCGGCGGCGCCCCGATAGCGCCGGAGGGCGTGCCGCGCGACGCGCGGCGATGAGTTTGACTCGCCTTCACGCACGTGAGACCGTGACGGCATCCGCATCACGCGGAGGGGGAACATGACGCAGCACCAGGGCCCGGCGCCCGCGGGGGAAGGGACGTCCGGGGGCGAGGCACCGCAGCCCGGTCGTCGCATCCGGCTGCGTCGCCTGCTCACCGTCCCCGTCGCCATCGCAGGTGCGGTCGCCGTCACGCTGGGCATCGCGCAGCCGGCCGACGCCGCACCGCAGACCGTCAAGCGCCTGCCGAAGCCGAAGGCCGTCCGCGGAGGCCCTGCCGTCGCCCAGGCGTCCGCCCCGGCCTCCGCGATCCCGCTCGAGGTCGTGGTCCGCGAGGGCGACACGGTGAGTGCGATCGCCGAACGGTTCGGGCTGGCCACCGCCGAGGTGCTGGCCGAGAACGGCTTGAGCTGGTCGAGCCTGATCTTCCCCGGTCAGCGGCTCGCCCTGCCGGGCGGCTCGCCGTCCGTCGTGCCCGAGCCGGACGCCGGCATCGCGCGCCACATCGTCGCACCCGGCGACACCGTGAGCGCGATCGCCGCTGAGTACGGCCTCGGCGTCGACGTCGTCCTCAGCGCGAACGGGCTCAGCCGAACGAGCCTGATCTTCCCCGGACAGTCGATCACCATCCCTGGCGGCGCCGGCGCGTCCGGCGGACCCGCGGGCCGCGCGCAGGCGGGCGCGGGCGATCCCGGCGAGTCCCACGAGGTCGTCGCGGGCGACACGCTCATCGGGATCGGCGATCGGTACGGCGTCGGACTCGACCGCCTGCTCGAACTCAACGACCTGACCCGCGAGAGCATCATCGTGCCCGGACAGCGGATCGTCGTGCGCGCGCCCGTCGTCGAGGCCGCGAGCGTCGCCGCGCTCGAGGTGCGGCTCGACGAGGAGATGCGCGCGAACGCGCAGGTCATCGTGGACGTGGGTCGCTCCATCGGCGTGCCCGACGAGGGCATCGTCGTCGCCCTCGCCGCGGCCGCGCAGGAGTCGGGCCTGCGCAACGTCCGGCACGGAGACCGGGACTCGCTCGGGCTCTTCCAGCAGCGTCCGAGCCAGGGTTGGGGCACACCCGAGCAGGTCCTCGACCCGGTCCGCGCCGCCACCGCCTTCTACGGCGGCCCGACGTCGCCGAACGAGGGCCGGACGCCCGGGCTGCTCGACGTCTCCGGCTGGATCGACCTCTCCCTGACCGAGGCGGCGCAGGCCGTGCAGCGCAGTGCGCACCCCCTCCACTACGCCAAGTGGGAGGCCTCGGCACGCGTCTGGCTGGACCAGCTCGGCTGACCCGGAGGGCATCCTCACGATGCCGTCACGATCGCACCGCCCTCGGCGTTTGTTCACCGAACGGCATACGTCGCTTCGTACACTTCTACGGTGACCACCGCGCCGCCCGCCGACCCGATGATCGGCCGTCTCGTCGACGGCCGGTATCAGGTGCGCTCGCGCATCGCGCGCGGCGGCATGGCCACGGTCTACCTCGCGACCGACCTCCGCCTCGAGCGCCGGGTCGCGATCAAGATCATGCACGGCCACCTGGCCGACGACAACACCTTCAAGACGCGCTTCGTGCAGGAGGCCCGTTCGGCCGCGCGACTCGCGCACCCGAACGTCGTGAACGTCTTCGACCAGGGCCAGGACGCCGACATGGCGTACCTCGTAATGGAGTACCTGCCGGGCATCACGCTGCGCGACCTCCTCAAGGACTACAAGCGGCTCACGCCCGAGCAGACCGTCGACATCCTCGACGCCGTGCTGTCGGGGCTCGCCGCGGCGCACAAGGCGGGCATCGTCCACCGCGACCTGAAGCCCGAGAACGTGCTGCTCGCCGACGACGGGCGCATCAAGCTCGGCGACTTCGGGCTCGCGCGCGCCGCGAGCGCGAACACGGCCACGGGCCAGGCCCTGCTCGGCACCATCGCGTACCTCTCCCCCGAGCTCGTCACGCGCGGCGTCGCCGACGCCCGCAGCGACATCTACGCGCTCGGCATCATGGCCTACGAGATGCTCACCGGAGAGCAGCCGTACGTGGGCGAGGCGCCGATGCAGATCGCCTACCAGCACGCGAACGAGTCGGTCCCGGCGCCGAGCACGCGGATGCCTTCGGTTCCCGCCGAGCTCGACGAGCTCGTGCTCTGGGCCACGGCCCGGGACCCGGACGAGCGTCCCGCCGACGCGCGGATCATGCTGGACCGGCTGCGCGAGATCGAGCCGGGCCTGCGTCCGGGCGGCGCCGTGCGCACCGCCTCCCACGACACGCTCGTGCTCGTCGGCGGCGCCGGCGACGTGCCCACGGCCGAGACGCGGGTCCTCTCCCCCGGCGGACCGGGGCTGGCCGGGACGCTCACGGACGACGGCGAGGGCGACGACGCGGACGCGCTCACGGATGCCGCGAACCGGCGCCGCAACCGCGGGTACTGGCTGCTGGCGCTCGTCCTCCTGCTGGCGGGTCTCGCGGGCGGCACCGGCTGGTACTTCGGCGCCGGCCCCGGCGCGCTCGCGACCGTTCCCGAGACGGCAGAGATGCTGCCGCAGAACGCCACGCTCGAACTCGAGGAGGCGGGCTTCCGCGTCGAGCCGGTCGAGCGCCACGACCCCGTCGTGCCGGCCGGGCAGGTCTCGGGCACCGACCCCGCGGCCGGCGACCTCGCGCGACGCGGGTCGACCGTGCAGATGTTCGTGTCGACCGGTCCCCAGATCCTCGCCGTGCCCGACGTGGTCGGGCAGCCCGAGGCCGACGCGCGCGCGGCGCTGGACGACTTCACCGTGGCCGACGACAGCGCGGGGCAGTTCTCCGCCGACGTCGAACAGGGCCTCGTCATCGCGGTGCTGGACGCCGACGGTGCGCCCGTCGGCGACGAGTACCCGGAGCGCGGCGCGCTCACCCTCGTGGTCTCGGCGGGCCGGGTCCCGCCGGTCGAGGGGCTCGCCGTGGGCGAGGCGCAGTCGCGGCTCGAGGACGCGGGCCTGAAGGTCGAGTTCGCGGACGGGCAGTTCTCGAACGAGGTCCCCGTCGACGTCGTCATCACGGCGGACTGGCTGAGCGATCCGATGAAGCCGGGCGACACGGTCCGCCTCACGGTCTCGAAGGGCCCGGACCTCGTCGAGGTCCCGAACGTCATCACCGGCCAGACCATCGCCGAGGCCAGGGCCCAGCTCGAGGAGGCCGGCTTCGTGGTCGCGTCGAACGTGCCCTCCTTCCTCGAGGGCGCGGTCGTCGCGTCGGTGCAGGATCCGGCGGCCGGCGAGTCAGTGGTCCGCGGCACCGAGGTGACCGTCAACTTCCAGCCGTAGTCGCGGCGCCCCCGGCACGGGAGGCGCGCCGGGGTCGCCGGCGCGTCGCGGCGGTCGGTCCGGCTCGCCGCAGACGACGACGGGCGGCCGCGGCATCCGTCGATGCCCCGGGCCGCCCGTCGGACGCGTCAGCGCGCGGCGAGCTCCTCGGCCACGAGGAACGCGAGCTCCAGCGACTGCATGTGGTTCAGGCGCGGGTCGCACAGCGACTCGTAGCGCGTCGCCAGCGTGTCCTCGTCGATGTGCTCCGAGCCGCCGAGGCACTCGGTCACGTCGTCGCCGGTGAGCTCGACGTGGATGCCGCCCGGGTAGGTCCCCGCGGCGCGGTGCGCCTCGAAGAAGCCCTTGACCTCGTCGACCACGTCGTCGAAGCGACGGGTCTTGTAGCCGGTGGGCGTCGTGATGCCGTTGCCGTGCATCGGGTCGGTGACCCACAGCGGGTTGGCGTCACTCCGCTTGATCGCCTCGAGGAGCGGCGGCAGCGCGTCGCGGATCTTCCCGGCGCCCATTCGCGTGATGAAGGTGAGCCGGCCCGGCTCGCGGTTCGGGTCGAGCTTCTCGACGAGCTCCATCATGACCTCGGGCGTCGTCGTCGGACCGAGCTTGACGCCGATCGGGTTGCGCACGCGCGCGAGGAAGTCGACGTGCGCACCGTCGAGCTCGCGGGTCCGCTCGCCGATCCAGATGAAGTGCGCCGACGTGTTGTAGGGCGTGCCCGTCCGCGAGTCGATGCGGGTCATCGGCCGCTCGTAGTCCATGAGCAGGCCCTCGTGGCCCGTGTAGAACTCGGTGCGCCGCAGCTCGTCGAAGTCGGCGCCGCAGGCGTCCATGAACTTCACGGCACGATCGATCTCGCGCGCCAGCTTCTCGTAGCGCACGTTGGCCGGGTTCTTCGCGAACCCCTGGTTCCAGGCGTGCACCTGGCGCAGGTCGGCGAACCCGCCCTGCGTGAACGCCCGGATCAGGTTCAGCGTGGATGCCGCCATGTGGTAGCCCTGCAGCAGGCGCGACGGGTCGGCCTGCCGGGACTCGGGCGTGAAGTCGTAGCCGTTGACGATGTCGCCGCGGTATGCGGGCAGCGTGACGTCGCCGCGGGTCTCGGTGTCCTTCGAGCGCGGCTTGGCGAACTGCCCGGCCATGCGGCCCATCTTCACGACCGGCGTCGAGGCGCCGTACGTGAGGACCACGGCCATCTGCAGCACGGTCTTGACGCGGTTGCGGATCTGGTCCGCCGTGGCGCCCGCGAAGGTCTCGGCGCAGTCGCCGCCCTGCAACAGGAACGCCTCGCCGCGCGAGGCGGCTGCGAGCCGGTCGCGCAGCATGTCGACCTCGCCCGCGAAGACCAGGGGCGGGAGCGTCGCGAGCTCGGCGGAGGCCGCGTGGGCCGCCTCGGCGTCGGGCCACTGCGGTTGCTGCTTGATCGGGAGCGTGCGCCAATAGTCGAGGCCGGCAATCACGGAGGGATCTGCATTGACGACCGGCTCGACGAGCTGTACCACTGGAGTGTCCTGAGGGGGTGAGGGCGCACGGGGCGCGGAACGGAGCAGGCGCCGCACGTCGCGACGCCGTGGCGTCCAGCCTACCGTGGCGCCGGCGCGCGTTACCCCTGCGTCGCCTGCGCCGCGCGCTGTTCGCGGACCGTGCTCGCGTAGACGTCGACGTACTCCTGCGCGCTCAGCGCGCGCAGGTCGTAGACGAGCTCGTCGGTGACCGACCGGAGGACGAACCGGTCCCCCTCCATGCCCTCGAACCGCGAGAAGTCGAGCGGTTCGCCGAAGACGATCCCCACCCGGCGGACCTTCGGCAGGCGCGTGCCGATCGGCATGATCTCCGCGGTGCCGATCATCGCGACCGGGACGACGGGCACGCCGGCCTCGAGCACCATGCGGGCGACGCCCGTGCGGCCTCGGTACAGCTTGCCGTCGGGGCTGCGCGTGCCCTCGGGGTAGATGCCGAGGATCCGCCCCTCGCCGAGCACGCGGAGGCCGGTGTTGAGCGACGCCTCGGACGCCTTGCCGCCGGACCGGTCGATGGGGAGCTGGCCCGCCGCCTGGAAGAACATCCGCGTGGCCCAGCCCTTGAGCCCCTTGCCCGTGAAGTACTCGCTCTTGGCGAGGAACACCACGGGCCGGTCGACGACGAGCGGCAGGAAGATCGAGTCGATGAACGAGAGGTGGTTCGAGGCGAGGATGACCGGCCCCTCCTTGGGGACCCGTTCGAGGCCGACGACCCACGGACGGAAGATCGAGAGGAGCAGCGGCCCCACCACGATGTGCTTCATGATCCAGTAGAACACGTCGGTCCTCCGTCTCGTCCAGCCGCCGCCAAGCCTAACGCGGTCGCGTCAGGCGTGCTCCTCGACCCATACGCGGGCGAGGTCGGCGGCGCCGACGACGCCGGCGTCGTTCACGAGCTCCGCGATGACGAAGTCGGGCTCGGGGTGGTAGCCGCGGGCGGGCAGGTGCTCGACGTACGCCTCGCGGATCGGGGCGAGGAGCAGCTCGCCGGCGACGGCGACACCGCCGCCGAAGACGAACCGCTGGGGGTCCAGCACCGCGGACAGGCTCGCTGAGGCCTCGCCGAGCCAGCGGCCGAGCTGCCGCAGCGCGGCGACGGCGCCCGGATCCTCGGTCGCGATGAGCCCGCCGACGATGGTGCCGTCGAGCGCGCCGTGCTCCTCGCGCGCCCGGGCGAGGTTCTGGCCGATGCCGCCCGCGTCGGCGATCTCGTTCGCCATGCGCAGCAGCGCGCGACCCGACCCGTACTGCTCGAGGCATCCGTGCTGGCCGCAGCCGCAGGCGACCCCGCCCGGCACGATCCGGATGTGCCCGAGCTCCGCGCCCGCGCCGAAGCCGCCGCGGAAGAGCCGGTCGTTCGCGACGATCGCACCGCCGACGCCGGTGCCGATCGTGAGCATGACCATGTCGCTGACCATCCGCCCCGCACCGAACCGGAACTCGGCCCAGCCCGCCGCGTTCGCGTCGTTCTCGACGACGACCGTGCCGCCGACGCGGGCCTCGAGCTTCTCGCGGAAGGGCTCGTTGCGCCAGTCGATGTTCGGGGCGTAGTAGACCGTGGACTGCGCGGCGTCGATGAAGCCGGCCGCCGCCACCCCGACGGCCTCCGGACGCTCGCCGCCGGCGAGCTCGCCGATCATCGCGACGACGGCGTCCTCGAGCGCGGTCGTGTCGGTCGGCGTCGGGACGCGTGCCGAGCGGACGATGCCGCCGAGCTCGTCGACCACCGCGCCGGCGATCTTGGTGCCGCCGATGTCGATGCCGATCGCGTGCACGTCGAAGCCTTTCGCCGGGAAGCAGGGGGATGCGGACCGCCGGGGGCAGGCTCGGGCGGCACCGACTAGAGTGTAGTCAACCCCACAGCCGTGGTCGCCTCGGGCCCCGAACCCCGTCGCGTCCCTCCCGGTGCCGAAGGAGCTACCGTGATCGAATTCACCACCGCGCCCCTGGTCCCCGCCGACCCCGACGCCAACACCACCGACCTGCTCGTCGACCGCGTGAAGGCGACGCCGGACTCGGTGCTGTTCTCCCTGCCGACCGGCGACGGCGGTTGGAGCCCGGTGACCACCCGCGAGTTCCACGACCAGGTGGTCCGGCTCGCGAAGGGCCTCGTCGCCGCCGGCATCCAACCGGGCGACAAGATCGGCCTGATGAGCAAGACCCGCTACGAGTGGACGCTCATCGACTTCGCCGCCTGGTTCGCGGGCGCCATCCTGGTGCCGGTCTACGAGACCAGCTCGCCCGCGCAGGTGCGCTGGAACCTCGGCGACTCCGGCGCGATCGCGGTCATCCTCGAGACGGCCGACCACTTCGCCCGCTTCGACGAGGTCCACCCCGACCTTCCCGCGATCCGCGACGTCTGGCAGATCGACCTCGGCGACCTCGACAAGCTGATGGCCTCCGGCGGCGACGTCACGGACGACGAGATCGAGCGCCGCCGCAACCTCGCGGTCGGCTCCGACATCGCCACCCTGATCTACACCTCCGGGTCCACCGGCAAGCCCAAGGGCTGCGTGCTCACGCACTCCAACTTCGTCGAGCTCTCCCGCAACGCCGCGGTCGCGCTCGAGGAGGTCGTGCTCGACCCGAACGGCGCGTCCACGCTGCTGTTCATCACCACGGCGCACGTGTTCGCCCGGTTCATCTCGGTGCTGTGCGTCCACGCCGGCGTCCGCGTCGGGCACCAGCCCGACACCAAGCAGCTGCTGCCGTCGCTCGCGAGCTTCAAGCCGACCTTCCTCCTCGCGGTCCCCCGCGTGTTCGAGAAGGTCTACAACGTCTCGGAGCAGAAGGCCGAGGCCGGCGGCAAGGGCAAGATCTTCCACGCCGCCGCCGAGACCGCGGTGGCGTACTCCACCGCCCTCGAGTCCGGCGGCAAGGTCCCGCTCGGGCTGCGCCTGAAGTTCGCGCTGTTCGACCGCCTCGTCTTCTCGAAGCTCCGTGCGGCGATGGGCGGCAACGTGAAGTACGCGGTCTCCGGTTCCGCGCCGCTCGGCGCCCGCCTCGGCCACTTCTACCACGCCCTCGGCATCACCATCCTCGAGGGCTACGGCCTCACCGAGACGACGGCGCCGGCGACGGTGAACCTCGCCCACCGCTCCAAGATCGGCACCGTGGGACCGGCGCTCCCGGGCGTCTCCGTCCGCCTCGCGGACGACGGCGAGATCCAGGTCAAGGGCGTCGACGTCTTCAAGGAGTACTGGAAGAACCCGGAGGCCACCGCCGCGGCGTTCGACGGCGAGTGGTTCAAGACGGGCGACATCGGCGAGTTCGACGCCGACGGCTTCCTGACCATCACGGGACGCAAGAAGGAGATCATCGTCACGGCCGGCGGCAAGAACGTCGCCCCCGCCGCGCTGGAGGACCCGATCCGCGCCAACCCGCTCGTCGGCCAGGTGGTGGTCGTGGGCGACCAGAAGCCCTTCATCTCCGCACTCGTGACGCTCGACCCCGAGATGCTCCCGGTGTGGCTCAACAACCACGGCGAGGACGCCGGCATGAGCCTCGAGGAGGCCTGCGCGAACACCGCCGTGCGCGCCGAGGTCCAGCGGGCGATCGACGCCGCGAACGAGCACGTCTCGCGGGCCGAGTCGATCCGCAAGTTCGTGATCCTCCCGATCGAGTTCACCGAGGCGAGCGGCCACCTGACGCCGAAGATGAGCATCAAGCGCAACGTGATCCTCGACGACTTCTCCGGCGACATCGAGGGGCTGTACTCGGGCGCGCCCGCGACCGAGGGCCACTCGATCATCAGCTGACGTTCACGAGAAACGGCGACGGCCCCGCGGGAGTCCCGCGGGGCCGTCGCCGTTCCACCGCTCGTCCGGCGGCGGCGCCGGTCAGAACCAGTCGGACTCGCGCACGGCGCGCATGGCCGCGCGCCGCTCGTCCTTCTCGAGCCGGTCGAGGTACAGCACGCCGTCGAGGTGGTCGGTCTCGTGCTGCAGGGCCTGGGCCATGAGCCCCTCGCCCGAGAGCTCGATCTCATCGCCCTCGAGGTCGATGCCGCGGACCCGCGCGAACGGATGCCGCGGCGTCTTGTGCCAGAGCCCGGGGACGGAGAGGCATCCCTCGTCGACGAGCTCGGGGTCGCCGGACACCTCGACCAGGACGGGGTTGATGATGTAGCCCACCTCGCCCTCGATGTTGTAGCTGAACACCCGCAGGTTCACGCCGATCTGAGGTGCCGCGACGCCGGCGCGACCGGGAAGGCGCACGCTGTCGACGAGGTCTTCCACGAGGGATCGGACGCGGTCGTCGACGTGGTCGACGGGGTTCGAGACGGTCTTCAGGACAGGATCGCCGAACAGGCGAATGGGACGTTCCGGCAATGGTGCTCCGAGATCAGTGCCCGCGTTCGGCGGGCAGGCCTTCCACCACGAGGGCGGCGAGTTCGCGGGCCGAGTGCTGCGTCACGGGGCGAAGGTCGCTCCAGTGCACCACCGAGCCCGCCGCGAGCTGCGGGTCGTACGGGATCCGCACGATCTCGCGCACGCGAGACTGGAAGTGGGCCTCGATCTCGTCGACCTTGACGAGATGGGTGCCCTGCGTGGCCAGGTTGATCGCGACCACCGCGTTTCTCACGAGCTCGGCGTAGCCGTTGGCCTCGAGCCACGTCAGCGTCTCGCTCGCCAGGCGCGCCTCGTCGACGCTGCCGCCGGAGACCACGACGATAGAGTCCGCGCGCTGCAGCGTGGCGCGCATCACCGAGTGCACGATGCCGGTGCCGCAGTCGGTGAGGACGATCGAGTAGTACCGCGCGGCGAGGCCGGCGACCACGTTGTAGTCGTTGTCGTCGAACGCCTCGGACAGGGTCGGATCGGTGTCCGAGGCGAGGATGTCGAGCCGGGTCTCATCGCGCGAGACGAAGCGCGAGAAGTCGGTGTAGCCGCCGATCGACGACGCCTTCGCGACGACATCGCGGACGGTCTCGCGGGTCTGGCGATCGACGCGCTCCGCGAGCGTGCCCCGGTCGGGGTTCGCGTCGATCGCGATGACGCGATCGTCGCGGGCGTCGGCCAGCGCCATGCCCAGCAGCGTCGTGATCGTCGTCTTGCCCACGCCCCCCTTGCGCGTGAGCACCGGGACGAACCGCGAGCCTCCCTCGAACCGGCGCCGGATGCGCTCGCTCATCGCCTTGTGCGCACGCACCTTCGCGGAGTCGCCGAGGTTGACGAGGTGGAACGTCGCCTCGTAGACGAACCGGTTCATGCCGCCCTGCGGTGCCGGACGCGTCGTGCGATTGACGTCGATGAGCCGGTCGGCGGTGAGCGATTCGGCCGTCTCCGGCACCTCGGCGGGCAGCATCGCGCCCTCCTGGTCCTCGACGATCGCGACGTGCGCCCCGGTGTCGGTCGTGACCCGCTCCCGCCGCAGGCGCGCGCCGTCGGCGGCCAGCAGCGCGCCGTACGGCGACGCATCGCGCCGCGCGGCCGCACCCCGGTACGCACCGCCCGCGAGCGCGGGTACCACGTCGACCGACGTCGTGCCCGTCGTCATCGCGCCCAGGTCGCCCGGGTCGACCGCGACGTCATCGATCGCGACGGCCACCTCGTCGTCCGGCATGGTGCGCGGCGCGGCGGGCGGGAGGTCGACGTGCACGTCGACGTCATCCGCCGCATGCGCGCCGGCGCGGGAACGGTCGCCGCCCCGCGCGCCGCCTCGACGGGTGGTGCCTTCCGGATCCTCGTCGTGTCCTGCCACCGATTCCCCCTCCTCAGTGCGGAACAGTCCCGAGTCTAACCCGGGCGTACGACCAGGAGCAGATCACCCGCCTCCACCTGCTGGGTCTTCGGGATCGCGACGCGCTCGACGACGCCCGCGACGGGCGACGTGATCGCGGCCTCCATCTTCATGGCCTCGATCGACGCGACCGCCTGGCCGACCTCGATCTCGGCGCCCGGCTCGACCTGCAGCGTCACCACGCCGGAGAACGGCGCCGCGACGTGGCCGGGCTGCGAGGCATCCGCCTTCTCGGCCGCGCGCGTCTCGACGGTGATGCTGCGGTCTCGGACGAACACCGGTCGCAGTTGGCCGTTGAGCACCGTCATCACGGTGCGCATGCCCTTCTCGTCGGCCTCGCCGATCGCCTCGAGGCCGGCGTAGAGCCGGACGCCCTTGTCGATCTCGACGACGTGCTCGGCGCCCGGACGCAGGCCGTAGAGGTAGTCGGGGGTGTCGATCACGGAGAGGTCGCCGAAGAGCTCGCGGATCTGCTCGAACTGCCGGGTCGGCGCGGGGAACAGCAGGGAGTTCAGCAGCGCCTGGCGCTCGAGGCCGGCTTCCTCGAGCCCGCGACGCTGCGCGTGCGTGAGCTCGGCGACGCCGACGCGCACGTCGCGCCCGGCGAGGACCTTCGTTCGGAAGGGCTCGGGCCACCCGCCGGGCAGGTCGCCCAGCTCGCCGGCCATGAAGCCGATCACCGAGTCGGGCACGTCGTACTTGTCGGGGTTCTCGGCGAAGTCGGCCGGGTCCGCCTTGACGGCGGCGAGGTGCAGCGCGAGGTCGCCCACCACCTTCGACGACGGGGTCACCTTCGGCACGCGACCCAGGATCTCGTTCGCGGCCGCGTACATGTCCTCGATGAGCTCGAAGTCGTCCGCGAGGCCGAGGGCGATCGCCTGCTGCCGGAGGTTCGACAGCTGGCCGCCCGGGATCTCGTGGTGGTAGACGCGCCCGGTCGGCCCCGGCAGGCCCGACTCGAACGGCCGGTAGATGCGGCGCACGGCCTCCCAGTACGGCTCGAGGTCGGAGACCGCGTCGAGCGCGAGGCCGGTGTCGCGCTCGGTGTGCGCGAGCGCGGCGACGAGTGCGGAGGCCGAGGGCTGGCTAGTGGTTCCGGCCATCGGCGCGCTCGCGACGTCGACCGCGTCGACGCCCGCGCGGCTCGCCGCGAGCAGCGTCGCGAGCTGGCCGCCCGCAGTGTCGTGGGTGTGCAGATGCACCGGCAGGTCGAAGCGCTCGCGGAGCGCCGTGACGAGCTTCTCGGCCGCGGCGGGGCGCAGGAGGCCCGCCATGTCCTTGATCGCCAGCACGTGCGCGCCCGCCGAGACGATCTCGTCGGCGAGCCGCAGGTAGTAGTCGAGCGTGTAGAGGTCCTCGGACGGGTCGAGCAGGTCGGCGGTGTAGCAGAGCGCGACCTCGGCGATCGGCGTGCCCGCCGCGAGCACGGCGTCGATCGCCGGTCGCATCTGGGAGATGTCGTTCAGCGCGTCGAAGATGCGGAAGATGTCGACGCCCGTGGCCGCCGCCTCCTGTACGAACGCGTCGGTCACCTCGGTCGGGTACGGCGTGTAGCCGACCGTGTTGCGACCGCGGAGGAGCATCTGGATGTTGATGTTCGGCAGGGCCTCGCGCAACGCCGCGAGACGCTCCCACGGGTCCTCTCCCAGGAACCGCAGCGCGACGTCGTACGTGGCGCCGCCCCAGGCCTCGACCGAGAGCAGCTGGGGCGTCATCCGCGCGACGTACGGCGCGACGGCGACGAGGTCCTTGGTGCGCACGCGGGTCGCGAGCAGCGACTGGTGCGCGTCGCGGAAGGTCGTCTCGGTCACCGCGAGCGGGGTCTGCGCCCGCAACGCGGCGGCGAAGCCGGTCGGCCCGAGCTCGAGCAGCCGCTGGCGCGACCCGGCGGGAGCGGGCTCGGACACGTCGATGTCGGGCAGCTTCTCGGCGGGGCTCACGGTCGTCGGCGCGGCGCCGTTCGGCTGGTTCACCGTGACGTCGGCGAGCCAGTTGAGGATCTTCGTGCCGCGGTCCTTCGAGACCCGGCCGCGGACGAGCTGGGGCCGCTCGTCGATGAACGACGTGCTGAGGTCGCCGGTCATGAAGTGCGGGTCGTCCATGACGGCCTGCAGGAACGGGATGTTGGTCGAGACGCCGCGGATGCGGAACTCGGCCAGCGCGCGCTTCGCGCGGGTCACGGCCTGGTGGTAGTCGCGGCCGCGGCAGATGAGCTTCGCGAGCATCGAGTCGAAGTGGGGGCTGATCTGGGCGCCCGGGTTCACCGTGCCGCCGTCGAGGCGGATCCCGGCGCCGCCCGGCGAGCGGTAGGTCGTGATCTTCCCGGTGTCGGGGCGGAAGTTCGCGGTCGGGTCCTCGGTCGTGATGCGGCACTGCAGCGCCGCGCCGCGGAGGTGGATCCGGTCCTGGGTGAGGCCGAGGTCGTCGAGGGTCTCGCCCGCCGCGATGCGCATCTGGGCGACGACGAGGTCGACGTCGGTGACCTCCTCGGTCACGGTGTGCTCCACCTGGATCCGAGGGTTCATCTCGATGAACACGTGCTGGCCCGCGCGGTCCCCGGCGGTGTCGAGGAGGAACTCGACGGTGCCCGCGTTGACGTAGCCGATCGACTTCGCGAACGCGACCGCGTCGCGATAGAGGGACTCGCGGACCTCGTCCGGCAAGTTCGGCGCGGGGGCGATCTCGACGACCTTCTGGTGCCGGCGCTGCACCGAGCAGTCGCGCTCGAACAGGTGGACGGTGCCGCCCTCGCCGTCGGCGAGCACCTGGACCTCGATGTGGCGCGGGCGGAGCACGGCCTGCTCGAGGAACATCGTCGGGTCGCCGAACGCGCTGTCGGCCTCGCGCATCGCCTCCTCGAGCGCGCGGCGGAGGTCCTCGGGGCGGTCGACGCGGCGCATGCCGCGCCCGCCGCCGCCGGCGACGGCCTTGGCGAAGATCGGGAAGCCGATCTCGTCGGCCTGGGCGAGCAGCGCCTCGACGTCGGTGGAGGGCTCGGTGGACTTCAGCACCGGCACACCCGCGGAGATGGCCTGCTGCTTCGCGGTGACCTTGTTGCCGGCCATCTCGAGCACTCGGGTCGGCGGGCCGATGAACGTGATGCCCGCGTCGGCCGCGGCCTGTGCGAGCTCCGGGTTCTCGGAGAGGAACCCGTAGCCCGGGTACACGGCGTCGGCGCCCGACTCCTTCGCGACCCGGATGATCTCCGACACGTCGAGGTACGCCCGCACGGGGTGCCCCGGCTCGCCGATCTGGTACGCCTCGTCGGCCTTGAGCCGGTGCAACGAGTTGCGGTCCTCGTACGGGAAGACGGCGACGGTCTTCGCACCGAGCTCGACGGCGGCACGGAACGCGCGAATGGCGATCTCACCGCGATTGGCGACCAGGATCTTCGAGAACATGCAGGCCTTTCCGACGGGGGTTTCCGCACAGCGAACATTTAGGTATCGCGTTCCGAGTAACGGTAACGTATTCGCTCGTGCACGTTCTCTCGGTCAGTTCCCTGAAGGGCGGGGTCGGCAAGACCACCGTCACCCTCGGACTGGCGTCCGCGGCCTTCGCGCGCGGCGTGCGCACGCTCGTGGTCGATCTCGACCCGCAGTCGGACGTCTCGACCGGCATGGACATCCAGATGTCCGGCCACCTCAACGTCGCCGACGTCCTCGCGTCGCCGAAGGAGAAGATCGTCCGATCTGCGATCGCCCCGAGCGGATGGGCCCGGACGAATCCCCAGTCCACCATCGACGTGATGATCGGCAGTCCGTCGGCCATCAACTACGACGGACCGCACCCGTCGATCCGCGACATCTGGAAGCTCGAGGAGGCGCTCGCCAACGTCGAGTCCGACTACGAGCTGGTCCTCATCGACTGCGCGCCGTCGCTGAACGCGCTCACCCGCACGGCGTGGGCCGCCAGCGACCGCGTCGCCGTGGTCACCGAGCCCGGCCTGTTCTCGGTCGCCGCGGCCGATCGCGCGCTGCGGGCGATCGAGGAGATCCGCCGCGGCCTCTCACCGCGACTGCAGCCGCTCGGCATCATCGTGAACCGCGCCCGCGTGCAGTCGCTCGAGCACCAGTTCCGCATCAAGGAGCTCCGCGACATGTTCGGCCCGCTCGTGCTCAGCCCGCAGCTGCCGGAACGGACGTCCCTGCAGCAGGCGCAGGGTGCGGCGAAGCCCCTGCACATGTGGCCCGGCGAGAGCGCCGAGGAGATGTCGGCGCACTTCGACCAGCTGCTCGAGCGGGTGCTGCGCACGGCTCGCATCGGCGACCCGGCTCCCGGCGCCCAGATGGAGCTCGACGCCCCCCAGCGCTGAGTCGCGGAGGGCGTCACACCACGTCACATCCGACCCGGAACCGCGGGCGCGAGGGTGCGATGGATGCCGCGGGGCGGCGCCCCGGCCTCAGGAGATCTTGCGCGCGGCGCGATTGCGGCGGGCCGCCAGCTCGTCGACCGCGTCGGCGGGCTGCGTGTCGAGTTCCACGAGCGTGGACTCGACCTCGCGGAGGACCTTGCCGACGGCGATGCCGAAGACGCCCTGACCGCGGTTGACGAGGTCGATCACCTCGTCGTCGGAGGTGCAGAGGTAGACGCTCGCCCCGTCGCTCATCAGCGTCGTCTGGGCGAGGTCGTCGATGCCCGCCTCGCGCAGCTGCGTGACGGCGACGCGGATCTGCTGGAGCGAGATCCCGGTGTCGAGCAGCCGCTTCACGAGCTTCAGCACGAGGATGTCGCGGAATCCGTAGAGCCGTTGCGAACCGGACCCCGCGGCTCCCCGCACCGTGGGCTCCACGAGCTCGGTCCTGGCCCAGTAGTCCAGCTGCCGGTAGCTGATGCCGGCCGCGCGGGCCGCCACCGCACCGCGGTAGCCGGTGCCGTCGTCGTGCTCGGGGAGGCCGTCGGTGAAGAGCAGTCCGAGGTCGTAGCGTGTTCGTTCGCTCCGATCGAGCCCGGTCATCCGATCGCCCCTCTACTCTCGTCGCGCCTCGGCGGCGCGGGGTCCACGCTACCCACGGCGGGGACCGGAGTCGAGGACATCGGGCCGAACGTCACGGCGTGTCGCCCGGGTCAGCGCGATGGGCCGTCGAGGGCCTGCCGCAGGACCGCCGCATGGACGGCCGCCAGCCGGTCGCCGAGTTCGCGGGCGCGTTCCGCGCTCCGCGCACGCCCGGCCGGGTCGGGTCGCCGCTCGGGCGCGATCGCCTGCTCGACCAGGACCGCCTGACGCTCCGCCGCGGAGCGGAGTCCGCGCAGGTGGCGCGGCTCGATGCCGCTCCCCCGCAGCACTGCGAGCGCCGCGAGCAGGTCGCGCGCGTCGGGGCCGTACACCTCGGCCGGCCGGATCAGCGAAGCGGCGATCGCCTCGTCGAGGAGGGCCGCCGTCGCCCCGGCCTCCCGGATCAGGTCGTCGCGCGAGAACCGCGCCGCGGTCGCGCGGAAGCCGGCGGCGTCGACCGCGCCGGGCAGCGCGCGGGTCCAGCCCGCGTCGACCTCCTCCAGGTGCGCCCGGATGACCTTCAGCGGAAGGTAGTGGTCGCGCTGCATCGAGAGCACGACCGTGAGCCGCTCGACGTCGGACGGCGAGAACTTGCGATAGCCCGCCGCGGTGCGCGCAGGCGACACGAGCCCCTGCTCCTCGAGGAAGCGCAGCTTCGACGGGGTCAGTTCCGGGAACTCCGGTTGGAGCCTCGCCAGGACCTGGCCGATGCCGAGCAGCGGTGGGCCGTGAGCCGGACGCCGCGCCGCGGCGCCCTCGCTCACCCGGTGCCCGTCGGGGCGAGGTCGTGACGCGATGCGTAGAACGTCAGTCGGTACTTGCCGATCTGGACCTCGGCGCCGTCGCTCAGCAGCGCGGTCTCGATCCGCACGCCGTCGAAGTACGTGCCGTTCAGCGAGTTGAGGTCGCGCACCTCGAACGCCGTGCCGTGACGGACGAACTCGGCGTGCTTGCGCGAGACGGTGACGTCGTCGAGGAAGATGTCCGCGTCCGGGTGCCGGCCGACCGACGTCACGTCGGTGTCCAGCAGGAAGCGGGCGCCGACGTTCGGACCGCGACGGACGATGAGCAGCGCGGACGCCGACGGCAGCGCCGCGATCGCCTCCTGCTCCGCCGCGCTCACGTCCGCGTCGAGCGCGCTCAACTGCGCCGCGGCCTCGCGGCTGAAGCCCATCGTGGTGTCGTTCGCGTGGTCGACGCGATGGGCCGACGTCTCGGCCTCCGGTTCGCGCCCCTCGTCGTTCGCACCGGCCTGGGTCATGTCGGAATCCGCCACCGCTAACCTCCCGGCTCAAGCGTATCGGATGCCGGTGGGCCCGACACCCGCGTCTCCCGCACGACACGCGCGGTCTCGATCGCGTAGATGACGCCGGCCCACCAGTAGAGGAAGGCGCCCCAGATCGTGACCGCCCACCCGAACGGCTCGCTGACCGGCTGCACGACCGGGAACGCGAGTCCGAGCATGATGATCGGAACGCCGGAGAACAGCGCGAACGTCGCCGCCTTGCCGAGCTGGTGCACCGGGAGCGGGCCGTAGCCGTGGTTCGCGAGCACGACCCCGAGGACCAGCAGGAAGACGTCGCGAGCGATGATCACGATGACGATCCACCAGGGCACGAGGTCGTTCGCGGCGAGGCCGAGCAGCGCGGCGAAGATGTAGAGGCGGTCCGCGGCGGGGTCGAGCAGCTGGCCGAGCCGCGTCACCTGGCCGAGCCGCCGGGCGAGGTACCCGTCGAGCAGGTCGGTGAGGCTCGCCACGACGAGCACGACCAGCGCCGGGATGTAGGCGCCCTGCACGACGAGCACGAGGAAGACCGGTACGAGCGCCAGCCGCAGCATGCTGAGCACGTTGGGCAGCGTCCAGACCCGATCCGAGACCCCCGACTCCCCGCCCACGAGTCGATCCTATCGAGGGCCGTCCGCCTCGAGCCGGGCGCGCAACGCCGGCCACGCCTCTGCGAACCGCGGATGCAGCGGCAGCGCCTCCACCGAATCGAGCGCGGCCCAGCGCAGTGCGATGCTCTCGGGATCCGCCAGCCGCGGCTCGAACCGCCGCACCGCATCGGCCACCACGGTGGTGTACGACCAGAACCCGAGGTCGAGCACGCTCTCGAACCGCGCGGCGACGAGCCCGTGCGGCAGGCCCGTCTCCTCGGTCGCCTCCCGGACGGCCGCGTCGAGCGCCGACTCCCCGCGATGGCGGGCGCCGCCGGGGATGCCCCAGGTGCCGCCGAAGTGGCTCCACGCGGCCCGGTGCTGCAGGAGCACCGACCCGCCGGGCTCGATGAGCAGCAGGCCGGCCGCACCGAACCGGCCCCAGTACCGGGCGCCGTCCGGACCCTCGACCCAGCCGTCGCCGCTCTCGCCCGTCACCCCACCAGCATGCCCCACGCGGCGCGCGGAGCGGCATCCGTCGCCCGGCCCGGCGACGCCGTCCAACTTTCGGTTGTTCCCCCCGGCTCGCGCGCGCTGCTAGCTTCGACCACACGAACCGGGGTTCGCCGCATCGCCCGAGTGACGAGGAGGCCATCATGGACCACGCGACCGAGACCGTCGAGGACGAGGTGGTGCTGCTGGACGAGTCGGGCACGCCCATCGGCCGGGCGCCGAAGAGCGCCGCCCACGGACCCGACACCGCGCTGCACCTGGCCTTCTCCTGCCACGTCGTGAATCCGATCGGCGAGGTGCTGATCACGCGCCGCGCCGTGACCAAGCAGACCTGGCCGGGCGTCTGGACGAACTCGTTCTGCGGCCACCCGAAGCCCGCCGAGCCGCTCCTGCACGCCGTGCAGCGGCGCGCGGACTTCGAGCTGGGGCTCGACCTCGACACCGTCGAGCTCGCGCTGCCGCTGTTCCGGTACCGGGCGACCGACGCGAACGGCATCGTCGAGAACGAGGTGTGCCCCGTGTACCTGGCGACGGCGTCGGGCGAGCCCGACCCGAACCCGCGCGAGGTCGCCGAGTACCGCTGGGTGGAGCCGAAGTCGCTCGCCACGGCCGTCGAGGCCGCGCCCTGGGCGTTCAGCCCGTGGCTCGTGCTGCAGGCCCGCGAACTGGAGCTCTTCCGTGCCTGAGCTGCTCGACGCGGCGATCGACGGGGAACTGCGCACCTTCTTCGCCGATGCACGCGACCGCGCGGGCGCGTACGGCACTCACTACGAGGCGCTCTGGGAGTCGATCGAGCTGCAGAGCTCGGGCGGCAAGCGCATCCGACCGCGCCTCGTCTGGTCGGCGTACCGCGGGTTCGGCGGGACCGAGCGGCCGCTGGCGACCCGTGTGGCGCTCGCGTTCGAGCTCCTGCACACGGCGTTCCTCATCCACGACGACCTGATCGACCGCGACACCGTGCGCCGCGGCGCACCGAACGTCGCCGGCCGGTTCGCGGCACGCGCGGTCGCGCACGGCGGCGACGCCGAGACGGGCGAGGTGTGGGCCGCGACCGCTGCCGTGCTCGCGGGGGACCTCGCGCTCAGCCGCGCGCATCGCGAGCTGGCGATGCTGCCGATCGGACGGACCCGCCGGGAGGCGCTGCTCGACATCCTCGACCGTGCCGTCTTCGTCTCGGCGGCCGGCGAACTGGCCGACGTCGTCGGGTCGCTCCACGGCTCGACGCCTGCGCTCGACGGCGTGCTCGCCACCCTCGAGCAGAAGACCGCGGTGTACTCGTTCGAGGCGCCGCTCGCGGCCGGCGCCGTGCTCGCCGGCGCTCCCGGCCCTGCGGTCGACGCGCTGTGCCGGTTCGGCCGGCTCGTGGGCGTGGCGTTCCAGATCACCGACGACGTGCTCGGCGTGTTCGGCGACCCGCTCGTGACGGGCAAGTCGGCCTCCGCCGACCTCCGGGAGGGCAAGCGGACCGCGCTGATCGCGCACGCGGCGACCACGGCCGCGTGGCCGTCGATCAGCTCGCGGCTCGGCGATCCCGCCCTCGACGACGCGTCGGCGACCGAGCTCCGAGAGCAGCTGCGCGCCTGCGGGGCCCTCGACGCCGCGATCGCCCTCGCCGACGAGCACGTCACGCTCGCCAGGTACGAGCTCGACGCCGCCGACCTCCCGGTCGAGCTGCGCACGGAGCTCGGCGAGTTCGCCCAGCGTGCCACGGAGCGCGTCCGATGACGCGCCGGCACGACCCCTCGCTCCTCGAGCGGTACACGGATGCCGCGGAGGCGAGTTCCGCGACGGTCATCTCGCACTACTCCACCTCCTTCGGCGCGGCGGCGCGACTGCTCGATCCGGCCGCACGACGGCGGATCCGGTCGATCTACGCCCTCGTGCGCGTCGCCGACGAGGTCGTCGACGGCTCCGCCGCGGAGGCCGGGCTCGACCTCGATGCGCAGCACGAGGTGCTGGACGCCCTCGAGGCCGACACCGAACGGGCGATGGAGCTCGGATACTCCGCCAACCTCGTGGTGCACGCGTTCGCGCGGGTGGCACGGGACACGGGATTCGGCGTGGAGCTCACCCGTCCGTTCTTCGCGTCGATGCGTCGCGACCTCGACCCGGCGCCGT
The DNA here is from genome assembly GCF_039531345.1 of Agromyces tropicus. Taxonomy (NCBI): domain Bacteria; kingdom Bacillati; phylum Actinomycetota; class Actinomycetes; order Micrococcales; family Microbacteriaceae; genus Agromyces; species Agromyces tropicus. Next base: position 74,515 of record NZ_BAAAPW010000001.1, on the reverse strand, counting down.
TCGCGGCCGACGAGATCGGACCGTACATCCACGGGTCCGCCGAGGTCGTGGGCCTCATGTGCCTCGCGGCGTTCCTCGCCGACGAGCCCGCCGACGCCGCACGCCGCACGCGCCTCGAGCGCGGCGCGGTGCACCTCGGCGCGGCGTTCCAGAAGATCAACTTCCTGCGCGACCTGGCGGTGGACTGGCGGACGCTCGGGCGGAACTACTTCCCGGGCGTCGACCCGGACGCGTTCACCGAGGCCGACAAGACCGCGATCCTCGACGACATCGACCACGACCTGTCGATCGCGCGGGAGTCCCTTCCGGAGCTGCCACGCCGCGCCCGCAGTGCGGTCGCCGCCGCGCACGGCCTGTTCGCGAGCCTCACGGCGCGCTGCCGCGCGACCCCGGCGACGGAGATCATCGCCACGCGCATCCGCGTGCCCGACGGCGAGAAGCTCGCCATCGCGGTGCGCTCGGCGCTCACGACCGGAGGGAATCGGCGATGATCGGCACGTCGGAGCGAATCGTCGTCATCGGCGGCGGCATCGCCGGCCTCGCGACCGCGGCCCTGCTCGCCCGCGACGGCCATCGCGTGACGCTGCTCGAAGCGCGCGACGAGCTCGGTGGCCGGGCGGGCAGCTGGTCCCGCGGCGGCTTCCGGTTCGACACCGGCCCGTCGTGGTACCTCATGCCCGAGGTGTTCGACCACTTCTTCCGGCTCTTCGGCACGAGCTCGGCGGAGCAGCTGGACCTCGTGCAGCTCGATCCGGGGTACCGGGTCTGGGCCGACGGGCGCGACGAGCCCTTCGACGTGCTGCGCACCCGCGCCGAGAACGTCGCGCTCTTCGAGTCGATGGAGCCGGGCGCGGGCGCGGCGCTCGAGCGCTACCTCGACTCCGCGGCATCCACCTACGACATGGCCCGCCGGAGGTTCCTGTACACGAACTTCGACGACCCTCGGCACCTGCTCACCGGCGAGGTGCTGCGGCAGTCCGGCCGGCTCGCCCGACTGCTCGGCACGTCGCTGGAGCGCTTCGCAGCGCACGCCGTGCGCGATCCGCGCCTCCGCCAGGTGCTCGGCTACCCGGCCGTGTTCCTCGCGTCCTCCCCCGACGCCACGCCCGCCATGTACCACCTGATGAGCCACATGGACCTCGAGCAGGGCGTCTTCTATCCGCGGGGCGGCTTCGCCGAGCTGATCGAGCGGATCGCCGCGATCGCGGTCGCCGCAGGCGTCGACATCATCACGGGCGCCCGCGTCGAGGCGATCGAGCTGACCTCGGGCGGCGCGCGCCCGGCCGTCGCCGGGGCACGGTTCCTCGACGCCTCGGGCCGCTCCGTGGTGGCGCCCGCGCACCGGGTCGTGTCCGCCGCCGACCTCCACCACACCGAGACCGAACTGCTGCCGCCCGGCGCGCAGACGTATCCGGAGTCGTGGTGGCGCCGGCGCACGTCGGGCCCGGGTGCGGTGCTGGCGATGCTGGGCATCCGCGGCGAGCTGCCGGAGCTGGCCCACCACTCCCTGTTCTTCACCGACGACTGGCACGCCAACTTCGGGGCGATCTTCGGATCGGATCCGCACGTACCGGTGCCCGCCTCGTTCTACGCGTGCATGCCGAGCGCGACGGATGCCACGGTCGCCCCGGCCGGCGACAGCAACCTGTTCCTCCTCGTGCCGGTGCCGGCGGACCCGGCGATCGGGCGCGGCGGCGAGGACGGCGCCGGCGACCGACTCGTCGAGGAGACCGCGGATCGCGCCATCCGTCGCATCGCGGAGGTCACGGGACACGCCGACCTGGTCGACCGGATCGTGGTGCGGCGCACGGTCGGCCCCGCGGACTTCGCCGCGGGCCTCAACTCCTGGCAGGGGGGCGCGCTCGGGCCGGCGCACACGGTGCGGCAGTCCGCGTTCCTCCGCGGCACGAACCGGTCGCGTCGCGTCGACGGGCTCTACTACGCGGGCGGGTCGACGGTGCCCGGCATCGGGCTTCCGATGTGCCTGATCAGCGCCGAGAACGTGCTCAAGCGCGTGCGCGGCGACCGGTCGCCCGGTCCGATCGCCGAGCCCGAGTCCGTCGGCGAGGTCGAGTCCGCCGGACCGAGCCCGACGCTGGCATGACCGGCATCGCCTACCTCGCCGGCCTCCTCGTCGTGATCGGCTGCATGGCGCTGATCGATGCGCGCTGGCGGCTCGTCTTCTGGCGGGCACCGCTCGCAGCGACGCTCACGATCGCCGTCGGGCTCGCGTTCTTCCTGCTCTGGGACGCGGCCGGGATCCTCACCGGCGTCTTCTTCCGCGGGGAGTCGTCGATCGTGACCGGCATCGAGCTCGCACCCGAGCTGCCGCTCGAGGAGCCCGTGTTCCTCGTCTTCCTCTGCTACCTCACGCTCGTGCTCGTGCTCGGCGCCGAACGGCTGCTCGCCGCCCGCGCGACGCGCCGCGGCGCGGACCGGGAAGGACCTCGATGACCTACCTGCTGATCAGCCTGCCGTTCCTCGCGGTCGCGATCGTCCTGGCCGTGGTGGCGTGGCCGCGGCGTCGCGGCGACCGGCGACGGCGGGCGGTCGCGACGGCGATCGCGACGCTGGTGCTCCTCACCCTCACCGCGGTGTTCGACTCGCTCATCGTGGGCACGGGCATCGTCGCGTACGACGATGCGCAGCGGAGCGGCTGGGCCGTCGGGCTCGCACCGGTCGAGGACTTCCTCTACCCCCTGGCCGGCGTCCTCCTGGTGCCCGCCGTCTTCACCCTCGCGGCACGGCGCCGCGCCGGGGCCGCCGATCCCGCCCGAGCCGACCGGACGGCGCAGCGGTGAGCACCCACGACGCGCGCGACGGGCTCGCGCATCGCGCCGGGCAGGTCCTGCTCTCGTCGCGGCCGGTGAGCTGGATCAACACGGCGTTCCCCTTCGCCGCCGCCTACGTGCTCACGACCGGGCGCGTCGACGCGCTGCTCGTCGTCGGCACCCTCTTCTTCCTGATCCCGTACAACCTCCTCATGTACGGCGTGAACGACGTGTTCGACTACGAGTCCGACCTCCGGAACCCCCGCAAGGGCGGGGCCGAGGGCGCGCTGCTCGATCCGAGCCTGCATCGCACCGTGGTGTGGGCGGGCATCGTCTCGGCGGTGCCGCTCGTCGTCGCCATGCTCTGGTTGGGCGGCACCGAGGAGCCCTGGTCGTGGCTCGTGCTCGCCGTGAGCCTGTTCGCGGTGTTCGCGTACTCCGTTCCCGGACTGCGCTTCAAGGAGCGGCCGGTGCTCGACTCGATCACCTCGAGCACGCACTTCACGAGCCCGGCCGTGTACGGCCTGGCCGTCGCCGGCGCGACGTTCACCTGGCCGCTCGTCGCCCTGCTCCTCGCGTTCTTCTGCTGGGGCATGGCCAGCCACGCGTTCGGCGCGGTGCAGGACGTCGTCCCCGATCGCGAGGGCGGCATCGCCTCGATCGCGACCGCGTTCGGCGCCGCCGTGACCGTGCGGATCGCCCTCGCGCTCTGGGCGACGGCCGGACTGCTCATGCTGGCGACGCAGTGGCCCGGACCGCTCGCGGGACTGCTCGTGATCCCCTACCTCTGGGCGGCCTGGCCGTTCCGTTCGGTGAGCGACGCCGCGTCGGGCGAGTCGAATCGGGGCTGGCGCCACTTCATCCGCATCAACTACGTCGTCGGGTTCCTCGTCACCATGCTCATGATCTGGTGGGCGCTCATCCGCTGACGTCACCCCGCGCACCGGGCCGTAGGCTGATGGGATGGCGGACCTCGACTCGGCGCGCGTCGATGCGTGGCTGTGGGCGGTCCGGGTGTGCAAGACGCGCTCGGCCGCGACCGCGGCCTGCCGGGCCGGTCACGTCCGGGTGAACGGCGAGCGTGCGAAGGCCGCGCAGCCGGTCCGGCCCGGCGACGAGGTGCGGGTGCGCCTCCACGGGTTCGACCGGATCCTCATCGTGCGGCGCCCGATCGTGAAGCGGGTGTCGGCCGAGCTCGCCGCCGCCGCGGCAGACGACCGGACGCCCGCTCCTCCGCCGCGCGAGGCGGTGCCCGCCGTGCCCGTCCGCGAACGCGGTGCGGGCCGCCCGACGAAACGCGAGCGGCGCGACCTCGACCGACTGCGCGGCCGCTGAGCCGCGCGCGGCCGGTCGCGGCGTAGCCTTGGGCGGGTGACGAAGGAACTGGTCCACGAGCCCGAACTCCGCCGGTACGCCCTGCGCGTCGACGGCCAGATCGCGAGCGTCCTCGACTACCGGGAACTCGGCGACACCGTCGCGTTCGTCCGCACCTTCACGAATCCGCCCTACCGCGGCTGCGGCCTCGCGGCCGAACTCGTGCGCTTCGCCGTGGACGACGTGGAGGCCGGGTCCACGCGACGGATCGTGCCCAGCTGCTGGTACGTCGAGCAGTGGTTCGACCGGCATCCCTCGCGGCGGGGTCTGCTGGACCCGCGGACGGCCTGATCCGCGGGGGCGGCAGCTCGGCACGACGGCGCGCTTGACGCGGGTCGGTCGGAGGGACATCCTCGGAGATGAGCGGTGACCCGGTCGATCGTCACCGCGCGCGGACGGCGTGGTCGTTCGCGGGACTCCGTCGAGATCACGTCCGTCCAAGCGCCGTGGCGGTGCCGCTGAGGATGCGTGAGCGGCCCTCGGCCCTTCCTCCCTTGGCGCTCACGCCCGGGAGCGCGAGGAGGTCGACCATGCGCACGCAGACGCGCGACGCCCGGACGAGGACGGCGAGGATCGGTTGGGGGCTGCTGCTGGTCATGAGCGCGCTGCTCACCCTGGCCGGCATCATGTGGACGGTCATACTGCCGGGGACGGCGCTGGACAACATCGCGGAGTTCGCGGGGACGACACCCGAGGCCCTCATGCCCGCGTACGGCATCATCACGCTGATCGCGCGCGGGTACGGTGCGGGCTTCGCGTGCACCGGACTCATGGCGTTGCTCGTGGCCGCGGAGGGGTTCCGGCACGGCACCCGCTGGGCGTGGGCGACGGGGTGGGTCGTGGTGCTGGCGTACGCGGCCATCGCATGGACCTTCCTCGCCGCCGGCGAGCGCGTGGAACTGAGCCTCGGCGTGCTCTCGCTCGGCGTCGTCGCGGCGGTCGGGCTCCTGCTGGCCGGTCGCGATGCCGTCGACCGGCGGTCGCGGACGACGTGAGCCGCCGGCCCGGGGGGACCCACGGCTCACGTGACCGGGCGGATCAATACCAGTTCATGGCCTGCGAGTGCCCCCAGGCGGCGCACGGCGAGCCGTACGAGCGCTGGATGTAGTCGAGGCCCCACTTGACCTGCGTCGCCGCGTTCGTCCGCCAATCGGCGCCGGCGGTCGCGAGCTTCTCGGCGGGCAGCGCCTGCACGATACCGAACGCGCCGCTCGACGCGTTCTCGGCCTGGTAGTTCCAGCCGGACTCCTTGGTCCACAGCGACACGAGGCACTGGAACTCGCCCTCGCCCCAGCCGTACTGCGACGCGGCCATGTCGCGCGCGGTCGCCTTCGCTCCCTCCGGGGTGTTCGCGCGGGCGAGCGCCTCGGCCGCCTCGCGCTCGGCGACCTCGCGGTCGTGCGCCTTCGCGGCGTCCTCGGCCTTGTGGATCTCGGCCCGTGTCGAGGACGTGAGATCGCGGACCTCGTCGATTGGGAGCACCTCGTAGTCCCCGAGCGAGGCGACCGACGAAGCCAGCGCACCGGCATCGATCTTGCCCTCGACGTCCGAGAGGGTGTCCTCGGCGAGCGTCAGGGTGTCCTGGGCCTCGGCGTGCACCTTGGCCTCGGCGATGCCGGCGTAGGCGCCGAGCTGGTCCTTGGCGAGGCCGGTCGACTCGGCGAGGACGGCGGTGTCGGCCACCCGCTGGGCCGCGAGCGACGAGTTCACGGTGAGTCCCGTGCCGGCGATGGCGCCGACCGCGACGAGCGCGCCGGCTGCGACGAGGCGACGGCGCCGCGAGCGGCGGTCGCGCTTCGCGAGGCGGCGCGAGGCGGCCTCGGTGCGGAACGGGGTGGTCTCGTGGTCGGACGTGGGGGCAGACGTGGGCGAAGTGGTGGGCTGCATAGGCGTTGGGGGGCTCGGATTCGATCAGTCGGGGGCCCTCCGAGCGGGGCATGGACGGGCCCGGACCGACGGCCCGGGCGCACGAGTCCCCCACTCTGCACCGTGTTTCTGGACGAATCCTCGGCTTCAGCTGGGCAGACCATGACCGCAAGGTGCGGGAGACTGGATGTCATGCACGCCGATCGCCCGTTCCCGTCGCCCGCGGCGGACGACCGCTGCCCGTGCACGAGCGGCTCGACGTTCGCCGAATGCTGCGGCCCGATCCTGTCGGGGGCGCCCGCCCCCACCGCCGTGCAGCTCATGCGCTCGCGGTACACGGCGTTCGTGGTCGGCGCTGCGCCGTACCTGCTGGCGACGTGGCATCCGTCGACCCGGCCCGACCGGCTCGACCTCGATCCGAGCATCCGATGGCGGTCGCTCGAGATCGTGCGCACGGAGCGCGGCGGCCCGCTGGATCGCGAGGGCCTCGTCGAGTTCGCGGCCCGCTACGCCGCCGATGGCGAGCGGGGCGTGCAGCGCGAGACCAGCCGCTTCCTCCGCGAGGACCGCTGGCGCTACGTCGACGCCGTCGACTGAGCGCGGCGGAGCCGGCGCGCCGCCCGTCCGAGCCGCGGCCATGGCCGGCTCATGGGCGATGCATCGGCGCCGCACGGCTGACGCCGAGGTTCGACCCGTAGCGTGGGGTGCGTGACGCCGCTCGACGGAACCCCGCCAGCCCGCTTCGCCCCGCCGCCGATGCTGACCGACCGGGCGCAGCGAACCCTCGACACCATCGACGGTCGGACCCTCGACGAGATGCGCGCACTGCGCGACGAGACCGAGCGGTTCATGCAGCGCTACAAGTTCGGCATGGACGAGGTGATCACCAAGCTCTCCATCCTCCGCGAGGAGTTCAGCCAGGCGCACGCGTACAACCCGATCGAGCACATCTCGAGCCGCGTGAAGAGCCTCGACAGCGTGATCGACAAGATGCGCCGCAAGGGCGTCGAGCCGACCTTCGAGTCCATCCGCGCGACGATCACCGACATCGCCGGCGTCCGCGTGACCTGCAGCTTCGTCTCCGACGCCTACCGGATCGCCGACCTGCTCACGGCGCAGGAGGACGTGCGCGTCATCCGCGTGAAGGACTACATCGCCGAGCCGAAGGCGAACGGGTACCAGAGCCTGCACCTGATCGTCGAGGTGCCCGTGTTCCTCTCGACGGGCGCGCACCCCGTGGCCGTGGAGGTGCAGATCCGGACGATCGCGATGGACTTCTGGGCGAGCCTCGAGCACAAGATCTACTACAAGTTCGACCGCCGCGTGCCGGACGAGCTGCTCGACCAGCTGACCGACGCCGCCCGCACCGCCGCCGAGCTCGACGCGCGCATGGAGCGGCTGCACCGCGAGGTGCACGGGCTGCCGCCGCACGCCAGGGACGGCGCGCGCACCGAGGTCTGACGCGTCAGTCGCCCTCGGGCTTGCGGGCGCGGCTGGGCTGGACGCGAGTGGGTTCGCCCGGCATCTTCGGGAAGTCCGGCGGGAACGGCAGCTCGCCGAGGCCGTCGTCGAGGTCGCGCTGCCACCACTCGAGCAGCACGTCGATCCGGCCGGAGGCCTCGTGCATGTGCGCCCACGGGTCGCCGAGCTCGGCGAGCCGCTGCGGCACGGTCCGGACGGTGAAGGCGGCGGGGTCGGCGCCCTCGAGCTCGTCCCACTCGAGCGGGCACGAGACCGCCGCCGACGGGAGGGCACGCGGGCTGTACGCGCCCGCCATCGTCCGGTCGCGGTTCGCCTGGTTGAAGTCGACGAACACGCGCTCGCCGCGTTCCTCCTTCCACCACGCCGTGGTCACCCGCTCGGGCATCCGCCGCTCCAGCTCTCGTCCCAGGGCGATGACGGCGTGCCGCACGTCCAGGAACTCGTGCTCGGGCCCGATCGGCGCGAACACGTGGATGCCGCGGTTGCCGGACGTCTTCACGTACGCGGTGAGGCCGGCCTCGACCATGAGCTCGCGCAGCGCGACGGCCGCGGGGACGGCGTCGGCGAAGTCGGTGCCGGGCTGCGGATCGAGGTCGACGCGCAGCTGGTCGGGCAGGTCGGGCGCGCCGGCGCGCGACGCCCACGGGTGGAAGACGATGGTGTTCATCTGGGCCGCCCACACGGCGCCGGCGGGCTCGTCGATGACCAGCTGCGGATGCCGGCGGCCGCTCGGGTAGGTGACCATCACGTCTCGCACCCACTCGGGTGCGCCCTTCGGGGGGTTCTTCGAGAAGAACGACTCGCCGCCGATCCCGTCGCGGAACCGCTCGAGCGACACCGGTCGATCGCCGTTCGCGGCGACGAAGGCGGGACCGACCGCCACGAGGTACTCGGCGAGCTCGAGCTTCGTGATGCCGGGCACCGGCCACACCACGCGGTCAGGGCTGGAGATCCGGACGGTGCGCGTGCCGTCCGGGCCGTCGATGTCGATCGTCGTCGCGTCGCGGGCCATGGCGCCGACGCTACCGTGCTCCCCCGACGGGCCCGGTCAGGCGCTCAGGGTGGCGTACCGCTTGGCCGCGCGAGCGCGGGCCTTGGCGGCCTCGACGTCGCGGTCCTTCGGCGGCGCGTTCGTCACGAGGTGATCGAGCAGGTGCTGCGTCACGTGCGCGATCGCCTCGACCGCCTCGTCGAACGCCTCGCGGTTCGCCTGGGACGGCTGCGTGGACCCGCTCACCTTGCGCACGTACTGCAGCGCGGCGGCCCGGACCTCGTCGGTCGTGGCGGCGGGTTCGAAGTTGTGGAGGGTGCGGATGTTCCTGCACATGCGGTGCAGCCTAACCCCGACCGCCGATGGCGTCGAGGGCGGTCGGAGCAGGCCGGGGCGCGCCGGCCGATGGCACCGGCTCCTCCGCGACCGGCTGCAGCAGGAAGAGCCGGACGGTCCGACCGGAGTCGCGCTCGTAGCCGCGGTACCCCGGCCACTGCCGCTCGATGCGGTGCCATGCCGCATCCCGCTCGGCCGCCGGGACCCGGGCGGCGCTGACGCGCAGCGTGCGGTCGCGGACCGTGATCCACGCCTCCGGGTTCGCGTCGAGGTTGTAGGTCCAGCCCGGATGCCGCTCACGCGCGAAGCTCGTCCCCGCGACGATCGCCCGCCCCTGGCGGTCCGGCGTGTACATGAGGTGCACGTCGCGCCGCGCGCCGGTCCGCGCGCCGATCGTGTGCAGCACGAGCGATGGCACGAGCAGCGATGCGAGCTGGAGCCGGCCGCCGCTCACCGCCCCGAGCGCGGCCTCGATCGGCGGGAGCGCGACCGGAGCGACGATCCGGAAGAACCTCGTCCGGGTCAGGGGCGCGACGAGGTTGCGGACGAGCTGCAGGACGGTCGGCACGCGACCAGCATGTCCTACCGCTCCCGGCCCCGGCTACCTGCGCGTCGGGTCGCCGTCAATCCCCTCACGCCTGGTCGCCGGGCGTCCTAGCGTGGGTCGCGCCGCGCGCCGCGGGCGGCGGCCGACGAACGGAGGGCGAGATGACGGAAGACATGCAGCCGAACGACCCGTTGGAGGGCGAGTACACGGACTCGGAGCTCCCCCTCGACGCCGAGGTGCCGAAGGACGGCGACGCGGTCGCCGTGGACGACGAACGGGAGGCCGACGGCGTCGTGGTCGAGGAGGTCGAGGTCGTCGAGGTCGTCGAGACCGACGATCCCGCGGCCCCGCGCTGAGCCCGGACGCCGCACGATCGCCCGCGCCACGGCGCGGGCGATCGCGTGTCCGGGGACGGGGGCGAGGGAAGCGGTCCGACGCCGCCCTCAGTCGCCCGAGCGACTCGAGCCGCCTCCACCGGCCGCCGCGGCGCCGGTGACGGCGTCCCGGGCCGCGGCCACCTCGGCCGCGGCATCCGCTGCACGTCGCTCCGCGCGCTTGAGCCGTCGGAGCGCCATCGACGTCGCCCCGTACCGCTCGGCGACGCGGTCTCGCTCCTCCTCGACGCCCGTGACGATGTACGCGCTCGCGATGAGCACGACCTGGCTCGAGAGGTTCAGCCAGATCAGCAGCGCGATGATCGACCCGAAGCCGGCGAGCAGCGGGTTGCTCGTCGCCCCGCCGACGAACAGCCCGGAGAGCACCTGCAGGACCGTCAGCCCGGCCCCGCCGATCAGCGCCCCCGACCAGAGCGACCGGGCACCCGGTCGCACTCCCGACAGCACCCGGAAGAGCCCGGCGACCACGACGCTGTCGATCGCGAACACGACGACGATCGACAGCGTGCGCGACCCCGTGTCGAACAGCACGCCGCCGAACGGGCGTCCGAGCCACGCCACGACCTGGTCGAGCGCGCCCGTGCCGAGCACGGTGACGATCGAGCCGCCCACGAGGAGCAGGCCGAACCCGATCGCGATCGCGAGGTCGCGGAGGAACTGCAGGAGGAAGAACGTCCGGTCGTCGGGCACGCCGGCCAGCTGCCGGACGGCGATCCGCAGCGACCGGATCGCGCCGATCGCCGCGCCGACGAGGCCGACGAGTGCGACGGCACCGGCGATGCTCAGCGAGATCGGCTGGATGAGGGTCGCCGGGTCGATCGCGGCGCCCTCGCCGATCAGGCCGGGGATCACGTCGCTCACGGTCGCGACGATGGCGTCGATGGCACCGGGATTGCCGGCGAGCCAGATGCCCGCGATCGCGAAGCCGAGGAAGGCGCCCGCGAACACGGAGAACAGGGTGCGGTAGGTGACGCTGTCGGCCAGCATCGGCCCGTGCTCCTCCTGGTAGCGGAGGAACGCGCGCGCCGGCTTGGTGCTGAGCACCCACTGCACCACGCGCGTGATCCGCGCGCGGATCCCGCCGGCGGCGGTCGTCTCCCCCGTGTGCTCGCTCATCTGGTCAGGCTAACGAGCACCGGGACGACGATCACGCCCTTGACGCGCGCGCCGCCCGTCGTCGCTCCGGGCGCGCCGCGCGATCGGCCTTCGCCTGTGCGCGGGCCTGTGCGGACAACTCCGCCGCGATGCCCTTCGTCTCCTCGACGTCGCCGGTCGCCGGCCGCCACCACGAGAGGGCCGGATCGGCGTCGAGCAGGACCGCTCGGACGAGGAGCGTGAGCGGCACGGCCAGCACCGCCCCGACCGGGCCGATCACGAGCGCCCAGAACAGCACCGACACGAAGGTGATCGTCTCGCTCAGCCGGACCGCGCCGCCGACCACCTTGGGCTGCACGATCGACTGCACCACGGCGTTCACGATGCCGTAGACGACGAGGACGGCGATCAGGGTGGGCCACCCGCCGGAGAGGAACCCGAACACGAGCGGCGGCACGATGGCGATGAAGTAGCCGATGTTCGGGATGAAGCTGCAGATGAACGACAGGACGCCCCAGAGCAGTGCGCCGGGCACCTGCAGGATCAGCAGTGCGAGCCAGTTCAGCACGCCCTGAGCGGCCCCGAGCCCGGTGGTGACGACCATGTAGCGGCGGACGTTGCGGGTGTAGACGACGAGGGAGTCGACCAGCGCCGCGCGGCGCAGCCGGAGCTGCGAGAGGATCGCCGGCGCGTACGTGCCGTCCATGGCCATGAGGATGAGCAGGGTCAGGATGACCACGAGCGAGAAGGTGATGCCGGCGACGCCGCCGAGCAGCGACGCCACGAGCTCGATCACGCGCGAGGGCTCGAGGCCGTCGACGATCGCCTGCGCCTGCGTGGCGCCGATGCCGATTCCTTCGAGCGCATCGCCGATGTTGGCCGCCGCCGCCTGGATCTCCGGCGTGTACTGCGGCAGCAGGGTCGTGAACTGCGCGAGTGCGAAGACGAGCGTCGCCACGAACCCCGCGAGCAGGCCGAAGACGGCGACGATGGCGCCGCCCGTGGCGAGCCCGACGGGCACGCCGCCGCGGATGAGCGCGATCCGCACCGGGTGCACGCAGATCGTGAGCACGAGTGCGAGGAACGCCGGGGCCACGACCGAACTGGCGGCGGCGAGCCCGAAGGCGACGACGACCGCGCCGGCGACGCCGAGGAGGAGGATGCTCGCACGCGGCAGCGCGCCCGCAGCGCGTGGCGGCCCTGCCGCGTCGTCCGTGCCGGGCACCGTCGCCGGCGTCGCGGCGCCACCCGCAGCGACCGGGGATTCCTTCGTCCGACGCCACCAACCGCGAGCCATGATCCCCCCCGATCCGCCACCGCGGGCGCATCGGCCGCGGCATCTGCGGCGCACGCTAGCAGTCGGCGGGGACCGGTGTCGGGACTTCGGTCCGGTGCACGCGTGCGGCCGGCGTGCGCGCACCCGGGGCGGACCGGGGGCGGCGCCCGAGGCCCCGGCGCGCACGGGCGAGTGCCCGTTGCGCCGAGGGCTGCCCCATGACGATCCCGAGGAGCACGATCCCGAGCCCCGCGAACTGCCAGGGACCGAGGCGCTCCCCCGCCAGCAGGACCCCGAGCAGCACGCCGGCGACCGGGTTGAGCAGCCCGACCAGCCCGACCGTGCCTGCGGGGAGGCGAGCGAGCCCGGCGAACCACGCCGCGAAGGCCACGGCGGTGGCGATCACGCTCACGTAGGCGAAGGCGACGATCCCGGCGCCGTCAGCTGCCGGCGGCGCCCCCTCCACCACGAGGGCGACGGGCAGCAGGAGCAGGCCGCCGGCGAGCAGCTGCCACGAGGTGACCGAGAGCACGTCCGTGCCGTCGCGCCAGCGCTTGGCGAGGATGTACCCGAGCGAGGACAGCAGCATCGCGAGCACTGACGCGGCGATGCCCAGGGGCGCCGCTGCGACGCCGTCGCCCGCGAGCAGGAGTGCGACACCGCCGATGCCGAGGCCGGCGCCGATGAGCGGAACGAGCCGGAGCCGCTCACCGGCGAACAGCCAGGCGAGCACCATCATCGCGGCAGGCGAGGTCGCCATGATCGTCGACGCGAGACTCGTCGGGAGCAGTTGCGCGACGAGGTAGATGAGCGCGAAGAACACGCCGACGTTGAGCGTGCCGAGGACGGCGGAGCGCCACCACCACGCCCCGTGAGGACGTCGCCTCCGGAGGACGAACAGCAGGAGCCCCGCCGGAAGCGCGCGGATGACGGCGCCCCACAGCGGCGCATCGGCCGGGAGGAACTCCCGGGTGACCCAGTACGTGCTCCCCCAGGCGATCGGCGCGATCGCCGTCACGAGCACCCAACGCCAAGTAGTTTCCATGGAAGACAGTATAGCTTCCATGGAAGATATACTGGCGCACATGACGACGGATGGCTCCGACGACCGCGTCGCCGGCATCATGCGCGAATGGCGCCGCGAGCGACCCGACCTCGACGTGACGCCGCAGGGCGTCATCGGCCGTCTCCACCGGCTCGCGAACGCGCTCACCGACGAACTCGTGGCCGTCTACGAGCGATTCGGGCTCTCGGAGGGCGAGTTCGACGTGCTCGCCACGCTGCGTCGCGCCGGCGACCCGTTCGAGCGGACGCCCGGCGACCTCGCCGCCTCCACGATGGTGACGAGCGGCGCGGTGACCAAGCGCGTGGACCGGCTCGTCGAGCGCGGACTCGTGACGCGTCGCGCGAGCGACGTCGACGGCCGGGGGCGCGTCATCGCGCTGACCCCGTCGGGACGCTCGCTCATCGACGAGGTCATGACCGCGCACATGGCGAACGAGCACCGCCTGCTCGCGGCGATCGACGCCGACGAGCAGGCGGTGCTCGAGCGAGTGCTCACCCGGTGGCTCTCGGCGTTCGAGACGCCGCCCGCCACCGCGTGAGCGCGGACCGTCCGGCCCGGAGCGCTGGGATCAGTACCAGCCGACCGACACCGAGTGCGACCAGGCGCCGCACGGGGTGCCGTAGCGGCCGGCGATGTAGCCGAGGCCCCACTTGATCTGCGTGGCGGCGTTGGTGGCCCAGTCGGCGCCGGCGGTCGCCATCTTGTCGCCGGGGAGCGCCTGCGGGATGCCGTACGCGCCGCTGTAGGGGTTCTGGGCGTAGACGTTCCAGCCCGACTCCTTGTTCCAGAGGTCGACGAGGCAGCCGAACTGGTCGGAGCCCCAGCCGTACATGGACGCCATCAGGTCGCGCGCGGTCGCCTGTGCGCCGCTCGGGTTGGCCGGGCCGCTCGGGTACGACGGCGCGGCGGAGGCGGAGGCCTCCTCGGCGGCGGCGGCCTCGGCGGCGGCCTTCTCGGCCGCGGCCTTCTCCGCGGCGGCCTTCTCGGCGGCGGCCTTCTCGGCGGCCTTGCGGTCGAACTCCTTCACCTTCGCGGTGACGTCGTCGACCTGCTTCGTGGCCTGGTCGGCGAGCTCGAACACGCGCTCCGGGGCGAGGTAGGTGTAGTCCTCGAGCGAGGCGACGGACGAGGCGAGCTCGGTGGCATCCGCCTTGCCCTTGGCCTTCGCGATGGTGTCGTCGGCCGCCTTCAGCGTGTCCTCGGCCTTCTTGACGGCGTGGGCCTCGAGCAGCCCGCCGGCGGCGGTCAGCTGGTCGATGCCGCGGTCGGTGGACTCGGCGAGGGCCGTGGTCTCGGCGATGCGGAGCTCCTGGTCGGCCGCTGCGGACTGCAGGGCGAAGCCGGAGCCGACGATCGCGCCGATGGCCACGACGGCGCCCGAGCCGAGCCAGGCCGCGCGCCGGTTGCGGCGGACGCGGCGGACTCGGGCGCGAGTGGCGTCGACGGTCTCGTCGGTGGTCGGGTTGGTCTTGGGGGAACTGGTGTCGTTGCGCATAGATCTCATGGGCGGCCGCGCGGGGTGCTGTCCTCGCGCGTCGCGGTGCTCGTCTCGGTGCTTCACAGAACAAAAAGGGGGGTCGCCGCGGCGAAGTCGCCAGTCTGCACACCCTTCCTCCACGAGTCGTGCCCGTTCCCTGTGAAAGTCATGCGAACATCTGACGGATGCTCATGTCTGTGTATAGGGATCCTCACGATCCGGCGTGGGAGAAGTCCGGGTATCCCTGCCACTCCCCCGGCCCGTGCGACCGCACGAATGCGTGGTGCACGCGCTCGCACGCGCCGCGCAGCGTCGTGCCCCAGCCGAGCAGGCGGCCCTCGAACTCGGCGCGATACCGGACCTCGCCGTCGACGCGCACGATGCTCACCCGCCCGTACTCGTGCCCGAGCGTGTCGACGAGTCGCCACCGGCCCGGTTCGGGTTCATCGGCGGCGAGGATCGGATGCCAGGTGACCAGTGCTGCTCCCTCCAGAGCGCCCCGGCCGGCGTGCACTCCATGGTACGCGCCGACGCCTCGGCGGCCCGTCCGGGAGAACGCGCTCCGCCGTGCGGATCAGCCGCCGGCGCGGACGGCCGCACCGATGCGCGCGGCGAGGTCGTCGAGCTCGCCGAGCAGGTCGATGACGCCCCAGACGCGGTTGCGCTGCCGCGCCGTGACCTGCCGGATGACCCCGTCGGCCTCGAGCCGATCGAGTGCGGTGTACACGCTCGAGAGCGGAGCGCCCGTCAACTCCTGCGCCTCCTCGGCGCCGAGGATCGGGTGCTCCGCGAGCACGTCCAGCAGCTTCGCGGCGGCGCTCCCGGCACGCGGACGCGACAGTTCCCGCCAGTAGGCGGGCAGTTCCGCCAGCCGGTCGGCGGACTCGCGCGAGGCGGCGGCCGCGATCCGGGTCCCCCGCGCCAGGTCGGCCACGAAGGCGTCGACCGCGCCGTCGCGGTAGCCGTTCACCAGCGCGAAGTAGCGGTCGCGTTCGGCGAGCATGGCGGATGCCACGGGCACGACCGTCCGCGTCGTGAGCCCTCGCCGCCGCAGGACGGCGTTGATGAGCGCCCGGCCGATCCGGCCGTTGCCGTCCGTGAACGGGTGCACGGACTCGAACTGCGCGTGGGCGATGGCGGCCTGCGCGACCGGGTCCAGGTCGTCCCGGTTGCTGAAGGCGAGGAGGTCCTCGAGGTACGCGGGGACGGACTCGGCCGGCGGCGGAACGTGCACGGCGCCGATCGGCGAGTGGTCCGAACCGCTGATCCAGTTCTGGACGTCGCGGATCCGCCCCGCGTAGCGGGCGTCGACCGGGTCGTCCGCCATGAGCGTGCGATGCGCGTCGAGGAGGTCCTCGAGGCGGATGCGCCCCGTGCCGCCGGCGCGCTCGATCATCTGCCCGAGCGCGCGGGTGGCGGCCACCATGGACGAGGCCGACTCGTTCGCGCGGATGCCGGCCACGGCGCGCGCGTAGTCGTCCATGGTCGCGTCGACCTGCTCGATCCGCGACGACGACACCGACTCGGTGCGCAGCAGCAGGCCGCCGAGCGCGCCGAGGTGCCCGCGGGGGTCGGCATCGACCGCGATGACCTCCCGTGCGGCGGCAGTGAGCGCGCCCGCGAGCTCCGGCTCCGGCCGGTACGGAAGATCGGCGATCAGCGGGGGCAGCGAGACCGTGATCTCGCGGAGCATCCGATCGGCCCGGGTGCCGTGGCGGCCGGACTGGCGCCACGGCACGACGCGCGTGGTGTGCGCGGGCCAGGCATCCGTCGTCATGGGAGCCTCCGACTCGGAATTCCGGAACCCTTGTTCCGGTTTCACATCATAACTCGGAATAATTCGGCCCGCATTCCGAGTTCGCGGGTCAGCGGCCCTCGGGCCCGACGATGCCGGCCGCGCGAGCGGGGCCCGCATAGGCGCGCGCGAGGTCGGCGACGGTCGCGTGCGCGTTGAGGCCGCTCGGGTTGGGCACCACCCACAGCTCGGCGCCGCCGAGCGGGGATTCCTGCCGGCCGGCGACGGCCTTGGGCCGGTCGAACCCCTGCCGGTACGCGGTCAGGCCCACGATGGCGACCACCCGTGGATGCCAGCCCGCGACGTCGTGCGCGAGCCGTTCGGCGCCCTCGCGGAGCTCGACCCGGTCGAGCTCGTCCGCGCGGGCCGTGGCCCGGTGCACGAGGTTGGAGATGCCGATCCCGGCGTCCAGGAACATCCGCCGGTCGGCCTCGGTCATCCCGTTCGCGACATCGGGGAGGCGCGGGATGATCCCCGCCTCGGCGAGCGCGGGGTAGAACCGATTGCCCGGGCGCGCGAAGTGCGCGCCGGTCGCCGCCGTCCACAGTCCCGGGTTGATGCCGACGAACACGAGCCGCGGGTGCTCGGGCATGAGGTCGGGCACGCTCCGGCCCCGGAAGGACTCGAGCTCGGCCCGGGTGAATCCCATGACCCGCCTCCCCTGCCCGTCGGCTCCGTCGGCCACCGGTGGACCGCCCGTCGGCAGCCTACCGAGCGGCCGGCCCGGCGCCGCGTCGGGTCGCGGACAGCATGCGGCGGGTCGCGAGGACATGCAGGCGCGTGCCGATGACGAGCGCTCGGTAGACGGCGCCGAACGGGCCGGGGAAGCTCGCCGACGTCACGGCGCGCAGTCGCGCCCCGCCTGCACCGAGGGCCTCGATGCGGAACACGAGTCCGTAGTCGGAGAACCGGTGGCGGCCGGCGAGCACGAGCTCGTCCGGCGCGACGCGCACGACGTGGAACCCGGGCACGCTGGATCCCACCGCGAACGGCCGCGGTCCGCCCGGCGCGAGGTCGTCGCATCCGAGCACCCGGGCGACGGTGCGACCGCCCGCGCGCTCGAGCACGCGTTCGAGGGCGGCGCGGACCACCGGAGGCGGGGCGTCGATCACGACGACGTGCTCGTCGATCCAGGGCAGGCGCGGGATCACGCCCGCCTCGCGGAGGTGGTCCGCGAGCGGCGGTGCGAGGCGGAACCGGGCCACCCGGTCGGTATCGACCCACCGCACGTCGACCGCGTCGTCGCCCGCGACGAGCGCGCCGCCGATCACGGTCGCCGAGAAGTCGTGCACGCGGTAGACACGGCCTTCCCCTGCCGGGATGTCCACCGACCACAGTTCGTCGCCGACCTCCACGCGCAACCCGGTCTCCTCGAGCACCTCGCGCGCGGCGGCCTCCACGAGGGTCTCCCCCGGCTCGACGCGTCCGCCGGGCACCGACCAGCGTCCGCGTTGCGGGTCGCGGCCGCGCCGTACGAGCAGGATCCGTCCCGACTCGTCCCGCACGACCGCACCTGCAGCGGCAGTCACGTCCATGCCGTCAACCGTAGGGTGCGCAACGACCGCCGCGATGTCGATCCGGGACCTTGGACCCTGCTCGCCGCCGGCGGGCGGGAGCACCGTGAGCGCATGGACGCGGTGGTCGCGACGACCGGGGGGACCGTGCGAGGATCCGTCCGGGACGGCATCCGGACCTTCCTCGGCGTGCCGTACGCCGCGCCGCCGTCGGGCGATCGACGGCTTCGACCCCCGGAGCCGGTGGTGCCGTGGACCGGGGTCCGCGACGCCACGCGACCCGGACCGGAGCCCTCGCAGGTGGCTCCGCCGTCCACCGGCGGGCCGGACGGGGGCGCGGGCGAGGACTGGCACGACGTGGGGAGCGCCTTCGCGCAGGTCGCGCACGCCGCGGCGGCGGACGAGGTCCTGAACCTCAACCTGTGGACGCCGGACCCCGCAACCGGCGGGCTGCCGGTCATGGTGTGGATCCAGGGCGGCATGTTCGAACTGAGTTCGACCGCGGCCTATGACGGGAGCCGGTTCGCCCGCGACGGCGTCGTGTGCGTGGTCATCACGTGGCGGCCGGGCGCCGAGGGCTTCCTGCACCTCGGCGACGGGATCGCGAACGTCGGTCTGCTCGACCAGGTCGCCGCGCTCGAGTGGGTGCGGGAGAACATCGCGGCCTTCGGCGGCGACCCCGGCAACGTCACCGTGTTCGGCGAGTCGGCCGGCGCGATGAGCATCGGCGCGCTCCTGGCGATGCCGCGGGCCGAGGGCCTGTTCGGGCGGGCGATCCTGCAGAGCGGGGCCGCCCATCACGCCCTCACCGGCGACGACGCCCGCCGGATCGGGACGATGCTCGCCGATCGGCTCGGGGTGCCCGCGACCCGCGAGGCGATCGCCGCGACCGGCGTGGAGCGACT
This sequence comes from Agromyces tropicus, assembly GCF_039531345.1. Taxonomy (NCBI): domain Bacteria; kingdom Bacillati; phylum Actinomycetota; class Actinomycetes; order Micrococcales; family Microbacteriaceae; genus Agromyces; species Agromyces tropicus. Next base: position 55,625 of record NZ_BAAAPW010000001.1, on the reverse strand, counting down.
GCTCGCCGCACAGGCCGCCCTCAAGGCGGAGCTCCTCGCTCGCCCCGATCCGGAACGCTGGGGGCTGCCGGTCGTCGCAACGACCATGCCATGGCAGCCGGTGATCGACGGCGACGTCCTGCCGGGCGCACCGCTCGACCTCGTCGCGGCAGGGGCATCGCGCGATATCGACCTCATCGTCGGGACCAACGCCGACGACTGGCGGCTGTGGAGCGTGGTGAGCGGCGTGCACGCCTCGATCACCGACGACATCCTGACTGCTCCCGTCGACCGCGTCGGCTACCAGTCGCTGGCGGTGTACCGCCCCGAACCGCACGCGACGCTCGCCGCCTATCGCGCGCACGCGCCGTCGGCCGCCGCCGGCGACATCTTCTCGGCGGTCCAGACGGACTGGTGGATGCGGCTGCCCGCGATCCGGCTCGCCGAGGCGCATGTCGCGTCCGGCGGGACCGGGAGGACCTACATGTACGAGTTCGCCTGGCCGGCGCCCGGGCTCGGCGCCGTCCACGCGCTCGAGATCCCGTTCGTCTTCGACACGGTCGCGCCGTCCACGCCGCTGTTCGGCCCGATGCTCGGGTCCGACCCGCCCCAGGGACTCGCCGAGGTGATGCACCGCTCGTGGATCGCCTTCGCCGCCACCGGGGACCCCGGCGAGGCGTGGCCGGCCTACGAGCCGGACGCCCGGTGGACGATGCGGTTCGACGTGGACTCCGACGCGGTCGCCGATCCACGCCGATGGGAACGCGGGTTCTGGGCGGGCGCGCGTTAGGCGGGGCCATGGGATGCGGACGATGAACGACCGGGGGTACGAGCTCCGGCGGATCCCGCGCGAGCGCCGACCCGTGCTCGATCGCCTCGCGAGCGCCGGGCGCCGCCCGCAGATCCACGCGCTGATCGAGCTCGACGTGTCCGAGGCCGCCCGCCGCATCGCCGACGCGGACGGCCTGGTGTCCTGGACCGGGTTCGTGCTCGCGTCCTTCGCCAGGTCGGTCGCGCTCCATCCGGACGTGAACGCGCGGCGTTCGGGGAACCGGATCCTCGTGTTCGACCGGGTCGACGTCGGCGCGACCGTCGAGCGCCACTGGGAGGGACGGATCGTGCTCGACGTCCTCACGATCCGCAGCGCGGACCGTCGATCGCCCGTCGAGCTCTCGGCGCTGCTCCGCGAATCGAAGTACGGACCCGGCGAATCCCACGAGGCGCACGGGATGATGCGCGGCGTGCTGCGACTGCCCGGGCCGCTGCGCCGAGCCGCGATCCGCATCGCGGGCGCCCGCCCGAGCATCGCGTCCGGATTCGGGCCCGCGGTCGGCGTCACGTCGATCGGGATGTTCACCACGAGCTGGGGCTGGGCCGTGCCGCTGGCGCCGCTGACGGTGATCGCGACCGTGGGCGCCGTGCGCGAACGGGCGATCGTGCGCGACGGCGTCGTCGTGGCGCGGTCGATGCTCCCGCTCACGCTGAGCTTCGACCACGCCGTGATCGACGGGGCGCCGGCGACCCGGTTCACTGAGACCCTCCGCGACCTCGTGGAATCGGCCTCGGCACTCGCCGGCGACGTGTGAGCCCGGGGCCGCCCGGCGCGCCGCACGCGGAGACGCGAACGGCGGGGACCGTGATCCCCGCCACTTCCATGGTACTGCGGGGGTGGGGGCTTGCGGCAAGGGCCCCCTCAGGGCGCAGAATCGGTGGCCGGTCGAGCGCATCGGCGTCGGCGCTACCCGCGGACGCCCCTCGGACCGCGGCCGGAGGCGCCTCGCGCCCGCCGTTCACCACCACATCTCGGAGCCGATGCCATGACCGCCGTGACCGCCGACGTCTTCGATCTCCCCGCACGCCTGTCCGCCAAGGCGGACCCCGCCCTCATCGACCGCGACGCGCAGCAGTTCGCGGCGGTCACGGCGCGGCTCGAGGCATCCGTCGCGGAGCTGTCCGATCGGCTCGACGTGCTCCGCCGCCTGCCGGGCCGGTCCGGCCAGGCGGCGCTCGACCGCGACCTCGAGATCCACCGGCTCTCGGCCCGGTTGCGGACGCTCCGGCGATTCCGGCTGGACCTGTGCCTCGGGCGCATCGTCGCGGCCGACGACCCGGAGCCGGTGTACATCGGACGGCTCGGCCTGACGGATGCCGACGGGCGGCGGCTGCTCGTCGACTGGCGCGCCGAGGCGGCAGCGCCGTACTTCGCCGCGACGCTCGCCGATCCCATGGGGTTGGAGAGCCGCCGACGCTATCGCTGGACGGGCGGACGTGTCACCGACTACTGGGACGAGGTGTTCACGTCCGGCGCGCTCCGGCACGGCGCGGCGCTCGACGAGGACTCCGCACTGCTGGCCGCCCTGCGCGGCAGCCGGTCCGCGAGGATGCGCGACGTGCTCGGTACCATCCAGGCCGACCAGGACGCCATCATCCGCGCCTCCTCGCACGGGGCGCTCGTGGTGGACGGCGGACCGGGTACGGGCAAGACGGTCGTCGCGCTGCACCGCGCCGCGTACCTGCTGTACGCCGATCCGCGGCTGAGCGGCCGCAGGGGCGGGGTCCTCTTCGTCGGCCCGCACCAGCCGTACCTGGCGTACATCGCCGATGTGCTCCCGAGCCTCGGCGAGGACGGGGTGCGGACGTGCACGCTCCGCGAGCTCGTGCCCGAGGGTGCCGGCGCGGTGCCCGAGCCCGACCCGCACGTGGCGGCGCTGAAGTCGAGCAGCGCGATGGTCGACGCGGTCGAGCGGGCCGTGGCATCCGTCGAACGACCGCCGACGACCACGCTCGTGGTCGAGACCGACTGGGCGGATGTCGCTGTGGGGCCCGCCGACTGGGCCGACGTGTTCGACGCCGCAGAGCCGGGCACCACGCACGACGAGGCACGCGACCAGGTCTGGGACGCGCTGCTCGGGCTGATCGCCGGGCGGCTCCCGGGCGTGCCGGAGGCGGTCGCGCGACGTTCGCTCCTGCGGAACGAGGCGCTCGCCGAGACGTTCGACCGGGCGTGGCCGCTGCTCGATACGGTCGACGTGGTCGCCGGCCTCTGGGCCGATGCCGACCTCCTCAGCGAGTGCGCTCCGTGGCTCGACGGCGACGACCTCCGAGCGCTGCAGCGACCGGACCCCCGAGCGTGGACGGTCGCCGACCTGCCCCTGCTCGATGCGGCGCGGGCGCGCGTCGGCGACCCGGAATCCGTGCGCGACCGGCACCGCCGCGAGGCGACGCTCGCCCGCGAACGGGAGCGGATGTCGGAGGTGCTCGACTACCTCATCTCGGCCGACGACGGCGACGAGCAGCTCATCACCCCGATCCTGCGCGGCGAGGATGCCCGGAACTCGCTCGTCGACCGTGACGCGGCGCCCGCGCTCGAGGTCGATCGCCTCGCCGGCCCGTTCGCGCACGTCGTGATCGACGAGGCGCAGGAGCTCACCGACGCCGAGTGGCGCATGATCCTGCGGCGATGCCCGTCGCGGAGCCTCACGGTGGTCGGCGATCGCGCCCAGGCGCGTCACGGGTTCGCCGAGACGTGGCGTGGCCGACTGGAGCGCGTGGGGATCCGGGCCATCGCCGAGTCGTCCCTGACGGTGAACTACCGGACCCCCGAGGAGATCATGGCCGAGGCGGCGCCGGTGATCCGCGCCGCACTGCCCGACGCGAACGTGCCGACGTCCGTGCGCCGCAGCGGCATCCCCGTCGCCTACGGCGCGGCCGCCGACGTCGACGCCGTCCTCGACGACTGGCTCGCCGTGCACGACGAGGGCACCGCCTGCGTGATCGGCGCCGCCGGTGTCGCCGAGCGACCGCGCGTCCGCGTGCTCGACCCCGACCACGTGAAGGGCCTGGAGTTCGACCTCGTGGTCCTCGTCGACCCCGACCGCTTCGGCGGCGGCATCGAGGGCGCCGTCGACCGCTACGTCGCGATGACCCGGGCGACGCAGCGGCTGGTCCTGCTGACGAGCTGACTCGCTGCACGAGTTACGCCTGCTCTGGTCACGACGCGATGAGCATGAACGATTCGGAGCGTGTGCGATCCATCTCAAGTACGAGGGCGATACGAACGGCGATACCGTGCCTGACCCAACGAGATCGGACAACTTCGGTGGGAATCGCCGCACGTGGTCGCGCCGACCGGTTCGGAGTAGCCTCGCAACCGCGCTCGCCTCGCGCGCTGCAACGCCAACGCACGTCCGAACGGGCCGGCTCATGACCGACACCTCGCGAGATCCGCAGTACCTCCTTCTGATGCGACATGCCGAGCATCGGAACGGACGTCTGACCTCGGAGGGGTCGAAGCACGTGGCATCCGTGGCCGGTCGGTTCGCCGAATGGCTCGACGGCGAGTGGCGGGGTGACCCGGGACGCTCGATCCGGGTCTGGTGCACCTCGGGCGACCGGGAGGTCCGCGAGACCGCCGACCTCCTCGTGGCGCGCACGTTGTTCGGACTGCGAGAGCGCGACAAGCGTGACGATGGCGTCGCGAACTGGCCGTTCGACGATGATGGGGCTCCAGGAGCACCCGCGTCCGGCCCGGCACGGGCGGACTGGATGCCGACGGCGATGCCCAGCTGGATAACGCGCGGCCGCGATCCCGCGACCGACCTTGGCGCGTATCGCCCGAACGAGCGGTCGTTCCGCGAGCTGGTGGGCTGGCTGAACGGCCGGACCGCCGGGCGCAGCGAGGCACGGCGGACGACGAACGACGCGCCGCTGGTCGTCGGCAATGAGCCCCTGATCGGATGGCTCGCGAGCGCGTTCACTCGGACGGCGACGCCCGTCGCCCGCGGCGAACTCGTGTGCCTCGTGCGCGAGACGGGGTCGGCGCGCTGGCGCGTCACGTGGACCGTCTCGGACGACGGTCCGGAGGAGGCCGACGAGATCCGGGCCAAGGTGAAATCGAAGATGACCACGGCGGCCTCGCTCGGCACGGTCATCATCGGGCTCACGACGTTCCTGCTGCAGGGGGCGGTCGTCGATCCGCCGCACTGGTTCGAGTGGGCCGCGTTCATCGCGTTCGGCGCTTCGGCTGGACTCTACTTCGCCACGCTGTTCCTCTACGACAGCCTGCTCATGCCGACGAGGTTCTGGGGCAGTCGTGGCCCGCAGGCGAGACACGGGTCGCGTGCCGGATCCGCGCTGGCACGCCTCCGGCACGGGCGTGCCGTCGTCCGTCGTCCGCCCAGCGCGGCCGCCGTCGTGCTCCAGATGAGCATGACGCACGTCTGGACGTGGATCTTCCTCCCGGCGACGATCCTCGCTGGGCTCGGCGTGACCTGCCTCGGGGTGAGCCTCGTGGCGGATGTCGGGTCTCCGGATCCGGCCTGGCACGTCCTGCTCGGCGTGGTGCCGACTGCGGTGATCGCCGCTCTGTGGGTCGCCTGGCATCGGCCGAACATGGGCGTCACGGACTGAGCAGCGGAACGGGCCGGGTTCGAGCCGACCCGAAGCCGAAGGCCGACGGCAGGTCTCGGTCGGGAGACGAGCGTGTCCGTACCTACAAGACAGTGCGGAAGGTGTTCAAGTACGCGTACAAGCACCGGATGATCCCCTTCAACCCCGTGTCTCGCTGTAACCAGGCCGAAGGCCGCGCTCACGTGATTGCGAATTGGCGGGGTCGCCGCGCTGCGCATTCGAGATGTCGACCTGCGCCACACGTCTTCGGAGCAACGCGAAAGCCCCGGAGACTCCTGCGAGTTTCCGGGGCTTCTTCCGTCGACCTTGTTTACCTCTGTTCCACAATTTCGCTAACAGGGGTGGCGGTCGCCAATCTACGGCAGATTTTGGCGTCCAGCGGAGATTTTTCGCGGAAGCTCGACCCTCCGACGCGGCGGAGCTGGAAGCGGCTGGGTGATGAGCAGCGTGCTCATGTCGTCGCTCGCTATGAAGCGGGCGAGACGTCGACCGCGCTGGCTACCGGGTACGGCGTTGCGAAGTCCACGATCCTCAGCATCCTGCGAGCGAACAGCGCGGTTGTGCGCCGGCAGCCGTTGACGGCGGAGCAGGTGAGTGAGGCTGCGCGGCTGTACGAGTCCGGGCTGTCGCTATCGCAGGTAGCGGAGCGACTGACGGTGAACCAGGAGACGATGCGCGTTGCGATTCTCGCCGCAGGGGTGACGCTGCGGCCGCCAACAGGTCCGGAGCCAGTCTGAGCGGTGTGACGAGCCGTTCGAGTGAACTGCCGATGAGGAGTGGCGGTGTCTTCCGCGACGTTCGATAGGGTTCCCGCTGTGTGGAGACGTCGGAAGCGCACGACTGCAGCCCCCGCTGTTCCAGTCGCGCAGCTCACGCTGGTGGCCGCCGAGCTTGATCGTGAACTGGAAAGCGTGGCTGGTCGCCAGGCGAATGCGGTCACGCGCGCATCTATCGTTCTGGCAGCAGCCGGCGTCACCGCTTTCTCAGTGGCGAGCAGCAGCCTCGGGTGGTCGCTCATTCCCGCGTTCCTCTCGCTCGTGTCGGCGTTCCTGAGCCTTGCAGGCATCCGCTACTGGAAGAGCAGGGCGGTCCAGCTCAAGCGAGCGCACGTCAAGGCATATCTCGAAGCCTCGCCGTACGACGCGCAGTGGCGGCTCGTCGCGGACAAGTTCGACGAACTCGGTGCTGCCCGAGCCGACCTGGAGCGAAAGACGAACTATCTCGAAGGCGCCGTCGGCATGCTCGTGCTCGCCTGGACGTCGGCGGTGGTCGTTAGATTTGTTGTTGAGCCCGTGCTGACGGGCGCCGGCTATTAGAAATGAGCATCATGGGCAACAACTCATCCGACGATGACTCCTTTGGCGGCGTAATGCCGCAGGCAGCGGTCGACATCCCGACTGCCGTTGGTGGCTATCTGACGCATGGCGACAATGGGCGCGGGATCGAGACGCGGGTCGTCGAGGGCTACCAGACAAACGCGAGAGACGGGCGCGAAAGTGGGTAGCGACAACGACGACAGCTTCGGCGACGTCATGCCAACGTCAGCCGTTGAGATCCCCTCGGGCGTGGGCGTGTCGGTCACAGCAAGCGGGTCGCCAGTCGTTGAATCTCCCGACGGTGTTTTGTCTCCGCCGGCTTCGGAGTAGGAGTGCTAGCCGCGCGTATTCTCGACGATCCAGATCTCGATCAGGCTCGCGGACGATCGTTCTGAAGGCGAATGCGCATGGAGCCGCCGATCACTGTGACCGACTTGCGTGCCCTCGAAAGCGCGACGTAGAGGTGCCTAGGGTCGCGGAACTGAGAGAGGTCGGCGATTACGACGTGATCGTATTCGAGTCCCTTGACGAGAAGTGTTCTGGAGGCGATACGCGCATGGCTCTTGCGCCCTTGGCGCCGAAGACGTTCGCGGACACGTCCGAAGTTGTCGATGGCGGGTTCACCGTTCTCCGCCGACAACGCGATTGCAGCGAGGGTGTCAGCCCATGCTTCCCAGCGGTAGACCTTCACCTGGCTGATAGCCCGAACCTCGCGCGCAGCAGCTGCAAGTTGCTCATAGGTTGCGGTCGATCGGAGCTGCTCCAGCGCATTGACCACAGGTTGGATGCCGTCGCGGGAGAGCCCTGTCAGGGACTGGTTGCGCTCGAGCCGCTGCAGCACCGGATTGTTGAGGTCGCCGAGTCCGATGACGCACGCCTTCGCAAACTGAGCAAACCAGCGCGCTAGGCCCGGCTCTCCCGGGGCCGGCAGCGGAAGCACGGGGTGCTGCGGTGAGCTGCAGTTGCCGTTGATCTGGTCACGCATGAATCGACCGTTGATGTCTTCCATGACGGCGTAGCTGCCATTGAGTCGACTCGCATGTCCGGCGACCCGCCAGGCTGCGCCGTCAAGCAACAGTACGGTCTCACCGAAGTCCCTGAACGCATGGGCGACGGCGGCAACGCTGGTAGGGCTGGTGTCGGTGACGAGCGTGAGATGCGGCACGCTGTGCTCAGTGAAGTCGAAGTCCAGCCCATCGACCAGGTGCGACCTGACCTGGAGCAGCCATGTGCCAAGTGCCTCGTTGTGGCCTCTCCACCGCTGAGGTATTGGCTCTACTGCGAATGCAGGAAAGCTCGGCAAGACGTGAGCGTCCCATTCGGCCAACGCCCCAGTGAATCCGAAGATTGCCTGTAGCCGGTCGCCGAGGAGAACTGTCCTCGGGACGGCATCGGCTATCGCGGTAATGAAGGCGTGGTGGACGAGGGTGCAGTCCTGATACTCATCCACGAACACATAATCGAAGCTCGTAGCATGAACCTCAGCGATGGCTGTGGCCGCGGCGACTCGGGCCGCGCCCTCGACGTATTGGTCTGAGAGCGCCCAATCTGGGGTCTCCGCAACTACGATCCCTGCCAGGTGCGGGTAAGCTCGAACAAGCGAGAATGCCCAACTCGTGATGGTCTCGACCCTCGCCATCCCGGAGGGCACCCCAAACGATCGCAGCCTTTTGCGGATGGCATCTACCCCAGCATTAGTGTGGGTCAGCACGAGCGACCGCTTCGAGTCATCGGCCGCTGTCGCTACCGCCGCTGCGAGTAGATGTGTCTTACCCGTACCCGCGGGCATTTCCACTGAGGCGGGCGCGGCGGCAAGCAAACTGGCGGCGAGTGCCTTGAGAGCATCATCCATGGGCTGAGGGGTCACTTCCCACCTCGGTGTCCTCAGTCTCAATGGGCAAGGGCTGTGGATAGACGAAGGCGTATATGTCGTCGAGTCGCCGCACGACCTCGCGGAGTGCAGTCCGCGTCCGGTATTGCATGATCCACTCGCCGAGCGCTCGTCCGTCGTCAACCTCCTTGAACCATTTCCTCTTGTTGGCTGCAACGGCAATCCGGTCTCGCGCCTCATCAAGTGTCGTGCCCGCACTGATCCAGGTCTGCACATCGAGCGAAGTGATGGGGTTGGCCGAGTCGATTGACGTGAGGTCATCGAGTACGGTGCTTTCGGCTGCACGGCGTTCGACGCCGAGCTCAACAAACTTGGTGAGCCCATTTGCGTTGAGATTGGCGCAGATCTGCGACTCGATGTTGTGCCCGGTGTCCCACCGGACAATCGTGACGCCTGTGGACTCCGCAGCCTCGACAGCCGCGTCCACGCTGCGATCTTCGTTGTCCATGAACCCAGCCACGGCATAGCCCAGGGCCGAGAGCGCCGCAGCACGACGCGGAACCTCGGAACCTCCCTGGCCGTCCTGCACTGCGACCCCTTCGCCGGCCGATGTCGACCGGCCGTCAGCGATGCGCTCCGTGTCCCACGCATCGAGGCAGGCCATCAGTAGCCCGTGTTCCGTCTTGCCCTCCGCAACGATAACCCGGCGAGCCAACAGCGACGATGGACGCGAACGACGTACCCGTTGCAGTTCCTCCGAGGCACCCGCAAGCGAAGTAATCGTGACGACTCCATCGTGCGACTGCACGGTCGCCAAGTTCGCGATCTGCGCTTGCTCCACGACGACCGGTGAGTGAGTGGTGACCACGACTTGCGAGTAGTCGTCGTCTGCCAAGAGGTAGTTCAGAAGCCGAACTGCCCGATGTGGTTCGAGCCCATCCTCGATCTCATCGACTACCGCCACTGCACGACTCCCCGCGGCGAGCTGCTGGATGGCGAGACTTGCGAGACGACGGCTGCCGAGCCCAAAGCTGGTCAGCGGCACGACGTCCTCATAGAGCGCTAGGCCGGCACCCATCGACGATCGCGAGGTGTCCAAGCCTGGCTTGATATCCGTGAACTGCCCGCCGCCAATCGAATTGGCGCGTGCCTGCACCTGCGCGGCAAGCTCGGTGAGGGACGCGCTTTCGTGGCTCGCCAATGCCTGCTGTGCCGCCCTCGATGCCGCCGACAGAGCCTGGCGGTCACCGCCGTCCCGGACGGACATTCGTCCCAAGGCAGACGTCCGCGTCCAGCGCAGTTGTGTGTCGTTACGGTCATCAACCTTGAACGTCGAGAAGTGGTGACGCTGCGAGGAAGTCAGTACCTGCGACTGTCCATCGACGCGTTCGACTGTCCACTTCGGTTCGAGCGTCTCATCGACAGTCAAGCACGCGATCATAGCGGGGGTGTGGTCGTCCTCCGGGTCTTGATGCAGAACCCCCTCCGCGTCCAGGCCGCTGAGCCAGAGACCGAAGGCGTTCTCCTTGCGAAGCGCATCCGGAATGTCAACGAGCACCGCCTTGACAACGATCGGGCTGGATACGTCGACGCCATAGAAGTCGGTGTCAGAGACCGGGATGTTCCATCGGTCTCCGAGCAGATAGTGGATCGCCTCGAGGATCGTAGATTTGCCGCTATCGCCCGGGCCAACCAGAACGATGAGCCGCTGGTCCGAGGGCAGAGCCCAGTCCAGGGACTTGATGCCCCGGAAGTTCTTGATCTCCAGCCGCCTGACCCTCATGCTTCGTGCTCCTTGTCGCCGGAGGCTGTGACGTCGGCCAGTGCCTCTTCGTTGAGTACCGCGCGCACGAGCACCAGGGCGATAACTTCGTCGATTAGCTTGCCGAGCTTGCGCACGTTGCCAGACTTGTCAGCGAGCGGGTACAGCATGGTCTTGACGTCGTCGGGGTCCAGCCGATTCTGCTCATCAGGCGCGAGCTTGGCGAAGCGGTTGTCGACGAGTCGGTTGATGACCTGCTGGAGTTCATTCTTGGACAGCGGCTTGAACCGAACCAGGGAGTCGAACCGGGAGTACAGGGCGTCACCGAGTGCCTGTCGGATCTCGTCTTCGGTGCCGTAGTTCGAGGTGCAGAGGATCAGTGACGGGCCGACCTGGACACTGTAGTTCTTGTCCTCGAAGACCCCGCTGTCAAAGAGCTGGTAGAAGGCGCTATGGAAGACGGAGTTCGCTTTGTCAAACTCGTCGATCAAGATCACGCCAGACTCGCGATCGAGCAGGTCGCGTGCGAAAGAGTCCTCGGAGTGCGTCCCGCCGAAGAGATACGACGCGAACTTCTCGTTATGGAACATCGAAAACTGCTTGCGCAGGAGCGTGCCGCCGAGCAGCCCGTTGACGAACTGGGCGGTCTCGGTCTTGCCGACACCTGACGGTCCGTAGAACATCAGGACGACCGGCTTGGTTCGTCGGCCGGTGGTCAGCGAGTAGAGCGCAGCAAGCAGCGACTCCTTGACAGCCGTCTGCCCGACTAGATGGTCGGCAAAGCCATCGCGGAATCGGATGAGCGTATCCCGCGTCACCGTCGGATAGGAGTACCGCTTCACCTGTGTCGAGAACTCCCGCTCGAGTTGCGTGTGGATGTGTGCGGGCGGGTTATGCAGGACGAGCTGCTCAGGATCGATCGAGCGAATCAGGCCAACGAAGTTCATGATCGCGTGCTCCTGCACGCTCGCATAGTCCGCAGACTCGGCAACAATCCGCTTCGGCCGCGCCTCGAACTCCTCGGCTTCAGGAATCGGCTGGCCCTCAACCGTGTGAGTAATGCGCCGCTTCGCTTCGTCTCGCTCGCTCACGATGTCGAGCAGATACTCGCCCTTCTTCGCGCCAAGTTGCGAGTGGAGCCAGGACAGCGGGCCGTAGTAGATGGTGACTTTGGTGTCACCCGACATGCTCAACTCCTGCCAGGATGACGTCGTAGACGTCTAGTAGGTCGTCATCCTCCGCGAGCTTGCCATCGACAAGTTCGGCGGCCGTCACCGGGCCGCCGGCCGAACCGCCAGACATCTCTGCCTGCATACCGAGCGCACGCTCGGAAGTCCGCCCGACGAGAACTCCGTGGAACACAAGGCGCATCCGCCCGAGGTCGGCGAGTCCGTAGTTGTTGCGAAACGCCCTGAGATTGAATCGCAGCACGCGTTTGGCGCCGTCAGCGCTTTCGCCAAGCAGCTCGTAGTACCCCTTCGCACCTACGAGCACCTCATCCATCCGCGCCAGATCGACGGGGATGTCATCCATCTTCAGCATGACCATGTAGGGCGTGAACATCTTCATGAACGCCATCGAGTCCTTGGGCGCTGTCACCCGAAGATCTCGAAGCTGGGCTACCCGAGGATCTTCATCTGCCTTTGCCAAGTAGTCGGTCAGAATCGTGTTCGACAGCGTCTTGCTGAGTATGCTCTTGCCTGCGGCTGACGCCCCGGCCCCGGAACTCAGTTCGCCTGACGCACCGAGGAATGGCAGCCAGCTCAGCTTTGCCATCAAGCCCGCCTCAACCTTGGCGTGCGTCTCCTTCGACCGCTCTTGAACCTGCTCGCTCGTGGAAGCTGTCTTTCCGCCAGCGGAGATGTCCAGATAGTCCGACGCAGACTCCTCATCGAAGTAGACGATCTTGATCATGGACGCATTCGCAGCGTCGTTGCTCGCACCCGCCATCAGTCGTCTCCTCCTGCGATCAACCCAAAGAACCGCTCGAAGAACCCCCCGAGCTTCTCAATCACGCGCTGCTTCTTCTCACCGTGGCCGCCGTCCGCAGCGAAGCGAGACGCAGGCGGAAGTACCTTGGTGATCGCAGTGCCGGTGGTGCGAAGCGCTCCGTCGCGGAACGCGATCTCGATGAATGCGCGAGTGGCGTCCGCCCGGAGTCGTTCGTCCTCGATGATCGCTTCGAGTTCGGCTTCGCGCTTGGCGGCGATAAAGGCCCGCCACTCCTCGTCGATGGCGCCGTCGACCGAGACGGAGTCGACGAAGGCTTCGATGAGGTCCTTCTTGTTGCGCAGGGTCGGGCTGGCGTCGACGGCCCGGGAGATATCGGCACGGATCTCCTTGTCGTCGCCGTCACCGTGCTGGCTCCGGTACTTCTGGACAAGCATCAGGATGTAGTCGACGTTGATCTCTACCTGCTTGATCAGCTCGATCTCGAACACGACGTCGTCGTTGATGAGTTCCTTGTCGGCGTCCTTGTCCTTGCGGAACTCGGCATACAGATCGAGGTAGACGCTGCGGTAGTCCTGCCCCTGACGCTCCGTGAGAATCTCATGCCCGGCGAAGTCGTCGAAGGAGGTGAGGATGTTCTCGAGCCGGAGGATCTGCCCGAGGAGTTGGATGAACTCCTTCTGCGCAGCCTCTCCGATGATCTGCTGGCCGAGCGGGAATGACGCTAGGAGTTCTTCGACCTTCTCGGAGTACTCGCCGTAATAGTCACCGTACGGCTTGAGCAGGACGACGCCGCGGGCGTCCTTGTTGCCGAACAGTTCGAGGGCGGCGTTGGTCTCCTCTTCGAGGTCGCGGAAGGCGACGATGTTGCCGTACGTCTTGACCGAGTTGAGGATGCGGTTGGTGCGCGAGTACGCCTGGATCAGGCCGTGCGCCCGCAGGTTCTTGTCGACGAAGAGCGTGTTGAGCGTCGTGGCGTCGAAGCCGGTGAGGAACATGTTGACCACGATGACGAGGTCGAGTTCTCGGTTCTTCAGCCGCTGCGAGAGGTCCTTGTAGTAGTTCTGGAACTTGTCAGCGCTGGTGTCGTAGCTGGTGCCGAAGATGTCGTTGTAGTCCTGGATCGCATCTTCAAGGAAGCTGCGCGCGTCCGTGCTCAGCGCATCGGTGTCGAAGGCCTCGTCGTCGAGGATGCCGTCGTCGCTGGCGTCATTTGCACCGTAGGAGTAGATCAGGCCGATCTTCAGGCGGCGGTCGGCAGGGAGCGCTTCCTGCTGGATCTGGAAGTGGTTGTAGTAGCGACGCGCGGCATCGATGGAGGCGGTCGCGAAGATGGCGTTGAAGCCGCGCACCCGCTTGCGCTCACGCAGAGCCTCGGCCTGGCGCCGGGCACGGGTCAACTCGGCAACGTTGGTCACGACGGAGTGCTCGTAGCTCGAGGAGCGCTTGGTCTTCTGATCGAAGTGCTCCAGTGTGTACTGCACGATCTGGCTGATGCGCTCCGGGGCCAGTATTGCCTTCTCGGTGTCGATGGCCGACACCTGCTTGTCGATGATGGTGCCGACCTTGACGGTGTTGACGTAGTCGATCCGGAACGGCAGCACGTTCTTGTCGGTGATCGCATCCACGATCGTGTAGGTGTGGAGCTTCTCGCCGAACGCCTGCTCCGTGGTTTTGAGTTGCGGGTTGCCGCCCGTGCCGGCGTTGACTGCGAAGATCGGGGTGCCGGTGAAGCCGAACAGGTTGTAGCGCCTGAAGGCGCGGGTGATGTCGGTGTGCATGTCCCCGAACTGCGAGCGGTGGCACTCGTCGAAGATGATCACGACATGGTCTTTCGTAATCGCGTGCGCCTTGTTTGCCTTGATGAACGTCGAGAGCTTCTGGATCGTCGTGATGATGATCCGCGCGTTCGGATCCTCGAGCTGCTTCTTCAACACCGCCGTTGACGTGTTCGAGTTGGCCGCGCCCTTCTCGAACCGGTCGTACTCGCGCATTGTCTGGTAGTCGAGATCCTTGCGGTCGACGACGAAGAGCACCTTGTCGACGCTCGGGAGCTTCGACGCCAACTGCGCCGTCTTGAAGCTCGTCAGAGTCTTGCCCGAGCCGGTCGTATGCCAGACGTAGCCACCTCCGGCAACGGTCCCGAGTTGCTTGTAGTTGGTGGCGATGTCGATGCGCTGCAGGATCCGCTCGGTCGCGACGATCTGATACGGGCGCATCACGAGCAGGAGGCGGTCGGCGGTGAGCACGCAGAAGCGGGTGAGGATGTTCAGCAGCGTGTGCTTGGCGAAGAAGGTCTTCGCGAATGAAGTCAGGTCGGTGATCGGCTTGTTCTGCGCGTCCGCCCACCACGATGTGAACTCGAAGGAGTTCGAGGTCTTGCGCCCCTTGGTCTGCTTCCTACCCTCGCTGATGTGCTGGGTACGGGTGGTGTTTGAGTAGTACTTGGTCAGCGTGCCGTTGCTGATCACGAACAGCTGCACGTACTCGAACAGACCAGAGCCGGCCCAGAAGCTGTCGCGCTGGTAGCGGTTGATCTGATTAAAAGCCTCGCGGATATCGACGCCGCGGCGCTTGAGCTCGATGTGCACCATCGGCAGCCCGTTGACGAGCACTGTCACGTCGTAGCGGTTCGCGTACTTCGCGCCGCCTTCGCCCTGGCCGATCTCGTACTGGTTGATGACCTGGAGGCGGTTGTTGTGGATGTTCTGCTTGTCCAGTAGCGTGATGTTCTTTGTCGACCCGTCGTCACGCTTCAGGAGCTGGACGTGGTCCTCCTGGACGCGCACAGTCTTCTCAACAAGGCCGTCGTTCTTGCCGGCGATCTTGGTGTCGAAGAAGTCGGTCCATTCCTTGTCGGAGAAGGTGATGTGGTTCAGCGCCTCAAGCTGGGCGCGCAGATTCGCGACCAGCTGCACCTCCGAGGTGACAGCGAGGTACTCATAAGCCTGCGATTCGAGGAGGCAGATCAGTTCCTGCTCCAGCGTGGCCTCCGACTGGTACGCCGCCGAGGCGTAGGTGTCAGGGATGTACTCCGCGACAACTGTGGACTCAGCAGAGATGGCGATCGGATCGTACTTGCGAGGAAGAGACTCACTCATGCGGCGGCCTCCCCGATAGCGAGGAGCTTGTCGCGGTAGAAGGCGTACTGCTTACGGCGGGCAGTGATCTCCGCAGGTAGACCGACACTCAGATCGTTGACAAGGGTGTCGAACTTGTCGAGAAGCGCCACGATGCGCTGCTTCTCTTCGATAGGCGGGTTTGGCACAGGGATCCGATTGAGGTTCGCTTTATTCAGCTTGGGCTGCGCAGCACCGGAAACGAACGGAGCCAGATCGATTGAGTTGAGGTAGATCTCGACAAAACGGCGCTCAGCGTACGTCTCAAACTCGAGAACGTGCGCGTGGTTGTTGACCCACGTCTTGCCCGTGATCGAGAAGGCGATTGGGGTCGAGCGCGCAAGGAGGTTCGCGCCGTCCTCGGAAACCAACAGATAGTCACCATCGAAGATGTAGCCGCTCACGTAGTCGACGACACCGGAGGCGCCGTAGTACGGGATGTCTCCGGAGGTTCGCGCGCCCTTGGTCACCGGCTTCCGACGACTATCGAGATTCCTGGCCAAGTCTCCGAGCGCCCCGAGCGGCGTCTCCACCCCAAGATCGAGGAGTTCGCGCCGGTAGTGGACGTACTGGTTCCGTCGAGCTTCCAGCTCCGCTTCCAGCTCCGCTTCCAGCCGGGTGAACTTATCTAAGATTCCCGCTATCTCGCGCTGCACCTCGATAGGCGGCACGGGGATTCGGATCTTGGCGAGTGCATCGCCGGAGACACGGCGAACCTTCGTGCCCGTGATGTGTCGAGCCTTCTGGTCCTGGAACATGGTCGAACCGAAGAAATACGCGACGTACTTGGGATCGAGCTCGTGGCGGTAGATGTATGCATCGCCGCTCACTGCCGCTTCGGATTCCCCGAGCCAAGCGGTTGCCTTGGCGACTGCGGCATCATCCTCGCTCGTTGTCGCAATGACGAGATCGCCATGCTTCGCGCGGCGCAGCCTCCCTGCGTACTCCGGATCGGTGAAGGACTTGGTCGTATCCGCCCACACTCCGTAGTGGGTGTGCACCTGTCCGTAGTGGATAGCAGGTGCACCCTCGTCAGTGAGGTCAGACTTCTGCAAGCCGTTCCCGCGGACGAACTGCCCGACATCGCCCAGGGTCTTGATCTCGACCCCCTCGGGCGCGAGTTCGGCGATCAGTTCGTCTACACGGCTCACTTGGAGCCCTCCAGGTCCGCGACGATCTCGTCGATCGAGACGCGCAGCTCAGCCTGTCTCGCAACGATCTCGGCAATCTCCGCGTTGAGCGCTGTGATGTCGACTGCCTCGCGGGTGTCTTCCTTGTCGACGTACGACGAGACGGAAATGTTGTAGTCGTTGGCTGCGATGTCCTCGTTCGGGACGAGCGTCGCGAAGTGCTCCTCGTCCTCCCGCACGCCGAGCGCCATCAGAATGTTCTGCTGGTTGTCCGGCGAGAGCTTGTTCTTGTTGCCGACGCGCTTGAATTCGTCCGACGCATTGATGAAGAGCACCGAGTTGTCGGTTTTGGACTTCTTGAGCACGATGATGCAGGTGGCGATGGTGGTGCCGAAGAACAGATCCGGCGGTAGCTGGATCACGGCATCTACGTAGTTGTTGTCGATCAGGTACTTGCGGATCTTCTGCTCCGCTCCCCCGCGGTAAAGCACGCCAGGGAACTCAACGATGGCGGCCGTACCGTTCACGGCGAGCCAGTTCAGGATGTGCATCGTGAAGGCGAGGTCGGCCTTCGACTTCGGCGCAAGCACACCGGCCGGTGCGAAGCGCTCGTCGTTGATGAGGAGCGGGTTAGCGTCACCCTCCCACCTGATCGAGTAGGGCGGATTGGAAACGATCGCCTCGAACGGCTCGTCGTCCCAGTGCTGCGGGTCGAGCAGGGTGTCGCCGTGCGCGATGTCGAACTTCTCATAGTTGACGTCGTGCAGGAACATGTTGATCCGTGCAAGGTTGTACGTCGTCAGATTTATCTCCTGACCAAAGAACCCGCCAACGTTCTCGCGACCGAGCACCTTCGCGAACTTGAGCAACAGCGAACCGGATCCGGCGGCCGGGTCGTAGACCTTGTTGACCCGCTTCTTGCCCATGACCGTGATGCGGGCGAGCACCTCAGAGACCTCCTGCGGGGTGTAGTACTCACCACCGGACTTACCGGCCTGCGAGGCGTACATCTGCATCAGGTACTCGTAGGCGTCACCGAAAAGGTCGATCGAGTTGTCTTCGAAGTTGCCGAGCGGCAGGTCGCCGATTGCATCAAGCAACTTGACGAGCTTCTCGTTGCGCTTGGCGACGGAGTTGCCGAGCTTCGAGCTGTTCACGTCGAGGTCGTCGAAGAGGCCCTTCAGGTCGTCCTCGCTGTCTGCCCCGACCGCTGAGCCTTCGATGTTCTTGAAGACCCGCTCGAGGGTCTCGTTGAGGTTCTCGTCCTTAGACGCTCGCCCGCGCACGTTCCGGAAAAGCTCCGAGGGTAGAACGTAGAAACCCTTCTCGGCCACCGTCTCCTTGCGCCCGAACTCGGCCTGGGCGTCGGGGAGGTGAGCGTAGTCAAAGTCGGACTCGCCAGCCTCGTGCTCGCCCTTGTTGATATACGCGGTCAGGTTCTCCGAGATAAAACGGTAGAACAGCATGCCGAGCACGTAGCTCTTGAAGTCCCAGCCGTCAACCGACCCACGTAGGTCATTCGCGATTCGCCAGATGGTCTTGTGCAGCTCAGCGCGCTGTCCTTCTTTGGTGGTCGGTGCCATGTATTCGTCTCCTGGCGCTCCAGCGCGCGATTAAGTTGTGCTCGGGATGCATCTACAAGGTATCGGTGCCCACCGACGTCCTGGAGGTGCCGCGCCCCGAACGGGGCAGCAACTGATGCAGCCGGGAGCATGAACGCGCTACAACCGGAGCTGCTATCTGCTCTGAATTATTGCATAATCAGGTGTTTTAGTGAAGCGCACCTGTCGAAGCACGTAGAAGGCGGCGACCGCGCCGGACGAGAAACGCGAGGTTCTCGTCCGGGCAGTCACCGCAGTTGCCTGAGTCATTCAGGCGGATGCCGGAGGCTTGCGCGGTGTTTTTGCACCGCTCGTGCTGCCGAAGATGGCCTCGATCGCGTTCTGCTTGGTCTTCGCTTCGCGCTCGATCTCGGCTCGCACCGCCTCGGCCCTGGCGAGGACCTTGGGGTCGGACTTGCTGGTCCGCACCCAGGCCTCGAGGGCGATTCGGATCTCTTCGGTAACGCTGCGGTCGTTGAGCTGGGCGATGACGTCCAACTGCGCTCGCAGGTCGTCGGTCATGCGCACAGCCAAGGTGCGCACCGGACTGGGTGCTGCCGGAAGGCCGGCGGCGGGGGTGTTCTCACTCATGGTGAGCCTCCTCATCGGGAGCGGCCGACGAATCCTGACTGGACTCTTCTTGGGAAGCCGCTTGCCAACGGGGAGCGAGCACGATTATGGACCGATAAGAACGGGCGTCAATCTTCTCATCGCTATGTTGCGAATACTACGACAGCCGCCGCCAAGGCGAATCAGTCGGTACCCGCTAGGCTTCCGGCTGTCGCACATTGAACAGGAAGGCGGGCCACCTTTGGCCAAGAGGACGATCGTCACGTTGGTGGACGACATTGACGGAAGCGAAGCGGCCGAAACGGTCTCCTTTAGCGTCGAGGGGGTCGACTACGAGATCGATCTCTCGGCCGCTAATGCCACTGCCCTCAGAAACGTGCTCCAACCCTTTGCCGCAGCGGCGCGCCGCACGAATCGACGGAAGGCGGCCCGTCGTACCGGCACGGCGAGACAGCCCAAGACCCGCTCATAGCTTGCCGACGAGCCGGCCCCGCGGACCAATGAGGTCGTGATTGTACTCAGCCGGGGAGCAGCGCTCGATGCTCCGGCTGAGTGCAACTGAAGCCTGATGTTTAGTGACGACCCGAGTGGCCGCCACCGTGATCGTTGTCGCTGTCGTTGCCGCTGTCACTGCCAGGAGCATCCGATCCCTCGTGGCCGGTGTCCATGTCGCTACCTCCGCCCGGCCCAAAGGCCATCAGGCGTGGATTCTTCCAGTCCCTCACGTTGGTCCCCCTTCGTCGCTTGGGGCGATCCTAAGTGAGACCAGCCTCGCTCACCAGAGGATGCGCAACCCGCTGGCACGGCCGATCAGCGGCTTCTGCCACGTCTGGGCGGCGACACCATCGACTACCCGTAGCGTGCCACTTCGCACAGCCAGCGCTCTGAGATCGTTGATCCGAGCATTTGCGAAGGTTTCGACTGTTCGCGCGGCGAGGCCTTCACCGAACCGCACCGAGATCGCCAGTTCATCCACCTGGAAGTCAGGGGCCACGTAGAGGAGCGTGTCGTCTCCTGGCTCTCCGATGTCGCCGAGCTCAAGCTGCTGTTCTCTGAGGATGGAAATGGTGCGCATATCTCCCGCCTTCATTGGAGCAAACTTGACCACAATATCCATCCGAGTACCCGGATTCCCGTCAATCTGATCCGCGCGACTGTTTTCAATCCCGAGTTGTCCGTCGGTCATAAGGGAATATGCGGGGTCCGGTCCACTCGACCAGTGAAATGCGGCCATCGTCCGGAATTCCGAGAGCCCGTCCTCCGTGGCCTCGATTACCCTTTCGTATGTGGTTCTCATCGGCCCGAAGCCCTTGCCGCCAGGCAGTACATATCTGCGCTCGTATCGAATGACGCGATAACTGGCGTAACTGTTTCTTGCTGGGGCTACTTCTTCGCGTCTATTCCACCAAGTCTGCGCAATTGTTGCCAGAACTAACCCCTGGTGTGCAGGTTTTCGCGCGACGTCCCAGTTGGAGACGCCACGAAGCTTGACAAACGCGTGGTGACGCTCGACGAGCGACCGCCCCCTCGCCGCCCCCAGCGCTAGCAGCTGCTCAGCTTGATCCCGCAGCTGCCGTTGTTCGTCAGGAATGCTCTTAACGGCGTCGGCGATCTCCACGGCAGGTACGGGATCGTGTCGGCGGTCGCCGTCGACATCCGACGTTACCCAGAGAAGCCCCTGAGCATCAGCGGTCCCGTCGAGACCGTATCGAACAGCAGCCTGAAGGGCAGCCTGTAACGCCACCAAGAGAGGGTTATTCGTATCCACGTTCGCAACTCACTTTCTGACGCGGATTATGAGGCATCAGGTGTGTCAGGGCAAGGCTGCGTCCCGATTTGTCCCGACAAGACCGCAAGAATCCGACTCGTCCAACCTTCTCCGGAGAATATGCAGTCCGAGCCTTTCGCGCGCGCAATTTGCTTCCGACAATGAGATTGCGAGATGGCCCAGCGCGGCAACGCTGGGCCATCGAGGCCACAACTCAATACCCGCTACGGCCAAGTAGAAGGAGATTCCAGTGACCAACAAGACGGTAACGCATGCCCACACGAACCGCTACGCCTTCCCGGTTTATGAGAAGGGGGTTCGGGTCGGTGAACTCGTCGTCGAGGCGGGCAATCACATGATCGCGAGCGTCAAGGCGAACCGTCGACTGTCCGACGGCCAGCAGATCATCTGCGCGGTCCCTCGACTGCTTGACGAGGAGCAGGAGTGATCATGAACACCGAACTGACCCCGTTCCCGGGACCCTTGAACGGTCATAACCTCGGTGCTCTCTCGCTCGGAGCCCAACGCCAGACCCGCCGCGAGGTCGAGCGCGTGCAGTCCCGCGCGGTCGTCGCCAAGCTCGTCGAGGACGGGCGCGCGCTGCTCACGCACACCGCGCTCGAGCACGTCGGCGCCCTGACCGCGCTCGAGCAGCACCTCATCACGGTCGCGCCGCTCGGCGAGGCCCGCTACCGGGAGATCGTCGACAGCTACACGCTCGGCGCCTCCGCGGCGATCCGGCGGTGGGGCTGATGCTGCTCGGCATTCTCGCCCTCATCGGCATTGCGGCCTGGGTCGCCGTCGCGGTCGTCGCGTACGTCGGTTACGGGCTATGGAAGGGAGGTGAGTGGCTCGTGATCGGGATCATCCGCCGCCGTCGGGCGCGTATCGCGCGGATCGAGGCCGAGCTCGACCGAACGCAGGACGAGCTCCGCGCGACCGTGCTGCAGTTGGCGAACGCGCTCGGAATGGAGGCGCACGAGGCCCGCAAGGCGCTCATCCGCGAGTCGTATCTCGCCTCCGGGCACGTCCCGAGCGAGTCCTCGGACTCGTGACCTCGGGGCGGTGGGGCAGCTGCACCTGTGGGAGTGGTAGCTGCTTCACCGCCCCGTTCTCGTCTTCCGCTCGTTGCGGTTTTCGCAACGACGGCGACCGGAATATTGACGACCCGCGCCGATGGGCGCATAACCAGTCCTCGCTACGCCCGCCGGGGTCTCCCGTGCGGGACGAGAGGAAGGAGTTCTTTGACATGACCAACCACACCCCGGGCGCCACGCAGGCGGCCCCGAACGCGAAACGGTACGCCGTGATCTACGCCGACCCGCCCTGGGACATCGCCCAGGCCGGCGACCGCGGTGCGATCCACCACTACGACCTGATGACCCTCGACCGCATCAAGCAGCTGCCGGTCGCGGACCTCGCTGCGGACAACGCGACGCTGCTGCTGTGGACGACGAACGCAGCACTGCCGGGCGCGCTCGAGGTCATGAAGGCGTGGGGCTTCACCTACAAGACGAACGCGGTCTGGGACAAGTACTACATGGGCCTCGGCAACTACTTCCGCGGCACCCACGAGATCCTGCTGCATGGCGTCCGCGGCAAGGCGCCGTTCAAGTTCCGCGGGCAGCGCTCGACGCTGCTATTTCCGCGGCAGGCGCACAGTCAGAAACCCGAAGAGATGATCCCGCTCATCGAGCGGGTCCTCGACGGCCCCTACCTCGAGCTCTTCGCACGGCAGCGCCCGAACAGCCACGCGGACTGGTCGGTGTGGGGCAACGAGATCGAGTCCGACATCACGATCCCGGGCTACCCCGTGACGAGCGACTTCACCCGAACCAGCACGGCCGCAGGGGTTGGTGATGACTGATGGCCGACGAGACGCCCACCCCTACGCCACAGCGCTTCTTCCATGCCTGCTTGCTCATTCTCGGCGGCATCGTCGCACTATCGCTCGCGCTGGAGCTGCTGGCGCAGTTCTGGGGCTGGCTGGTGCTCATCGCGGGAATCGCACTCGTCATCTGGGCCGCGGTCGTGGGAGTGCGGCACTGGCGCGAACACCGGTGGTGAGCATGAGCACGTTCGCCTCTGTCGAGTCGTTGCGGAATAGACAACACTGCCTCATTCCGCTTGACAACTCTCGCGTCCAAGTTCATAACAAGCGCCAATCAGGTGGGCGACCCCCTTCACCCGTCTCGTCCGAGGAGCGAAACGAACCCTTCAGAAGGGAGGCCCACCATGAGCAATCGTCGTAGCCGTCGCGTGCATCGTATGCGTCGCGACCGGCACGTACACGTCGCCCCGGACCACGGGGAGGACGAACGATTCACCCCGATCGGACGGTTCCTGACCGTTCAAGGCCTGGAGCAGGCACGACTCGAAGTCGAAGCCCGCGCAGAGGCTGACGGCCGCGCAAACGAGGAGGACGATCATGCCTGAGCCATTCGTCTTCACCCGCCTCTACCTGCCACGCCCACTGAACCCGTCAACGGTCACGGCACTCATCACGCGCCTCGCAGGAAGCGACGTGTCGCGCCCGCTCGTGTTCGAAGTGCAGGCCACGACCGACGGGGTTGCACCCTTGCTCGGCTGCACCCCAACAGCCGTTCACCCGCTGAAGCGCCTGCTCGCGGGCATGGTGCCGGGGATCCGGTTTGGGGCCGCCACGCGGGCTCCTGTGGCCGCTGTCAGCCGAGTTTTGGCCCGCCCGAGCGGCCTGCCGCTGGCCGAGGTCGATCCGGAGGAACTGGTCGGGGCGGTCTACCAAGCCTTCGCCTCACGTCGTGGTGAGGAAGTCATCGCGCTGCAGCTTCTGATCGGCAGATCGCACCGCCCAGCGCAACTGATAACCGCGCCGCTCGATCCGCTCCAGCCGCTCGGCTCCCGACTCCTCGACGGTGCCCGCCCCGCACCGACTGACGTCAAGCACCGCATGGCAAGCCACGCCTCCCAGGCCCGCCTCGACACCGTCCTCCGCATCGGGATTGCTGCCAAGACTTCCAAGCGTTGCCACGCCCTGACCTGGGAGCTCTTCGGGGCACTGCAGTCGCTCGAGAGCCCTGGCGTCAGGTTCTCCCTCCTGCACGACACCGTCGCCAGGTGGATAGCCGGTACCGCCGGCGTCGGCGCACGGCTGTGTCTCGGCGTCGCTGAGCTCGTGCCGCTGCTGGGCTGGCCGCTCGGCGAACGGGACTATCCCGGTGTGCCGGGCGTCCATCCGCGGATGCTGCCGGTGCCGGAGATCGTGAGCAACAGCGAAGCCGTCTTCGCGGTCGGCACCGCCTCCGGCCCCGAGCGCCTCGTCGGGATCGACCCGCAGAGCCGCCTCCAGCATCTCGTGGCCGTCGGCCCGACCGGCTCCGGAAAATCAACGCTGCTGGAGCATCTGATCCTGTCCGACATACGAGCAGGGCGGGCCTGCTGCGTGATCGAGCCGAAGGCGCAGCTCATTGACCGGATTCTCGACACAGCGCCCGCCGAGGCAGCGGACCGCATCGTTGTCCTCGATGCCACCGAGACGGACGCCACGGTCGGGTTCAACCCGCTCGACGTCGGCGACCGCGATCCGGACATCGTGGTCGACGGGATCCTCGCCGCCCTAGGCGCCCTCTTCCAGGATGGATGGGGTCCGCGCACCGAGTACCTCATCCAGGGCGCGCTGCTCTCCCTCGCCAGGGCAGGGCAGACCCGCCCGGAGCCATACACGCTAATCGACCTGCCGCGGCTCCTCACCGATGCCGCGTTCCGTCGTCCGGTCATCGCGGCTGTACAGGACGACCCGACGCTGGCAGCCTTCTGGGCCGAGTTCGAAGAGATGCGCCCCGGCCAGCGGGCTGCCGCCATCGCGGCCCCGCTTAACAAGCTCCGCAAAATCGTCATGCGAAAGCCGCTCGTCGCCGTCCTCGGACAACCGAAACCACGGTTCCGGCTCCGCGACATCTTCCAAGAGAAGAAGATCGTGCTCGTCCCGCTCAACGACGGACTCCTCGGCACGGGAGCGTCGCGACTACTCGGCAGCCTCATCGTCGCCGAACTCTGGATGGCCACCCTCGAACGAGCCCGCGAGAAGGCACCCATGAAGCACCCGGGCATGGTCTTCATCGACGAGGTGCAGAACTATCTCCACCTGCCGACGCCAATCTCAGATGTCCTCGCGACCTCACGCTCTTACGGGGTCGCCTTGCACCTCGCGCACCAGTACCGCGACCAGCTGCCGCCCGGACTGCGATCGGCGCTCGACGTCAATGCTCGCTCCAAGATCTGCTTCGCTCTGCAACCAGACGATGCGCGCGACTTGGCCCGGCAAGCTCCGCAGCTCGCCGCCGACGACTTCCAGACCCTGCCGAGGTATGAGATCTATGCGCACCTCCTCGCGGGCGGCACTCCTGCAGGATGGTGCTCCGCGCGCACCCTGCCGCCCGCACCGATCGTTGGCGCAGGAGCGCTCATCCGAGAAACCAGCCGGGAACACTACGGCGCACGCAAGCCTCTCGTCGACACACCCGCCACCGGCCAAGCCAGCTCGTTCCAACCAGGAGCGGGCACCGCGCGGCACTCCCACCAGAAGGCGAGGCGGTCATGACAACAGACGTTCAACGACTCGACCTCCTGCCTGACCGTTCCGACCGGTGTTCCGCTCGGCCTTCCAGTCACGACGAACACCCACCGCCACTGTTGGCCGTGTTCTGGCCGCTTCCGGCCGTTCCGGGATGGGACTCCCGCTGCATAGCAGCGGACAGCGCCGCTCAGGAGGCGACACCATGAACGCTCAGGCCACTCGCGATCTCGGCCCGCATCTCACCGAGCGTGACATCCGCATCCTTGAGGACCTCGAGCAGTTCCGGCTGCTCACCACTCGCCAGCTCCAGCGCCTTCATCTGCCCGCACGACCGTTCGGCGATCACGCAACAGCGAGCGCAGCAACCCGAGGCACGAGCCGCATCCTGAACCGCCTCGAGGGACTCGGCGCAGTCGCACGGCTGGAACGTCGCATCGGCGGGATCAAGCACGGTTCCGCCCTGACCATTTGGCACCTCGGTGCGGCCGGCGAACGGTACCTGCGAGCCAGGCGCGGCGACCCGACCCGTCGGCGCTACACCGAACCGAGCCTCTCGTTCACTGCGCACACCCTCGCCGTCGCCGACATCGCCGTCATGCTGAGGGAGCAGGTGAGCATCGATAGCTTCGAACTCCTGGACCTCGAGGTTGAATCCGCCTGCTGGCGAACCTTCAACAGCACCGGCACGGACGCCATCACACTGAGGCCCGACCTACTGGTCGTCACCGCTGACACCGAAACCGAGACGCACTCATTCGTCGAAGTCGATCTCGGAACCGAGCACACCAATGCGGTGCTGCGGAAGTGCCGCACCTACCAGCAGTACCAGCGCACGGGCACCGAGCAGACCACCCGCGGACTCTTCCCGGCCGTCGTCTGGATCATCCCGACCAGGAAGCGGGCAGTAGCGCTTCGCGACGCCATACGCGCGGAGCGCACGCTCGACCCGGACCTGTTCTGGGTCATCACCCCCGACGCCATGCTGCGTCACCTCGCGCCCTACAACGCGACCGTCACCACCTAACCGAAAGGAGGAAAGACATGAACTCATCAACCATCACCGCTGCGCCGGACGAAACCGACCGCGCACGCCAACTCATCGAGATCGGCCTCGCCATGGATCCCGAAGCCCGAAGCGAAACCGTCGCCCGGCTCATCGCCGCGAGCCTCCACGAAGGCTCCGGCACCACCCTGGAGCACTTCGCTTCCACCGGTGCCCTCGACGCCCAAGCCGCAATCGACGAACTCAACCACCTCGAAGTGCCGTTCGAGCGGGAGGGCTGGGTCGACGCCCTCGGACGCTACGTACTCGCTGAGAGGAGCCGATCATGAATGAGCACGAACCCAACCTCCCAGTCGGTCCTGAATCGGAGCCGGAGTCCGGCGAACTCGTGATTCGCGAGGCCACTCTCGAAGAGCGCATCGAGGCGGGCATCACCGAGGCCGCCGAACAGAAGAGCGAGCTCAAGTTCGATACCGCACGCGACATCGCTGAAGCGCTCAGCCGGGCCACCGGGGGCGACAGCGTCCTGGCCCGTTTCGCCGACAGCGGCACGGGCAGCTACCTCGCGCTCCGCGAGGAGTACCTCAGCCTCTACAACGATCCCGGCACGCCACCCGAAGCGAAACGGTGGATCCACTGGTTCGGCACCTTCCTGGTGGCCCGCGAAGGCACCAGCACGGGGCGACAATTCATGAATGAGCAGCTTGACCCTGAGCTCGCGCGCACCCTCCTCCGCACCAAGCTCCCGGTCTCAGACGGTGAGCAGTATGCATCCGTCCCGGCAACGCTTAACGCGCGCGACCTCATCGCACTCGCCGCGCGGCTCGAAGCCCTCGATGAATACCAAGAGCCCAGCTTTCGCGCCTTCCTCACGCTGCCCGACGTGAACGCTGCCGATCCGAACCTGCTCGAATCCTTCCGCGAGAGCTACGTCGCCAGCTACAACTACGTCGAAGACGCCGTTCGCGACCTCGCCGAACTTGCGCCGCTCGAGGCCGACCTTCGCGCCATCGCATCGGACCACGGCCTTCCCGAAGCCGCGATCACCCTTGACTACGAGCTGACTCAGGACCACGTCCGGGAGGTCTACGACATCGTCGCCGAAGGATGGCAGGTCCATGTCTTCAGCAAATGAGTCAGGCAAGGCACGACAGCGCGGTCGACCGCGGGCCATCAGGCTGATCAAGATCGTCGCCGTCTGGAAGGCACGACCGGACCCCCGACGGCTCGCAAAAGTGCTGCGCGGGCTTGCGCCGTATCGCGACGCGCCCTCACCTCTCGGTACAGGGAGCCAGGAGATGCCCAAGCAGAGTCCCACGGTTGAAGAGGTGACCTGCCATGACGAACCATGATGAGCGAGGTAAAAACTACATCCGTCGCGCGACACCGGCGGAAGCCGCTGAAGGTGCCGTGGAAGCCGCCGAAGGGCTGGACTTCGGGGCCATGACGAGCGTTAATCCGGAGGACCTAACCGAAGGAGGACTGCTCATGAGCCCACAGATGGATGAAACAACAACCGAAGCGCCGCTACTGACGTCGGTCGCCGGACTTGAACACCTCTTCCGGGACGATGAAGCGATCGACGAGGTTGGCCGAGGCGGTGCCGCGGTCTCATACCTGCGCGTCTCAACGACCCGGCAACTGAACACTGCCGCCGACCTCGAAGCGGACGGCAACAGCATTGCGACGCAGCGCGAGTGGGCGACCAAGAAGGCGAAGGAACTTCACGCGCCGATCGTGCGCGAGTTCGTCGAACCCGGCCAGTCGGCGCAGACCATCGACAAGCGACCCGAATTCAAGAAGCTCCTGCGGTTCATCGACAGCAACCCCGAAGTGAAGTACGTCGTGATCTACATGCGCTCCCGCGTCTTCCGAAACCACCTCGATGCTGCCGTCACGAAGCGGCACCTGCGAGAGAAGGGCGTGACCCTCGTTTCCGCGAAGGAGAACTTCGGCGACGGCTACATGGGCGACGCGATGGAAGCCATCACCGACGTCGTCAACGAGCTGCAAGTCCGCATGAGCGGCGAGGATATCCGCATCAAGATGGCCCACAAGGTCGAACGTGGCGGAAGCGTCGGGCGCGCCAAGCTCGGCTACCTCAACGTCCGGAAGGACTACGGCGGGCGCCTCGTCAACACCATCGACGTCGATCCCGTTCGCGCGCCCATAATCGTGTGGGCATTCGAGCAGTACGCCACGAACCAATTCTCGGTGACGCAGCTCCAGATGATGCTGGAGGACCAGGGACTGACGACTCGCGCATCGGGAAGGAGGACCGCTCGTCCGCTGTCGAGCAGCCAACTCGCCGTGATCCTGCGCGATCCGTACTACACGGGCGTCATGCGCTACAAGGGACGCCTGTACGCGGGACGACACCAGCCACTCATCTCCAAAGAGCTGTTCCTCAGCGTTCAAGCCATCCTCGACGGCCGCAACCGGAAGGGCGACCGTGACCGGATTCATTTCCACTATCTGCGCGGCATTCTGTACTGCGCCGAATGCGCCGACGCCGGCCGCAATAGCCGGCTGGTCTACAGCCAGAACAAGGGGAACGGCGGCACCTATGAGTACTACGTCTGCACGGCCAAGCAGCGCGGGCTCTGTTCGATGAGCACCGTGCGCCTGGACGACGTCGAAGCAGAAGTCGAGCGCGTTGTCGCTGCAGAACGATTCGACAGCGAAGACCTCGCCGCCATTCGCGACGAAGTTCGCCGCGCGCTCGCAGATCTTCAAGCCGCCGACCAAGACGAGAGAGAAGCGCTTGGCAAGCAGCTGCGAAAACTCGAGGCGCAGGAAGAACGGCTAATCGACCTCGCCGCCGACGGCACGCTAGCCATCGACAGACTCCGCCAGCGCCTCGAAGCCGTCACGCTCCAGAAAGGACTCGTTTCCGAGAGGCTCACGACAACCGTGGAGCGTATCCAACGAGGCGTCGAGCAAGCGTTCGCACACGTCGATCTCCTCGATGACCCCGGCGCGCTCTACCAGCGACTCCCGGACAACGTTCGCCGTGACCTTCTCGGAGCCTTCTTCAAACGCCTCCTCGTGCGCGTTACCAACGGTGACCTCGACATCGCGACCGAACGAACCGAA
Organism: Agromyces tropicus; assembly: GCF_039531345.1. Lineage (NCBI taxonomy): Bacteria > Bacillati > Actinomycetota > Actinomycetes > Micrococcales > Microbacteriaceae > Agromyces > Agromyces tropicus. The sequence continues at coordinate 26,536 of NZ_BAAAPW010000001.1, read as the reverse complement.
GTCAACGCCGCCCTCCACGACTGGAACGCACACCACCGCCCCGCCGTCGTGGCACACGCGCCCAGCAAAGTGAAGAGAGCCTCCCGCAATGCGGAAGGCTCTCATTCGTTACCAAACAGGGTCATTCAATCCAAAGGTTTGAATAAGCCTGCAATGGTCGGGCTGACAGGATTTGAACCTGCGACCCCTTGACCCCCAGTCAAGTGCGCTACCAAGCTGCGCCACAGCCCGATGCCCCCGGCTCCGGAGGCAACTCGTCAATCATAGCGGGTTCCGGAGGGGTGCTCGTGCACGCTGCGGGTGCGCGGGCTGCGTCAGGCGTGCACCGCGGGCCCGCTCGCCTGGCGCGCCGCGGTGCGGCCGGCGTCCGCCGCCTCGGCGAGCAGCCGCATCCGCTCGGCGATCGCGTCGATGCCGCGCACGAACGCGGCGCGGTCCTCGGGTGCGACGGCGAGCAGGAGCACGGAGGTGAGTTCGGCGTGGTCGCGCTCCATCTCGCGCATGAGCCCGTCGGCGTCGTCGGTGAGCGTGACGAGCACGGCGCGCCGGTCGGCCGGGTGCGGCGCCCGGGTGACGTAGCCGGATGCCTCGAGCGCGTCGACCAGGCCGGTGACGTTGCGCGGGCTCACCTGCAGCCGCGCGGCGAGCGCCTGCTGCGTCGACGGCCCCGTGCGGGCGAGCTGCCACAGCAACCGCATGCGCGCCGTGCTGAGCGAGCTTCCGGCGAATTCGTGCTCCAGGTCGCGCTCGAGGAGGTCCGCGATCTCGAGGATGCGGTCGAGCGGGGAGGGTTGGCCGGGCACATCGTGATGCTACTTCACGATTCCCGCGATTCACGGTCGGCTCGCCGCCGCTGCGTCCCTAGGCTGGCGGCATGGCGATGAAGAAGCCCGGACCCGTGCTCGCCTGGTTCTACCACGCGCCCTCGGCGCTGTATCGAGCACGGCTCGGCCGGCTGATGGGCGGCCGGTTCCTGATGCTCACCGCGTTCGGCCGCTCGAGCGGGATCGAGCGGGCGACGGTGCTCGAGGTGGTGCGCCGCGAGGTTCCGGCATCCGGTCCCCCGACGCTCTGGGTCGTGGCGAGCCGCGGAGCGCGCACCGACTGGTACCGGAACGCGGTCGCGCATCCCCGGGTGCGGGTCGACTGGCGGTCGCAGCGCTTCGCCGCCGACGCGATCGACCTCGACGAGGACGAACGGGTCGAGCTCCTGGCCGACTACCAGCGGCGGTACCCGAAGGCGGCGGCGATGCTCGGCAGGGCCGCCCTGGGCGAGGCGTTCACGTCCGATCCGGACGACCTGCGCGTGCTCGCCGAGGATCTCCGGGCGCTGCGCCTGGAGCCGACGGGCGCCGGCGCGGAGCAGACCCCGACGGACGGCGGCGATGTCGCCGGCGCGCGGTAGCGTCGCCGCATGACCGAGACCTCCGATCGCACCGAGGTGGGTGCGGCCACCCTCCGGATCGTCGCCGCGAACACCGCCCCGTTCGCCGACGTCGAGGCCGTCTTCGGCACGCGCGGCGACCCCGCGACCTGCTGGTGCCAGTGGTACAAGCTCCGCGGCGCGAGCTTCGACGAGGCGACGGCCGACGAGCTGCGTGGGCGACTCGCCGACCAACTCGCCGCTCCAGGGCCGGGGCCGGGCCTGCTCGCCTACGACGGCGACACCCCGGTCGGGTGGTGCGCGGTCGAGCCGCGGAGCGAGCTTCCGCGACTGCCGTTCAGCCAGGTCGCCTCGGTCTCCCCCGAGGACGACTTCGACGACGCCGAGGTCTGGGCGGTCTCGTGCTTCGTCGTGCCGCGCGCGTTCCGGCGACGCGGCGTCGGTGCGGCCCTCGCCGCTGCCGCCGTCGACACCGCGCGCGAGCACGGCGCCCGTGTGCTCGAGGCCTACGCCGTCGATCCGACCGCGCGCTCCAAGCCGCCGGCCGCCGACCTGTTTCCCGGCACGGTCTCGATGTTCGAGGCGGTGGGGTTCGTCGAGGTCGCCCGGCCGAAGCCCCACCGCGTCGTCATGCAGCGCGACCTCACCCGCTGATCACGCCGATCGCGCGGAGCAGGCCGAGCACGCCGACGACGGTGGCGGCGCCCAGCGCTCAGCGTGCGCGCCAGGCCTTCGTCGCCGCCCTGAGCTCGGCGACGGCGTCGTCCAGGTCGGCGAGGTGCTCGTCGGCACGTCGGTCGGCGGCCACGGCCAGCGCCTCGAACGCGGCCGAGGGAGCCCCGGCGTGCGCGGCATGGGCGCCCGCGCGTCGCACGTGCTCCGCGAAGAGCATCTCGTCGCGATGGTCGCCGAGCACGTCGTGGAGTGCCTCTCCCGCCTCGGCGAGTCTCGTCGCCGCCGATCCGAATCGCGCGACGGGCTCGTCCACGACCGACTCGGCGGCGTAGCGGAGCCGCCGCCCGGCCTTCCGCACCTCGTGCAGGGCCGCGACATCGCCGTCGCCCCGGAGGCGCTTCGTCCGCTTCACCGCCCGGCGCGCCTCGTGCTCGACGAGCTCGCCGAGCACCTCGCGCGCCGGACCCGAGGCGCGCGGCGTGAATGCGGGCGCGTCGAGGAACGTCGCCAGCGCCTCGCGACGGCCCGTGGCCCGTGGCATCCGCTGCCGTTCCACGAACCGCGCGTGCGCGAGGCGGTGCGCCTCGACCTCGTCGTCGACGAGCCGCTCGCGCACCGCTGCGGCCTGCTCGGGCACCGCGACGACGTCGCGGTGCGGGTCGTGCTCCTCCGCCACGTCGAGCGCCCGTTCGGCGACCTGGATCCGCACCTCGATGTCGCGCACCGTGCCCAGCTCGCGGCCGAACTCGCCGAACCGTCGGCGCAGCGCCAGCGTCGCCGACGGGTCGAACAGCGGACCGAACGCCGCGAGCAGGCTCCGCAGGCGTCGCACGTGCGTGCGCAGCTGGTGCACGGCGTCCGGCTCGTCCGCCTCGGCCTCCGGCTCGAGCTCCGCCATCCGGTCGGCGATGGCGCGGATCGCCGCGAGTGCTGCCGCTCCGGCATCCGCGTCCGCCGCGGCCCGCCCGTCCAACGGGTCGGCCGATGCGCCCGAGGGCCCGGAATCGGACATGCGGCCCATGCTAGGCGGCCGACGACGAACGGCCCGGGACATCCGGCCCGCCCCGGGGCTCGCAGATCACGATCGGGATCTCCCGTCGGGTGCGCTCCTGGTAGTGCGCGTAGCCGGAGTAGACGGCCGTCACGCGCGGCCACAGCGCGGCCCGCTCGTCGCGCGTCGCGGTGCGCGCGCGCATCCGCCGCGTGCCGTCCCGCAGTTCCACCACGACGTCCGGGTCCGCGTCGAGGTTCAGGTACCACGCCGGATGGTGGTCGGCGCCGCCCTTCGAAGCGACGAGCACCACGCGGCCGGGCTCGATGATCGGCGCCGACAGGATTGCCGACCGCGGCCGTCCGGAGCGTCGCCCGGTCGTGTGCAGCTCGACCGTGGTCATGCCGCCGATCCGCCAGCCCAGCCGACCGCGGGTCATCCGGATCACCCACCGGTGGAGGCCGGAGAGCCGCGCGAGCCAGCGATCGCCCAGGATCCCGCCGTCGGAGGCCATGGTGCGAGCGTACGCCCGTGACAACCGCCCGGCAGTGCCGCGAGGATGGGGACGTGCACGGCAACCCGACCCTTCCCCCACCACTGCCCGGGCGTCGCGCGGTCGAGCAGCACTGGCGCGACGTGCTCTTCCTCCACTGGCGGGTCGATCCCGGTCTGGTCGAGCCGCACCTGCCGCCGGGCACCCGCCCGGACGTCATCGGCGGCGACACGTGGGTCGGGCTCATCCCGTTCGTGCTCGCCGACACGCGCTTCCCGCCGCTGCCGGCCATGCCGCGGCTCGGCACGTTCGTCGAGGTCAACGTCCGGCTGTACTCGCGTGACGAGCGGGGCCGCCACGGCGTGGTGTTCCGCACCCTCGAGGCGGGCCGCCTGCTGCCCGTCCTCGCGGCCCGCGCGGGCTGGGGACTGCCGTACCACTGGGCGCGATCGAGCGTGACGAGGCGAGTGGATGCCGGCGGGCTCGAGCTCGACTTCCGGAGCCGTCGGCACGGCCTCGGCGGCCCGTCGACCCGCATCCGCGCGCGTCTCGGGGCGCCGGTCCCGCCCGACGCGCCCGACGCGGAGCTCGTCGGTTTCCTCACGGCGCGATGGGGATACCACGAACGCCACCTGGGGCGCACCTGGTGGGCGCGCAACACGCACGAGCCCTGGCCGCTGCAGCGGGCGGAGCTGCTCGAACTCGACGACGAGCTGCTCGCCGCGAGCGGCTTCCCCGACCTCGCCGGGCGCGCGCCGGACTCGGTGCTCGCGTCGTCCGGCGTCCGCACCGCGTTCAGCCGTCCGCGGGCGCTCGCCGCCCCCGCGTGGCGCTGGGCTCCCGTCCGGGCGGGCGGGCCGGTCCCCGCCTGACCACGCGCGGGCGACGACGGCCCGCGAGCGACCTCGGCGTCAGGGCGACCCGGGTCTCAGGCGCCGTCGATGCGCACGCGCTTGATCCGCGCGGCATGCCCGCGGAGGATCTCGACGTCGCCGCGCCGCACGCCGTAGTGGTCGGCGAGCGCGGCGACGACGCCGGCATTGGCGGCCCCGTCGACCGCGCGCTCGCGCACGTGGACCGTCACGGATGCCGCGGGGTCGTCGGGAGTCGCCTCGACGAGCGGTCCGCGCCGACTGCCGGGCTTGACCCGGACGGTCAGTTCCACGACCGCGCCGTCCGTGCGCGGCCGCGCCGCGGCATCCACTCGACCGCATCCGACATACGCGACCGCCGCCTCACCGTCGCTACGCCCGCTGGCGCCGCTCGCGCACGCGCATGTTCAGCACGATCGGCGAGCCGACGAAGCCGTAGATCTCGCGCAGGCGGCGCTGGATGAACCGGCGGTAGCCCGCGTCGAGGAAGCCGGTCGTGAACAGCACGAACGTCGGCGGCCGCGTCGCGGCCTGCGTGCCGAACAGGATGCGCGGCTGCTTGCCGCCCCGCAGCGGGTGCGGGTGGGCCTGCACGAGCTCGGTGAGGAAGGCGTTGAACTTGCCCGTCGGGATGCGCGTGTCCCACGACTCGAGCGCCGCCTCGAGGGCGGGAACCAGCTTCTCGAGGTGGCGCCCGGTCTTCGCGGAGATGTTGACGCGCGGCGCCCAGGCGACGTGGTGGAGGTCCTGCTCGATCTCACGTTCGAGGTACCGGCGGCGGTCGTCGTCGAGGAGGTCCCACTTGTTGTACGCGAGCACGAGCGCGCGGCCCGACTCGAGCACGAGGTCGATGATGCGCACGTCCTGCTCGGAGATGGGCTGCGAGACATCGAGGAGCACGACGGCGACCTCGGCCTTCTCGAGCGCGGCCTGGGTGCGCAGCGACGCGTAGAAGTCGGCGCCCTGCTGCAGGTGCACGCGACGGCGGATGCCGGCGGTGTCGACGAAGCGCCACACCCTGCCGCCGAGCTCGATCTGCTCGTCGACGGGGTCGCGGGTCGTGCCAGCGAGGTCGTTCACGACGACGCGCTCCTCGCGCGCCGCCTTGTTCAGCAGGCTCGACTTGCCGACGTTCGGGCGGCCGAGGATCGCGACTCGTCGGGGACCGCCGAACTCCTCCTTCGCGACCGCGGACACCAGCGGCAGCACGCGGAACACCTCGTCGAGGAGGTCCGCGACACCGCGGCCGTGCAGCGCCGACACCGGGTACGGCTCGCCGAGCCCGAGGTTCCACAGCGCGGCGGCCTCCGGCTCCTGGCGGGCGTCGTCGACCTTGTTGGCGACGAGGAAGACGGGCTTCCTGGTCTTGCGCAGCAGGCGCACGACGTGCTCGTCGGTGGCGGTCGCGCCGACGGTCGCGTCGACGACGAAGAGCACGACGTCGCACAGTTCGATCGCGACCTCCGCCTGCGCGGCGACCGACGCGTCGATGCCGCGGGCGTCGGGCTCCCACCCGCCTGTGTCCACGAGCGTGAAGCGACGGTCGAGCCACTCCCCCTTGTACGAGACGCGGTCGCGCGTGACGCCGGGGGTGTCCTCGACGACCGCCTCGCGGCGACCGAGGATGCGGTTGACGAGCGCGGACTTGCCGACGTTCGGCCGGCCGACGATCGCGATGACGGGCAGTGCGGGCAGGGTGCGGATGCCCTCCTCGCCCTCGTCGGCGTGCTCGAGCAGGTCGAGGTCGTCGACGTCGAGTTCGTAGTCGTCGAGGCCGGAACGGAGCGCCGCCGCACGCTGGTCGGCGAGGTCCTCGTCGACGTCGGCGAGGCGGTCGGCGAGGTCGTCGTCGGGGGCGTCGTACTCGACGTCGCGATCGGTCATGGCAACTCCTGGATGGTCTCGGGGTCGCGCGCGCGAGCGCACAACCGGTCTATTCAACCAGTTCGAACCTGAGCATCCCGGATGACCGCGAGCACGGCCTCGACCGTCTCGTCGAAGTCGAGGTCGGTCGAATCGACCGTCACGACGCCGTCGGCCGCGTTCATGAAGTCGACGACCTTGGAGTCGGCGGCGTCGCGGGCCTGCAGCTGCGCCCCGGTCGCCGCCGCCGAATGCCCGACGAGCTCGGCGGATCGGCGCGCCATGCGCACCTCCTCGGAGGCGGTCAGCAGGATCCGGGCGGGCGCGTCGGGCGCGACGACCGTGGTGATGTCGCGGCCCTCGACGACGATCCCGCCGCGGCGCTCCGCCGCCATGATCGCGCGGAACAGCTCGATGAGGTGGGTGCGCACCTCGGGCACGCGCGCGACCCGGCTGACGACGCCCGAGATGCCGGGCTCGCGGATGGCGTGCGTCACGTCCGTCGCCCCGACGTGCACCGAGTAGCCGGTGGGGTCGGTGCCGATGCGGTATGCGAACGAATCGAGGCACGAGATCACCGATGCCGGGTCGTCGGTGTCGACGCCGGACGCCTCCACGTGCCAGGCGAGCGCCCGGTACGCGGCGCCGGTGTCGAGGAAGCCCCAGCCGAGGCGGCGGGCGACCTCCTTCGAGACGCTCGACTTGCCGCTGCCGGCGGGGCCGTCGACGGCGACGACGAACGGGAGGACTGGGGGGTGGGTCATGCTCATCCTGCGATCCGCCAGCCGCGCGCGGCCAGCTCGGTGGTCAGTCGGTCCGCCGCCTCGGGAAGCACGGCGATCTCCGCCAGGCCGACCTGGCGGCCGGGCGAGTGCTCGAGGCGGAGGTCTTCGAGGTTCACGCCGATCTCGCCGATCTCGGCGAGGAGCCGGGCGAGCTGGCCCGGCCGGTCGTCGACCATGACGACGATCGTCGTGAAGCGCTTGTCGGTGCCGTGCTTGCCGGGCAGGCGCGCCACGCCGGTGTTGCCGCCCGTGAGCTCCTCGGCGACGCGGCGGCGCGCGCCTGGGGCGGCGGGGTCGGCGAGGGCGTCGATGAAGCGATCGAGGTCGTCGCGGTATGCGAGCAGGATGTCGCGCACCGGGAGCGCGTTGGCGCCGAGGATCTGCACCCAGAGGTCCGGGTCGCTCGCCGCCACCCGGGTCACGTCACGCACGCCCTGGCCGGCCAGGCCGAGGGCCGCGTTCGGGGCGTCGATGAAGCGGCGCGCCATGATGCTCGAGACGACCTGCGGCACGTGCGAGATGAGCGCGACGCCGCGGTCGTGCTCCTCGGGCGTCATCTCGACGAGCGTCGCGCCGAGGTCGAGGATCAGGTCGTCGATGGCGCCCGCCCGGCGATAGCTGATCTCGTCGTGCGCGGCGACCACCCACGGCCGCCCCGCGAAGAGGTCGGCGCGCGCGGCGAGCGGGCCGCCGCGCTCGCGACCGGCCAGCGGATGCGACCCGATGTACCGCGAGACGTCGGCACCGGCCTCGACGAGCTCGGCGAGCACGCCCGCCTTGACGCTCGCGACGTCCGTGACGATCGAGTCGGGGAACGCCTCGAGCTCGGCCGCGACGACGCTCGCGGTGACGTCCGGCGGCACGGCGACGACGATGAGCTGCGGTGCGTCCTCGGGGCGTGCGGGCCGACCGGCGCCGAGGTCGACCGCGATCGCGACGTGCGTCGGGGACGCGTCGGCGAGGATCACCTCGATGCCGCGGGCGCGGAGCCCGAGGGCGATGCTCGTGCCGAGCAGGCCGGCGCCGACGACGCGCACCGGTCCGATGAGCCGTGACTCGACCACGTCAGCGCTTCCCCTTCCGGCCGGCGTCCGCCGCGCGGGCGATGGTCAGGAGCTGGCCGAGTTCGATCTTAGACAACTCGCGCACGTGGCCCGAGCGCAGGGTGCCGAGGTGCAGCGGGCCGAACTGCCGGCGCACGAGCTCGACGACGGGGTGGCCGACGGCGTCGAGCATGCGACGCACGATCCGGTTGCGACCCGAGTGCAGGGTGACCTCGACCATCGTGTGCCCGGCGTCGGGCTGCGGCTGCAGGATCTTGGCGCGGTCGACCCGGATCGGGCCGTCCTCGAGCTCGATCCCGCGCTTCAGCTGCTGCAGGGTCTGGGCCGTCATCCGACCCGTCACCTTCGCGATGTACGTCTTCTCGACGCCGAACGACGGGTGCGCGAGCACGTGGGCGAGGTCGCCGTCGTTGGTGAGCAGCAGCAGGCCGCTCGTGTCGCCGTCGAGGCGGCCGACGTTGAAGACCCGCACGTCGAGCGGGTCCGTGAACCGGCGCAGGTCGGGCCGGCCCTGTTCGTCCCGCATCGACGAGACGACGCCGCGCGGCTTGTTCAGCATGAAGTACCGCTTGTCCTGGTCGAGCTGCACCGCGACCCCGTCGACCGAGACCTCGTCGGCGAGCGGGTCGATGCGGGTGCCGAGCTCCGTGACGACGCGGCCGTTCACCTCGATGCGGCCCTCGACGATCAGGTTCTCGACGACGCGGCGGCTGGCGACGCCGGCCGCGGCGAGCGCCTTCTGCAGCCGGACGCCCTCGGGCGCGGCGTCGGCGCCCCCGGTGCGATCAGACGAGGTCACGGTCGAATCCCTCCTGGCCGCCGTCGAGCAGCGGCGAGATCGGCGGCAGGTCGTCGAGCGACGAGATGCCGAGGTTCGTGAGCAGCAGGTCGGTCGTGCCGTAGAGGATCGCGCCCGTCTCCTCGTCGGTGTCGACCTCGGTGATGAGGCCCCGGCCGAGCAGGGTGCGGACGACGGAGTCGACGTTCACGGCCCGGATCGACGCGATCGAGGACCGCGAGATCGGCTGCTTGTAGGCGATCACGGCGAGTGTCTCGAGCGCCGCCTGGCTGAGCTTCGTCGAGGTCTGCGCGAGCACGGCGCTCGTGATGAGGGCGTCGTACTCGGTGCGGGCGTAGAACCGCCAGCCCCCGCCGACCTCCCGCAGCTCGAAGGCGCGACGGATGCCGCTTCCGCCGGCCTGCTCCCCCGCGTCGGTCCGCGGCTCGCCGGACGCCGCCCCGCCGTCGTAGTCGGCCCGCAGCCGCGCGATGGACGCCTTCACCTCTGCGATGGGCCGGGCGACCGCGGCCGCGAGGTGCACGAGGCTCTGCGGCTCGTCGGCGATGAACAGCAGGGCCTCGATCGCGCGGTCGAGGTCGAGTCGCGGCTGGCCGGGCACGTCGAGCGGCGTCGCCACGGAGACCTCGGGGCCTCCGGTCGCGTCCACGGCCACGTCGTCGGTCTCACTCGTCATAGTCGGCTCCCAGGCTCTCCAGTCGGTCGTCGGACCAGTGCTCGCTCGCGGCCCAGTGCAGGGTCAGCTCCCCCAGCGGCTCGAGCTGGTCGAACCCGATCGCCGCGTGCCGGTACAGCTCGAGCACGGCGAGGAACCGCGCCACGACCACGCCCGGCCGGTCGACGCCGGCGATCAGCTGGCGGAACGTCACGGGCTCGCCGCTGCGGAGCACCGCCACGACGTGCGCCGCCTGCTCGCGGATCGACACGAGCGGCGCGTGCAGGTGGTCCAGGCCCACGGTCGGGATCTCGCGCGGCGTGAGGGCGAGCGTCGCGAGGGCGGCGAAGTCCGCAGCATCCACGGTCCACCGCAGCTCCGGTGCGCGCTGCCGGAAGCGCTCCTCGAGGCGGACGCTCCGCGCGTGCCGGACCGACTCGGCCTCGATGCGTCCGCCGAACCACTGCGCGGCCTCCTTGAACGCCCGGTACTGCAGCAGGCGGGCGAACAGCAGGTCGCGCGCCTCGAGCAGCGCGACGTCCTCGGCGTCGACGAGTTCGCCCTGCGGCAGCAGCCCCGCGACCTTCAGGTCGAGCAGCGTCGCCGCCACGACGAGGAACTCGCTCGCACGGTCGAGGTCCTCGTCGGTCTCGATGCCGCGCAGGTACGCGATGAACTCGTCGGTGACGGCCGAGAGCGACACCTCGGTGATGTCGAGCTCGTGCTTGGCGATGAGGGAGAGCAGCAGGTCGAACGGACCCTCGAAGTTGGACAGCGCGACGCGGAACTCTGGCTCGACGTCGTGCTCGTGCGCATCCTGCGCCTCGGAGGTCGGTGCCGCCGCGCTGGGCTCAGGCGACCGCGCCACGGTCGATCAGCTCCCTGGCGAGCTGTCGGTAGGCCCGGGAGGCGGGGTGGTCGGGGGCGAACTCGGTGATCGGGGTCGCGGCGACGGTGGCATCCGGGAACTTCACGGTCCGGGTGATGACGGTCTCGAGCACGCGGTCGTCGAACGCGTCGACGACGCGCTCGAGCACCTCGCGCGAGTGCAGCGTGCGGGCGTCGTACATGGTCGCGAGGATGCCGTCGAGCGTGATCGCCGGGTTCAGCCGGTCGCGGACCTTGTCGATGGTCTCGATGAGCAGGGCCACCCCGCGGAGGGCGAAGTACTCGCACTCGAGCGGGATCACGACGCCGTGGCTGGCCGTCAGCGCGTTCACGGTGAGCAGGCCGAGCGAGGGCTGGCAGTCGATGAGCACCACGTCGTAGTCGCCCGAGACCTTGCGCAGCACGCCGGCGAGGATCTGCTCGCGGGCGACCTCGGTCACGAGGTGCACCTCGGCGGCGGACAGGTCGATGTTCGCCGGGATGACGTCGAGGCCCTCGACCGCGGTCCGCTGGACGGCGTCGGCGGGTGCCACGCCGCGCGAAAGCAGCAGGTCGTAGACGGTGGGGACGTCGTGCGTCTGGACGCCGAGCCCGGCCGACAGGGCGCCCTGCGGGTCGAAGTCGACCGCGAGCACGCGGCGGCCGTAGTCGGCCAGCGCCGCACCCAGGTTGATCGTCGTCGTGGTCTTGCCGACGCCGCCCTTCTGGTTGCAGAGGGCGATGATGCGGGCCGGGCCGTGCGAGCGCAGCGCCTCGGGCTCGGGGAAGTCGCGTGCGGGGCGGCCGGTGGGACCCAGGTCCGACGACTCCAGCGTGGCGGTGCCGTCCGCCGGGTCGTGTTCGTAGGTCACGGTGCGGCTCTCTCCCCGTCGTATCCGGATTGCTTGGTCGATTCTAACGAGCGCGGGGGTGCGCGACCGTGTACATCTCGCGGAGTGTGTCGGCCGTGACCAGGGTGTAGATCTGCGTCGTCGCCACGGACGCGTGCCCGAGCAGTTCCTGCACGACGCGCACGTCGGCCCCGCCCGCGAGCAGGTGCGTCGCGAAGGAGTGCCGGAGCGTGTGCGGCGAGACGGATGCCGCGACGCCGGCGCGCTCCGCGGCATCCTGCAGCACCTGCCAGACGGCCTGCCGCGACATCCGTCGGCCGCGGACGCCGAGGAAGAGCGCCGGGGTCGCGCTCCCCCGCACCGACAGCACGGGACGGGAACGCACGAGGTACGCGTCGAGGGCGCGTCGCGCGTAGCTGCCCACCGGCACGATCCGCTGCGTCCCGCCCTTGCCGAAGAGGCGCACGACCTCGTCGTCGACGAGGTCGTCGACGTTCAGTGCCGTGGCCTCCGAGACCCGGGCGCCGGTGGCGTAGAGCAGTTCGAGCAGCGCCACGTCGCGGAGCGCCGTGACGTCCTCGCCGACGCGCGCGGCCTCGATGATGGCCGCGACGTCCTCGACGGGGATCGCCTTGGGAAGCCGCATCGGCAGCTTCGGCGGGCGGAGGTCGCGGGCGGGGTCGGTCGGCGTGCGCCCCTCCTCGGCGAGGAAGCGGTGCAGGCCGCGGACCGCGGAGACCACGCGCGCGATCGAGGAGACCGCGAGCGGCGGCTGGCGTTCGCCGCCGAGGTACCGCACGAACGCGGCGAGGTCCGCCCCGGTCGCGGCCTCGGGTCCGGCGATCCCCGCGGCGTCGAGCCACTCGCCGTAGATCGCGAGGTCGCGCCGGTACGACGCGAGGGTGTTGCGCGCGAGGCCGCGCTCCACGGTGAGGTGCCGCAGGTAGTCGTCGACCGCGCGCCCACTCACCCGGCGGCCGGCCTCTGGCTGGGGTGCGCCGGCCACGCCGCGTCCGCCGGGCCGAGCGTCGACCAGTCCCGCGACCTCGCGGCCGCCGCGGCGAGCACGCCGACGGTGAACGAGGGGTTGCCGGTCCGGCGCGCGAGCACGGCGTCGACGCAGGCGTCGAGCGGCACCCAGCGACGCTCCATGTCGGCCTCCTCGTCCTCGCGCTCGTGCACCTCGGGCGCCGCTGCGAGCCCGCGCGCGAGGTAGACGCGGATCGCCTCGTCGCTGCCGCCGGGCGTCGTGAAGTAGTCGGCGAGCACCGCCCAGTCGGATGCCACGAGGTCGGCCTCCTCGGCGAGCTCGCGCTTGGCCGCCTCGAGCGGGGGCTCCTCCGCGACGTCGAGCAGGCCCGCCGGGATCTCCCACTCGCGGGCCCGGACGGGCTGCCGGTACTGCTTGATGAGCAGCACCCGGTCCGTCTCGTCGAGGGCGAGGATGGCGACGGCTCCCGGGTGCGCCACGTACTCGCGCACGATGCGGGCGCCGGCGGGACCGTAGTCGAGCGTGTCGCGCCGCACGTCCCAGATCCGACCCTCGAACACGGTCTCGCGTTCGAGGATCGGGAGGTCGACGTACTCGTCGGCGGGCAGCGCGTCCCGGTCGCCTGCGACGGCGGCCGTGTCAGGCATCGTCGACGTCGTCGAACAGCAGGCTGGCCTGGTGCCGCTCGAGCGCCGCGGCGACGAGGCCGCGGAAGAGCGGGTGCGCGTCGTTCGGGCGGCTCCGGAGCTCGGGGTGCGCCTGCGTGGCGACGTAGAACGGGTGCACGTCGCGCGGCAGCTCGACGAACTCGACGAGGTGGCGGTCGGGCGACATGCCGGAGAACACGAGGCCCGCCTCGGCGATGCGGTCGCGGAAGGCGTTGTTCACCTCGTAGCGGTGACGGTGGCGCTCGCTGATCTGCGGGGAGCCGTACAGCTCCTCGACGATCGAGCCCTCGGCGAGGGCCGCCGGGTAGAGGCCGAGGCGCATCGTTCCGCCGAGGTCGCCCCCGGCGATGATCTCGACCTGCTCCTCCATGGTCGCAATGACCGGGAACTCGGTGTCGGGGTCGAACTCGCTCGACGACGCGTCGGCCAGGCCGACCACGTTGCGGGAGTACTCGATCACCATGCACTGCAGGCCGAGGCACAGCCCGAGCGTGGGGATGCCGTTCTCGCGCGCGAAGTGCAGGGCGCCGAGCTTGCCCTCGATGCCGCGGACGCCGAAGCCGCCGGGCACGCAGATGCCGTCGAGGTGCGAGAGCTTCTCCTTCGCGCCCTCGGGCGTGCGGCACTCGTCGGACGGGATCCACTCGATGGTCACGCGCGTGTCGTTCGCGAAGCCGCCGGCGCGCAGCGCCTCGGTGACCGAGAGGTAGGCGTCGGGCAGGTCGATGTACTTGCCGACGAGGCCGATGGTGACCTCGTGGGCGGGGTCGTGCACGACCTTCAGCAGGTCGGACCAGGCCGACCAGTCGACCTCGGCCGCCTTGCCGTCGAGGTCGAGCGCGTCGATGAGGTACGCGTCGAGCCCCTGCTCGTGCAGCATCGTCGGGATGTCGTAGATGGAGGGCACGTCGACCGCGTTCACGACGGCGCCCTCGTCGACGTCGCACATGAGCGCGATCTTGCGCTTGTTCGCCTCGGTGACGGGACGGTCGCTGCGGAGCACGAGCGCGTCGGGCTGGATGCCGATGGAGCGCAGCGCGGCGACGGAGTGCTGCGTCGGCTTCGTCTTCTGCTCGCCCGAGGCGCCCATGAACGGCACGAGCGAGACGTGCACGAAGAACACGTTCTTGCGGCCGAGCTCGTGGCGCACCTGGCGGGCGGACTCGATGAACGGCTGCGACTCGATGTCGCCGACCGTCCCGCCGATCTCGGTGATGATCACGTCGGGCTTCGGCGTCTCGGACGCCTGCAGGCGCATCCGGCGCTTGATCTCGTCGGTGATGTGCGGGATCACCTGGACGGTGTCGCCGAGGTACTCGCCGCGACGCTCCTTGGCGATGACCGTCGAGTAGATCTGGCCCGTCGTGACGTTCGCGGCCTGCGACAGGTTGATGTCGAGGAAGCGCTCGTAGTGGCCGATGTCGAGGTCGGTCTCGGCGCCGTCGTCGGTCACGAAGACCTCGCCGTGCTGGAACGGGTTCATCGTGCCGGGATCGACGTTGAGGTAGGGGTCGAGCTTCTGCATCACCACCCGCAGGCCCCGCGCCGTGAGCAGGTTGCCGAGGCTTGCCGCCGTCAGGCCCTTGCCCAGTGAGGAAACGACACCGCCAGTCACGAAGATGTGCTTGGTCACGGTGTTCGTGAGTTCAGTGTTCGAAATGTCTGCGCCGCGATCATCCACCACGGGCTTGTAGTCTATCCGACTCCCGGCTGGGAATGCTCCGACACCCGTGCTGCGGGGTGCCGCCCCGGCCGCGTGCCGCATGAATCCGGGCTCGGACCCGACCGGGGACGATGCGACTGCGCGGCGTGTCGCGCGTCAGGCGGCGTCGCGGTCGGCGATCTCGAGCAGCTCGCGTGCGTGGGCGAGCCCGGACTCGGAGTCGGCGAGCCCGGAGAGCAGTCGCGCCATCTCGGCCTCGCGATCGGTGCCCTCGAGCTGGCGGACGCTCGACGCCGTCACCCGGCCGTCGGTGCCCTTCACGACGCTCAGGTGGTTCGTGGCGAACGCCGCGACCTGGGCGAGGTGCGTCACGACGATGACCTGCGACCGCTCGGCGAGCCGCGCGAGCCGGCGGCCGATCTCGATCGCGGCGGCGCCGCCGACGCCGGCGTCGACCTCGTCGAAGACGAACGTGGGCACCGGATCGGCCCCGGCGATGACCACCTCGATCGCGAGCATCACCCGCGAGAGCTCGCCGCCCGACGCGCCCTTCGCGACCGGACGGGGCTCGGTGCCGGAATGAGGTCGCAGGAGGATCGCGACCTGGTCGCGCCCGTGCGCCGCGGGCTCCGCGGCCCGTTCGACCGCCACCGTGAGTTCGGCGTCGGGCATGGCGAGCGCCGACAGCTCCGCCGTGACGGCCGCGGCCAGGCGACCGGCCGCGTCCGTGCGGAGCGCCGTGAGTCGGTCGGCCAGTTCGTCGACCGCGGCCGCGTGCTGCGCGACCCGGTCCTCGAGTTCGGCGATCCGGTCGTCGTCGCCGTCGAGCTCGACGAGCCGGAGCCCGCCGTCGTGCCGGAAGGACAGGGCGGCGTCGAGGGATCCGTGCCGACGCGCGAGCGCGGTGAGCACGGCCCGCCGCTCCTGGACCGTCTCGAGCTCCGCGGCGCCGTCGGCGTCGAGTCCGGCCAGGTAGCTCGACAGCTCGGTCGCGGCGTCGGCGAGGGCGAAGCCGGCGCTCGCGATGCCCTCGGCGATCGGTGCGAGCGCGGCGTCGTGCGCGACGACCCGCTCGACGTGGCGGCGTGCGGACTCGACGAGCGTGATCGCGTCGGGAGTGTCGTCACCTGCGACCTCCGCGGAGACGAGCTCACGGGCCTGGGCGGCGGCGAGCCGCAGCTCCTCGAGGTTGGTCAGCCGTTCGGCGCGCTCCTGGAGCGCGTCGTCCTCTCCGGGCTGCGGATCCGCCGCCTCGAGCTCGTCGAGCGCCTGCCGCAGCTCCTCGGCCTCGCGGAGCCGCTCGTCGTGATGGTCGCGGAGCGCACGGAGTTCCTCGGCCTCGGATCGCCAGGCGCGGAAGGCCGAACGGTACTCGCCGAGCACCGCGCCCAGGTCGGGCCCGGCGAAGCGGTCGAGCGCCTCCCGCTGCGCGGTCGCCGAGCGCAGTCGCTGCTGGTCGGCCTGCCCGTGCACGACGACGAGGTGGTCGGCGAGCTCGGCGAGGACCCCGACCGGCGCGCTGCGGCCGCCGACGATCGCGCGGCTCCGGCCCTCGGCGGACACCGATCGCCCGAGCAGCAGCTCGCCCGCGTCGATCTCGCCGCCGGCGTCGGCGACGCGCTCGGCCACGGCGTCGGGGTCGGCGAGCAGCCACCGCCCCTCGACCCATGCCTGCTTCGCGCCCGCGCGCACGGTGCCGGCGTCGGCACGGGAGCCGAGGAGGAGCCCGAGCGCCGTGACGACCATGGTCTTGCCCGCGCCCGTCTCGCCCGTGACCGCCGTGAATCCCGGTCCGAGCGGCAGCGCGGCCTCGGCGATCACGCCGAGGTCGCGGATCCCGAGTTCCTCAATCACCGGCGACCGGCCCCTTCCATCCCGTCACGGGGAGCTGGAACTTGTTGACGAGCCGATCGGTGAACGGGGCCTGGTGGAGCCGTGCGAGCCGGACCGGCACGGTCGACCGGCGGACGATGACGCGAGCCCCGGGCGGCAGCTCGAACATCCGTCGCCCGTCGCACCAGATGACGGCGGACGCCTCGGTGCGCTGGAGCACCTCGACTGCGAGCGAGGACTCCGGCCCGACGACGAGCGGGCGAGCGAAGAGCGCGTGCGCGCTGAGCGGCACCAGCAGGAGCGCCTCGACGGCGGGCCAGACGACCGGCCCCCCGGCGGAGAACGAGTACGCCGTGGACCCGGTCGGCGTGGACATCACGACGCCGTCGCAGCCGAACGACGACAGCGGCCGCCGGTCGACCTCGATGACGACCTCGAGCATGCGCTCGCGCTCGGCCTTCTCGACCGTCGCCTCGTTGAGTGCCCAGCCCTCGTAGACGACCTCCTCGGCGACCTTGGCGCGGACCGACAGGGTCGTGCGCTCCTCGACCGTGTAGTCGCGTGCGAGTGCGCGGCCGACCGTGTAGCCCAGGTCGTCGCGTTCGCTCTCGGCGAGGAAGCCGACGTGGCCGAGGTTCACGCCGAGCAGCGGCACGGGATGGTCGCGCGTGAGCTCGGCGGCGCGCAGGATCGTGCCGTCGCCGCCGAGCACGATCACGAGCTCGATCGAGGCCGGCGAGACCTCCTCGAACCGCTTGACCATGCCCTCGAGCTCGGGCAGCGCCGACATGACGTCGTGCCACTGCTCCGCGGCGACCACGGGGATCGCACCGGCGGACGCGAGCTGGCCGCACACGTCGGCCGTGGCATCCAGTGCCGAGGTACGACCGGTGTGCGAGACCACGAGGAAGTGCCGTGCATCGCTCACGCCGTGACGCCTCCTGTCGATTCTCGGACCCGACCCGACCATTCTGACGGATCCCCGCCCCGAGTCGTGCTCAGCAGGACCAGGACCTCGAGATTGCCGTGCGTGCCGGCGATCGGGGAGGACAGGACGCCGGCGGTGCGCAGGCCGAGGTCGTGGGCGGCCCACAGCACGTTCATGACGGCGTCGCCACGGGCGTCGGCGTCGCGCACGACGCCCTCGCGCGTGCCGCTGCGACCGACCTCGAACTGCGGCTTCACGAGGAGGACGAACTCGGCGTCCGGCGCGGCCGACGCCTGCAGTGCGGGCAGGACGGTGGTGAGCGAGATGAACGACAGGTCGGCGGTCACGAGCGTCGGGCGCTCCGCGACCCCGGTCAGGGCGGCGAGCCTCGGCGCATCGAGGTGACGCACGTTGCAGCCCTCGACGAGGACGAGCCCCGCAGCGCCCTGCAGTTGCGCGGCCAGCTGGCCGTGTCCCACGTCGACCGCCAGCACCGTGCGCGCGCCCCGCTCGAGCAGCACCTGGGTGAACCCGCCGGTCGACGCGCCGGCGTCGAGCACGACGCGATCGGCCGGGTCGACGGCGAAGGCATCGAGTGCGGCGAGGAGCTTGTGCGCCGCGCGACTGACGTAGTGGTCGGCGCCGGCCACGTCGATCACGGCGTCCTCCGCCACGCGGTGGGAGGCCTTCGTCGCCGGCCGGCCGTCGACGCGCACCGCGCCGTCGGCGATGAGCGCGGCCGCGTGCGTGCGCGAACGGGCGAGCCCCCGCGCCGCCAGTGCCGCATCGAGCCGCTGGTCGGCCACCGATCAGCCCGCGGCGCGCGCCGGGTCGGACCGCTCGAGCTCGCGCCGCAACTGCTCGGCCAGCGCGTCGAATCCCGCGGCGCGCTCCTCGAGCGGCGCCCTGTCGATCGCCTCGAGCGCGTCGGCGGCGGACGCCGGGAGGTCGTCGGTCGTCTCCATCGGCTCGTCGGCGTCGAGGTCTCCTGTGCTCACGCCTCCACGGTACCCGGTGCCGCCGTCACCGAGGGCGGCCCGCGCCGCGGGGCGGATCGCATCGGGCCCGGCCCGAGCGGCGTCGGCCCGGATCAGCGGTACAGGCGCTCGGGCACGTCCAGGGCGTGGATCGCCGTCCCGCACTCCCAGATCGCGAGGCACGCTGCGCGCAGGAGGTCGAGCGGCTCGTCGCCGTCGCGCTCGATCACGACGCGGCGGCCGTCGACGCGCACCTCGGCGCGCCCGACGCGCACTCCGCCGCGGCGTCGCTCCACCTCGGGGTACGGATCGTGCAGCTGCCGCAGGTCGGCGACGATGAAGTCCGGCCGGCTCGCGGCATCCGCCGCCAGCGCCTGCTTCGCCCGGTCGATGCCGGTGAGCACGAGCAGCGAGGCCATGCCGGCGCGGTTGGCTCCGCGGATGTCGGTGTCGAGCCGGTCGCCGACCATGAGCGGCCGTTCGGCGCCGAACCGCTCGCACGCCTCGTCGAAGATCGGCGCCTCCGGCTTGCCCGCGACCTCCGGGAAGCGCCCTGCGGCCGTGTGCACGGCCGACACCAGCGTGCCGTTGCCGGGGGCGATGCCGCGCTCGACGGGGATGGTCCAGTCCATGTTGGTCGCGATCCACGGGATGCCGCCCGGCTCCCCCGGGCCGCCGTGGGCGTTGAGGGCGAAGGCCGCCTCCGCGAGCTGCCGCCATCCCACGTCGGGGTGGAAGCCCTGCATCACCGCGTCCGGTGCATCGTCGGCCGAGCGCGTCACGCGGTAGCCGTGCCGCTCGAGCTCGGTGACGATGCCGTCGCCGCCGACGACGAGCACGAGGGACCCCGGGTCGACGGATGCCGCGAGCAGCCGTATCGCGGCCTGCGGCGAGGTGACGACGTCCCGAGCGGAGGGGCGCAGCCCGAGCGAGCGCAGGTGCGCGGCGACCTGCTCGTCGCTGCGCGACGCGTTGTTCGTGAGGTACGCGACCGGCATCGTCTCGGCGACCCGGTTCAGGCTCTCGACCGCATGCGGGATCGCGTGCGGTCCGGCGTACACGACACCATCGAGGTCCGCGAAGACGGCGTCGACGCCGTCGAGGGGCGCCGCGCCGCGGCGCGGGCCGAACAGCGGGCTCATGCCCGGTCGGTGTCGTCGTCGAGTCCCGCGGTCTCGGCGAGGATCGCCGCGACCTCCGGCTCGATCGCATCCGCGGGGTCGGACGACTCGGTCGGCTCGGCCTCCGAATCGGCTCCCTCGACGTCCGTCGACGATCCTGACTCGACGTCTTCCTCGGCTGCCGTCGCGGCCTCGTCGTCGACCGGGTTCCCGCCGTCGGCGATCGGCACGGGCGCCTCGTCCTCCTCGAGCTCGAAGACCTCGACGAAGTCCGGACGCGCACCGTCGAGCGCCGCCTCGGCGCGCTCCGTGAGGGCGCGCCAGTCGGCCGCCTCGTCCGTCCGCTCGAGCTCCTCGAGGACCTCGGCGTAGGCGGCGAACAGGGCCGGGCTGTACGAGAACGCGCGATCGGGGTCGAGCTGCGGGATCTCGAGTTCGGCGAGGGCGAGCTCGGGCTGGTCGAGATCCAGGCGTGCGCCGGACATCGCGATCGCGAGCGCGGCCTGCACCTGCGGGGGAAGCGTCGAGCGGTCGACGGAGCGGCCGAGCTCGAGGGCCCGGTCCGGTCGCCCGACACCGCGTTCGCTGTCGACCATGAGCGCGATCTGGTCGTCGTGCCCGGAGAGCCGGCGGTAGGTGCGGAGCTCGCGCAGCGCGAGCGGGAAGTCCCCCGTGGCGTAGGCCGTGATCGCGAGGGTCTCGCGGACGACGGCAACGCGTCCTGCACGACGCGCGGCGGAGAGCGCGTGACGGTGCGCCAGGCCCGGGTCGTCCTCCAGCGCCTCGGCCGCGGCGACGAGGTGCCGCGCGACCCAGTCGGCGTTCTCCTTCGAGAGGGTCTTCAGTTCGGCACGCGCGGCGGAGTCGAGGTCCCTCGGCGTGATCCGGTCAGCGACCGGCGGATCGTCGTGTCGCGGCCGGACCGCCAACTCGGCGGCGCCGTGGACGGCCGCGCGCGGCGCGCGATCCCGCCCCCGATCGCCGGCGCGCTGCGCCGGGCGGCCGGCGACGCGCCCGCCGTGACGCGGCTCACGCGCTCCGCCCGAGCGCTCGGGTCGGCCGCGGCCCTGCCCCTGATCGCGTCGGTCGTCGCGGGAGAAGCCCCGCGCGCCGTCCCGATCGCGACGAGGCGCGGACGACCGGTCACCGTCACGACGCGAACCGTACGACCGCCCGCCGTCACGACCGGCGCCGTACGACCGGTCCCCGTCTCGCCGCTGGCCGGAGGACCGCTCGCCCTCACGGCGGGAACCGTATCCACGCGCGTCATCGCGACGCGCCCCGGACGACCGCTCCCCGTCGCGACGCGAACCGTATGACCGTCCGCCGTCGCGACTCGCGCCGTACGAGCGGTCGTCGTCGCGCCGGGTCCCGCCACGCGCATGATGTCCTCGGTCCTGCCCGCGATCGTCGCGCGAACCGGAGCGACGCTCGCCCTCGCGCCCGGACGACCTCGCGCCGGCGCCGCCTCGCGGCCCGCCGTCCCGACCGGGCCGACGACCCTGGCCCGAACTCCCGGAGCGCTCAGCACGGCCGCTGCGGCGATCGTCGTCTCGGTCCTTCCGGCGCTCGCCGGGATCCTGCGTGGAATCGCTCACGGTGTTCCTGTCGTCCTGCCTTGGGAGTCCTGTGGACTCAACCGTACTCTCGGGCCGTTGCGGAGCCCCTGCGTTAACGAAGAATGGCCACCCGCCGGCGTTCGCTATTGAACGCTGCGGGTGGCCACTCTGCAATGAATGTCCGGCGGTGTCCTACTCTCCCACAGGGTCGCCCCTGCAGTACCATCGGCGCTGCGAGTCTTAGCTTCCGGGGGGTGGGGGTGTTGTCTCTGTTCGGTTGTGTGTGTTTCCGTCTGAAGGGAACCACAGAGTGGACGCGAGTATCAGGCTCCACACCGCTGCCTTACAACGATGGTGTGAATGAGTGATTGTCAAGTTGTCGGCGTATTAGTACCAGTCAGCTGCACACCTTGCGGTGCTTCCACATCTGGCCTATCAACCCAGTCGTCTGGCTGGGAGCCTCTCCCCCCGAAGGGGATGGAAATCTCATCTCGAGGCCGGCTTCCCGCTTAGATGCTTTCAGCGGTTATCCATCCCGAACGTAGCTAACCAGCGGTGCTCCTGGCGGAACAACTGGCACACCAGAGGTTCGTCCAACCCGGTCCTCTCGTACTAGGGTCAGATCCTCTCAAATTTCCTGCGCGCGCAGAGGATAGGGACCGAACTGTCTCACGACGTTCTAAACCCAGCTCGCGTACCGCTTTAATGGGCGAACAGCCCAACCCTTGGGACCTACTCCAGCCCCAGGATGCGACGAGCCGACATCGAGGTGCCAAACCATGCCGTCGATATGGACTCTTGGGCAAGATCAGCCTGTTATCCCCGAGGTACCTTTTATCCGTTGAGCGACAGCGCTTCCACAAGCCACTGCCGGATCACTAGTCCCGACTTTCGTCCCTGCTCGACCTGTCAGTCTCACAGTCAAGCTCCCTTGTGCACTTACACTCGCCACCTGATTGCCAACCAGGTTGAGGGAACCTTTGGGCGCCTCCGTTACTCTTTGGGAGGCAACCGCCCCAGTTAAACTACCCACCAGGCACTGTCCCTGAACCGGATCACGGTTCGAAGTTAGATATCCAGAGTGACCAGAGTGGTATTTCAACAATGACTCCACGAACACTGGCGTGCCCGCTTCACAGTCTCCCACCTATCCTACACAAGCCACACCGAACACCAATACCAAGCTGTAGTAAAGGTCACGGGGTCTTTCCGTCCTTCTGCGCGTAACGAGCATCTTTACTCGTAATGCAATTTCGCCGAGTTCGCGGTTGAGACAGCTGGGAAGTCGTTACGCCATTCGTGCAGGTCGGAACTTACCCGACAAGGAATTTCGCTACCTTAGGATGGTTATAGTTACCACCGCCGTTTACTGGGGCTTAAATTCTCAGCTTCGCTCCGAAGAGCTAACCGGTCCTCTTAACCTTCCAGCACCGGGCAGGCGTCAGTCCGTATACATCGTCTTGCGACTTGGCACGGACCTGTGTTTTTAGTAAACAGTCGCTTCCCACTGGTCTCTGCGGCCTTCAACGCTTCCCACCGCGAGGGTGTTCACGTATCCGGCCCCCCTTCTCCCGAAGTTACGGGGGCATTTTGCCGAGTTCCTTAACCACGATTCTCTCGATCTCCTCGGTATTCTCTACCTGACCACCTGAGTCGGTTTGGGGTACGGGCGGCTGGAACCTCGCGTCGATGCTTTTCTCGGCAGCATAGGATCACCCACTTTTCATCCGCATCGCGTCTCAACCATCATGAGCGACGGATTTGCCTATCGCTCGGCCTACACGCTTGCCCCGGGACAACCATCGCCCGGGCTGGGCTACCTTCCTGCGTCACACCTGTTATCACGCTCACTCCACCAGACGGGGTCGCATGCCGCCCCGCGCGTCACCCCGAAGGGATCATGCACGGCTTGGGATGCTTAGCACTCCTGGTCTCGTGTGGGCGGTTCTTCGCCGGTACGGGAATATCAACCCGTTGTCCATCGACTACGCCTGTCGGCCTCGCCTTAGGTCCCGACTTACCCAGGGCAGATTAGCTTGACCCTGGAACCCTTGGTCTTCCGGAGGACGGGTTTCTCACCCGTCTTTCGCTACTCATGCCTGCATTCTCACTCGTGTGCCGTCCACGGCTGGTTTCCACCGCCGCTTCACCCGGCACACGACGCTCTCCTACCCATCGACACGGCTGGACCACGAAGGCCTACCATAAATGTCAATGCCACGACTTCGGTGACGTGCTTGAGCCCCGTTACATTGTCGGCGCGGAATCACTTGACCAGTGAGCTATTACGCACTCTTTCAAGGGTGGCTGCTTCTAAGCCAACCTCCTGGTTGTCTGTGCAACTCCACATCCTTTCCCACTTAGCACGCGCTTAGGGACCTTAGTCGGTGGTCTGGGTTGTTTCCCTCTCGACGATGAAGCTTATCCCCCACCGTCTCACTGCTGCGCTCTCACTTACCGGCATTCGGAGTTTGGCTGACGTCAGTAACCTGTTGAGGCCCATCGGCCATCCAGTAGCTCTACCTCCGGCAAGAAACACGCAACGC
The DNA here is from genome assembly GCF_039531345.1 of Agromyces tropicus. Taxonomy (NCBI): domain Bacteria; kingdom Bacillati; phylum Actinomycetota; class Actinomycetes; order Micrococcales; family Microbacteriaceae; genus Agromyces; species Agromyces tropicus. Next base: position 2,951 of record NZ_BAAAPW010000001.1, on the reverse strand, counting down.
TGCACCTAAATGCATTTCGGAGAGAACCAGCTATCACGAAGTTTGATTGGCCTTTCACCCCTATCCACAGCTCATCCCCTCAGTTTTCAACCTAAGTGGGTTCGGTCCTCCACGACGTCTTACCGTCGCTTCAACCTGGCCATGGATAGATCACTTCGCTTCGGGTCTAGGACCTGCGACTCAATCGCCCTATTCAGACTCGCTTTCGCTACGGCTACCCCACACGGGTTAACCTCGCCACAGATCACTAACTCGCAGGCTCATTCTTCAAAAGGCACGCCGTCACCCCAACAAGGAGGCTCCGACGGTTTGTAAGCAAACGGTTTCAGGTACTCTTTCACTCCCCTCCCGGGGTACTTTTCACCTTTCCCTCACGGTACTTGTCCGCTATCGGTCATCTGGGAGTATTTAGGCTTATCAGGTGGTCCTGACAGATTCACACGGGATTTCTCGGGCCCCGTGCTACTTGGGATCCCCTTCCGGCCGGCCAGGCATTTCGACTACGGGACTCACACCCACTCCGGTCCGGCTTTCAATCCGGTTCGTCTATACCCGACGCGTCACCGTCGCTGTCCGGCAGAACAGCACGAAAGGTCCCACAACCCCGACCATGCAACCCCTGCCGGGTATCACACAAGGCCGGTTTAGCCTCTTCCGCTTTCGCTCGCCACTACTCACGGAATCACGGTTGTTTTCTCTTCCTGTGGGTACTGAGATGTTTCACTTCCCCACGTTCCCTCTACCCGCCCTATACATTCAGGCGGGAGTCACCAGGTCACCCGAAGGGCCTGGCGGGGTTTCCCCATTCGGAAATCCTCGGATCACAGCTCGTTTATCAGCTCCCCGAGGCTTATCGCAGATTACGACGTCCTTCTTCGGCTCCAGATGCCAAGGCATCCACCGTTTGCTCTTAGAAACTTGAAATCACATGAGTTTTCAGAAACCACCACCCCGAAGGATGATGGTGACCAATGATCAGTCCGGCACACCCCGAAGGGCGCACCGTGCTTGACCTTGTGACCCGACACCCCACCACTCACGAAGAGCGACCAGGGCATCGAATCTAAGATGCTCGCGTCCACTATGTAGTTCTCAACAGACGGACAGCACCCCCACCCCCACCAGCGAACGCCGGCAACGATGAAGGCCTGCACGGGGAACCAACCCCGACCCGCACCCCCGACAGGAGGCACCAGGCCATGTCCGGTCCCTCAGGACCCAACAGCGTGCACGTACCCGACCATCCGGCCCCCACCGTTCCAACCCACCGAAGCAGGCGTACTAGGTCTGAACCATCCAGACGAGCACCTATGTCAATGTTCCACCCATGAGCTCACCGACCGAGGACGTTCGCCTCGGAACCGGCATGCACTGCGCACCCCCGAAAGGGTGCGAGTAGCTCCTTAGAAAGGAGGTGATCCAGCCGCACCTTCCGGTACGGCTACCTTGTTACGACTTAGTCCTAATCACCGATCCCACCTTCGACGGCTCCCTCCACAAGGGTTAGGCCACCGGCTTCGGGTGTTACCGACTTTCATGACTTGACGGGCGGTGTGTACAAGGCCCGGGAACGTATTCACCGCAGCGTTGCTGATCTGCGATTACTAGCGACTCCGACTTCATGAGGTCGAGTTGCAGACCTCAATCCGAACTGAGACCGGCTTTTTGGGATTCGCTCCGCCTTACGACATCGCAGCCCTTTGTACCGGCCATTGTAGCATGCGTGAAGCCCAAGACATAAGGGGCATGATGATTTGACGTCATCCCCACCTTCCTCCGAGTTGACCCCGGCAGTCTCACATGAGTCCCCACCATAACGTGCTGGCAACATGCGACGAGGGTTGCGCTCGTTGCGGGACTTAACCCAACATCTCACGACACGAGCTGACGACAACCATGCACCACCTGTACACCAGTGTCCAAAGAGTCCCCTGTCTCCAGGGTGTTCCGGTGTATGTCAAGCCTTGGTAAGGTTCTTCGCGTTGCATCGAATTAATCCGCATGCTCCGCCGCTTGTGCGGGCCCCCGTCAATTCCTTTGAGTTTTAGCCTTGCGGCCGTACTCCCCAGGCGGGGCGCTTAATGCGTTAGCTACGACACGGAAACCGTGGAAAGGTCCCCACATCTAGCGCCCAACGTTTACGGCGTGGACTACCAGGGTATCTAATCCTGTTCGCTCCCCACGCTTTCGCTCCTCAGCGTCAGTAAGTGCCCAGAGACCTGCCTTCGCCATCGGTGTTCCTCCTGATATCTGCGCATTCCACCGCTACACCAGGAATTCCAGTCTCCCCTACACCACTCAAGTCTGCCCGTACCCACTGCAGGCCAGGGGTTGAGCCCCTGGATTTCACAGCAGACGCGACAAACCGCCTACGAGCTCTTTACGCCCAATAATTCCGGACAACGCTCGGACCCTACGTATTACCGCGGCTGCTGGCACGTAGTTAGCCGGTCCTTTTTCTCCAGGTACCGTCAAGCCGAAGCCCTTCTTCCCTGACAAAAGCGGTTTACAACCCGAAGGCCGTCATCCCGCACGCGGCGTTGCTGCATCAGGCTTGCGCCCATTGTGCAATATTCCCCACTGCTGCCTCCCGTAGGAGTCTGGGCCGTGTCTCAGTCCCAGTGTGGCCGGTCACCCTCTCAGGCCGGCTACCCGTCGACGCCTTGGTGAGCCATTACCTCACCAACAAGCTGATAGGCCGCGAGTCCATCCCAAACCGAAAAACTTTCCACCAAACCCCATGCGGGGAAAGGTCCTATCCGGTATTAGCTCCGATTTCTCGGGGTTATCCCAGAGTCCAGGGCAGGTTACTCACGTGTTACTCACCCGTTCGCCACTAATCCACCCAGCAAGCTAGGCTTCATCGTTCGACTTGCATGTGTTAAGCACGCCGCCAGCGTTCGTCCTGAGCCAGGATCAAACTCTCCAAAAAAAATGGTTCAACCAACCCC